>CAWVRN010000023.1:0-74371 GCA_963932905.1 uncultured Bdellovibrio sp.
TAAATCGTCTCATTTTGATAATTAACCTAGACTACGAAATTTTCACCGCACTCCACAGGTATTAGAAATAAGTTTCCATATATTGATGAACCCGAGAGCCAGTCGTTGTTTAATTTTAAGAATCCGGCCCAAAAATAAAAAAGTACCAAGAGTCTAGGTATTGTTTCTCTTTTGTTTCCAACGAACAAAAAAGAAACAATAATGAAAGTAAACATATAGTTTTGATTAAGTCTGACACGATAGTCATAAAGAATGATAGCAATTCTGATGGACTCTAGCAGTAGAGTCAGTACATAGGCGGAATGAACTTTTCTTTTAAAAAAAAGAACTGCATTCAATAACGAAAGAAAAGCAAGTATAGCAAAGATGAGCTGCCAGTTAGATGGAGAAAAGATTCTGACCACGTCGCAGCTGTTAAAGAAAGGCCAGCAAATGGGTTCTTCTAAATATGATAATTTAAAATCAAATCCATACTGAAACAAATAAATCCAAAAGTACAAATAACCGAGGCAGAGAAGTCCGCCATAGACAGAGAGAAGCCTTTGATTCTGTATTTCTCGCACTTGGCGTAAAATAAAAGACATTGATATGAAATTCTGACACATATCATTGGTTTTGTCGAATAGGACCTTTGTATTAAATGAAATCTCTCAGTTCAATTATTTAAAAATATACCGATAAATTGAATATGAAATTTAAACCACACTGGAAACTCTTAGTTGCCCTGTTGTTAGTTTTTGATTTTATTTGGGGAAATGAGGACGTCAGGGAGGACTATAAGTCTGTAGATCTTAGTCAGCTGGATCTACTTGAGGACTGCGCCGTAAGAACCTCCAAAAATTCACTTATTGATAATAAATTTTTAGCAATAGTAAGAAACTCAGACGAGATAAGCTTAGATTTTGAAAGTTTTTACTGGTTGAGAGTGTCCCTAAAAAAAACAGAGTTTTGGGTTAGGTCAACTTGTGTATCGAGTAGAAAATCAAATGGATCTTGTCCTCTTTATTACGATGAAGAATTAAAAAAAATAAGTCCCTACTATGTTTTTAGAAAAGAGTACATTGTCCTCGTTGAATCCGATTCAAAAAAGAAAATTAAGCTGAAACATGATTTCGGTTTTATGGGAAGCCAATGCTTTGGACTGCCAATGATGTATTCCGAAAAATTCAAAAGTAACTACGACAAAGTCTATCAGCCCAAGGTTATAGAAAAACCTGAACCTACGTTTGTTAAAGCGAACGATGGGCTATTTCGCTTTTCATATTCTCCGCTCTTTTATGATTTTCACCAATCTGATTCAAAAGAAAATTCAAACGAATTTCGGCTTTTTTTAACGAATTCATTTGGTTTAAGCTATCAAATGACAAACGAAAATGTAAGTTTTGAGGCCGGATATGAATACAAAGAAGTAAATTTTAAGAATGATTTGCTTGGTACTAAGTATCTCGCATTAAATACCTTAAGTATAAACTATCTGCGAAATAGAATTTTGCCTTCTGACGGGGGTTTAGGCATTTTAGTCAGATCGGAACAGTCTCCTTATTTTCTAAATGTAGATAACTCAACCAAAAATTACTACTATAGCATAACGAACGCTGGCCCGAGACTAGTATTTCAACATACCCTATATGATATAAATTTCGCTAGTTCCTGGTTTGTATTTCAGTCCATTTATTCTCATAATTGGCAAGCCAAAACCAAATTAGGCTTCGAAGTTAAACTGAATTCGGTAGTTCTGAAAAAAGAAAGCCTTCAGTACGACATTTTTGTAAGGTATATAAATCAATCTGTCTTTTTGACAGAGAAGATTGGGATTAACGAGGTCGACCTTACTCAACAAATTAAAAGTACAATTTTCGGTTTTGAAATAAGTTATTAAGGATCAAGTCAAATTACCTGCTTTTGCTATCCGTTTCAGGAACCCAACCTTTACGTTGAGTCAGTAGGCGTTTTACCCAGTACGTAAATGTGTCCTCTTGTGTTGGTGCACGGCCTGTGATCAGCAAACCTTGCTCACTCATGACTAAAATCAGACGCTTTACTGTTTCACGATCTGTATCGTTAGTTAGTAAACTTATGCCATAGCCAAGGCGGCCATTCGAGTTTTTAGAATAGACAACCTCGCCTTTTAGCGCATAGTTCTGGTCCTTGTATTTGAAATCGATATCGATACGGCCTTTCGTGTTCATTTTCAAATCTGTTTCGATGAACAAACCGCCTTCAGACAAGTTTTTGATTTCGCCGCTACCTTTTTGATCAACCCATGTGAACGTGGTTTCAAAATCAGCTTTAAAACGCGGCTTTGTTTCCCACCAACGTAAGCGCGGGTCAAAGTACACTTGGCGAACTTGCGGTAGAATAAAATAACCAACTGCTAAAAGATTGATTAGATAGAACGCGATTAGGTAAATGCCCAGTTCGATCGTCGGTTGCGATTGCCAAGACATGTAGCTGTATGTAAAAGGGAAGATCATCAATATTAAGTACAGGTAGTAGCTCCATTTCTTGCAAATGTAGATCAGGATGCCACCTAAAACTGGAATACACAGAAAGATAATTGTTCTGATCAATTCATCCGGATGAAATAGGGCGTTGATGTAAGTTCCGATTGTGACGTTAGCGAAAATGGAATTAGCAACAATGTTTCCCAGTGGTGCAAACAAATGAAGTAGCGCTAAAACGATTAACGGCCATGGTTTACGTTTCATACAGTCCCCTATATAAAAATTCGTTTATTGAATTAAATTATATACTCATTAAAAGACTGTTTTAAGAACTTTAGTGATAAACTCGATCTAAGTTAGATTAGATTCCTAGGTATGATCGGCGAACTTCATCGTTATTTAACAAATCCTTACCGCCACCTTCTAGTGTGATAAGTCCTGTTTCTAAAACGTAAGCGCGATGTGAAATCATTAATGATTGCTTCGCATTTTGTTCTACCAACAAGATCGTCATGCCTTCAGAGTTTAATTGTTTTACAATTTCAAAAATCTGACTGACTATGATCGGAGCTAGACCTAATGAAGGTTCATCAAGTAGCAATAGTTCAGGTTTGCACATTAAAGCACGGCAGATCGAAAGCATTTGTTGTTCACCGCCAGATAAAGTACCTGCCATTTGCCATAATCGTTCTTTAATACGCGGAAATAATTCCAGACAGCGATTGTAGTCTTTTTGAATTTGTTCTTTATCGTTACGAGTATATGCCCCTAATTCTAAATTCTCTAGCACGCTCATCTGAGGAAAAATACCGCGACCTTCTGGAGATTGAGCAATGCCTAAAGTTACTCGTAAATGAGATGGGACCTTTGAGATCTCTTTACCTTTGAATTCAATTTGGCCCTCGGATTCTACGATTCCAGATAGTGCTCTTAACGTAGTCGTTTTACCAGCACCATTAGATCCTATAAGGGAAACGATTTCGCCTTTGTTGATGTTAAAGGAAATGCCTTTTAATCCTTTAATTGCGCCGTAATTAACTTTTAAATTAGATACTTTAAGCATTAGTGTGACTCATCCGCATCGACGCCCAAGTAAGCTTCGATAACTTTTTTAGAAGTTTTAATTTTCTCTGGAGCGCCATCTTCAATCTTAACACCATGATCAAGAACGAAAATTTGCTCGCAAATACCCATAACCAGTTTCATATCATGCTCAATCAACAAGACTGTTAAATTGAACTCTTTACGAATTTTAGCAATCAATTCCATTAACGAGTGAGTTTCTGAATGATTCATGCCGGCCGCAGGCTCGTCCAACAGAATCATTTTCGGTTCTGTCATCAACGCGCGAACGATTTCAAGTTTACGTTGCTCACCATAAGGAAGATTCGCAGAACGTTCATTGATTTTATTTGATAACCCGAAAATATGAAGGATGTCTTTGGCACGTTGAACCAGTTTTGTTTCTTCTGTTTCAAACGCTTTCGTCAGGAACAAAGCATCGGTCCATGTGTATTTCACATGTTGATGGTTAGCGATCAAAACGTTTTCTAATACAGTTAGGTCTTTGAATAGGCGAATGTTTTGAAATGTTCGAGTCAAACCGTGACTAGAAATTTCATAAGGACGTAGGCCACTGATTTTTTTAGATTCAAATGCGACTTCACCTGAAGTTGGTGTGTACACGCCAGTAAGCATATTAAATACTGTAGTTTTACCAGCACCGTTAGGGCCAATCAAACCAGCAAGCTGACCTTTTTGTACCTGAAACGAAAGTCCTTCAACCGCTTTTAAGCCACCAAACTGCATGGTGACGTTACGAACATCAAGTAGAGGAGCCGACATTCTTTCTCCAGTTCAAATTGATTTCTTTATCCCCGAAAAGACCTTTAGGTCTTAGGATCATAATTAAAATTAATGCTAACGAGTAAATGATCATCCGTAAATCAACACCGCCGGTGTAGTCTTTTAGTGAACGTAAAAGTTCCGGAAGAACAGTAATAATCAATGCAGAAGTTAGAACTCCCGACATGCTTCCCATTCCACCCAGTACGACCATGATAACGGCATCGATACTCATTAAGAAGGTAAAGCTGGCTGGGCTAACATAATTTGTGAAGTGAGCATATAAAGCACCCGCGATTCCAGCGAAGAAGCTAGATACAACGAACGCTTGGATTTTTGCTTTAGTAGTGTTGATACCCATTGCTTCGGCCGCAATTTCATCCTCACGAACACTTAGGAAGCAGCGACCGTGGCTTGATTTCAATAAACGCCAAATAACGAAGAAACAAATCACAGACCAGAAAATTGCAAAGATAAGTGAGGTTATGTAGTTTGAAATAACAAAACCACCTAAATCAACTTCCGGCATTGAAGGAACGGAAGAGATACCCAAAGCACCACCTAAAGAAGCGGCATTATTTAAGCTAACGCGAATGATTTCACCGAAACCTAAGGTTACGATAGCTAGATAGTCGCCCTTCAAACGTAGTGACGGTAAACCGACAACGTACCCGAAAGCACCGGCTAAAAGACCGCTACCTAAGCTGATTAAAATAAAATAAGGAAGGCCCGCTACGCCAGCTGGGACTGGGAATTTAGTCGTCATGACTGCGGTGAAGTAGGCGCCAACAGCCACAAATCCTGCGTGACCTAACGAAAATTGTCCCGTGTAACCATTAACCAAATTCAAACTCATACCCATGATGGAATTCACGAACAAGAATAATACAATCAATTGAATATAAGAATTTGTCACCAAACCCAAAGCGGATGTGACGATCAAAATAATTAAAGCCGCAATAAGAGGAGTTTTAATTGCTTTCATTATACTTTCTCGATTCTGTTCTTACCGAACATACCGGCCGGTTTAACTAAAAGGATAAAAATCAAAATTAAAAATGCTAAGGCATCACGATACTGTGACGATCCATAAACAACCACCAGAATTTCTGATACGCCTAAAATCAATCCACCAGTCACGGCACCCGCGATGCTTCCGATACCACCAAGTACCGCTGCGACGAATGCTTTTAGACCAATCATTGTTCCCATCATAGGTTCGATTTTTTGGTATTTGATACCAACCAGGATTGCGCCGATACCAGCTAATGAAGATCCGATAATAAATGTGTAAGCAACAACACGAGAAACATTGATACCTAAAATTGAAGCTACCGAAGCATTGTGGCTGACGGCTCTCATCGCCTTACCTAATTTCGTGTGATAAACTAAGAAGTGTAAAATACCCATTGATAACAAGCTGACGATCAAAATAGTGACATCGAATGATTTGATGGGAGCACCCGCAACTGAAAACAAAGTTTGGTCTTCAATTAAAGTTGGAAATACTTTTGGGTCCGCACCGAAAACAAGCTGAGCAAAATATTGTAAAAATAAACTCACCCCAATGGCAGTGATAAGAACGTTCAATTTTGGAGCTTTGCGAAGTGGACGGTAGGCGAATTTTTCGATGGCCAGTCCAAGCAAACTGCAAAGAACCATCGTCGTCACCAGAACTATCGCTAGAGAAGTAAAGCCTGGCGACGATGATAAATTTAAATATTTGGCAGAGTAGTACGCAAAGAAAGCGCCCATCATATAAACTTCTGAGTGGGCGAAATTAATCATTTGCAGGATACCGTAAACCATTGTGTACCCTAATGCGATTAGGGCGTAGATACTTCCAAGACTTAAGCCATTAATCAAATGCTGCAGCAATTCTTCCATAAGACAATACTGTCTTATGGATTTATTGTTGTCACATACTTTCTTTTTTCGTTATCGACTTGAACTACAACTGCACTTTTGACAGCGTTACGTTCAGCATTCATCGAGATCTTTCCAGTCACACCTACAAAGTCTTTTGTCTTGGCGATTTCATCACGGATTAAATTAGGCTTCACTTCAGCGGCACGCTCAATCGCTTCAGCTACAATTTTAGCGGCGTCGTAACCTAATGCTGCTAGACCATCTGGTACTTCGTCGTTGTATCGAGCTTTAAAACGTTTGATGAAATCAACAACAACCGGATCAGTTGATTCTGTTGTGTAGTGATTTGAAAAGTACTGACCGTTGATCGCATCGCCGCCTATTTCATGCAATTTCGGAGAATCCCAACCATCGCCACCCAGTAGAGTTGCTTTCAATTCAATTTGTTTTGCTTGTTTTGCAATATTGCCCGCATCGCTGTAGTAACCAGGAACAAAGATAACGTCTGGTTTTTTAGCTTTGATTTCTGCTAGCTGAGCTTTGAAATCGATATCTTTTGGTTGGTATTGAATGTCGATAACAATTTCGCCACCCATTTTTTTGAATTCAGCTGCGAACACGTTTGCTAAACCTTCGCTGTAAGCATCGCCATTTTTTCTAAAAATAGCGGCTTTTTTAACCTTCAAATTTTCAATGGCGAACTTTGCCATCACTAAACCTTGGAACGGGTCAATGAAACAAACACGAAAAATATTGTCACCTTTTTGAGTTACTTCTGGATTAGTTGAACTCGGTGAAACCATCGGAATGCCATTTTTCTGAGCAATAGGGGCCGCAATCAACGAACGAGATGAGGCCACCTCGCCGATTAAGGCTACGATTTTTTCTTGAGTGATGAGACGATTAACAACTTTCGCTGTTTCTTCGTTTTTACCTTGATTGTCTTCAGTGATAAGTTTGACTTTTTTACCTTTGATGCCGCCCTTAGCGTTGATTTCATCAAAAGCCATTTTAATACCTTTGTTTGTTGAAATTCCAAACGTAGCATCGTCACCAGTTAGTGAGCCATATTCTCCGATCAGGATAACATCTTCTTTTTTCGTGCACGACGTGAAGATAAAAGCCGCAGCTATAATCAAATTAATGATCAACAATTTTTTCACAAGGTCCTCCAGTTAGTAGAAACGTATTTGAAAAGCCTAAATTCTGAGTTGGGCTTTTTAACATGCTTAGTGGACTATGTTTCCTGATTTCTAAATGGGGGGTCAATTCAAAATTTGATAAATCTTTCGATAACTTATTGCGTAAATGAGGGGCTATTTAGTGACTGATTTTTTAATCGTTTCAAGAACCTGATTTGTCTCTTCGAACGGGTTAAAAACATAACTGACGCTTTGGCTTGGATCCGTCATAGAAATCTGTGTGATAGCCTGAAAACCAGTTGGGCAAACACCTAGGCAACTGCTAGTCATCACACGTACCTTCCCTTTAAGGCCCATTGTGTTCAGTTCTGTTTTGTACTGGCTTTTGATGGATTCAGCGATATCTGTTGAGGGCGAGGAATCTGCGGCTCGTGCCGTGATCGATTTTTGACATTTCGTGCAGACGAAAATGGCATACTCACTAAAGAATACTTTGTCTGTTTTCAAAATAGCTCTCCTTGAATGAGTCAGTGCTAAACGAACTCGTTTTTATTTTCCCAAGGTCAGTCCTTGGTATTTCGTCCACCAAAATATACCAGTGGATGCGTTCGTAAGGCAAGACGGCGTCGTTAAAACGTTTTATGACAGTTTTTTGTTTCGCTTCATCCAAGTTTTTCGTGAAGATGGCGAATAGCTCGTGTTCGTCGCGATCGTTTGGTACAAAGTGCAGAATAGGTGCGTGATTTCCTAAACTCATTTCTGCTGAAACATCAGTCAGTCGCTGATTCAGAAGCTGAGTATTTACAAGCTCGCCTTTGATTTTGATGATTCCTTGATCGCGTCCCAGGATTTGAAATTGATTTCCGCTTAGTTCGGCGCGGTCTTCAGTTGACCAAAAACCATCTTGCAATGGAATCGGCTGGAATTGCCAAATGTTTTCTGTGATTGCGCGAGTACTTGTTTTGTCTTCTGTGTTTTGTGTCTTGTGGGGGGCGCCACTTTCGATTAAGTAGCCATCAAACAATGAATCCGTCTTGATCGCTAAGCGATCATTTTGATCGAGTGTGAGCTCGATGTTTGGTAGTGGAACATAATACTTGTCGGACTTCCGGCTGGTGCTGATAAACGCAGCTGTTTCGGTCATGCCGAACGTTTTTAGCAAAGGCCAGCCAAGGGAAACCATTTGTTCCCAGTACTGATTTGGCAGGGCACTGCCGCCAACCAAAACTGTTTTTAAATGTTTAGGAGCAGAAATGTCTTTAGAAATCAGATCGAAAATTTGAGTTGGTACCAGCGAGCAAAAATTAATATTCAGCTGATTCAAATTTTTTGCGAAAATCTGAGGATCCCATTTCATCCAATAATAAGTTTTATTTTTATTTAAGTAAGCGCGAGCCAGAATCGACAGGCCAGCTACGTGGTGGAGCGGTAGCGACACAAGCCAAGTATCCGACGGAGTCGAATTCAAAACTGCATTTGCTTTTTTGGCTGCGTTTAAAAAATTACGTTTTTTTAAAACCACGATTTTCAAAAGGTGAGAGGTTGTTCCAGATGTGGGAATCAGCAGTGAAGGCTCCGTAATAACCTGCGAAGTATGTAGAAATGCCTGAACCTGTTGCCAGATTTCCTGTTTGCGATCGTTATTCAATTGTTCGTTCAAAAATAAAAATGAAGTGTCTGACTCAAAAATAAAACCGGGTAGTGCGCTGATGTTCACCGCTTGGTGATTCGAATTCTGCGTCCAAGTGTTCGGTTGAAAGAGTTCAAGTTTTAGATCGGTATTCATCGCGAATCCTTTTCGGCATCGCTCAGAATTAGCTCTAAGGATTTTGTGTCAGTGTAATTAAGTTTTAGCCAGTTTAGTTTGTCTAAAATAGATATCAGTTTCTGAAGTTTTTCTTTTTGGAATGTCCACAGTGCGCCGTCAAAACCCAGCAGATGGGCGTATTCATAGTTGTTATACAGATTGTGCGTGTGAAATCCCGGAGTCATCAAGTGATACGGAAACTGTTTTTTAAGTTCACAGTAATAGAAATATGTTTTCCATGCGCCGACGGCATTATCCATCATGTTGGTCAGAACGATTTTCTTTTTCTGAATCGTCATTTGGATCAATTCAGCAAGAGAAAAGCCGCGCAGGGGTTTAACAATGCGATATTGAAAATGCTTTGGCTTATTTGCACCCGATTCTTTTTGGTATTCTGTTTCACGTCCGGAAAATTCTTTATAGTTGTCTAAGGCTAGCGGCACTATTTTTTCTAGCTCAGACCAGTGGTAGTCGCCATAATCCATTGGATCTTCTACGTACTCAAGATTTGGAATTTTCTTTAGCATGTCCAGTGCTTCTTTGGATTCTTTAAAATTTAAAGAATTATTTAAATCGATGCGCACCAAGTAGGATTTTAAATTTAGATTCATCAAAGCTTTGTGTTCGGCTTTAAAATCGCGCCCCATCTTAAACTTCAACACATCAAATTTTCCATCTTGAAGGATTTCCATTTGGTGGCCTAACGTTTTATCATAGCGTGAAATCAGCGCATTTGATTTCACGGGAATTAAATCGGGTTCACTCAAACGGAACGGAAATTTGAAATCGTTATCGGCTAATTTCATTAGAAAATCTTTTAACTCGGGCAATGTGGGATCGCCCAATTCTGGCCAGTGAACAAAATCGGAAAAATTTCGAAAATTTTTAATTAATGTTTCTACAGGTGAAGGTTTGATCGCACTGGGATCTGTGGGGCCTGCAGATGTTTGTTTAACCCCGACATGATCTTTGATAAAGAACCCCATTCGGGGCTCTTTGTTGCTCCTAGAATTAAGTGAATCCACTGGTTGGAGCGAGTATTTGTGGATCCACATTATAGAATCAATCCTATGCTCAGCAAAACGCCGAACACTAAATGTAGTCCCGCCGATTGGCCTAAGAACTGGTTGTACTGCGCACTGGGCGCCGTTTTTTTTATATTTTTCATGATCTTAATAGCAAGTGGCAAGGCAATAAACGGCAAAACAGCAGCGACCCAGCGGCCTTGTGTTGCCCAGTAGATTTGTAAAACGAACGGAGCTAAACACAGAAAATAAATTTCTTTTTTAGCGCCTTCGATTCCTAATCTGACAGCTAGGGTGCGTTTGTTCACTTTCGCATCGCCATCGATATCGCGTAGATTATTAATTGCGATTAGGACAGTGGCGTGCAAACCGATTTGTAAACCTAATAAGAATGAATTCATTGTCCACATTTTCGTGTGCAAGTAAAACAATCCCATCACGGCGGCTAACCCGAAAAATAAAATTACGAACAAATCACCTAGACCACGATACGCCAATGGATAGGGACCCGCCGTGTAGGCATAGCCCATCATCACAGAGAGAATTCCAATGATCACGATCGGCTGACCACCTTCGTTCACTAAAGGCACACCAAACAAGATAGCCCCGATAAAAAACAAAGTCGCAAGTCCCAGAACTTGCATGCTAGTTAAAACGCCAGCTTGAGTAATACGCTGAGGACCGATCCGTTCCGCAGTATCGGCACCTTTTTTAAAATCCATGGCATCGTTTACTAAGTTCGTGCCGATTTGGATCAGGAAAGACGCAATCAAGGCATACGCAAAGATCCACCACTGAAATTTTTGGTCAGCAGTAGAAGCCAATGCTGTTGCAGCCACGCAAGGCACTAACGAAGCCGTTAGTGTCTTTGGACGAAACGCCAAAACAACGCTTTGGAATTTGTTTTTAATAACTGGAGAGGACGTTGTTGCTGTTGTCATTACGGTAAACGTGGGAATTTAGAGAAATCCGGTTTTTGTTTCTTCACGTAAGCATCGCGACCTTCTTGAGCCTCTTCGCTCATGTAGTAAAGAAGAGTCGCATTACCCGCTAGATCTAAAAGACCCATTTGACCATCGCAGTCTGCGTTCAAGCATGCTTTCAAGCAGCGTAACGCCATCGGTGAATGCTCCAGCATTTCACGGCACCATTTTACAGTTTCCATTTCTAGATCTTCTAATTGAACTACGTGATTTACTAAGCCCATGTCTAAGGCTTGTTCCGCATTGTACTGACGGCATAGGTACCAAATCTCGCGCGCTTTCTTCTGACCAACGATACGAGCCAAGTAGCTTGAACCAAGGCCGCCATCGAATGATCCTACTTTTGGACCGGTTTGACCGAAGCGAGCATTGTCAGCTGCGATCGTTAAGTCACACACGATGTGAAGAACGTGTCCCCCACCGATAGCATAACCAGCCACCATCGCCACTACGGGTTTAGGTAGCTGACGAATTTGTTTTTGTACGTCTAAGATATTTAAACGAGGAATACCATCTGATCCAACGTAGCCAGCATCACCGCGAACGCGTTGATCGCCGCCAGAGCAGAATGCCATCGGGCCCTCACCACACAGAATGATTACGCCGATCGATGAGTCTTCGCGAACGATGTGGAAAGCTTCCTGAAGTTCTAGAACAGTTTGTGGGCGGAAAGCATTTCGGCTTTCTGGGCGATTGATCGTGATTTTACCGATACCATCGGCCGTTTTCTCTAAACGAATGTCGTTGTATTTTTTGATGGTTTGCCAATCAGCGGCTGGCTTGATTTTGCGGCTTTCGTTTTTCATGTATTCTTCGCGGTTGAATTCGGTAGTGTTTGTAGTCACGTTAAACCCCTTTTCTGCTGTTTTTTTAGAGGTCCTGAACCTACTCCGACTTGTCAGGGATTGCAATTATTCTTAAGCTTGGGCAGGATAGGTTTATGCAGAAAAATGCTCATGAAATCCTGGTTTTCGCAACCGGGGGTACAATAGAAAAGACTTATAATGAATTTGATGGATCGCTTGAAAACCGCGGCACCAGCATCAAGAACCGTATCTTATCGAAACTACGTCTGCCAGGCACGTTTATCGAAGTCAAACCACTGATGAGCAAAGATTCGCTCTATATGACGGATGACGATCGCAAAGTGATCTGCCAAAACATTCGCGAAAACGCAGGCGGGCAGAAACCCATTGTCGTCCTACACGGAACCGACACGATGACGGTAACGGCCGAGTACTGCCACAAAGAAATTCAAAAACCAAAAGTCCCCATCGTTTTCACCGGCGCCATGATCCCTATGGGCTTCGAAGATTCCGACGCCACTCAAAACGTAACCGAAGCCCTATACGCCACAAGGTTCCTGCAGCCCGGCTTCTACATCTCATTCCACAACCAAATCTTCGCCGTCCCCGGCGTCCGCAAAAACAAAGAAAAAAGCACCTTCGAAAAAACATAAAAGGTACCTCCTAACATTCTGGTACCCGCAGCGTCTAATGCGCCGGGTACCAGAATGTTAGGAGGTACCTTCAAATAAAAGTAGCCTGGCACCAATAAAAAAGGCTCCGTGTGGAGCCTTTTCGTTTTTTTAATTTGTAATTAAATTTTTATAGAGATTTGTCGGCTTCTTTTTTGATCTTAACGATGACATCGGATTCTTGGATTTGATCTTTGATGGTCATAGTTGGATTTTGAACGACACGTTGTTGTAGTTTTGTGAAGATCGGCTCTCTGATCGCTAGTGAATTGTCTTGTAGAACGCACTGGCGGCAGATTTTTTTATCTAGGTTGATAATGATCGGAGCCTTCATGTTTGCCGACATTTGTGTTGGATCATCTGGGATAGTGATAATGCACAAGTATTTTGTTTTTTCAGTCGGTTGAAGACGTAAGTTTTCGGCGTCTGTTTTTGTTAGGTTTACTTTGTATGTGTGAGCAAATAATTCTGGCTCTAATACAGGGAACGCAATTTCTGGAGTTTCGCAGCTTTGAAGCCAGATGAAGATTTCGTCGGCAGGATCATCTACCAAAACGAATTGACGTAAATCCGAAAATCCCAACAACCCCTCTGGAAAATTCAAAATGTCGTCGGCTTCAAACATCACCGGACCAAATCTTGAAGTTTGAATTACCATGTTAATCCCCCCACGTTAGTTCACTTAGTGCCATGAACACCTCACGACTTAAACTAAATCAACTTACTCCAATTTTAACCTTTTACGGGCTAAATACCTAAAAATTAGATACATAAGCCTAGCGCAAAGGTTAGCCCACACTTAAAATCTGGACTTAAATAGAGGTAAACTCAAGAGAATTGACGAAAGCGTTCTGCGTCGCTCCAATAGGTTGCTTGGGGAGTTTTATACCCCGAGAGTTGATAAATCCCGCAATAAGGTTTTATTTTCTAATTGTTAAAGGGCATTTAAGGACAAAATAGGACTGAAAACGGGCTGTAGATTAGGGCCTCGCATTTGGCGAAGCCGAAAATTATTTTGAAGTCGGCTTAAGTAAACTAGCGACTGATTTAGATTTGTCAGATGAAACTTGAGATGACTCTTTGTTTTGATCTTGGATGGCTAAGTAAACTTCTTCGCGATGAATTTTTGTATCTTTAGGAGCTTCAATGCCTAAGCGGACTTGTTTGCCTTTGATTTGAACGACGCGAATCTTGATATGATCATCGATCGCAATGCTTTCACCCAACTTCCGTGTGAGAACGAGCATATATACTCCTTATAAATGCTAACTAACCTTATGTGTCTTCGTATCGGTTGTGTTAACGAGAACTGTAGGTATTATTTCTCCGTCCCAAAGTCAAGTGGGGGGCACACGCTTTTGGTCTGACTGTTCGTTCGGGGGCGCCTAGCCTCCGCGTCGCCTCTCCCTGCGACGTGGCTCTGCCACGCCTCAGTCGGGCTCCTTGACTGGCCGTCCGCGTGGGCCTCGATTCAGACCAAAATCGTGAGCCCGGGTGTGGGGAGTTCCTTTTTGGAACTCTTTCTGTAATTGTCTTAACTTGCTTAAAACCTGCACTGCGTGAGGTTTTTGCGCCAATTAAGGAAAATTGTTAGAGATTTTTTAGGCTCTTTTATAATTTTCTTTTGTAATACTGCTTCGCTAGAATTTCTGTCGCTAGGAAGCTCATCGATAAAATGAAGAGCATGTAAAGTGCGTTTGTTTCTGGGTAAAAAATATAAACTGTGGATATTAACACTAATGCGGTTGCTGTTAGTTTGCTGACTAGGGCTTGGGTTTTTAGTTCTATTAGGTGGTAGCGTTCGTCTTTGATTTCGTTTCTTGTTAATAATTCTATGACTACGTAAATGGCTGTACAGGATATGATTGTGATTTGCATCCAGTTTAGGGTGATCATGGTTTTGATTCCTCTTCTAGTGAGAAAATATCTTCTACTTTTACCTTTAAGGCGTTTGCCAGTTTTAATGCTAGTTCTACTGATGGGACGAATTTTGAGGTTTCTATCGAAATTATTGTTTGTCTTGAGCATCCAACTAGGTCGGCTAACTGTTGTTGGGTTAGGTCGCCTTGCATGGCGCGATAGCCCTTAACCTTGTTTTTTAACTCAGCTTTTTTCAATTCAGCCACGCTCAGATCCAATATAAGTAAAATATACTTTACTTTATGTAAAGTATAGCGTACATTAAGTACAGTATGCAGTACTTATATATAACTGCTTTTACCTAAGGAGCAACATGAAATTTATCAAATATAATCCCGCCGAGCTTAAAAAACTGTCGATGTATGTGTTTATCGCCTTCACCATCCGTTGGGGTGTGGCTGAGGCTTATCGCATACCTACCGAAAGTATGAACCCAACGCTAAAACCAGGAGATCAGATTTTCGTTAATAAGGCTCAGTATGGTGTTCGTCTGCCGTTCACTATGACTTGGTTGTTTCATACAGGTGAAGTGAATCGTGGCGATGTGGTGGTGTTTAGGTACCCTAAAGATGAATCTACTTATTATGTGAAGCGAGTGATTGGGCTGCCAGGCGAGCAAGTTTACGTCGATGTGACGGGAACAGTGTTTGTAAATGGTGTCGCGCAGATTGAGGACTACACCGCAAAAAAAATAGGGAGCGCGATTTCAACGATGGCTCCCTATGGTCCCGTCACTGTGCCGGCGGATCAGTTGTTCGTGTTAGGGGATAACCGTGACAACTCGGCCGACAGCCGCGTTTGGGGTTTCTTACCCAAAACCCACCTGATGGGCAAAGTCGCCTTCAAGTGGTTTAGCTGGGTGGATTAACAACTAAGGATTAATTTGTTTTAGTTTGTCTTGGCATTGAAAAGCGAAAGTAAATGTTTCAAGTACTTTACCACGGATGCTCTTAAGAACATTGTCTGCACAGAACAATTTGCCCTTGATAGTTTTAAGAGTATCATCGCACTGGTATGAGAACGTAAACGTATGAATTGTTTCGCCGTAGACATTTTTCAATTTTCCACCAGCACAGAATAGTTGGCCTTTGATATTTTTCAGAGCGTCGTCACATTGGAAAGCGAAAGTAAATGTTTCAACTTCTTTGCCGTTCACGTTTTTCAAAACGTTGTTAGCGCAGAAAAGACGGCCAGTGATTTTTTGTACTGATTCTTCACACTGATAAGCGAATGTGAACTGGTGAACGTCTCTGCCATTTACGTTTTTAAGAACGTTATTTGCACAGAACAAAGGACCTTTGATTTTTTTAAGTGAATCTTCGCATTGGTAAGCGAATGTGAATGTGCTAATAACTTTACCGCGCAAGTTTTTTAATTCATTATTAGCGCAGAATAGTGGACCAGTGATCTTTCTAAGTGTGTCTTCACATTGGTAAGAAAAGGTGAATTGGTGAAGCGTATCACCATTTGAATTCTTCAAAACACTGTTAGCGCAAAATAGATTTGGGCGGCGAGGTGAAAAATCATCTTCCTCATCCCAAACTTGTGCGAATGAAAAACTAGCTAATAAAACGATCGATAAAATTAATTTCATGAATTCTCCTTCAGATTGTTATGCAATACCACAGCGGTTCTAGTAAGAAGAAGGCCGAAAGTAAATTGAAAAAAACTCACAGTCTGAAAGAAGTATGCGATCGGTAAGTGAAGATGCGTAAGCTTCAGTGAAAATGCAGAAATTTAAAAACTGGTTTGAAAAAAGTAATCAGCTAACGATGTAAAGAAATTTTATTTCAAGAAATCCAGCAAGCTTGGCTGAATCATTTTACCTGACGTATCTAAAGTCGCCTTTAAGGCCGCGTCAGTCTTATTGATATCGGAAACTAGCTTAAACACGTCAGCGTCTTCTAATTGGGACGCCACGATTTTATTATCCACAATCGCCTTTTGGAGGGAATCTTGGGAACCGTTGACGGCCATGATTCTTGAGCCCACTTCTGAGCGTCCCAATACCACTTGCGATAAGGATTGATCTAACATGTCCATGGCATTTTGAATGCCTTCTTTATCATTTGTTTTTAATGAAATTTCTAAACCTTTGATGACTTGGAAAATGTTAACACCTGCGTCGCCATTGGTAGGATCTTTTTCACCAATATGGTTAGGGGAACCAGCGTTGGCAGGACCACGCAGTTGTATTTTGCTTTCCTGATCTTCTTCCATCATTTGTTTGGATTCTTGTTCGCGTACTTTGATGCCTTCAAGATCATCAATAGATTGAGGCGTAATCTGCCCCGGACGGACCATGCCATCGACTTCAAAGCCTTTACCCATAAATACTTTGCTGCCGGGTAAATTCACCGCCAGGAATTGGTCTTTTTGTGTTTGTACTTTTAAGTCGCCATCATCACCAGCGTATTCGCCAGCGATATTAAATGGCATTGTCTGAGTTTTAAATCCCGAAAAGATATAACGTTCGCCCAGTTTACGGTTACCAATTTGTACCGCTTGATTGTAAATCTGTTCGATTTCTTTTGCTGTCATCGCACGCGATTGCGGATTTGCCGAAGCATCATTGGATTGACTGATCGCCAGTTCTTTAGCACGAACTAAAAGTTCAGATAATTCACCCAAAGACTGATCCGAGAATTCTAAAAACGATTTTGCTTGATTGATGTTCTTGACGAACTGAGCATTTGTTTTTTCTTCGGTACGGCTAGCTAATACGCGCGTCGTTGCCAAAGGATCATCAGAGGGTTTGTTAATACGACGTTGAGTAGCCGCTTGATTCTGCAAATCAGCCATATCAGTACGATTCTTACTGATATTTTTTTGAACTTGGTTGTATTGCATTTTATCCGCGATTCTCACGTCAATAATCCTTTAATTACAGTCGTTTCAAGTTTAATACAGTATCGAACATTTCATCCGCTGTTCTAATCAAGCGGGCAGATGCATCATATGCTTTCTGCATCTCGATCATCTTTGTTGCCTCTTCATCTAAACTGACACCGCTGATACTTTCGCGAATGTTTGTTAGTTGATCTAAAATATTTTTTTGTGATTCAAATGTTTTCACTGCACGCTGCGAAATTGTACCAATCTGACCAACTTGCGAAATGTAGTAGTCATCCATTGTCGAATTACCTTCATCCATTACCTTTTGGTATTGAAGGGATCCGATGATGTTAGCGATCGTATTATCCCCTGGACTGTCGGGGCGGGCAGCGACAGAAACTTTACCGGCGTCTAATTGAACCCCTTCGCTGATGGCTAACGTTTCCGAAGCACCTTTGATGTCTTTAGGGAGATCAAAGAACGAGTTATTTGTTTTGCCATAGCGATCGTAACCCGCTTCATGGGCAGTGTTAACTTCGTCTGCTAAACGGTAAGCCAAGTTATCAATAGTATCTAAATGTTTTTCAATAATATCATCGCGAACTTCTAAAGCACCGCCGATTTTGCCGCCGCGAAATTGGTTGGTCACATTAAAAAGGCTACCTTTATCAGTTGAGCGATAGAAAAGTTCAACACGGTCACGTTCGTCGGTGTGCGCGGCTTTTAGTTCATTCGCGCTAGTACCTGAAACGAGAATGGCGGTATTACCTGCAGTGATGGTCAGCATCCCGTTGTTGCCTTCACCCCAAGTAATATCGACTTTCTCGCCTAGTTTTTTTACCAATAGGTCTCGACGATCGCGTTCGTCGTTGGCTGGTACGTTTTGAATTTCGACTAATTGAATTTTTTCATTCAATGAAGCAATCTCTTTAGAAATCTGATTAATTTCTTCGGTCGTTGTTTTGATTTGGCCATCTAAGTCTGTTTGAACATCTTTCAATTGCTTGTTCATGTTCTTAAATGTTCCCACTAATGTATTCGCTGTTTCGCGAACCATCGTACGTGATGCTAAACTTTCCGGAGTGTTAGATAATTCGCGGAACGAATTGAAGAATTCATTTAACTGGTGATTTAAACCTTTCGTTCCTTGTTCATTGTACACTTGTTCCACACGTCCCAAAGCATCAGCCTTAGTCTCCGCTTGGCCCAAATTCATTTGCTCGCGTTGGATTTGCTTTTCTAACCATGGATTGTTAACACGAGAAACCTGGCTGGCTCTAGCACCCATACCAATACGTAAGTTTCCAGAGCCAATCGGTTCGTTCGTCACTAGATCGACACGTTGACGAGAATACCCTTCTGTACTTTTATTGGCGATATTGTGCGATACAGTCTGTAAGGCTGTTTGGGCGTTCGATAGAGATCTTTTTCCCACGTCCATCATGGACGAAATCTTAGACATCCTGTCCCTTTCTTCGAGAGTCGCGCGGTTTAAAGCGCCAAACTCTTCGTTCTCCTGCGTCGCCTCTCCCTGCGACGTGGCCGAGCCACGCCTCAGTCGGGCTCCTAGTCGGCCTCGATTTTGTCCCTTTAAACCGCGCTCAATTTTGTTAGACGCGCTTGGGATCGAGGGTTTTTGGCTCGTTCATTCTGAACTTCGCCTTTTGTTAGATCTATTTGATCTAACGTTTTGAAGCTTTATGCTTCTTTTGATACAAAGTTGCCAGAGCTTTCTGGGCCGGCTTTGTAGTTTCCTTTTTTCTCGTACGTTTTTTTGCCTGATAATGTTTCTTTAATGTTATTCATCGTTCCGTTTAGTGTATTAATTGCTTTTTGAGCTAGTTCTTCGTTTTCTTTGTTAATTTCGATAATACGTTTGATTACCATTTCTAACGTGGAATGGAAGTTGTGTAGCTTGTCGCCTTTTGGGCCGTGCAGACGTTGAGCGATTTCAAGTAGGCGAGGGTTTTCATTGTCCGCACCGATTTTCATGCAAAGCTCTTTAGCGTGCTTAAAACGTAGAGTGTCTGCTAATTTTACCTTCTGTAAAACGGCGTCCTTCTGGCTATTCACTTCAAGGATGCGTTCTGTGTCTGATTCAATTAGATATTGCTTTTCTTTTCTAGCAAGCTCTAAAAGCTGGCGATATAAGCCAACTAAGTCATCCAAGTTTTGAATTAATTTATCGTAAGATCTGTCAACTGTCGCATCCATGCGATGTTTTCCTTTTACTGCGGGTTAGTTTTTTACATGAAGTTTAATTCGTCGTCGACCATTCTGTCGGCAACGGCTTTAGCATCGACTTTGTATTTTCCGTCTTCGATCAATTTACGAAACTTTTCTACTTTCGCTTGATCTACATCGGGAGCCGCCATCGCAAGTTCTTTGATTTTTTTAGCTTCCTGTGCGCGAGCTGAAACAGCAACTTTCGAAGCACCAGCGCCACCTTCAGTTGGAGCAAAAAGAGAAACAGCATCCGCTTTTACATCGCCGCCTTGTTTGTCTGTTTTTTCCGCTTTTTTGTTATCAGTAATGTTTAAATTCTGACCGACTTTATTGTGCGTAATTTTCATTTTTTACTCCCAGGAATCTGTCCCAATATAAGTCAGTGTATCATAGTGAAACGCAAAACTAAAGAATCCGTTCGTGATTATTAGCCCAGTCTAGTCTCGCTTTTATGGGCTTTGGAAGCCGGACTGGGTATAGGTTTAGGTGAATTAGGGTCTAATATAAGCGATAGAGGAAAGATTCGCCTTTAGGTCGGCAGCTTTTACCCAGACGTGTCCGGCTACACACTCGACATTTTTGTTGTAACGGGGAATGGTTTTTCCCGCCTCATCCTCAATTTCGCAATCGGGTCCCCATGAATTGCGAATTTTATAGTAACATTGTCCAGCTCTCATTTCGCGGCCAACAATGACAGACGCGTGGTTGTCTTTATCCTTTAAATCTTTGCTGATTAATTTTATTTGATAGTCGACACCAACCACATTTTCTTTGCTGATTTGCCGATCGATTAATTCTAACAAATCAGGTTTGTGATTCACTCGGACTTTTAAAACATCGTCGTAATAGTCCGTGTCGGAATCAAAATAACGACCGACGTCTTCTTTTTTTATCGACATAGTCATTTGATCTTTGAAGGGCTTACAAACTTCTTTTGCGATTTCAACGACGGCCAAATTGATATCCAGGCGCAGGGCATTCTCTAGAGCCTCATCGGAAATACGGGAAATGATCGACTGCTTTTGCTGAAGGGCGTAGATGTAATCACGATATTCTTTCCAGCTTTCTGAGGAATTTAGACGTTTATCGAAAAGCGATTTTAATTTTTCCGCAAGATGTAGTTTTTGTTTAATTTGCAAATTGAATCCACCCAAAACAAACGCATTGTCTAGCTGACGGGGGCAGGAATAAGCAAACTCAGCGGCGTAATTAATAGCGGCCCGTATATCACCACCTTCTGTGAAGATATACGAACCCGCTTCCGAGCTATTCATTTTATAATTGTAACCAAGAGCAATAAAAATGGCCGAAGCTTGAACTCCGTTCCATTTGTTTCTGAATTTATACGAAATTAAATCCGCAGCTGTGTTCGCGTAACACCAGCCTATATTACCTTGCGATCGAACCGCGCCTAGTTCGGCACTCATATCTTTGGGCGAGCAGTCGCCGGCCATCGCTAATGGAGCAATCAAAGACAACGATAGAACGACCAGAGATAGGTTCTTTAGAATCATATCGTTCTATAACCAGCAAACGGTAGTCCCGGTGGCTGCCGTTTACCAGGTCTTTAGAATGTCGATAAGCTAAACAGTTGCCCTTTTAGGCTGTTACTATTTTTAGGATGCATTTGCGGGCAAACTAAAGAAGAAGGTGGCCCCTTCAGAAGGACGTCCTTCAGCGCTGCATTTACCACCGTGGACTTCGACAATTTTAGCTACGGATGCTAAACCTAATCCAGTTCCCGCAAAGTCCTCACGACTATGCAATCGATTCAGTGGCTGAAATAGTTTTGTTGCTTGTGCGGGTTCAAAACCATCGCCGTTATCGCGAACATAGAATGTATTAAATTTTGATTCGTTTTTATACAGTCCAACATCAATTTTCGTTTTTGGTTTTCTGGACGAATACTTGATGGCGTTAGAGAGCAGGTTACTCAAAACTACGCGCACCAGTGGTGCATCGGCGTAGGCTTTTAAATGCGGTTCGACACTGAACTCGAAAGTTCGATTATGTAGTTCAGGTTTTAGTACATTAAACAATTCATGAGTAATTTGAGTAATGTTCAATTCTTGCTTTGTGATCGCGCCGCTGTTGGCTCGATATAACATTAACATACGTTCGATCTGAGCTGCCGTCTGACGGCCAGTATTCATGATTGCGTAGAGATAGTCGTAAGAATCTTTGTCAATTTTGTCAGCCAGGCGAATACGTAGTAGTTCGGCCATGCCGGTCATTCCCGCCACAGGAGTGCGCAAATCGTGGGCCATGGCATTGATTGCCACTTCTAATTCATTGTTGCGATGCTGAAGACCAGTCGTCGCAGAATTTTGCTTTGTTAGAACAATTTTAAGTTCTAAGTTTTCTAAAGCAATAGCTGTACTGTTTGCCAAGATTTGTAGTGATTTAATTTCATCTTCGGTCGGGATGTAAGATTCAGACCAATAGTTACCGATGGCGCCGATTGGATTTTCTTTGCGGATAGGAATCATGCACAAGCTTTTCACAAATGTCGGACGATAGGCATCATGAGGAATTCGATTATCTAAATAAATGTCGGGAATTAAAACGGCCTCCTGGTGAATCATGCTCCAGCCGCTAATACAGTCGACCATTGGAAATCGTTTGCCCTTCCAAAGTGGCGAAATGGAGTGTTCATCGGCGTAATAACAAAGGTCACCATCGCGAAGAACGAACGTTGACCCTTGTGATCCCGACAGCTGTCGTGCTGTTTCGGCGGCAATAGCCGTGATGTCGCGTAAATCCTTGGCCCGCGAGAGGCGTTCAAACGACGTAGTTAAAATTTTAGACGAGTCTCTTTTTGCGAAAGTCGAAAATATTCCCATAGTAATATAGAAAAACATCTCCGTGAATTTTTCAATTCAAGATTTGTCTGATTTCACTATAGGACACATTTTCGAGATAAAAAAAAATTGTTTTAGGTCTAGCTTCTGTACTAAATCTAACTAGGTGATCTAGGACTTTAGAGCATATTTAACGATCACCCGAGCCAACTCCCCAGCGTCAATGGGTTTTGGGCAATGGGCTTGAAAACCTGCGTCGATAGCTTGCTGAACATCCGCTTCGGTGGCGTAGGCGGTCAATGCCAATGCGGGTACATTGCGTATATGCAGTTGGTTGGAAAGACGAATTTCTTTAATTAACGAGTAGCCGTCCATTTCAGGCATTGCGATATCACTCAGTAGGATATCGGGATTAAATGTGGCTATTTGCTTTAAGGTTTCCCTAGCTGAATCCGTTGAAAGCACTTCCGCCCCAAAAGATTTTAGATAAATAGCAAGAGCCTCGCGAGTCGATTCGTCATCATCAACGACTAGTATTTTGTAGCCTTCTAAAGATGGGGCTTCTTTTTTATCTTGTCCAAGATTTTCGTTATTGATTCTAGTATCTGCTACCGTAAAACTGGTAATGGCAACTTTAGCTGGAACTACAGGAAAGGTAACCGTGAAAATGGCGCCAGTACCGGTCTTTGAGTTTTCCGCAGTTACGACACCGCCTTGCAATTCAACCAAACTGGCTACAATAGATAAACCTAAGCCAAGACCACCATGAATTCGTGTTGACGTACTGTCGGCTTGGCTAAATCGATTGAAGATATGAGGAATAAATTCTTCAGGAATGCCTTTCCCACAATCGGTGACTTTAATTCTTGCCAATCGTCGATTGGACTCTTGAAAATAATCAAAAGCTACTTCTATTTCCGACTGTTTTGGCGCGAATTTGATCGCGTTTGAAAGTAAGTTCCAAATTATTTGTTGAATACGGATAGCGTTGGCTAAGACCATTCCACATTCATCGGTAATTTTCTGAGTAATAGTAATGGATTTTTTATCAGATAGTGCACTTACAGATTCTATGGCTAGAGGTATTACGTTTTTTATATCGATTTCTGTGATTTCAATAGCTAGTTTGCCAGCAGTAATTCTAGAGATGTCCAGTAAATCATCAATAAGTTGACTTTGAGCCTTTGCGCTCTGCTCTATTACACTGGCACCGATTTTTGCTTTCTCGTAGTCCACTTTTCCGTGCCGAATGAGTTGTGACCAGGTCATTATGGAAGAAAGCGGTGTCCTTAGTTCATGCGATAGTGTGGCTAAGAAAAGATCTTTAGCCCGGTTAGCCTTTTCAGCTTCTTTTCTTGCGCCTTGCTCACTAAGAAGCAAGCTATTTCTATCTTGCTCTGTCTGTCGCCGTGAAGTTACATCCCGAATGACCGCTATTATTAGCTGACCTCGGGATATTTTTACTGGGCTAAGCGAAACTTCGATAGGAAACGTAGATCCATTTTTTCTTTGTCCCAATAGATCTACTTTTTCAGACATATGAGTAGGTACCGGTTTTTGAATATACTCTTTTTGTAAGTTTGCGTGAGCTGCTCGCGCTTCCTCGGGAACTAACATCTCGACTTTTTCTCCGATCAGCTCTCTACGGCGATAACCAAAAAACTTTTCTGTTTGCGCATTGACGACTTTGATTTTACCTTTCTCGTCTACTGCCACAATCGCATCGTGAGCGGATTCTAACAGAGTACGATAGGTTTCTTCCGATTCTTCTAACTTAATTTCGATTTGCTTTCGTTCTGTAATTTCAAAAAAAGCCACGACTACTGATTCAGGTTCTGGGTCCGGCAGTTCACCCCAATGAATATGTCTTGCACTAACCAAAAATGTCCTTCGACCAAATCCTGGGAAATCGCCAGATACTTCGATATCTTGAAATGACTTTTCGAAATCTAATGCATTCTCTAGATGCGCATTCAATTCTGAATCATGCATCACCTTACTCACTAGGTCGCTTAGTAAAGTCCCTTCCTTTTCAGCGGCAGATATATCGAATATCTCACAAAAAAGTTGATTCACTGATCGAATCCTTAGGCCCCGATCTATAATGACTGATGGGATTTTAAGAGCATCGGCGACAGAGGTTGCATTACTCAAAGCCCCTTTTAGGCGACTCAAGGCTTTCATCAGAACTTCGATGTCTACGAATGTTAGAACAGCTCCATCAATTTTATTGTCTGTAGTTTTATACGGACGAATTTTCAATCGATACCAATGACCTCGGTGATCTTGAACTTCGATTTCTTTAATTTTTAAATTATCGATAACATTGGCGACCAAAGTTTCCAAATTGGGTAAGCGCAGGTTAGATCGGATATCGCTTATTGATCTGCCGACATCAGTTACAATCAAATTCAATATTTTAGTTGCGGCCGGTGTAAAACGCCGAATTTTCAATTCTGCACTGACGATGATGATGGGAATTTCAATACTACTTAGTAGATTAACCAAATCATTATTTAAATCACCAAGCTCATTGTTTCTGATCTGCAATTCGTCGTTAACAGTTGTAAGTTCCTCATTGGTAGACTGCAGTTCCTCTTTCGCAGTTTCTAATTCCTCGTTAGCACTTTGTAGTTCCTCATTTGCGGATTGTAGATCTTCGTTAGCTGAGGCCGCTTCTTCCTGAGCGATTTGATGATCTAAACTTAATGCTTGCTGATACTCTTTGCTGCTGGCGATTTTGTATTCTAATTGTCGAATTCTTTGGTCCACTTTGCCTTGTGGCTCAGTGGGTTTTTGAATTGTGTTCGGCGCGTTGGGGTTTAAGATTTTCTCAAAAAGGATCAGGTACTGTCGGTTGATTACTGGTGCTAAAGGATTAAGAGGGATGGCTTCAATATTTAGATACTCTTCTCCGTTGCCATCTCCAATTGCGACATTTTCTTTCCTGAAAGATGACAATTGCGCTTTAACTATTTGAATAATATTTCTAATTTCAGAACCAAGATCTGGATGCGCCATTTTCAGTAACTGGTGGCTTGCTGTTCCGCCCTGTTGTTCTAAATAGGGTGCTGTACGACCTCGAAAACTTACAATTTCTAAATTTTCATTTATTATTACACCACTTGGTCCGTATTTTATTGCAACAATTCGATCTGCTTCTTTGTGAATGTCAAAAGTGGATTTAAAAGTAGAAATTGGTTTTGGGGGGAAGCTTTTTTCAGAACTATAGCGACCAATGGGATAATGCAGTTTAGGCACATCAGAATGAGTGGTTGTTTTCGTAAAAATTTTATAATCTTTGTCTATCTGACGAAATAAATTAGTGAATCCGCCTACATTTTCCGATTGCCCTAAAAATAAATAGCCTCCAGGAATTAGGGCGTAGTGCAGAATGGGAAAGATTCTTTTTTGCAAATTGGCGTTAAAGTAAATAAGTAAATTGCGGCAGGAAATAAGGTCCAGTTTCGCAAACGGAGGATCAGACATTAGATCATGAACGGAAAATAGACATAAATCACGAATCGATTTGACAACTTTAAAACCTTCCGAACACTCTGTAAAATAGCGATTCTTTAGTGTCGGGGGAATGGATTTCATATCAGATTCTGAATATATTCCCAATCGCGCTTTCTGAATCGCAATATCGCTTATATCCGAAGCGAATATCTGTATAGAGTGAGCTAGTGAATGTTCATGGATGTAGTCGGAAATTAAAATCGCAATCGAATAAGCCTCTTCTCCCGTAGAGCATCCCGCCACCCAAATTCGAATTGGATTTTCTTGCTGTATTCTTTTGGTAATAATCGGAAGTATTTTCTTCTTTAGTAGATTGAACTCTTTTTTGTCTCTAAAGAAACCAGTGACATGAATAGGGATCTCAAAAAATAATTTTGTTACTTCTTCAGGATTGTTTTTTAGAAAATCAGCGTACTCTTTTTCTGATGACTGCTTAAGTACAGACATCCTCCGTGCAATCCTTCGTATTAGATTAGTTTTCTTGTATTCAGAGAAGTCCACTTTTTTATGACGCCATAAAAGTGCTAGGATTTGGTCAATCGGTTCTGAGAGTCTGATTTGGTCGCTTGCTAATTCAGAGTTGGGCAGAATCGGTGCCTGCCGAGGTCCTAATTTTTTTGGCTTTTTAGCCGTTTTTGCTAGTTCGTTTGCGATCGACTGAAGATTCAATATGTGATTCGCAACATTCGCATCGACAGCGCTTTGAGGCATGCTGGGAAATTTTGCGGTGGATGGAACTTGTACCATCGTAATACCCCCGACTGCCTTTATCGCGCGAAGACCTTCTGTGCCATCGGAAGCCATGCCGGATAAAATAACGCCGATGGCATTCCGGCCAGAATACTTAGCTAGCGATTGAAAAAAGGCATCGACTGGCATATGGGGATGCTTTGATGAACCTCTGGGAGTTAGTTTCAAAACCCCGGACTGAATCGAGATATCGAAATTTGGAGGAATTGTGTAAACGCAATTTGGTTTTACCCTTGTGTTTTGACGAGTTTCAAAAACTGGCATTTGCGTTTCACGATTTAGAATCTCGGTCGCCATACTTGGGTGAGTAGGGTCTAAATGCTGCACAAAAACAAAAGAAAAACCCGTATCAATAGGTAAAGCATTTAGTAATTGTACAAAGCTTTCAAGTCCGCCGGCAGAAGCGCCGATTCCAACGACCTGGATTGAATCTGGCATCTAGTGTAGCATTGGGATGGAGAATCCCATTTCTAGGTAGATCTTTATTTCCGCAATAAATTTTTCTAAGTCATAGGGCTTGTGAATAAAACCGACGGCTTTGCTTTCAGGAACTGTGTCGGTACCGGAGAATATGACAACGGGTACCTTTTCAATAATTTTTGGATTTTCATTTTCAAGTTCTTTTAAAAAATCGATTCCAGTCATATCAGTCAAATTCATATCTAGAAGTATTAAATTTGGTTGTGTAATTTCAGTTAGGATTTCCATAGCTTCATTTCCACTCTGTGCTGTAAATACAGTATAACCATTTTGTTCTAGTACAACTCGCTGAAGATCCAATACATCTTCACAATCGTCGATAACTAGAATTGATTTTTTTTCGGTGTCCGTTGAATTTTTTTGGATGGTTCTTTCTTCCATATTTGACCCCTTTTTATTGTCCGACTTCTAAAATCAAACGTGTACACGCATATCGTACCTTTATTGAGGAAATAGCTAGCGTTTTATAAAACTTAACTGTAATTTTACTCACGCTGCTCGTCAGATTTTTTAAAGATTTAGAACAAATAAAGTGAAATAATTAAAAAATTGAACAAAGTAATTTAGTTTATGTGTTAGATAGCAGAAAAAATTTAGCCTGCTAAAGATACAAACTATTTTTCCCTGCGGTGACAAACGCCTCTGAAACAAAATTATAAACGACTTTTTTAGTTAACACTCTTTCCCTTTAGCGATGCAGTAGTCAAGGGCGTGGGCCCAATATTGCAACCAATATTTCAGTGAGAGATTGAGGGGGTAAAAATGTTTAACTTTCTATTTAAGAAAACAGATTCTGAAATTCAGAGAGATGTCATAAACGAGCTCAATTGGGATTTGATGGTGACGGCCAGACAGTTAAGTGTCCTTGTGCGTAAGGGTATCGTGACATTGCGCGGATGCGTGCCACGCTACATAGAACGATCTCAAATCGGTGAGGCGGCACTTAGGGTCGTTGGTGTTAAATCAATAGCTAACCAAATCAAAGTGAATGTCTGCTATCTTGATCACCGCAGTGATGAGCAAATAGTGACGGCAGCACTGAAAGCCATTCGAGGCAGTTACGTTGTTCCTAAAAATATTCGAGCTACTGCAAAAGAAGGATGGATCACACTGACTGGAAGGGCCGCATGGGATTCTCAGAGCAAAGCAGCCAAAATAGCGGTGGGGCAAGTCAAAGGTATCTCGGGAATTACCAACGATATTGTCATCGACGCTGTTTAATAATTTTTTTATTTTGTTTGATAAGTTGAGATATATAGAACGCAACGCCGAGCCAGATACACGAGAACGCGGCAATTTTTTGAATACTAAAGTCCTCCCCATAGATAAAGATCGCTGTCATAAGCTGCAGGGTTGGAGACAGATATTGAAAAAAACCAATGCTTGAAAATGTTAACTTCTGAGCTGCGTATGAAAAGAAAACAAGCGGTAATCCCGTGGCAACGCCCCCCAGAATAAAAAGAACCCAGTCACGGCTAGTGTAAAGTGCTAGATGAGAATACGAACTAAAGACAATAAAATAAATTGCTGGCAGTACAAAGAACAAACCTTCGATAAAAGAGGAAGTTATCGCAGGCATCACGACGGATTTTTTTACAAATCCATAAATAAAAAATGAAATCGCGAGCCAAAGTGCTAGCCACGGCACTTTTGGGGCGTCACCATACATAAGAGACTGACCAAATATCAATAGAAATACACCCAGCCCACAGAACGCCAGTGCCCACCGAGTTCGCATGCTAAGCTGTTCTTTATAAATAATAGCGCCTGCTACTACGGAAATAAGGGGCGAGATATAGTAAGCTAAACTGGCTTGCAAAATTTGCCCAGAGTTAACCGCATAAATGTAGGTAAACCAATTTCCGGTAATCATGAACGAGCTTAAAAAGAGTTTACCCCAAAGTTTGCGATCATTTTTTAATTCGGCAAAACTCGAAGATATTTTTTTCTTAGTAAAAATATTTATTGCCAACATGGCTAAACCGTAAAAAAAGAAAGACCAAACAATTCGATGAAATAGAACTTCCAGAGGAGCAATATGTTGTAGTTGTTTCCAATAAATGGGAAGTAGGCCCCAAATCAGGTAACACAAAATTAAAAATGTGATTGCCAAGAAAGCCTACTTATTTTTTACGGTGACGAAACGTTTTAAGATGCCGTCAACGATCGTCTTATTTCCTGCTACTAAGGACCGGCTATAGGGTGTATGAATTTCATTTTTATAGCTGCGAACAATACCACCGGCTTCTTCTACCAGGATTTGTCCCGCAGCCACGTCCCATGGACTTAAATTCTTTTCCCAAAAACCGTCAAATACACCCCGTGCGACTTGGCACAGATCATAAGCGGCGGCGCCGGCACGACGCACACCTCGGCAATCACCAACGATCGAACCAAAATAGCGCAACTGTTCTTCGAGTTCTTGTTTGTCGTCAGGAAAAAAACCGGTGGCTAATAAGCTTTTGCTGAAGTCTGTATTTTTATTTACGCGAATAGGTTTCCCATTAACGAAAGCGCCCTGGCCACGAACCGCAGTGTATGTTTCATTTAGCATCGGTACGTCAATAACGCCGACTTGAACTTGTCCCTGCCATTCAAACGCCAAGCTGATGCAAAATATAGGAAATTGGTGCACGTAGTTGGTAGTACCGTCCAATGGATCGCAAATCCATTTACCCTGTTGCGATTGTCGATCTTCTTTGTTGGCAAAGTAAGTTTCTTCCCCTAAGAAGAATGTGCCTGGAAATTTGTCTAGAAGGTAATTCTTAATGACTCGTTCAGATTCTTTGTCGGCTTCGCTGACTAGACCGGCGTGGAATTTATCTTCCACATTTTTAAGTTCGCCAAAATAGTTCAATAAAACTTGGCGGCCCAATCGACATGCTTTTATGGATGCGTACAGGATCTGATCAAAGTCCATATTTCCTCACTGACCTCAGTCGGGACTGATATTAAATCAAAATATCTGGTTTTCAATCACAAAAAATCGTTGATTTAGTAGGCGAGACTCATCTAAGGTCGCATTGACCCACACGGTCCAAATCCGATATTCTAATGATAACTCGTATTATAAGGAAGTCATAATGGGTGCAAAGTCAGATGTAGCCGTAAAACTAGTGCTAGTGTTTTTCATTTCTTTGTTGTCGTTCTCGATTGGAACATACATTGGAAAGAAATATAGCGATAACCAATACAAATTGGCTCAGCTAGAACCAGCAGCTGCTGGTCACGATGAAAAACGCGCGATTGCTAGTGAGCATGGGGAAGGTCATGCAGCACCAGCTAAAGATCAATTGATTACAGACGATGAAATCAAAAACTTAGCAGAAGAAAAGCTAAAAAAAGACGAATTTGTTGCGGATGACTCAGCGGCTGAAGGTCACGGCGATACACATGGCGACAAGCACGAAGCTAAACATGAAGCTAAACATGAAGAAAAACGTGAACCAGCTAAAGCTGAACATGGCGTTGAAAAAACTACTGAAAAAGCGACCGAGAAAGCTGTAGACAAACATGAAACTCCGGCTCACAAGCCAGTAAGCAAAAAATCTGAGTCTCATGAAGACGCTCCGCTTGAAGCCGCTAAATCATTCCTTGATGGCAAAGTGCCCGCAGCGAAAGAAGCCGCTAAAGCTGAAAACCGGTTACCATCAAGCTTGCCAAAAGATATTTCTCAATACGCCTTAGGTAAATTCACCGTGCAAGTAGCTTCGTATGCTACCAAAGAAGAAGCTGAAAAACGCGCCACTAAATTAAAAGAACAAGGTTACCAAACAAATGTAATCCCGGCTAAAGTAAACGATAAACAGTGGTATCGCGTGTCGTTCGGGCTGTACGGGACTCAAGAAGAAGCAAATACAGAACGATCTAAATACTTAGAAAAGTATAAAACTGAATCGGCTCTGGTCCAAAAAATAAAAAACTAATTTTTAGATTAGAATTAATTTTAATAAAAGCCGATTTTATGTCGGCTTTTATATTTTCCGCACCTCCGCCAAGAATGTTAGGAAACGATTGAGGTTTGTTTTCCAGTGTAAATTCCAAAAATTATAAACTAAGATCAACCGGGTAAGGGGGCATCCATGCGCCAAATATATTGTACTCTTCTTTTTTTATTCGGTTTTTATTCGGTTCAAGCGGCTCCCAAATTAATCGTTTATTTGGTTTACGATCAATTGCGCGCAGACATACTTACTTTGAATAAAACTAAATTTCTTTCAGCGAAACAAGGCAATCAATTAGGTGGTTTTAATTACCTGATGCAAAATGGATCGTATTATCCTTTTGCTGAATACGAAGTCCTTTCCAGTATGACGTGTCCGGGGCATGCGATTATTTCTACAGGCTCTTGGCCAATTCATATGGGAATTGCCATCAATGATTGGTATTCGCGCACAAAAAATAAAGTGGAGTACTGTGTGGAAGATCCAGAATTTGGCTTTTCTCCTAGAAAGCTGACGACGACCACGATATCTGATGAATTCAAAGGTTCAGATCAAAAAAGCAAAGTCTATGCGATCGCACTCAAAGATAGATCCGCGATCATGTTAGGTGGACATAAAGCCGACGGCGCCTTTTGGTTTGATGATAAAAAATGGGGATGGACGACAAGTAAATACTACGACAAGGTGAATTCCACCTGGTTAACCGCCCAAAACAAGAAATTGGTTCCCAAACAACCAGAAACCGGTTTGTTGAGAAAAATTTGGGGTATCCAAAGAACCGTTGATTTAGCAGAAGCCATCGTAGAACAGGAAAAATTGGGTAAAACCGATGGAACAGATTTTTTGTTTATTAGTTTTTCGACTCACGATATGGCGGGGCATATGTATGGTCCCAATTCAGAGGAAATGAGAAAACTGATTGTCGATGAAGATAAAGAACTGTCTCGTTTTTTAAACACCTTGAAAAGTAAATTCAATTTAGAAAAAGATGTGTTGTTTGTTTTAACGGGCGACCACGGAATTCCGCCATCGGTAGATTATTCGAATAAAAATAAAATCAGCGCCGAGTTTCTAAATGAAATTCAGTTTATCGATAAAGTATATAAAGAAATAAACGCTACTTATGATGTTTCCGACAAAAAAGATTGGTTTAAAGCCATCCAGTCCATGCATTACCTGGTGAATTGGGATCTGGTTACTAAACTTAAAATCGAAAGAAAATCATTCTTGGAAAAAGTCAGAACGATTATCAAGAATACGGGCGTCGCCGAAGAAGTTATTGTTCCTGAACTGTATTCAAAAGATATGTTGATGAGTCCACGTTTAAAACGGCAAATAGAAAATTCATTTATTGCCGAACAATGGGGCGACCTTATTTTGATGCCAAAACCATATTCGTTTCCTGACGAAAAAGGACGCAAGGTCGATCACGTGTCGGGCTATTCATATGATAAAATGGTTCCGTTAATTTTCGTTGGGCCTGGTTTCAAAAAAAAAACGTTCTACTCCAAGGCCTATATTGTCGATATTCATCCCACAATCGCGGCGATCCTTGGGGTTATCCCCAGCCCCAAAGTCGATGGGCGAATTCTACATGAAGTTTTAAAATGACAAGCCCAGCTTGAAAACAGCCGCAGGCGTGGGTTGTGGCCGATAGTCTTTGGCCATAATCAATCGGAAGTCAAAAGCCGCGTGGAAAAAGGAATAGATCACTTGGGTCGAGACAATTCCTGATGCATATAAAATTTGTCCTGAATTTGTGTCCGTGCTGACGCCGTTAAATTGATTGGTGAGCTTCGTTTCGTACATACCGACGCCAACACCAGAAAACAAGTAAAGGTAATCGTATAGGACACCCATTAAAAATAAATGAGAAGAGCCAATTTCAGAATAACTTTCTTTAAAGCTTACTAGCGGTGCACTAGATTCTTTTGACCAACGTGTGACTTCCAATCCCACTTGGTAGATTTGAAACGTCAACGCCGCAGATACCGACGTATCCGTCTGTTGAAAATATAAATCCTGATTTTCGTTTTCCGAATAGCGCTGCTCGATAGACACGGGAAACAAGGACACTCGCGCTGCCATGGTAGGCAATCCCAATAACAGAATCGTCAGCAGGGCAAGTGCTATTTTCATTGTACGCCTTTAGTGGCTAGTTTGAACTGGCTAGATGAAGATTGGCCACTAGCAACGCATTCTAATTTATTGCTCCAATTGGGGTCGTTTTCCAAAAATAGTCTTAGAAGATTGCATTCATTTTGATTTTTTATTTCTTGAGCCGTAATAAAATCATACATCAAAGCATACGGACTTTTTAATTCAGTTTGTGCACTGGCCATCGTAATTTGTGGCAATGATTTAGCCAAGCTCTTGACAAAATTGATGACCGTTTGATTCATGTTTTTTTTGACTTCAGTGTCGGAAAGACCGCGTTCCCGTTGAACAGTTTCAGAATAAGTTTTAAAGAACAGTGCCACGCGCGCCCCCAGTAAATACGAATACGCATTTACCAAATCTAATTTTTCTTCGTCGCTTTCAGAAACTTGGTAGACGATACTCAACATTTCGGCTTCTGATAGTAGTTGAAGCGTTTCGATGTTTTGCGATTTTAAGTCTAATTTACGAGTCGTGATGGTTTGCGGTAGAGAATGCGCAATAAATGCCGAATCATTTACATACTGCCAGCCCCAATAGTCGGCTAAGCCTTCATTGAAACCTTTGATCAATAGTGAGTAATACCATTTCACGTTGTCGGCATCGAGCGTGACTGGTCCTTCCGCAAGTTTTACGGTCAGTTTTTTCACCTGTTCGGATAAGTCTTTGTTTTTTACATCGTCCAACGTTTTTGAATTAATCAGTTTATTGATCGCAATAGGTATGCTGAACACGTCGCTGTTCTTGACGGCGCGGATAACTAGTTTGTCGAAAATAGAATGGAAATATTCATGAGCGAAAACACCTCCGTTTAATGACAGAGGTAAATTTCCTTCCGAGTATTTTAAAAACACAATCGCATCTAAATCCCCATCGAAGAAGGCATTGTTTTCATTTTGCTTCGTGTTTAGAACAGGGGTATCCAAAACAATTTTTAACGGCTTATTGCGCTTAGAATCAAAATCCAAAGACGTTTCTAGTCGTACCAAATTTTGTGCGTGGTAGTAGAGAGTTGCAATCTGTTGAGTTAGGAAATTCTTTGGGACAAACGTACCCTCTTTGCTTTTTAAAAATTGTCCGCGAGGTTGGGTTCCCAGTAGATGCCCCTCGACGCGTGATGCTCGCGTATAAAACTGAGCATACTTGCCCGACGAGGAAACTAAATCATACACATCCAGTAAATCCACAACGGCAAACGAATAGGGTGTGGTGGCAGCGGTATCGTTGGTGACCGAACCAGGGGCAATAATTTGAACTTTGATTCGACCAGACGCTGAATCGGCGTCACCTTTGAACGACTTTCCACAGCCCGCGATCGACCCACCGACCAATAGCAATAAAATAGCAGCACCCTGAACCCACAGTTTCATGGAGCTGTTATAGCCTTTTATGCCTAGAAAACCAACATTGTTATTGGGCAGAAGCTGAAGAGTTTTAAAGGGTTAGTAAAAATTATGGGTTTGACTGCGTTTTAAACAGTTCATTACAATCAGTCGATGGACTCTAGCCAAATTAAAATCAAAAAAGGTTCTATTCTTGTTTATCGACTGTTTGATATCGCCGAGGAAATCAATATCCCCCAAGTTGAGGCGATTTTGCATGATAATCGTGGTCCCGACCGGTTTAGAGTTCCCAAATACATCGATCGCGCCATTCAACTAAAGAAACCGCCTGTGTCGTTCGGATTAGGGGAAGAGGTTTTCACCGCACAAAATCGTACGTTCAAAGCCGACGTCATCATGAAGCTGCGTGATTTTGGAACGCTCTCGATTATCTACCAAATTAACATTCCTTCAGGTACATCATGGAAAGAACTCATCGACATTGCGCAAGCCTTAGAAGAGGGTTCCGAAATCGATAGTTTAGCCAAACAGCAATCCCGTGAAATTACGAAAACGATTATGTCGGCAATTAAAAAACCGTCCGAATGGGATGGGTTCGAAGATTACATCGTCTACTTCATCGAAGAATTTGAGAACGGATTTTCCGCTGAGGAGTTTAAAAAAGAAGCCGATTTCACGGCCTTGATGCTGGCGGAAAATCAAGTAAAACTATCTAAAGACATGAAGGATAGTTCATCCGAAACTATCTACCAATATGGCGAAAATGACCTGGCCATTATCGAGTGGAATTCGGCGATTGTGATTGAGCCTAGCGGTTCCCGAGATGTTCCCGATATTTTAGAATTTGGTATCACTCAGTTAATGGAAATGCGTTACTACGATGATTTGCTAGATGATAAGCTAAACACTCTCTACGATGATATTCAAAAAAAACGCCACTCCATTTGGGCTTCAAAATATGATCGCCTCTACGAAGACGCGAGCTCTCGGTACATCGAATTTATCGAGTTCCTTGAACGGGTAGAGAACTCATTAAAAGTCGTAGGGGATTTCTATTTGGCGAAGATCTATCGTGGGGCTGCCACACAGTTTCGAATCAAAGATTGGCAAGATAGCGTAACTCGTAAAATGAATATTTTGGCTCAGGTCAGTAATCTTCTGCAGGGCGAGATGAATGTGCGGCGGAGTCACCTGCTAGAGATCATCATTGTATTGCTGATCACCTACGAAATTATCTCCGCCGTCTTTAAAAACTGATTAAATCGGACTATTGCACTACTATTTGTAACGTTGCCGGACAGTGATCCGAAACATTTTTGTAGTAGAAATCAAAATTCATGTAACCAGAACCATTTTGATTAGCGCTACATACTGGAAATACATCAGGTAGCACCGTCACACGCATAGTTCCGCGCACATAAAATTGGTCAAACTGATTTCTGAATTCCGGGCTACGGAATGTGTATACGTTCGGTTTGTGGGGAACGCGTATGTAACCCTTAGAAACACTATTCAAAGACTGTAGAAGCAAATCCACATCGTCGGCCTTTTGCTTTGTTTCTGATTTTAGGAATGTATTCATATCGCCAGTCAGAACAACCGGACGACCTTGTGGAATTTTTGCTAAATCTTTAGAAATCGCGGCGACTTGTTGCATGCGAAGCGCAGTTTCCGTCGGCATTGCTTTCAAGTGAACGCCAACGAGTGTGAACAAGTTACGTTTTGATTTCGTTTCTACAACATCGACTCGCATAGCTGGGCGCAGATTTGTGTTTCCGCCCTGAGCTTCTTCAATCGTGAAGTTGTTGTCGTAATTAACTTTGTTGAGTGACACGCCCGGAGTGGCGCATAAAACAACATGTTGATGTTGAGGTTGTGGATGCTCGTAGCTGATGCAAGTCCAACCTTGAGGCAGGATTGACATCACGTCCTTTACAACGACGACTTCTTCAAAAACAAAAAGGTTGGTATTTATTAGATATTTAGAGATCAAGTCTTTTACGTATTTAATTCGGTATTCTTTGATAGGTTTGTTTGGATCGCCGCCGATGCCGAACCATTTTAGATTGAAGGTGGTGATGTTAACGCTAGTTTGTTGGGCGTTAGCAGCAGACCATGGTAGTACAATCGCGATCCAGAACATCAATAAAGAACTTTTCATTCATCCCCCCGGAGTGAAAAGTAACCTTGACTGGCTACATCGATATTGAAACCTATTAGCAAAAACTCTGTCACTAAAACATTTGTTAGAATTGTATTTTGATTCAGCTCGAGGTACCTGACGAGCCAAAAATTGGGCATTTTCGATGTGAATCTAGGGCAAAATATATTGAAAAACCTGCGGTTTGAGACTACATCATCAACACGATGACGCCAGAACAAATCTTAACTCAAAAATTAAATCCCCCACAGCGCGAGGCTGTGCTGCATCAAACTGGTCCATTGCTGATTTTAGCTGGAGCTGGTTCTGGAAAAACACGTGTTTTGACTCATCGTATGGCGTATTTAGTGGCCGAAGGCTTAGCCGCGCCCGATGAAGTTCTGTGTATGACATTCACGAACAAAGCCGCGCACGAAATGGAAAGCCGTATTTTTCAATTGTTGTCGTCGCTAGGCATTCCGGTTCACGGTTATCTTTGGATTTCTACATTCCACAGTTTTTGCGTTCGTATTTTAAAGCAACACATCACGCTTTTAGACTACAAGCAGTATTTCACCATTTACGATAGTTCAGACCAATTGTCGGCGATTAAGAAAGTGGTCCAATCGCTTGGAATTAACGATAAACTGTACCCTCCGAAAACATTCCAGGCGCGGATCAGTTCAGCCAAAATGATGGGCTTAACTCCGGAAGGAATTAAAAAGAACAATAAAAACTTCATGGATCCTAAAACATTTGAAGTGTATGCGGCGTATGAAGCTACCTTGAAAATGGCCAATGCTTTAGATTTTGATGATTTGCTTCTGAAAACTCATGAACTGTTCAATATGTACCCAGATTTACTTTTGGAATACCAAAAGAAATTTAAATTCATCATGGTGGACGAATACCAAGACACCAACCACATTCAGTATCTGTTAGTCAAACAACTAGGTCATTTCCATCGTAATGTATGCGTCGTGGGTGATGAAGATCAGTCGATCTACAGCTGGCGCGGAGCCGACATTCAAAATATTTTGGATTTTGAAAAAGATTTCACCGATGCGAAAACGATCAAGTTAGAAGAAAATTATCGTTCTTCAAATAATATTGTCCAGGCAGCCACGGCAGTTATTAAAAACAACACGCAAAGAAAAAATAAAACCTTATTTACAAACAACAATCCGGGCGATTTGATTGAAGTTCGTGAAGAACGTTCTGAATATGATGAAGCCCGCTATGTCGTTAAGACTTTGCAAACGTGGATGACAGAAGGCGAAGGCACCTACAATGATTACGCCATTTTCTATCGAACGAATTCCCAGTCTCGTGTACTCGAGGAACAGTTACGTACGGCATCGATTCCGTACCGTATCGTTGGCGGCGTGCGATTCTATGATCGTATGGAGATCAAGGATATTATTTCTTATTTAAAACTGTGTTTGAATCCAGCGGATGATATTGCCGTTAAACGCGTTATCAATGTCCCTACGCGCGGGATTGGTAAAACAACCGTCGAGAAAATCGATGATATCGTGGACCGCGATAAAATTACGTTTCTAAATGCGGCAGCTAAGGCGATTGAAACACGCGTGTTTAACGCCGGTACAACTGGCAAGCTACGTCGTTTCCTTGATCTATTGGAAGAAATCCGCGGTTTGAGTCAAAACTACCGGCTGGATGAATTGTACCCGCTGATTTTAGAAAAAACCGAATATCTGAAAGCCTTAAAAGCCGAAGGAACGACAGAGGCCGAAGCGCGCATCGACAACTTGGAAGAGTTAGATAATGCCATTGCTCAGTTCCTTAAGGAACGTGGTGAAGAGGGAACTTTGCAGACCTTCTTGGAAGAAATGTCATTGGCTTCTGATGCTGATCAGTTGAAGCAAGAAGTGAATTCTGTGACGCTGATGACTCTGCATATTTCTAAAGGTTTGGAATTCCCTTACGTATTTATTGTAGGTATGGAAGATGGCCTATTCCCAAGTTTGCGTTTTGAATCTGAAGGCGAAGACGACATGGAAGAAGAGCGACGTTTAGCCTACGTGGGCATGACTCGTGCACGCAAACGTTTGAGCTTGTCGTATGCAAAAACGCGTAAATTATGGGGTCAGGATCAGGCGCACCCACCATCGCGTTTTTTAAAAGAAATTCCAAACGAGTTAGTTCGGTTTAAAACGTCAGTGACTAATAACTTTTTCGATCGTTATGGATCGTCGTCGGCGGGCTCAAGTTATGGAAGTTCACGACCATCGGTGCCTAGTTATTCGTCAGATAATTATTCAACCTCTAAAAGTAAGCGCCAATCATTCGATGACGACTTTGATGTGCAATCGCATCCAGATGACGATGCCCCCACGAAACCGGGATTTTCAAAAGGTATGAAAGTTCGCCACCCAACGTTTGGTACAGGGTCTGTTTTTGATACCGAAGGTTCTGGCGAGATGTACAAAGTGAGTGTTTTATTTGCTGATAACACGATCAAAAAATTCGTGGTAAAATACGCACGCCTTGAAGTAATCAAATAAATATTGACCGATCATTTAACAAAGTTATGATGTCGGTAATCAATATAAATCAAGCTATTACAGGAGAATTTATGATGAAGTTCGCTATTCAAATTTTAACTATTTCTACTTTGGTGTTCAGTGCCAATGCATTTGCACAAAAAAAAGGGACATCTAAAAGCCCCGTAGTAGCTACACCTGCCCCTGTTCAGCAATCTTACTATGCTGATTTCGACTGGGAACTGCAAACGATGCTTTCTGGTGGTGGTTTACAAAGTTTGAAAAAAGGCGGCGAAACATCGACCATCATCGGTGCACAAGCGTCTATCACTAAAGTTATCCGCAGCAATATTCAAGCAGGTGCGGAAGCTGAATTCTACAACGAAAGCGGCGGCGGCGGATCCAGCTACTTCCAAATTCTTGGTATCGGCGTTTACAATTTTGATAACAATCTTAAAGACTCTTTCTACGCAAAAGCGGGGTTGGGTATGTTAAATGTGATCAACGACAAATTTAAAAACGAATCGAAAGTTGGTTTCCTAGTTGGTGTCGGCAAACGCATCCTTCTTATGGATAAAGTAGCTTATACACCCGAAGGACGTTTGATCGTTGTTGACGGTGGGACTCGTTTGCAAATTTTAGCTTTGAATTTTTCTCTTTTTTACTAAGCCTTAAGCGCCCGACTGCCGCGTTCATCCTTGAATCCAGACTTGATTTGCGGCAAGTTAGGCCCATGGGGATCAAACACTCAATAATGTACTATCTGGCGAAACGCGATCATTCTGAAAAAGAATTGAAAACCAAGCTTCGCCGTCTGAAAGATTTCCAAGATAAAAAGAAACCTCGTTATACTCCTGAAGAAGTGGACGAGGGTATTGCCTGGGCGATTGATAACAAATGGTTAAAACCCAAAGACCAATTATCTGAATCGGTTGCCCGATCTTTACACAATAAAAACAAAGGCATTCGTTATATTAATGGCTATCTTTCGCAAAAAGGCCTGCCGCCCCAGTCGGAAGACGAGGAGCAGGAGCTAGAGAAGGCTATTAAGCTTCTACGCCGAAAAATACTTAACAAAACGATAGATTCAAACTTGAAATTAAAACTGAGTCGTTTTTTAATCTCAAGAGGGTTTGGATCCTCTATCGTGGCAAAAGCCCTTAAGGGAGTTATCAGTGAACAGTCATCAAGTTAGACAGTCATTTATCGATTATTTTAAAAAACAAAACCACACCGCAGTGGCCAGTTCGTCTTTGATCCCTGAAGATGATCCGACACTTCTTTTTACCAATGCGGGTATGAACCAGTTCAAGAATGCATTCTTGGGATTAGAAAAACGTCCTTACTCGCGCGCTGTAACCTCACAAAAATGTGTTCGCGCGGGCGGTAAGCATAATGATTTGGACAACGTGGGTTTCACAGCTCGTCACCATACATTTTTTGAAATGCTTGGAAACTTTTCTTTTGGTGATTATTTTAAGAAAGATGCCATTCACTATGCATGGGAATTTTTAACCAAAGATTTGGGTTTAGATAAAAACCGTCTATACGTCACCGCATTTGAAACCGATGATGAAGCCGCGGATATCTGGCACAAGCAAGAGGGCATCCCAAAAGATCGTATCTTCCGATTTGGCGAAAAAGATAATTTCTGGAGAATGGGTGACACGGGACCTTGCGGGCCATGTTCTGAAATTTTTTACGATCGTGGTGAACAATTTGGTAAGGAAAAAGATCCATATAAAAGTATCGCGAGTGGTGAAGATCGTATCGTTGAAATTTGGAATCTGGTGTTTATGCAATTCTTTGAAAAATCACCGGGCGTGCTAGAACCACTTCCTAAACCATCTGTAGATACGGGTTCTGGCTTAGAGCGTGTGGTTGCTGTCGTACAAAACCAATTAAACAATTACGATACTGATTTATTTGCGCCCATGATTCAAACAGCGATGAAAGTCAGCGGGGTTGAATATGTGAACGATCGCGCGAAATTAGCGGCTCATGCTGAACTAGCAGAGCGTGCGGCGGCTTTCCGTGTTCTTGCCGATCACTGCCGCACAACGGGTTTCCTGATTGCGGACGGTGCGCTGCCTGGCAACGAAGGTCGCGGTTACGTTCTACGTCGTATCATGAGACGTGCCATCCGTTACGGACGCAAGTTATCTGATAAATCATTATTACTGCCGATGGTGGATTCATTAATTGGTCACATGGGTGATGTTTATCCAGAGTTAAAAAACCGTCGCGAGTTTATTTTATCTTCTGTTAAAGATGAAGAAACACGTTTCATCCAAACATTGGATACAGGCGCAGAGATTCTTGAAAATGAAATCAAAAATTTAAAAGCTAAAAACCAAAAGAAAATGCCGGGCGAGATTACATTTAAAATGTACGATACGTATGGCTTTCCAGTGGACTTAACTCGCTTGATCGCAAACGAGAAAAATATTGAAGTCGATGAATCAGAATTTGAAACGTTCTTGAATCAGGCAAAATCGAAATCAAAAGCCAGCTGGAAAGGCAAAGCTTTGGATTCAGACCAAGCTCACTTGATCAAATGGTCAAATGATGTCAGTCAGAAATCGGCAAAAACAATATTCAAAGGGTACGAGACGTTAGCGGATGATTTCAAAGTTGTGGCGCTGTCTAATGGTCGTCAAGCGGTTGAAAAACTAAATGCGGGTGAAACTGGATTTGTTATCTCTAGCCAAACACCATTCTATGCCGAAGGCGGCGGTCAAGCTGGCGATCAGGGAATTTTAGAAGGTTCCGGAATCAAGGCGACGGTAACAAACACGACTAAAATGAACGATATGTTCATGCATGAAGTTCAAGTTGAACAAGGTACACTTGCGATCGATACAGCTTTGAAAGCTAATGTGGATGATAAAGCTCGTAAATTAACGGCTTCGAATCACTCGGCGACTCACTTAATGCATGCGGCGCTTAGAAAAACGTTGGGCGAAAGTGTGACTCAAGCCGGCTCGTTAGTAGATGCTCAGAAGTTGCGTTTCGATTTCACATTCAATCGTCCACTGACTCCAGAAGAGATCACTAAGATCGAAGACATGGTGAATGAACAAATTTACCGTGGTGATGCGGTGTCGACTCATAACATGAGTTATAAGAAAGCATTGGATTTCGGTGCGCTGGCATTGTTTGGGGAGAAGTATGGCGATGAAGTACGCGTTCTGAAAATGGGCGATTTTTCGACAGAGCTTTGCGGTGGAACTCACGTTCATAATACGGCTGAAATTCGATTGTTTAAAATCGTTTCTGAAACGGGCGTCAGCAGTGGTGTTCGTCGTATCGAAGCTTTGACGAATAAAAACGCGTTAGATTATTTAAACAAAATTCAAAAAGAAACTCAGCTGGCTAAAGCCTCTGCGTCTGTTTTTGAAAAATGGGATTCTTACCTAGCCAGCACTCAGTTTGAATTGCCAAATTGGATAGAAGCGAAGAAAAATGAAATCAAAGATTTGGAAAAACAAATCCGCAAATTGAAGTCTGGCCAAGTTGATATCGATGGTGCGGTGGCATCGGCTCAGAAAACAGCGAAAAATGTTCCATTCGTGGCGCAAATGTTCGCGGTTGATGATCGTGAAGCTTTGTCAGAAATTGCCGATAAAATTAAAAATAAACTACAAACTGGTATCGTGATCGTCATCGGTAAAGAAGAGGGAACGTTCCCAATGATCGTATCAGTATCTAAAGATGCGTCTGCACAGGTTAAAGCAGGTGATGTCGTTAAATTTTTAGCACAGAAATACGGTGGCAAGGGCGGCGGTCGACCAGATTTTGCCCAAGGATCGATGTCCCAAGAACCTAAGCTAGAAGAATTAAATGGGTTAGTAAAATCTCAGTTCTAAATAGCGGGTATAAATTACATAAGCCGTGCCCGATATTGTAAAATTCTTTGCCTATAGAAAGAATTAAAGCGATATCGGGTCTATGAAAAAAATCGTATTTATTCTAGCGGCTTACGCATTATCATTTAACTTTGCATTGGCTCAATCCGTAACGGTTTCGGGTGCAGAAAAAAAGAAAATCGTTAAACAAAAAACAGCCGCGAAATCAGCAGCTAGCAAATCAAATAATTCAACTCTAGCAACTAACAAAAAATTTTGGGATGCAGAAACTGCATCACCGATTTTCATAGTACAAAATATCGCGACAGAAAAAATGCGTGTGTACAAACGCTGCGTGCAAGCTGCGCCGTGTGCGCATGAATTGTTATTTGAGGCAGATATGATTGTCGGTCACAGCACCAGCAATCAAAATGATCCGAACGTGTTTGCAACTAAACTTGGGCATTTTAAAATTGCTAAATGGACTAAATTTTTCGAGGACAAAAATGGTAAGTTCCCTGCGTGGTACAAATCAGATTCCAATATGATTCCAAAAGGCTCTGCTCCAAAAGAATGGATCGGTAAACGTGGTGCTTACGGTTGGTTAACGGCGCAACTGGGACCAAGTGGTGGTGAACAGGTGGTTCATGGTACTTATGGTTGGGGCGCAGATAAAGATAGCTTCCTGACTTACTTCAGAAATCCATTCGTTAGTTTTATTGATGACCCAATGGCTGTCGGTGCGACTCGTGTTGAAAATCAGGCAATTGCCTACACTCGTCACCTTGCAGATATCGGGACGGATGTATTGCGCGTTTACGCATTAGAAGCGTATGTCGATCCAACCCTAGCTCGTTATGAAGAGTATAAAACTCAAAAGCCGTTCTGGGACTGGGTTTTAACAAGCAAAGATGCCCAGAAGGATGCCGTCAGTATCGATCGCAATGTTCAGCTCAAAAAGAATTACGTTTATTCAGATGTTATCGAAGAGGGGCGTTTTGAAATCGATCGCTACCCAACGGGAATGCCCTACAGCTCGACACTGTTTGGCTTAGGCGCCGGTTCGGGAACAACAGGCAACACGTACCAAATTAAACGTAAGCAATTCAAAGGCGTTTACTTGATCGATGAAGGTCGGTTTGTAGATTATGAGCACCCACAAGTTAAAGAATTACCGGTGGCTGGTTACCCTCAGCATGTGTTACCGGCGTATGTCGTTTCAAAAAATTCAACGTATGTTTTAATTCCGGCGGTGAAACCCGCTGAAGACACGAACGAACACTCGTTTTAAACTAACGGTTTAAGCAGATCGTCCTCAGACTTCTTTTGCTGTTGGGCGATCGTTTTGATCTCGTCGGCTGAATACAATCGGCCTTTGCCGATTCCTGGGCAGAACGAAACGACATCTTTTTTCCATGCTTTTGCATTCAGAACCTCTGGCCAAAATGGCCATGTCCGGCACTGAGTAGGGCGGGCTTCATACACCGAGCACTGTTTGTTCTTAAGGAACATGCAATCAGTGTCTTTGGGGTCTTCTTTTAGATGCCAGACCCCACTGCGATTTTCGCAATAGCGTAGGGTAAAACTTCGGGTAGAAATCTTAAGGTATTTGGCAAAACGACGGCGGTCTTCTAGGGTCAAAAATACAAATCCGTACTCGCCATGTGACGTACAGCACTTTCCAGAGCCCTGACACTGAAATTTCAGTCCATTTTGAATTAATTTTTCTTCAATTTTCACTCGAAACCTTCTTTTAGAGCCTGTATTGGGGCGTATAAAATACCATACAACATTTGCATATATTGTAAAGGCCCTTGATCTATGCTAACCGTAACTTCTCATATATTTTTTAGGAGCTGCCTTGATTTTCGCCTCTCAAGACTTAAAGATTTATAGCCCCCAGGATTTCCCGGCTTATTTGCCAAAACTAAATAGTTTGTACGATGATTTGTTTTCTGGTGGTAAAGGCTTTCGCTCGCAATTGGTAAAATGGACATCTCAAAGTCTATCAGTTCCCGCTGAGACTCAAAAGCTACTGGCTCAAACAATCGAATTTATTCACAATGCCTCGTTATTACATGATGACCTAGTCGATCGTTCCCATTTACGTCGCGGAAAGCCGGCGGCATGGACTAAGTACACACCAGAATACGCCGTTCTGGCGGGTGACTATCTTTTAGCGCGCGTGATGGTGAATCTGTCTCGTTTCGGTAATATTGATCTAGTTCAGTACACGGCAGAAATGATTTCTGATTTGTTAGAAGGCGAATGGTTGCAAGATTCGGTTGTTGGTGATTTTTATATTCAGTTAGAACAACTCGATCGTATTCATGAACTAAAAACATCGTCGTTATTTAAATGGTGCTTGAAGGCGCCATTGGTAGCTAGCCGTTACCCAAATAAGACAGTGACTGGTTTGCTAGAAGAAATGGGATCTATCCTAGGGCAGCTGTTTCAGCGCAGCGATGATTTATTAGATTACGATGTTCGTAATGCTGAAAACAAAGCCATCCTTGGGGATTTAAAATCAAAATATTTAAATTCATTCGGTACATTTGTTTGCCGTGGCCGTTCCCGTGACGAGATCACTAAAATTGTAAACAGCCAAAGCTTAGGCGAATTTAAATTAAATTTAGGCGGCGAAGCCGTGTTTGATGCTTTATTGAAAGAGTTTGATGAAATCAATTCTCAGAAAATCAAGCTGTACAATCATCTTTTAGAGAAACTAAGAGAACAGTTACAACCATCAGAGCTAGAGCTGGTGAAATTCTTGAAGCCACTTCCTGATCTGCTTTACTGGCGCAGGAAATAAACTTGGACAAGTTTATAACGGTTAAGAAGGATTCTCCGGACTTTCAAAGATATATCGAGAATCGAGTTAGTAATTTCCGAGCGGTTCCGGTGGAATCGCAAAATATCAATACTGAATTAGAAATGGTGACGTTCGAGCTTAAGGAAATGAGCGAGTTTGCTTCGATTTCTTTAAAACAAAAAATCGTTCCTCTATTAAAACTAAATAAATTCCTATATTTTTTCTTTCCTATTTTTTACGTTGTAGCCACTTCATGGTTAAACTCCTACGTGGTTGATGAAGTCACGCTGCTGCTGTCTTGGTTTTCAGTGACGTGCTTATTTTTGGCTGTCAATTTAAGAGCTGATTACATTGATCATATGATTGGTCTTGATCGCATTTTGAAAAAGACAGCCACCAAACCTGTCAGTTTAGGCTGGGTTAGTGCTTATCGTGTAAAGCAGATGTCCTATGTATTTTTAGGCGCATCTGTGGCTATGGGGGTTCCCATTGTTATTGCATTTCCCATCGTTTTATCGGCGATGGCGTGTGCGACGGTAATCATATTCTGGGCAGTATTAAGGCAGCGCCATTCGTTTCGTTCCCACTTGTTAGGCGATTTTGGCTGGTCGTTATTGCTGGGACCAATCTTAAGTGTTGGCTTTGAGTTATCGATTCGTGGGGATTCATCGACGCAGACATTTTTGTTTGGTTTAGTTTGGGGAGTGGTGGTGTTCTACCGCATTCAATTACAAAACTTTGAAGTCATCATGGAAGCATCGGTGGCCAAAATTAAAAATGGAATTACTTGGCTTGGTTTTGATAAAGGCAAAGATCTAATTCTAGGTTTGTGGGTGGCGTGCATCCTTTTATTCGCCGCTTTTCATATGATTTATTCGCATTGGTTGTACTGGATTTCTACGGTTATTTTATGCGCGATTTTTACCTATAGATCGCGTTCGACATTTCAAAACTTAAAATCTCCAGTGGGTTCTGAAATGGGACTGTTTATCAAAGACTTTCATCAGTTATACGTTCTACTGACGGTACTGTGGGCGGTGAGCATAGGTTTTCTGTTCTTGGTGCAAATGTTCGGCAAGGTTTTGGTATAACCGTGACAACGGTTTATTTTATTCATGACGAATCGGGCACTCAAGCACAGATCATTGAATTTCTAAATCCGTTCTATCGCTTAATTACGGAAACTTTAAATTTTTCATTCGAAAATTTAAAAACGAAAGAACTTTATGCACAGATCGACATGCGTTTGGAAACCACGCCGTTTGATTTTTTGCTGATTCAGCATGATGGACAGTTGGAATTATTCGATGCTGAGAAACGCAGAATTCGAATCGATTTTGACGGTGATAGGCTTAATTACAGCCGAAAAGTCATCGCGAAAGATCCCTTCTTGCGGGCGATCGGTCAGAATCGAAAAAATGTTCTGGATGTATCGGCGGGTTTAGCAATTGATTCTATTTTTTTATCACAACATGGTCACAATGTGACGGCCGTGGAACGAAACCCTTTGCTATACGCGCTTCTTAATCACGCCAAAGACCATTCTGAAAATTTAAAAAAACGAAATGTAGATTTTAAATTTGGTGATGCTAAGACGTTTGTTCAAACTTTGAAATCCAAAGATGACTTTGACTGTATTTATTTTGATCCCATGTTTCCGGATAAGGCGAAATCAGCGCTGCCTAAACAAGAGATGGTTTTGTTTAGACAGCTAGTTGGCAGTGACACCGATGCGGCCGAAATCTTGGAAGCTTTGCTAAAAACGGGTTGCCGAGTGGTTGTCAAACGGCCGGCGTACGCCGAGCCGATCGGTTTCAAACCGACGAATGCATTTGAATCTAAACTGCTTAGATTCGACATTTACGAAAATTACAAATGAGGAAGTAACGTATGCACGTGTTTATTGTAAATATTATTTTGATTTTGTGGGCCTTGCATAAGTTCGGGAAAAATATATCGACCGGAGTCCTTAGAATTCACTGGCTGACTAGGCCCGGAGTCGAATTAAAGGATTATATACTTTCGTCAGTTTTAGCGGGTTTTGATTCGCTAAGCTGGCGTCGAGATTTTGTGAATCAATCCCGTTTGTGGCGCTCACAGATTTGGGATTTTAGGCGTTTCCTGTTTAGTAGTTCTCAAACGTTATTTAGCTTTTTTTGGGTGATGTTGTGCTTTGCTTTGTTTCTAGAGGTGGGAAGCTTTACAGTTTTGGGATTTGCTTTCATCGTACTAGCGGCCAGTTATATTCCTAAATTGCGTCTGATTCCATCGTTACGGGCATTGCGATCACTAGTTTATTTTGCATTAAGTCTGTTTTTTCTTGAGCTCGCTTTCAAAAATTCGGGATTGATGATGCAATACTTGATGGATACTGAGCTAGTTTTTTTCCTTACCATTGATTCCATTGCGAATTTATTGCCGATCCTTGTGGGAGCCGTAGTTCTTGGTTTTTTTATCCCGGTTCAGGGTTGGTCTCTGGTCACTTCGTTTTTATTTTTTGTAAATTCGCAGCTGTCATTTCTAGGAATGGTATTTTTAGTTATCGGCGAACTTTTAGGAACGGCAATTTGGCTGATGGTGCGAGTTCGAAGTTGGGATAACTACTACCAAAAGAAACTAGGCCATTTGCTAAAATGGGTGGTTGGCTATTTGTTGGTTTTTGCAGTTGGTGCATTTGTTTGGAAACGTCTGTTTACCTTCGGACGGACTTTTAATGAGCTTGAATTGCTAAAATGGATTTTCTTAGGAACCATTCTTCTTTTGTTAGCCGGACTTTATGTAACGGTTATGGCCTGGGGGCATTTCACCGTCGTCAAGCAAGACAAAGACGTGGTGGTTTCTGACGCAGGATTGATAGGCGAGCTTGAAAGAAATTCGGATGATCCTGTGTCATTATTTATTACCGCTCAGCTTCGAGCCCGTCTTGAAAAGCTTCAAGTTTATCGAAATGATCTGCGTACCGACCCAGAAAGCAAAAAGAAGATACCTCCTTTTGTCCTTAACCAGTTCGAAGCCGAGATTAAAATAATTGTGCGTCTGAAATCATAGCTGGTTACGGACCGGCGGTCTTGATTTAGATTATTTGATTGAGGCCGATACGGCCTTCTCCTATGATTAACTCTATGAGTGCGGACATCCAGGATTTAGTTGAGAAAATCAAAGACCTTGAAAATCAGTTGTTAGAAAAAGACAACGAGCTGTTTGCTTATAGGAAAACCGTCACGCAGCTGAATGGTGAAATTGAAAAACTGATCACCAAGGTGTCAGGGCAATTGAATCTGGCTCAAGACATTCAAAAGTTCTTACAACCCACGAACATCCCCATCATTCAAGGTATCGATTTCAGCACTAAGTTTCTGGCGGGAAGTCGTTTTGGGGGCAACTATTACGATATTTTTGAACATCAAGATAAGCTAAAGATATCTATTCTTCTGTCCAGTGCTTCGGGATTTAGTGTGTCTTCACAAGTTCTTTCGATATTGATCAAAATGTCGACGATTCGAGAAATTCGTAAAGGAACCCCTAACGAGAAAATCCTTGAAATGATTTTCTCTGAATTGGTGCCAGTGCTGGGCGAAAAAGACAACGCGAGTTTATTTTTAGGCACCATCGATAAACGTAACTATCAATTCAGCTATTCTAGGTCGGGCAGCTTTTATGCTTATCATCAAATTCATGGTCGCGAAACCTTGAGCGAATTGTCGGAAACTCAAGGGTTGATGACCAGTAAATTTAATTCTGCGTTCCAATCTAGGCAGATGACCCTAAATCAGTTCGATCGACTGGTGATCCTGACTCAGGGGATTGTGGAAAACAAAAATAGAGCGGGTGTTTCATGGCCCGAGACAGCATTAAAAGAATCTATTCGCAAAGCGCCAAAAAAAGGGACACATGAATTACGAAACGAAATCCTTTTTCAAAATGAAAAATATTTGGACGGGCATGAAATGGATTATGACGTTACTGTTCTAGTCGCAGAGGTCAAGGATCCTGTTATTAAACTTGCGACTCCGTAAGGACTTTGTTACTTTAAAAAATAAAAATTTAATTCATTCGGAAGGTAATTATGGCATCGGAAGTTCAAGTTTTTGAAGGCGCATTAGATAAAGGCTTAGAAGGAATCGTAGCGTGTACAACGTCCGTTTCTTCAATCGTAGGTAACACTCTTAATTTTCGTGGTTACACAATCGAAGATTTAGCGCAAAATTCTACATTCGAAGAAGTAGTATATTTACTCTGGAATAACAAGCTTCCGAATGCAGGTGAACTAGAAACGTTCAAAACAGCATTGCACAAAGAAACTGTTTTAAGCCCTGAATACATCAAAATCTTGAAAACAATTCCAACTAAAGGCGTTCACCCAATGGCATGGTTGCGTACTGCGGTTTCGTTAACAGCACACTTAGATGCGGACGCTAATGATATGTCAGTAGAAGCGAACAAACGCAAAGCTATGAGTCTAACGGGAAAAATGGGGACCATCGTTTGTGCCTTCGATGCTATCCGTAACGGTCGCGATCCCATCGCTCCGGTAGCTGGCAAAAGCATCGCATGGAATTTCATGTACATGCTTGGCGCGGGTAAAGAGCCAGATGCGGAATCAGTAAAAGTTTTCGATACCTGTTTGATCCTGCATGCTGACCATGAATTAAATTGTTCTGCGTTCGCTACGCGCGTAACAGCGTCGTCATTATCTGATCTACACTCGGCGATCGTTTCTGCGATCGGCGCACTGAAAGGTCCTTTGCACGGTGGTGCGAATGAACAAGTGATGATCATGCTTAAAAAAATCGGCACTATCGAAAAAGCACAGCAATTCGTAAAAGATGCTTTAGATGCTAAAGAAAAAGTAATGGGTATTGGTCACCGCGTTTACAAAAACGGTGATCCACGTGCAGCCATCTTAAGAAAAATTTCTGAAAAATTAACTCAAAAAATCGGTGAACCACAATGGTATCAAATGTCGACATTGATAGACGATACTATGAACAAAGAAAAAGGTTTAATGCCGAATGTAGATTTCTATTCAGCGACGGTTTATTACGCGATGAAAATTCCAACTGACATCTATACACCAATCTTTGCAGTTTCTAGGATTGCCGGCTGGTGCGCTCACGCGTTTGAACAGTACGCGAACAACCGTATTTACCGTCCACGCAGTAAGTGGCAGGGTAGAGAAGGTCTAACTTGGACTCCTGTTCAATCTAGGTAAATCATCATTCAGACATCAGGATATCGGATATCCTGATATCTCGATATCTGAAGGGAAAACTATGGCTAGCATTTTTACGAAAATTATTAATGGCGAGTTGCCTTGCTATAAAGTTTTTGAAGACGATCAATCGATTTCTTTCTTAGCTTTGGATCAGGTGACTCGTGGCCATACGTTAGTTGTGCCTAAAGTGGAAGTCGATCACTGGGTCGACGTTCCAGAAGAAGTCTTTTTAAAGGTTCAATCGAATGCGCAAATGATTGCCAAAGCAGTTCAAAAATATACCGAAGCGCCTCGCATTTTAACGGCTACCATTGGATTTGAAGTGCCTCATTATCATTTGCATTTGGTACCTGGCAAAAAGCTGGCGGACCTGGACTTTACTAAAGGCAAGCGTTTGCCGGCTGACGAAATGGAAAAGATCCAAAAAGGCATTATCTCATTTTTAAAGTCTGAATAGACTTTTGTTTCGTTACTTTTCGTCCGATCTATTTATAGATGAAGAGTCACTATTTATACCCTGGTAACATTGCGGCTTTTAAAGAAGAGACCGTAATTTCCACACTGCTTGGCAGCTGTGTAGCGGTGGCTTTGTATGATCCCGAGAAGAAAATCGGTGGTTTGAATCATTACCTATTGCCCGAACCGACTCCGAACGACGCCGTTAGCCCACGCTATGGTACAATCGCTATTTCAGAACTTATCTCGCAATTAAAACGCCTAGGTGCTAACACCAACAATCTAAAAGCCAAAATTTATGGTGGTGGGAATGTGATCACAAACGTTCTTAGTGGTCCGTCGATTGGGTCACTGAATATTGCGGTGGCTGAAAAAACTTTGAAACATTTAGGCATTCCCATCGTTGAAAAGAACGTTGGCGGCACGAAAGCCCGCACAATTAAGCTCAATACGACTACGTTTGCAGTTTTACATAACTTTTCTGATGAGAGAGCGGCTTAAAAGTCTCTTCCGCAAAAGATTCTTGCTAAATTTATAGGTTCATTGTGTATTCACGATTATGAATTCTTTGAAACGTTTATTAGATCAGTTAAATGGGGCTCAGGGGCCTTTATCCATCTGGACAACTGGTACTGAGGGTGATGTTGGTTACGCCGTCGCTGGCAATTCGACAGGTACGCAAACGATAAATAGTTATTTTAGTGATAAAATCGCTTTCCAGGTTAAGGAAGCCGATGCACTTCAAGTGATTTCTAAAATTCAGCAAACTAAAAAAGCTCAGGTGAAAACTGAAAATTGGGATGTGAATGAACTTCGCAGCCGATTTGAGAAAATTAAATCTATTGTAGAGGAAAACAAATCGTCTATCGCGGGTTTGGAAGCTCACTTTCAGGGAACAACCCGTAAATTTCAGCTAGAATGGTCTGTAGGACCCATTCTAAATATGATCGATCAGTTTTTAGATCAGTCAGAAAAATACGATGTTGCTAGTGCAAAAGGTTTGATTGGCGCGATAACTCCGCGAGCGAGTTCATTTTATGAAATAGGTTGGCGTATCCTATTCGCAATTTTTCACAAAGACGGTGTGTTAATTAAACCGGCGACAGAAACAGCATTAAGTGCCGTTATCTGGCAGGAAGTTTTAAGGGACTGCGATATCCCGGACAGTTTAGTTAGTTTTGTTTATGGTTCAGGCCAGACAGTCGGTAATCTACTATTTGATCATCCGGGAGTTAAAAACCTATCATTCTCGGGCTCACACGACAGTTTAAAATCATACACACTTACTTTAGAAAAAAAGTATCAGTTGTTCTTGAATGGTAAAAATGCGGTCTGTGTTTTAAGTGACTTTGATTATAAAAGTCAGATGAAAAATTTAGTTCGATTGTTTATCGAACATAATGGCCGATCGGTATTTTCACCATCACGATTGTTTGTAATTGATACCGTTGAAAAGGATTTCAAACAGGCGTTGGCTGCCTATTTACTGACGGTACCGACCTTGAAGTCGATAGACGATGAGTTTGGTTATTTACCATTACGAGATTTTGAAAAGAAAAAAATGCTGGAAATAAAGTCTCGTTTTGAATCGGAAGAGGCAAAGATTATCTATGGTAACGATGACTTTTTGTTTTATTCGGATCTGCCGAATTGTTCTGAACTGTACCAAGAAAATTTGGAATTGCCAGTTTATAACTTAACGGCGGTGAAATATTCACACGAGATGGTGAAGTGGTTGAACAACAGTTCGTTCGGTCATTCAGTTGTTATCTTTGGACCAGAAGAAAAAACTAAAAAGTTAGCGATGAAATCAGAAGTCGGAAAAGTCATTTTTAATCCCATGTCGCTAAAGAATGAGTGGGTGAGTCCGGTGAAAATGTCGGGCTTTGGTGAAGTTAACAATTCTATTCCTAATTCTTTTTACTCCTACGTGAAAGTTTAATTTGTAGAAAATTAAACTCGATCTGACGTTTGAAAATAGGCAGGGTTAGCGGAGCAACTTCAAGGCTGCTTCAAATTGTGGATCTTCGGAAAGTGAATCGAATGGATACTCAACTTGATGATCTGGTGATATACCGGCACCCTCAATTTTGACTCCATCCAATGCTATTCCATTAATAGCAAGATAAAGGATATATCCTCTATTTTCCTCAGCGAAAAACCCACGACCTGAAACAAATGCTCCCGCAGTTCTTGAGCCAATAAGTTTTGCCCGTTTAGTCTTCTGAAACTGATAGGCTAGGGCTTCCTTCCCGCTGCGAACCCCTTCATTAATTAAAACGACTAAAGGTTTTGTAAAAACATTTGTATTTTCCTTAGTTTCCGCTTTGAAGCTATCAAGAGATCCATCTCGACTTTCAACCGTGGGTACAAAGTAGCTTGAAGTGTCAGGAAAAAATGGATCCAAGTGGTTCCACCATGCCGCGCCAAACCCATCTCGAAGGTCCAAGATAAGGCCATCAACTGTCGTCATTTTTTCCTGCAAAATTTTGCTGAGTGTTTGACTCGAGTTGAATGCCCCAGTCCACAGTTGTAAATAACCAATTTTTTTATCTCCGCTGGTTATAATTCGTGCGCTATTTTCAGTTGCCTGCAAGAATGAACTCATAATTGATTCAGTAACAGGCACAATCGTTTTTCTGATTTTCCGTCCCTTACGCAAAAATGAAATTTCATAATTTTTTGCTCCGTTCAAAAAGGAACGTATGGGATGAAATGGTTTTCCATCGACGGAAATCATTTCGTCTCCGCGCCGAAGTCCAATTTTTTCAGCCGGATAACCCTGAAGAACTGTTCTAATAGTGTAGCGAGCGTCACTACTTTTGAATTGGGCCCCCATGTGACTAACCTTTGGCTCTAAAGGATCGTGAGTTGAAAATAATGAGCGGAAAAAATAATAATCTGGATTTCCTTCAACATACAAGTGAGTGTGGGAAACCCCAAGACTGTCTAGAAAAGGATTAATGATTTTATCTAAGTCATGAAGCGTAGTTTGTGTTGATATTTGAGATAGAAGTTCATCGTGTTTCTCATTGGTAAAAAGATTTCCTTTTTGCTTAGGATAAATATTTGTCTTTGCAGTATTCCAAATTCTTTCAAAAGTGACAGAAACAAGTTCTGTGGTACTAAGATCTGAATGTTTCAGAAGTAACCGGACTTGCTCCATCAACTGCGATTCATCGTTTTTTAAACCAACCGGTCGAAATACGGCAACTGATTGGGAGTCGTTTTCAAACTTCTTCTGAAGATCTGAAATATGAAGGGCACCAATAACTACGACTGTGCGCCCAGGCAGGCCGTGGACGGCCTCTACAAATTTGCCATTGCGTTTTTCAATTAATGAAGTGAACTCTTCAAAGCGTCTTAGGATTTCATCACCAAGTATCGCTTTCACAGCCGGATCTGAAACTGAAGGACTTAAAAGAAGAACTTTTTTTACTGTTTCAATATAGCTCTTTTGTTGACCTGGTGAATTTTTAAATTGCTCAATTCGTTGCTTAAATCCCAAGAGGCCTCGAAGATCAGAAAAAGCCAATTGATTTTGGCGAATCAGCTGAAGACTATCACCACAAACAACCTTAGCTTTTGATTTATATCTTGCCTTTAGTTTAATTCCCACATGGGTTAACGCTGCATTTTGTGTCTGTGTATCTGATTTCTCGAGGTCTTCTAAACTCCATCCATTGAATCTCTCTTTGAAGCCAGGTCCTATTTCGCCTTCGCAACCCTCGACAACCACATTTTGAATCTGGTGTGCGTCAATCCATTCAACTAGTTGATGGTAAATCGCATTTTGATTTTCCCATTGAGGAAAAGAGGTCGCGACATTTTCTTTAGTGTTCGGTTGTGGAGACAAGTGCCATTGCGGAATCAATACAAGTTTAACCTGCGTTTTTGTTAAATCGAAGGTCCCGTATTGAGTGCTATTTAGAGGTAAATCAGAAACTTGAACGCTTTGGCAGGCCGAAACAAGTAAAAAAAATAGGAAAATGATTTTCAAATAATTCATAGGCTAATCACATTTCATTTCACGGACAATTGCAATTGCCAAAACAACCTATTCGATATGAAGCCCGTAAAAAGAATGGACCTTTTCCCAAACTCGACAGTGCCGCCTTTTGTATTCGCAGCTATGGGACGTCTACGAATTGAGTCGCTGTATGACGAGTTTCGGACATTGACCGCCTAATCCAAATAGACTCGGGTTAATGCCTTTTTAAATTGGCACATTTTTTGAGAACTCAATTCTTTTGTTAGAGCCCTGTCTCGTCAATAATGACTGATTGGAGAAAACCCATATGAAACTATCGAAAACTTTATCTCATCAATTTATTTCTTCACTTGTTCTTTGTTCATTGGTTGCAAGTGCGACAATGGCTGTAAGTAACGTTTACGATGCTGAACAAAGAGTGGCTAGTGGAAACTACGAACAACTACTTGAAATTACACGCGATGGGATGATTCTCATGAGGAACTTGGGAGCTTACGGACAAAATAGTGCCGAGGGGTTAGATCTATTTAGCCTTCGGCAACTTATGTCCTCTATCATAGGTATTGATCTTACCGTCGAAAAGGAAGCCCAAGCTAAAGTAGTCGCTAAAATACTCAGAGATTTTCCAACATTATCTAATTCTTCAACAGGCGCCGTAGGGCTTAACTTTACCAATATCTCGCTAATTCTAAGAGAGCATTTAGAAGAGCGCTCCAAGATATATGGTTTAAGCGATAGTAAAGCTCGATCTAAGCTTCTGGAATTGAACGCAAAGACGGCGAAGTCGCTCAGAAGTCTAAATGTCTTTTCATCTCATCCGGCCACGGACGGTGCCCTGTCGGTTATGAAATCACGAATGAGCGAATACCTTGATGGTTACAACAAGGTGGCCCAAAAAATTCTATTGAAATCCTACACTGCTGGATACATTTCTAGCGCTAAACGCGCTATGGAGAAAGCAAGCGTTGCAGGTCTCTATTCAAGTGACGGTTTTAGCCTTCTCAGTGTACGAGACGCTATGGTTGTGGCTATTGCGGTGGATCTGGAAAAAACGCCGTCTCGTCAAGCCAAGGCCGCATTGGAAGCACTTAAAAAAGTCAACATGGTCGGCGGTTTCTCAGCGGCAGACCTTAATATGGCGAGCATTTTAAGTGTATTGAGAGAGTACTTAACTGAACGAAGTAAGGTGACCGAGTCCGGTTCTATTTCTTCGGTAAAGCAAATTTCTGAAATCAGGAAGAAGTATGCTATGCTTTTAGATGCTCAAAATACTTACTCTGGCCAAGCGGCAACGGATTTAAGTTTGTTTAGTTTAAAGACTCAGATGACCGAGTATTTAAGTGGTGTTAATGAGGTAATTGGCTCAAGCTCTGTTGCTGGATATCAGTGTCTTCAGGTTTATAAGTAGGCTTCGGCCCTTTGATCTGGAAATGGACCGGTTTGCCTCACTATATTTTGAGGAGCTTGAGTTAGCGCTTCTTTACCATGATGAAAATTCGTGTGGTGCCAGTGTATCGCTCTGAGAACTGCGACTATTGCGATGTCCAGCCACCATCCAACGTCATCGAAGCGCCGGTGATATTTTTTCCAGCTGGCGAGCAAAGGAACAGAACTAGTTCCGCGATGTCAGAAACTTCTGTGAATGTTTTTGAAGGTTGTTTTTCTTCAAGTAGTTTCACACTAGCTTGTTCGATGCTGATATTTTCCTTTTTAGCCCTGTCTTGAATTTGATTTTCTACAAGCGGTGTCTTTACCCATCCGGGGCAGATCGAATTGCAGGTAACGCCAGTTCCGGCTGTTTCTAATGCTACTGTTTTAGATAAACCGATCAGGCCATGTTTCGCGGAAACGTACGCTGATTTATTTACTGAAGCGACCAAGCCATGAACCGATGAAATGTTAATGATTCGACCTATGTTAGACGGTTTTTGCTTTAGAAAATTTTGAATCAACATAAATGGAACAGTTAGGTGAAGTTGTAAAAGAAGTTCCCATTTTTCAATTGGAAAATCTTGCACCGGAGACACAAATTGCAAACCCGCATTGTTGATTAATATCGAATGAGCAGGCAGCGCCAAAAGAAATTTTTGAAATTTTGCTTTATCCGAAAAATCGACTGAGTGATATTGAATATTCACGCCAGTTTGATTTTTCAAGTTTTCAATTTTATCTTTGACTTGGTCTTCTGTTTCTAAACCCTGCAAGATCAAATTGATTTTTTGTTTAGCAAGCGCTTGAGCGATTCCCCAACCTATCCCGCTAGAACTACCCGTAACTAAAGCCCATTGATTATTAAATTGATTCATGCACAGAGGTTTAACAGGACCAATATCCACAAGGCAACCAGATCTTGGTAAGACAACAAATTTTCATGTCAAGTCGTTTCTTTAGACTTCGGGGGTTGAGTTTTGAAATCTGTTTGACGATAGTTTCGACAGAAATTTTGGAGGATAGATGTCCATCACTCGACAAATTTGGCTTTTAACTACCGTATTAATTTCTGGCTTAATATTTACAGGATTTTTCTCGTACATTAAATCAGGTCAGTTGTTAGATAGTTTACATAACGTCAGCAAAAATCAATTGCCCGCAACGCGGAATATGCTTCTTGCCGACATGATGCATGATGGTCTACGTGCTGTTGTTTACAACGCAATCATAGCGGCCGAAAGTAAAAATTCAGATGAATTGGCTGATCTTGTAAAAGAAGTGGAAGAAAAAGGAAACCAATTTTCTACCTATATTAACAATTTAGGTGAGCTTGGTATTAAACCCGCAACTCGCGATGCCATAAACCAAGTTAAGCCAGTGTTAACTAGTTATGCGAAGCAAAGTTTCGAATTGGTTTTGTTAGCCAGGGACGGAAAAGCAGACGAATTAAAAGCTAAACTGCCAAAATTTATGGAAGTCTTTCGTGTACTCGAAGGCAAAATGGAAACTCTGGGCGAATTAATCGAAAAGGACGCCAGCGAAATCAATGATGAAGGTAAAACCATTCAGACAATGATAGGCGTCTTTATTTCCGTATTTATTCTACTTGGTTTTGCGATTTCATTTATCACCATCCGCAAAGTAGTGGCTACGTTAAACGGCATGACAATGAAAATCAGTGGTGCTTCAAAAGACTTAAATGGTTCGAGCGAAGATTTAGCCAAATCGTCGCAATCGTTTTCGGCGGGTTTAACTCAGACGTCGGCATTTTTACAGGAATCCGTGGCGTCATTGGAAGAGATAAGTTCAATGGTTAAAAAGAACAACGAACATTCTGATGCTGCCTATGAATTGTCGCAAACGAGTTTGCGACTTTCAAAAAATGGATATGAAGAAATGGGCGCATTGGTTAAGGCTATGAGTGAAATCAACGACGTGTCTAAAAAGATAGAAGAGATCATTCTGGTTATTGACGATATCGCATTTCAAACTAATCTTCTGGCATTAAACGCTGCTGTTGAAGCCGCACGCGCCGGTGAGCAAGGTAAAGGTTTTGCGGTTGTAGCGGAAGCCGTTCGTGCGTTAGCCCAACGAAGTGCCGTAGCAGCGAAAGATATCACGTCACTTATTCAAGACAGTGTTGAAAAAATCAAAACAGGATCAAGTTCTGTTAATTCAAATGAAAAAACAATTCGCGAAATCAATGATTCCATGACTAAACTTGGTATGATCAGTAAAGAAATCGCCCAGGCCAGTCGCGAACAATCAGCGGCAATTGAGCAAATCAACAAAGCGATGAATCAGCTGGATCAAGCGTCCCAATCGCAGGCCAATTCGTCAAAGCAAGTATCAGATCAGTCAGGTCGTTTGTACGATAATTCTCTTGGATTAGAGAAACTCGTGAAGGACATGGATTATATGATTTATGGAAGGGCCTCTTAGGCCTTTTTGAAAAACTTCCCTGTCCGAAATTGGTTTTATTGATAGTCGTTCTTCGGGCAAATAGGATCAAGCGGACAAATGTCACATTGTGGATTGCGGGCTTTACAAATCTGCCGTCCTAAGAAAATCATTTGGTGAGATATTTTAATCCAATTCTTTTTGGGAACAATCTTAAGTAAATCTTGTTCAATCTTTTCAGGAGTTTTGTTTTTCGTTAGCCCCAAACGCTGACTAATGCGACTGACGTGTGTATCCACCACGATCCCATTGGGAATTTCAAATGCGACTCCTAAAACAACATTCGCTGTCTTTCTGCCTACACCCGCAAGGGCGGTCAATGAATCCACATCTTTGGGGACTTGGCCATTGTGTTTATCGCAAATGTCTTGGCTGCATAGCTTGATATTTTTGGCTTTGTTTTTATAAAATCCTGTAGATTTGATTAGTTCTTCAATTTTTTCAATGGGTGCGACAGCCATCGCTTCAGGACTGCCGAAGTTTTTAAACAAATTGGGAGTCACTTTGTTCACTCGCTCGTCCGTACATTGAGCCGACAAAATAGTGGCGATTAACAGTTCAAATGGACTCTTATGAGTCAGTTCGCAGTAGGCATCAGGGTATTTTCTATGAAGTCGTTTGAGAGTGTCTTGAGGGTCTAGTGCTTTTTCGAATTTCTTTTTTTTTGCCATTAAGAATTAGGCGCCGAAATCGCCGATAGCTTCCACTGGGCAACCAGTCATTGCTTCTTGGCAGGCGGCTTCTTCAGCTGGACTATCGGGCTGTTTTTTTACAAAGGCGTGGCCGTCTTCAGGGTGCATCCCGAAATTATCGGGAGCTGACAAAACGCAGGCGTCACATGCGATACACGATTGGTCTACGAACATTTTGCCTTCAACGTTTTCTTTCCACTTTTGTTTTAAATCTGCCATAGGTAAAACATATAACTTTAGCCCAGGGCCGAGTCAATAGGTCCTACGGACTCCGGTCTTATATTTGGCGAGAATCAGGATAAAACCTCTTAAAGCCTGAAAAATTTAGTTATACTGAAAGGCAAAGGGGTGCCCATGCTAGAAGGACCTAAGATTCCGAATGAAAAAGAATTTGAAAAAGTGCTGGAGTTTCTAAACCATAAGCTGCGCCCCGAGCATGGTTGGTCTATCGATAAAGAATATCCTACGGCACTTAATTTGGCCAATAGACATAATATGAATATCGTAGTCAGTGAAGATCGCGTTGTTTCCCATGCTGTATTAAAACCATTAATCGTTAAATCGCCTCATCTAATTTATAAAGTCGGTGCTATTGGTTCTGTGGTGACAGATGAAGAGTTTCGCAACCAGGGATTGTCTCATAAGATTTTGAACGAATCCTTAAATTTAGCCAAACAGCAAAACTGTGATGTGGCGATTTTGTGGACAAACTTATATGATTTCTATCGCAAGTTAGGTTTTGAATTGGGTGGTTATGAAATTTCACTCAGTTTCGAAAAAACAATGGCTTATGACTACACTCAGTATAAATATTCAAAAGATAAAAACGTCAGTGTGGAAGCCCTAGCCAAGATTTATTCACAACACTCTGTTGCTACCATTCGTTCACAAGACGAATTTAGAAAGTTCTTATCAATTCCTAACACTCAGCTTTATACGATTTGGAATCTGAACGGTACATTAGCGGGTTATGCTATTGAAGGTAAAGGCGCCGATCTAAGTAACTACATCCACGAATGGGGTGGTTCTGTGACGGCGATTAAGAATTTATTAGCCTATATCAGCCACGTTAAGAATCGTCCTTTTCATTTTATTGCCCCAAGACATTCTGTAAATCTAATCAACGAGCTTAGAAAGTACGCAGATTATGTGAATGAAGGGTATTTAGGAATGATTCGCATTACTAATTTTGAAGGCTTGGCGATGAAAATCAAAAAAGCGTTCCGTAATGTGGGTGTATCTGATTTCGTGTTTGAAAAAAATGAAGCCGGAATTTTATTTGGCTGCAATGGGGATTTATATACGATTGAGTCTGAAAAAGATTTGATCCCATTGTTGTTTGGGCCAATCGATTTTGACACTCAGGATATTTTTAAGCCTGAGACCGCGCAAAAATTAAAAACACTTTTGCCATTACCACTGTGGATTTGGGGTTGGGATTCAGTATGAAGTTTGTCTGTTTTCTGGCTGTATTTTTCGTTTTATCATCGTGCAATCAGAATAAAAAATTAGAAGAAGATTTAGGCGCAAAAGTCAGCGCTGACCAGTATGAAAAAGCAGTTGTCGAAGCTTGGGGTGACGATAATATTCTGACGATCAAGAAAGATGATTATGCTTACATTGAAAAAAGCATTTCATTGAATTATGGGCCAATGCAAAAGTCATTTGGTAAAGCTATGACGGTGACAAGCATTGAAACCGAAGCCGATATCGTTAAACATCACCTAGTGATTCAATCAGAAGAAATTCAAAGCGGAACTCAGTCAAAGTTATCGTCTCGTGAACGCATTCTTTCTGTGAAGAAGGCGACGGCAGCATCGCAAGCACTGTCGACAACTGTTAAGCTTGAAAACTTAGAAGACGAAATTCAAGCGACACCTTTTGAAAACTTTTTGGATACTTTGGGTTTATGTGCCGTTCAAACGATCGAGTGCTATAGTTTGAAAGTGGAAAACTTTGAGGAAGCGGTTCCAGCGGAAGTAGCTAACAACAACTGTCGTTCCTTTGAAGGTTGCAAATGGAAAGGTAAAAAAGTTTCCTTTGTCGTACGGATTCCTTATAAAGAAGATGGATCTGACGAAGTTAAAAAGCAAAACAACATCATTTCTTTCAAGATCGTTCATAACATGCCTTACCTGTTCAAGATGGTAGAGTATTGTTTTGAGGGCCTTTCTGAATATCAAAACCAGAAATTCCCGGTCAAAGTCTGTACTCAAGTCAAAGATACGATTAAGGGACAATAATTAAAACTTAGGTCTATTCAGTTTGTATCATTGCTAGCCGATCTGGTTAGTAATGAATATCAAGAGTGTGCTTAACCCTAATGCGATAAATTCGGTCAAGAATGTCGAAAGAGCGGAACGAACGATTCAATCCGATTCGACTCATGATCGTGATCCTAGTAGTAATTCTGGCTATGATCAAAATCGTAAAAATCAGCAACCTCTGACTGAAGAGGAAATCCAGCAAGCTTTAGATCATTTAAAAGGTTTACCTTTTGTGAAAGAGCATGGGTGGATCATTGAAGTGTTGACTGAAGGCAACCTCAGATTCGTGTTGGTGAAGGACTCGGCGGGTACATTAATTCGTCGATTTCCTGAAAGTGACCTGCGTACTTTGCCCGTGGATCTAGACGATAAAAAAGGTCAGCTTCTTAAAAAAACAGCCTGAATCTGGCGCTGTTCCTGCAAAATTAAGTAAATTATGAAATTTGGAGTACGTAAGTCGCTCTATAGTACATTTGCTGTGATTTTACTGTCATTATTTTTGACACCGATGACCTCTTTTGGAGACCCATTATCTTGTTATTTCTTCTATAATCCAAAAGCCCCCCAGCAGTTTATTCAAAATGCTAATCTTTCTGATTTAGCTCGCATACAAGGGGAGTGGTTTGAGATCGTTGTGCCTACTCAAAATGGCAATCGAACGAGTTTTGAGTACAAATTAGTATCTGACTGGAAACATGTCGAAGAGTCGTTTGAGGGTATTAATATTAACGATCGCGGTTTTGCAAAGGCAAAACTGGATGAATATGTAAAAGGTTTTCGAAATATCACTCGCCACTTTTCTACGATTGCAAGAATATACGGTGCTTCGATGAAAACTCGAATTAAAGATATTCAATCTTTAAGAAATAAAATTATTGATCGCGCTAAAGACTATACCCTTGAAGGCAAAATTTTTACTTTCGAGCGACTCGATGATTTTATTGGTGTGCGATTGATGTTAGAACCAGATTCTGAATTGTTGGTACCGGGCAATCCTCAAAGTCCTGATGTTCGTAGGCGTTTTAGGAATCAATTAGGATTTGGAAACGATCAAGCCATCGAAAAAATTGAATTCAAAGGTGGTATTGAGGATCAACAAAAAGAGCGATTCTATCGAGCTGTTCATGTGACTGTACGAATGCCTGATGGAATTCCTGTTGAAGTCCAATTAATGTCTAAAAGTACTGCTATCTGGCATCAGTGGGATCATCCCAAAGTGTACAAGGCAAAAACTGGAAATCCGGGGGAAAGGGCCAAGCTTAAATATTATTCGACCTTCTGGATTCGTTTAATCAATACCTTGGAAGATAACCGCGGCGCATTTGAACAAGCTCATGAAATATGGGCGTTGTTAGAACTCTACGGTTTTCCTGTTCAGCCGCGGCCCATGAGACTGGGCCCTGGTTGGTTCATGGACTTGGATAGTTCCATCGCTAATTGGCTAGCATTACCCGCTTCGGATCGTTTCTTGGGGCGCGAAAGTGCGCTGTCGCAGTCGGCCCAACGTCAGCTCTTCCGTCATCTGCTGGACTCTAGGAATTTTCACATTTCCAAGTAAAAACAATAACATAAGACTTTTCTCTTGCATAATTTTTAATAACTATGCTAAACATCACATTTGCACCTGAACTCTAGAAGGAATTGGATTAATGCTATATCAGTGGCTCTACTCGCTCAGTAACGAATTTTCTGCCCTTAACATTTTCAGATACATCACAGTAAGAACTTTCATCGCTTTCTTTACCGCGTTTTTCTTAAGTTTAATTTGGGGACCTATTTTCATTCGTCGCCTGATTGAACGCCATTATGGACAATCGATTCGTGATGATGGTCCACAGACACATAAGAAGAAATCAGGTACGCCAACAATGGGTGGGGGCTTGATTTTATTGTCTACGTTGATCCCATGTTTCTTGTGGGTTGATATGCGAAATCCATTTGTATGGGCAGTTTTGATTGTCACTTGGGGATATGGTGCTATCGGCTACATCGACGATTATTTAAAAGTAAGTAAGAAAAATACAAAAGGTTTGTCAGGGAAAATTCGCTTGCTAGGTGAGTTCCTAATTGCGGGCGTCACGTTGTATGTTTTGATTACCTATCATGGCCTCTCAACAAATATCGTTTTTCCTTTCGTTAAAGGATTACAATTTGATCTAGGTTACTTCTATGTAGCATTCGGATCGTTAGTCATCGTAGGGACAGCGAATGCCGTTAATTTAACTGATGGTTTAGATGGACTAGCGATTGTTCCGGTCGTGATTTCTGCGACAACATTAGGTTTGTTTGCCTACGTAGCCGGACACGCAGGAATTGCCAACTACTTGCAAATTCCTCATGTTTCGGGTGCTGGAGAATTAACTCCGGTGGCCGCAACTATTGTGGCGGCTGGTTTAGGATTCTTGTGGTTCAATACTTACCCTGCCCAAGTATTCATGGGCGACGTGGGTAGTTTAAGCTTAGGTGGATTCTTGGGCTCTATGGCTGTTCTAACTAAGAATGAAATTTTGATGGTGATTCTTGGTGGCGTTTTCGTTGTCGAAGCACTCAGCGTGATCACTCAGGTCATTTCATTCAAGTTAACGGGTAAGCGTATTTTCAAAATGGCTCCGATCCATCACCACTTTGAACTTAAAGGTTTAACAGAAACTAAAATCATCGTGCGATTCTGGATTATCTCGATCTTGTTAGCAGTTCTAAGTTTAGCGACGTTGAAAATTAGATAGTTGGTTTAAAAAATTAAAAGGCGAAAGAGGCTATATGTATAAAGAGTTATCGGAATTGAAAGACAAGCGTATCCTGGTTGTGGGTTTAGGAAAAACGGGCGTATCACTATGCCATTTCTTAACTCAGCATGGAGCGCAAGTTACTGTTACTGATCATAAATCAAAACCAGAACTATCGGCTCAGTTAGAACCACTGGAAGGCATGCCTATCAAGTTTGAATTGGGATCGCATTCACCAAAAACATTCTTGCAACAAGATCTGGTTATCTTAAGCCCGGGTGTTTCTCCTATCCTGAAAATCTTTGAATATGCCCGCAGTCAAGGGATTAAAATCACAGGCGAGTTTGAATTCGCGCAAGGTTTCATCAAAGAGCCAATGGTGGGCATCACGGGTACGAATGGTAAGACTACGGTCGCGCGTTTAGCAGAAGCAATGTTGAAAAACAGCGGTATCACATGCTGGGTAGGCGGATCGAATGAGCGTCCATTAACTGACTACTTACGTTTCAATGAAAAAGCACAAGTCGTGATCATCGAAGTTTCGGCGTTCATGCTTGAGCACACGGAAACGTTCAATCCGTCTAATATCGTATTCACAAATTTAGCGGAAAATCATTTAGATCGTTATCGTTCGATGGAAGAATACATCAATGCTAAACGTCGCGTATTCCGAAACACAAATCAAATGACAACATCAATCTTGAATGCAGATGATAACGCCGTTGTTGAATTAGCGCGTGATCCGGCGGTTCAACGTGGTAAGATCTTCTATTTCTCTCGTAAGCAAGCATTAGAACCACAAATTATGAATATCGGTGGTGCTGTAAACATCACGGACGAAGTTCGTGTTCGCACAGGCCCTGATGTAGAAGTATTTTCTGTTAAAAACATCAAAATGCGCGGTAAACACAGCATCGAAAATGTCATGGCTGCGTTACTTGTTTCGCGTGAGCATGGAGCTACCAAAGAAGCGATCCAAAAAACGATCGATACATTTGAAAATTTACCTCACCGTATTGAATACGTTCGTAAAGTTCGTGGTGCCATATTCTACAACGATTCAAAAGCAACGAACGTTCACGCGGTATTGCGTTCATTGGATACTTTCGATGAAAACGTGATTTTGATCATGGGTGGTAAGGATACCAATCTAAACTACGAACCATTAAGAAATATGATCAAACGCAAGGTCAAGACTTTGATCCTGGTCGGTGAAGCCAAAGAACGAATTAATCGCGAGTTGGGCGATTTTTCGGAAACTTTTTTGATCGGTACTTTTGAGGAAGCGGTGTTGATAGCATTCCATAAGACTAGGATTGGCGATATCGTATTGCTAAGTCCGGGTTGTTCATCTCATGATATGTTTGATAGTTACGAGGAACGCGGAGACTACTTCAAACAGATTATTAAGAAGTTCCAATAATCAGTTTTGATATAGACGTTTCCTTATCTATCTTATAATCTATTTAAGACAAATATAAGGAGACGTCCATGTTATCAAAAAGGAATTTGGTAGGGATTGTAGTAGCAAGCACAGTTCTATTTTCAGGTTGTTCAACCACCTATAAAGCCAGACAAGAAGAGAAAACTAAAGTGGCCGCAACCACAGGTCACTATTGCGAATTCGTTAACGGCGATGCTCACAACGACGTCGATGTTGAGTTAACTCTGCAAATGACAAAAAAATGTGATTTAAATAAACCTTACACAATGACTAATTATAAAAATGCGTCTGATATTTTCGGTATCGTTTATTGCTGCAATTACCAAAAAGGTAAATCACCAGCTGCATCCAGTGCAAAACCTGTGGATGGGTTAGATTAAAACTAAATGCTAAGAGCGTTATCGTCGAACCTGTTTCTAGCCATGCTAACACTAGTAGGGCTAGGAATAGTTCAAGTTTATAGTTCTAGTTACATATTTGCCTTTGAAAATTATGGTGATGGATTGTTTTTTCTAAAAAAACAAATCTTGTTTACCATGATCGGTTTTATTGCCTTTTTTGTAGCTTTCAAAATTCGTTTAGAGTGGTTTGAGAAATTAAGCTGGGTTATGTGGGTTGTTTCAATGTCGTTAGTGGCATTAACATTAATCCCAGGTGTCGGCGTTCGAGTTGGCGGCGCTATTCGCTGGATTCAGTTGCCGTTTGGGTTTCGTTTTGAACCAGCTGAGTTATTAAAAATGAGTTTGATATTTTTCCTATCGACTATTTTATTTTCTGAAAAAAATTGGATTAGCCAACGTAGTTTGGTGGCTCGATTTGTATTACTAGCAGCTCCGTTTGGAATGTTGTTGAAGCAGCCTGATTTCGGCAGCTTTATGATTCTTTTTGTCACGACAGTGAGTTTGTTATTCTTATCAGGTTTATCGTGGAAGTGGATTGCGGGTGGTGCCGCTGTTTCGATGCCAGCATTTTATTTTCTGGTGATGCGTGTCGATTACCGCCGTGCCCGTATTGCTGCCTTTTTGGATCCATGGTCGGATCCAGAACGTAAAGGATTTCAGGTAATTCAATCCATGTTGAGTTTTCATTCTGGTGGTATCAGTGGTGCAGGATTAGGAAATGGCCAAGGAAAATTGTTCTTTCTTCCTGAAGCACATACGGATTTTACGTTAGCTGTCTATGGGGAAGAGCTAGGTTTTATAGGTTTAGTTATTTTAATGAGCTTATATGCTTATATTGTATTTCGTATTTTTCAAATTGGAATTCTAACTAAGTCTGCTTTTTACAAATCAATATGTATTGGCAGTGGTGTTTTGTTTGGTTTGAATTCACTTATTAATGCAGGTGTGACTATGGGATTATTCCCAACTAAAGGATTAACGATGCCGTTCTTAAGTTACGGCGGTAGTTCATTAGTGGTATTTATGTTTTTGTTCGGTGTGCTTGTTAACATCGAGAAAAATACGGAAAGAAGTTTGAATTGAAAACAATAATTATCGCCGGTGGGGGAACAGGTGGGCACATTTATCCCGCCCTCACCATTGGCAAAGCCGTCCAAAATCTAAATCCTGACTTAAAAGTTGAATTTGTTGGAACTCCAGATGGCTTAGAATCCAAAATTATTCCTAAACATGGATTTGTAATTTCTTTTATTTCCGTTGGAAAGTTAAACTACAAAGGTGGTTTTTTTAGAAAATTGAAAACTGTATTCCAGCTCCCTTGGGCATTTGTAAAATCGTTGGCCTTGGTTATCGAAAAGAAACCTATTTTAGTTTTAGGCGTCGGTGGATATGCTTCAGGACCATTTGTTTTAGCTAGTTCTGTTTTAGGTATTCCAACAGCATTGTGGGAACCAAATGCTCATCCCGGCATGACAAACCGAATGCTAGCTCGATTTGTCCGCAAAACATTTTTAGTTTTTGATGAAAGTCGAAAACATATGAAGGCAAAGAAGTTTGAAGTTCTGGGATTACCAGTCCGCGAAGAAATTGAAAAACTGAACTTGCTTGAACCAAAAAAAGACGACGAAAAGATATTTAAAATTTTAGTGTTTGGTGGGTCTCAGGGGGCGCGTGCTATCAATAACTGCGTTGCCGAAATGGTTAAGACAAACTCACTGGATAGTATTGAAATTGTCCATCAAACGGGTCCACACGATTTTCAAAATATCAAAGACGCCTACGGTGAACAGCCTAATGTAAAAGTCATGGAATACCTGTACGATATTGAAACCTACTATGTTTGGGCTGATTTAGTGATTTGCCGCGCGGGAGCCGGTACCCTGGCCGAATTGGCTGCGGCTAAAAAACCAAGCATTTTGGTTCCACTGCCGTCGGCGGCTGATGATCATCAAAAAAAGAATGCAATATCCCTAGTTAATAAAAATGCGGCTTGCTTAATTGAACAAAAAGATTTGACCCCGGCAGTTCTTTTTAATTTAATCGGAGAGCTTCGCGGACAACCTGGGCTATTAAGAAAAATGAGTGAAAATGTTCAGCAGTTTTATCAGCCACAGGCGGCAAGAAAGATCGCGGAAAAGTTAATTAATCTGCAATTTGATAACGAGTAGTCTGATGACATTTAAAAAATCAAAGTTTCATTTTATTGGTATCGGTGGCATTGGCATGTGCGGTTTGGCCGAACTACTAAAGAACATGGGTCATGAAGTCAGTGGTAGTGATTTATCTGAAAATGCAAACACAGAAGATTTAAAACGTAAAGGCATTCGTGTTTTTATCGGCCATGATCAATCACATTTGGGTGATGTAGACGTGGTCGTTTATAGTTCAGCCGTTAAGCAGGATAATCCAGAGTGGATCGCCGCTAAAGCAAAACAAATTCCGGTGATTCCACGAGCAGAAGCATTAAGCGAAATTATGCGTTCAAAGCGAGGTATCGCTGTCGCTGGAACTCATGGCAAGACAACAACCACCAGTTTAATTTCATCTGTGTTTTTACAAGCAAATTTAAGTCCTACGATTGTTGTAGGTGGTCGGTTTGAAAAAATCGGGTCAACGGCATTACTTGGCAGCGGTGAATGGATGATCGCTGAAGCTGACGAAAGCGACGGCAGTTTTCATAAACTGACTCCGGAAATTTCTATTATTACAAATATAGATTCAGATCATTTAGATTTTTATAAAACGTTTGAAAATGTTCAAAAATCGTTCTCGCAATTTGCTCAACGTATTCCTTTTTATGGATCGGTTGTCGTTTGCGGCGACGATAAAGTAACAAAAAAATTATTTGAAAATTTTCCTAAACGGATTTTTTTCTACGGCTTTTCACCTGAAAATGATTTCTACTTGAAAGGCGAGAAAAGCGAATATGATATTTTTACTCATGATAAAAAGACAACTAAGGAAACTTTTGTGGGCCGATTGTCCTTGCAGGTTCCGGGCCGACATAATGCCTTAAATGCGTTGGCTGCTTTTGTGGCGGCCTATCAAGCCGGCATTCCTGTTGATACGATTTTGGCAGGTTTAAAAAATTTCCAAGGCGTGGATCGACGTTTCCAGTTCAAAGGTTCTATGGGAACTGTGCAAGTCTACGATGACTACGGTCATCATCCGACTGAAGTTCGCGCTGTTCTTGAAGCCTTTAAAGAAAAGTTTCCAGACCAAAGGCTGGTGACGATGTTTCAGCCTCATCGGTATTCGCGCACGCAAAGTTGCTGGAATGAATTTATCAATTGTTTCTACCTAACGGATGTTTTAGTGCTAACGGATATCTATGCCGGCGGTGAATCGCCGATCCCTAATATCACTGCCAAGCGCTTGTACGAAGAAATTCGTATAGATCATAAATTCTATATTCCTAATAATGCCTCTAAAATTGAAAGCCTTAAGAAGATTTTAAAACCCGGTGACATCTTCCTCACATTAGGTGCGGGTGATAATTGGAAAACTGGAATGTCACTGTTAGGTCCTGCGAAATAGTCAGAACATTGATCCCGTACTAAACTTCACATATAATTTAAGAGTCGAATAATTTTTCGAAAAGGAAGTTTATGAAAAACATGTTGTCTCTTTTATTGATTCTTGGTGTTTCTACAGTTCAAGCAAATCCTTTTGGCGATGCAGCGAAAGCATTAAACAACGCCGGAAATTCAGTTAACCAAGCAGGTGAAGATTTAGCAAAAAAACAAGCCGAAGTCGAAGCTCATAAAAAAGCAGAAGCAGATAAGGCAGCAGCGGCAGCAAAAGCCGCGGAAGATCAAAAGAAAGCTGAAGCGGAGAAAGCCGCAGCGGCACAGAAAAATTTAGAAGCCCAGAAAAAAACCGAAGCTGATAAAGCCGCAGCCGCGCAAAAACAAATGGATGCTAGAAAAAATGCAGAAGCAGCTAAAGTAGCAGCCGCTCAAAAAGCGCTTGATGATAAGAAAAAAGTCGAAGCCGATAAAGTTGCCGCTGCACAAAAGCAAGCGGAGGCTGCTAAACAAACGGCGGCGAAACACGCAGATACTGGTAAGTTAAAAGCAGTAACAGCGGCTGGTGCAAATCAAGTTCAACAAGGTGCCGCTACGGCACACGCATCTGGAGCGGCCGCTGTTCAAGCCGCTGGTTCAAATGCAAAAGCGGCGACAGCGGCTACGGCCAATACAGCTGATCAAGTTAAAGCAGCTGCTGGTAGCGTGAAAGTTCCCGAAGTTAAGGTACCAGATGTAAAAGCGCCTCAAGTTAAGGCGCCTCCTGTGACTCCACCGACGGTGACAGCGCCGACTGTAACTCCGCCTCAAGTCAAAATGCCGGGACAATAGTTAGTGTTAAAAGTATTCCTACTTTTGTTTACGTGCGCGGCGGTTCTTTCTAGCTGCGCCGTTTTACACAGCGTTCAGATTGGTGAAATTGAAAGTTCGCCGGATTTGGTGTCTGTTCCCTTTGAAATCAAAGTCAGCGAATTCGGTATCGATCTAAATGATGTGAAGTCTACAGGCCGTATTTTGATGGATAAAAATAGTTCAGATAAGGCCAATGATGCTCTGACAGCGATTCAATACTTTCAAATGGGTCCGCATACGGGGGCCGGTGTGTATAGCATCACTTATGTTGATCACCTAGAAAATAAAGTGCGTGAACAATGTCCAAGTGGTCGCATCACTGGCTTGATGAGCATACGTGAAACAGCAGAATATCCGGTAGTAAAAGGTGAGATTGTTAAAATTAAAGGCTTTTGTTTAAAAAGCAAAAGGGAAAATTTATGAAATTTGGCTTGTTAGCTATGGTGCTGGTGTTACTTAATGGATGCGTATCATTGAATTCTGTTTCGTTGACGTCGGTACCAGCAGATCGCAGCAAACGAGTGGCTGCCGCTTCGGAACGATTCATTTTTATGGGATTTAATTTTGATAATGACTATGTAAACTCAATTACCTCCGATTTGAAAACTCAGTGTCCGAATGGAACCGTAAGCGGCGTTTTGACTAAGTCAGAATCAATCAACTACTTCTTGTATATCTTTTGGAAAAGTAGAGTTAGTGCTAGCGGTTTTTGTCTGCCGGGAAAAATGGCGTCTGCCAATGAGCTAAATAGAAAACGTAAACCAACCGATGTTGGTGGCGAGGAGTCTGGAGTTGAATCAGAGGCAGCGGCGGTACAATGATAACAAAGAAAATACTTCTTTTAATTTTCACGCTTACTTTTTCGACTTTTATCGGGTGTACGTATAGTGTTCATCAGGTTCCGATATCTGATTTTAAGCCATACACCAATGCCGCGTCTGGCAAGCCAGTTGAAGCCCGAGGAAGTCAATTTGTGGTGATGGGATTTACACAGGAAACTAATTATGTCGATCGTGCCTACACACAACTGCAAGGTCAATGTGTAGGTGGGACCGTTACGGGTATTGCGACAAAATCGTATTCAGAACATGGATTCTTTTCTTGGACCAACCATGTTCATATGCAAGGCCTTTGCGTTCGTGGAAACTAGGACGCTTTTTTTACTGCTTTTCCTTTTTCTGACCATGTATTGATTTTTTCTGATTTGTTTTCAGACATGTTGTTTGGAACAGATTTCATGCCGACGATAGTGCGAGTTAGGCTCTCCATTTGTTCTTTCAATTTATGAGCTTGCGAATTCAATGAATCACTCGCATTAGCGACCTCTTCAGCACTAGCTGCATTTAACTGCGTTACTTTGTCAAGTTCCAGTACTGAACGGTTGATGGCTTCCATCCCTGTCGATTGCTCTTGAGACGCGTTGGCTATTTCCGAATTCAGTACATTTACTTTTTGTACTGCGATGACAATGCGATCTAAAGATTGGCCACTTTCTTTGGCGATGTCATAACCCTTCTGAATTTTATCGACGCTTTCTTTAATTAGACTCGAAATTTCTTTCGCAGAGATAGAAGACTTTTGAGCGAGTGTACGAACTGCTTCTGCAACTACGGCGAAACCTTTACCTTGTTCACCCGCGCGAGCTGCTTCGACAGCTGCATTGAGCGCTAGAAGGTTTGTTTGGAAAGAGATGTCATCTATAACGTTTGTGATTTCTTCAATTTTTTTAGAAGAGTTTGCGATCTCATCCATTGATTTAATTAATTGGTTAACTTGATTTTGACCTTCTTGGGCTTGCGCCTGGCATTCGTTGGCCAAGTCTTTTGCTTGAGATGAATTGTTAGCATTTAGTCTAATCATGCTAGATACTTCTTCTGTTGAGGCCGAGGTTTCTTCAATGGATGCCGCGGCTTCGGTGGCCGCATTACTTAAAGACTGCGAAGAACTTTGAATTTCTTCACCGGCTGTATACAATGCCGATCCCACGGTATTTAATTGTTCGTTGATAGTAGCCAGATTTTTGAAGGAAGCACTAGTGATCATCATGGCAACACCGATAGAAATCGCCAAACCAATTAAACTAAATACTAAGAAAATAATAAGTCCTTCGGAAATAGCCGCTTTTGCAGAATCTTTTGATTGAATGACAGCAAATGCGGCATGCAGGTGCCCATCAGACCAGTTTTCCATTTTAAAACCAAGAATGTCTTTGCCGTTACCCCAAGGGGATGTTTTCGGATCACCATGGCAATTTAAACATCCTCGTTTTTCAGAAAGTCGAATTGGGCGATACACGATAACCATATCCGAGGTTGTTTCAATAATTTCTTTTTTTTCAGGATCGGTTTCAAACTGCCTTAGAATTTCAGACTCTTTAGACGTCGCTTTATTTTTAGTGTTGCGTGGTTCATTGCTGAATGCGCGAAATTCGTAACCTTCTTCTTTGGCGCCATCAGAACCAACCATCAATGCTGCAAATATCGGAACTTGATTAAGTACCACGCGTTTTGCTTCTGGTGGTAAATTGCCGTCGGGATAAGCCAGTTTCATTTTTTGAATAACATCAGTAAGACCACCTTGGGTAGCCACATAGGTAGCTGTTTTTTCCAATCGGGATAGTATCGCTCGGGATTTACTAACTAAATCGGATTCACCCAAGTTGGAAATTTGGCGAACAGATGTAAAGACTTGAATTACTGATGACAAGACCACTGAAAGCGTAATTACTAAAATTATTTTTTTAAACAGACTCACGGATCCCCCGAATTGATTTCTAACATGTGACGAATCGGAATCTAGCGGCTGGAGATTGAGTCAAGGTTTCTTGATTCTAAATTGAAACAGAAGACACCTTTGTCTAGCGATCGTTAAAAAATTTTCTGATTTTGTTTTATATCAAAGTTTTTTCTGACGTGGTAGGAAAAGCTAAGACAGTTTGAACTGGTCCCTTAGCCTGCGGCTAAGGCAAGTAAAATATCGTCAAATCAAGTGAATTTAAAACGTGCTCTCTAAAATCCAGAAAGATTCAACACGCT
>CAWVRN010000024.1:0-72112 GCA_963932905.1 uncultured Bdellovibrio sp.
CTGTCTTTCCAATAGAATTTAGCTTCTTAGCCGCAAGCTAAGGAGCCAGTTCTTGGATTAATAGGTTTTCTCGAAATTCCTTTCTATTTTTAGTCAAACTAGGTACTATTATCCTTTGCTAGAGGAATAGGATAATGTCGAAAGCGAATGGTGGAACGAAAGGGCAGACTAAAAAGTTTGTTAATAACTTTAAATTAGTCTCTAGTTTCAAACCATCTGGAGACCAACCAAAAGCCATCGAACAGCTTGTAGATCATTTTCGTCGTGGGATTAAACATCAGACTCTGCTTGGAGTTACCGGTAGTGGTAAAACTTTTACCATGGCTCACGTAATAGAGCAGATGAATGTCCCCGCACTTATATTGGCACCAAACAAAACATTGGCAGCTCAGCTTTATTCAGAGTTTAAAGAAATTTTTCCGCAAAATGCAGTTGAATATTTCGTTAGTTTCTATGACTACTATCAGCCAGAAGCCTATATCCCGTCTACAGATACCTATATCGAAAAAGATTCTGCAATTAATGATCAGATAGATCGCATGCGGCATTCAGCAACTCGGTCTCTGTTTGATCGTCGCGATGTAATTATAGTCAGCAGTGTATCTTGTATCTATGGTCTGGGTTCACCTGAGGCCTACGAGAATATGATGGTTCATGTCGTTCGTGACACAGAAATGCGGCGTGATGATTTTATTCGTGAATTGATTCGCATTCAGTACGAACGTAATAACGTTGATTTTCATCGAGGAACAGTCCGAGTTCGCGGAGATATCGTTGAACTGTTTCCGGCTTATGAAGATTCAAAAGCGATTCGTGTCGAATTTTTTGGAGATTATATTGAACGTATTTCTTGGTTCGATCCATTGACGGGTGAAGTTGTCGGTGACTTAGATCAAGTCGGAATCTATCCCGGCAGCCACTACGCAACGACAGAAGATAACTTAAAACGTGCCATTAAAACAATTCAAGATGAGCTTTTAGTGAGATTACCAGAGCTTAAGACGCAAATGAAATTTCTAGAAGCCCAGCGTTTAGAACAGCGTACTTATTATGACATTGAAATGATCGAGCACATGGGGTTTTGCCAGGGGATCGAAAACTATTCGCGTCACTTAACTGGACGCGGTCCCGGTGAAGCGCCTCCAACTTTGATTGAATATTTTCCACCTGATTTTATCACAATAATCGATGAATCCCATATTACAGTTCCTCAATTGGGAGCTATGTACCGAGGTGATCGAGCGCGTAAAACCACACTTGTTGAACATGGGTTTCGTTTGCCTTCGGCATTGGATAATCGCCCACTGAATTTTCAAGAATTTGAAAAGAATATGGATAAAGTCGTTTATGTGTCAGCCACTCCAGCCAATTACGAACTTGAAAAAAGTGAAGGCATTATCGTTGAACAAATTATCAGACCTACCGGATTAATCGACCCAGTCGTTGAGATTCGTCCTGTGAAATTTCAAGTTGATGATATACTAAAAGAGATTCGGATTCGTGTTGAAAAGAAAGAGCGGGTGTTGATCACAACCCTAACGAAACGTTCTGCCGAAGATCTTACTGAGTTTTTTGAATCAATGAATGTTAAAGTAAAATACCTTCATAGCGAAATTCACACGATGGAACGAAGTGAGATTATTCGAGATTTACGACTGGGTGTTTTTGATGTCCTGATCGGTATCAATTTATTGAGGGAAGGCTTGGATATTCCTGAAGTAAGCTTGGTTTGTATTACAGACGCCGATAAAGAAGGCTTCCTGCGTTCAGAGCGCTCATTGATTCAAACCATTGGTCGGGCGGCTCGTAACGTCAATGGCCGAGTGATTCTATACGCCGACACAGTGACAGATTCAATTCGAAAAGCAATGGGTGAAACAGAACGTCGTCGTCGCATTCAAATGGAACACAATGAAAAAAATGGAATCACTCCGGCGTCGATCGTTAAAAAGATCAGCGAAGGTATTGGTGAAATGTTTGACGGATCACTAAATTTGAAACAGTTGAAAGAAGACTATAAGCAGAAAGAAAAAACAGGGAAATTGATACCTCCTGAAAGCCTGCAAAAAGAAATCGGAAAACTGCGCGAGAAAATGAAAAAACTGGCGAAGTCTTTGGATTTCGAAGAAGCTGCAAAAGTTCGTGACGAGATTCGACGACTTGAAATTATGGAACTGGGAGTTCGTGAAGGATCTGTCGGCGGCAGTGGTGGAGAGCCAGCTGATGGCAAGTAAGCCGCCCAGTGGACGTTTTGAAGAATTGAAAGAACTGGTAAAGGAATATCCAGTCCAAAGCGGCGTCTATCTGATGAAGAATGATGTGCAGAAAATTATATACGTCGGTAAAGCCAAAAACCTGCGTAATCGTGTACGTAGTTATTTTCAAAACCTGGATCACAACGGAAAAACACGGGCATTGATTCAGAACATTCACGCGGTTGAATACATTCTGACAAAAACAGAAGTCGAAGCTTTTTTACTTGAGGCTTCTTTAATTAAGAAACATAAACCGAAATATAATATTCGTTTGCGCGACGATAAGTCATATCCGTACATTAAGCTTACATTGGGAGATAAATTTCCGCGCCTGTATTTAAGCAGAAAAGTAAAGCGAGACGAACATGTCTATTTTGGTCCCTACACAAGTGGTTCCGCTGTTTTTGGAACGATTAAGTTTTTGAATCGCACATTTAAAATTCGCGATTGTTCTGATGGCGTGTTTAATTCACGCAAGCGTCCCTGTCTGACGTACCAAATTGGCCGCTGTACAGCGCCATGTGTAGGCTACGTGGATCAGCCAACATACGCACTAGATGTGGAAGGGGCGTTACATTTCCTAAAAGGTCAGAATAAAAAAGTTTTAAAGCATTTGGCTGAACGTATGCATCAGCTGGCGGAAGAAGAAAAATTTGAAATGGCGGCGAAGATCCGTGACTCTATTGAATCGATCAAAGTCATCTTGCAGAAACAAGCCGTTATTAACGAAAGCTTTGAAAAAGACCTGGATGTATTCACCTATTACGGTGATGAACGCGGTTGTATCGTTGAGACTCTTCACTTTCGCAGTGGGCGCATCATCGGTAACCGATCGCAATTTTTGGATGTCAATCCCATCGATACGTTAGAAGACGAACGCGAATGGTTTGTCTCCTTCATCAATCAGTATTACGAAGAAAATATTGTTCCTGATGAAGTATTGGTTGGTAGTGATTTTGGAAATGATATCAATAAACTTTTGGAAAATGTTCTAGAGTTCAGAACAGAACGTAAAATTTCTGTCCGCTATCCTACCGATGAAAAAGGTCGAAAACTTTTAGATATGTGTAAACAAAATGCGATTTCTCATTTTGAAAAACGTTTGACAGAAAATGAAGAAAAATTTGTTGGACTTGATGAAATTAAAAACAAATTAGAACTGTTAACTCGCCCGCATCGTATTGAGTGTTACGACATCTCGAATTTTCAAGGTACCGAAACCGTGGCGTCGCAAGTTGTGTTCGAAGACGGCTTGCCGGCCAAGGACCACTACCGTCGATACAAAATTAAAACGGTGGAGGGCCAGAATGACTTTGCGTCAATGTACGAAGTTCTATCACGACGGTTTAAACATTCCGAATGGGATGAACCACAATTGATCGTTGTCGATGGTGGCAAGGGGCAGCTAAGCCAAGCTGTGAAAATACTCAGTGAGCTAGGAAAGCAGCATATTCCTGTTGTGGGTTTAGCAAAAGCGCGTGTAAAGCGCGATTTCAAAGCGGCTGAAGTCGAGGCTTCTGAAGAACGTGTATTCCTGCCGGGACGACAAAACCCGGTATTTTTTAGGCAACAGGCGGATGGTTTGAATATCTTAGTCAATATTCGCGATGAAGCTCATCGATTCGCCATTACTTTCCATCGAAAACTACGTGAAGAACGTACGCTTTCGAGCGAGCTCGACTTTGTCGTTGGATTGGGCGAAAAACGAAAGAAAGCTTTACTTACGCACTTTGATTCTTTAGATGATATTAAGATAGCTAGTGCCGAAGAAATTGCTCAAATTAAAGGCTTTAATCGCATCTTAGCAGAACGTATATTGATTCAACTAAATGAAGAAGAAACCGTGGAGATCGTCGAGTGAGTTTACTAGTGTCAGCAAATAAATTGAGTCATTCGTTCGGCGGCCGTACTTTGTTTTCTGACTTAGCATGCGGAATTTTTGAAGGCGATAAAGTGGGATTGATCGGTCCCAACGGAGCCGGTAAATCCACACTGTTTAAAATATTGGCGCAGACAATTAAACCAGATAAAGGGGATGTTGTTCATCGTAAGGGACTTAGAGTTGGTTTCTTACAGCAAACCGTGGATATGGATGATTCTCAATCCTGGTTTATGCATTTACTTGAAATCGAACCGGATTACGCAGAACTACTGCAAACTTTATCAAAGCTGGAGCTGAATAATCTTTCTGAAGACCTATTATTTTCCGAGTGTTCAGGTGGGCTGCAAAAGCGTATTGGTATCGCCGCCGAAATTTTAAAAAAGCCTGACGTTTTATTTCTGGATGAGCCGACGAATCACTTGGATGTTGATTCTATTATTTGGATCGAGGATTTTTTACGAGATTCAGGTTTAACGTACGTACTTGTAACCCATGACCGATTATTTCTAGAAAGAACATGCACGAAAATTTTCGATTTAGATAAAAAGAATCCTAAATTTTTATTAGTCACTGATGGAGATTTGGCGGAACATTTAGAGCGAAAAGAACAATTGATTGCTCAGCAACGTTCGACAGTGGAGAAATTGAAAAATACGTTAACTCGAGAAACAGAATGGCTCCGTCGAGGCGCTAAAGCTCGTCAGACAAAACAAAAATACAGAATTCAAAATCATGCGGTTATCAAAAGTGAACTAGAGGGTTTAAAACAAAAAGTTTCAAACAAGAGTTTCGATTTTGATTTCGGCGACAAACGGACACCTAAGAAATTGCTAGAAATCAAAAACCTAGATTTTTCGTATGAAAATAGAAATATTTTTACCGATTTGAATTTATTAATATCTGGCACCACGCGACTTGGAATCTTGGGACGTAATGGTTCAGGAAAGAGTACATTGCTAAAACTTATCTTGGATCAATTGACCCCGGATAAAGGCACTGTGCAATTGACTGATGGTGTGAAGATTTCCTACTTCGAACAAACGAAACAAACATTGGACACTAAAGCGTCAGTTTTGAAAAACATTTGCCCGCAAGGGGACTACGTTAAATATCAAGGCGAACATCTGTATGCGAAGTCTTACCTAGAGCGTTTTGGATTTAGCTATGATCAAATGGATTTGCCAGTCGAGAAATTGTCGGGTGGCGAGAAGAGTCGGATTCGTATTGCGCAGTTAATGCTGGAAGAAAGCCAATTATTACTGTTGGATGAACCAACGAATGATTTAGATTTTGAATCCCTAGCTTCGTTGCAAAAAGCGTTAGCTGATTTTCCAGGCGGCATCATTTTAGTGACCCATGATCGTTATTTTATGGATGTCAGCTGCAATCAAATTATGTACATGGACCCACCGGAGCCGATTCAGTTATTCAGCGATTACTTCCAGTGGGAAGACTATTACGCGCGTGCGAATCTACTGAAAGAACAAGAAAAGCAGTCTGCCAAAAAAGATAAGAAACCCGCTGCTAAAAAAGGGTTAAATTTTAACGAGACTCGAGAGCTTGAAACGATTGAAAAAGACATCGCGCAACTAGAGGAAAAGTTAGAGAAATTGAAAAACGAGTCCCTGCAAGAGGCGACTTTGGCCGATTCTAAACGGACCTATGAGATCTTTGTCGAGATGGACCAGACCTCTAAAAAGATCGATACATTGTTTACACGCTGGCAAGAGCTGGACCTCAAGAAATAGCGATTTTAGTATTTCCGTCAATAGGCCGAAGAATTCAATATGATACAAGGTGATTATTTTGATCAATTGATGTCGGCCTTAAATCAATCCGCCATCGTCAGTATAACAGACACAAAAGGTAAAATCGTTTTTGCAAACGAAAACTTTTGTTCGATCTCGGGTTATTCGTTGCCCGAGTTGTTGGGTAAGGATCACCGAATAATTAACAGCGCGTATCACAAACCTGAATTTTTCAAAACGATGTGGGAAAAATTAAAGCAAGGCCAAGTTTGGACTGGCGAGATCCAAAATCGCCGAAAGAATGGTGAGCTTTATTGGGTTCAATCAACAATATCAGCCATTGTAAATGAAAAAAATGAAGTCGTGAATTATGTGGCCATTCGATTTGATATCACTCAAATGAAAAAAACTCAGGTTTTATTAGAAGAATCTAGTCGATTGGCTTCATTAGGTGAAATGGCCAGTGGAATTGCTCACGAAATCAATAATCCACTTACGATTATTTTGGGTCGATTGACTATTGCGCAGAAAAAAATTGAGCGCAATGATCCGCCAGCGATCGTGACCAAAGAACTACAAACAATAGAGCGTACGGTATTTAGAATTTCAAATATCATAAATGGTCTGAAAAAACTGGCACGCCAAGGCAGTTTTGATTCCATGGAGCACTTCGATATAGTTCAGCTTATTAATGAATCACGCGATTTGTATGCGCAGAAATTAGCAGTGTCTGACGTTAAATTTACATTTGATCAGACTGAACCTATCTACGTAAATGCGAAACCGTTGCAAATTTCCCAAGTTATTTTGAATTTAGTTAATAACAGTGTCGATGCTATCGAGACCCATCAAGAACGGTGGATTCGTATCGAAGTTACTAAACAAGATGATCGTTGTTTGATTTGCGTTGTAGATTCTGGATCAGGTATTCCAGCCGACATCGCCGCCAAAGTCATGAATCCTTTTTTTACTACGAAAGATCCAGGCAAGGGCACAGGCCTTGGATTAAGCTTATCTAAGAAGATGGTCGAAGATTCACAAGGTCGATTCTTTTACGATTCAACAAAGAAGAACACGACCTTCACAATCGATCTTGAACTAGGTCAGGCAAAAAACCAAGTCGCTTAAAGTGTTTGGAGTTAAGTTCCATTTTCAAAGTCATTTGATATTGATCAAAGGTTGGTATTGAACTGTCTAGTTAAGACCCTTTGAATAATTCACTAGACCAAAAAACTTAGGTTTAGTAGTTTTAATGAGAGGTTGTAAATTTGACTAAGAGAATCTGTTTTTTCATATTTTTACTTTCTATTGCTTCTGCCGGTTTCGCTGAGCCAGAATTAAGATCTGGCGATATTATATTTCAAACATCAAGGTCGACACAATCCTACGCAATAATGTGGGCTAGTAAAAGCGTTTATAGTCATGTTGGCATAGTAGAAGTTGATGGAAAAAATATGTACGTAATTGAAGCCATTTCAAAAGTTAGCAGAACACCTTTTGAAAAATGGATTGATCGAGGTAAGTTGGGGCGTTACTCGGTTTTTCGATTAAAGGATATGGATGCAAAAAAGGGAAAAGAAGTAGTGGCTCATTCAAAATCGTATATCGGTCGTGGATACGACATTTTTTTTAGTTCAAAAAATGACGAAATCTATTGCAGTGAACTTGTGGCATTAGCCTATGAAAATTCACATTTAAAAATAGGAAAACGACAGAAAGTAAAAGAACTTGATACAGATAATTTGGTGGTACGAAAGTTAGTTGAAAAACGTTGGCGTCGCCATCCTGTTTGTAGAGGTAAATCAAAAAAATTTGAAGACTGCTGGAACTTAATACTCGAAGATGAATTAGTTACCCCCGAGAGTATCGCTCAAGATGAAAAACTCGTTAAGGTGTGGTCGAACTATCCGTAAAACTATCTGCCAGATACTTTCCTAGCTTTATCGACTATTCAAAAATGGAATCTACTTTTTTTGACTGGTGCTGGATCTGAGGATATATTATGCATAAGAATTCTTAAAAAAATTCCTTATCAGTCTCGAAGTGATTCAAGCGGAGCTGATTATTTGCCTCGCGACGGCGGCGGCAAAGGGATACCTTTAAAAAGAAAGCTTTTAGAGTCATCCCAGTTTATACCCGTCTCGACATAACGATGCAGTCGCGTGCACAGTTTATCGGCCGATCCAATCATACCGGTCAGTTCATATTCGTAGATGGTTTTGCGATCTTTTTCGGGGTCTAAATCCTTTTTGATCACGCGGGCTTTAGTACTTTCGAAACTTTCGTCGAGTTCAACCAGATCAGCTCCGTACTTGTCGTTCGCTTCGATAATCGAAGACAACATCAGACGTTGCAATGGACGCTCGTTAGGCGTAACCACATCATCCGATATCATTTCTGTAATCAAACATTTGAAACGTTTTTCTGCGGCAAACGCACAAAAGACAATAGGTGCTTTGTTGAGATTAACCCCTTCCCATTGCGGAGAACTGCGGAATACATCAAAGAATTCAACCAAAGAGTTTGTCCTAATCTGCGCCAACGTATACAAATTTTCGCCAATCCTTAAAGACAGAATTGTTTTTTTCTTTGAGGTAGTACGTTTCATTTTATGGTCCTACACCCATGGTGTCTAATGGGCCGTTGGCTTACTCCGCTTTGAAAGTTCTAAATTCAAATTCTGTTTTATATAAATCCGTTTTCTCAGAGTCTTTGAAAAGAGTTTGGCATGTGCCGTAGGCCTGTTTTTTCCAGTTCTTTTCGTCAGGTCCTAAATCTTTTTTCCATATAACTTCTTTCTGTTTTTCTAATTTGGCTTTCATACCCTTGGGCATACCCGGAGGAGCCATGTCAGAAGCTAAACCACGGAAGGACTTTTGAATGTTTTGGTCTTTAGTTAGCATCGCGTTGTATTTTAATTCTTCGAACTGAATTCCCGCAGTACAAAGTTCATATTGGTTTTCCTTTTTATCTTTCTCTTTACGAATGAACTGAACACCAAAACCACTCCATACACCGCGCCCTAATGTTGCATTAAATGCGACGCCGGGAATAAAGCGTAAACCGACAATGTTTTCCTTTTTGCCAAGATTTAGCGTATAGTCGAAATTCTTTAAGTTTACCGTCAAGTTGTTTGAAGCGTTCGTTCCCACTTCAAAACCTTTTAAATAACTAGAATCGGCCATGTACTGAGTTAAGTCAGCAGTCGGGATAGATGGTAGGTTGAAGAAATCCATCATCGCGTATTTTTCATTTAATTCGAAGTTTACAAAATTCTTAACAAGTTCTTCTTTCATGCGATCAACCGAACCTTCTTGGAAGGTGCTTAGGCAGTGGGTCGCCGTGATTGTGTTCATGCAGAATAACTCGATGTAGAAAGAATCATAGAAATCGGCGACGTAGTATTCCCAGTTACGATTGTTTTGATCTTTGTAAGTTTTGATTTTTTTGACCCCAGATGGGAAATCTTTGACTTTGAAATCCGCTTTCGCTTTTGGACGTAAAAATGGGAAAAAGCGTAGGGATACGATCGCGCCCTCTGGTCCGATGAAAACATCTTTCATTGTTTTTAACGTATTCTCTTCGCGTTTTTTCATGTCCTTTTCTGGGGTGCTGTATACGATGGAAAAGTCAGGACTTGCTATAAAGTATCTAGAAATATCTATTGATTCTTTTGAATCTTTCACTGAGGAATACACTTGATAGTTTTTATCTTTAGGAACTTCAAAGCGTTCTTCAATTAACATTCCTTTGGTCGCCATATAACCTTCGTTATATAAATATGTTCGTTCTTTCTTCCAATCGTTCAACGTCATTTCGTAGCCGATCTGACCGCTAGTGCCGACCAAACCAATCGATTTAGGGACCAACGTATCATTCACTGATTTAAAAACGACGTAAGGATCGCTTGTCGTAGATGGGATAACATAAGGTAAACTTTTCGTTGCTTGAGTTTCCCAATCCGTGCCCGGTAAATCTTCTTTACGAATCATTTGACTAACAGATAAGATTTTTTCTTTGGCGACTTCATGGAATTTTTGAAAATACATTCCATGCGATTGATCAAAATTAAATGGCACCTGAATTTTAACATTAAATTTATTTAGAACTTCAAGCAGGTGAGGCTTGTTGTCTAACTTTTCGATCAGCGGTAGGCGGAATGATTTCGACAAATAGTACTCAATACCACCAAAATTTAAATCTGAAGTTTTAGAATCAAACACGATTTCTTTTGGATCGCGATTCAATACAAAGTTGTTAAAACCATTGCGTAAATCCTGGTACGAAATACCGATGTTATAGTTCTCTGCCATATTTTTTCTTGAAACTAAGGCAACAACTTCGCCTTTCTCATTCAACAGTGGACCACCGCTGTTTCCTGGGCTAGCAGCCGCAGAGAAGCGGATGTATTTCACATTAGGATCATTTGGATCTTCAGTTTCACCCGAGATAATACCTTCGCGGATAGCTAACCCTTCGCCCGCAACATTACCGATCGTGAATACTTTTTGACCCACTTCAATTTTTTCAGTGAAGCGGAAAAATGGATTGTCATTGAATCCTTCGACTTCTAGGAACATATAGTCTTTTGTGAAATCAAAGCCTAAAACACGTTTAGGAATGATTTCGCGATTATCAAATGTTTTCAAAATGAAATCTTTTTCGATAGACAACCCAGGAGGCGGGCTAACGCAATGGTGAGCCGTCAACAGAATGTTTTTCTCGACCAGGAATCCGGTACAGAACCCCACTGTTTCTTTGAAATCTTCCTCTTTTAAATCGGCCTCTTTTTTAATTTTTTCTAATAGGTCTTTTTTAACTTTTAATTCAAACTTTAGAATTTTGTTTTCTGAAAAACCCATCAAGGATTTAGAATCAAATTTATTTTGGTAATAGTAAGAGAAATAGGTTGTAACCGCGGCCATCACAAACAGGATTGCTGTATAGCTGGCTGCTCTAATGTAGCTATAGTTTTTTTGTACCGGTTTTTCTTCTAGAACATGAGTCTTTTCGTTAGCCAGGAATGTATCCAAGAAAATTGAAAGGCCGTTTTTCATGTCCACGCTGACCGAATCAGTGAGGGTAGTTACAGAGTTTTTTAATCCTGATTCATTCCGGAAATGCCAGCGACCTTCTTCGAAATATAAAACCCCTTGAAACCGTGACACAGTAGGAACGGGAAGTTGGACATCACAGTTTAAACCTCGGCCAACCGTATAGGATTTGTTAATCTGAGGTTCAAGAGTGCCTACGATTTGGTTTTTATGTCGGAAATAGATCTTCATTTAGTCTCCAAAGCTATGAAAAACTATCGGCCATCACCGGGAATTCATTGAGGCCAGCTAAGAAAAACAGCAGTTCGGACCAAAGGCGTACGCCTACGCACAAGGCAAATAAAGTCTTTATTGACGAAAGCTAAATTTGTGAATAACTCTAGGGCTTTAACAGCGGGGATTTATGTACGATACATCAGATTTTAAAAAAGGCCTTAGAATTTTATTTGAAGACGGACCATTCCAAGTGATGGATTTCCAACACGTTAAGCCAGGTAAGGGCAATCAGTTCACACGAACTAAGCTTAAAAACCTTTTAACGGGCCAAAACCGCGAGTTGACGTTCAAATCTGGTGAAAAGTTCGGTATTCCAAACGTAGAAAACAAAGAAATGACATTCTTGTACAAAGATGAAAATGGTTACAACTTTATGGACCAGACCAATTACGAGCAAATCACTATGACTGCCGATGATATTGGTGAGAACGTTAATTATCTTCATGACGATTTGAAAGTTGTTATTTTACTATATAACGAACGTCCAGTAGCCGTGGATGTGCCGAAGGCTGTTAATCTTAAAGTGGCTCAAACAGATCCTGGCGTAAAAGGTGATCGTGTTACAGGTGCTACTAAAGCGGCGATTTTGGAAAGCGGCTTAAAAGTGAATGTGCCTCTTCACATCAATGAAGGCGATTTATTACGTATCGATACGTCAACGGGCGATTACGTAGAACGCGTCAGCCAGAAATAATCACCCTGGGTGATCTTGCCAACGGCAACCCGTATTTTCCAAGCGTTTTCCATATAGCTATTTTTGCCTCGTTCGTAGGTCCTAAATAGCTATGACGCAACAAATTAAGTCTCATTAAACACAAGATAATTCTGCAAAATTAAAGAGCGCACATTGGCCGCCAAAAACGGAGGATTATCTTTTGGCTTTATCGCTCGACGATGAGATTCATATTCATTTAAACCAAGGTCATCCACCGTCATTTATTGCCGAATGGATTTACGAAAAGATGATTGCGTCTGACTACGAATGGTCGGATGCGAACATCAACACGTTTTGCCTATTCATTCTAAAATCGGGTCGTTGCGATTTAATTCTGTATTTCTTTTTAAAATTTCACAAAGATGAAAATCTTAAGTTGCCTCCGGCGTTTTTAATTTGGGCCATTGTTAAAAGCTTTCCAACCATTTCAAAAGAACTTCATAAGATTGTGGTCGCCTATTTGAACGACGACATGAAACGGTGGGTGGAAGCCTCGTTAACAAAGCTTGGCGACAGTGAATGGCCAGGAATCCGCGAGAACCGCAAAAAACTACGCGATCTGAATTCCCAAAAACTAACAAAGCTGCGCAAAGAATTAATACAGAAATTTGAATTGTTTAGCAGCCAAAATTTAAATGAGCCAGCCAAGAATACAATTCGAAAATTAGAGAAAGTATTCCCGAATGACCCTGAAATCGTCCGCATCACATTGAAATTTAAAGAAAAAGATGCCGAAAATATTTTCGACAAACATCGGTTTAAGAAATCGCGCTTGGATGTTAAACCTAAACCTGATCCTGAATTTGAATCGGCACAAGCCGGTTTGGCGAAGTTTATTAAACAAAATCTGGCCCGGTTTGAAGGGTATGAATCTGATATTGCTATTATGTGCATTACTATGGAAATGCCAGAGACCGCTTTAGAAATGTTTCACAGTCCAGATATAATTAACGAACACATTTGGCTCTATATGGAAGTGTTGTTGTTAAATCGTCGGAATCTAGAAATTTTGACACTATTACCAGCTGTAGAAAAAGGGTATTCGCATTTGCCAGATACCTTTTTAGCGTGCACATTCCTGCGTTCATTGGCGTTATGGAATCTTGGTGAAAAGAACACGGCGATCGAGGTTTTGCAGTCTGTAGTAGAAATTAAACCGAGTTACCGCAGTTCTGATGTTCTGCTGGCTGAATGGAGCCGATCTTGAAGACTAAGATTTGGCTTTTTGCGACTCCACTGGGGATTTTACTTTTGATTTATGCGATCTTAAAAGTGATCGTATTTCCCATTGCGACCGACTATGCCAATGATCAGCTTCTAAAAATATCTAATTCTAACAACTACGCTGAAATTCAATTCGAAAAAGTCGATTTTGAAGTTTTTGATCCTCGTCTTAAAATTAAAAATATTAAAATTAAAACCAAAGAATCATTGCGTCCGATCGTAAAAGATTTCGATATCAAAGAGGTCGACTTAAAAATCAATTTATTTGATATGTTGTTGGGGAAATTGAATTTTAATGTGCTAAGCGTAGACGAGTTAAAGTTAGACGTGGAACTGGACCCATTTTTAAATCTACCAAAATCTAAATCTGAATTTAATATTAACCAGCTTTACGAAGTTTTAAATTTGGTTCCTATCCAACGTTTTAAAATAGATAACTTAAGTCTAAATTTAAATTCAGAAAAGCATAAAATTAATTTTAAAATTAATGAATCGTATATACGAACAAGTTACCTAGATTCAAAATTTTTAGCGCGAATGAATATCAAGAACAGTGTGGTCAAAAACGAAAAAAATGATTCCAGTTTTCCTCTAGAATTCAATGCCAATTTGCTGTTCTCAAAATCTAACCTGTTAATTCGGGAAATCCAGTTGAAAGTCAAAGACAACGTTTTGAAGTTTGACGGGATGATTGATGACGTGAATCAGTTCAATAGCGACGTCACTGGTAAAATTAGCCTAACTAACAAAACGGATCTGCAAGAAATAAAAACAATTCTAGAAAATTTCGAACTGCTGAAGCTGAAAGAAAAACTGGAAGGTAAAGTTACGCTTGTTGGGAATTTAGCATTTCAAGGCCTGCACTCGATAGATGGCAATATCGATTTAAATTCAGAAAATATCATTTTTGATAAATTTGATTTTGGCACGGCCATTATCAAAAGTGAGTTTAAAAAAGATAGAGTTAAGTTTTCGAATATCGAGCTTATCCACCCAGCAGGTAAAGTAACGCTTACAGATTCATCAATCTCTCTAAAAGAACCTCATGAATTTAAGGCGGGTGTGTCATCGGAACGATTTGATCTGCAAAAGCTATTTCAGTCTTTGAATTTAAAAGAAGTTCCTGTGTTTGTTGCTATTTCGCCAAAAGTACAGTGTGAAGGCGTTGTAAAAAACTTCAATATTTTCTGCAAAGCCGATGTGAAAGGCTTTGGTTTAAAAGTTCAATCTGAAATGCATAATCCACAATCGCGCATCGTTGAATTAGGCGATTTTTCTGTCAATGGCGAGTTTTTTTCTGACTTAGATAAAATTGCCTATAAAGGTGTAGTAACCATTAATGACAATACCGCTGATAGTGAAGGCGTCGTTGAATACGCCAAGGGATTCGATATTAAATTTAAGTCGGCTAATGTTGATTTTAAAAATATTATCTCGCTTGCGAATCTAGATTTCAAAGGTGCATTGGCGTTAGAAGGTAGCACTAAAGGGAATTCGAACAGTGCCGTATTTGGAATGAAAGTTATCGGTACTGATTTTAGTTTAGAGAAATACAATTTTGGAGTGTTAGAAACACAGCTGTCATATCTGGACGGAACATTGACTTTGGGTGACCTAAAGGGACAGATCGGTCAGTCAAAATACACTGGAAATTTGGATTTAAAACTGCGCGATTCTGAGATTCATGGGTTCATCAATTTCGACTCGGCAAAATTAAAAGATATTTTGACCATCACCAAAGATGTAGTTCCCGTTCCATTTAATGTCGATGGATTTGGATACGCACACGTTAAGTTGGGGGGACCACTAGATTTCTGGAAATTGAGTTATAATTTGGAATCAGCATTTAAAGATGTTCTGGTGTACACCGAAAACTTCCATGAGCTTAAGCTGAATATTAATGCGGATAAAGGAACATCTGTTTTCACGAATAGCGGACTTTCAAAACGAAATGCAAAGGTATCGGTCGAGGGCACTTTGAATTCTGATAAGACATTCAGCTTGTCGGGAACAGGACAGGGGTTTCGACTTGAAGAAAGCGATTTTGTGAAAAGTCTAAATGTACCTATTTTTGGTGATTTGGGCTTTACCTACACAACCAGAGGTCCCATTAACAATCCTAAATTGAATGTACAAATCAATTCACCCGAGGTCTTAATTGGTGAAAAGCAATTAGAGTCTAGTAATATTAAATTGAGTTTAGATAAAACGGCGATGGACTGGGACATGCATTTGTTCAATGAAAAATTGAATGCTATTATCCGCTGGCCATTTGATATCACCGACTCGAAGGTAATTTTAAATTCAAAATTTGAAAATTTTGACTATACCGTGTTGTTCCCATTTATTGGCGCGGAAAGCCTGCAAGGTGATTACCTTGGTAACTTAACGGGTGAAACGGCATTAACAGCAAGTGATACGCATTTGGGTGATCTTGATGGTAAGATTTCGATTGGTGATTTAGTCCTTCAGCGCGGCGATATGCGATTAAATTTAGCGGAAAAAGGTACTATTCAATGTAAGAAGGGTGAATTTTCAATTTCGGAAATGAAACTGGTCGGACCTGATAATATTATTGAACTTTCCGGTGAGGATTTCACCTTTGATCGATTAAATGTGCGTGTGAGTGCTAAATCAGACCTACGGATATTGCATTTCCTTGCTCCATTTTTAGAAGAAATGAGCGGACCTTTTGAACTCGGTGCACGTATTTCTGGTCCGATGAAAGCGCCGCGAATACTGGGGCAATCTGTTGTACAAGATGCGTATATTAAAATCAAAAATTTTCCCCATCCGTTTGAGAAAGTAAATACGACGCTTGTGTTTTCGCAGTCAAAAATATTCGTGCAAAATTTAAAATCTAACTTTGCCGGTGGTATTGCAAAAGCCGATGGTCAAATAGAGATTGTCGGACCTAAGAGTGTTCCATTGTTTTTAAATATCAAAGCCGAAAATGTGAACTTGAACATTCCGGATAAAGTGCGTACCAGCGGAAATGCTAACTTGGTATTGTCGGGAAAATGGTTTCCGTTCCTAGTGGCAGGCAGCTACAATGTTAGCGGTGGGATATTCGAAAAAGAAATCGGCGGTGAAGAAACCGGTCAAACTACAAAACAAAGTATTTATCTGCCTAAATCTTTGAAAGAAAAAACTTTTGATCCTTTAGCGTTAGATATTAATGTATTTTTGGATAATAAATATTTGGTTAAAAATTCTCAAGTAGATGGATTTGCAACTGGCAATGTTCAGTTGCGTGGACCGCTTTCAAATATCTTGTTGTTTGGAAAAATAGAATTAGAAAAGGGAACAAAACTGTACTTCAAAGATAAAATATTTGAACTGCAAAGTGGTATGCTAAACTTTGCCAATCCTAACGAAATTAATCCAGATCTGTATATTACAGCGTCTGCTCGTGTCAGTGAATACGATATCAATATTCTTCTTCAGGGCCCGGCAAAAACGGCGGGTATTAAAATGAGTAGTTCACCGCCGCTGGCAGAAAACGAAATTATCTCGTTGTTAGCGTTGGGGATAACATCGTCTCAATTGGAACAAAACGTACAGTCCAAAGATCAGGCGACGCAAACGGCGACAGAATTAGGTGCAGCCGTGCTATCCCAATCGGCTTTAACTAAAGGAATCAAAAATAGGCTCGGGCTTGAAATCCAATTTGTAAATCAATTCGATTCGACTAAAAATGCGGCAGTATTGAAAGCAACTGCTACTAAAAAAATAACAAACAAGGTTCAAGCCACCGCCAGTCGAGCATTGGGTACAGATCCGACCACTGAAGTGAAAATCCAATATTTCTTCAATAACAATGTATCGGCGATTGGGAACTGGGAAGGACGCCAGTTTGAGGGAACGGAAAATAGCGATCGTCAGTCTCAGAGTGTGTTTGGCTTAGACTTAGAGTTTAAACGGGAGTTCAGATGATACAACCGTTTAAAGGGCTTATCTTTACAATTGCCATTCTGTTTTTGAGTTTAGCTGTGCATGCGCGTGAACTGAAATTTGTGAATGTGCCGAATGATATCCAGGCTGAAATCCAGGAAAAATATAAGACAGCCATTGCAAATGGTATTAGTTACGCGCAAGTCGATGAAATTATTCGCACTATTCATTTGAAAACGAATAACGAATTGATCGAGGTTTATCAAGAGGGCGAAAATATTGTTATCAATTTGGTTAAGTCGACGCGAGTTAAGCGTGTTACGATTTCAGGCAATCATGCCCATTCTGACGGTGAGTTAAAGCAGATCATTGGTTTTAACGAAGGCGATATTCTAGACACAGATATTGTCCTAGACGGTGCGGAAAAAATTCGAAAATTCTACAACGAGACCGGGTTCTTGAATACTACTGTCAATGTCGAAATCCCAGATTCTGCGGATCAAAACGTCAATGTTGAAATCACTGTGATTGAAAGCAATCCCACGCGAATTAAAAATTTAGAAATAAGAACGTCGAATTTGGATTTAAAAAATGAACTAGGACGCAAACTTAGGAAATACGAAAAAGAACATTATACAGAAGAACTGGTTCAGAAAATTAAGGACACAGTGAAGGAATACTTTCAAGACAACAAAATTCTGCAGGGAGAAATAGTAAAGCTTGAAACCAGTTTTGCAGATAATGATACCGCAGTTAATTTGGTATTGCATATCACGAATACCAATAAATTTACTTTTGATTTTGTTGGGTACAGTGAATTTTCACGCATAAAATTGAACCGGGTTTTGGACGTTGATAACTATACTTCAACGAATCCTAACGTTGCCGCCGAGTTAGCATTGCGTTTGAAGAATTTTTATTTGTCTCAAGGTTATGCACGCGTTGAAGTCCAAAGTGAAATGACGGAGACAAAAAAGTTTGAACGTAGAGTCCTATTTAAAATTAATGAAGGTCCTAAAGTTTATATAGAGAAAATTATTTTCCAGGGGAATTTTAAAAAGGAAACGGCGTTCTATGAAGCTTTGTTTGTGCAAGTGTCAGAAGAATTGTTGTCGGATAAAGTCTATGTTCGTGAAAGCGTAGATAAAGTCGTTGCTAATTTTGAAATTGAAATGCAGAACCAAGGTTACCTGGCGTTTGACGTTCCCAGTTTTCGTACCGTGTTTAATACTAAAAAAGATAAAATCAGTCTTTATGTAAATATCGAAGAAGGTCCGCAGACGATTGTGAATTCACTAGCGTTTGAGGGTAATACCAACGTTCCAGAAGACGTCCTGACTCATCTTATTGGATTGCGCAAAGATATGCCCCTTGAACTTTCAAAATTAGAACGATCAATCTTATTGATAAAAAACTATTATCAAGAACAAGGTTATTTGGAAGTCGCAATATTGAACGAGAAAGATTCGTTAGTGACCTATAATTCTGATAATACTCAGGCTAAATTATTATACAAAATATACGAAGGTCCAAAAGTCCGTGTTGCTAGTATAGCTACTGAAGGAAATTTGTACACGAAGGACGAAATCATTTTCATCGAACTTGAGTTTCGCCGGGGCGATATTCTAACGCCGGCGAAAATTGAAGAGTCTGTTTTGCGTCTTCAAAAGACCGGATATTTTAGTACGGTGGAAATTAGAACGCTAGAACAGCGAACGACTCAGGCCGATCGCACGGTAGTAATCAAAGTGACTGAACGTGACCCAGGGGTATTTACTTTGGGCGCGGGGGCGACCAATGAACGTAACGGAACACTACGTGGGTATACCGGGATTGGCTATCGAAATATTGCGGGAACTGGTCGTGGCGTTTCGGCACGGTTAGAGGGGAACTATAATATTGCTGATATTAAATACCCGGAATTGAAAGTTATTTTTGGCTATGTAGAGCCTTATTTGTTTAATTCTAGATTGCGTGGGCGCGTGAATGTTTCGCGATCACGTTACGTTAGTATTTCTGACAGCAGTCAGGGAGTTGAAAGCAATCAGTATGTTTATTCGTTAGAAAAAGATATTACGTCGCATGTGACCGGTATATTTGAAGTGTACAATCTAGAACAGTATCGCGATTTTTATTTACATGATAACCCAGATACCGGCGGCACAAACGAAGACAATCAGACAATTAGCCAGCAAAATATCGCTTCTATTGGGCCAACTATCGATATCGATTTTCGGGACAACCCGTTCTTGCCAACAAAAGGTATTTTTTCACGTTTGAATTTTGAATACGCAAGCCCGTCCCTGGGGAGTTCGTCTACGATCGAATACTATCGTTTTACGGGGTCTTTCACACACTATTGGCCATTCGTGAAGAATTGGGTGTGGGCGCACAACATACGCTATGGCTACTTAGAGAATTTAAACAAAGATCCAAATGGTGGCGTGCCGTATTCTAAAAAGGGTTTTATTTTGGGTGGTGGCTCAACAATTCGCGGTATTGCTTACGGTTCCCAAGAAGTTCTTCCGAACGATGTCGATTTAGGTGTGAAAACAAATAACTATTTTCTAAAAACGAGTGCACAGCAGGCGTTATTTAAATCGGAAATTCGCTTCCCAATTTTCGGTAACTTCTATGGCGGAGTATTCTACGATGGCGGTTCCGTGAAAATTCGTGACCTTGTTTTCCAAGATGACTATCGTGATTCGGTTGGATTTGGACTTCGCTACAATACCGTAGTGGGAGCGCTTAATATGGAGATTGGTAAAAAGCTGGACCGTCGATTAGGCGAAAATGAATACGAGTTCCATTTGTCTTTTGGAACGTTTTAACTATCGGAAATCGTGAATGCGCTGTAAAATGCGATTCAATTTATCTAACTTAGCTTGTTTGGATTGTTTGCGAATGGAAGCCCGATGGTCTTCGTCTTGTGCTTCAGTTACAATGAAACTTGGTTGAGCTCGCGTTTTCAAAACTTTTTGTCGATACAAAAGATCTTTGTCTTCGGGATAGTCTTTTAAACTGTTCTCAAGGAGTGTGCTGGCTTGCTTCAACTGATTTCTAGCAATGAAGGCATCGACTAAGGAGATAATTCTTTGCAGGGTTCTTAGATAAACCAAATCAGATTCCGGTCGGTTGGGCTCAATCACTTGGCTACGAGTGCCTTCTACGTCTGGCGCGGGTTCTGGTGTCACGGTAAGGCGTTTGAATTCAAACATATCGTCTTGGAAATCACGAGCCGACATGCTTTCGATTCGTTCCAAAATCTTTTTCACTTTGGTATGATATGGGTTTAGAAGTAATACCATTTTAAACGATTTAATGGCGTTCGAAGTGTCACGTTTTTCTAGGTAGATTTCCCCCAGAAGCTGGTGAGCTAAAATGTTGCTACCAGACAATTTCAGGGCTTGAGTCAACGCTTTTACGGCCTCATCCCAATTTTTTTTATCTTTTAAAATTTTACCCAAGATAACCCAAGCACTTGTGTGGCTGGGGTGACGGCGAAGTCCCTCTTTGCATACTTTTTCAGCTAGGTCGATCTCACCATTTTCGCGATAGGCTTCGGCCAGCGGGGCAAAGACCTGCGAATCGGGTGTCTTTTTTAATACACCTCGGTACTTCTCGATTATGTCTTTTGGGTAGTTCGCCATATTTTTATACTACACTCAGTCAAAAATGTTTCAAGGATTTTGCCAAAAAAGCTCAGAGATGATTGAATCCAAGAATGTCTATCATTCTTGGGATTGATCCCGGTTCGCAAATCACAGGTTTTGGAGTTATCGATGCCTCTATGCAAAAAGGTGTCGACAAGCCGCGTGTCCTTTCCCATGGCATAATACAATTAAAAACCGGTTCGCTGACGTTTAACGATCGCTTATTATTACTTTCAGAGAATTTGGATCGCATTTTAAAAAAATACCAACCAAATATCGTTGTCGTGGAAAAGCTATTTTTAGGTAAGAACCCGGACTCGGCCTTTAAATTGGGCCATGCGCGGGGGATATGTATTGCCAAAGCCATGGAAAGTCGCAGTGCTATTTTCGAATACACCCCGCGAGAAGTAAAAAAAACGATTACAGGATCGGGGAGTTCAGATAAGATCCAGGTGGCCGAAGTTTTGAAGTTTATACTGGGAATTAATCACTTTGATTTCCTTGATGCTTCAGATGCGTTAGCTCTTGCCTATCACCACCATTGCGTTCACAAAGCTAATATGGTGATTAGCCAAGCCAAACAGAATTAGTGTAGGGGATATACATGATTGGTTTTCTAAGAGGGGACGTTGTAGAACTGCAGCCAGAGTATTTTATTTTGGACGTGCAAGGTGTCGGTTACGAAATTTATGCTTCTTTGCAAACCATCGCGCAAATTTCTGAGAACATGAATAAAACTATTTCGATGTGGATCTACACCCATGTTCGTGAAGACGCGCTGACTTTATTTGGTTTTCAATATCGTGAAGAAAAAAATCTTTTCCTATCGTTGTTAAAAGTAAATGGCGTCGGTCCAAAAATGGCCATTGGTATCCTGTCTGGCGCACCTTATGACAAATTAGTTGAGATGATTGAAAATTCTGATGCTAAAGCCCTATCAAGCTTGCCACGTGTTGGAAAGAAAACAGCAGAGCAAATTATTTTAAGCCTTAAAGGTAAACTGGTCCGTGTTCCCGAAAAAACTGTGGAAGTGTCTCATCAACGTCAGCAAGTTTCATCTGCGTTGATCAATTTGGGTTTCAAACCGCAATTGGTGGATGAATACGTTAACCAGCTTTCAAAAGAATTATCGGTGGAAGAATCTATTCGTGGCGGATTGGCCAAATTAACTCAAGTTTAGGAAGTTATGGAAAGAATATTAGAGTCCGTGTCATACGAAGAAGAAAAAAAATGGGAAAACGAACTGCGTCCGCAGCAGTTTTCCGATTTTCCTGGCCAGCACGATATCAAAGATAAATTGAACGTGTATATTCAAGCGGCTAAAAAGCGAAAAGAGCCATTAGATCACGTGTTATTGTTTGGACCTCCCGGATTAGGGAAAACGACGCTGGCTAGGATCATCGCCAATGAATTTGGCGTGGATTTCAAGATGGCCTCGGCTCCCTCCATTGAAAAGAAGGGGGATTTGGCAGGGTTATTAACATCGTTAAAACCATACTCGGTTCTTTTTATCGATGAAATTCACCGTTTAAATCGCACATTAGAAGAATATCTGTATTCCGCTATGGAAGACTATTACATCGACATCGTTACCGGCGATGGCATCGGGGCGCGCTCAATGAAATTTCAATTGAGTCCGTTCACATTAGTCGGAGCGACCACTCGTGCCGGCGCATTGAATTCGCCATTTAGAGATCGATTTGGAATTGTGGAACGTCTGCAGTTTTATGATCGGGCCTCTTTGCAAAAAATTCTGGTCCGTAATGCGGGATTATTGAAAATGAAACTTAACGACGATGGAGCTGAAGAAATCGCTCGTCGGAGTCGCGGAACACCTCGTATCGCGAACCGTTTGCTTAAACGGGTGCGGGACTTCGCCGATGTCCAAGGTGACGGTGTGGTCAATCAATCCCTAGCTGAAAACGCGCTAAACCGGTTGGGTGTAGATAAGTTAGGGTTAGATCTTATGGATCGAAAACTTTTGACTTTAATATATGAAAAATATAACAGCGGTCCGGTGGGCATTGAGACCCTGTCAGCCGCTCTCAGTGAGGATAAGGACACGCTAGAGGATGTTTTTGAGCCGTTCTTGATTCAAGAAGGTTTCGTTCAAAAAACGCCACGTGGACGTATCCTAACTGACTTCGCTAAGAAAACACTTTTTAACGGTTAAGACTAACGGGTAGATCATGTTTTTACAAAAAACGATTCGAACAAAAGCAATAGTAGAAGGGGTTGGTATTCATTCAGGGGATCGTTGTTCTTTGACGTTCAAACCAGCTCCAATTGATACTGGGGTTCATTTTGTTCGCGCCGATCTTCCAGGAAAACCATCGTTAAAAGTCAGCAGCGAAAACGTCCAAGCGACATCCTACCAAACATCCATAGGCAATTCACATTTTACGGTCGCTACGGTAGAGCACTGTTTGTCGGCTTTGTCGGCTCTAAGAATTGATAATTTAATCATCGAATTAGACGGACCTGAAATTCCCATCTGTGACGGAAGTTCAATTGAGTTTTACAACGCCATCCAAAAAGCGGGCGTGATCGAACAAGATCAACCGCGAGAATACTGCTACATCAAAGAGCCGATCTTTTTATCCGACGGTGACAAACAGGCCTACGTGTTGCCGTATCACGGTCTGCGTTTAAGCGTAACGATCGATTTTCCCCATCCTGCGATCGGCATGCAAAAGATCGATATCGATGTGAATGAATCATCATTTGCGCGTGAATTAGCACCGGCGCGTACATTTGGGTTCTTGAAGGATGTTCAATTGCTGCAATCAAAAGGTTTAGCCAAGGGCGGTAGCATGGATAATGCGATCGTTTTGGATGACGAGAAGATTTTAAATCCAGGTGGTTTGCGTTTCCCTGATGAGTTCGTTCGCCATAAATGCTTAGATGCTTTGGGTGATTTAGTGAACCTTGAAATGCCATTAATGGGGCATGTGGTCCTGCATAAAGCCGGTCATGATTTAATGAACAAGTTGGTTCAACTGATAAAGAATTCTAAAGATAAATATCGTTATGTTGAGTTAGGCGCGGATATATCAGAAGAAGTGAAGAAGTTCTCGTCCTGGGCGTTATAGGCCCTGTAATTTATGCAGGTCGCTAAGTACAGACTGTTGATTTAGAGTTAGATATCTACGATGATATGACTTCCAAAAAATAATTAAATTAATGTAATAGGAGCACGCACATGAACAAAAAAAGAAAACAGGAAATCGCAGACTTAGTAAAATCTGGTAAATCAGGAAAAGAAGCTTACGAGGCTACGAAAAAGAATTCAAAACCAGCAGCTAAAACAACTAAAAAGAAAACGGCTAAAAAAGCCACTAAGAAAAAATAGGGGTCACATATGATCGTTGGGGTACCTAAGGAGATTAAAATTAGCGAAAACCGCGTTGGTATTACTGAAGCGGGCGTTAAGCAATTTGTAAAAGAGGGTCACACAGTCATCATTGAAAAAGATGCGGGCGTTGGATCTTTGATCACAAATGAACAATACGAAAAAGCCGGTGCTAAAATCATCGACACTAAAGCTGAAGTGTACAAAAAAGCAGACATGATCATGAAGGTGAAAGAACCACTTCCTGATGAATATGAATTAATGCGTGAGAATCAAATTCTTTACACGTACCTTCATTTGGCCGCTGAACCTAAATTAACTAAAGTTCTTGCTGAAAGAAAAGTAAAAGCCGTTGCCTATGAAACTATCGAATTAGCGGATCGTTCACTTCCGTTATTAAAGCCAATGTCAGAAGTAGCTGGTCGTATGGCAACTCAAATCGGTGCTTACTATTTACAGCGTGATCACGGTGGTAAAGGTATCCTTATGGGTGGCGTAACTGGCGTTAAACCAGGTAAAGTGACAATCATCGGTGGTGGTGTTGTCGGAACTAACGCCGCTAAAATGGCGATGGGTCTTGGCGCTAACGTAACTATTCTTGATGTGGATACAGCTCGTTTAGAATATTTAGATGATATTTTCCAAGGTCGCGCGCAAACATTATTCTCGAATGTTAAAAACATCGAAGAATCTGTTCGTGAGTGTGATTTGCTAATCGGCGGTGTTTTGATCACGGGTCAAAAAGCTCCTATGCTTGTAAGCAAAGAATTAGTATCGCAAATGTCTAAAGGTTCAGTCGTTGTTGACGTTGCGGTTGACCAAGGTGGCTGTATCGAAACATGCCGTCCGACGTCTCATCAGAACCCAACATTTGAAATCGACGGCGTGATTCATTACTGCGTTCCAAATATGCCAGGTGTTGTACCAAGAACATCGACCTATGCGTTAACGAACGTGACTTTGAAATACGGTTCGATGTTAGCTGCTATGGGCGTAGAAGACGCTGTAGCTAAAGACAAAGCGTTATTAAAAGGTCTGAACGTATACAACGGTTATGTATGTTACGAACCGGTAGCTCGTGACTTACACATGGAGTACCGTCCATATAAAGTTTAATCGTAGGCTAGCGTTTTATTCCTTTGGGATAGCGATAGATTTTACGTTTTCCATATATCTTAACGAAAGGCGCTCTATGAATAGTAGAGCGCCTTTTCTTTTTGGGTTGGTGTGTTTTTTCCGATTTGGATTTATCTGATAGTTGCGTCCTTTTTTGCGGGCCGTGTTCGTTTGAAAGGGTTTGTGTCGAAAATATAAAAATGTAGAAAAGAATCCATCTACTCATGTGTGGAGCCTTGTCGGAAGCGTAGGATGAAAAAATGAAATAGGTAAAGCAGTGCAAACAAGTAAATCCAGAAGTAGAATATAGGTAGCGAGAATTCATTTCTGTTGGGAATGATGGTGGTTCCTTGATTTAAGAAGTTAAACAGGTGTTGATTTAAAACTTCAGTTGCGTGGAACAAGCTCGGAGTATTCAGAATCCGGCCAATGAGCATGAAACCGGCTGATAGCAGCAGGGTTAGGCAAAATGGATACAATAAGATCATTCCGATGATTAGGTTCAATGGATGCGGATAACCTTTCGAAAAATTAAATGGAATTAAAAAAAGATAGAGGGTGACCATCGGTAACAGAATCTTCAGTGCCCGTGTTCGCTGTGAAATAAGCTCTTGCGAGAATCCTAACGCCAGCGAAACAGAGAAACTCAACCAGAAGCTGAGTGATGTCCACAAGGGTGCCGAGATCGCTAAACATAGCAGGCCAGAATAGAAACATAAGGAAGGCCCGCTGAATCGAAGATGGTGTTTCTTGGTTACAATATCTAGTCCCTGCTGCATCAGGCATCGCAAGCCGGGTGCTTGCAAACCTGTCATGAGGTAATAGGTTCCCAGTAAGAAAAATCGAAGCCACCGTGGCCATTTTAGCCATTTTAATGCCGATTCTAGAAATACAAAGTGTCCTCCGGAAACTACGATGGCGTGATAGAGCCCACTTTTTTGTAATGCATTTTTTTGCTGTGCTTGGGTGACCTTTTGGCCACAAATAAAGGAACGGCTTAAGTCATTGGGTGGACGATCTTTAGGATGAGTTGGCGTAAACCAGTTTAAGCATTCCTCATGCAGGATCGCCGAAAGCGGCTTTAACGGCTCGATCACGTCGAATTTAGCTTGAATGCTTAAAAAAAGAACAATTGGCAAAAGCAAGATCATCTTTGGTCGTGACATCTAAATTAAGGCCATTGTGTTTGTTGCCAGATTTTCAGGAAAAATACTAAAAACCTGTTAGGCATAAAACTTCGGATTTCCTGTTTTTTGAGCAAATAAAAACTCTAAAATGTGTATGACTATAATTGCAGCAAATAGCTCAAATCCTTGAAAATACTATGGTCCAAGGTCCAGAACAATGAGTTGATAACATTTTTTGTGGATAACTTTTCTTGATGTCATTTTTGTTTACGTGTCATAATTTGGCGAGAGGTCTAAATGATAAGAAAAGCGTGTTTAGTTTTGGGTGTATTCGGGGCATTGAGTTCAATGGCTGTCGTAAATAAGACACGCACCGGAAACTACGATGACTTGGTAAAAGAACTTGAAGGCATCAAAGATTCAAAAACAGATTTAGAATATTATTCTGAAATTATTGCTGACTATCAATCCGGTAAATATCGGACTTTAGCGATCCGTCTGAAAGGTTTTGCAAAGCGATTTCCTAAAAGTCCTTTCTTAGATAATGCTTATTATTTAGCCGGAAAACTGGCTTTGGAAGAAAAGAATTACAAAGACTCAGTTTCTTATTTCCAAAGGGTGATTTCAGAATATCCCCTTAGTAATAAAGTGGTTGCTGCTAAGTTTGGCAAGGCCATGGCCTACCGAAGTATGAATTTAAATAACCAGTCCCTAGCGGTATTCAGCGAGATCCGTCGCAAACATCCTCAATCTCCAGAGTTTTTCCGCGCAGAAACTGAGATGAAATTAGTAAAATGATTTTAAAACGTAGTGTGCTATTAGTTCTTTTAGTTAGTCTTGTTCTTCAGGCTCAAGAGGGTGAATTAACTCTTGACCCGAATGATATTCCTTTAACACCAGATCCAACTTTAGATGTTCCAACGGATAGCACGAATACGATTCAAGTTCCTAATTTAGATAATGCTGTTCCTGAACCAACAGCGCCAGTTCCAGATACGGTAACTCAGCCCGTGACCCCACCGCAAGCGGCGCCGACTCCGGCACCGGCACCGGTGGCGCCAGCCCCCGCACCTCGGATCGAAGAGCACAAACCAACACCTTCAAACTTAGAAGTAAAATCTGATTCAACGGCGGATTCTCAGAAAAAAGAAGAGCGTTTTAGTCGAGATTACACAAAATTTCACAAAGACAGTACGTCGGAACAAAACTGGGAAAAAGTAGTTGGGAAGCGTACGTCAGATACCTACATTGTTAACAAAGGTGATACGCTTTGGGATATTTCGGGAACTTTGTTTGGTGATCCGTTTTATTGGCCCAAAATTTGGTCTTTGAATAAAGACTTAATTTACAATCCGCATGTGATCTTTCCTGATATGAAAATTAAATTTTATCAGGGTAGCTCCAAAGCCGCGCCAACGCTAGCTACGGACAATTCAAAAACTCAGGCTCCCGTTGAAATGGCTCAGGTGGCAAAACATGAAGACGCCGTGACACCGCCAGCCGTGGGAACTGAAGAAACTCCAAAGAATATTCACATCGGTCGCGGTAGTCGCAAGCTACCTAAGTTTTTTCAAGATTACAAAGCTTCCGTAAAACGAGAAATTGAAGTTCAGGTTGAAGAACAAAAAGAAGCGCCGGTTGAAGCTCGTATTACGCAAGAATTCTACATAGCTGAACAGCCTATGGCGGCCGCTGGGCATGTTGTGGAAATTCACAATGATTACGGTTCTGCCGGTGACGGAATTTACGTTTTCATTAAATTCGACGGACAGCCCGAAGGAACGTACACGATTCTGAAGCCTGGACGACGGTTACGTCCACCATCGAAAGAAATGAACTACGATGTTGAAATTTATGAAACTGAAGGTGAAGTTAAAGTATTAGGCAAAGTGAATACGGAAGAAAACGTGTACCGAGCTAAAGTAATACGAACGAATACTTTGGTGTCGCCGGGATCGATTGCTGTCCCTGGAAAAATGAAGACATTTAAAATTTCAGATGCGGATAGAGAAACGACAGCCAGCAAAGGACGTATCATCGGGAACTTGAGTGATTTCGGAACTGTTGGCCAAGGCAGTTTTGTGGTGATCAATCAAGGGGCTCAGACCGGCTATCACCCCAACATGTCGCTTCCGATTTTTGAAGAGTTAGAAGTCCGTAATCGTGCCACATTAAAATCGTTTGTTAAGGAAAACCCTCAACGTATTGGAACTGTGACCATAGTGGATGCGACAGCAAATTATTCAGTAGGGTATATAACTAAAGTTATCGACGCGATTAGTGTGAATGACATTGTTGCGGTTGCGGAAGGTGGCGAGTTTAATCCTGGCGCTCCGCGGGCGGAAAATACCGGTAACGACGCGTTAGACGCGGCTCCGGCAACAGAGTCGGCACCGACGCCTGCCGAAGAAGCTCCTATCGAAGAATTTTAATTCGAACGGCGATCATCAGATTCCAAATTGAAAATCTAAAATGGGAATCAGTTATGCTCGGATGCCTAACTGATGTCGCCAATTTATCCATTTCTATTTTTCCTTTCCAAGCATAAGTTGTTTTTCCATTATCAGGATCGAGTTTTAGATGTCTTGCTTCGGCATCCATCGAATAACTACGGCATAATTAAAAAAGAAATCGAAGCGCTAAATCCAGAACTTGTTTTTGATACCTTTGCATTGTTGCGGACAGAACAACAACCATTTATCGACGGGCCTATTTGTCGACTCCGTTTTGGAGAGCCTGATTACCCAGTGGAATTTACGCAGCTCGTAGATCCGCCATTAGTGTTTAGTTATGTTGGCCAGCCAATTTGGAAGCAAGATAAAATTGCGATAGTGGGAAGCCGTCATCCTTCGCAAAAAACTTTGTGGTGGTTGCGTAAAGAATTGGGAACAGTTCTATCTAAATATAATTTAGTTTCTGTCAGCGGTGGGGCGATCGGTGTGGATCAATTGGCTCATCAAGCTAGTGTCGATCTAAAGATGCCGACAATCGCAATTTTGCCTTCAGGAATTAGTAATATGTACCCAAAAAATTTTACTTCTTTAAGCGAAGACATTCTAAAATATGGCGGTTGTATCTTGAGTGAATTTCAAGACCAGTTGTCGGTATACAGACATCATTTCAGTCATCGTAATCGGTTGATAGCAGCATTAGGGAAAGTGTCTATTATTGTAGAAGCGCGCGCCAAGAGTGGAACTGCGATTACTGCGCATCGTGCGTTAGAATTGGGCAAAGATTTGTTTGTGGTTCCTGGGCACCCCTTGGATGAAAGTTTTCATGGCAGCTTGCAATTGCTAAAAATGGGCGCTCATGTGATGACCGAATCGTCTGACCTCAGTTATTGGTTATAGTTGAAATAAGTATTTGCATAAAAAAATGGCGCTAGCTCGGTCCGTCGTCGTCACTCAGATCGGATCTAGCTAGCTAACTTGTTGGATTGCTAAAAAAATAAGCCAACTTCGAAAAAAAATTAAAAACTATTAAAAAAGTCTTTGATAAATTTTAACAGATTAGATTTAATTAATATTAAGGGAGGGGCGATGTCGTCACGGACGACGGTCGTGGTAAGGAAGCTACTGCATCGCTCTATTTTTTCCTTGTTCTTAAAGTCGATTATCTGACTTGTTTCTTCAGTAAATACAAACTGTAAAGTCCGAAAAGAATGTTGGGTGTCCAAATCGCAATTGGTGCTGGTAGAGCGTTTGAGCGGGCGATACCTTCAAAACTAACGTACAAAATCCAGTAGATAATAATGACGATAATCGATAGGACAAACCCACTAGTTTTTTGTTCTCGGCGATTGGCCTCGATACCTAAACCGACACCGACTAAAGCAAACACAAAGCAAAGAATCGTGATAGCCCAACGTTTATGGAACTCAATAACGAAGATATTGCGGTCTTCTTTACGTTGCATCTCGTCGTTTTTCAAATGATAGAGATCATTCAGGGTCATCGATTGCGGCGATTTTTCTTTGTATTCATTTTTCACGGGATCAATTAGTTGCAGATCGTAAGTAGAGAATTTGATTTTTGTGTGACTTTCTCCACCGCGATGGATGTCGCCATTTTCCAAACGAAGCAGCACGCGATGTCCAGGGTTGCTGGGATCAGGAATGATCTCGCCTTGTTTCGCAATGATGGTGATGGGTTTATCCGTATCACGTTCGTTGTAGATAAATAGATTCTTCAAAACGCCAGTGTTCGTGTCGACTTCATTAGCGTAAACAACTAAATCGAAAAAACCTTCTGAAAACGTCCCGGCCTTGACGGTTGCAGAGGCTTTAGTATTACCAAGTTTGGTGAACAGAACTTCAAACTGACGATTTCCCCAGGGTGCTAATTCAAACGATGTCTGACCCGAAACAACTGACACAACTAGCGCTAGCAACAATGCGGGGGCCATGATTGTCTTCATCGATAAACCGCTGGCTTTCATCGCAATGATTTCAGAATCTTGGCTTAGCCGTCCATACGTAATCAAAATCGAAAACAAAAGGCTCATAGGAAACAAAATCGGCAGCATTGAAATGCAAATGTACATCACGATCTCGCTGAGCGTTTGCGTTTCAACACCGTGAACAAGCGCAAATTCGGTCAGGCGCAGAACCTGAAACATAAGGATGACGAAAACAAATACGAGTAAGCCCAAGAGAAAGCTAGGTACCATCTCGAAAAAGATATACTGAATTGCTTTTTTACCTCTAATTACCGGCATAGACCATTGTCTCACTCGCTGAGGTTCTTTGAGAGAACCGTTGAATACCTAAAACCTCACTAATATTATAAACTTAATGAGTAAAATACTGCTTGTCTATGACGATTTTGCTGAGCTAAATGCGACTGAACTCTCTTTGAAGAAAAGCGGCTTTGACGTCATCGGCTTGACTAACGAATACACTATAAAAGATCAGATCGTTTCCTTTAATCCCGATATCTTGGTGGGCTTTGGAAATAGTCAGCGCGTAGGATCGTTAAGCGTTGGAAAAAAGCTAAAAGACATGAATCGCTGGACAGGGAAATCAGTTTTGATTTTCCCGAAAAGCTACGAACTGCCTGCGGAAGAGCTGCTTCGCATGCGTATGGATATGCTGCTGGAATCACCGATTTCGGTAATTCGACTCATCCAAATTATTTGTAAACTTTTAAAGTTAGATGAAAAGGCAGTCATTGAAAAATTAGCGAAATCATTTGCGAAAGATCGACATGATGATTTGGCATTTGCTTCTTATGATTCTGATACTGTGAAAGTCATTCAGCATATTCAAGGTGAACTTGAAAATTTCAACGCTGAAAAACCGCAGGCTCTGCCTGAAGAAAGTGCTCCTGCCATAGGGAAAGTCGACCAAGAAGAGAATACTGGAGACGTTGCTGTCGAACCCGAGCGCCCGATAAAGAAGAGTTTTTTTGAAGAGGAAAAATCAGAATCTCCCGTTGTTGAAGCTAAGTCGGATGATCCTTTCGCTGCGTTGATAAATGAACTTAAAGGTGAAGCTAAAAGCAATCCTAAAACCGAAGTTAAATTAGAACCCAAGGTCGAAGTTAAACCTCAAACGGCTAAACCTGCCGTCATTTTACCAGATGACGAGGTTTTAGATTTCAATGTTGTCGGACGTCAAATCAAAGACGAGGTTGCTCAAGCTGCCTCAGAACTCAGCGAAAAGGTAAAAAAATACACGCAGATGACCGCGGAATTACACCTCTACCCAGAGTCGACGATTAAAAAGGTTAAGGCTAAAAAACAGCTGAATAATCTAAAAAAAGGCTGGAGTGCCGATGAGTTAGAAGAGCAAGATAAAGCTCGCCGCGAGTTCGTTGCCGCGCTCATGAAATCCTCTAAGACCGAAAACTGAAGAAATTGCTTAGTTTTGAGCCACTTTATTCTGCGCTGGCTCCCAAATATAGACAATGTCTCTATAAAGGATTATTGTTGAGCTATCGGAGGATGAATCTATGGGTTCAACTACAAATACAGTAACTGACAGCTCTTTTGAAACAGACGTTCTTAATTCAAACACGCCGGTGCTAGTGGATTTCTGGGCCGAGTGGTGTGGACCATGCCGTGCTTTAGGTCCTAAATTAGAAGAGATTGCTGGTGAGATGGCTGGTAAAGTCAAAGTCGTAAAATTGAATGTAGACGAAAACCAAGAAACACCATCAAAGTATGGCATCCGCGGGATACCTGCGATGTTACTTTTTAAAGGTGGTACACAAGTAGGACAGTTGGTTGGTAATCAACCCAAAGATTCTATCGTTGATTTCTTAAACAGAAATATCGTTTAGTTAATGAATTTTTACAGCAAGCTTGATCATATCACACAGAAAAATAAATCGTTTCTGTGTGTTGGTTTAGATCCCGACTTGAAGTCTTTGCCCGAAGTTCTTTCGGGCAAAAAAAATCCTTTCTTTGAATTTAATCGCGCTATTATAGATGCTACGGCTGACTTGGTTTGTGCTTACAAACCTCAGAATGCCTATTACGTGGCTGAAGGTTTCGAGCGTGATTTAGAAATGACCTTTGAATATCTGAACGACAAGTATCCTTCTGTCGTAAGTATCTTAGATTCTAAGCGTGGTGATATTGATTCGACAGCAAAACAATATGCACGTGAATCATTTGATCGCTACAAAGCGGACAGTGTGACGTTGAATGCCTACATGGGCAAAGATGTGATCACGCCCTTTTTAGAATACGAAAACAAAGGTTTGTTCCTGTTATGCAAAACTTCAAATCCTCACGGTGGTGATTTTCAAGATTTGAACGTGGGCGATGAGCCTTTGTATCAGCATCTTGCACGTAAAGCTTCTAAAGAGTGGAATCAGAAAAATAATTTAGGTTTAGTTGTTGGTGGCACCTACATCGACGCCTTGAGGCAGATTCGACAAATGGATGCCAATATGCCGTTGCTGATTCCTGGACTAGGCGCTCAAGGCGGGGATTTGAACCAAATTCTAGATACAGCTAAACACTTAAAAAACAAACGCATCATTGTAAATGCATCTCGCTCTATCATATATGCCGGTAAGGGTGCCGATTTCGCAGATAAGGCCAGACAAAAGGCGCTGGACTATCACAACGTCATGAAGACGTTTATTTAGACTTATCCAATTCATTACTTCTGATAAAATAAAAGAATGGAAGCTGTTCGTTGCCGACATTTCAACGGTTATAAACCTTGTTCTAAAAGTTCATCCTGCAATGATCAATGTCATAGTTATTCACCTGCTGATAAAGCGTTATTGGTTATTCATCTAGGTGCGATGGGTAGTGTGGTTCGTTCGACGGCTTTGCTAAGAAAAATCAAAGAACAAAATCCAGATAGCTATATCGTTTGGCTGACTGAAAAGCCCAGTCACGAGATTTTAAAAAATCATCCGGCTATTGATAAAATTTTAGAATTAAATTTTGAATCGTTGCTAAGTTTGAAAGCGTTTGAATTTGAAACTGTGTATGCACTGGATAAAGATTTAAAGACGGCGGGACTGTTACCGTTCTTAAACGCCAAGACAATCAAAGGTTTTTCTGCGAATCCCATCACGGGCTGTATTCAGCCGATGGATAGTGATGCTCAAGAACTGTGGAGTATCGGAATATCGAATCAAAAAAAGTTTTTTGAAAATACGAAATCGGAAATTCAGTTGCTATTCGAAACGTGTGGATTTGAGTTTTCGAATCAGAAATATTGGTTGCAATTATCTGAACAAGAACAGCTTGGAAGTCAGCAACGTCGCCGTGAATGGTTGGGTGCTAAAAAGTATTTAATTGGCATAAATACGGGCTGTGGCAACGTGATTGCCTATAAAAAAATGTCGACAGCCTCGCAGATTAAATTGATTGAAAAAATCAAACATCGGCTGCCCCTAGCTCAGATTGTTTTACTTGGTGGAAAAGACGAAACCGTCATTAATGATGAAATACATAGGCATCATCCTGATGTGATTTTATCAGACACTCAAAAAGGTCTGCGTGATGGATTGCAAAGTATTTATGCCGTGGATGTGTTAATCAGCGGTGATTCATTTGCTATGCACGCAGGAATTGCATTTGATAAATTCACTTTAGCGTGGTTTGGGCCTACCTGTGCGCACGAAGTAGAGTTTTATGGTAATGGTGCGGCTATAAAATCTGACTTTGCTTGTAGTCCTTGTTGGAAGAGAGATTGTAGTATCGAGCGAATGTGCTATGATTATCCCGATATTGAACAGTTTGTGATCCATTTATTAGAATGGCAGCAAGCCAAAAAGGATAAAGAGAGCACCAGCGACGTTACTTTCCTTGATGTTTCTCTTTAAATAAAAAGAATGAACCATCATCATCAGATAGTGCCTTTTACTAAAGAAACTGCAGAGACACGTATTGTTGTTATTAACACGGCATTCCTTGGTGATTTGGTTCTGACCATTCCATTCTTAGTTTTATTAAGACAAAAATTCACTCGTGCAAAGATTGCTTTGGTTTGTAAAAAGGGGATTGGTGACTTCTTTTTGAAATTGAAATTGGTAGATGAAATTTTTGAAGTGCTAAAGGGATCAGGGGACGCCTACGCGGCAGTCGCAGAAAATATCAATCGGCAACCAGTGGATTTCTTGTTTTGTATTCATCGGTCATTTCGAAGCTATTTATTGTCGCTAAGAATCAAAGCTAACTGCCGTGTCGGTTATAAATTAAATTTTAATTGGTTTGGTTACCAGAGAAAAGTGTGTCGTAATCTAAATATTCCAGAACCACTCAGGATTCTGCAATTGTTGGCGTTAGTCGACGGAATGTTTGCTGATTTTTTTGCGACGGAGTCTAAATATCATAACTACAACGAAAAATTGAATACACAGCACATGGTGGAAGTTCCTCGCTGGGCGCACTTTCCGCATGTTTCGTTGCCGCCAGTCCATCATGAAGTGAAACCTGAGATTCAATCGATGTTAAATCTGTTGCCGGTAGGTGCTAAACGCGTCGCTGTTTTTCCTGGCAGCGTTTGGAATACTAAACGATGGCCAGTCGAGCATTTTGCCTCGCTGGTAGATCAACTCTTAAAACGTAATCATTCGGTGGTGCTGATGGGTGGGCCGGGTGAGGAAGTCTATGGTGATGCGATCTTTCAGAAATTGGGGGACGTTACGGGGCTTGTTAACCTGATTGGAAAATCGTCGGTGTGGGAATCGATTCTAATTTTGCATCAATGTGAACTCGTCGTTGCAAACGATAGCGCTTCGGCGCATTTGGCCGCGTTGCTGGGAAAGAAAATTTTGGTATTTTTTGGACCAACAGTTTTGGATTTTGGTTATCGTCCATGGGGCAACCAAGTGTACGTGATGGAAAACAATCAACTCAGATGTCGTCCGTGTGGATCACATGGACATAACGAATGTCCGATTAAGACTCATGTGTGTATGACGTCGATCAGTGCGGACTCCGCTTTTAAAAAAGTGGAATCCATTTTGGGTTAATATTATTGTTCGCGGAAAATATGTGTGCCTGGCGGCGCTACTTTCCAACCTTGCATTTGAATTAAGTTATTCAAATATTCTGGCGAATCGCTAGTAACCGACGCGTTATCTGGGTGCTTCCATTTTTGGGTTAGGTAGTACTTGAAACGGTTGTAATCTTGGTTGCCGCGGATCATGATCGTGAAAGTTTTGTTTTTCTCGTCATTAGGATCCTGAATTTCATTTCCTGACTGGGGTTGTGTTACCCAATAATACTGTTCTTGGAAAGTAAACGGTTGAGTGCTTTTCGCTGACTGACAGATCAGCATACCTTTCTGAGTTAAAGTCAGTTTTTCTTCAGCAGTAACACTCGATTTAAAGAACTGGCTGTAGTCGATTTCGCCATCCCATAGTTGCAAGAGCCATACTTTGCTGGAAGGCTGGAACAATCTTGAGTTTGGCTTGATGGAAACACAGTACTGGTAGTCCGCAGACTTAATTTTGAACCGGCTTTCTGTTACTAACAAATTAGATCCTTCGCTTAAACCAATAGAGTTTGAGTCGGATTTAGATGTCGATCGACTAAAATCCAAAGACGAATAAAGTTCGGCACCGACGGATGCAAAGTTGCCAACCTTCACGCCGCCACCAGCTTTAGCACCAATACCCATCGAGTTGCTAAAGCTTTCGCTGTACGATGTGCTTACCGAGAATGATGTGCCTAAACTGATGCCTTTTTCTGCGCCCGCACCAACATATTCAGAGCTAACGATCGATTTGATGAAGAAAACATGATCGAAATCAAAGAATGCTTTGATGTTGCCGTTAGCGGCGCTATTGCATGCACGGCTTAAAAGCATTTCACCTAAATTTAATTTTCCTTTCCAGTAAGTATTAAACCAGTATTTGCACAGTTGTTCCGAAGCTTTTTTGTCGAAATTAGATCTATGATTCGCTAACGAGCTGCGAAGAGCGTCGGCAAATGGTAAGTTTCCGATTTTAAGATCGTCTGCGTAGTCGAGTTTGTTTAACATCGCGTACACCTGTGGTGTCGCACGTTTCGTGTTCATGTCGATTGTCTTCTGACTCTTCGCTTTGAAGTCGGCTATCAATTTCGAGAAATCGAATTCAACGGTATTGTTAGCTGTTTCGATTTGAATGTGTTTAGTGTATTCAGAGCCAGAGTAAGATCTAAGTGTCTTGTGAGTTTCACCATTCATTACAATATCTTCAAAAAAGATAGGGTAAACTAAAGACGTCTCGTGGTTGATAATGTCTTCAATTTTCTCATTTGGATTCTTTAGTTTTAAACTGTAGTCTGTGTCCGCAATCACTTTATTATTCTTAATTGCTAAAAGCTGCAGGAATATTGTATTGCGAGTTAAGAACAAACGGTGATCAAGTAAGCGGAACGGGAATTCCGCGTAGACTTTACCTTGTCTGAGCATAACAGGAATATCTTCTTGGGCAATAACGACTGGTTTTTCTGCCATGTTTTTGTTTTTTGTTAACATGACTCTGAGTAAATAAGGACCATCAATCAAAGTCTCTAGATTGTTATCGAAGTCGTGTTTCAAATCACTTGGAACTTTGACCCGTGGGTGAATTTCAATACCCAATTTCTTAGGGGCACTGAATTCTAGCAGTGAATTGATAGCGTTGTTGTAATCCATCACATGTGTTTTGATACTAAGGTCTTCTAAAACCACTTCAGAACGCTTTGGATTTTCAGTGTCACATGATGTACTCATAACCTGCGGTTTATCGATTTCGGATTCGTCTTTTCCGCCGAAATACTCATCCCAAGGATTGATATAGTAGTAACGTTTGATTTTCAGATTATAATCTGGGTTTTCGATAACTACATAGCCTTTAAAGTATTTTCGACATGCGTAGATGTCATATTCAATCTCGTCCGTCCAGTAGACGCATCCGTTGGTGTTACTAATAGTTAATTTTTTCTCTTCACCAGGAACGTTTTCATTGGTGCTGAACCCACGAACTTTAAAGTTTTGGAATGCCAATGGGCCACCTAGTAAATTGTTGTTAAAACATATATGAACTGGGTAGGTTACCGTGCGTTTGTGGTTTAATTGCTGGATACCTTTAACTGGAGACGAAATTTCAAGCATACCCCAAGCAATTGTTGAGTCGGCTTTTCCTGATCGACCAGCCGATGTCTTTTCATCAACTTCATCATCCGTTTTGGCACCTTTAACATCTGACATATAAGTTTTGTTTACAGGCAACTGAGTTTCAATTTCCTTTATAGAGGCATCGCTGGGTGAGATTTTAAGGAATGTTGTCGCACGAATGTTTCTGAAATCACCTATTGGGAATACCCCTACGAATGATTTAAGATTCGGGACCGATTTGCTCGGCTCTATATAAAGACGTAAGAATAAACTACCACGAGACGGTGGGCCACCTTTAAATGTTAGTATTTTCGTAAACGATAAAATACCTTTTTTCATCTGTTCATCTTTGAAATTGCCGCTAGCTAACACTTCATATGTATTTTTTTCGATTTCGCCGCCAACAAAATAACGATGTATGATTTCAATTCTGCCAGAGAAAATACCATATTTTAACGAGTAGGTAGAATCATCGCCGCTTGTTTTTTTGGTTTTGATAACTGGATTTACGTTGAAATCATAACGTAATTGGTAACGATTTTTCTCAACATCACCCATTTTTTCGTCGTTTACGAACATGCGACCGTCTTCTACCCAGAGATCGTAGCCTTGTTTTTGTGACTTGCCGGAAAGCTTTGCAGCTACAGCATCGGCATCCACTAGTGGTTCTACTTTAGTTTTCGATAAATCGATCGCGTTGTGATAATTTTCCGTATCCCATGGATTGATGGCGTACGATACTTTGTAAGAGCCAGTGTGCAATCCTGCCGATTTAATTTTTCTTTCGTATTTAATAAATACGGGATCTGTTAAATACTCGAATGCTATTTTTTCGTTCCAAGATAAACACCCAGATGCATCTGTTTTTATTTCTTGATTTAGTTCTTCGATTAAAAATGGATGATTAAGCACAGGTTTGCTGTGGCGCAAATCACGAATACACGCTTTCATCACATAGACACGCTCTTTCGGTAGAGAGATACTTTCGTGCAATGATTCGCTAACTAATCCACCGGTTACTTCATCAGCATAAAATGAACCTTGAGCATCGCCACCATCCGTGCGCTTCTGCGTGTCGGGCAAATTACACCCGGCCAAGAATAAGATAGATGCTAGTGATAGAAAAGCTATCTTAAAGAGCGACATTCAAAACCTCGAAGCGTAAGAAATACATTTTTTCATCAGATTGTGCTGGATTTTCAACTATGAGTTTTGCGTCACTGAAATAGAACGTGACTCGAAAGTTTTGTTTCACATTTTTCCATGAAGCTATGAATTCATAACCCATATGATTAGTCGCAAAATAGTCTGTGTTCGAGTATGCGCCTACGGTCGCATCGGATTCTATTCTATATGTATAACCAGATAATTCGATATCGTGATTTCCAAGTAATGTGTAGCCGCCGCCGCCGCCAGCTCGATAAGCTTGGTTTACTCCTTTTGGTGCACCTTGGTTTTCTAAGAGCGAACCCGCACCTAATAAGTAAGCGGCTTTGTAGATTCGTCTTTTAAAAGACAGATCTGAATCTAAACCTTGATATTCGTATTTAAAAGCGCGTTCTGTATCGGAAATACGTGTGTCCGCCGACGTGTTACCCGCGACTACACTAGCTGTCGATACACTTGTGGGTAACTGTGAAAATTTGAAATAGTTGGCTTTAGCTTGGACGATGTTTTTATCGCCAGTTTCCCATGTCGATGTTAAACCCACCGAGTTTAACATCGGCGAAGATTCCTTTTCATTTTGATCAGAAATTGCAGAGCGAGAATTAGGAATTACAGTTTGTCCTTGAACACCAAATGTCCATGGACCGTTAGAAATACTTTGTTTAGCTTGGCCGCCCATAAATGCCATTTGGTCATCCACAAGTAACATCGAGAAAATTTCGTATTGATCGAAAATACCAGCCGCTACGTAGCTTTCCTTCATCCATTGGTAATAAGCCGCCGCGTGCTGGATGCTTAATCGATTATCTAGTGATTCAGCTCCATCTACACTTTGGACGTGGCCAGAATGTAAACGTGCGATAGGATTCAGTTTCAAATAGATCGATGTGTTTACGTAGTATTTTAAGAAGTAGTTTAATTTTAGCTGAAGGACGTCCATCTTCGCGAACTGACTTTCATAGCTGGTCGCGCGCAAACCTAGGCGTAAGCTAGATTCGTTGGATGGAGTACCTAGGTAGCCTGATGGCGTATTCGCAGCTGTTGTAGTATTCATTTTTGACAAAGGTTCTTTGCGAGTTTTGCGTGTAGAATCAAAACCCCAAGTTACAGAGAATAGAAACAATACAGAGACTGCGAACCAATAGTTTCTCATATTGGACTAAATGTGCAAAGACAGGGCCTTTTATGCGAATTGTAGCGGCATACAGCCACCTATATGGCCTATTTTCCTTGCCAGTGACAATTTAGGTAAGCATTTTGAAAATTTTTGACATGGGTGCCAGCCTACTTTTCCGGACGCGCCGCTTACGGAAAAGTAGGCTGGCACCTTAATTCGTCTCAGATTGAGACGCTAATTGGGAAATTGAATTTCTGCTAATGTGCGATCGGTTGAGTTTTGATGGTTAAGCATGAGTTTTGTTAGGGAATCCGTTAGCTGTGTCCGTTCACTATCAGTGATATTCGAGTGAAGCTCTAACAATTGTTCTAGCTCGGTGGTGTTTTGAATCGGTTGAACCCAATTACTTTTGTGATTTGGAATTGTGATATGGCTAAACTCGATCGCTTCGCGGTTGTTTGTGTGGAAAGGCCCGACACAGACGGGTTTGAAGAAACTCAATGGTTCCATCACGGAATGAACTTTAGCTTTGAAGGAGCCGCCGACAAACGCGAGTTGGGCCCATGCATAGAGGTGAAATAAATATCCATATTGATCGACAATTAAAACATCCCAAGGTGGCGAGTCGGATTGTTTAGTGTCTCGGAGTTTAGAAAAACGAACAGATTTAAGTTTGTTCGTCAGGCAAAACTTCTCAAGTCTGACCAAAGTTTCCTCGTGCACTTCATGCGGGGCAATTACTAAACTCCATGTTGTGTTCAATTTGGCGAAAGCGGGCAACAAAACGGCTTCATCTTCTGTCCAAGTGGACCCCGCCACGAAAACTTTTTTTGTCGATAAAAGTTTTGGTAAATCTTTTTTTGTGTTTTGCTTTTTGAAGAAGACTTGATCATAGCGAGTATCGCCCGTTACGTATATGGGAACACTCACATTTATAAAATCGAAATTTTTTTTGTCATCCTCGGATACGGTTAAAATCTTGTTTAGGTTGTTCAGTGCCGTGCGAGTCAGCGCCGTTAGAAACTGGCCTTTTTTGGCGCTGGATTCTGAATAGGTGGCAGAGAATAAATAAGTGGGCGTGCCTCGTTGTTTCAATTGAAGGCTGATTTCGGGCCAAACGTCCGTTCGTGCAAAAAGAAATAGTTTGAAATTAAACTTTTTCAAAAATCGGGTGACTAACCAAGGCAAGTCAATAGGTGCTGGTCCCACAGCGTCGACATCAGGCTGATTTATGACCGCTTTCAATACAGAGCTAGAAGAGAGCGTCACAACAATATTGTGTCCTGGATAACGTTCTTTGATTTTTCGAATGATCGGGTAGGCGTATTCAATTTCTCCACTGGCCGCGTGTATCCCGATCGAGCGACGATCGGGATTGAATGTCGAACGATAGTGAAATTCATTTTTTAAACGAAAACGAATGCCTTCGAAAATTTTGCCATTGAAATTAAGCGGAGCCAACAGGCGCGCTAATCCATAGACCAACGGAAGAACGAAAAAACGGTAAAGATTGAAAACTATCGAGTCCATTTTAACAATTCGTTCGCAACAGTGGATGGTTTGATGTCGACAAGGCATTGATGGTGAATAGGATTTACACACGGACCCTGTCCATGTTTACTGCAGGGACGACATGCTAACGGCAGTTCCATTTTTAACGTCGACGGTCGACTTGGAAAACCAAACGGCGCCGGGCCTAGCAATGCGAGACAAGGGTGCCCCAACTGTTCAGCAATATGCATAAGCCCGGTGTCGTTGCTGACTAGAGCTTTTGATTTTTTTATGATGGCGGCGTTAGTTTTGTAATCTAAGGCTCCGGCTAAATTTAAGCAGCGGCCTGGGGCTACGGCTTGGATGTCTTTTAGGAATTGATCTTCGGGGCCACCCAGCAACACAAAGTCAAAATCAGGTAGAAGCTGAATAAGATCTTTCCAATAATCTTTTGGCCAGCGTTTTAAAAAATAAGCGGCCGATGGTGCCAACGTAAAAAAAGGGCGTTTTAAGGCGCTGATTTTATCTAGAGCTTTGGTTTCCGACGAAGACTCCAGAAAGATTTGTGGTGCAGGTGGTAAGGATTTGTCAATGCCCCAAGGCTCAAGTGGTTCAATGAGGTCACGTTGCCCTGAAAATGGCATCTGGAATTTGTTGATTCTGAACTTAAATAAAAGGAAGCGTTTCCAGCGGTAAATGGGGCGCCTTATTTTGTGATTAAACTTTAGGAACGTCGACAGAGTGTAAATAATAAACGATCGCAAGTTGTTATGAGCATCGTACACATGAGTGAAGTTTTGTTGTCTTAATTTCCAAGCTAGTTTTAAGAGTTCCAAAAAGCCTTTTTTGCGGTTAAAAAGCCAAATGCGATCAATGTGCGGGTGATTTTCAAGTAGTGACTTATAGTCCTCGCGGGTAACCCAGTGGACGTCTGCGTCCTTGAAGTGATCTTTTAGTTTTGTCGGTAAACTCAGTGCCTGAGTGACATCGCCAAAGCTAGAAAATCGTATGAGCAACACTTTAGTTTTTGATTGCATGTTGTCTACTTTACTCAGATATTGGAAAATGTACATGAATTATTTATTATGGGTTTCGTTTTTCAGCTTATTTATCCTAGGATTTGGAGACAATATACGTGGCCCGCTGTTCCCTGAAATTATTCAAAGTTTTGATCTGACTGATTCTTTAGCAGCTTGGTATTTTGCCCTTTCTTCATTCATGTCATTTGTCGGCAGTTATGTGGTTCGTAAATACAAGTCGGTTTCCCAGTTGTTGAAATTATTGTATCTGGGCATTTTGTGTATCTTTACCAGTTTTGCCATTCAGCGATTTGCTACCAGTTATACCGTCGTTTTGTGCGGCGTTGTGTTTTTTGGTTTGAGTGTCGGTTTTTTAGGGGTCGCTCAGAATAATTTAGTTATTATCGGCACGAGTCCTAAAAATAGGTCGCGCATGTTGTCCTATCTGCATAGCATGTATGGAACAGCATCATTGCTGGCACCACTTTTTGTGGCTTGGCTTTCAAATCATCGCTGGCAGCAGATACTATTTTCTTTTTCTTGGGTGGCGCTGCTATTTAGCGTGGTTGGGTTTTATTATAACTCAAAAAAAGCCGAACGCATCCAGCACTTTTCGCAATTTCAAGAGGCCGAAACACATGGCCTTGGTAGTTGGTCTGAGCTTAAGATCTCTTTTGCTATTTCATTTTATGTTTTGGCTGAAATTGTAATGGGCACTCGACTGGCGTTATTCATGCGTCGTTATTATAACTATGATCTTTCTACATCAAGTTTATATGTGACTTTGTTTTTTGTATTTATGCTGCTGGGGCGGGTGGCGATTTCGTTTGTTCCACATCATTTTAATATTAAAAAACAACTGATGATGTCACTAACGGCGGCTTTCATTTTTATTTTGTTGGGACTGTATGTGCATCCATTTGCTTTGACATTGGCTGGCTTGGGGTTGGCGCCATTTTATCCATTGAGTCTGTCCTACGTTTCGCAATTGTATCCACATAAATCAACGACCATCGTTTCGTGGACTTTGATTATTCAAGGTTTTTCTATTGTGCTTATGCACTTGGGGGTTGGGAAACTGGCAGACCTTGTGGGATTAAAGTCAGCCATGTTGATAGGGCCGGTATGCTGTCTTTTAAGTTTTACAATTTTACTTTTTATTCGGGAGAGCAAGAATGCCTAAATTTTTCGCCGTCACGGCGCCTGGTTTTGAAGACGGTTTGGAATCAGAAATTAAGAACTTTCATTCTTTGTTTGGTTTTGATGACGGCTTAAAGATCGTTTCCTCACAGCGAGGTGGTGTTGAGTTTGAATCCGGCGTGAACGAATCTGTTTATTTTAATAATTATTCAAAATTGGCGACACGGTTGTTAATTCGATGGGATGAATTTCACTGTGTTTTTTTTAGTGATTTGGAAAAAAAACTAAAACAACGCTCGCTGGCTAAGTGGTTTAAAAATAAATCTCGTATTTTTGTAAAGGTGAACTCTAAGAAATCAAAGCTGGGTCAAGAGAAAAAAATATTTGAAGTGTTTCAACGCGTATACACGGATTTTGACTTGATTCCTAAAGCCAGCGAGGCCGAAGAAGACGATTTTACTTTGTTTGTCGATTTTTACGAAGACATGTGCACATTGAGTATAGATACTTCTGGTGCGGCTTTGTACAAACGTTCAATGGATAAAAAAGTCTCGTTCGGATCTATGCGTGAGACAATCGCCAGCTGGGCATTACTGAAAATGACGATGGCCGATTCGCCTTGGAAAGAGCCAACCGTATTGATCGATCCATTTGCTGGTTCAGGTACGTTACTTCTTGAAAGTCAAAATGTTGGGGTGAATCGTCAGCGCGAATACACGTATCAGAAACTAAAATCTTTCGACGATCTAAAGCCATTGAATGAAAACAAAATTAATTTTGCCAAGCCACCCTTTGTGGAATTGGTCGGAATCGAAGCGGACGAAGAAACATTTGAAATCCTGAAATCAAATTTGCAATCACTATCAAAAAAGGCTAAAGTTTCGTTGAATCATCAAAAAAATGAGAATTATCAAAAGGCTCATGACCAGAGAGTTTGGTTGTTTTCAAATTTACCCTATGGAAAGCAAGTTAAGTCAGACACATTAAAAACCATGTTTGCGTCGATGAAATCTGTTTTTAAACCCCAACTGATCGCGGTTTTTCACCCAGAACCGTTAAAAGATAGAGAAGCGCTGACCGCGCTTCATTTTCCTGTCGTAAATGGTGGTTTGAAAGTCACCCTATCGATTCTTACCTACAAGCGATAAGGGTACTGAAACTATTTACACTCGCTAGCTGATTCGCGAACTAGTTTTTCTTTTGTATCTGGAATTTCTCGAGTGAAAGAAAACTTCCCTGAAATTTTTGCGTTCTCTTTTTTAGGTTCATCAAATAATCGGCATGTGATGGTTTCTATTCGAGTCGGAACCTCTTTTGAAATTTTGACTTCTTTTTTGCCGATGCAAACACCGGTATCCGCGAGTTTGAATTTCTTGTCGGCACCTAGAACATAAGCCTTGCAGTCTTTAGTTTTTACACAGGCTACACTGCCGGTTTCCATAGAAAGAGCTGATTCATTTTTAATTGATGTTTCAGTCATACAGATGATGCTTAGGTCTTGAAGGTTTATTTTTTTTTCGCCAATCAATCCCAACGTAGTCAAATTTGTTGATGTTAAGTTGTCGCGTTGAGCAACTTCGAAAATAGCCTCTTGATTGTCGCTTTTTATTCGCACCTGGTACAAGTTTTTTAATACGAGTTTATCTAAGGCGGTCGGTGCAGAAACAGAAATCTCTAGTTTAGAGTCATCTTTTATTTCAAACTCTTTGTTTTCGGTGTCTTTAAGAACGAGTTTGCCTTTGATCGGTTCTTCCACTTTAAATTGTGCAAATAAGCTAGAACCAATTACCGTAGCTAAAACAAAAGTTTTCCAATTCATCATAGAATCCTCACAATCAATAGATTACGATTTATTACATTACAAATTGAGGACCAGATATTCTCTAGCTAGCGGCAAATATAGTGGGTTTGATGAATAGGGGAGCTGTAAAATTGTTAGACAGGTGTAACGGAGGACTTATTTCACGACTCTGCTGTTTAAAATCTGACAGTTTAAGGCAGTGGTCCTTTGTGGTAGCGTCTTTAAAATTCAAATAATGTATTTAGGAGTCATAGGTGAATCCGGCTATTAAAATTATTGTATTTATGTTGGCGGTAAGTTTTTCAACCATGTCGCAAGCCGCAACGGACGAAGATGTTGTTGTTGTAAAGCGCTCTGTAAAAGAGATTTACGAGGATTCTAGCGAAGCAAACCGTATTGGGAAAAAGTTTGATATTCATTACACTCTTTTGGGTATCAGTGCTAACAATGCACCGGCACAAGGGATCGGTGTTGGCTATTTCTTGGATCGAAACAAACAAGTTCTAGTGGAGGTTCGTAAGGGGAGAGGCGCCTATATGAGGTACCGATATGAATCTTACAATGGTGTTTCTAAGGAATGGTCAACGGATGCGCAAATCACTCAGGTGGGCGCGCACTTTAAGCATTATGTGGGAAATTCGTTTTACTACCGAGTGGGTGCCGATTACAGCAGTGTGGATTATAAGTATGATCTGAGTGGAAGCTATTATGGCGATACTTCGAGTTCTTATTTTAAAGGGACAGCGATCATCGGAAGTTTTGTTATTGGTAATCAATGGCAGTGGGAAAACTTCACCCTAGGTTGCGATTGGATTGGATTAGCGTCACCATTAACTTACACAATTTCGGGAGTTACTACGCCTACGACGGCTTCAGAGAAGTCGGACATGGAAAATGATCAGCGTATGTACGTTTCTGATAGTTCCGGAATTCTGTTGCGATTGTACCTAGGAGCTAGCTTCTAGAGCTCTGGACCTAGATCCTAGTGGGTAGTAATAATAAGAAACACTTATGCGAACCATAGAATCAAATGTCCTAGTCTGGTGATTTTTTCGTTTGCTATCTAGCCCTTAGTTTTCTTTAATTAATGCATCGGCTTTTGTCTGGAAGACGAAAGCCTAAAAAAACAAATCCAAGGATTAGGGTTTATGAAAACAACGAGTTTGATCTTAGCATCAATAGTTTTATCACACGTCGCTTTAGCAGAACGCTACATGGTGACTTTTAAGAATCACGACTTACATCAAGAACTAGTGTCGCAGAAAAACACAATGCAGCTTCAGAGTTACATGGCGGCTAAGGGTTACGCTTTAACGGTGGATAAAATTCAAACTCACTTGTCAGCGCTCAACACATCGGTGGTTAAAGATTTAACGACAAGCCAAATTGAATCTCTAAAGAAAAATAGCAATGTTTTATTTGTAGAAAAAGAAGTAAAACGCCCTCTGCCTTTCAAAGTAGGTCTTTTCAAAAAACCAATCTTGAATGACCAAGCGTTTCGTTTCTTCGAACAAGATCGCCCTTGGGGTATCAGCGCCATTAACACGGGTATTACTTGGAATGTAACATCGGGCGGAGCGGGTGCGCGCGTTCTTGTGTTAGACACGGGGATCGATCGTGATCACCCAGCTGTTCGCCCCAATTTAGAGAACGCGCGTGATTTCGTAGGCGATGATCAAGTCGGGTATGCTTATAAAGATACTGTTGGTCATGGAACGCACGTCGCGGGAACGATAGCGGGTGTATTAGAAAAATCAGGATTTTCGGGCGTAGCTCCGACAGCGCATATTTTAGCCGGTCGCGTGTGCGCTGAAGATGGCTGTTCTAACATCGCAATTGCGGAAGGTATCAATTGGGGTATCGAGCAAAAAGTAGATGTTATCAGTATGTCGTTAGGTGGTATTTGGTCACCAATGGCAGAACGTTTAGCAGTAAAAGCGGCGTACGACGCTGGAATCACATTAGTCGCTGCCAGCGGAAATGATGGCAACGGTACGGTGGGATTTCCAGCTGCGTTACCCGAGTGTATCGCCGTCGGCGCAGTGGATTCAAAGATGCACCGAGCGGAATTTTCACAATACGGTCCTGAGCTAGCAGTGGTAGCACCAGGAGTTGAGGTAACCTCTTCTGTTCCTCTCGGATCAGGCCGCGAAGCTTTGTTGAAAGTTTCAACGGATGCGACGAACTTTACAAAAATCAAAGGCGCTTCAATGCAGGGATCAAAAACGGAATTAAAACCGTTAACTGGTGATCTGATTTATGCGGGCCTAGGATCTAAAGATGAATTCAAGGCGATCAATGCCGAAGGCAAGATCGCCTTGATCAAGCGTGGCGAATTGAAATTCGTGGAAAAAGTAGAAAACGCAATTGAGGCCAAGGCTTCGGCAGTCATCGTATTTAATAACGAACCAGGCATGCTAAACGGGATGTTGACAGAAGATGGAACTGAAATGGCTATCGCTGCCTACATGGTTGAGCAAACGGTCGGTGAGGCCCTTTTAAAGCAATTGCAAACAGGTTCGGTTCAAGCGCAACATGTTTCCTTAATCACGAATTACGCATCGATGAACGGGACGAGCATGGCTACTCCGCATGTAAGTGGTGTGGTGGCATTGATGAAATCAGTCAATAAAGCGTTAACGCCCGCTCAGGTGAAACAAATTTTAATGGATACCGCTAAAAAAGTATCTGACGACACTGAGAATCAAACCGGGGCAGGGGTGGTTCAGGCGGATATGGCTGTACGCGCAGCCTTAGCTAGTCGTTTAACGCCATAGAATCCCTAAGGATCTGCGGCAGCCTTAGTAGCAGCCGTAGGCAGTGCAGCGACGACCATAGTATAACGAGTTCAGAGTCGTAGTCTCTGTGCTCATCTGGTACCAGCGGTTGCTCATAAGCATGATATCGTTTTTTGAGGCTGATTTAAGATAGTTTTCAAAATACACATTTAATTGATCTACATTATAAGTCACAGCGTTAGGATTGGAAGCTAGGTAGTTATTATAACCGTAGAAGTTATAATAGTAACTTTGGCCGTAAAATTCAGTAAGGGAAGCCAAGGTCCCAGCTTTCGCTGAATTACAGTAGGACTGACCTCTCATCGATACGCAGCGGTCATAGGCTACTCGGGCTTGTGAGATCTCGGTGTCTTTGTTGCCTTCATCTTTGTTATTGCAGGCAACAAGGAATAAGCTCGTTAACAGAGTCATAAAACTCATCATTAATATTGATCTCATAGGGCACCTCTTCTAAAAAAAATTCTATACATGCAGAAATCAAAGCAATGGTAATGCCAGGGTGAAAAAATTTCTATTGATGCGATAACGGGGTATGAGATCAATAAGTTAGAGTGGTATTTGTCTAAAACCTTTTCATTGTGACAATTTTGAGTCTTTCCATCTTGTGTCATTTTGGTTTTTAGGCTATAAAAACTTATCAAAAATCTGGGGAGGATGGTTCATGGCGGTTGATATGTTTGATGCTATTGATGAGGGCGGCGGTACTGAATTCCAAAAAGACATGGAAATCGAAGTAGATATCGATACAGATGGTGACGAAGACGAAGAAGGCCAAGGTAAAGTTAAAAGCGCCTTTGACCTAGAATTCGACGATCCAGCTTTGACTCCTGAAATGATGAAGGGTCAGTTACTTGGCGAAGATGAAGAAGATAATGTTAACTTGGATGAAATCGACAATATCCTAGAATTAACTGAAACTCAGTTTCCAAAATTCACATTAGCGAAAAATAAAGCTCGTTTCCTACGTATGGTTAGCTGGTATCGCAATAAAGAAGAGTGGATCGAAGTAGCTCCTTTGAGCGGCGTAACTAAACTTTTCAAACAGCAAACTAAAGAATTAGAAGGCATCCGTTCTTCTAAGTTAGATTACGAAATGGAATTAGAAACAGGAACTTTGACTCCGTCTCAGCGTTCTTATCGTCGTGACGAATTGAAAATGTGCAAAGTTCAAGAAAAAATGGCTGTTCATTTGATTTCTAAGCTACAATTGAAGATCAAGTCAGGTCGTAGATAGTTAGTATTTCAAAATACATTTCGTAAAAATAAAAAAGGCCCATTTAGGGCCTTTTTTATTTTGTATGAGTCTGGTCGTCTTGATTTCTATGCGGCTTTCTTCTCTGAGTGTTTAATAGTTCGCTGTGAAGGCTCGTTATTTTCATTCGCATTCAATGCGTCTTTTTTTCCATCAACAATATAAGTTAAATCTCGAGTTAAGATCACTGTCGTATCGACTAATTTTTTAAGGTCTTCTGTCGCCGTCGAAATTTCTTCAGCCGTCGAAGCGTTCACTTGGCCGGCTTGATCCAATTGAGTCATTGCCGTGTTGATCTGTTCAATACCAGCGGCCTGTTCATTACTTGCTGTGGCGATCTCGTTATTCAAATCAGACACTTTTTTGATCGAGTTAACGATATTAGTTAATGTGCCACCACTTTTGTCGGCGATGCTGCTGCCTTTATCGATTTGTTCTACCGAATCTTTGATAAGGCTAGAGATATCTTTTGCTGACGTTGAGCTACGTTGTGCTAACGTACGAACGGCTTCTGCTACAACCGCAAACCCTTTGCCTTGTTCGCCTGCACGAGCCGCTTCTACAGCGGCGTTTAAGGCTAAAAGATTGGTTTGGAAGGCGATATCATCAATAACGGAGGTGATTTCTTCGATCTTTTTAGATGAATTTGAGATCGCTGTCATTGAAGTTATTAGGTTTTGAATTTCGACCGCGCCATTTTCAGCCGCTAAACGAGATGAGTTAGCCAGGTCTGCTGCCATTTTTGCATTGTTTGAACCCAAACGAACCATCGACGTGATTTCTTCTAATGAAGCTACTGTTTCTTCTAGCGATGCGGCGGATTCAGTAGAGGACGAAGACAGTGATTCACCTGCTGTTTTTAATTGAACGATGGCTGAACTAACTTCCATGCTCGATTTGCTTAAATGAGCCGAGATACCTAATACTGACGACGAAATTTTTGAAGCTATCCAGAAGATCGCTGTGCACATTAATAACGCGGATAAGGTAATTGTGATAACTAGGTATTTGAAAATTGAACTTACGGTTTCTTTTGCTTGAGCACTTTCATCAAGGGCTTTAACTTCATAAAGCGTGTAAACCGCTTCGTTAAATTCAGCAATGACTTTCGCTCTAAGTTCTTTTAATGGGCCATCTAAAATAGCACGTGATTTCTTTGCTTTTTCGACATCACCGGATTTGGCAAGAACAATACATTCTTCCATTAATTCGATAGACTTTTTAATATTTTCCTTCGAAGCACTATGGATTTCAGCTTCGCCAGCAATAAATGGATTTTTTTGATAATCACTATAGGCGACCTTAAATGATTTTATATAGCCCTCAGCTTCAGTTACGGCTTTCAAATTTACAGATTCTGGGCGATCGAGGGCCTCGTCCATACTAATTCTGAAACCTAATCGTGACATTTTCATTTCTGCAAGGACTTGTTCGTTAGGAATGATTGTTTGATGAGCCGTATTCAGCATTCCTTCCAACTTTTTCACACTTGCCATCGTAACAATGAACGTAATTGTAAATCCAATTAAGGGAAACATCGCTGCGAACAGCAGTCTTCCTTTTATGCCTCGAAACCAGCTTGAAAATTCGAACGACTTCATAAAACTCCCGTAAATAATACAAATGCTTAATGAACTCTCTGTCGGATTTTTATTAGAAATAGTAAGGGGGAGTTGAAAATAATGTTTAAGAAACTGTCGATATTTTTTACAGTACCTGGTATTGAAATTGATTCGCGTGCAAATTCAATCATTTATCCGTTAAAAAAAAGTTAAAAATAGGCCTAAATTCCCTAAATGATTCACCGATAGAGTAAGGGTCGATAAAATTTGTATCATTGAGATGCATGAAGGGGAGGATTATGTCTAAGACATACTTGATTCTAGTAAGCGATAATACTGAGACAGTAGAAACAGCAAAAAAATATTGGGAAACTCACGATGTTGAGTTCCAGGTGTACACTCCAGAACAATGGCGGTCTAGTTTGGAGAACCCAAGCTTTCGTCAACAACTAGGTGCTAACCTTCCTACATTAAGTGCAGGTATGGGCAGTCTAACTCCTAGCTATAATTCAGCAAGCAACGTTCTTCCATTCCCTACTCCTTCTGTGGACTCTAAAGTTCAAAAAATGGATGATATTGAAGCTAAAGCGATTGAAAATGCAATCAGCCAGTACAAGGGTAACTTAACTGAAGCTGCTAAAGCACTAGGTATTGGTCGTGCAACTCTGTATAGAAAAGTAAAACAATACCAAATTGACCCTTCCCAAGCTCGCAAGAAAAAAGTGGCTCAAGCTGCTTAGACTTTCTTCAGGGGGCCTAACAAGCCCCTGATTTATTTCAGCCATGCCCACACAATTAATTTTAAAATCCATCATTTCAATTGGGCTGATTCTATTAATATTTTATCCTATCGTGGATAAGTACAATCATATAGATAACCATATCTATCAAACCTGCCATTTTGTTTACAATCGAATTATTCCTGTTAGCAAGAATATGGATGATTGGTTGCGTGAATGTCGTCTTCAATCGCGCAAAATCATGTCAAAAACGGGTGACCATAAAAAACTATTGTCTGCTGGAAATCAAATCCTGTCGGAACTGCAAGTGTCCCATCTGGAATTATTTAGCCAAGAAGAAAGTGACGCTATTTGGACTGACACTGATTTTGAAAATGGAATTGAATCGCAGTTCATTGATGGTCAACTGATCGTTACACGCGTTTTACCTGGCAGTGAAGCTCTTAAAAAGGGTGTCCTGAAAGGCGATCGCGTCGTTTTAGAGAAAGATGAAAGTTTAAGTCCCAATGAATTTAATCGTTGGAAGGGGAAACTTAAACTTGAACGTCGCAAGCAAAGTTTAGAAATAGAACTAGAGCCCAAAAAATTAGTTACGAATCGTGATATGACAGTGGCGGATGTGGATGGTGTTAAAATACTTTCTGTCGAATCGTTTAAAAGTCAGTATTTCAAGCAAGAGAAATTAGACGGATTGGCTTTAAAGATTAAGCCGAATGATAAAGTTATTGTGGATCTTCGAGGAAACAACGGCGGAAACTTTGTGGCGGGCCTGCGTTTTTTAAGTTCATTTATTTGTGAGCCGACGGTTGTTGGCTTTATAAAGAAAAATAGAAATAATGGGCGTGTTGGATATTTCGATAATAATATGGACGATGAGTATCAAATTCAAAAGTTAAATGATTTTGATTCTGTGGCTTTGCGAACATTCCCGTCTAGCCAGTGCCTGCCGAAACCGATGGCTGTTCTTATTGACGCCAATTCGAAATCAACCGCCGAATGGGTCGCGTTGGCTTTTAGGGACAAGCTGCAAACTTCAATTCAAGGTTCGACATCAGCCGGAGAATTACTGGTAGGGATTTGGTATGACATTTCTCATATTTGGGAACGTGTTGTAAAATTGTCGATCCCGGAGGCCTATTATGAATCAATGCATGGGTTTAAAATCGAAGGGCACGGAGTCGCTGTTGATGTCACACTCTATCCTCGTCGAGTGGATTTTGAGTTAGGTCACGATTCCGAAGTCTGGCAAGTGGTGCAGACAATTAATAAATTATCTAAATAAAATGGGCAGTAGTGTTCCCGCTTGGTTAACTTGACCATTTAAAATCGAAAGTGAATACTATTTCTGATGATGAAAACAGTCCTATTTAATTTAATCTTTGTGGCGTCATTCGTTTTGGCGAAAGAAATTGTAAACGATGTCACCCAACTGAATCCGATCGAAGTTGAAACTGTATTTCAGCCAACAACGATTGAACAAATACAAGAATTTCTAAAGAAAAAAACAGGCAAAATTGCAATCGGTGGCGGTCGATATAGTATGGGTGGCCAAACGGCTTTGGCTGGAGCTAGCCAGATTGATATGCGTAAGATGAACAAAGTCGTGCTGCTTGATGTGAAAAATAAATTAGTCACTGTCGAAGCTGGTGTTCGCTGGCGACAACTTCAGGAAGCCATTGATCCTCATGATCTGTCGATTAAGATTATGCAAACTTATTCTAATTTTACGGTGGGCGGATCGTTGAGCGTTAACGTTCACGGCCGTTATATCGGTCAAGGTCCAATCATACGGTCGGTAGAAAGTATTAAACTGGTGATGGCGGATGGTCATATTGAAGAGGCATCTCCGGGGAAAAATTCTGAACTATTTTATGGTGCGATCGGTGGATATGGCGGTATAGGAATTATTGTTGAGGCGACGTTGCAGTTGACCGAAAATACTAAAGTCGAGCGAACGACTAAATCAATTACTTTGGATCAGTACCCTGACTACTTTTTTAAATCTGTTCGCGATAATTCTGAAGCCGTTTTTCATAACGGTGATTTGTACCCTCCAGAGTTTAAAGATGTGATAGCCGTCACGTGGATTAAAACCGACAAAAAACTCACGTCGGCGGAGCGACTCATTCCTAAAGATCAAACATATTCTTTCCAACCGTTTGCAATCAAAATGATTTCGTCCAGCAAAGTGGCCAAAGAAATTCGTCGGTCGATTATAGACCCCTTAAGTTACACAAAATCAGTGGTGGTGTGGCGCAATCACGAAGCCAGTTACGATGTGGCGGAACTTGAACCTAAAAGTCGGTCGCAGACAACCTATGTTCTGCAAGAGTATTTTGTTCCAGTAAAAAATCTAAAGGATTTTGTAAAATCTGTTCGACCAATTTTGAAAAAAACGGCTTTCAATGTCGTCAATGTATCGATACGCCATGCTTTACCAGATACCGGTTCACTGTTGGCATGGGCGCCTCAGGAAGTATTTTCGCTTGTGATATATTACAAGCAAAAGACGGATAAAAAGACTCAGAAAGCTATTGCAAAGATCACTCAAGACCTGATTTCAGAGGCGATTAAGGTCGGTGGTAGCTATTATTTACCTTATCAGATCCATGCGACCGAGGAACAATTTAGCCAGGCTTACCCACGTTCTAAAGAGTTTTTTGCACTTAAAAGTAAGTGGGACCCCGCTAATCGCTTAACAAACTCGCTTTGGGATCGTTACTACAAGCCTAAACCATAAAACCGCGTTTGTCGGCTGTCAGAATTACAGGCACGGATCCGTTTCCCTATCGAAACGTTGTCATTTTTACGTTTTCAAAGTAAATTAGGCCCATTCAAATCTTGGGAGTCTTTTTTGTATGATTAGCACAAACAATGTCAGTTTAAGCTTTGGTGGTAGAAAACTTTTTGATGATGTGAACGTTAAATTCACGCCAGGTAATTGCTACGGTCTGATTGGTGCCAATGGTGCTGGTAAATCGACATTTTTTAAAATCCTTTCAAAAGAACTTGAGCCTAACACGGGTGAAGTGATCATTCCGTCTGACAAACGATTGTCCGCGTTGAAACAAGATCATTACGCTTACGATCAGTACACGGTTATGCAAACAGTATTGATGGGTAATGATAAGCTTTATAAAATCATGCAAGAAAAAGATGCGTTATACGCAAAGCCTGATTTTTCAGAACAAGATGGACTGCGTGCTTCTGATCTAGAAACACTATTTGGCGAATTGAATGGTTGGGAAGCAGAATCAGACGCGGGCAAAATGTTAGCTGATTTAGGTATTCCAGAAAGTGACCAGCAAAAACTAATGAGTGAAATGACGGGCGGAGAGAAAGTAAAAGTTCTTTTGGCACAAGCGTTGTTCGGAAAACCAGATATTTTATTACTGGATGAGCCGACGAATCACTTGGATATTTACGCAATCAAATGGCTAGAAGAATTTCTTCTGAATTTTGAAAATACAGTGATCGTTATTTCCCATGATCGTTATTTCTTAAACAAGGTATGCACTCATATGGCCGATATCGATTTCTCTAAAATCACGACCTTCACTGGGAACTATGATTTTTGGCGTCAGGCGAGTGAGTTAAATCAAAGATTGCTATCTGATCAAAATAAAAAGAGTGCGGATAAAGCCGAAGAATTAAAAAGTTTCATCGCGCGTTTCAGTGCGAACGCTTCCAAGTCTCGTCAAGCGTCGTCTCGTCAAAAACAATTAGAAAAACTAACGTTCAATGATATGCCGGCGTCATCACGTCGTCAGCCATTCGTCGGTTTTGACATTAAACGTGAAATCGGTAATGACGTTTTAACAGTTGAAAAACTGTCTAAGACTATCAACGGCGAAGTGATCCTAAAAGACATCAGTTTCAGTGTGCGTAAAGGTGATAAGATTGCTCTCATGGGCCGCAATGATTTAGCGAAAACAGTTTTAATGGATATCTTAGCTGGTGAAATGGCTGCCGATTCAGGAACGTTTGCCTGGGGTATCACAACGTCATTAAGCTATTTCCCAACTGATAATTCAAAGTACTTCTCTGGCGATGAAAATACGTTGGTAGAATGGCTGCGACAGTATTCTCATGATAAAGATGAATCATTTTTACGCGGCTTTTTAGGTAAAATGCTATTCAGCGGCAACGATGCGATGAAAAAACCAACAGTATTGTCGGGTGGTGAGCGTGTTCGTTGTATGTTCTCGAAAATGATGTTGTCTGGTGCGAATGTTTTACTACTAGATGGTCCGACGGCGCATTTAGATTTAGAAAGTATATCCGCGGTGAATGAAGGCGTTAAGCGATACAAGGGTAACGTTATCTTTACATCGCATGACCATGAGTTCATCCAAACGGTAGCTAATCGAATTATCGAAATCGATGCCTCTGGTATCGTGTATGACAATCACGTGACTTATGAAGAGTACGTCGAGCAAAGACGAGCTCGCCATTAGATGGATTTTCTTAGGCTCAACGATGACCTCATTTCAGTACTATTTGAAGATGACGACATCATTGCTATTGATAAGCCCTACGGCTTTAATGCACATACCAATGATGCTAAAGCCGATCACGGGGTAGCCATACAAGATGGGTTAATTGAAATATTTGAAAAAAATCGCGGTTCTAGTTTGCATATCATTCATCGTCTGGATCAAACGACAACAGGTGTGATGATTTTTGGTAAGTCGGTTGAATCTGCAAAGAAGTATGCGGATTATTTTTTGCATCGTCAGGTAAAGAAAACATACTGGTTTGTAACGGATAGAAAATCTAACAAGCAGAAGTTTGTTATCGATCAGGCCATTGTACATAAAGCAAAAGAGCTTGAAGCTAAAACAGAATTGAATTTTTTGAAATCAGCCCATGGATTTGAACTTTGGCAGGCCAACCCATATACTGGGCGAAACCATCAAATCCGTATTCATGCCGAAGCCGCCGGATTGTCTCTGTTGGGTGATGAAAAATATGGCGGTTCACGATTTTCGTTTCTGACTTTGCATAATCATAAAATACAGTTCCCGAATGGGATTCAGATAGAATCGAAGCCGCCCGTGTATTTTGAAAAACTGGAAATTTTAAAAGATCCTGTTTTAACGACGTTTTATTTCGAAGCGGATCGTCGCCAACGTCTTTTTAAAAATGCCGATGAGTCGTGCTACCGCATAGTAAATCATTTGAACGGGGCCAAAGAGCCTGGTTTTTCGTTGGATAAATTTGGACGTGTACTAATTTTAAATTGGTATAAAGAGGCGTGGTTACCTTCAGACGAAGCAACGTGGAGTCAAGTTTCTAAAGAATTAAGAATGCCGATTTGGGTACATGGTAAAGATCTAAAGAAATATTTAGGCCTAGACCGCAATGACCATTGGTCCGTAAAAGACAACTCGATTTCATATGAAATTCGATCGGAAATCCCGGCCGCGCCGGGTTTGTATCTAAATCAGCGATTGCAGCGTAAATGGCTAAGAGACAATGCGAATGGTAAATCAGTTCTAAACTTGTTTGCTAATTCCGGCTCTTATGCGGTAGCGGCAGCTATTGGACAGGCGAGTGAAGTCACTTTAGTTGAAGGTAGTAAGAACTATCTTGCGTGGTCTAAGCGCAATTTTGAACTTAACGGTATAGATCAAACGAAATATAAGTTTTTGAATCGTGATAGCCTAACTTTTTTAGAAAGTAGTCTTAGTAAAAATCTACGTTTTGACATTGTCATTTGTGATACTCCGACATTTTTTAGGCGAGAAAAGGGAATTTTTAAAATCGATAAAGATTTTGAAAAATTACTTACCGATTGTGTTCGTTTGGTAGCTGATGGTGGGACGTTGTTGATATCAACTCAGTTTGATGGATTTTTCGTAGATGACTTGCGTAGAAAAATCGAAAAAGTGCAGAAAAACCTGGCTATCAAAAATCTAAAAATTAATTTAGTTCTGCCGTCTCTTGATTTCGAGTTACCAGGTCAAAAGGCAAATTTAAAATCATTTCTAATTCAAAAAGGCCGGCAAACCGCAGATGGTAGCGCCGGACACGACTAGCCAGTTAATCATCCAAATTGATACAAGATATAAAACTTTATAGGTTTTCGTGTGTCTCACGCTATGTCTCATTATGGTATGTCATATGATACAGGTCAGTTGACTAATAGTAAGATAGTTTTGCGCTTTCTAAACGAACGTAGTTAACCCTGGGTGGCATTTGTTTCGCTAGGTATCATGGAAACAGCTAATGGAAGCGGCATTGTGACGCGGCGAAAGTCTGAGTTTTATTTTTTTTAAAATAAGACGAGAAAGTACCTGCACGAAAATGCTAAGATTTAAGATGAAATCTTAATGATGTATTAAGAGGAGAGGGTTAAATGAGCAAGCAAGGCAAAGACAGCAATATTCTAGAGTTTCCTTCAAATCGAATGATTCGTCAGAAGTCTATGCAACGTTCGCAAGAGAAAAAAGCTGTTCTTGGTTTATCAGTGCTTGGCCTCTTTATTTTTACTGTAGCAGCTAATCAATGGATTGCAGATTTTAATAAATTTGGTGCTGGTTCCAGAAATGTGGCGTCCATCCAGTTGGACAATAAACAAGCTATTTTAAAAGAACATTTACTAGCCAAAGAAATTGCGACCCAAGAAAATATCGTCGGATTTAAATCACAAGAGCCATCTTTAAAAGATGAAATGATTTTCTCTTCATTAGAAGGTAAATACCGAGTTAAATCTGATCAGCAGCGTGTTTTAGCTGTTCAATCAGACGATGATTCTGAATCGCGCATTGAGATGGCCGATGGCGAACGATTCGTCAAAAAGTACATTTCACTATTCAATGAAAAAGCTGTTCACTTTAAATTAACTAATCGTTCAGAAGCAACTGAAGTGTATGAATTGCTAGATCAAAAAGGCGTTGTTATCGATCGCTTACAACTAGACAAAGATTCGGCTGGAAAATTAACCCAGCTTAAAGTCCTATAATTTTAATCCCTCTCGTATCTGAGAGGGTATTTTTTTTTAAATCTAGTCTCTTAGAAACTGATCACTTTGTCGACAAAGTGATATGGTTATTCACGATCTTACAGAAGACATCTCAGACTCAAAAAAGTTCAATCCGGCTCCCTATCTGGATCGATTTTTTGCCAACGTCATTGATTTCCTGATTCTTGCACCGGTGATTTCACTTTTCTGTGGTGGCATCAACAACGATTTGCGTTGGGCGGTGTTTAATAAATCTTCAAGTGATGTTTATCCTTTGGCCCTTCAATACATCTTTGTCACATTTGGTCTGTTTGTTCTGTATGAAACTATGTTCATATATTTCCACGGAGCAACCCCTGGTCATCGCTTTTTGTTCATGAGAGTTGTTAATCAAAATGGTGGTCGCCCAGATATTCTGCCGATGTTGTTCCGTTCGGTTTTTAAATTCCAGGCCTTATTGTTTGCAGGTATTCCATTTATGGAAATCGTTGTGCGTGGCGATCGGTCAACGTTTTACGATAGACTTGCACAAACACAATTAGTCAGTTTAAGAAAAACAAAGCACGATGCTATTCATCCAGAATTTAAAAAAATTATTGTGCGTTGGACACATACATCGATCATTTTTGCCTTCTTATTTATCGGACTCATTTTCTATAAAACGGTGACAACAACAAAAACAGAAAGTATCGCCAAATCAAAATTAAAATGTACCGAATCATTAGCATTCTATGTAAAGAACTATCTTTCTAAAACAAGAGAAACCGAGAACTTAAATTGTGCAAGAGAACTGGTCGAAAAGTCATTTGAGGGTGCAAACGCACAAGCAGAAATTAATTATCTGGCTCAGTTTGTTGTTACAAATAATGAAGAGCTGAAAGAATCTTACCGCGATAAATACTGCGCGACTAGAAAAGATAAGCTGCTTTGCCAATCTGAAGCCGTTATAGATTTTGATAAAATTAAGCCTGATGACGAGGACGTCTTAAATTTACTGGTCGAAATGAATCAATCATTGTTTAAAAACGACCACGCACGGGTATTTGCAATTTTAGATGTTCTCTACACCCATTTGGATTGGAACAAAAACCTAGAGTTGTACTATATGACATCTTACCTATTCTTAAGCGAGCAGGGAACGCGTGGACCCGCTTCGGAAAAAAGTTTAAAAGTTAGCTGGGAAGCCCGGAAATCCCGCTTCCTTAAACGGATGAGCATAAAGTTATGATTTTCCCTTGGCCGCGTCTATTTCTAAATCGTTTTGATATTAACTTCGTAAATATTCTTATTTTAGCGAATGTGATTTTATTTTTTATGTTTTTTACTCAGTCGGATGATGAAAAAGTAAAATCAAAATTGTTTAGCCCGGGCGGCGCTGAACTGACGGCTCAATATTATCGTAAATATTTAAATGAAAACATGGATGTTGGCGATAATAAAAAGCTGTTATTACAATACGATTTTAATCACGCGGATCAAAGAGCGATGCTCAGTTCAACAGCACTTCGAGATATTAATTTTATCTCTTCGATAGAAAATAGATCGTGGGATAAAGATGAAGTGCGGTGGACCTACTGGAAAAAAATGGTGACTGATTATCAAGAGAAAGTGAAACAACAGACACTGTACATGTTGGGTCTGTCTCATGGGAATAAACAAACTTTCAGTTGGTTTACATATCAGTTTTCACACATGAACATCTGGCATTTATTTAGCAATATGTTGTTCTTGTTTTTGATCGGGTACGCGTTGGAGTCCGTGTTGGGCGCAGTCGGTTTTGTAATGCTATATCTTTTCAGCGGTATCGCTGGTGGTTTGTTTTATCTTTACTTCAATCCATCGACGTTGATTCCTATGGTCGGTGCCAGTGGTGCCGTCAGCGGTTTAATTTCGTTCTATTCATTTTACAATTTACGTCGGAACACTCGATTTTATTATTTTTTGAGTCCAAGCGAAGGTAACTATGGCTACATTTATTTGCCAACAGCGATAATAATTCCAATGTACCTTATTCCCGATTTGGCCTCGTTTGCGTCACAAATCCCTGGCGTTTCCAGTGGCGTCGCATTCTCCGCGCATATTGGTGGAGCCTTGTTTGGTGGCTTACTTGCGTTCACGCTGAAGGTCACGATGGGTGCACAGCTTGAACAAGATTCTGTCGCTTTGGCCACAGACACCAAAGCGCCTCAAAATGATTGATTGATTCGTTTCTGAAATGACGAAGTTGTCAGAGACATATTTTTCAAACGTCTCTTCAAAAAGAGAACCTATTCTTGTGGAGCAAATCCGCGGCGTAAAGTATTCTCTGTTACACAAATCGGTTCAACGAACTGCTTTAAATAATCAGGGCCGCCAGTTTTTGAACCAACGCCGCTCATTTTAAAACCACCGAATGGATGACGATCGACCATCGCACCTGTAATTCCACGGTTGATGTATAGGTTGCCGACTTCAAATTCATTTCGAACTTTTGCTATGTTGGCTGGGCTTCTAGAGAACAAGCCGCCAGTCAATGCGTACTTGGTGCCATTTGCGAATTCAAGTGCTTGATCCATGTCTTTGGCTTTAATCAAAGCCAACACCGGACCAAAAATTTCCTCTTGAGCTAATTCAGAATCCGCAGGTACATCACCGAAAATAGTAGGTGATACGAAGTAACCGTCAGTGCTTGTTTGTGCAGAAAGAAGTACTTTGTACTGGCCAGAATACTTTTTAATTAAACCTTGAATACGATCGTAAGCTTCTTTATCAACCACGGGTCCTAAGTAATTTTTAGGATTCAGAACTGAACCAACCGTTATTGATTTTGTGGCTTCGACCAAACGTTGCGAGAATTTTTCGTACACGTCTTCAAGAACGATACAACGGCTGGCCGCTGAACATTTTTGTCCCGCAAAACCAAATGCAGAGTAAACAACGGCATCCACGGCTTCATCTAAATCCGCATCGCTATCGATGATAACGGCGTTCTTTCCGCCCATTTCGATGATGCAGCGTTTGACGTGCTGTTGGCCTTTTTGAGTGATTGTGGCTTTGTTTAAAATATGCAGACCAACATTCATTGAACCTGTGAAGGCGATTGTGTTTGTCAGTGGGTGATTCACCAAATATTCACCAACAACTTCGCCAAGACCCGGCATAAATTGAACAACACCGGTAGGTAAGTTTAACTCTTTGATCATTTGGTACAAGCTATTGGCCATCAACGAGCTCTGTTCCGCGGGCTTCATGATCACTGTGTTGCCGGTGACTAATGCGGCAGCGACTTGTCCGCAAAGAATCGCCAGCGGGAAATTCCAAGGAGCGATGACCAAGCAAACGCCACGTGGTTTGTAGATGTACTGTGAAATTTCTCCGGGAACGCCGCCCACTTTTAGAGGCGCCGCCATTTCTGTCATATGATCAGCGTAATAGTTGCAGAAATCAATCGCTTCACCGATGTCACCATCGGCTTCGGCCCAAGGTTTGCCGACTTCAAAAATTTGTGTCGCCATCAGTTCCCATTTACGATCGTGCATCATTTTAGCTAGTTTGCGGAGGTAATCGGCGCGGGTCGCCGCTGGCGTTTTCTTCCAGATATGGAATGCTTTACTAGATTCTTGAATGGCTGTTTCTGCCATTTCTTTTGTCGCTAAACCAATTTTGGCTAAGATTTGTGACGTTTGAGACGGGTTTTCGCGGTTTAAAAATTCCGACGTAGTTACCGGTTTAAAATTGATTTCTGGAAGAACTGTTTTGATAGTTTCAGGATTGAAGTTTTTCAAAGCATCTTGCATTAACTTGCGATTGGCCTCAATTGCAAAATCAGACAGAGGTTCATTTTGGAAGGAATGCTGAGCCGCGGTTGATTTATATTGTCCCGGAGCAGGTGGTGTTCCTGGTTTAGGAATCTTTGTTGTTGGGTCTGCTAATAGTTCATCCATGGATTTGTTTTCTGCAAACTTGCCACGAAGCCAGGATTCATTCGACGTATTTTCTAAAAGACGACGAACCAGGTAGGCCATCCCTGGAATTAATTCGCCCACAGGTGCGTACTCGCGTACACGGTAACCCATTTCAGAGAATGTTTTCTTGATAGGTTCGGCCATACCGAACAACATTTGAATTTCAAATCCGTTTTTAGGAACATTTTTTGTTTCAGCATAATATAAGCACGCCGATAATGTTCGCACGTTATGAGACGCAAACGCGGCTTTGATATGAGGGTAGTTGTCGATCAAGATTTTTGCGCAGTATTCATAGTTGGCGTCTGATTCTGCTTTCACAGTGTAAACCGGGACCGACCAGTTCTTTTGTTCAGAATCGATCGTTTCGTAATCCCAGTAGGCGCCTTTGACTAAACGAACAGTGAACGGAGTCTGGCGAGCTTTTGCAAATGCTGATAGATCTTTGATATCATCGCTAGAGTCTTTTAGATAGGCTTGGATCACGCAGCCAAAGAATTTATAACTACGTAATTCAGGTTCCATCAATAATTCTTTAAAAACTTCTACGGTTAAATGTTTAACCGAGTATTGTTCCATGTCCAGATTTAGGAAAATGTTTCGCTCCATTGCTTTTTTAAACAATGGGCGAAGGCGATCTTTAACGATTGTTTTTGTTTCTTCCCACGCACGGTCATTGATTTGTGAATACAAGGCTGACATTTTAACTGAAACATTCACTTTGGGAATCGCACCTTCTGCATCGGTATCTAGCAGAGGATTCGTATCCCACTTCTCAGCGTCTTTAGCTAAACCATCCATAAGCTCTTGATATTTACTTGTGTACTCAGCCGCTTCTTTTTCTGACAACGTCGCTTCGCCTAAAATGTCTACGGTGAAGGTCATATTGTTTTTACGCATTTTCTTTAAAACAGAAAGCGCTTCGTTTGGATTCTCTCCTGTGATGAACATTTTAGCCATCTGAGTTACGTTTTTCTTAATTGCGCCAGCCATCAAGCCCGGTGCTAAGCTGCCTAAACCTAAACCCACGTTGAACACGCTTGGTAATTCAGATCCGCCTTCTGTAAAATATTCTTTTAAATGTTGAGCGACTTCGGATGATGAGTTTAAAGAAGGAAGAACGTCGACGAAGCGAAACATATTTGTTTTAAAAGTTTCATTCTTCATGCTCCAGTCCATAATGCTGCCGTACCAGAAGTCTTTAGAGAACAAAGAAACTTTGGAATTTGATTCCATTTTTTTTAAAATTTCACTACCAATTTCTACAATACGTTTTTGATCAGCATCAGTTGATGGTTGCATAGCTATTCCTTTGTAGTTTAGATCTATGGGTTTTTACTCTATTTTTAGAGTCCACTCAATAAGGATTTGCTGTTTTTGGTTTTTTAGCACTGATTTTAGAACATCACCTTTTTGGACGGAACCCACGCCAGACGGGGTTCCTGAAAGCAATATATCGCCTTCTGTTACAGGAAAATGCAGTTGTAAGAAGGACACAAGTTCAGGCCATTTAAAAATCATCAGGTTCTGATCGCCGACCTGTTTTGTTTGCCCATTTATTTGCAGCTCAAATGAATATATTTCATTTGAATCAAAGGGAATCCATGGCGAAATCGGGCAAGAATTTTTAAACGATTTAGCCAGCGTCCACGGTTCACCCTTGGCTTTTAGTTCGTTTTGTCGCTGGCGATCCGTCAGGTCCAAGGCCAAAGCGATGTGGGATAAGCGTAACTTTTCATCAAACCGAAATGCCATTTCTAATTCATGGTGAAGCGAAAGAACATGAGTTGGGTAGGGCATCGAATTGCCATGAACCATTGTCGATGAGGACTTTAGAAAAAACAAAGGCTGCGTGGGAACATTGTTGCCTAGCTCTTTAGCGTGTTCTGCGTAATTGCGCCCAACGCACCAGATACTCATAGGCGATTGAAATCCATAAGGTGCCACAAATCTGACTTGGCAAAATACATATATTGCCCACTCGGCCAGCTATCGTATTTGGGTTGAGTTAAATCTGTTGAGCTCTCTATGATCGATATAAATTCTTCGGCCCAATCTTGGTGAGTGCATACGTAAACCGTCGGTGGATTTTTAGCATTATCTGGAACATCCAGTTGAAAACCGACAAGGAATTCTTGAACTCGCAATCGAAAATCTTTCGATGATTCAGTGTCGGTTCTTAAATCTAAAAGTGGCGTCGCTGTGATTTTTAGTCGCATTTGCTCTGCGGCAAACGACAAAGTTTCGCGCGTTCGTTTGCGAGGAGAGCAAAATAAATGCGTCGGTGCCGGCAATTTTTTTGATTGAATCAGTTGCACTAAATTGCGCGCTTGATTGAAGCCATGGGGTGATAAAGAAGAATCAGCAACCATTTCGGAGTTTTTTTCAGCGTGTCGGAACAGAATAAAATTCAATCAAAACCTCACTCTTTTTCTCACTCTAAATCTAGAGAAACGCGGTTTCAACCGAAATTAGCTATGGACAGAAATTTAAAAAAATGTTTGACTCAGATTTCTATGGAAAGAGTCCACCGTTTTGTTTCTAACGATTTTACGATTCGTATTGCTGCCGTTAACGCCACTGAGGTTGTTAAAGAAATGCAACGAATTCAGAACACTAATCCACTGCCAACAATCGCTGTTGGTAGGGCGATGGTGGGTGCCTTACTCCTCGCCAGTCATTTAAAAGAAAAACAGCAGGTGGGTTTGTACTTTCGTGGTGATGGTCCTATGGGTCGCGTATTCGCCGAGGCCCACTTCGAAGGACAGGTGCGTGGATACACTCCGCATACTTATTACGAGCCGGCTAATTATGCAGGCGGTTTAAAATTAAAAGAGCATATTGGACAGGGGACGTTGTCGGTCACCCGGCATTTACCATTTCAAAAACAGCCGCATCATGGGACTGTTGAAATGGTGACATCGGAAATCGGTGAAGACATTGGTCATTACCTAATTCAATCGCATCAAATTCGCTCGATCATTTCGTTAGGTGTTTATTTAGATACCTATGGAAAAGTTCAATCCGCTGGCGGCGTTTTAATCGAAGTTATGCCCGGTGTTGGCGAAGATGTTGTCGATGTTTTACTTAAGAACTCGCAAGATGTGAAAACATCGATCTCTGAAGATATTTTAAAAGGGGGACACCCCATCGAATTCGTTAAGCCTTATTTAAAGGGCATTGAATTCTCTGAGCTCGATCATAATTTTCCTATTGGCTACTACTGTCCTTGCAACGAAGAGCGCGTGGTGCGTGCTTTAGAGACGTTAGGGATCGAAGAGCTAGATGATATGATCGTTAAGAACGAAACGGCGCAGGTGATGTGTCAGATGTGCGGCAAGCCCTATGATGTGGCTCCGGATAAACTGACGGAGATTAAGAATAAACTGTATCGCCAGACACTCAACTAAACTACAAAATACAGGATACTGTTAACGGTACTTAGTATTCTGTGCTGACTACTGAAATAAAAAACCCGGCTTTCACCGGGTTTTTTATTTAGTTAGCTTTTGCTTGTTGTCTTGATTTCATTTCTGTTTTGCAGATTTGTACTTTTTCTTCGTACTCATCTTCGCGAGTCATTAGAACCTTTTTATAACCTCTAAAACGTTCTAAACGGTCTTTTAGGAATTCTTCGCTAACACCGACTAGTTTATCCTTTTCGTCTAAACCGATTTTAAAGTCATCTTCCTTGTCGGTGATGCGATCCATTGGTTCAGTCCATTTTAATTTGCCGTCGCCCCCGTTTTTAGGCTCTGAAAGGTCGGCTTTGCATTGTCTTAAGACGCCGTATAGGCCAAGGGAGCCATATTTGCGATTGCCGTAAACGCGGTCTTCAAGTTCGTAAACTTCAATTTGAAGGCGACGTAACTCTTCGTTCATTTGGACTTTCTTTTGAACTACAAGGTTGCCATCTTTCACGCCGACTGCGGTGTCGCCGCTGACTTGGCCGTGATTTTTGATTTCAGTGTCGATTTTTTCTGCTTTGTTAGGATTAGTTTTACATTGAGTTAAAAGAACTAAAGCTATGCCGGCAGTGAATAGTTGAACTAACGTTTTCATACAATCTCCTTAGTGGATTGATGTTGTTACCCTGTTAAGATTACAGTGCGTAAATACAAGGTCAATAGAATCTCCTTGTACGTTTTTTTAAACGGGATTACACCTGAACCAACGACGGAGTTTCTTATGTTTAGAACATTACGAATCCTTTTTTGTATCTTTTTAACATCGTCTTTTAACTCAGCGTGGGCGGACTTTTGTTTCGATAATACGAATCAGAACGGCGTTATGGCCAAACAAATCTGTTTCAAAGAAATACACATTTTAAAAGCGGGCACACCGGATCATAAGTTGTATTTAAAGAGCAGTGATATTGACGAGATTTATCCGATAAAGAAAATCGAAACCGCTAATGGTGGTTATGTATTGAATGCTTTGGGTGATTATATCAATTATTCTGAGAACTGTGGCCTAACGGTGTTGAGCCAGTTTGATTTTCGCTTCTTCGTGGATTCTTCCTATCAGTATGTTCACGATAGAAATACTTCGTTGAGTATTAAGTATAAATACACTCCCAACAGTTGCACTGTGAAAGAGAAAGCGGGAACTGAAAAGTTCACGGCTAAGAATCCAGTTAACTAGTCGGGGATCTTTTCCGTTGTCGGAAGCCGTTCGACGTTTGAAGGAACAGTAATCTCAGTCATAAGATTAAACGATATAAATAAGCGAAACTTATAGCGAACCATACAACCACTCGAGAGACAAACCAGCACCAAAGTCTAGTGATTTCAAACGCTTAGCTAGACTACAAACGACACCAATTACATAAACCATTGAATTCACAGTGTAAAACAAGTTGGCAAGTGTCTTGCTTTATACATATAGCAAGACCCGCCAGCAACTCTAAGCCACGATCGTGGCGCTCTAAAGAGATGTGCGAAATACCTACCTAATGAATCCAATCTTAAACTGGAAGAGGAGAAAAACTCCTCTCACCCAGGCTCGTCTTGCGAACGGACCGTTGAAAAGGCACCAGCTGACTTCGTTGGCCACCCAAAAATTTTCCTCCAACGTAGTTGAACCGAAGGTTCACCTTCGGTGAAGCCGCTACGCCTCCGGCAAATTTTCGGGCGTCCGCCTCGCATCTGATACCTTTTGAACGGTCCTGTGTCGGGGTTGTCTTGAAGCGTTTTTGGTAAAACCTAGGGTGTACACAATTGAGACAGGTAAAGATTTGTGAAATTAAGTGCTTAGGCGATTTTGTTTGGATTTTGAATAGAAATCTCAGAAACGAACGTTTTTAGAGGGGTTTTGTGAATCGTGGAAAATGTTCCATAGTTTCGATTGGTTACCCCCTGTTTTTGGGGAGTGTCCCAAAGTGGTATTTCGATTGCGATAGTCTTTATTCGAATGAGAAATTGGTTTCACTCTGTATATGTAGTGCTTGTTTGTGTTGTTTTGCTTTTCTTTGTTCAAGCCTGTGCGCCTAAGTCGCAGGAAGAATGTGGATTTGTTCAGAACGTCTATGGCGAGCGTATTTCATGGAAAGGCAATCTGCCTGTCGTAATGAAGTTACATGAGTCTGTGCCGGCCGAATACTACGATGCGATTATTCACGCGGCTGATGTGTGGAACAAGGCCTATGGCAAAACTCTGATCACTATTAACAAGAATGATATCGTTAAAGGTCCGACGGTATCGATGAAAGATACCGACAACGTGATTTACTTCTATCCCAACTGGGAAGCGAATAAAACGACCGAGCAAGCTCGCACCAGTGTTTACTGGTTAGGGGATGCGATTAAAGAAGCCGATATCCGCATCAATGCTAAAGACTTTCAATATTACGATTTAGCTCTGAATAACAAAGGTCCCTCAAAAATTAACATCCAAGCCCTTGTGATCCATGAAATGGGCCACGTATTGGGTTTAAAACATAAAGACACCGACTCCAGCGTAATGGCCACCTACCTTGCCAGCCAAAGTGATCGGGTAGAAATTGCACAAACTGACAAGAAATCACTGACTTGTGAATATTAGATTTTTTAGAAAAGGAAAACTCGAAAGTTTTTTAAAATTTCTATTGAGAATTGCTGAAATTTTGAGCTAGACTAGACTAGTTGTCCTTAGCGAACGCTCGTCTAGCGATGAAAGAAGAACGTAAACAACAAATCAAGACCAACGAGGTATGCATGAAAACTGATCTACGCTTATTGAACGTAACAGAGACTTCGAATGAATCATTAGTTGGACTTTCCGATAGCATTTTATCAAACGAATATAGTAACGCTGGTGTTGCTAAGAATTTGGTGTACAACGAAATGTCTGATTTCCCAGTGAGTTCCCGCACTGAGCTTGATATCCTTCAAGAAAACACGATGGTATTAAAAGATCTAAGCGATCGTTTGTCGTTCCTATCAAAAGAAATTAAATACCTAATGAACTTAAAATAGTTCTCAGATTTAAAGAATAAAATCAAAATACCGAAGTGGAAAATATGCTTCGGTATTTTTTTATCTTTTTGCTAGTGAGCTGCATTTCCTCTGCGGAATACCGCGTGTTCGAGCTAGAAATTACAAGCTACGCACAAGAGTCGGCACCAGCCCCCGAAGAAATCGGTAAACGAGTCGTGCTCTCAACCCTCGACCCTGAACAATATCGCGGCTATCACACGGTCCAACCCAACGAGAAAGTTCGCTACATCAGCACCTGGCGCTGCAAAGGCAGAACGACTGGTAAGGACTATTGTCCTAATCCTAAAGCCAAGACTGAGCCTGAAGTTGCATCTGCGCCTTCTGAAAATAAGTAAGCTCTGATACTATGGGAGCATGGCTGTTGATCCCGCAAAAGAAAGAAATCGTTACAATGCTTCGCTTTCCGATATTCAAAATGAATATCAGGAGAAAAAGCGTAAGCTGGTAGATTCAAAAGAAAAAGAAATCGGTCAGCTGCAAGATTACTATCAGGGTAAAAAAGAAAACATCGTTGAAACTCAAGCGGCAGCTATTAACCATATCGAAAAATCTCAGCAAAAAACGATGGAGCGCGCGCAAGAGCAACGGCAAAAGGTAGTCAGCAAAAGTCAGAATGAACTGAAAGAGCTAGAGTCTAGCTACAGCAAGAAAACCAGCGATGCTCAGCGCCTGCGCAATGAAAAATTTGAAGCTGCTAACAACTCGTACAAAGAAAAACTGAGCGAGCAAGAGTTAAAACAGCAAGAACGTGTCGAACGAACGAAATCGAAATCGAATGAAGAATATCAGAAGATGACCCAAAAGTATCGTGATCAGGTCAAGAAAACACAGATGCGCCAAGAAGCAAATCTGAATTCAATTCGCTCAAATAACGATGACGTAATTAAAGGCGAGAAAGCGCGTGGTAAAGCCGCAGAAGACGAGCTGCGCGAGGACATCGCGAAACGGTACGAACGTGTCGACAAAATGGGTGACGAGAAAATTAATAAAAAGCAAACCCAGATTGAAACGAAAGAAAAAAAATTAGACGAGGAATATAAAAAAGATCTTGCTAAATTAAAAGGCAACTATGACAAGCGTGAGCAGCGATTGCAAGACGAATATAATCAACGCTACATGGAAAAGAAACAGGCAAACGAAGATAGCATGCGCAGTCAAAAACGCGGCTTTGATTCCATTTACCAAAAAAACGAGACAAACAACAAAGTGTCGTTGCAGATTCAAGCGCGTAACTACGCAAAAGAGTTGGCTCAGCAGCATCGCGATTTTTTGACTCAGTCTTCGAAATACGCCGGTAAGGAAGATGATCCATTTTACAAAGTTCAAGATCGCGGGAGTGAGTTAGACGAGAATCAACATTTCTACGTATTAAAAGCCTACGTTCCGGAACATGAAAAAGAAAATGTTAGTGTTGTGATTCAAAAAGATCGCGCGTCGATTTCAACTCAGAGGCAGTTCAACGAAGAATTAAAAGACGAAAGCGGCAAAAAAGTTGCGACTCACTCGGCTCAAACCCTACGAGAAGAATTTCCGTTTGAAACCCCTATCATTACAGAAGGGGTCGCACGCGAACGCAGTGGGGATTACGTTTTTGTCACCATCCCAAAGCTTCAGTCTTTTAAAAACTGGGGCGCCAAAGGTTAGTGGTTAATATAGAATTTGGGAATTAAGAAATATCATTTGGTTTTCCTAGTCGAAGTATTCAATACCTGAGGCAGATACTAGAATCTCTTTTAAATTTTACAAACTTAGATTTTATCTGGAGGAAGTGCCTCATTTCGTGGATCATATGCTGCCGCAAGTGAATATGTGCCTGTGGGTTTATCATTTCGGTATAAGTTGCGATGTTGGTACACTCTGAAGCGTTGAATCAGAATCAATCTATATAGGTACAAATTTAGAGATTTTGCTCGCTAGCATTAATTTCTAATCAAAACAGCATTCGCGCAAATTTGAATCACTACGATTTATAAATCACTAAACTTTATACTTTCGAAACGTTCTGAATTGAGAATATCAAAACAATTAAATTTGTCCTTTAGCAGTTCAAAACCTGACCGAACAAATAACACTTGAATGTAAGAGGTGCAAGATGGGGAATATCGGGTTCATTAAACCTAGCTTTTCATTGAAGCCGTTCTTGATCTTAATACTAGGCTCTGCTCTGTTGTACAGTGCCGCAGTAAACCACACGACATTCTTTGGACCCTCACTATATAGCCCTGGGTTTAGCGGTTCAAAAACCTACAAAGTGAATTTCAATTCTCCGGTGGCAAGCGCAACACAAATCAATGCCTTACTTTCAATTAAGAATGGCGACGGCGGTGACATTGTTTTTGATTCCTGCGGCCGACTGCAAATAGCCTGTTTACTGAAAAACCTAATAAAGCAAGGTGAGATTTTACTATTTAGACCGTCAGCAGTTACCGTTTCCACAAATAACGCAGTTATATTTTCTAAGAGCGACTATAGCGCGAAAAAAGGAATGTTCGAGAAATCCTTCGTCGCTAATAAAATTAACGTAATGGAAGTTAAGGTTCAGGGATCTTTCCTCTCTAGTGTTAAGTTATCGGCTAAGGCGTCGAGTGCGAACTTGCCTCCGCTTGCTGATTTTACTTATTCGGCAACAGATTATATTGCACCAGCTACGGTGAATTTTTCGGGATTGCTAAGTCGGGATCAGGATTCTGGGTATCAGGACTTGCTAGTGTAACTGGAAGCGCTAAAGTATTTAGACAAGCGCAAGTTAAAGGTAATTCAAAGATTAACAAAGACACACAAGTAG
>CAWVRN010000025.1:0-70934 GCA_963932905.1 uncultured Bdellovibrio sp.
AATATAAAGGTCGAGCAAGCGCCATTGTGGGTCAAGGTGAGTTGAAGAAGGTTGGTTTTGACCCGTTGTTTGCGATTAACCATACGTGCGCGACTTTAAGAGCTAGGACTTGTAGATTGATCCGAAGAACTTGGTGTACTACGAAGAAGCCGGAAATGCTTAAATTACATTTGGCGATAGTGTGTCTTCATCATAATTTGAATTTAAAGAAATTAAATCTCCCCTTAGCTGCAGCCTAAGGGGCCAGTTCTTTAATTAAGCGTGTACGTCAATCCCAGCATCCAAGCCAATGCATAGCTTCGTAAATGTGTTCCAAAAGATTGAACTAATTCATAACGATAATTCAACCTCCAGCGAGTATCCAGATAATAGAAATAGTGAGGATTTGCTTGCGGAACAACGATGAAATTTTCTTCAACTGGCCATTTCGTTGATTTTGATTGGGCTAAAAATCCCAAGCCTAAATCGATTCGATTGTTAGCGCGCCAAAACAATCGACCTCCGCCACGAAATCCTGTCCAAACAACACGGCGTTCGTAGTAATCACCAGCGTCCTTGGTTCCGGCTTGTGCATTTCCTGTTGCTGCCCCCACGTTGACGGCGAATCCCCAACGTTCACGGTAAACCGTGTAATCGTAGTTAAATGAAATACCAAAATAATGAGTATTGCCTTCAACTAAACCTTTCGTTGTGAGGTTGGTAAGCTTCATTGTTTCATACCAGGTAGTGTAATCCACTGTGAAACCATGACGGTTTTTAAATTTTCCTGTAGGGTCACCGATTAAATCAATAGAGCTTTGAGCGTCTGAGGTGGCAGCGGCTTTGTTTGTCGGTGGTGTTGCTATTGGTTGCGGTGCCGGCGCCACCGGGCGTGTCGTTGGAACTGCGACTGGTGGCTGCGTTGGCGCTGAGCCTGGGGCTGGCGCTGGGGGTGGAGTGGTTGGTAGTGGTGCTGCGGTTGTGGGAACTGGCTTACGGGCCGCTGGGGCCGCCTGTTGCGGCAATGAGCTTTTTGCAGCGGGTGCCGCCTGCTGAGGTGCTACTTGTTTGACTGGAGCCGACGGCCGAGGTGCTGTTTGTTTTGGTTGCGCCACTGGGCGCTGTGCCGGCGCGACTCGTTGGGCGGGGGACGCAGGACGTGCCGGTGGCTTTTGTGCTGGCTTAACTGCTGGCTTTTGTACAGTTTTTTTTGCTGGTGGCGACTGTTGAGGTTGTTTCGGTTTGGTCGGCGGATTTAAATCGATATCAATATATTGTTGAGCCACGCTCGTTTGCGGCCATGCTAGGCTAAGGCTCATTACAATAATTAAGAAAACAAATTTAAAATCCATCACTCTATCCTATAATGATAAATGCAGTTGTGTTTGAATCGACCACGAATCGCCCACTACCGTTTCATCCGATAAATCGCGACCATTGACTACGGTAAAACGAAACTCTGTTTTTAAATAAGGGAATGCGAGTAAACCAAATGTCCATTTTAAATTATCTGGAGATTGTGTCGATAGTGTTTGATTGTAGTATTCAATTTGTGACAAGAAGAAGTAGCCACGTTTAATCAGCGCCATACTTTGTGCCATTCCATAGCCGCCTGTTTTTCCTGAACCGCTCTTTGGTTTATTCATGATAATACCGGCTTCCGTTAATAAACTGTTACCTTTGCCGTAACCAAATTTACTATGAGCCGCCATACGTGTCCAATTCACATAGTCATTTTCAGACAACATGAAAGATCCACCCAGACGGAAATATTGATGTATGTCTCTTTCTGTCATGAACGAGAAACCTTTTTGGCGCTGATCTGAGTTTTGCGCTAGGTTTCCCATAAATATATGAGGTGTAAATTCCCATGGTTCCTTGCGATAGATCGCCATCACGCCGTATGTTTGATCGTTTTGCGCAACACCCACTTTAGCGCGAGAGTATGCGGTGTGGTCCACGATGCGAATACCGTAGGCTTTGTCCATTAAACCGACAAACCAAGTCAGGTTGTCGTTTTTCATCCACCGGAAGTAGTGTTCGCGTGATAAAAATTCAGACGGTTTGTTAGGATCATTTTTTAAATTCTCTGGAACTGGGTAGTAACCATAGCTGCCAATAAGTGCATATTTCTGATCTTGATCAAATAATAAAGCCACGCTCGCATCGGCCTGCATGTTAATGAATTTCTTCATCGTGCCTTCGCTACCTGGGTTTGTTTGGAACCATAGTCCGCGGTATTTAAAACCTGGACGCAGCCACCAGGGTAGTTGTTTTTTACCTAAGAAACCACTCTTTTGCGAAAGCTCGTCGTCCGTAATTTTTGCATCCATGTAACCTTTAGAGACGATTTCAGATGCGAAAACACCACGACCGTAATCAGTCAGGGGTCCATTACCGTGCCCGTTGAAGTGACAAAGCATGCATGAACTATAACCGTAGCCAATAAAGTCCGGATACGCGGATGCATGTCTGCTGAAAGACATAGATAAAATGAAAAATAACAAGATTCCGTTCAGGCGCATAGGCAAATGATTCTTTAAACCTAGACCAAAATCAAGAAATAGTTGCGGATTTCTCAAGATGAAGGTCGTGTATTTCGGTTTTGCCTATCTGGACCTCAAGAAAACTTCGGTTTTTCTCGATGAGGCAAATGAAAAGAAAGCTTAAAAGCAAAGAGGAGACTATGTCTTTCAACTACGATAAGCACAAAAATCATCAGGATGACGGTCATTTTTGGACGTCCTACTCTGACTTATTCTTGGGTCTTTCTACGATTTTCCTTCTGTTGTACGTAACTTCTTCATTGAAGACGAACACATCGGGAATGAAGCAAGAAATGGAAAAGCAAAAGCTAACCATGGAAGTGCAAGATCTTAAGAATCAGTTAAAAATGTATGATTCTATTAAAAAAGAATATCTTAAAAAAGAGGCATCTCAAACAGAGGCGGATCAATACGCTGAGTTAATGGATAAGCTGACTTTGCTTAAAGAAGAAGCAAAAGACGAGAAAGATCGTTTAAGACAAGCGGCCAAGGAAAACGAAAAGAAAGAAGAAGCGCTTAATCAATATCAACAAATGGTTCGTAATATCGTTAATGCCAACGTTCTATCGAAAACTAAGATCAAGAAGCGTGATGATATTATCGATGAGCAGGATGACACGATCGTGTCACAAGAGGAGCAGATTTCGTCTTTGAATCAAGAAGTCGACAACAAGAAAAAGTTGATTGCTGAAAACGAGATGAAGATCGCCAAAGCCCAAGAACAACTGGAAGATAAAATGTCTGAGTTGAAAGACGCTTTGAAAAACAAAGAGATCTCTAAAAAAGCATATGAACAAAAACTGCATGCTTTACAAAATGAGAATCAAAGCAAGATTGATCAATTGAATGAGCAAATCGCAAGCAGCGAGAAAGATCTTAAAAACTCGCAGGCGCGTTTAGGTCAGTTGTCTTCTGATTTAGCAAAAACTCAGGGCGAGTTGAATGTTAAAAATATGGAAGTCGGCGACCTGAATAAAAAACTGAGTTCGATCGAAGGTGAGTACAATCAAAAGATGAATGCAATGAAGGGGCAATTCGAAGCCGAGAAAGCGGCGGACAAGGCAAAGCTTGAAAACGAACTTCGTGGTGCGAAACTCAGTGCAGCTGAAAAAGCAAAACGTTTGGGCGAATTCGAAGCCAGTGCGAAAGCTAAAGAAAAAGAATTGGGTGATAAACTGGCGGGTATGGCGAAAGACTTAGGTCAAAAAGAAAAAGAACTTAAGGCAGCCATGGCAGAACGAGATTTGCGTAAAGACGTAGCGAACGAAATTAAAAAAGGTTTCGAAAAAGCGGGTGTAAAAGCAGACATCGATTTGCAAACGGGTGAAGTTATGCTTGATTTCGGGGACGCGTATTTCGAAACGGATTCAGCGAAACTGAATGGCGATATGAAATCTATCCTAGAAAAAGCTATGCCAGTTTACGCAAAATCATTGTTTGGTAACGATAAAGTAAAAGATAAGATCTCGGCCGTGGAGATCGTGGGTTTTGCGTCACCAACATATGGTGGTAAATTCGTAGATCCAAAATCATCAGCTAAAAAAGATAAAGAAGCATTAAAATACAATATGGATTTAAGTTATAAACGTGCGAAATCGATCTTCAGTCATATTTTAGATGATAAGACGATGGAGTTCGAACATCAGAAGGATATGTATCCGGTAATGAAAGTATCGGGACGTTCCTTCTTGGAAGTTATGAAAGTTAAAGATGTCAAGCCAGGCCAGGATTTCTGTAAAGCTAATGACTGTAAGAAATCTCAGCGTGTCGTGATTCGTTTTAGTATGGATGGAAAAAAATAATTAAAGGAGATGGATATGGGATCAAAAACAATGGCTGAATATTTTATTCTCAGCTTACCTTATTTCATGGGAGCCATTTTCATGTTAGGTGCGTTCTTGCGCTTCATGATTTGGTACACAGTAAAAAGACATGAATGGTTTGCTCGTGAATTTGAAAAACGAGTGGCTCAATACATGGAATCGCAAGTTCCAGGGCAGTCAACTAAGCAATCATTTTATGTGTTGTCTAAGAAAATTTTAGAAAGAACATATTATGAAGCCTTTGAGGTTCGTGATCGTATGATGCGTCGTCAACGCGATAAAGTTATGCGTTGGTCAGATCGTATTTGGTTAGTTAAGCAAGGTTGTGCTTGGCTAGTAAAAGACATTTTAAAACAATTGAAGTTTTTGAAATGGACAAACGATACGCCAAAACTATTGCACATCACTCGTGCTACGTTCCATCATAACCCATGTTTCAACCGTGTGTTTGGAGTTTTTCCAATATCTGGGTTAAATGACATCGTTTCGATTCTTCCTGGTTTGTTCGTGGTTGCGGGTATCTTGGGTACATTCATTGGTATCGCTAAAGGTCTTCCAGAGTTAGGTAACATGAACCTGGCAGATGCAGATGCGACTAAGAACGTCATGGATCGCTTCTTGTTTGAAATCTCGTTTGCGATGAAATCGTCTATCTTTGGTATCGCTTTTTCTTTAGCGTTAAATATGATTAACACGATGTTTTCTCCGGATCGCGTGTTTGTATCAATGGTTGATCGTTTCGAAAGTTCATTAGATTTAATTTGGTACCGCGCTGATAACAATGACTATCCATCAAATGAAAAACCATTTGATGAACACAAAGACCCACAAGAGGCATTGGCGGAAGAGTCTATTAATTTAGAGATCGCTAAAGCCGCTCGTAGTCGTGAGTTAGACGAACTTAAGAAAACAAAAGCTTCTTAACGTGTAGTTTCGCCTACGGCGAAGACGTAGGCTTTTGTAGTGACCCCTGTTGCGATGGGGGTCTAATAGAAAAGCTTTATAAGGGAATAAAATGGCCAAGAGTATACAGGTATTTATAGTGACGATACAGCAGGGCGAAGACGTCGACTACAAAATAGTTGACGATAGCTCGTTTACGGTTGGTCGCTCTTTGGACGCAACAATTGCATTTGGTGACCCGGATATCAGTCGTATCCACCTGATCGTGACCTTAAAGCATGATCGTATTTGGATTGAAGACCAAGGGTCTGCCAATGGTACATTTGTAAACGATCAAAAAATTCCAGCTCAAAAAACGGTCAGTGTTGAACCTGGCGATAAAGTCAAAGTCGGTAAATCAGAAATTTACCTATCGTTCAATCTATTAGAAAAATGCTTCAGAAAAGAAGAAATCGTTAGAAGCCAATTACCTAAAGACGAAAAAGACGGTTTACTGCGTTTGATTCAAGGGGCTCACGCCGAAGCACAAAAAATCGTAAAACTAGCTCAAGATAGTCATGACAAATTAGTTAAAATCGCTGAAAACAAAGCAGCGGGTATTGAAAATGCTACGTTGTTGAAGCAAGATGAAATTTTACAAAACGCATCTATGCAGTCGCAGCAAATTCTTCAAGATGCCAAACGCAAAGGCGTGGGCGTTATCAATGAAGCGCAAGAAGACGCCCAGAAAAAAGTTCAAGAAATATATGAAAAAGCCAACAGCTATAAAAAAGAGGCTGATGACTATTATAAAAATAAAATCGAAGAAGCTCAAGGTGATGCAGAACGCGTTCTGAAAGAGAATGAAAATCTATCTAATAAAATTGTTGAAGAAGCCCGCGAGAAAGTCACTGTTATGCGTGAATTTGCACAACGCGAGTTAGATCAATTTAAAAATAAATCACTATTAGAGATCGAAGAACTAAAGAAAACAATATTAAACGATGCCGAGAAAGAAAAAGAGCTTTTGTTGCAACGTACAGAGCGTGAAGCGCAAAAGAAAGTACAGTCTTTAATAAAAGAAACTGAAGAAAATAATAAGCTTGAACACGATAAAATGATCTTGAATGCTAAAAACGAGATCGATCAAATTAAAAAAGATTCGTCTAGTGATATTGAGCGTTTAAAAGACCAAATCTCGACATTGCAGATTGATATAAGAAAATTCACTGTTGAAGTGAAGGATTTGGAAGAAGAAAAGAAGCTTCTAATGCTTCGTTATGAAAAAGAAGAGATCGAACGTCGTAAATCTTTTGAAGATGAGTTGAAAGCTAAAGATGATGCTTTGGAAAAACAGCTGGCTGAAAAACGCACTGATTTTGAAGATAGACTTAAAAAACGTCAGGAATTGGCAGAGAAAGATATTTCTGCGCGCTATATGGATTTAGAGCTTGAAGAAGAACGCAAAAATAAAGAATTGGCTGAATTTCATAGTGGTCTGAAGAAAAAAGAAGATGAATTCTGGGCCAAGCTTAAAATCGATCGTGAATTCAAACTTAAAGAGCTTGAAGAGCGCGAAAAGAATTTGACTGATTATGAATCTAAAATCAAAAAAGATACGAATGACTGGGTTGTGGAAACTCGAGCCAAACACGAGGCTGAATGGAATGAACGGGAAGCCGTCGTTAAGAAGCTGGAAAAAGATAAGCAAGAGGAGTTGGCTATATTTGAAAAGTCCACCAAAGAACGTACTTTGGCTTGGGAGTCTGAATTAAGATCCAAGACGACGGCTTGGGATGCTGATTTGCGCGCTAAAACAGCAGAGTGGGATGCAGACCTGCGATCTAAAACAAATTCGTGGGAAGTTGAAACGCGCACGAAAAATGAAAAAGATTGGAATGCACGTGAGCTTGAACTTAGAAATCTAGAGTCACAAAAACGTGTCGAGCTGCAAAAGTGGATTGAATCTGAACAGGCAAAACGGGAAGGTGATTGGAAAGATCGCGAAGTTAAGCTAGCTAATGCGGAATCCGTTAAAGAAAAAGAGTTGGATGCATGGGCTAAGGAAAAACAGCAGGAGTTTTTCACTAAAAATAAAAATTTAGTGGAAGAAAACGGATTGCTAGAGACTCGAATTGCTGAATTAAAAACTGTTTATGGTAAGTTGCAAAGCGACCATGAAGTATTGAAGGCTGAGAATGAAAAGACGAAAACAGATACACAAATGTTTTCGTCTCAGATGATTGACTTGAAGAAAGAAGTCAGTTTGTTGATTCAGAATCGGGATCAGCTGGTTTCTGATTCAAAATCGTATGAAAAACGACTTGGCGAGATGAAGTTTGAAATAGATAATCATGCGAACAAGCTTGACGGGTTGAAAAAAGAATTTGAAGGTCAAAAAGCGCAACATCGTACGCAAGTAGAGATGGAAAAAACGCAAATGACAAAAGATATGTACGAGCAAGTGAATCAGTTAAAGTTGCTTGAACTTGAAAAGATGAAAGGTTTAAAAGAGGACCTGTTGTCAGAGTTGCATAAGACAAAAGAGCGTCTATCGAAAGAGATTCACCAGCAAGTTGAAAAAGCACTTGTGGGCAGTATCCCGGTGGAAAAACTGAATGCGTTATCTAATGTCGTATTGGCGAAAATCCAGTCAACGTTAGAGGAGCAAACGGCTCATATTGCTCTCAGTGCGAATGATGATGGTAATCAATTAACGGCAGATACGAAAACAGTACTTAAGAAACAAAAACGAGAACGTTTCCAACAAATGGTCATGGGTTTTGTTATCGGTGCGATCAGTATCGGTATTTTGCAAGCGACGTATTTAAAGGTGTCTAACAATTTAAATCCAGTTAAAGATTTAATTGCAGAGCAAGCGGCGGAAGCGAAAAAGGATATGGAAGCTAAAAAGTTCAATCCTAAGCGCGAGCCTGAGGTTAAAGACTCGTATGTAGATTTAGTTCTGTACACCGATCAATTCTATGAAATGTACTTAAGTCCGGACTTTAATGAAAAATTCGGTAAAGCCACAATGGAGTATTTACTGCGTACTTGGAGAATCGAAGAAGAAAAATCGATTCAAGTTGTAGCGATGTCAAAAACATTGGTTAAAACGCTTCACGAGAAAAAAGACTCTATCAGAACTGATTTCTTAGAACAAGGAATGCAAAAGCTGAAAGAAACTGAATCTGAAACAGAAGCGAAGATCGTAGAAATTCTTGGTTCTCAGGTGAAGTATGAAAGTTATAGAAAATTTGAGCGCAAGTACTTCCGTGATGAGTTAGAGAAATTCTATTTGTCTAGAAATGCGGCTTCCGCTGAGGGTCACACTGAGCAGAGCTCGGAAGTGAAGTAAGGCGCTAGGTAAGCAGATGCTATAAAACTGTCAGACCGATCAGTTTACAAAAAATTCGATACAAAGCGACTCAATCACGAGTCGCTTTTTTTTTGAGTACCGTTTGTGGGGCTTTTAAATCAGAGCATCATAATAAAAGTAAACACTGTTGACATATATATTCAAGCTCGCTAGACTCCTTTAAATTAAGGGAGGTTGTGGTGAAGTTTTTTCTTTTTGTGTTCTTGGTTGCGTTTGGTGCGTTGGTTGCGTGGTCTAATCCTAACGATGTTGGAACAATGGCGGGGAATTCGAAATCCGATTTAAAGATGGAAAGTTTTGAAGTGAATTTGTTGTGGCCCTTTTATCCCGGCGGTATTAGTGAGTTTCGGTACCTGATACCTATCGGTAAATCTTCGTCCTTCCAAGATGGCAGGGTGGGCAAATTAGTTTTAGGACTATATTCAGATTATGCGTCTAAAGTTGTCAGAACTGACGAATATGGAAAGGTTTCTTTACTGGCTTTTAAATTTGGTTATCGATATTATTTTATGTCGGGATGGCAAGTTGAAATCAGTAATAATTTAGGATGGCGACAAGAGCGAAATCGGCCGGGAGTCGACAAAGAGAATATTGAAGGGATTTCTTCCCGATTGTGGACCATGTTCGGCTATGAGCATTCCCTGTCTCCACTATTTTATTTAAATTACCGCTTGGGCGTTGGTGTTCATCTTTATCGAAGCGATGAATATTCGCACCTCGAGAAAAAGAATGTGGCTGGAGGTGATGTAAATTTAGGTATCCGCTTTTAACTTCAATTTGCCATTGAAAGCAGCGTCAATCAGCGCTATTTTGTTTTTATGAAAAGACAAAAGAAAGGTGCTCAGTATCATCACGGCGATTTGGCTGACGCTATATTGACTGTTTCTGAAAAGTTAATTTCTCAGAAAGGGATTGAAGCTTTTTCGTTGCGAGAAGCGTCCCGTGCTATCGGTGTAGACCCTTCGGCTTTCTATAAGCATTACAAAGACAAGAGCGAAATTTTGGTGGCCTTGGCACGGATTGGATTTACCCAGCTCTCGGCAATGATGGTCGATGAGTTAAAGAAGAAGCCAAACTTAAAATCTGAAGAGAAAATTTTGGCGTTGGCAAACGCATACTATAAGTTTGCGTCTGCTAAGAGCGCTCTTTTCGGGGTGATGTTTAAAGGTGTTGGTGTGGATTCTCGCGACATATCCCTTGCGGGCCAGTATTCAAACAACGTTGGTCCTTACGATCTGCTTTTGTCGATAGTAAAAGAATGGTCCGCGGAAAGAAAATTGACCGGAGATATAAATATTATGGCGATTGAGCTTTGGGCCTCGATTCATGGAATGATAGGCTTAATTTTGGATGGAACTATCCGAAACGATCTTGTGTCGAAAAGTCCCGCTCTTTTGATTGCAAATATTGTGGGAACGGTTTTGACTGGGCTTGAACAAAAATAAAAAAAGCCGGTTCGTCACCGGCCTTCATGTAATTTAAATTTATCAACGAAACTGAATCCGAACTGTCTAAAGAGAAATCTAAAAATTCAATCCAATAATCAATAGCAGATCCATCAAATCCCCATTGATTTTATTTTCCAGCAATTCATTCGTGCTTCCGTTGTACAAGAAATCTTTGTTTTCATCCGCGAAATTGATGTAGTGGTAAGTCGCTTGAAAGCCAAGAAAGGCTTTACGACGCATCAGCGGAATTTCTACGCCCAGGCCTACGTCGGCACCCATTACATTTTCACGCGATGAGGCGCTGCTCAGGTCTGAAATCGTTACGGTTCTATACCACTGCGAGAAGCCACCTAGAATATAAGGATTGATATCGGCAAGCCCCTTAGTCACGTTTTGGGTGTTCATAAAGTATTTAATGTTGAAATTGATCGACGTGAACGAAACGTTACCCGAGTAGTTATTTATGGAATTGCCTGACTGAGTGGCGAATTTCAGTGGGCTGTCGCCCGTCATGATCCCAACGCCCAGAGCCGTTTTTAGATCAAAGAAATAACTGATCTGAATCCCGAAGTTAGGGCCAGATCCATACGCCTTAGCCATACCTTCTGTAAACTGGCGGGGACCCGTTGCTAAGCCTAAAGTCAGCAAGCGACCATTGCGGAAGAAATTGACGTCAGCTTCTTCGTCTGAGTCTTGGTCAAACTCAGAGTAATCTGAGAAAGGGTCGAAAGCATCAGATGACTCCGATTGAGCATAGACACGTCCGGAAACTAAAAATAATAGTAAAAATAAATAGACGAATAGTGATTTCACTCGGCCCCCGTAGCTCTATTATGAACCAGGGTAGGATGCAAATCAATTCGAATTAATCATACAGCGATGTTGGTGTTTTGTTGTCTCACTTTGAGATTCCGCTGAAGAAATTGTAATCGTTGTCTATCAAAAAGTTGAACAGCTGACTGAACGTTGTTCGCAAACCTAAATTCTACGGCTAGACTAAGGCATGGCTCCGCCGCGTAACCTTAGTTTAGCATTAAGTTTAAATTACATACGCCGACAGACTAAGGGTATAGAAAGATGAGTTGGGGGAAATATGGTGGCGATTAAGCGATATTTTAGCTTTGTATTTTGCGCATTGTTTTTATTTCAGACCTCGGCAATTGCCGGAACTGAAAAAGCGGATAACTTTGATGTATCTGCTTACAAAAACTATAAGTTTTCTGATTTGTTCTTAACAGAAAATGAAATCGCTAAGCTGAACGATGACGACCGTACCGTTTATATGATATCGATTATCCAATTGGCGTCTGTGGTTGAAATATCTCAAAATTTTCACGTCGGTCTTCATGATCGTGATAACGTTTCCAGTGTAGAATCTCAAAATTTTCAAGATGTTGTAAAGCAAACTGAAGGTTTCAAGGTCAACACTCCAGAAAAACTAAAAGCTTTGTCGAAAATTTTTATTGGCCCCGATGCAAATGCCTTAATTGGGATTGCTGCCCGCTTATTATGGTCGGCTAAGTCGACAGTCAAGTACGTGTGGTCAGCCGGTAAGCCTGCGGTTCAAAAACTGTCCACTGCTGAATTGTCGTGGTTAGAGAAAAAAGCTGTTACGCGTGCCGCGCAGCTGGAAGTCAACGCCGTCAAGAAAGGTCGCGCGGCCGTTACGGCCGTTAAAAATTCGAATAAAGAAATTGGAATTCCTCGAAAAGCCATCGATGCTGAAGTGAAGAGAATTAAAAATTCTAAGGCACTAGAGGCCGTATCTAACAAGTTAGTTGATGCTGAGAAAAAATATGCGGCTCTGAGTGATGAATTGACAGCGGCAAGAAGCGCCGTGAAACCAAGCAAGGCGAAAATTGCGCAACTTGAACGACAAATGAAAGCAATCCAGGTTCAGCAAGCAAAAGACTACGGTAAGTTTAATGCTATGGGCGGCAGCCGTGTTGAATTAAATAGATTAGCGTCTGCAAAAAATAGGAGCACAGGCCAAAAAGCATTCGCGGTGGCTGGTGCCGGGGTGCTTGGTTATGAGGTCGGTTCCATAGGAATGGATGTTTACAATTCGACAGGGATGGCGGAAGCATTTCGTGATAAAGTTGAAAAAGTAAAAAGCAACCGCAAGACAAAGCACAAAGCCATAAACGGCGAGATCGTTGGTGAAGAAGTGACTGATTCTGTAAAGAAAGAAGAAGGTTATGGATGCTTATTTGGTGGTTACCCATCGAAGTTATTAAATTTCAACGGTGATATTAGATGTACTGAGCCTAAAGAGCTTTCTTCAACTCCGTCGTGTAATAAACCAGGTAAATTCAAATGTAACAATTACGGTTTAACAGAAGATGGAAAAGGCTTAGATGTTGAGCTTTGTATTAATAAAGGCCCCTTGGAATCGTTGACTTTCCGTTGCAGCGTCAAATTGGCTGAAATCCACGAAACTACTAAGAGTAAGTTAGTTCAAGATTCAGAAGAGTGGATGGCTTACCAAAACAAAGTAAAAGAGATCGTTGTGAAAATGGAAGAATCACCATTTATGCAAGATTCTGAAGGTCGTGTAAGAACAATTGGAAGTTATTGCCAGACTACGAATGATTTGCAGAAAGTAGAGTGCGAAGCTGTGGGTACATTGTTGAAACAGTTAGGCGGAAATGGTCATTTCGACGCCAGCCAAGTTCGTGCTGCGGCAGCCGCACAAGCAGAAATCGATGCTCAAGCTGGTCAATCTAATGGAGTTGAGGTTGGCAGCGGAGTTCCGGTGCAGCCGATGCCGTCACTGACAGAACCTCCAAAAGAAAAGCCAGCTGGCGCTGTCAAATAGATTTAGGATTTTATCTAAAACCCAAAAAAAAGCTTTCTTTAATAGAAAGCTTTTTTATTTGCACCTTAAGTGAAGAAACCTTTAATTGTTCTCGCCAAACGAGAATTCAACAGACTGTCCCGGAGTTTGATCGGCATTCCGAGCGGGCTGGCCTTCGCGATTGGCGGCGCGCGATTTTTCAATTTCGTTTTGTTTTAAGCAGCTCTCAAAACCTGAATCCGTAGGTAAATACTGAATACCTGTGGAGGCTCGGCATTTAACAGTCGCTGTAGAGTTTGTCTTAATAGGCTTGTTCACCTCATTGAATGGTTTTAGATCAATTTTAGTGTAACCCTCTTTAGTTATCACTGTTGTGGCTGCGGGAGACGCCTCACCATCAGCTTCTGTTTCTTCGGGCTTCACTTCAGGGTCAGCCGATTTAGGTACGGGTTTACTGATCGTTGTTAAATCTAGTTTTTTATTTTCTGTTTTAGCTAACGCGCAGATAGCTAAGGTAAGCGCAAGACCTATGACTATTAAAAACTTCATGAAAAACTCCTTCGTGATTCACAAATATAGCTATCATAGATCGCCTATGCTTGTGAATACGACTGAAAATAATATAGACTTGAAACTTACTTTAACGCCGTCTCAATCTTTTTAATGATGCTTTCCGATGTTGGCGACGTTGTTGATGACCATCGATCGATCACTTTGCCATCTTTTCCCACTAAAAACTTTTCGAAATTCCATTTAACGTCGGTAAAAAGCAAACCGGGTTTAGCTTCTGTTAAGAACTTATAGACAGGTTGAATAGCGGCTCCGGAAACAGGGTTTTTATCCATCAAAGGAAAGGTGATTTGATATTTATCGTGGGCAAATTTTGAAATTTCTTGGTTATTGCCTGTGTCTTGCTTAAAATCGTTTGAAGGGAATGCTAAAACAGTGAATCCTTTAGGACCGTATTTAGTCTGTAATTCTTGTAGGTCTTTCATTTGCGGAGTGAACCCGCAGGCTGATGCTGTGTTCACGACCAGAGTCACTTTGCCTTTATATTGAGCTAAGTCGACGTCTTTGCCGTCGATATCTTTAACTTTGAAATCAAATAGAGTTTTTGCTGATGAAGAGGACGAGTTCTGTTTTTCCTCCGCGCTCCATGCTGCCGTCACGTTTAGCGTGAGAAACAGTGTTGCCATCGTAATTAAAAAACTTTTCATTATTATCCTCCATGTTAGAGATTTAGTTTTGACAAAAAAATCGAACCCGACTACATATTACATCCATACCAAGGGTGATTATGAACAAATTTCGTGCTAATGCAAACACTAGCGGAACGTTCACTAGCACAGACGCTGCTGGCGTCAAAAACCCGAGCCTAAAATCTTCCAAAAAACAGTCAAAACACAAAGATAAAACAAATACAGCATCTCGATCATCGATCACCTACAAAAACGCAGGTGTTGATATTGTAAAAGGCGATGAATTTGTGGATTGGATCGGTAAGCGATCTAATAAAAAATCACCACATCGAACGCAAATTGTCGAGGCTGTGGGCGGCTTTGCCTCTCTATTTAGATTACCAAAAGGTGTTAAAAACCCATGCATCGTTAGCTGTACTGATGGTGTGGGGACGAAAGTTAAACTATCGGTTGAACTTAAGCACTATGAAGGTATTGGCCAAGATTTGGTCGCAATGTGCGTAAACGACCTTATGTGCACCGGCGGATCGCCACTTTTCTTTTTGGATTATCTAGCGATGGGTAAATTAGATCTGAATCAAGCTAAACAAATTTTAGCGTCGATTAAAAATGCCTGTGATCAAAGTGATCTGGCTTTAATCGGCGGTGAAACGGCAGAGATGCCCGGCGTGTATGCGGGCAGCGACTATGATTGTGCCGGATTTGCTGTAGGCGTAGTGGACGAGAAAAAACGTTGGGGTGCTCATAATGTAAAAGCGGGCGATGTTTTAATTGCACTGCCAAGTTCAGGCTTTCATTCAAACGGATTTTCTTTGGTTAGAAAAATCTTTGCGAACGAATCCTCGAGCTTCAAGAAAACCCTTCTAACTCCGACATTTTTGTATGTTGAATTCTTAGAAGCTTTGAAAAAGAAAACTAAAATCAAAGCGGCCGCTCACATCACGGGTAGTGGTATCGAAAATATTCCGCGTGTTATCCCTCAATCTATGTATTGTGAATTAACTAAATGGGAATTCCCTGAGTTGTTCAAAAAAGCTCAAGATAAAGCCGGCATTGGTCACGATGATATGCTGACGACGTTTAACTGCGGTGTTGGCATGGTGTTGGTGGTTAGTAAAAAAGATAAAGCCAACGTGTTGAAAGCGGCTCAGGCGTACTTCAATAAAAAGAACGTATTGATGAGTCCGTTTGAACTGGGCTCTGTCAAACGGAAGAAACGTAGCAAAGACAAAGACTTTGTCTTCGCTAGGACCTAAAGGAGTCTATAGGTGAGGAAGATGGCCGTTTTGGTATCGGGTAGAGGAAGTAATATGCACGCTCTGCTAGACCAAGAAGGTTGTAACATAAGGCTTGTTTGTTCTCATCGATCTCAGGCTGCGGCAAACTTCAAAGCACGGCGAAATTTTATTCCCGTTTTTAAGACAAAAAAAATCGATTTTTCTGAATGGAAACAGTTTCTAAAGTCGCGACAAATCAGTAGACTGTTTTTGCTGGGATTTATGCGGATTGTGCCTGCGGAATTTATTAACTCGTTCCGAGGTCAGATATTAAACTTACATCCTAGTCTATTGCCGCTGTATCCGGGGCTTGAAGCGATTGAAAAGTCCTTTCAAGATAGAGCGCCCATGGGAATCACGGTTCATCATGTTATTCCAGAAATGGATGCCGGTGAGTCGATAGTAAAGTCTTTGGTTTTCAGACCAAATGAAAGAATTGAAAATATAGAGAAGGCATCATTGATGATGACCTTTCGCGAACATTATTTAGTTCGTCGAGTGGGAGAAAAATGGAATTGAAAAAATACGACGTCGCCGTCGTTGGGTCCTTTTACAATGTTGGTTGGGTGGCGAGCGAACTCTCTCGGCAAGGCTGGAGCGTTTTATATATTGATTTACATTCGGGGTTAGGTCGTTGGCCCATGGAAGACATCGAAGGTCCATTTGGATTTTTCTCTTCGGAAACGATGAACCCATTTTTCGTAGAAAAGCTAAACAATGAAGAAGCCATGGTGTCGCAAGATTCTGGTTTTACGGTGTGCTTGGGTTCGGGGCCATTAGAATTTAAATCTAGCTTTATTCAGTATCAATTGAAAGAATTGGGTGTGTCGCCCGAATTTATCACCCGTTTAGAATCCTCGACAGAAAATTTCTATACGACAGGGCAGCGTTCATTAGGTCTTGATTCTCAATTTAAAAAATCATGGCTAGAATTTCTAAGCCGATCTTTAAGCAGTCACAAAGATGTCACCTTTGGTGACCCTGTGGATTCGGAATTTCCTTTGCCTTTAATGAATCCATTTTTCACTCGTTTCTTGAGTCGTCGATCGTTAGAACGAAACCACCAGTGGTTGCAACGACAGAATATCGATGCCTTTGAGCAAACTCAAATTTTAGACTTTGCTTTGAATTCAAATAAAGAAGTCACCGGATTTGAAGCTAAAGGGGAATTAAATGGGATCACGCATTTTAAGACATTAGTGTGGGGTCTTTCGTCGGAGGAAACGTATTACTATAAACCTCAGTTAGGAAAAATTTTATTTCCTAAAGGTGTTGTTGAACCTGTGTGGACTTGGGCTCGGTACTCCATCGAAGTTTTGGTGGACAGAGAAGCTCAGCAGTTGCCACTGCATTCCGTATGGATTGAAGACCTGTATGGACCATGGACTCATGAAAACATGTTGATTTGGCAGCGTACGACTTATGAGAATCGTTTTGACGTGTGGATATTGATTCCAAATAATCAGCGATTCAACAAAGACTATATTAAATACTACGGCGAGAAAATCACTCAAAAGTGGGAGGCTCGTTTTACAACTTCGTCTGCGAAAATTCAAAATTATCCGCAAGAGTATGTTTATACCTATCAAGACTTGGGACCTAGTCGCTGGGTTCGTTATCCAAAAAAACATCAGCGTGCTGTTGAATCTAAGGAATTCACAAATACATTTTTCAACAGTTATGAAGTGTGGGATCAATTAAATCGCGAAACGCAGTTTCAATCACAAAAGAAAATGATTAGCAAAGTGACAGATAAACTTAAAAAAGAAACGACGAAGGAATTAGCAAGATGATAGATCGTTATTCACGACCAGAGATGTCTGTGTTGTGGTCAGTAGAAAATAGATTCAGTAAAATGTTGCAAGTGGAAATCGCAGTCGCTAAAGCCCAAAGCGAATTAGGTATTATCCCGCGCAAAGCCTATAAAGCTATCGCACGTAAATCAAAATTCAGTGTTAAGCGCATTTTAGAAATCGAAAGTGTAACTAAGCATGACGTGATTGCCTTTGTTAGTAACGTCGCGGAAAACGTTGGTAAAGATGGAAAATATATCCATTACGGAATGACCAGTAGTGATGTTTTGGATACGGCGTTTAGTTTGCAAATTCAAGAAGCCGGTGCTGTTTTATTAGCGTCTATCGATCGTTTGAAAAAATCATTGCAGAATAAGATCGCAAAAAACGAGGAAACTCTATGTGCGGGTCGCACCCACGGTATGTTTGCAGAGCCGACCTCATTCGGAATGAAATTGATGGGTTTTTTGGCCGAAACCATTCGGAATGAAAGACGGGTCGTGGAGGCACTTGAAGAACTTAGAATCTGTAAACTGTCGGGAGCGGTAGGAACGTATTCCAGTCAAGAGCCAATCGTGGAAAAGAAAGTCAGTGAATATTTAAATTTAAAACCAGAATGGGTAGCGACTCAAGTAGTTCCTCGTGATCGTCACGCAAATTTACTCAATCAAATTTCATTGCTAGGGGCAGGACTTGAGCGCTTAGCTATTGAATTCAGGCACTTGCAGCGCAGTGAAGTAGCCGAAGTAACGGAAGGGTTTTCAAAAGGGCAGAAAGGGTCATCGGCGATGCCACATAAAAAGAATCCAATCAGTGCCGAGAACATTTCAGGCTTGTCACGCTTGCTTCGCTCCTACGCATTATCTGGCATGGAAAATATTCCGCTATGGCACGAACGCGATATTTCGCATTCGTCGGTTGAACGTGTTGTGTTCCCCGATAGTTTTATCGTTGCCGATTACGCGTTGAACCGCATGGCTGTGTTAGTTGACGGCTTAGAGGTAAATGCAAAACGCATGTTAGATAATATCGAGCAAGCGCAGGGTCAGTTGTACAGTTCTCATGTGTTACTTCATTTAGTAAAGAAAGGCCTTTCTCGTGAGGTAGCATATGCTCATGTTCAACGTTTATGTCATTCTTTAGGTTTTGGCGAACACTTGAAATACAAAATCAATGAAGATGAAGTTATTTCGCCTTATTTCACGAAGAAAGATCTAGAAGATATTTTCAGTGGAAAAAAGCATCGCGATACTATTTTAAAGGTAATAAAAAAACAAAAGAAAGTTCTTCAATACGAGGATAATAAAAAATGAGTTTACATCAAGAGTTGTTATATGAAGGCAAAGCAAAAAAAGTATTTAAAACGTCAATTGCTGATCAGTACTATCTAGAATTCAAAGACAGTTTGACCGCGTTCAACGCTTTAAAGAAAGGGACCTTTGAAAACAAGGGGCAAGTCAATCGTGATATCGCGGCTCGTTTGTTTGAATATCTTAAAGGTCGTGGAATCGCGTCTCACTATGTGAGCTCCGAAGGTACTAATGGAATGGTGGTTAAAAAAGTAGAAATCATTCCTTTTGAAGTTGTGGTTAGAAATGTTTTGGCTGGCTCTACGGCTAAGAAATTGGGCTTTGAAGAAGGCGTCGCTTTGACGGAACCTTTGGTTGAATTCTACTTAAAAAATGATGAACTTGCGGATCCTTTTGTTTCGGAGGAGCAAATTAGAATCATCTACAAAATACCAACAGCGCAAATGCAAGAAATTAAAAATTACGCACTTAAAATCAACGATCATTTAAAAGAATTATTTGTCGGAATTGGTATTAAGCTGATCGATTTCAAAGTTGAGTTCGGTAAGGACGGACGAAACCAAATTCTGCTCGCGGACGAGATCACGCCAGACTGTTGTCGTTTATGGGACATTAAAACAAATGAAAAACTAGACAAAGATCGTTTTCGTCGTGATTTAGGTTCTATTAAAGAAAGTTACGAAGATGTTAAACAACGCTTAATGCAAGCATTGAAATAGGTGAGGCCAAAATGAAATGGGGAATTAAAATATTACCACGCGAAGTTTTGTTAGATACTCAAGGTCGCGCTGTTCAGGACTATTTGAATCAAAATACTCAAACAGTGAATCAGTGTCGAGTTGGCAAGTATATCGTTTTGGATTTGAAACAGACGGATGCGGCTGAATCGAAAAAGAAAGCGATTGAAATCACAGAGCAAACTTTAATAAATCCATTAATCGAAACTTACACCATCGAGTCGTTATGAAGGTAGGCGTCGTTACTTTCCCTGGAACGAATTGTGATCAAGACGTCGTCAAGATGTCACAAGTGCATGGTTATCAGGTTGTTCCGTTGTGGCACAAAGATCGATTCGATATTAAATCAGTTGAGATGGTGATTGTGCCAGGTGGATTTAGTTACGGAGATTACTTGCGATGTGGTGCTTTAGCTGCGCGTTCAGCGGTGATGGCATCCGTGAAAGAATTGGTAAAAACAGGTAAGCCTGTGCTTGGTATTTGCAATGGTTTTCAAATACTTTGTGAAACCGGTTTGCTTCCAGGTGTTCTAGTAAGAAATGATCATGGTCGTTTTACAGACAAGTGGATCGAGATTGAAACTGTAAATTCAACTCAGCATTTTGCGAAATCAAATAAGAAAAAATTAAAACTACCAGTGGCACATGGCGAAGGACGCTTTTTTGCTGAAAAATCGGAATTAGAAAAAATTGAAAGCCAAGGTCAAGTTTGGTTTCGTTATACAGAAAATATCAATGGATCATTGAATAATATTGCTGGGGTAATGAATAAAGAAAAAAATGTAGCGGCATTAATGCCTCATCCAGAGCGAGCCATGTTTGATTGGATGGGTGGTAGTGATGGATTTAAGTTTATCTAAACGATAGTTTGTGATTGGGAGCTATTTATGGCGGAGCGGACGTTGACTGAAAAATTAAAACATTATCGTATTTCTCAAAATGAATACGAGCGCATCACTGGTCTTTTGGGGCGTCCCCCGCAAGGTTTGGAATGGGCGTTGTTTTCTGCGTTGTGGAGTGAACATTGTTCTTATAAAAGTTCAAAAGTACACTTACGCAAGTTTTCCTACCGTAATGGAATGACTCGCGATGATTCTGACGAAAATGCAGGTGTCGTCGATATTGGTTTTGGCGAGAAAATAGTTTTTAAAATGGAAAGTCACAACCACCCTAGTTTTATCGAACCGTATCAGGGAGCTGCGACGGGAGTCGGTGGAATCTTGCGTGATATATTTACGATGGGCGCTCGACCCATTGCTTTGGCTGATTATCTTTGCTTCGGTGATGAAAATGCACCTCGCATGAAAAGTCTGGTTAAGGGAGTCGTTTCTGGTATCAGTGGTTATGGCAACTGTGTTGGGGTCCCAACGATTACAGGCTATACAGAATACGATGAAAATTATAATAAAAATATCTTAGTCAATGCGATGGCGGTTGGTTTGCTTGAAGGACAAATGCAGTTGGCCAGCAGCAAAGCTGAAGGTGTCGGTAACTTAGTTGTGTATGTTGGGGCGAAGACGGGCAAAGATGGTGTCCATGGGGCCGCTATGGCCAGTGAATCTTTTGACCAAGACATTGATAGCAAAAAACCAAATATTCAAATTGGTGACCCGTTCTTAGAAAAACTACTCATTGAATCATGCTTAGAAGTTCTTTCTAAGAATCTAGTCGTTTGCATGCAAGACATGGGTGCGGCTGGTTTAACATCAAGCACGTTCGAAATGGCTTCTAAAGGTAAAGTCGGAATGGATTTGCATTTAGACAAAGTACCACAGCGGGATTCTTCAATTACTCCGGAAGAAATTTTGTTATCAGAAAGCCAAGAACGTATGGTTCTGGTGTGTGTACCGAAAAATTTAGAGGCGATTCAAGCTGTATTTAAAAAATGGGATTTGGATGCGGCACCGATTGGAACTATTACAGATTCAAAAAAAATGCGACTTTTCTGGAAGGGGGACGTCGTTACAGAAATTGATCCGACACTCATTACTGATTCAGCACCTCGCTATGAACGTCCCTATACAGCTTACAAATCAAAAAACAAAAAAGATAAAATTAAACCTGTTTTTAATCATGATCAAACGCAGATGTTAGAAACTTTGAAACAGAATGCGTTTTTTAAAAATAAAAACTGGATATACGAGCAGTATGATCAGCGTGTCGGAACTAGAACTGTAAAAGATGCGTCGAATACGTTAAGCGTTGTGCGGTTAAATTCCCGTCGTGATTTAGCGATTTCGGTTGGATGTCGTCCTTCATTTATGAGACTGGACACGCGCATAGGTTCCATCGATGCCATTATGTATCCCGCTCTACAGCAGGCAGTTAAAGGGTTTAAGCCCATCGCAATCACAGATTGTTTAAATTTTGCAAATCCAGAGCGAGTAGAGGTGATGACTGACTTTGTGACGACATGTGATCTTTATGCGGAAATGGCGCAAAAGTTAGATGCTCCTATTATCTCGGGCAATGTCAGTTTTTACAATGAAACCGAAGGAAAGGGAATTACACCGACACCAGCTGTGGGGGTTGTCGGATTAAAAGAGAATGAGCAGCGCATCCCAGACTGTGTATTTACAGAGGCGGAGCTAACTGTGTACTTGGTTCAAATGCCTGGTATTGTTAGCTATGCAAAAACAGCTGAAGTATTGAAAAAAGAAATGTCATTTAGTGGTGATTTGTCGGTAGGTTATTTGGCAGATTTAGTAACTTCGCTGGCAGCTTTTGTTTCTAGAGCAAAGCCACAAGTTAGTCGTGTTGTAGGGCAGGGTGGACTAGCTGTAACACTCGACAAAATGAAGTCGGCAGGTTTTGAATGTGCCATTGAAGTGGATAGTAGCCATTTGTTTAGCAGTTCAAGTTTTTTATTTGAAGAGCGTCTTTATGATTTTGTTTTTGCAGTGGAAAGAAACCACCGTAATTCGTTCGAAAAAGAATTAGATGAATTGGTGAAAAAATGGAACTTAGTTTCGTACGTGCTTGGTAGCAGTCGAAAGGGGTAGTCATGAAAGAGGCACAGGACGGTTTTCGCGAAGAGTGCGCAGTGTTCGGCATTTGGAATCATGAAGAAGCCAGTCGAATGACTTACCTGAGTTTGTACGCCATGCAACATCGCGGACAAGAGTCAGCCGGAATCGTCACACTGAATGAGGGTGAGCATCTGATCCATAAAGGTCTAGGCTTAGTCGGCGATGTTTTTTCTGAAGAAGAGCTGAAGCGATTAAAAGGCAAAGCGAGTATTGGACACACTCGCTATTCAACAACGGGTCAGAATTTGTTGGCCAATGCGCAACCATTTCATGCTGAGCTTGTGCGTGGTCCGGTAGCCGTGGCTCATAATGGAAATGTTGTGAATCATAAGACTTTAAAGTCTAAGTTGCGATCTTCGGGTGCAATTTTTCAAGGTACTAGCGACACAGAAATATTTCTACATTTGTTATCTAAAAACCAAGATATTCCCATAATCGATGCGCTCAAACTGGCGCTGCCAACGGTTGAGGGCGCGTTTAGTTTAGTTTTCCTAACTCAAAAGAAATTAATTGCTTTGCGTGATCCTTGGGGTTTTCGACCACTTTGCATTGGTAAGCTTGATAACAGTTGGGTTGTTGCCAGTGAAACATGTGCATTTGATTTGATTGGTGCTACCTATATTCGTGATGTAGAGCCGGGTGAAATTGTATCAATGGATGACGATGGTTTGCAGTCGACTTTTTATGCGAAAAAAGAAACTAAAGCTCAGTGCGTGTTTGAGCATGTATACTTTGCTCGACCGGATTCAAAAGTCTTTGGAATCAGTGTTTACGAGTCCCGACGCAATTTAGGAAAAATTTTAGCCCGGGAATCGGCAGTTGAGGCGGACCTAGTAATCCCCGTGCCCGATAGCGGAACCCCTGCAGCCATAGGATACTCGCAAGAAAGTGGAATTCCGTTTGAGTTTGGTATTATTAGAAATCACTATGTGGGACGTACGTTCATTCAGCCCTCGCAAAGTATTCGCGATTTTGGTGTGAAAATTAAGTTGAATCCTCAATCTGAAATATTGCGAGGTAAGCGAGTTATCGTGATTGATGATTCTTTGGTGCGTGGTACAACCAGTAAAAAAATTATTAATTTAATTCGCAGTGCTGGGGCTAAAGAAATCCATTTTCGGATTGCCTCCCCTCCGACGGTAAGTCCGTGTTACTATGGTGTCGATACGCCTCAAAAAAATCAATTGATTGCTTCTTACCGTACCCAAAAAGAAATCCAAGATTATGTGGGCGCTGATTCGCTGGCCTATTTGTCAATGGAAGGTTTGTATAAATCAGTCAATGGCGACAATAAAAAGTTTTGTGCGGCTTGTTTCGGAGAGAAGTATCCAACCGCGATAGAATAGAGACAGTGACAGCTGATCGGCTAAAAATGCCGCTTCTTTACCTTTCGGCGTACTGATTGCAGTGTAGTCTTCAGTGCGGACACCAAACGAATTTGGGGTCATTTTTATATATTAAGCAGGCCTGTTTTGCCACAGTCTATTAAGGTAGTTGAGGCGATAACGAACAGCTCGTTAAGGAGGGTAAGATGAAAGAAGCGGTAACAACTGACATTGCTCGTTTTGCAAAAATCATTAAGGATATCAAGTTTGCCATGCTAACTACGCGAGAGGTGGGTGGGAATACTTTGGTGAGTCGTCCGATGACATTGCAGCAAATGGAATTCGATGGAGATCTGTGGTTTTTTGCAGCCTGGGCTTCCGAACTAGTTAATCAAATCGAGAACAACCCTTATATTAATTTAGCGTTTTCAAACCCTAAAGATTTATCGTTCCTCTCCGCACAAGGTGTAGCGGAAATAACAACTGATGAAGAAAAAGCGAAAGAGTTATGGAATCCAGCGTATAAAGCCTGGTTTCCGGAAGGTTTGGATGATCCTAATTTGTGTTTAATTAAAGTAAAAATTGAAAGCGCAGACTACTGGAGGTCGCCTGATTCTGCTCTTGTTCGTTTAGTTGGATTTGCGACGGCGATACTAACAGGTCAAAAGGCAAATTCGGCGCTAGGTAGGCAAGGTCATCTAGAAATTAACTAGGTGGAGGAGTGAATTTATTAAAAATCAAATTCACTTGAGTCTGAGGCGCATCAAAATTAAATTTTAAAGTGCCTTGGTGTTCTTCCATAATTGACTTAGAAATGCTAAGACCTAGTCCCGTGCCTTTACCAACAGACTTCGTGGTAAAGAATGGGTTCAAGATTTTTTCTTGCGACTCTTTTTCGATTCCTTTTCCTGTATCGGTTATTACGATAGTAAATTGCTGATTTGTAACTAATGTGTTGATTTCAATAAAATCAACTGAGTGATATTCAGCGTTCTGATATAGGTTTCTTTTTTCTACAATGGCATCATAAGCATTGTTCAAAATATTTAAAAGCACCTGCGAGATTTGAACAGCTCGGCATAAAATAAAAGCATCCGTATTGTAGTTCTTTTTAACATCAATATTTGAATTTTTAAAACGGCTTTCGCAAATGAATAAAGTTTCATCGATGATCTGTTTAGCGGAAACATAGTCAAATGGATCATGAGACCCTTCGCGGGCAAACGACCGTAAGCCTTTGATAATTTTGGTTATTCTTATTGTCATTAAGTCGATTTTGCTCGTCAAACGATCGACATCGGAGCGGATATTTTCAGGAAGCGAGGGCCCCAGGCGACTGAGTTGACGAGTTGACCCCTGAATTATAGTGAGTGGATTGTTGATTTCGTGAGCGATACCGGACGACATCTCGCCTAAAGATGCCATTTTGGATGATTCAATTAATTTTATGTTTTGCTCAGCTATTTTTCGCTCATTGCTACGCTTTTCATCAATATCTAAACTCAGAATCATTATTTTGTTTTCATGGAGTTTTTTTAGGACGACCCAGAATGTTTTTTGGCCAGAAGATGTCATTAGGTCAGTTTCGAATTCTTCGTCAGATCGAATGGATACTTCGAAAAGTTTAATGCGATCTATCAACGCCTGATTGATATGGTGTAAACCAAGACTGTCGTTGTTGATATTTAGAGAGGTGTCTCCCATCAAAGAAATAAGTTTTTGATTCCTATAAAGATAGCGGCCGTTTTGTACCAATGAAATTGCCCCTGGGAAACCTTCTAAGATCTGAATTAAGTCTTGTTGGCGATTGTAAATTTCGGAGTAAAACAACGCTGTTTTGCTCCGAAGTACTGTAATAAAAAAGAAAAACAAAACTCCAACTAGAAGAAAAATGATTCGCCCAGATACTGAATTTTGAGTAACAACGCTGGATAGTGATAGTGAAACTAAAATCGGTGTGCAGTAAAAGAAAAAATCACGTTTAGAAATTCCGATATTAAATAATGAGGATGCAATCAGTCCGCTTGCTAAAAAATATACAAACGGATTCCAAAAATTGGAATCGATTCTCAAAAACGCGGGAAGTCCGATGATGATAGCCCAGCAAAACCCTGTAGTTCCAACGAGAAGGCTGAAGTAATTTAGGTCTTGCTTCAATTGTTGATGGGAAAGAGTGGGATAAGCCCGGTGATAAGATTTTTTATAAAAACGAACTCTAAGAGCAAAAAGAATTACGAAAAGCGTATACACTAAAATATGAGGGAACGACAACGAAGAGGTGATTAAGGTTATAGCAAAAACGATAACAGCTAGCGCTGTATTCACCCAAGTCGATGGACCTAGACGATCGATAAGGTGCTGAAGGGTGTATCTTTGGTATTCGATGCTGTTCATAGCGTTGGCTTTTATCTGTTAGAGAAGGACATTGTTGTTCCTTTTTAGTTAAAAATTATTCATAATAGATGGGTATGTCAACACGAGCTAAAAATGAAATCAATGTCGCTGTCGTTGCCCCTGGGTTTTCTCCTTCTCTAGAAGTTCAAAAGAAATTCAAGGAATTTGCTGGCAGGCATGATGGGTTTAACTTTATTTTCCCTCCGCGTCTTATTCAAAAAAATCCTTTGTTCTCTAATGATGAAACAAAGCGCGCTGAGTTTTTGGTGAATGCTCTTCATGATGATAAAGTGGATGTTATTTGGTGTTTGCGAGGCGGGTATGGATCGCTTCCCTTGCTAAAGTACCTAAAGATGATAGTTAAGCCTAAAAAACAAAAAACTATAGTAGGGCTAAGCGACATTACATCGTTGCACTTATTTGTGAATGAGTTTTGGGGCTGGACGTCGATCCACGGTTCTAATTTAGATCGCTGGATATCAGATCAGCTGCCAAAGCCAGTTTTGAAAGAACTTACGTCTATAATAAAGAATGAAAGCGATACGAGTATTTATAAAAACCTTAAGCCGGTTAATGATTTAGCAAGACAAGTTAAATCAATTAAGGCGCCGATGACCGGGGGGAACCTTGTGACATTGACCAGTCATTTAGGCACTCCATTTCAAACCAGTTTTAAAAACCGATTTTTATTTATCGAAGAAATTGGTGAACGGGCGTATCGAATTGATCGCTGTTTAACTCAGTTAAGCTTATCGGGAGTCCTTAATGGATGCCGGGGGATTGTGTTTGGCCAGTTCACAGCATGCAACGAACCCAATGGTAAAAAGCTATGGCCATGGGTAGTTCGTGAATGGGCAAAGAATCTTGAAATCCCAGTCTATAGTGGGGCTCCCAGTGGGCATGAAAAAGCCCAGTGGCCGCTGAGTTTTGGGACACCGGCTGAAATTAAAATAGTTAATGACCGCTGCCATTTAATCATCGAAAATAAAAGATAGCGGATAATATGAAATACTCAGTTTTAGAAAAAACATTAATCAAAAATATCGAAGATAACATTAAAGACGTAACACCGGGCGTGTTAGTTCGCGCTTATCAAAATGGTCGTTTGGTTTGTGATGTAGGTGTTGGTTCAACCTACGCGTACTATGATTTAGCTAGCTTGACTAAAATCATTTTTACAGTGCAGACAATGATGCATGCTTTTGAAGAAGGAAAATGGCAAGTCGATTCAAAAGTCAGTCAATTCTTAAGCTGGTATCCTCATAAGGAAACTAAAATCACAGAACTTCTCAATCACTCGGCGGGGTTAGTTTGGTGGAAACCATTTTATAAGGATTTGAATTTATCAGATACGTGGCAAAAACGCCGCGAAGATTTGCGCAAGATGATTGCAGATATTCCCATGACACCATCAGAGGTCAGTGTGTACAGTGATGTTGGATTTTTGGTGTTGGGTTTTGTTTTGGAAGAATTCTACAAAATGGATTTGGTGAGTCTTTGGAATAAAATTAAAGATCAATACTATCCGGGTACGACATTAGAGTTTCATCCACGTAACCAGACAACCATTCGCGCCAGCCTATTTGCGCCCACTGAAGAATGTCCGTGGCGTAAAAAGTTATTACAAGGCGAAGTTCACGACGAAAACACTTGGGCGCTGGGCGGAGTTTCCACTCACGCCGGTTTGTTTGGCAGCATTGATGATCTGGGGTGGTATTCGCTTCATTTGCGTTCTCAGCTGATGGGGATCGCCCGTTATTTTATCAAACAAAAGACCACTCAGTTCTTTACTAAACGTTCACGACCTGAAGGTAAGGGAGATTGGGCACTTGGGTATATGTTGCCAACACCAGGATCAGCCAGTTGTGGTGGTTATTTTTCATTGAATTCGATTGGACATACTGGATTTACCGGCACGTCAGTTTGGTATGATCCAAAATCAGATTTATCAGTGGCCATATTAAGCAATCGCCTTGTATATGGGCGTGAAACAAATCGTTTTGCTAATTTACGTCCACAAATTCATAATTGGATTGTTGAAGGTTTAAGGAAATCATCGTTAGGGTAATAGGGGAGCAAATGGATTTAGGTGCTAAATGGATCTAAAGAGTGGAAGTCATGTATACTTAATGGGAATTTGTGGAACAGCTATGGCATCACTTGCCGGCCTATTGGAAGCAAAGGGCTTTCAAGTTTCAGGATCTGATTCAAACCCCTATCCTCCGATGTCTACGCAGTTAGAAAGCTTAGGTGTTAAGATCAAAACGCCATATAAGGCAGAAAATTTAAATCCAAAACCAGATTTTGTAGTCGTTGGAAATGTAATTTCGGCAAATAATCCAGAAGCGGTTGAATTGATGAAGTTAGGAATTCCCTATTCATCCTTGCCAAAATCATTAGGTGAAATGATTTTAAAAAACCATTCTACCATCTGCATTTCTGGAACTCATGGTAAAACCACAACGACTTCGATGATGTCGTGGGTTTTGGAATCCGCTGGTAAAAAACCCGGTTTTCTGATTGGTGGTATTCCTAAAAATTTCAATAATAGCTTTCGCAATCCCGAAAAAGATTCTCCATTCTTCGTTATTGAAGGAGACGAATATGACACAGCTTTTTTTGATAAGGTTCCCAAGTTTGTTCACTATCATCCAAAGCACGTAATATTAACTAGTATTGAATTTGATCATGCCGATATCTATAAAGATTTAGATGCTGTGAAAGCCGCGTTTCGAAAATTGTTGAAGTTAATACCGGTTAATGGATCGCTGATTTACCACCAAAAAGAAAAAAATATCAAAGATTTATTGAGTGATGCTAATACCGCCAACATCTATAGCTATGGCTTTGAAAACATAGACGGCGATACCCACGCACGCTGTGAAGTCACTTCTGTCACAGAAAAAGAAACAGAGTTTAAAGTAGTCTTCAAAGGCCAAACATTAGGTCCCTATCATTTGCACCAACCAGGGGATTACAACGTGTTAAATGCAACTGCAGTGGCTTTGCAGGCGCATTTATTAGGGGTCGATAGCGGTATTATTCAAAAGGCGCTTGATGGGTTCTTGGGGGTTAAACGCCGTCAGGAAATATTGGGTGAGCCCGGTGGTCGTTTAGTGATCGAAGATTTTGCTCATCATCCAACAGCTGTGATGGAAACTCTAAAAGGGATCAAGAAGAAATACCCCGCAAAAAAACTAATTGCTATCTTTGAGCCAAGATCGGCCACGAGTCGCCGTAAAGTTTTCCAAAAGGACTATGCAGCGGCATTTCAATCCGCAGAGAATGTTCACCTGATGCAAGCATTTGATACATCAAAAATTGCTGAAGATGATCGATTTTCTGTTGATGAATTGATTCAGGATCTGAATAAAACGAAATCGCAACCATGGGCGGTAGCTCACACTAATGTTGAATCTATCGTTAAGCAAGTTCGCCAAGAATCTAAAGCTGGGGATTTGATTGTTATCATGAGTAATGGTGGTTTTGACGGTATTTATGATAAGCTGATGAGTGCTTTGAAGTAATAGAACTGGCTCCTTAGCTTGCGGCTAAGAAGCTAAATTTTATTGGAAAGACAGTTGTTTAGTTGAAATTTAAAAGGGCTGTCTTGAAACAGTTTTTCAAAAGAAAAATTATTATCCGAATTAACTCGTAATACATTCGAGTTTCGATCCCTCAAAAAAAGCGAGCGTGTTGAATCTTTCTGGATTTTAGATAGCACGTTTTAAATTCACTTGATTTGACGATATTTTACTTGGCCTTAGCCGCAGGCTAAGGGGCCAGTTCAGTTTACTTAACAATAAACTCTTTCCATTTGTTAATCTGCTGCGTAGTCAAAGACGCATAGCAAACCGTCCCTTCGGTAGCCGCTTCTTTACGGGCAATGCGAGTATCTCGATCTAAATCGAAAATTTTATATTCGGATGATTTAGGAAAGAACAATTGAACACTTTTTTGCATTTCTAGAACTGAATCCGCCATCAACTGTTTCAATTGATCCATTCCTTGGCCAGTCAGGGCGCTGACGAAAACTCTAGGGTAGTGTTTAACTTTGAATTTACGATCAGGGCTGGCGATATCAAATTTGTTAAAGACGTGGATAATTTTTTTATCCTGCCATTTAAATTCTTCGATCAGTTTCTCAACGACCTCGATTTGTCGTTCCATATTTGGCGATGATAAATCGACAACATGAAGTAACACATCGGCCTCACCAGACTCTTCCAGTGTGGCTTTGAAGGCTTCGATTAATTGTACCGGTAATTTGCGGATGAACCCAACCGTGTCTGTCACAACAGACGGTGGTCCGTCTTGAAGGAATACCTTGCGAGTCGTGGGATCTAGTGTTGCGAACACTTGATTCTTGGCTAGGACTTGTGCGCCAGTTAAGCGATTTAAAATCGAACTTTTCCCCGAGTTCGTATAACCAATTAATGCAAAACTTGGAATTTCGTGACGACGTCGTGCGGACCTGTGTTGTGACCGGTTTTTGCTAACCGAATCTAACTTTTTCTTGATCAATGAAACACGCTCGCGAATTCGACGACGGTCGTTCTCTAGAGCCGATTCGCCGGGACCGCGTGTTCCAATACCGCCACCTTGGCGAGATAATGATCCCATCCACGCGTCGACCATGCGAGGCATTTGATCTAGCAGCATGGCTAGTTCCACCTGAAGTTTTCCTTCAAATGTTTGTGCTCGCTGCGAGAAAATATCTAAAATAATTTGATTGCGATCTAAAACTTTAACGCCAATAGCTTGTTCTAAGTTTCTCGTTTGCACGCCAGACAAAATATGATCCACAACAACCAGTTGTGCTTGAAACTCGATAGCGAGTTCGCGCACTTCTTGAACTTTTCCTGTTCCGATTAAGGTAGCTGGGTTCCAAGAGGGTAGGATTTGAGTGATTGAGGCAACAACGGAGCCGCCTGCGGCGCCTACGAGCTCTTCCAGCTCGAATAAGTTTTCTTTTACTTCCATCAGGGAGTCAGATTTTAAACCGACACCGATAACAATCGTTTTTTCGTTATTGAATATGCGCGACTTCTGGAATGTATCTAACTTTTCCTTGTCGTTCTTTTCATATTTGTCATTACCTCTAATTGTGCTACCCCTGTTAAACGTTTAAGCCGACCAAGGCCTATATAAATAGGATAGACCCGGGCGCAGAAAAAACAAAGATTTTTTTCGTTAGGATTGCCTTAAAATGCATAAAATATACTTATATGAAAGATAATGGGCGAGACGAGATAGAAATGACGATATCGTTTTAGGAAATTTTCGAGTGAGGGGAAAACGGCGGATAAGGCGCATTTTCTGGTTTTTCGCGTGTTTCCATTCGATAGCTATTGCCTTCAAATGTGCGCGGTGAAGACTGTTTCTTAAATTTTAAAATCTTCTCTATCCATTGTGCGCAGTAAAGAGGAGCTTGTTCAAAAATCAAATGTTCGCCATCTTTAATATTCAGCCAGCTGCTTTTTTTAGAGTCTGGCAGGCGAGTCCAAATTTCGTAGTATAAAGATTTGGGTACAAGGGTATCGTGCTCAACAGTAATTAAGTGAACCGAATGATCGGGAAGTAGGTCAAAATACTCGAACGCATTAAATGGCATGATCCCTTCAGTTAGATCCATAGATACACGGCGAATATTATTGTCGGGAATGTGTTTAGAAAAACGAAAATTCATATAATCCCGAATCATTTTTTTATAGCCGTCGCCCAGTACACTCATTTGTGGTTTGAACATATTAAGGTTTTTCAAAAATCCCATTTGCCCGGCCCAGATTCGCTGAATAGGAAAAGCTAAATCCAATCGAATGATATACGGAAGAAACAGAATCAACTTATCAATTAAATCTGGAAACAAAGTTGCTGTTCGAATAGCGACGCCGCCGCCGTAAGAGAAGCCAAGTAGATGAAACTTAGTTTTAATTTTTAAAGAATCCCAAACCTCTTTTACGGCTTGAGCCTGTTCGTCGACCGAGATTACAAAATCTAACTCTTTACCATTGCTTGCTGCGATTTCTTCATCCAGCGATTTACCTTGGCCGATGAGATCAATAAATAAGGTGGACTGATTGTCGCTGAGGTACGACTTAACGGGTGCCCATGATTCGATGGAGTCGGCTAACCCATTTAGAAAAACAACGACCTCGGTGTTATCTCTATAGTCCAACTCGTAGTAGACAGTTCGATTTCGGCTAGTTTTGAAGAAAGACTTTTTTACTGTTTTCTGAATAACGTTTGCCTCTGTTAATGCTTGGGAGTGTCGATTCGAGTCAGCCAGTTTGTAATTTGTGGCCACACACTCTTTTGGGCGCGAGATCCTAAGATAGATCCAATATGCCCACCTTGAGATGTGATGGATTCAAAATCAACGTCCTTATCAAGATGATAGTTTTGCATTGTGGAATTGAAAAGAACTATATGATCGTCGGAGGCTGCAATGTTTAAAACAGGACTTTGGAGTTGTTTTAGAGAAAGAGTTTGGCCATGGAAATACATATCGCCTTTTAATAGGGCGTTCTTTTTATATAATTCGTCGATCAACGTTAAAAAACAACGACCGGGGAAAGAAACATTATCTTGGCTCCAGACTTCAAGAGCCCAGAAATTTTTCATAAATTCAGGGTTGTTCATTTCTTTGACTAGTTTTTCTAATTTGTGCCAAGGCAACATAGGCTTTAACATTTGAAATGAAGTCTGTAAAACCCACCAAGGCATGCTGCCGTAGGCCTTGGTTACGCTTTCTGGGCGGAATTGATTTTGTTTTACCCAAAGACCTAATTTTCCACCATGTTCAAAATCAATAGGCGCTGTTAATAACATCAAACCATTTACGCGATCACCGAAGAGTAATGTGTAGATAGTTGCTAAAGTTCCTCCGAGACAGTGACCTAATATATTAACTTTATCTGTTTTTGCATCGGCCGTAACTAAATCGACAAAATAATCTAGGCGTTGTGCAACTAGCTGCTCTAAAGTCAACCAGTTGTCCTCATCATAAGGCGTACCCCAGTCTAATAGATAAATATCAACCCCTTGAGAAAGTTGATATTCGATAAAGCTTTTTCCAGGAAGTAAATCCAAAACGTAGTATCGATTGATCATGGATGGGATGATGAATAAAGGAGTTCGTAGTGACGTTGCGGCGGCTGAAGCTGGTTTTTTAAAACGCAAAAGTTTCATTCCGCTAATTTGCGCTATAACATCGTAGGGAGTTGGCGCAATGGGAAGTTTATCTTTTAAGAAGGGTTTAAGTTTTTCTTTTAAATTAAGTCCTTCGGGAGCTAAATTAAACAAATTCATAAATTACACCATCTTTGAAATCGGCTGATCGGCTTTTCTTTTTTCTAGAACAGTGATTGTTCGAGGCTCAGCTGATTTTTGGTTGATGTTTGAAATGTCACCGTAAGGACGTTTTAGGCGCAAAACTTCTTTTTCCATTTGATGAATTTTGAATTGTAGTTCGTGTAGCATGTACAATGTGCGCTCTTGATCTTTCTTGTTTGGGAGTTGCACGTTTTTCCAAAGTTTTTCAAAACTAAAATTAACTAATGATTTAATCTGCGATTGAGTGTTAAGGACAATCGACAAAGTATTTAAAAGCTGCGGGTTCGTGCTGAGCTTTTCTAAAATCGCTTCCATTTTAAGTTCGAATTCTTTTGTCGACTTTGAAGAAAGTAAATTAGACATTTCTGTTTTTGCTTGTTGAAGTTTAGGTATTTGAAGCTGATCCATCCATTTAAACATAGCCACCTCACTTAATAAGATGTAGATAGTTAAGCATGGACTAAAACCGAGTTGCAATCTTTTAAAGCATTAAAATAAATTGTTGGCGTGAGTTAATGTAAGAAAATAAATATGAAAAAAACTAAAGCAAATACTGCAAAAAATAAAAACGAAAACACGAAAGAAAATAGCAGAGACAGAAACGATGAGTTGGAAATTGGAGCAGATATTCTAATTAGAAAATATGAAAATCGTAGGCTCTATAGCGTGAATCACAAGAGTTATATTAACCTGGATGACATCTCTAGCTACATCAATGATGGTAAAAAAATAAAAGTCGTGGAAGTGACGACTGACAAGGATATTACGTGCGACATACTTTTGCAGATCTTGCTACAGCAAGGCAAGGCGGATTTAATTCCTCAAGAGGTGTTGGAAATTATGGTTCGTATGAATAATGCCTGGTTAAGAAAATTTTGGTCACCGTATTTTGATAAATCAATCAGAATGATTTTTGAATTGAATCCTTTGCTGAATGGTTCAACTAAGGATATATTTAAAAACTGGTTCCTAAAGTAAATACTCATTAGAATTTTCGCTCTATACATCATGCTGCAAACGCAGCAAAAAATGTTTTGACGTTGTTTTTAAAATAGTCGCATACTTGGAAAAAAGGCGAGGAAAGTATGACTACTAAAGATACGACCTTAGAACGAAGACCGCATAAAGAAGTAAAAACAATAAACATAGCCAAGGAGGAATCAATGGCCGCTCACAAAGAATACTCTGCAGAAAATCCACTTTTAAATTACGCTGGACAAGCACAAGATGTTTGGAAAGAAATTTATGGATACCAAGTTAAAACTACACAAACATTGCTTGATCAAGTAATGAAGTGGGGTCAGACATACACAGACCACGTGTACACTCAAGTGAACGAAGCTTCTCGTTTATCTCAAGAGTACTTAAAATCAGGCGCGCACATCGCTGATGAAATCAGAAAAAACTACTCTCAAATGTCAGAAAAAATGACTAAATAATCTCCCCTAAGATTATTGGTTACCCTAATCAATTCAATTTGATTACCTAGGAGGCTCCGGCCTCCTTTTTTTATCCTAAATGACTACTTATTGCTAAGACCGTCTCATTTTGGCATTTTTAAAAATTCAAGTTGATCTAAGAGATTCCCGAACAGTCGTGGTATGCTTATATGCGCGCGAATCGCTTTATTCTTTATTTTTGTTTGTCTATCTGCGTGCGACGGTCCTAATGGTACGACTGATGCTAAAACATCAAATAGCGGCGCTCACAATGACGATGGTTTTCAAGTTTCTTTCAAAGTTAACAATGGCGCCAGTATCACGTCTGAGCTGGTTGTTGCATTACAGTTCTCAGTTTCTGGAGTTGATGAAATGTATATTACCCAGGAAAGCGCTTGTAATATTGGCGGCACCTGGGAACCCTATAAAACTTTTAAGCAGTGGACGTTGCAGAAGTCAAATGACATGAACTTTTTTTATTTGAAAGTACGAAAAGGGAATCATGTGTCAGATTGTCATTTCGCCAGTATCGAACATGACGCTACTGTTCCTAGTTTTCAATTGGTAACTCCAGCGGATAATTCCACGTTAGTAAATGCAAATCAGCTATCTTTGGCTGGCACTTGCAGCGAAGATTCTGTTATTACGATAGTGATTAATAGTGTAGCGGCCACGACAGCTTCGTGTACGGGTGGAGTCTGGGGTAAGCTGATAGACGTAACTTTATTACCATCTGGCTCATTTTCTGTGCAAGTCAAAGCAACGGATCTGGTTGCGAACAATTCGCCAGTTCAAAACTTCACTTTTATAAAATAGTTTTTAGGAGGCCGGTGAAATTTTCGGTTTCTGCGTGTGCTTAATCGGTAGGTCGATTCCGAAACATGTATTGGATTTTGATTCATCTATATAGAATCGGCCTTTGTGATTTTCTACAATTGTACGACACAGACTTAAACCGATGCCAGTTCCTTTTCCGGCTTCCTTTGTGGTGAAGAATGGTAACATGATTTTATCTTTGATAACTGCTGGAATCCCGTTACCGGAATCGCTGAAAGAAATTTTAATCATTCCATCGGCAATCTGGGAATTAAGACGAATCCATCGTTCTCCGTTTTGATCTTTGATCGCATCCACGGAATTGTTAATTAGGTTTATAAAAACTTGCGACAATAACCCTGGGTTGCAATCAATCTCTAACATGGATTCTAAGTCTATTTCGATTTTAATTTCGTGTTGTTTTAAGTTGTCGCTGGACACTGTTACAATGTCGTCAATGATGCCTCGTAAGTTAGTGCGAACAAATTCATTTGTGTTGTTTTCGCGTGACAATGACCTCATGCTTTTTACGATTTTCGAAATTCTTAAGGTAGTTGATTCGATTTTTAATATAGTTTGATTCATTTCAGACGGACTTATTTTGTTTTCCTCAATCAAACGTTTGACGTGTTCGACACGTCCTAAAATAATTGTCAGTGGATTATTAATTTCATGAGCGATGCCAGCGGCCATTTCTCCCAGGGCTGTTAATTTAGAGTGAGCCAAGGTATGCAGCTTTTGGTTCTCAATTTCCTCTTGGGCCTTTTTTAGTTCGGTTATATCTCGGCAGGTGAGCAGTACGAATTCTACTTGGTTTGGAATCTCTGCATGAAAGATTGGATTCGCCGTTAGTTCTAAATAGGATACTGTGTGGTCGGGCTTTTTGACAATAACAGGAAAGTTTTTAATAGTCTTGCCCGTCAATCTCGCCACTGTGGAGGGGTACTGTTCGGGATGCAGTGGCGTCACGCCATCAGCAGCCATTATGGACCATTGCGGGTTTAAAAAGTGATGGTTAAGAATTTCGTCTGTTGTTAAACCCACAACTCGGCTCATTGCTTGGTTTAGTGTTAGTATTTCACCCGCCTGGTTAAGCAAGCTAACGCCTTCATGCAGATTTGCCATGACAATATTTTTATGTAATTCAAGTGCGACACTTTTATTAATCAGAAAAACTTTTTGCCACGTTAAAAAATAGCCGACGATTGCCGCACAAATTAAACAAATAATACCTAGTTCCGAAGGCATGTTTGGGTTGGGCGGTAGATGGACTGTAGTGTAAAAAATGAATGCCAGTGAAGGAAGGTTGAGAATCACTAAGGATGTTTTGTAAATAAAAACACCAGATAGGCCAACTACAGCCAATACACAAACTACAATATGTATTGGTGTCAGTCCTGACTCGTAATATAGAACTACCATTCGTGTTAAGAACGCGGAGCCTGCCAATGCTAAACCCGACTCTACTATACGGTAGCTCTTTGTCTTTTTTGAAGTCATATACGCAGCTAAACAAAAAAGTATTACAAAAAATATTCGATGCGTATTTCCCATTGTGCTGCCATTGGGTACGAAAAGTTGAATCGCGGTGCCTGATACCAATACAACGGCGGCTGCCGCTAGCGAAATCGTTTTAATCAGTGACCTCTGAATATCGAAAAGTTCACTTTTGCTTTGGACGCGTAATTTTAACTTCATGTCTGCTATAAATCGACGTTTTTTGACACTTTCTTAATGGAGTTGAGCTTTAAAACACAGCTAATCCAGAGATCTTGATAGTTCGTTTTTAGATGGGCTTGCGGTGCGCTAACTTCATGGGCTGCCGATTCTGGGACACAAAGGGACACTGGCTGTAGTCAAATTTTGTGTGCCATTTGCAGAAAGTGTGGGGGATTTAAATGGTTTTCCATTTTTGACACATGTTTTCGACCCTAGTGTTTCAAACTGAAATAGGCCGGGGTTTTGCTGTGTGTATAGGTAAGAGGATGTATTTATGAGCCACATGTTATTGTGTTTACTTTTTATTTTCATTTCAACGTTCGCGCTATCTGCAGAGAAACAAAATCGCATTAAATGTTCGATCTTGGGTCCTGAAGATAAAGTGTATTATTTCGACACTCAGACAAAACGATATCGTTTAAGTATTCATGAGAAAGGTCGTCCAAAAACATCTCTTTCGCGCCAAATCAGGCAGCAAGTGACGCCGATAGAGACCACTAAAAAAGTTTCCTATGCGTTTCATATCGACGACCGTACAGAAGTCAGTGTGGACATGGATATGGATACAAATCGTGGAACGGGTGAGATCAAATTAAGGGCTAAAGGTCACACTAAAAAATTCGACGAATGCGAATTTGTTGCGGCCACTAACGACAATTCTATCTAAATTATTTTCCTCTCGACTTCATATAAGTTTTTGGATATCTAAATTCACAACCTAAAAAGTGAGTGGAAAATGTCTGAAAAATCAGTGTCTACTAAGTCTTCTTTTTCTCAATTTCTTTCTGCGATTAACCTGACAGTTTTGGTAGCTGGCCTTGGGTATTTCGTGGATATGTTTGATATTACTTTATTCGGTGTTGTTCGTGTTGCGAGCCTTAAGGACCTAGGTATTAGCGATCCTCAAGAGATTCTGCGTTCGGGTGTTCTGCTTTACAATGCGCAAATGATAGGGATGATGATCGGCGGCCTGTTATGGGGCGTGTGGGCAGACAAGCGCGGTCGTTTAAGCGTGATGTTTGGATCGATAGTTCTTTACTCACTGGGAAATATTGCCAATGCATTTGTTTGGGATGTTAACAGTTACGCAATATGTCGCTTTGTTACCGGGATCGGCTTAGCGGGCGAGCTTGGTGCAGCAATTACTCTAGTTGCGGAATCTCTGCCAAAAGAGACTCGCGGTTATGGAACTACCATAGTCGCGACGCTGGGATTGTTAGGTTCTGTGACAGCGGCTTATTTTGGACAACACATCACGTGGAAGGCGGCCTATATTATGGGCGGGGTGATGGGTTTACTACTGCTTGTGACTCGATTCCGAGTTTTTGAAAGTGGCATGTTTGAAAAGACGCAAAACAATAAAGTAGAACGTGGTGATCTGACGATGCTTCTAAAGAAAGGTCGTCTACTGAAATATTTAAAATGTATCTTTATGGGTATCCCTGTTTACTTTATTACTGGCGTGCTATTTACATTTTCACCAGAGTTGACTCAAAGTCTAAATGTGCAAGGTACGGTGAGTGCGGGCGGAGCGCTTCTGTGGGGATCCGTCGGCCTAGCAATGGGTGACTTTATTTCCGGAATGTTAAGTCAGGCGTTAAAGTCTAGAAATAAGGCAATTACGGTATGCCTGGTTGCCGCGTTCATGTTGATTTTAGCTTATTTAAACATTCAAGGGTTAACTCCGGACGGTATCTATCTAATTTGCTTCTTGTTGGGATCGGCGGCTGGTTACTGGGCGGTATTAGTGACCGTATCAGCCGAACAATTTGGAACTAATATTCGTGGAACCGTAGCAACGACAGTTCCTAATTTTGTTCGTGGTGCTGCCGCACTGGTTGTTAGCTTGTTCTTGTACTTAAAAACTAATTTCTTTACCGCAGATAAGGCCGCACTGGTCGTTGGTGGTTTGTTTTTCGTACTCGCACTTTTGGCGATTTGGACATTGCCTGAAACGTACGGCAAAGATTTAGACTACTTTGAAGAATAGTATGAAATTCACAAAAGCCACGTTTAAATATTTTGATATGGCAAGGAAAAACTCGAATAGCCGTGAATGGTTTGATAAAAACAAAGGCCTCTATGAAGAGGCGGTCAAAAAGCCGCTTCAAGCTTTGTTGATTGAGCTAAATAAAAAATATCAGCGTCAATTACCTAGAATTCAAATTGGTCCCGATAAAATCAGTCGACCTTTAAGACCAAAAAATCGTGCTGAAGACGGCGGTTTGGTTAAAAATAATGTTCATTTTAGTTTGGCGGAAAAAAGGACGTCCTTGTTCGAATGGAATCCTGGGATTTACTTCCAAATGGGTGCCGATAAAGACGATAATTTTTTTGGTTTAGGTTTGTATATGACGTCTAGTCGTCAAACCAGCTTGCTTAGAAACGCTTTAGTGGAGGATTTTGATCGCATTGATGAAATTCTGTCAGATCGAAGACTAAAGAAAACTTGGGGCGGATTAAAGGGTGATGTCTACAAACGGTTTCCTAAGGGTTTTAACCCTGACAGTGAAGCCGCAAAGTATTTAAAATATAAACAGTTCTATTTAGGTAAGAACTATACGCGTGCCGAAATAATAAGTCCCAAATTCGCTAGTCAATTGATGAAAGATTTAGGAGTCGCTTTAGATTTTTTTGCATGGATTAGAGGTACGGTAGGAACCTATTCGCGCTAACGAAACAAGTTCCCTATTTTTTACCTTGAGTCGTCACTAGAGTTAAGAAATCTCTTAATGATATCGCTTTAGAGAACAAGAAACCTTGTCCTTGCTCAACGCCCAAAGCTTTAAGCAGTGATTTTTCTTCTTCGCGTTCAATACCCTCCGCAATAACTTTCATGCGGAGAGACTGCGCTAGGTAAATTAGCGATTTTACGATCGCTAATGCTTTGTCATCGCGAAGCATATCGCGAACAAATGATCTGTCGATTTTGATATTATCCAAAGGCATTCTAAATAAATATTGTAAGCTGGAAAAGCCAGTTCCGAAATCGTCGATAGATAGGCCATATCCAATATCGTGGAACCGTTTCAGTGTATCTAGAGCCAAGGTGCCGTCCATCATCACTCGTTCCGTCATTTCAAGTTTTATGGTGTTAGCATCAAGGCCTTGAGTTGTTCGCATTTTTTCAACGTCTTCGATGAAGTTTGGCTGGCTAAACTGTTTTCCGGAAATGTTGATAGACAGAGAGAATTTTTTGTCGCCTTTCTTTTCTTGAATACTTTTTAAATCTTTAAAGCATTCTTCTAAAATCCAACGTCCAAATGGAATCATGAATGACGAACTTTCAATAACATCCATGAAAATAGCAGGGGAGATCTGTTCACCAGTTTGAGGAAACCAACGAATCAAAGCTTCGGCGCCGACGATTTTGTCACGTGATAGGTCTAAAATAGGCTGGTAATACATAACAAATTCACGATTATTAAAGGCATCTTTCAGTCGTGATTCCAGTTTGATTTTTTGAACGGCTTCAATATCTTCCTGTTGAACTACCTGTGTGCTAAAAAATTCTTTCTTGGGTTCGCGAGTGATAAGGTCATTTTGCGAGCGTAGACGTTTTAGTAAAACGCGCAAAAGTAGTCGCACGACCGTGTCGGTGGCATGCACGCGCTCCATTAACATGTCTTTAGTAACAGGAATCAATTCGCAGTCATCAAGTGTCTTGGCTGATGCTGAGCGGACTTGATTGTCCAGAATAGCCATTTCACCGAAAATTTCACCTTCACCCAAAACGCTTAAAGGAAAATCCTCTTTGTCTTTAGTCAGATAGATTAATACGCGGCCTCTTTCGATAATAAATGCAGATTCGCCCATTTCTCCTTGAAGAAATAGGACGGTGTCCTTGGGGTACTTAACAATAGCAGTTGACGACATAGGACAAGAATACGGTATCCCTTTAATTTTAATCAATATCGTGCGTGAAAACTGGCCTTTAACGCGCCTCGACCAAGGTAGAAGTTGGTGGTGGACCGAAAGACTCATTTTTCATAGAAAGACTAAATGATTAAATCTACTGAACGTGCCGGATCTGAAAAGCCCGATAAAAAAACCACCCCACTGATGAAGCAATACTGGGAAGTTAAGAATCAACACCACGATAAGATTGTGTTTTTTCGAATGGGTGATTTTTACGAGTTGTTTTATTCCGACGCACAGACGGCGGCACCTTTTTTAGGAATTGCGCTGACATCGCGAAATAAAAAAGATGCCGATTCGCCGCCCATGTGTGGGTTTCCTCACCATTCTGTTGCAGGTGCCGTGAACAAATTACTAAATCATGGATTTAAGGTCGCACTGTGTGATCAAGTTGAAGATCCTAAGTTGGCCAAAGGTATCGTCAAACGAGAAGTGACTAAGATTCTAACGCCGGGTATGGTGTTTGATTTCGATTTGCTGGAATCGTACCAGTCTCATTACATAATGGCGTTTGATGCCTATCGAGTATCGTTCGTTGAAACTTCCACTTTTGAAAACTTCAGTATCCCTTGGAAAGATTGGCCAGAATTTGAGAAAATCATCAATAGTTACGAGATATCTGAGTACGTGTGGCACGGTCAGAATGAGGTGTTTCCGTCGAAAGAAGTAAAAGAAGGTTTTCTGAGAAATCTAGGCAAACGTGGTATTGCGGTTTCTGAATTGCCGGCACCGGAAGCGATAGAATCTGAATTGGACGCGAATCGAACTTTGATTGCTTATATCAAATACGTGAATCCTAATTGGAACGAAGAAAAAATAATTCAATTTCCAGAGCGTTTGCTGTTTTCAAAGATGAAGTTAAATACGCAAACGATTAAACAGCTTGAATTGTTTGATTCCTTCCGTGGACAAACCGAGACATCGTTGTTTGGTGTTTTGAATCAGTGTAAAACAGCGTTGGGTGCTAGAAAGCTACGTGACTGGATTCGTTTCCCTTTGACTCATTTGCCGGAAATTGAAGCTAGGCAAGATAGAGTTCAATTCTTCGCGGATAAACTGCATATTAACAAAAAAGTCAGAGAGTTATTAGGTTCGGTATATGATATCCAGCGCAAGCTAGGAAAAGTATCACAGGCTCAATGTTCTATTTCTGATATTCAGGGACTATCGGAATCGACGATCCACTGTTTTGAGTTAATGATGGTTTTAGAATCGTCGGGTTACTTTGAGCAAAAACCACAGGTTCTTGCGGGTCTGCAGACGTTAGAGAAAAACGTGCGTCCACTGTGTGAACATTTAGCTGATGTATTTGTTGAAAACCCGCCCGTAAATACCAAACAAGGTGGGTTGTTTAAGCGCGGTGTGTTTACTGATTTAGATGAATGGATCGATTTATCAACTAATGTCCAAAAACTAGTTCAGGATTTGGAAAGTGCTGAAAAACAAACGACAGGAATTAGTTCGCTTAAAGTTCGTTACAATAATGTTTTTGGTTTTTATATCGAGGTAACAAATTCACATGTCGACAAAGTTCCGCCGCATTATAAACGCAAACAAACTCTGACGAATGCGGAACGTTTTTATACAGACGAATTGATGGAGCTAGAGAAAAAAGTTCTTCTAGCGCAATCACGTCGCGCCGAACTTGAAGTCGAGTATTTTGAAAAATGTAAGAAAAATATATTGGCATTAACCAGTGAGTTTTTGCAGATTTCAGAATTTGCTTCAGAGGTTGACGTTTATGCGGCCCTTTCGTGGGTAGCTATCGAAAATAATTACGTTCGCCCTCAAATGGCTAAAGTATCAGAAATGAATTTGGTTCATTGTCGCCATCCAGTTGTCGAGAAAAACATCAGTTCGCGATTTATTCCCAACTCTATTCAGATGAGTTCGGGACAAACTTGGGTTCTAACAGGTCCCAATATGGCGGGTAAGAGTACTTTGATGCGCCAAGTGGCTTTGATTCAAATCATGGCGCAAATCGGATCTTACGTGCCAGCGGAATCAGCAAAGTTGCCGGTGATGGATGCTGTGTATACCCGAATCGGCGCAAACGATTCACTTTCGGAAGGCCTATCTACATTCATGGTTGAAATGAAGGAAACGGCCGAATTATTGGCGGAGGCAACATCGTCGTCGTTAATTTTGCTGGATGAAATCGGTCGTGGAACTGCCACATACGATGGTTTGAGTTTGGCGGAAGCGATCATTGAATACATTGTGCAAAAAATAAAAGGCTTTACGTTATTTGCCACTCACTATCACGAAATTACGGCGCTAGCTAAAACGTTTCCACAGTTGATTCGCAACGGTCATATGGAAATTCAGCAGGGCAAAGATAACGATATTGTATTTAGTTACGTATTTAAAGAAGGTTCTGTGGGTCGCAGTTACGGTATTCAAGTTGCCGAACTAGCTGGCTTACCCGATTCATTAATTCAACGAGCCAAGCAGTCGTTGGCATTAAAAGAATCCCAAAAAATGGGATCTAGAAAAGCTAAAGACGTTGAAAATCAGCTGAGTTTATTCGTCGAGGCTCGTAGCGAGGCAAGTGAATTCGCAGATATCATAATTAGACTTAAGTCTTTGGATTTGAATTCGCTAAGCCCGATAGAATCACTATTGTTTTTGAGTAATCTTCAGAAGGATTTAAAAGCGAAAGAAGCTATAGGCTCACGAGGATAAGTGGGAAGATAGCTCGTTTATTTTGAAATGAAATATTTAATGGGCGCACGCGTTCTGCAATGGCTTATCTGCGCGACTACTTTGGCGTTGTGCTTTGACGATTACTTTTGGGGTCGCTCTAACGGCTGCCTAAAAGTAATAACTTATTATTTCTTTTTGGTGTAATTGCTGGTGCGGCCCGTGTGTGAGCGCCAGTTGTGGTGTGGGTCGATCTTAGTACGTTGGTGCCAAGCTTCCCATTTTTTGCGAGGTAGATTGTGAGAAACGTTTCCTTTTTCATCAAAAATATCTGGATCTTTACCAAACAAGAAATCAAGTAATCCTTTAAACAATGACATATTCTCTCCTCTGAGTATTTATAGCATCGCTTAATTTTGTCTTCAAAACATTTTTATTAAGATCTTGGGTTAGCGCAGACGTCAATCAAGTCTATACCTTTTTGGTGGCTTGATTTTGCTTTAGATTTAAAGTGAGTGAAACAGCTTTTTGCGGCTTTAGTTAGGGCTGCGTAATAGTCAGGCGCTTCTTGGCTGATGGATAGTTTTTCTCCATCGAACGAATATTTAAAATCAAATTTCTGAGAGGCTAAAGTGACTTCACTTAAGATCACTAACAGAATAAGAGTTTTAATTTTACCAGCTAACATATTTAGCTCCTTGGTTTTGGTTTCTGCTTTCTAAATATGCAAGCATAGTACCGACAAATCGATTTTGACAGTTGGTAAGTTATTGAAATTACTAACTAATATAATCTCATCGTGAGGCGATCAAAATGAGTCGTTTAAGCCTAAACGGAATGACGAATTTGGCGGGCCATAGGTGGTCGATTTGCATTTTGAGATCAAGAAGTCTTGAGGTGAGAAACCTTGTTTTCAGTCGAACATTGAAGGGGCCGAATATTAAGAATATGGAGAATTTATGAAATTAGCAAAATCGATGCAGAAAATTCTAGTTATAGATGACGAGCCTGATATTGGAGAACTGATCTGCGAAATTCTGATTCCTCATTTTGAAACTATTCATTACATTAGCGAAGCCGATAAGGTCGCAGAGCATTTAGATCAGGTAAATTATGACTTGGTCTTGTCAGATATTAACATGCCTAAGCTGGATGGAACGGGTTTGGTGGCGCTTTTGCGTTCTAAAGGTCATTTGACATCGACTGTGTTTGTTTCGGGTAATATAACTCTGGAGAAAGCTTTAATGGCGCTGCGATTGGGCGTGGCAGATATTCTAGATAAACCGTTCACAGCAGATCAGTTGTTAGAAACAGTTCGCCACGTGATTGAAATTAAAAAACGCAGGCATCAGCTGTATGAGCTGCATCGTGATCCGGAACGCGCTCATGCTGAATCAAAAATGATCGGCTTGTTTCAAGCTAAACGCGCACGCAAGAGAGCCTAAGTCCATTGACATTGGTGGTAGCTGTCGTTAGAACGGTGGTCGATGACTGCAGCGCCCTTATCTTCTATAGATATTAAACAAAATAAAATAATCGAAATGTTTCCTGATACTTTAGATTGGGAGCAAAAATACAAAAAGATTATCGAACTGGGGAAGGCGCTGCCGGAGCTTGCTGAACAACACAGACAAGAGAAAAATATTATCAAAGGCTGTCAATCGCAGGTATGGCTGGCGGCTGAACTAGACAAAGATAAAGGTGTGATTCATTTTCAAGGTGACTCGGATGCCTTGATTGTTAAGGGTCTAGTAGCGCTGTTGATTTCGGTGTATGACGGTGAAAAACCAAGTGATATTCTAAATTCGCAACTGTATTTTATCGAAAAGACAGGGCTTAAGAATCACCTAACTCCCTCTCGTACCAACGGTCTTACGTCGATGGTCCAGCAAATTAAAAACTACGCAATCGCGTTCCATTATTTATTAAATAAGGGAAACTAATAGGTCCAATTCTTTACGAATCCTTTGTTCTCAAGGTGTTTCCGCGTTTGAATAATAATGAATTCAATAAATTTAAATAATTTCTCGGCTTTGTTTTTGTAGAAAACGAATAATTACTGAGTCAGTTTTTTTACTTTTTCTCACGGAAGAGAAAACCAATGGAGGGGATTTGTGAAAGGGATTTCAAAAGTTTTGCGAGTCGGTATCAAGTTCGCAGTAGCCGCATCATTCATCAGTGTTGGTGCACATGCATTTGATAAACGAACGAAAGTAGTTTACGGCAAAGATGATCGTTTGGATGTTTACCAAGTTTCTGACCCTGCATTGTTAGCGATGGCTGACTCAACGGCAGCGATGATTCCTAAAGCTAATTTAAAGGCCAATGTGATTGCAAACGCGGTGCAAATTGCACAGAGTTCATTCGGTGCGGATTATGGACTATGTAAAGATGAACCGTTCTATAGCCAACCCAACGGAGCCATGTGTTCTGGAGTTCTTGTTGGTCCAGACTTGCTCGCAACGGCAGGGCACTGTGTTTCTGACTTTGATTGCTCATCTCAATCATTTGTATTTAATTACAAAATGGGTGGCCCTGGTTTAAATCCGGTGGCTGCGGCAACAGATGACGTGTACGACTGTAAAAAAGTAGTGGCTCGTGAATTAACACGCAATCAAGATTATGCATTGATTCAATTGGATCGCCCTGTTGTTGGTCATGCGATCGCAAAATTATCTGCGACGCCAGCTAAGCAAGGTGATTCTTTAATTTTGATTGGTCATCCTGCTGGTTTGCCTACTAAAATTGCTGGCGGCGCCAATGTAAGAAAAGATGAAACAGGCTACTTTGTGGCGAATACAGATAGCTACGGCGGTAACTCGGGTTCTGCGGTATTTAGCGCAGTGACTGGCGAAGTTGTCGGTCTTTTGGTTCGCGGTGAAGAGGATTTTAAATACGATACAGGTGGTCAATGTACACGTTCTAATTACTGTGCTGATGGTGATTGTCGTGGTGAAGATATCACCCACATTGATTACATCATTAATGCTTTAAAAACTGTGCAATAATATAGGTATAGACATTTGGCATTGAAACCCTAAAGGTGTCTCAAAAAGAGGCAAATTTAGGGTTTTTTTATTTTTGTAGATGACAATCAAATGACACTAGAAGATCTAGAGTTTGTTAGATTGAGTCAAATGGATCTTCATATTGTTCATATACCCAAACTTGGAATTAAAAACTCCTTAGGCCGTTCTCTGAATGTGTGCGGACTGGGACCATTGGTATTTGAAACATGTTTGCGTCAGATTGCGCTTTTGGAGTCAGATTTATTTCTGAATACTTCAGAATATAAAAGCTTTGCGGCTGTTCACCCGGGTCCGATCGAAATATTTAAAGGTGAGCGTGCTTATCAATTTATTTTAGAAGTCATTTGTGGCCTGCATTCATTGATTAAAGGCGAAACTGAAATCTTTGGGCAATTTAAAGAATTCTCTGTGCAAAATAAAACTGTAATTGAAAATTTGAATATGGCAGATGTATTCAAACAACTCTTAACTGATTGTAAAACTCTCAGGAGCACGCGCATTCAAAATTGGAGTCATAACACGTACGGCTCAGTGACTCGCAAACTTCTGACGGCTCAGGACGGAGTCGCGCTTTTAGGTGCCGGTCAGTTGGCGGAACAAATTGCGCCTTGGTTGAAGCAAGTTAAAAACAAGTCTGTATTGTTACGTCGCCCTAGAAATTTAGCGGCGCCTTTTGACAGTTTTCAGGTGGAATTGACTAACGAATTAAGTTCTTCAAAAGACATCACCGTCTTGGTTATAGCAGCTAATGTCACAAATACAGAGGTTGAATCTTTTGTCAGCTTCTGGCCCAACCTGAGAATGATTGTGGATTGGCGAGGTGATGAACAATGGATTCCTCAGAAGATGGAACAAGTATTTTTGTTACATGATCTTAAAGCCAATGATGAAAAGTCGAAGGATGAGCAACAAAAACGCATCCAATTGGTCAGTGAAGATATTCAAATGAAGGCGCTTGAATTTAGCCGGAAAGCGAAACATAATCCTTGGGGATGGGAAGACTTCTGCGCCTAGATTGGATCTAAATATTCGGGTATAGATAGTCGGGAGCCGGGGGAATCACCAATGAAATCAACCATAAAAATTTCGGCGCGCAAAAGTGATCTGGCGCGATTACAGGCCTATATGGTTGGTGATGCTATCAGAGCGCAATTTAAAAATACAAAAATCGAATATTCATTTCGTGAATCACTAGGTGATAAGAACTTAGAAAACCCGTTATGGAAAATGCCAGAGAAGGGCGTGTTTACTCAAGATTTCAAAGACGACTTGATTCAGAACCGAACGGATATGGTTGTTCATTCATGGAAAGATATTCCGATTGAAGAAAATGCAAACACTTCCATTGCTGGAACCTTAAGTCGAGCGGACGAGCGTGATATTCTTCTTCTTAAAAAGAAGTTTTTACCGAACGGTATTGATAATCTTAAAATTTTTTCTTCATCACCACGTCGTGAATTTAACTTAAAACCGTTCTTTGCTTGGAGCCTGCCATTTAAACCGGCGACGATCGACTTTATTCCCGTGCGTGGAAATATTCAAACCCGTGTTTTAAAGACGATTGAATCAAATGAAGTCCACGGCATCATCGTAGCTAAAGCGGCTTTAGATCGTTTGCTATCAGCAAAACGAAAAGAGTTTTTACCGACCCAGAAATTTCTTCGAAACGCTTTAAAGGAATTAGTTATTCAGATAATTCCTTTAAGTCAAAGTCCCACATCCGCGGCTCAAGGAAGCCTAGCTATTGAAATTAATTCTAGTAATATTCAGGTGAAAAAGATTTTAAAGAAAATTAGTGCGGAATCAGATTTTAAATTGGTGAATCAAGAACGCACTCAGTTCAAGCAATGGGGTGGTGGCTGCCACCAGAAAATGGGTGTTTCCTTTAAACGTCAAGGATCGCATGTTTTAAAATTTGAACGTGGTTTGGATCAAAAAGATAACTTTGTTTGGAATCAAGATATTATCGATTCTGGGTATCATGTAGTAGATAAAAAAATTCCAGCCGGAGCGATGGTTGAATTTCATAATTTACTTGAAAAAAAGATTTTAAATTTAAAGCCTTATAAATCTAAAAAAGCCGATGCGATCATTGCTACCAAAGGCAATTTGTTAGCTGAGGGCAGCGTTCAGCCGCAGTACTTATGGACTAGCGGAGTGGAAACATGGAAACAATTGGCTGAACAAGGTTACTGGGTGATGGGATCTTACGATTCTTTAGGTGAACATCAACGTCCTGAAATTGATATTTTGGCGGGCGTAAAACCCAAATGGAAAAAGTTAACTCACAGTCAGGGGCATTCAAAAAAGTGGACCAAGACTTTAAAGATGTACCAAGTTAGCTATTCGGGATTTGAAAAATTAGCTGAATATCAGAGCAAAACTCATTTCTATTGGAGTCATGGTGATTTGTTCTTATCTAGTTTGAAAAAGTTCCCGTGGCTTAAAAAGAAAACTCATATTTGCGGTCTAGGATCTACGTTAGATGTGATCGCAAAACATATTCCTAAGAAGAACATAATAACTGTCTACAATTACAAAGAATGGAAAAAGAAATGGATTCTGTAAAATCATCAAATGAACTATTTGAACGCGCTAAAAAAGTGGCTCCGGGCGGAGTTCATTCACCGGTTCGTTCTTTCAAAGGTATGGATCGTTCACCCATATTTTTTGCCAAATCAGAAGGTCCCTATTTATGGAGCGTTGAAGGCACTAAATATATCGATTTCTGCCAAAGCTTTGGTCCGTTGATTTTGGGTCACAGAGATCCGGACGTGACCGAGAAGGTAAAGGAGCAAATTAATTCTGCATGGACATTCGGAGCGTGCGAACCCTATTCCTTGGAACTAGCAGAATGGATCACATCGAAAATCCCTAACGTTGAAAAATTAAGATTCGTATCCAGTGGAACAGAGGCTGTGATGTCGGCCATTCGTTTGGCGCGTGCCTATACTAAGCGTGACAAAATTTTAAAATTTGAAGGCTGTTACCATGGTCATTATGACGGTTTGTTGGTTAAAGCTGGCAGCGGACTTGCGGGTGAATCCGCAGCTTCAAGTGCCGGTATTAGCGCGGCGATGGCTAACGAAACGTTGGTTGCGGATTTAGATAACGAAGAACAGTTGGAAGCGGTATTTAAGGTTCATGGTTCTGAAATCGCTGTGGTTGTCATCGAACCCTTGCCAGCGAACTATGGATTGTTGATCCAACGTAAAGAATTTATTTTAAAGATTCAAGAATTAGCAAAAAAACACGGTGCTTTGTTCATGGTCGATGAAGTGATAAGTGGTTTCCGCGTAAACTTAAAAGGAATGATTCAAGATTTAGGATTGTCGCCAGATTTAGTGTGTTACGGTAAAATCTTAGGTGGTGGTTTTCCGGTCGGTTGTTATGGTGGTCGCCGCGATATCATGGACTTTGTAGCGCCTTTGGGTCCTGTTTACCAAGCGGGGACACTATCAGCTAATCCAGTAGGTATGGTCGCTGGTCTAGCCACTCTTCAAAAGATGGACAAAAACAACGGATGGGCTAAGCTTAATAAAACGTCCGCTGAATTTTGTGCAAAACTAAAAACAGTTTTAAATCAGCACTCGGACTTGGATCTATCTTCCTATTCATCGTTATTTTGGATTCACTCTAAAACGTCCACTCCGATTCGTGATTTAAATCATATTCCTAAAGGCCAAGGCGAAACATTTAAAAAATTGTTCTTAAAGCTGCTTGAAAGTGGCGTGTATTTGGCTCCGAATGCGTATGAAGTTGGATTCTTGTCTGTGGCGCATTCCGATTCAGTTTTAGAAGAAACATTGTCCAAAGTGAAAGGTGCTTTAATTTAGAATGAAATGGAAAGGAATATTTGTTTTACTTTGGATACTATTTACCACTTCGATGATCGGCTGGTGGTGGTTCTATGGTATTGAACAGTTATCCGTTCCTGCGGAAGTCCTTGATTTTGAAAAACGTCGCCGCATGCTATTCTGGGAAGGATCATTTTTCTTGTTAGCTCAAGTCCTAGGCGGCATGATGATGTTTTATTTTATGAAGCGAGAAGAAAAAAAGAATAAATCCATCCGCAATTTCTTTGCTGGTTTTTCACATGATTTAAAGACGTCGATATCTAGACTCAGACTACAAAGTGAAGTGTTGAGCGAAGATGAAAAATTTAAAAACAATAAGCAAATTGTTCGTTTAGTAAAAAACATTAATCAACTGGATTTGCAGCTAGAAAACTCGTTGTGGATGTCGCAACTTGATAGCATCAAGACCTTGAAAGAAAGTTTTCCTATTTCAAAGTTGATCAGCGGCATCAAAAATGAGTTTCAGGAAGTCACAATTGAGTTAAACAAAGATCAAAATTTGGAAACAGATTACCGAGCTTTGTATTTTATATTTCGTAACTTGATTCAAAATGCACTCATTCATGGTGGTTCAAGTCGTATTGAAATTAAAATCGATGAAGCGGGCTCGCAAAAGTTGATTACCCTAGTCGATGATGGTGTTGGTGTTCAGGAAAAGTTGTCCGTCAGCGATGTCATTCATTTTCGATTCAACGACAAGAAAACATCGGGTATCGGTTTGTACTTATGTTCCGAAATTATTAAAAAATTGAATGGGCGATTAGAATTCTTTAATCCCAAGCAAGGCTTTGGAGTGAAAATCTACCTATGAAAAAGATTTTAATCGTCGAAGACGACTTAACATTAGGTGAAACACTTAAAGAACGTCTTGAACAAGATTTCGAAGTGGTTTGGGCTGCTAATCAGGCTCAAGCCGTTAAAAGGATTTCAGAGAACGAGTTTGATTTAGTGATTTTAGACATAGGACTTCCGGATGGTGATGGGTTTCAGGTCGCTAAACACCTAAACAAATCAAAAAGCAGTATCTTATTCCTAACTGCCCAAAGTGATGCGGAAAACCGCTTGCAAGGCTATGAGCTGGGCGCCGAAGAATTTATTCCAAAGCCATTTCATTTAAAAGAACTCATGATTCGTATTCGTCACGTACTGACAGATCACTCTGTGAAACCGCATAGGCTGAACGTCGATGGGATCGAAGTTGATTTTAATCAAATGTCAGTACGTAAACGTGACGGGACTATCGAATACCCCGCACAATCTGATCTGAAGATTGTTGAATTTCTTATTAAAAAATCGCCGCAGCCAGTGACTCGTGATGAAATCATGGATTTTGTCTGGGGTCAGGATAAGAACGTAAATATTCGCAGTATCGATAATGCGATTGTCAGAATTAAAAAGTTTTTAGATTTAAATAACGATGATGTAATTAGAAACGTCCGAGGAATCGGCTACCAGTGGACTTCCACAGATAGGATTAAAAATGAATATTAATTTTCAAAACGCGATCAACAATGTTCCGCAATCTGTGCCGCCTATTTGGTTTATGCGCCAAGCCGGTCGTTATCATTCCCATTATCAAGCACTTCGTAAGAAAAATTCATTTATGGATTTATGTCGCCTTCCAGATCTTGCGGCCGAAGTTACAATGGGACCAATTCAAGATTTTGATTTTGACGTGGCGATTATCTTTTCAGATTTATTGTTTCCACTTCAAGCTATGGGATTTGGTCTACAGTACGCAGATGATGGTCCTAAGCTAGATATTCATTTAACTCCGGACGTGATGGGTAAAATCACTCCGTTTGAAGAGGCTTGGCCACAGCTGATGTTCCAAAAGAAAGCTTTGGAATTAGCTCGTAAACGATTACCAGGAAACAAATCATTAATTGGCTTCGTGGGTGGCCCTTGGACTTTGTTTGTGTACGCTGTGGAAGGCTCACATAAAGGCAGTTTAACATTATCTAAAAAATATTTGCCTTTGTATCCGCAGTTTTGCGCAAAATTAATTCCGTTACTTAAAAAGAATATTGAATTGCAATTAGAGGGCGGTGCGGAAGTCGTGATGTTGTTTGATACTGCGGCTGGCGAGATCGATCCGCTGCTGTATTCTCAATTTATCATGCCTCAATTGATGGATTTAGCGCAGACATTCCCTAAAAAATTAGCTTACTATTCGAAAGGAACGATGGGTGGCTACTTCCCGAAAGAATTTTTTATGGCGCCGTGGGCGGGATTAGGTTTCGATCACCGTTGGAATTTGCCTTCACTTTTGAAAAATTTAAACGGCTACAATAATCCATTTTTTGCTCAAGGAAATTTTGATCAATCGTTACTTCATCAAGAACCCGCTGATTTTGAAAAATCACTGCGTTTTTATATAGAACCATTTAAAAACATGCCTCCCGAAGAACGCGCTCGCTGGGTCTGCGGTTTAGGTCATGGTGTTCTTCCGAACACACCCGAACAGAATGTTCGTAAGTTTATCGAAGTCATCAGAAAGGAATTCAGCCATGGTGGCTAGCTTTAAAGAGTTATATCGCAAATACGATATTCCGGCTCCACGTTATACCAGTTACCCAACCGTTCCGTTCTGGTCGGAAACGCCCGCGCGTGACGAATGGGTTAAACATTTAAGTTCCGCTTTAAACAAAGATCAATCCAGCTGGGCTCTGTATGTTCATTTGCCTTACTGTGAAACGCTATGCACGTTTTGCGGTTGCAACACATCGATCACTAAGGATCATTCCAAAGAACGTCCCTATGTAGATCTAGTTATTAAAGAATTAGATTTGTATTTACAACAGGTCCCAGAGCTAAAAACCAAACCACTGAAGCAAATTCATTTCGGTGGTGGTTCGCCTACATTTTTCTCGGCCCAGGCATTGGGGTATCTGGTAGATGAAATTGATAAACGCGTTGTACGCCAAAAAGATCATTTCGAAGGTGCTATCGAGGTAGATCCACGCCGAACTAAAATCGAACAATTGCAGGAACTTAAAAAGCGCGGATTTAATCGCATCAGTCTAGGCGTTCAAGATTTCGATCCTGAGGTGCAACGGTTAGTAAACCGTATTCAGCCGTTTGAGCAGACGAAACAAGTCACGGACTGGGCGCGCAGTATGGGGTACGATTCAGTTAATTTTGATTTGATTTATGGTCTTGCGAAGCAGACGCCAGAATCGATCAAAAAATCGGCCGAGTTAACGGTTGCCTTGAAGCCTGATCGCATCGCCTTGTACAGTTTAGCGATCGTTCCTTGGATTAAGCCGGCTCAAAAACTGTTTAAAGACGAAGACCTTCCAAAAGGGGAGGATAAGCGCAAACTATATGAAATTGCGCGCGAGGTATTAACTCAAAATGGATATGTTGAAATCGGTATGGATCATTTTGCTTTAAATACCGATGCTTTGTATGAAAAAACTAAGGCCAAATCTCTGCATCGTAATTTTATGGGTTACACGGACCAACGCACCGATGTTCTGCTAGGACTTGGGGTTAGTTCTATCTCTGAAACGCCTGATTCATTTCATCAAAACGAAAAAGTCTTGAATATTTACGAGCAAAAAATTGTTAAGGGTGAAATACCGACTTTGCGTGGCCATGTTTTGACAGATGAAGATAAAACTCAGCGTCAGAAAATTTTGAAATTCATGACTCAGTTTGAAATTACTTTATCGGATAAAGAAAAATCAGAGGCTCAAGTTTTTTTAAAAGAAATGTTGCAAGATAAACTGATCGAGTTCGATGGCTCCACATTGAGGTTAACCGAGCTGGGTAAACCCTTCTTACGTAATGCGGCCTTGTTTTTTGATGCTCGCTTACAACGATCGCAGCCGCAAACACGGATTTTTTCGTCGTCGATATGATTCGCATTATAGGTGCTGGGTTTTCCGGTCTTTCTTTAGCTTATTTTTTCACAAAGCTTGGCTACCCGGTGACAGTCATTGAGAAAAATAGTCGGACAGGTGGAGTTATCAGTTCAGAATATAAAAATAATATGCTGATTGAATCAGCTGCCAATGGTTTTTTGGCGTCTGAAAAACTGGAAGATATGTTTGCCGATATTGGCGTTCAGGCTCTAGTGCCTAAGTCAGAATCTCGGAAAAAGTATATCTTTCGAAATGGACTACGGCGTTGGCCTTTATCGCTTGATGAAACAGTTGTACTTGTTGGACGAGCTGTCTTTGCTTTTATTTCTGGTAGATCAAAGCCACGCGAAGATGAAAGCTTAAAGGATTGGGCTCAGCGAGTTTTGGGTTTAGCGGGAAATGATTATCTGATTCAACCAATGGTTAATGGCATTTTCGCTCAAAAAACAGAAATCCTCAGCGCCAAGATGGTCTTGGGGTCGATGTTTTTTAAGAAGAAACGGAAAACCTTGAAAGGTTTAATCAGCGCACCCAATGGAATGGGAGAAGTAATACAAAAATTAGAAAGCTATTTAAAGATCAAAGGTGTTCGATTTGAACTATCGACCGACGAAAAAATGCACTCGAGTGTTTTGCAACATAATACTTTTTTAGCAACAGACCTCTTTTCTGCAAAATCTTTCTTCGCTATGTCGAACACAAAACAGCCAGAAATAAAAAAAGATGATCTGACTTGCCTCTCTCTGGTTCGTGTGACATTGAATTTTAAAAATCAGGTAAATCAGATCGATGGATTCGGGGTTTTGTTTCCAAATAAAGAGAAGTTTTTTACATTGGGCGTTTTAGCTAACTCAAAAATTTTCGAAAATCGAGGAGACTACAATGAAAGCTGGATACTGGGCGATTCGGTTTTACCTGATTTAATGAATTTATCGGATGATCAGATTATCGAGAAAATAAAACAAGATCGATTGCGCCTTTTCCCGCAAGCAATTGAAATCAAAGACGTGTCTATTCATCGCTGGAAAGAGGTTGTTCCTTGTTATGACCATCTTTTACAGCGATTTTTGAAAGAAAATGCAGCTTTAACGTCGAATTTAGCGGGAAATTATCTGGGTGTACTAGGTTTAACGGGTATTCACGAACGAAATTCACAAATTGCCAGTGCGTATGCAGAAAGAAATAAAAAATGAAGATGGGTGTGATTTTAAATAATATTGGTTCTCCGGATGCGCCCGATACAAAATCAGTTCGTCGCTATTTACGCGAATTTTTGATGGATCCTGGGGTGATTGAGTTACCGTTTATTTTTAGATTTATTTTGGTTTATCTGATTATTACTCCGTTTCGGGCCCCAAAATCGGCAGCGAAATATCAGAAAATATGGACCCAGGCGGGTTCGCCATTGGTTTCGATCACGGAATCGATCGCACGTAAACTTGAAAAATATAGAAATACATTCAGTGTGGAATCAGGAATGGTATTTCAAAACCCATCGCTGCTGACGGCGATTAAAAAGCTTCAACAGAGAAATCCAGACTTAGAAAAAATCTATTTTATCCCTATGTATCCACAGTTTTCCGTCGCAACGACGGAAGCCAGCGAAAAAAAATTCAAAGACGTATTTGAGAAAAATAAAAATAAAATTTTTAAAAATTCTAAAGCTCCAGAGATCTACACTCTGAAGCCTTTCTACGATCATGCGAGCTTTATCCAGAATACAGTTGAAAAAATTAAAACATTCGATTTAGACACGTACGACACTATCTTGTTTTCGTATCATGGATTGCCAAAGTCAGCGATTTTAAAAAATCCGCATTGTAGGCTTGATACTAAATGCTGTGAAACGGGAATGAAAAAGAATTGCTATCGTAGTCAGTGTTTTGAAACGACTCGTTTGATTAATATTAAGTTAAATTTAAATTTAAAAACCGCATCCGTCACGACATTTCAATCACGTCTAGGTCCTGCGGAATGGATTAAACCTTATACCGATGAAATATTGGTCCAGCTAGCTCAGCAAAATAAGAAACGTGTTTTGGTTGTTTGCCCGGCTTTCACTGTCGACTGCTTAGAAACGCTTGAAGAAATTCAACTTGAAAACCGCAAAGCCTTTATGAATGAGGGCGGTGAGGCGTTTGACTACGTTCCGTGTTTAAACGATGACGATCAATGGTGTCAGGACCTGGCCACGCTGATTGAAGATCAGTCTCAGTTCACACAATTATAAGCTAGAACTTGGTCTAGTATTTAAGGCTGACGGAGCCAATCTATCGTCGAACTTAAAGTTTTCTCATTTTAAACCGATATAAATTATGTAAAAATAATATTAAATGAGGATATTATGCCAAAATACGTTTTAAATTCGCTTCTAGCCGGAGTTTTTTCTATTACTTTTTCTGCGGCTCCTTATGCACACGCAGCAAATGATAAGTCTCCGGTTAATCAGGTTAAAACATTTATTAAAGACTCTAAAATAACGACAACTAAATCGTATCCTGAACTGTTTGCAAAACTGCAAAAGCAAAACTCGAAAGTAAACCCTCTGGTGTTCAAGCAGATCGCAGAAGCGATGTCGGGTGAAAAATTCCCCAACATTCAAGTTCAAGAATTCACGTACAAAGGCAAAGAAGCTTTAAAAGTCATGCTTAACATGAGCGGCGAGCAAGTGGTTATTGAATACTTGTTCCACGGCGATGAAGTGATGAAGATCAATGGTACTGTTTTTAAAACCGCTGATACGACTTCATCTGAAGCTTTTGATGCTAAGTTAAAAACAATTGAAGTGTTCCATAAAATCTACCAACAGTTCCAAAAGAAAGTTTTCAGTGCCGCTACCGTTCCCACTCTGCAACAATGGAACAAATTAACTAAAGCTCAACGTGCAGAGTTCTTCTTGCGTCATCGTCAATTACTTGAAGCTGCATACAAAGTTCACAACACGGGGCGATTTAAAGTAATTTCGGCCAATGAAAAAACATTCGACCAATGGGTTCAATCTACGTTCCTAGGTAACGAGGCGTATGCCGGTCGCGCAGAGGGAACAATTGGCGGCACCCCAGCCGGTGATAAACCAGCAAAACCTCCAGGAGCAACCGATGTACAAGCGCAGCAAGAAGCCGCTGTTGTTGAGGGCGCGAAAAAACTCACTGCTAGCATGGGCAATATGGATCCCTTTGTCGACAATGAGGATAAAACCAGGGGGCCTAGTTGTATAGTTGCCGGACATGCTCGAAAATGGAAAAATAGTGCCTGTCCATGGGATGGCGGAAGCGAAGCATCCAAAAAAAAATTCTATGAGGAAGAGGATCCACTCTCGAAAGAATGTTTAACAAAAGGCCCTGACGGAAGAGGCGGCAAGGGCTGGATAGCTTGTAAAGCAGTAGTTTACGGTTTTAGCGGGAAAGAAAACAATAACAGACCTTACTGCATAGATACTAACCAAAAAACTGGTACGAAAGAAAATTTTAATTTTGCTACACACGGTGATGGCCCATGCGAAGCTTTGTCACCGCTAAAAACGCCACAAGACAAAATGAAATTTATAAAAAACATTTTAGACCGTGAAGCAATACCTGGTGGAGACACCTTAAAATGCAAAGACACCAATGGTAAACTTAAGGAGTCCAAAGATTGCAATAATCAAGACAAATTGGTAACTACGGATCCAGATCTTTTTAAAAGAATCATGGGTGAGCTAAGTGGACCGATTGCAAAGTATATTAACTCAGCAGAAAAAATCTGTGAGAAAAAAGCGGGAAAGTGGAACTACAAAGCACCAAATCCACCAAGCGGAAAATCTACTAAGAAAGATCCGGCCTACCAAGATGAGGCGTGTGATGCGTTAATGAAACGTGCCATCGCGGTTCAGAACTTGTTAACAACTGAAGAAACAAAACCAGCAGATCCAGTTCTTGCGGGTCCATGTTCTGGTTGGACACCGGCTGATGGTGTAGAAGAAGTGACTGGTTCAAATGGTACCAAAACCTGCGGTTGTAAAAACAAAGACAAATGCCGTATGGATACAGCGAACAAAGCATGCCTTCCTTTGGATACGCCAGCGCCGGGCGGCGAAGAAGTAGCCGATTTAGCAAAACCTGAAACGATTAAGGATGGAGCCGATTGCGGTAGTTTCTGGACTCGCATGAATCCAATGGTGAGCGAATGCTCTTCTACAAGCGGAGATTGGTTTAAAACTATACTTGGTGTACTAGGGGGTATCTGCTTAACAAATGCCGTGTTCGACACCCACATCACGGGATTGTGCACAAACAAACGTAAAACGGCTTCGACACCAACATACACAGATCCGGCGGTTCCTTGCCCAGCAACGGGTTGTCCAACAACGACTCCAACGACTCCAACGACCCCAACAACTCCTACTGAGCCTCGCACCTCAGAAGAAACGACGAACCAAAGCACTCCGGTGTATAACCCGTTTCAGGTTCCACCGAGATAATTTTGGATATCATTCGCGAGCCAGTTAGGTCAGGCAGCAAGTCAACTCTCACTGATAAATCCGCTAACCAGCGGATTTATCACGAGTTGGGTTTCCATAGTGGCTCTAGGAAGCGCCAAGGCCGCAGACTTATTGAATTCCAAATATTAAGCGCACTGGTAGATTCGTTATTAATTTTAGCCATGAGCCTACTCGTTTGTTTTTTGTATTTGGTTTCACTAAAAACAGACCTCGTTCGTATATTACCGCACCAAATTTATTTCGCTGAATTATTTGGCGTGATTTTTCTATGGATTCAGTTTTGTTATCTTGTCGTCTTAAGAACATTTGGCGGAGCTACGTTTGGTGAAAAAGTTTTTGATGTCCGCCTAGGAATCTTTCAAGAACGTTATCTTTTGTCGTACCCATTTCGAGTGATTTACAGAACGTTCATTATTTATCTTTGCGGAATCGTTGTGTTACCAATTCTTTCTTGGTTTTTCAAACGTGACTTAGCGGGCGAAATTTCGGGCTTAAAGCTGACTTCAAACGTCTAGAACTGGCCCCTTAGCTTGCGGCTAAGAAGCTAAAATCTACTGGAAAGACAGTCGTTTAGTTGAAATTTAAAAGCGCTGCCTTGAAACAGTTTTTCAAAAAAAAAATTATTATCCGAATTAACTCGTAATACATTCGAGTTTCGATCCCTCAATAAAAGCGAGCGTGTTGAATCTTTCTAGATTTTAGATAGCACGTTTTAAATTCACTTGATTTGACGATATTTTACTTGGCCTTAGCCGCAGGCTAAGGGGCCAGTTCATTTTACAAAATAACTTAAAATTTCAAAATGGTTGGCGTGTGGAAACTGGTCAAACAGGGTGGCTTTAGATAGTCGAAATCCTTGTTTAGCTAACTTTACCGTATCAAACAAGAAACTATCTAAATGACAGCTTACGTAGGCTACATGGTTGGCATCAATATTAGAATCAAACAAAGATCCTACACCACTGCGAGCCGGGTTCACAAAATATAACTTACTACCTTTATCTTTAACAGCAGCGGCAATAAACGTATTCACATTTTCAAAAATGGAAACTGTTTCAGTTAAACCATTTTGCTCAAGATTTTGCCGTAGTGGAATTAGATTTCTGAAATCATTTTCAATCACGCTCATATTTTTGCCATATTCTGACAAAAATAATGTAAAGTTACCAACCCCACTCCCAAATTCCACCACTCTATCAAACGAGGATACACCCAGGAACGTTTTTAAAATTTTAATCATGCGAATGCTTAGCTCTGGATTGGTTTGCGTAAATGAGCTAATAAGTGCATTCAAGGGTACCGTAGCGTCTTTAAACACGGTTTGAAACCAAGGATATGGTTCTGGATCTGATAATTTAAAGCCGTTTTCGATTGAAACGACTCGCTTACCTTTCTGACCCATCTCGACAACAACACCAGATTCAAATAGGGGAGCTAAATATTTTATATCTGACAAAATGTGTTTAATATCAAGATTGGCCAAATCTAACCAAACACCCTTTTTCCCGTCTGGGCTAACACGAAGTCGCATTGAACCTAAACGTATTGGCCACTGTATTTTAGTTATCTCTTTTGTTAGTTCCACCAGATCTTTGGTGTGCAGCGGGCATTCATCAATAGGAAGAAACGTCTTCTGCTGATCGTACCAACCTAAACGGCCTTCAGCATAAACAAAATCGCTACGAGTTCGATAACCGTCAAAAACGGGAAATACATAGTCAAATTCAGTATGAGCTAACACAACGGGCGCAAACTTTTGATTCAAATGATCAATGAATTTCTTCTTTTTAAGATTCTTTTGTTCTTCAAATTCCAGATGACCTAAAGGACAGCCACGACAAGAACCGATGTATTTACATGCCAGCTTCATTATTCCACTATCATATCCAAGACTCGCATATAAGGCAACTCGATGACAAACTCAGTATGAGCGGATTTCGAATTGTAAAACAAACGGCCTTCGTGATTTTCAACAATGGCCTTTGATAGACTTAGCCCTAAACCGGTGCCTTGCCCACGCTCTTTCGTCGTGTAGAAAGGATTCATAATTTTATCCGCAACATCGGAAGCTAACCCGGAACCAGAATCGCGGACGATAACATTCAACGACTCAGCTTCAATTTTATATTCGATCTCAATCCATTTCTCTGACAGATTTTTAATTGCATCTAGTGAATTAATTATTAAATTTAATAGAACCTGAATCATTTGCGTATCATAGGCAGAAATTTCAACGTCGAATGCGGGCTTTTTTATTTTTAGCTCAATGTCATTCTTCTTTAAGCGCTCCTGACACAATTCAAGCGAATCTGAAATTACTTTGGTTAATACGACCGGAGATTTCTTTTCTTCACCATTGTAGGCAAAGTGACGAAGTCCATTAATGATTTTCACTATTCTTTCAACTGTTTGATTTACTTTCACAATGGAATCAGCAATTTCTGGCAGCAACATATTTTTTTTCAATAAATTCTTTTCCAGATTACCCAGGCGTGAAACGATTATTGTTAGTGGATTATTAATTTCATGGGCAATGCCAACAGCCACCTCACCTAACGTCGCCATTTTTCCAGCCTGCATATGAGCCCGTTTTTCATGCTCCAATGAAAGATCAATTTGCGTAACCTTGTTTTCTAGAGTCTGATTCAGCTCCATCAAAGTATCGATAGCATTATTTTTCGCACTAACTTCTAAAACCTTAACAAATCGTTTAGCGGCGATAAAGAAATAGGGTAGTCGGGTCTTCCAAGCTGACATTGATTTGCTTTTTCTGGCCGATACCGCCACACAGCCAGACAGCACATTCTCAATAAACAAAGGAATCAAGATGCGTTTTTGTTTTTTAGAATCGAAAGCATAAAAAGGCTTTGATTTTGATCGCAACAGATTTTCATACTTAAATTGGGACAATGGAAATTCTTTTACTTTTATGTCGCCGTCGCTCAAGGCAAAGATTTTAATTTCATTCTTTCGTGGATTCACTACCCAAAATTTTAACCGATAATGAGGGAACACGGCCTGATATTCCTCGATGATAGTCTGTATAGACTTAGAAAAATCGGTTCCAGTTTCTTTAGTATCAAATAGACGAATCAGAAAATCGTTCAACACAGTCATTAGCCACCCACGAGTCAATCTTCCCCATCTTAACCGTTTTTTTATAAAATGCTAGGATTGGTTGTTTTTACTGGGCTTTAAGCTGCGTATCAATCAAGCAACTTGCTTTAGATTTAATCACCCCGTCGGACGCATGCAAATCGCGTTCTGTAAAACCCACGGTGATATGCGGATAGAAATCTTCAGGATTGAATCCCGACGCTAGACCACCACGGGTCTTGTAAAGCGTGGCGATAGTACGACGTAAAGATAACAATTCTGGCGCGTCCACGACGATAAAGTAGGTTGAGAGCGTCTTTTTATCCTCTTTTATTTGACCACGACCAACACACAAAATTTCAAACGGTGTTTCTTGAATCCGATTCAACAACGCAACTTCATTTAGTAGCTCCATTGTTAAGACTGATTTTAGTTGTTCAAATTCTGGTGGTGTGATCACGGTGATGTGAGCCTCCCCACGATTTTGCAAAATCACTTTTTCTTTTTTTTCGACATCTTTTCTAATCACTGCGATGGGATCAAACGCGATATTCATCGACAGATATGGAGCCGGTATTTTTGAATTATCAATAAATGTAATTTTCTTATAAATTTCCGAATCTATAGCAATGGCGGCTGGATTTATATCGACCGGAGCTGATGACTTTGTCGCCACTTTCTTTTGAACGCAATTCATTAGGCCACAAGCAATAATTACGGCCATAATCGCTTTAAGTATATCGAGCATTCCATTGACCTTTCAGAAAGGTTTTGATTTAGTCTTACCTATGAAAACAAACTCAACGCCAAGACACAAATTCATTCTTCTATGTTTTATCATTACCTTCACTTTATTTCCAATTGGTTCTCGTTTAGCGCCCAACCCCACAGATGCTAAGGACGCGACTCGCGATCTTGGTATTGAGCTCTACACCAACCAACGGCAACTTACCTTCGAAGGTCCTAAATCTGGAGAGGGCTACTTTAGTGCTGACGGGAACAAGATGATTCTTCAGTCAGAACGTCATCCAAACAACCCATTCTATCAAATGTACATTTTAGATTTAAAATCAGGCAAGATTGACCGCCTTTCCCCGGGGCAAGGAAAAACAACGTGTGGTTGGATTCATCCTAATCTAAAGAAAGCAATGTGGTCATCAACCCACCTAGACCCTGAATGGGAAAGAAAACAAAAAGAAGAAGTTGAATCACGCAAAAATCCGGTCAAAGGTAAATATTCATGGTCATACGATGAACAATATGACATTTTTGAATCATCCCTAGATGGCAAGAATGTTAAACGCCTTACCAAAGAACTTGGCTACGATGCAGAGGGGTCATATTCTCCAGACGGTCAATGGATCGCCTTTGCTAGCAACCGCACCGGTTACAGCCCTCCCCTAAACCCGGAAGACAAGGCCCTTTTCGAAAAAGATCCGTCTAGCCAAATGGAAATATATATCATGAAAGCTGACGGCACCGGAGTTCGCAGACTAACGAACAATATTGGCTATGACGGAGGACCGTTCTTCAGTGCCGATGGTAAAAAGATCACTTGGAGACGATTTGATCGCACGGGTGCGACAGCGGAAATCTATACAATGAATATCGACGGTACCGATCAGAAACAAATCACTCATTTGAGCGCGATGTCGTGGGCCCCATACTATCATCCATCTGGAAAATATGTGATATTTGCAACTAGTGTTCTAGGTTATTCTAATTTTGAACTGTTTATTGTTGATAGTGAAGGCAAACAAAAACCGATACGTGTTACCAACGATGAAGGTTTTGATGGTCTAGCTAGCTTTTCACCTGATGGAAAGAAATTAACATGGACACACCGAAATGAAAAAGGGGAGAGTCAGATTTATTTAGCTGATTGGAGTCACGACAAAGCCATGAGTGCCCTTCAGTTGTCAGAAATCGAACCGGCTAGTGATTTTAAATTGACTACCGCAAAATTTTCTAAAGACATTGATATCAACGATTTAAAAAAAACATTGTCATATCTAGCCTCTAAGAAAATGGCGGGGCGACTGCCGGGCAGCATCGAGGAAGCAGAATTAACAAAAGATATAGCTGCCACATTGAAGAAATGGGGTCTGGCGTCACCCAAAGCCAATCGTTTAGAAAACTTTATTCATCATTTCGATATCGTTACTGGTATTCAACTGAAACAAAAAAACGAACTCAGCGCCAATCAAAAGCAGTTTGAGCTCAATCGCGAATTTAGACCGATTTCCTTAAGCAAAAGTGGAACATTTGAAGCTAAACCATTTGTATTTGTTGGTTATGGACTAAAAGCGTCGGCGACAGACAACATCGCAGCCATCAACGACTATGAAAAAGTGGATGTTAAAGATAAATGGGTGGTTTTATTTAAAGACTATCCAACACAAGTTTCCAAAGAGCTGCGCAATCATTTAATTCCGTTTTCAAGTTTGGCTCATAAAATCACGGTCGCAAAAAATATGGGTGCCTATGGTGTTATTGCTATCGATAGCCCTAATTTAATCAACAAAGATAAAATCACGCCTATGCGTTTTGACGGAGCACCAACGACACTACCAGCTTTAGAAATATCACTTAAAGTATTTTTAGAGCTAATGAACCTAACCGATGATCAGTACACTATCTTGAAGATTGCATTAGAAAAAAATGAGCCTGTAGACAAAATTGAAAATAAAAACATAAAAATGACAGCGACCATCGATTTCGATCTTCAGAAAAAAACAGCTAAGCAGATTATTGGATTCATCCAGTCACCTAATCCAAAAGCAAAATCGCTTATTGTCGGAGCACACATGGACCACCTGGGCCGAGGCGATGTTGGCAATTCATTAGCAACCAGCGAAGATATCACCAACATTCACTTTGGAGCGGATGACAATGCCTCTGGTGTTTCAGCCGTTTTAGAGTTGGCCCAATATTATTCACAGCCTCAAAATAGAAAGAAATTAAAGCAGAACTTATACTTTGCTTTATGGAGCGCCGAAGAAATGGGAGTTTTAGGCAGCAAAGCCTTTATTGATGATTGGGAAAACGCAAACAAACTGAAAATGAAGGACACGTTCTCTGCATCTTTAAATCTAGATATGGTTGGTCGGCTAAAGGAAAAGCTACTAGTGCAAGGCGCGGGATCAGCACAACACTGGGGGCGCTTGGCCGAAGTTATCAGTCTCCGTCAACAACTTCCATTGTCGCTGCAAACAGATCCATACTTGCCTACGGATGCCATTTCTTTCTACTTGGCTGAGATCCCTTCGATTAGCTTCTTTACAGGTGTACACAGCGAATACCACACACCACGTGACACCGCAGAGAAAATTAATTTCGCTGGATTGTTAAAAGTTACCCAGGTTGTTCAACAATTTATCCAGGAAATCGCAGTTAATGATTCAACTCAGCTGACATACGAAAAGGTCGAGGGTGGCGTGCGAGCTCAAGGTACAGAGCGTAGCTTTCGTATTTATATAGGCACGATCCCAGACTATAGCCAAGAAGGCGTGAAAGGCGTGCGTATCTCTGGTGTGTCGAAAAACTCCCCCGCAGAAAAAGGCGGGCTTTTAGCTAAAGACATCATTATTGAATTTAATGGCAAGGCTATTGATTCTATTCATGATTACGTATTTAGTCTTCAAGCCGCAGAACCCAATAGGGAAGTGGCTTTAAAGATACGCCGGTCTAATGAAGTGATTACTTTAAAAGTAGTTCCGACATTGAAATAGACCAACGGAAATAAAAAAATATTTCTCTTTATTTTTCGAGATCATTTCTCGTACACTGAATTAAGGCCCTAGTTTTAAAAATCAGGAGGATTTTTAAAATGTCAGCAAAATTGACTGTACATAGAAATAATTTGAAAAACACATACAAGAACAAATACAAACGCGAAAAAATTAAAACGAATATCCTATCTGGTTTAATTTTCTTTTGCAGTATTTCGGCTCCGATGAGTTTTAGCCTTTTGATCCAACAGAAGATCAATGCCGTAGCTGCGTTTTCCGTTGGCTTATCATTCGTATTTGTATTGCTGATCCTAGCGTATTTCCGTTCGAACGCTTTAAAGAATTTAGAGCAGTCGTACAACGAAGTTCGTGCGGGAATGAAAGTTAAGAAAAAACAATCGGCTAACATGTATGAGGTCATCCAAGAGAGTCACAATTTTTTCTACTTGAAAGACACTTCTGATAATAAAAAGATGATGATCTCAAAAGAAAAATTACGCTCTGATTTTGAATTGGAATTGTAACCCCCCCAAGAACCACACTGTAAAAAGAGTCGACAGCAATCTGTTCCAAAATGTCACTTTCAGCCCAGATCCAGGCAATTTGTTATTAGTCGGGTGTTCGGTTTGCACCAACGAGAAGGGTTGGTAATAGCCTACGTTCGGGAGTTTTCCATGAAAGTTATGTTAGCCTCTATCCTTCTCACTGTCCAAATGGTGTCAGCAGACACAAACAGCTGTATTGAAGTTTATGAATCAGCCAATACTTCAAACCGAATGCAGATATTTAGAAATCGTTTTGATGCGGCCGTTGAGAATATTACAGCGTCTTGTTTAGCAGGTGCCTCTGCCTGCTCGACACATGTAACGGCATCAGCTCAAAAAGCGGCTAATATAGCTGGCTTTGCCGCGGCTGTTAATGCGCGCATGGCCAGTAAACTCATAACAAGCCCAATCGCCACGATGCGCTTTGCAATTGAGGCCGACAAAGTTAGAGAAATGATTATCGAACCCTTAGCCGCTGCCATTAACAGCGGAAAAAATGCGGAAGCCAATCAGTTGCGGATAGAAAATAAACTGATTACACCTCAATCTTTAGCCAAACCCACAATAAAAGAGAGACTTTCGTTTGGTTTAATTAAAAACAAAAAGACAGATGCTCAAATTTATAAGGAACTTGAAGCCCAGATTATTGAGGCCGAAATCGACCTATGGGCCCACGCTGAATATTCCGCCGGGCTCATTGGAGTTATCGGCCTACCTAAACTCATAGCCTCTTTGACCACTGGCTTGGCCGTTGCGCAAAGTGGATCTAATGTCGCGTTCGATGCGGCTAAGAAGATAGTAATGACACGGCTTGCGAAGAATTTTGATGCGAATAAACATTTAGCCATGGTCGATCGCCTTAAAGTTTCTGTAGTGGAAGCGTTTAACTTTCAAGACAAGACAGATATTATGGAGGCTCGTGATTTAATCTATAAGCAATTTGGTTTTGATCAGTTATTAGCAGCTATTAATCGTGATGTTCAAATCGAAGCCCAAAGCGTGCCGGAGAAAAAATGAAATCACCATCGAGTCTCTTAGCCGTCGTATTTTCGCTTTCTCTTGTGGCCAGCGGCGGACCTGATAAAAAACCGATCGCTGATTTTGAACCCACCCGTATCTGGACTGGTCAAGCGTACGCTGATTCCATCGTTGAGCATTTTCGCAGGACACATAAAAATATCCCCATTGTGATCGATCGTAACGATATTTTGGATTTCAAGAACGAAAAGGACAAAGCCTATTCATTGAAAACAGCTTGGACACAAGCAAAAGAAACATTCAATAAAACAAAAGGTCAGCCAATTTCAACTCGAATTACAACACTTGGCCGAAGCCTTTTACCAGATTCAATTACTAATTTAACGATGGCTCTAGAAGATGGAACTTATATCTATCCCACAGAACCAGCCGAGTCACGTAATGCAAAAGAGACAGCGTTTGCGGAGTGGATTCAGGCACAACCAGATCATTCCATTGAGCCACATGTTTTGATGAGTAAAGTCCTTGAAATTAACAACGGACGCCTATTCGCAGCCTGGACTATGGCGTGGAATGTTTTATCAAACAACTGGCCTGCAGCGGCTGTTAGAAACTACGGAACCAGTGTTCAAAAAATGGTTTCGCTGACTGGTGAACGTCAGCTATGGCAATCCGCTGCCCACGTCATGGTACTTACCGAAAAAGATAGAACCACAGGTGAATCAGTGATCACTAAAAATGGTCAAGACGAAACAATTCCTAACCAAGCCAGAAATGTAAAATTAGCTATAACTAAACGTGGCGATGAGTTTAGTTATCTATACCACCGCATTGGCGTCGAATTATTGTCAATGGCGACGGCTGATTATTTTAGCGCTATTCCTGGTAATAAAACAATTGGTTCATTATTAGCTAAATCAGGCGCCGTAGCAGAATGGATGAAATTCACCGACACCGCAGGTATCCGCCCAGAACGCAAAAAACGTGTTATCAATGATGTCATTGCCGGAACAAGTGGAACGCGCATATACTCACTTTTTAAATCTGGAAAAGACACTAAACTAAAAAACGATAAAGAAATTAGTGCCGAAGACTACCTTAAGACAAGTAAATTTTTATATGGCGGGGACTACCTTTTAGACGAAGGACGTCCTTCCATTTACGAAGGATCACAAGTAAATCCAAAATACTGGGACAATGAAGAAACATTAGAAGAATTAAAATTACGTTTCGAATACGGCACGCGCTATGATTCCGACGCCTTGGATATGATTTTGATGTTGGCGAATGGCGATTATGAACTACTTCATAAAGGCTTAGTTAAATATATGAAATCGGGCGAGAACGATCCCGAGTTAAACTCTTACATTAAAGATCATTTAGAGGGAGTTAAAGCAAAACCTAAAATCAAAGACATTGAAGTCGATTTTAATTTAGATCCAGAATTGAATTCTATTTTTATGAAACAAGCTTGGGAAGGTTACGATCTGAATGAAGCTAAAGAGCGATGGCAACGTTTACTAGCCAATGTTTTGATTTCCAAAGGTCTTTACACATCCTACAAAGATATCCAGCTAGCAAAAGCAAGTCGGGAAGGATCAAAAAGGTCATGTTTACAATTTTACCAGTAGACAAACTCTGTCTCAATTTGAGAAACTGAATTCAGTCTTCAAGAAATCTAACTAAAAGAACGCAATATCTACTTTTTATTTCTCTAATAGTTCCGATAAATTCGGTGTATGTCTGCGGCACCAAAACACCCAAAAGAACAACAACGACTTGAGTCGCTGCGGATGTTGAACATCTTAGACTCACTTCCTGAAAAAGATTTTGACGACATCACGACTATCGCCGCTCAGATTTGCCAAACACCAATTGCCTTAATTTCTTTAGTCGACAATGAACGACAATGGTTTAAGTCAAAAATTGGTATGGCTAAAACAGAGAGCCCTCGCGATGTGGCATTTTGTGCCCATGCCATTTTGGAAGAAAAACTTTTCGTGGTTCCCGATGCGACAAAAGATAAACGATTTGTCGACAATCCGCTTGTTACCGACGGTCCAAAAATTAGATTCTATGCGGGAATGCCAATAGTATCGCCGGATGGTTGTCCTATCGGCACTGTTTGTGTTATCGATTCAAAACCAAGAACGCTGTCATCTGAACAAATGCGAGCCCTGGAATCCTTATCTAACCAAATCAGTCGATTGCTTGAATTAAAATCTGAAATCGCCAAAGGCGAAAAAGCCAGAAAAAAATTGGAAATCAAAAGGACTGCTTTAGACAGTATCACAGAAGGAACCTTACTTCAGGACAGCAACGGCATCATTGTCGACTACAACCAAGCCACTCTATCTATGTTTAGCAAAACTGGCGACCAACTACTGGGTAAAACATCCATTGATTCTTCGTGGAAAATCGTCGCTGAGGATGGCTCTGAATTGTCCCTAGAGTATCGCCCAGCCATGGTTTCTCTAAGAACCGGCAAACCACAGTTAAACGTAGTTATCGGCGTGCATATCTCTTCCACTGAAATAAAGTGGATAAAAGTAAATTCAGTGTCCCTATTTTTAAACGATAAATTTAATCCATCTCATGTGGTTAGTACATTTGAAGATATTACGGAATTTAAACAATTAGAAGCCTCCCGCCGACATTTAGAAGCACACTTAAGCGAGTCTGCCAAACTGTCAACGTTAGGGGAGATGGCCTCTGGCATTGCCCATGAGATAAATAATCCATTAGCCATAATAAACAGTTGGAATCAGCATTTGATGCGCAAACTAACCAAACAAGGCCTAGATCCAGGCGACCTAAAGCATTTTGAATCGATCGATAAAACGTGTTCTCGCATTGCTAAAGTCATAAAAGGTTTACGCACCTATTCTCATAGCGCTGAAAATGATCCTTTCGCGCCAGCGATTTTCTCACAAATTTTAGAAGACACGTTAGGATTATGCCGTGAACGTTTCCATCAACAGGGCGTAAAAATCAAAATCGAAGGTGACGAATCGTTTGTATTAAATTGCAGATCCGCACAAGTTTCACAAGTTCTGATGAGTCTATTAACGAATTCATTTGATGCGATAAAAGAACTACCAGAAAAATGGATTTCAATTAACTCCTATGTTGAAAACGATAAGTTTACAGTCAAATTCACAGATTCTGGTCATGGAATTAATCCCAATGTGGCCAACAAGATAATGCAGCCATTTTTCACTACCAAAGATGTAGGAAAAGGCACCGGATTGGGATTAAGTATTTCACGCGACATTATGCTGAACCATAAAGGCGATATTAAGTACGATGCTAACGAGCCAAATACGACGTTTTTTTTAACGTTTCCATTGCGCCGACAATGATGTCGCGAGTGAAATAATCCATCCGAAGTAATAGATATCTTCAAAAAGAGAGGCCTGTCTCATCCTGATACTTCTATCCGATAAGTTACATTATGTTACTATAGTATATGCCAAATCTTATTAAATCGCTTTAAAACAGACTAGATAAGAACTGGCTCCTTAGCTTGCGGCTAAGAAGCTAAATTCTGTTGGAAAGACAG
>CAWVRN010000026.1:0-68126 GCA_963932905.1 uncultured Bdellovibrio sp.
TCTTTCTGGATTTTAGATACCACGTTTTAAATTCACTTGATTTGACGATATCTTACTTGGCCTTAGCCGCAGGCTAAGGGGCCAGTTCATTTAACTTTGGCTCAGTAATCCATTTAAAAATAGAATTACAATTTGTCCATTAATTTGCTGTTTTTTGGGACTCGGATGCTTCATAACCGCAATGCCCAAGGACATCGACATTATATAGTAGGCAATTAAATCGTAACTAACGACAGGTTTCTTTTTTGCTAATTCAAAAAATAATTTAACAAAGTCACAAAGCACCTCTTGATGTGCAGATTGTAGCTTATAAAATTTAGATGCAAATTCTGGATGCCTTTTTGCGTGCAAGTTTAGTTCGACCGATAACAGCTGCCATTCCGCATCGTTTTGCATTGCTAGAAACCATTTATCAATCCCTTCAAGTATTTCTTCGATATTTCTGGCAGTTTTAAACAAGCCTCTAAAAACCTCGGATTCAGTGTGCATATGTATTTTCAGCAATTCTAAAAATATTTCTTCTTTTGAATCAAAGTTTGCATAGAAAGCTCCTTTCGAAAATCCGGCCTTTTCTGCAATACTATCGGCGGTGGTGTTGCCGTAACCCTGACGAGCAAAGTCTGACTTGGCCGCCTCTAGTAGCATTTTCTTTGTCCTTATTTTACTTTCTTCTCGAGTCAGCCTAGGCATTTGTCTCCTTTTGATGCGAAAAATCGTAATACTTGTCTTTTTAAATACTATTTAGTATTCATATACTAAATAGTATTTAAAAAGAGGTTAGTATGCAAGATAAAAAAATAGTATTCGTCACAGGCTCTACGGGTTTATTGGGTAACAACCTGGTACGCGAACTCCTGGAGCGCGGCTATCAAGTAAAGGCTTTAGCCCGGTCATTGGAAAAAGCAAAAAAACAGTTCTCCGGACTAAACATAGAAATTGTGATAGGCGATCTAAATAATGTATCTGGATTCAAAAATCATTTCGCAGACGTTAACATTCTTTTCCACACCGCCGCCTACTTCCGTGACAACTACAAAGGTGGAAATCACTGGAACGAACTGCTAAAGACCAATATTGAAGGAACAAAAAATTTAATTGAGGCGGCAATAGCCTGCGGAGTTAAAAACATAGTTCACACGTCTTCGATTGCAGTTTTAGACGGGCAACCAAATACTCTCATTGATGAAACTATGTCTAGAGATATCGAAGATGCCGACAACTACTACAAAAGTAAAATCATGTCAGAGCAAACCGTTAGATCGATTTCAAAAAAACACCCAGACGTAAAATTTACCTATATATTACCTGGTTGGATGTTTGGCCCCGGAGATTTAGGCCCAACCTCGTCTGGCCAGCTTATCCAAGATTTCATGAATAAAAAAATTCCAGGAATTCCGCCAGGAACCTTTAGCGTAGTAGACGCTCGAGACGTAGCCATTGCTCATATCAAAGCCGCCGAACTTGGAAAAAATGGAGAACGGTATCTAGCGGCGGGGAATGAAAAAAACATGAAAGATATCTTTCAACAGATTGAATCAGCAACCCAAATAAAATCTCCTAAGCTAAACATCCCCTATTTTGTTCTACTATTGATCGCGATTGCGAATGAAATTTACGCTGCTATTACAAACAAGCCAATACTAATGAGTCTTGGTTCAGTCAAACTATTGAAAAAAGAGAAAGGAAAAACACGTTTCAATCCCGAAAAAAGTTTTAGGCACCTTAATTTAACTTTTCGTCCTCTTGAAACCACAATTAAAGATTCAATTCAAAAAAACCCTCAACTCTAAGGAAAATGGCTATGATTGCAAAAGCTCTAATTACCTCTTTTTTTCTATTTCAAAATCTTGCCTCGGCATTCACTTGCTCGGCAAAAAATATCACCGGACGCTATTCCATGAGCCTGTCGGGCACAGGATTGGAACAACATCCACCCAGTATAATTCCTTTTGTAGGTCCCGTAGTTGGAATAGGCATAGCCCGCCTATATGCCGATGGAAAATTACAGCTGATCGAACATCTTAACGGCGCTGGACAAATTATTGAGGACATAGTCCTGGAAGGAAAATATCATGTGAACAGCAATTGCCTGGGGCAAGCGTCAGCGGTCAATACATTCAACAAAAAAGAGCACACGTATAAATTTGTCGTCTCAAATCAAGGACAGAAAATTTATTTAATTATGACCTACCCTACGTCACCCGTGATCTTATCTGAGCTCGCAAGAATTGATTAAAAAAAGGAGTTAAAAATGAAAAATTTATTTATGTTCTTACTTATTGCCTCCAGCGTAAACGTATTTGCCTTTAACGCCTCGATAGAGACAGATCCAGTTTTCTATTTGGGAGCAAAAAATCTAGCGGGAGCGTACGATTTCAATATAGATTTCAAAACAGATAGCTTAAAGCAATTTAGATTTGGATTCTTCTCATGGAATGCAGAAATGAATCAGCAAATGACTGAATACCTTATGACGGACAATTTAAAATCGGAGGTGCAAAATTTATTGTGGACTGGCTACGGTGTTGAACTCCACTATTTACCTCAAGGACATCAGGATAGTTCTTTAATATTCGGACTGCGTCTACAAAACAATAGTTACGAAATAACAACGTCATCTGAAAAAATAAAAATTAATCATGGTGTCGTAACACCGCAAGTTGGATATCAGTATTTTCTAACTCGCGCTCAAGGTGGTTTCTATTTGCTACCCTGGATTGGCGCACAAATTCCAATCAGTGGCGACGATAAAGTCACCCTAAACGGAAGTAGTTCGTATCAAACTCGAAAAGTATTGCCAGTTATTACTGTGCATATTGGTTACGAATACTAGCTATCTATTTGAATCAATCTCTAATTTTTACGCAGCAAAGCTTAGTGAATTCATACGAAGTTCACTAAGCTAATTCTTTGAAACACAGATGAATTTCTATTTTTTTTCTTCTTGAGAAATCTGACCAGGCAAGCTTAAGTCGCCAGAAGCCACTTTAAAAACATTCTCAATGCAAAGGAGTGGCGAATGGACAGACTCATTCACACGCAGACCAGATGTGACCCCATCGAACTTTGCACTTTCAACAGCCGCGATGTTATCAAAAGGAACATTCACTTTTACGGTTTTACCAGTGAACCGCGGTGGATAACCTGGGCTATCGATATACAACGGAACACCAGGCCACGTTTTTGGTAGCTTGGGTTTGGAGCCCGTTGGAATATCTTTAACTTTCATCCCTTTGGCACCACAGGCCTCATCGGGAGTCAGAACCACCCAGTGTGTATGCCATTTAGCCCCATCGTTTTCGAAAAGTGGAGTGTCGTTAAAGTCTGGGTGGATTGTCACAGCTAGCGCAAGAATCCCCGCCTTTCCTTCAAAGCCGACTTCGCCTGGGTCAATTGATGTAGGCCAAACATAAGAAAAGACGCGAGCACCAGAAAATGAGCCAGATTTTTTAGGTTTCTCTTGGCCAGCCTTTCCGCTTACCTCAATTTCAAACGTAGCCACGTTCCCCGCTGTCGATACTTTTGTTTTGATAATATCAAATGATGCTTTTACTTTCTTGTCGGACTTAGTGACAACTTCCCCCGCATAAGATCGACCCGCGAATAAAAGTAAGCTCACGACCAATGCAATTTTGTAGTATTTCATATTTTTTTCCTCTCGATTTGTTTTTTTTTAATTTCTGTATTTGATTCAATTTCTATTTGAAGCCGTTCTCATGAAATAGGCTCACCCGCGGGGCTTTCGCGGTTTTTAAGTTCAATTCTAGACATTAGGTCTCCTTTTGAGCCGTTTAAGGCCATTCGTTATATAGTTTCGATGCTAAACTATATTCAAGATACCTATGTTTTTTCGGTTTGTCAAATAGGTTTAGATTCGATACTATATATCTATGACAGATTCGACAAGTGGGGCATTTTAATCGACTGGTAATATTTATTTTTTAGACTTACTTTAGCGGCCCTATTACATGATTGAAGAACCTTCCCTGTATCAGAATGATACGCCAGATCCTTTAGTAAAAGAAAATTAACACCGATAATATATAGGCATAGGAGAGGGTTGTTAGATGGCCAAGGTAGGCATAAAAAATCGAGTACTAATATTTTTATTCGCCTCGACTTTTATTCAAGGTTGTTTCTTGAATAGCAAAATTTCGACGCTTTCCCAAAATCTTCCAAGTGCCGAAAGCCCTGATTCAGACGCGGACCCAAGCAATCCCGACTCACCATCTTCTTCCTACAATCTTACCGTCGAAAAAGTGTATCCAACAAATGGCGCCGACTTTTTAAAATTCATAAAGGGCAATAACGGTGGCACCGATTTAGTTTCTCAACCTGATATTGCCTGTGACGGAACAGAAGTGGCTGCGATTGATTCCTGTATTCACGGCGGTGATAAACTTAAGGTTTCTTTGCCGACCATTAACAGCTGTGACAATTTAACACTTTCAGATTCTCTTGGTGCCTTTTCGTGGTTTTGTAAAAACAATCTAGCCCCCAATAGCGGCGTGACTTTTTATTCAGTTGGTTTTCAAGAAAATAAAGGTCTTGCTGACATTATTGATTTTACGGGCCTGGATTGGAAAGTTAATTCCGTTGAATTGAAGCAATCAGGCGTTTCGATTGGCACAAGCACAGCTGAAAAATGGTGGAGCATTCAGGCCGGGAGAAACCCCATCGTGACCCTTCCCGATTCGTCGATGTCAACGTTGACCTTAACGTCAACAACAGCCCCCGGAACTATATTGGTTGTTCCCACGAATCTGGATACGGTTGGTGTTAATATCGATACCGACCAAATAGCCATCGTAGTTAAAAATGAAGCTACGCTTTCTTTTACAGGCACAGTCAACAACTGCGACGGGAGCTCGGCAGAAATGGCGGGGGCTAATTATAAATGCCTTATAGCCTCTGGCAACCAAAAGTACGTTTGGCTTGAGGGTTCTTTTTCAGATAAGTCCACCGGCAACCCTTTTGGCGACATGATCATTTTTTTACATACGGCCAAAAATTTTGTGCTGAATAGAATTCAAATTCGGAAAACTGGGACTTATGAAGCCATATATACAGAACTCTCACAGAATTTACTTTTAGCTAACATCAAAATTCAGCAGGCATGGGGTGCTTACAACATCTTTTCAATCAACAACACACGCTACAGCAGATTTAAAAATATCCGCGTATCCAATAATACAGAGGGCGGCGGCAGTTACTGGAATTTGATGGCTTTAACTGGAAATTCAAATGGCAATATTTTAAGTCATTTAAATCTTGGACTGACCGCCAGTGGCCATGCCCTTGCGGTCGAAGGATCTGAAAATATTATATCTGATATTTTGATTTCAAATGCTCGAACGAATTTATATTTGCTGGGTGATAGAAATACAGTTCACCAGTTAACTACAATCACAGCTAACACTACTGATTTAGCGACTTTGGGTAATTCCAATTTATTGAATCAAATTTTGTCTATCGAAGGTTATACGATTCTTGATGTGGGGGGAGATGGTAATATTTTGTCTCAGATGGGTTTTCTAACCGGGGAGCCTTGGACTGGGGCCATCAATGTAGACGCAAGTAACGTGAAGTTTACAAACAACATTATTATTCATGACAATGCCAACGCCGGTCGCTGTTCGGCTAATGCTGCTAAAACAAATCCGGGGACAGTCACCTCTATTTGTGGGAATACTGGTTTGTCGGACGCCAACTGGGTCTATTTTGCGTCCTCATACTTGGTAGATTTTCTGGTCGGCGAAGTCCCGGATGGGGTCAATCAAACCTCTCCGTCAGTGGGAGCCGTTCCATTTGCTAGTATCACAGACTGGTTAAATTTCGAGAATTTTTTTAGGATATGGGTACCGCAAACTCCCGGCGATACTCATTGCTTGACCGGCAACTGTTTTATTAATGATTATCGGTTCAATTCAATTTCGAATCCGTTTTTGAATGTCAGTAATGACGGCTCTACTGCCAATTCAGTGTTTGTTTCCAATGCGACCTGTCCGGCGGCAGTGCATGGAAACAAGACTATTACCAGCACTCACACATCGCCTGTAGTTTTTCTAGTTAATGCTTTAGAAATTTTGGATGACGGTGTTGGAAATGACAATGGCCTTTGCGAAACAGGCGACCGATGTATTTACTCTCCGAATATAGGCGTCTATCAGGGCCAAGGTGATTACCTATCTAACGGAACATGTTTATTTCAAAATGGTACCGTTCAAAACGTAAAGATGTATGCCTACCCCGAGATCCAAGTAAATTAAGAAATGTTACATGCGCATTTTGTTTTAAATTTAGTTAGTGCGTGACTGGCTCTCTTAGTCCAAGCCGAAAAAAATAGAAAATAAATTTTTGAAAATTTAAATATTCCAGATCTGATTCTGATTGGACTCTTCTCTTTTGTGTTAAAAATTTACGTCGTAAACAAAATCTCAACCGAGAGAGTCCGTGCCTTAATAGTTCCTTAGCTAGATCTACACTGTAGACGCTTTTCTTAACTAGGGCTTATACTTGCCACTAAACGCCAAACTCGAAGGTAGACCGTTTTTGCTCAAGCATTGCTGAAATTTTTCTTTGAATTCCGATGCTTGTTTCTTTTTGTCCGACACACCCTTCACTTCGGCACGCGACCAGTCGGCACACTTTTCTGCGCGTTGTCCTTCGGCCATTTTCTTATCTAGTTTCGGCATGTCGGCTGCTAATGTAGTGAACGAACACATTAGGGCGGCAATAGCTGCAAATACTTTTAGTTGATTCATGTTTCCTCCTTTTATGGTTAACTGTTCCTACAAGACTATCAACACTTTAGATGAACGTTAAATGCTACCTTGCCTTTTTGAACAATTCTCTCCTATGAACTAGCTGACTATACCTAAAGGTCTAGCTAGAAATTACGAAATACCTTCGAGATTCGATAGTCGGCATTTAAAAGATCTGTTAGCGTTTCCATATGACCTACTCTGCCCTTTGCTTTTTTTCTAAAGACGTAACAGACATAAAAGACATCGCTACTTTGCTTAAACAAGGACCGCTTTCCCATTGGCGCACCAATCGTAATTTAACGCCCATGAAATTAACTCACGAAAGGGCGACGTTTTTTTTGTACATTGAAAAAACAAACAACGTCTCTAAAAATGAAGTTCCTAAAATCATTGATGCCCTGGAAACAAGTGGTAGGAAGAGTGAAGTTTCACTCGTACAGAACAGCCAGACATTTTTAAAAGTCTGGTTTCCAGATCCAGATGAGGACATGATTTATTTCAATGATTTTCTCCTTCTGATTGAACAATTGGAGAACGCTTTTGGGGGCGTTATGTGGAACTGGAAGGCTCAAGAACTAATGTAAGACCTTTGTTTGACCTTGTTGACCTGAATGTTCAATGACTTTTCGTTACGAATCTTTCAATAAATTCCGAATAGACCGATTGTGAATTCAACTCCTTTGCAGAATAATTTTCAATAGTTTCGGTCTCGTCGTTATCCGTTGACGACACGAAAAGCACGATTGAACTTCGCATCTCACCAAAGAAACCACTCTGATCTAGGCGCTTAAGGGCAGTGATCATGCATTCATGTACGGAGTTCTTGTAGGACGCATAGTCTGAGTCAGTGTTTTCCTGCGTCTTTCTGTATTTCGCAAGATCGCGATAAATATCGGTAAATAACTCACCTTTCCAGTTCTCGTAGGCCCACTCACCCGTAGACCATTTATACGCCGCCACATTCTGTGCGTTGGTTTCACCAAATTTAAGTACCGCTTTCTGATGTTGCTCAAGGCTATTGGCAGCGGCTAATATCGTCCAAGCGTCCCCATCCGTATAAAGAGCAAACGCATAAAAGTGTTCTCCCTTACGTTCAGAGATCAATGATCCGAAAGCCGCTGCGGCCGCCGCGACCACATCATTTGTGAGTTTTTCCCAATTCATTACGACCTCCTCTAGAAACACAACTGCTTTTGTAAACTAAGCAGCTACTTTAGTTTACACATAAAAAAAGACTTGGTTCGCTGGTATTAAAAATAACTATTTTTTATAAAATTGGTAGCACATAGTTTTACTGATACGACTCAGAGTTAAACTAGCACTATTTGCATAACCACCCCATTGATAGGGGTCTTGGCCAGCGATATTTCTCAAAATACGCTGCACTTCTTTTTTTCCTGAATCATCTAAAAGAAGAAACAGCTCCGGCAAATTAATCGAAGCATGAAGGTCAATGATAACCTCTTTTGCCGCATGCCTTAACTCAAAATCATCGCTAGTTAGGGCATCGGAAAAATATTTTGCAAACTTCTCTATTGGATAGTCTTTGATACTTATCATGCCCAAAAACTGCCGAATTCGTTGTCTTGCATCAAATTGACGATTGAAAAGCTCACTCTCTATTTTTGAAACAAAATGATTGAAATCTTTAGATTGTCTGTATCTCATCCAAAGCACATAAACATAAGAATCAACAGCAGCAGAGAACACATTTTCTCGCCCCCGGATAAGTTTAGAAAATTGAATATCTTTTTCCACAAAAGAAACCAAAGAGTTATTTTTAGTAAGGTGATCAAATATTCTAGCCAATTCGGATTGCAATTGAGGGTTTTCCATCACAGATAAAAACTCGCTTTCATAGGAACGTTGGCCTGTAATATCCAAACTAGTTAGATTTGAAACTAAATCCAATGCCCAACGGTTAGTTCTAAAAAACTTCGATTTTTCCTTTAAGGTATTTCGCAAAACTTCTGGGGTAAATCGTTTCCAAGCATACAACGCATAAAAGAAGGGTTTGCGTCCCTCAATAGCTAGACTTAAACTACCATCACCGGTAACCAATATAGGAATATCTGAGCTTTTTATAATTTTTTGATTTAACGTAAAAGGTAAGTTTTTCATTTTAATAATTTTAACTAACGGGTTAGTTACCGTTACGTCGTGGTTAGTAACAATGACAACTTCAATATTGCGTTGGTTTATCCATTTTTCTACGGCCGAAACATACTGTTGTGCCAGAGGTTGCGACGAAGTGTAAGCGTAGCCAAGTTTAGCCTCACTAGAGAAAACAACCGAAGGATTTGTTTTTGATAACAATTCAAAGGTTGTTTTCTTATTAAAGTCTTCAGGTCGAAATCCGTCCAAGACATAGAGGCCACTTGTAATTCCGGTATTAATCATATAGGAACCATTCAATATCATGTTAATTGGAGTCTTAACCTGATAATTTTTTACCGATTCAAAAAAACCATGGACATCCGTCTGAAGTTCTTCATATTCATAGTATCCGATCGTTTTCTTACCCAGTGTTTTTGGAGCCCAATGCCGAGCCGAGAACGTAATAACATAATCCAGTTCTTGAGCCTTTGTGTCTTTTGAAAATACTATACCACGAATGATCTGCTTTTCTTTTTTTGGATCAAAATCAGGCCACAGCACCTGAATTTGTTCTTCTGACTCTCGATTGTAAACAACGTTAACTACAGTATCCGTGTCTTTATAAAAATGACTTAGTCGTTCAATCATCAATAAATTAACGGCGGTATCGCCAAAACCTCCACGAGGAGGACTGATCATGATATTGATGTTTTCAGCCTTAGCCAGAGATAGAAAACCTATAGCCAAAATAGAAACAGCACTAATGAGCCAACGACTGACCAAATTTTGTACACATATAGATGTCAATTTCGAATGTATCCACTTTCTCATCATAAGAATTAACTAAGGCAATTCCTATTCCATCACAAAAAATTGTATTGATCCCCGAAGTGTGGGACGACATCACCGTCGATCTTTTAGATGGCTTAAAATCTGGTTACTTTTTATTACGATAATCGAAGTTCACATCAAAGAAGATCCACCAGAAAGTCGTACTCAAAACTTTAAAGGCATGCTTGAGTAAGGTTCTGAAGACTTAATTCGCACGGCACAGGTCAGGCACTCCCTATCGAAGTACTGTTGAAATATTATGGACAAGCTAGTTCAAAGTAATTAAAATTAACCAAGGAACGGCGATTTCGCTGAATGAAATTTGAAGGCGACTGATGAACAAAACAAAGTCTAATTATAAACTTTCCGCTTTAACGATAGAGAGACTTGCCAACGTCGTCCCCCATCCACGATATGGTTCGAAGATCATTCTTTCAGATCAAGGCACCAACGATAAGCCGATTGAGGTTACCCATTTTTCTTTCACTGAAGTGCGCTTCCCTGAATCCGCGATCCTTGCCGATAAAAGCAAGCATAATTTTTCGACAATGTCGCATATTAATTGGTACATGGATACCCTTCTCGACTGTCTAACTTGCCGCAAGCCTTTCCTGTTTTTTGCTCTTGAGCAGCAATATTGGTATGAAACCCTTCGATTTCGCGTGGAGTCAGTCTGCCTCAACTGCCCCAATTGCCGAAAGACAGAACGTGAACTTCAGCAACGTTGGCAGAGGTATTCGAACTTAATTGTTCGCGAACAATTTGCCGACGAAGAATTACTTCAACTAGCAGAAGACACCGTCTTTCTTTGGCAGCATGGCTTGCTAAGGAGCGAACAACGCCTTCGAGAAATTCGCAACCGTGTTCATAGACAGATCCAAAGAAGCTCCATCGCTTCTGAATTGGATAAACTCATCGCTGCAATCAAAGACTAAATTCGCAAATAATCTCAAGCCATAGGGAAAACTTCATCAAAGAAACCACGATGACATTTGATACCATCATTTGCCGTGTCTAAGATTTTTTATTACTACTGTTCGTTGTATTTAATCTTCTGTGCAAAGAAGAAAAGAAGCATCGGAATTACGTTTTTATTTAGCGCCTTGAGAAGAAGACGTAAATGTAGACCGAAAACTATTGAACGACCCACTCATTAGAATTCGTGGCACCAGATATACCTGGCCCGTATAGTTTACACGGTGCTTTACTTCCACTGTTATATACGCAAGTGTAGCCAAACCCCAGACTACTTAAGAAATTAAACGGTGAAGCTGCTTCGATTGGGGACACTGTTACGTCTTTGTCGTTTACAAGTGGTACCACAAGTGGAGCAAAGCCAAATTTCTTGCTCATAGCGATATATTTCGGACAGAAGTTAACCAAAGTTTGACTGTTTGTTCTTGCGACACCAAACATTTGAAATTGTGAGAATTTATACCGAACAGCAAGACAACGCGTGCCCGCATTGTCATAAATCCATTTAGCCTGACGAAGTGATTTTGTTCCACCCATAACCAAATTAACACTGTCATCTTTTGCCCACGCGATTGATGGGCCACCGCTAATTGAGTAACCAATTTCATTAAGCCTGAAGGTGTATCCACCTGATTTATAGACGATTTCGGCATTAGCTTGATATGCGGCTAAGATAAAAATCAACAACGAAAAAGTCACTGTACGAATTTTCATATTTTTCTCCAAAGAATTTTATTGGCAAGAAAGCTGATCCGCGATGCCTGTAGTCCATCCTAGAGTGCTCTTCTGGTGGATTTCAAGCGCGCCCTTTTTTGTTGCAAATGCAACTAGATCAGTTAGGAAAACTGGGCCGTTTCCAGATATGTCTATGTACCTATTGAAACCTAGGGAGCTACAAATCAATTTACCTGTATCATGAAGTGTAAATATTTTTATTTTAGTATTTGTTTTAACATCCAAGAAAAATGGCTCTTGAATTCTCATTTGATTTAAAATCAAGTTAAATCCTGCTGCACAGAATGGAGTAATTCCTGTAACCACTTTTGAATAACCGCGAGGCAGAATACAAAAATAGGTTTTTGGAGTCGGTTTTACAGTAAAATAAACACCGTTAGAAAATTCCTCGTGCCTTTTAAAAATAAACTGATCCGCAACCGAAATTTGGGCTACAAATAATACTAAAAACATTATCGATCTATTCATGTATTCTTCCTGTATATTTAGTTCATATCTTCCCAAGGCAACTTTTATTTATTTTACCACGCAGAAGAAGGTTACAAATTCAGGAGAAGTGATATCGGATAATTGAGAAATTCGCTATGTATTATTAAATTACATAAAAAATTTCCACCCGGATTGGTTTCAATGACTTTATATAGGAATAACCAGTTTTTTATCCAGGCCAGAATCAGTTTTAATTTGCAATAGAATCCCTGAATAGAACCCCTGGCAGTGACCGTTTTCGCATCATTGCAAAAACTTTAGCTACGTTATTGTGATCATATCGATCAAAATCATTTTAACCTTGGAATAGTTATCGCTAGGTATCTATTTCAAATAGTCTTCTGACGGCCGGCCTAAACTTAACCTCATAGATCTTGAGTTTATCAGACGTCGTTTTTAGCTAGTTTTGGAGGATGGGCAAAATGCAAAAAAATATCTACTCATTCGCATTGTATGTCCTAATTGGTTCGGCATTTACTTCTTTCGCTTTTGGTTCCAACACCGCTTGCCTCCGCTATTACAAATCTAGGGTTCTGAAGACAAAGTTGAACAGTCCTAGTGGTATCTTACCGGTATTCAAACTGCTACATCTGGAACCTGCCGAAATAGGAAGCGACGGGCTTTACTATATCAACCCATCGACAATGGTATGGGGCAAAATTTCAAACGGTGAGATCATAATAAATCAGCAACAACCGTCAGAAACCTCCGTTGAGGGCGTGCTGAAATTAAAAGTAAAAAGTGCAAATTCAAGCTTATCAACCGTCCTCCACGGAGAAACTATTGATATAACTAATCGGATTTCAGTTAATGGAGAAGAAAACAGCAACGCATTAGGCATGACCACAAGGCTTCGTATTCGCGCAAGTTCATCGAATCCAAACCAAATCCACACTCTGGTGTTAAAAAACGACGCCGGACAAACTGAAATTTCTTTCAAAGCGCCAAAAAGACCTTCGGATATAGAAATTAATTTGCCTCAGACCTATCGCAGCTCCAGCGAAACGGTTAAGATAGCATTAAAATGGAAATCAGACAGCCCTTTTGAACTCAAACTTTTTGGGCCTATTGTATTAGAGCGTGACATTTCGACTCCAGGTTTAGCCCGATCGTTTGCATTGGGGGTTATACCTGACAAACCGATTCGATCAAACGGTAGCTTATCTCCTAAAGTCGTCGCGATTAAAGCCATTGAAAATCTTTTTGATCGCACTAAAATTGAAAGAACACTGAACCTAGCCCAACAAGGTATAGAAGCCGTATCGAGAAAGCTCACAGAATATGGAATAAAAAAAGAGGTGCCTTTTTTAGAAAAAAATGAAGCCGGAACTTTTTTCTTTCTATCGGAACTTAATTTTTTCGGTGATAGAGGATTCGGCGTTCCCCCGAAAACATATTTTCATTATCCTATCGAAATCGGCGATTTTGCATTAGAGCACGGTCGCTGGACACATGGTCTTCAATTGATAACAATTCTTGACGGCATGACCAAAGAGGAAATTAAGACATTCTTGTTCGAAGTTTACGCACCTATTTTTTCCCAAAATACCAATTTGTGGGTTTTTTGGGATATTCTTGCGGACTCCCCAGGTGATTCTATTCCATCCGCGCCATTATGGTGGCGAAAACAATTAGAGGAAAATAAAATACTTCTGTAAACCCAGTTGATGCTTTTTTGTTTAGCCATATTGACTTTACAGAACAATATTTTCATTTTTTAATGAGGTTATGACACTCTTTTTTATTTTTCTAATATTCTATTTAGGATTTCAATTTGCTGTTGTATTTTGGCTTTCACGCCGAATTAAGAGCGAAAAAGACTATCTAGTTGGCGGACAACAGATCCCCACATTTCTTTTAGTTTTTTCTCTTTTTGCCACCTGGTTTGGCGCCGAAACGTGCATTGGAACATCGGGAGAAGTTTACCAAAAAGGAATTTCGGGTGGACGCGCTGATCCGTTTGGCTACAGCCTGTGTTTGCTTTTTTTGGGCTTATTTATTGCTCGGAAAATCTGGAGCCACCAATTCACAACAATCGGCGATTTTTTTCGACATCGTTTTGGTGAGTCCACCGAAAAAATTGCATCTGGTTTATTGCTATTAGCCTCAGTTGTTTGGGGAGCCGCACAATTACGAGCGTTGTCTCAAGTTATTTCCAGCGGAACTCAGCTACCACTAGCTATTACGTTTGGAATCGCATTTGTGTTTGTGGTTTCCTATAGTACCCTTGGGGGATTATTAGGAGACATCTACAATGATTTTATCCAGGGAATAATTTTAATAACTGGACTTAGCGTTCTTCTGTTCACTATTTTTCGAACCGAAGGATTCGATGTGCTATTTAACCAAGCCCCTGAACGACTAAGCTTTGTTTCTATTGACGAATCACTTTGGCAACGAATTGATCGTTGGTCAGTTCCTATACTTGGCTCTTTGATTACCCAAGAATCGATATCAAGACTGCTGGCGGCTCGTTCGCCATCAACAGCTCAAAGGTCAGCCTACTTTTCGGCCGTTTTATATTTTTTTGTGGGCTCTGTTCCAGTTATTCTGGGGATGCTAGGCCCCGCCGTTTTACCTGACGTCCATGACAAAGAACAATTTTTAAATCTGCTTTCACAAAAATACTTAAGCTTACCAATGCAGTTTCTATTAGTTGGAGCCTTGATCGCGGCAATTCTGTCTACAGTCGACAGCATACTATTATCTGGTGGTGGAATATTGTCTCACAATTTAATTTTACCCATCGTGAAAACAAAATCGGAGAAAGAAAAACTTCGTTATAATCGAGGTTGCGTTTTAATAATTTCAGTTATCGCATTAATTATTGGATGGTTTTCAGAAGGCATCTATCAACTTGTTGAAAGTGCCTCGACGCTAGGAACTGCTGGTATATTAGTTACAGCGCTTTTCGGTTTATGGACATCATTTGGAAAAGGAAATTCAGCCGTTACGACCTTACTCACGGGATTGATCTTACATCCTTTAGCCGACAAAATATTCGGACATGATTCCCCATTCCTTTTAACTTTATTAGCCTGCACAATTACCTATATTTCCGTAGCATTATTCGAACGTCGATCCGTCACCCAAGCCACTGCGTGATTTGCTCGACAGTATTTTCGTTAGAACTACTTAACGACAACCTTAACTTTACGCGGACATTTACGAAAGGCATTTCCAACGCTAGTAAGACCGGAAATAGCACTCCATACGCTCGGTGCACAGGTACTTAATCCTGCGGTCAAAGGCGCATGAGAGGCACTCTCAACAAGAACGAACGTTTTCTTGGTAGCAAGTTGATTGCTGAAGTGATATTGTGCACCAGCTACGGGAGTCGCGGGATCAAACGGACCTTGAAAATAGTAAACAGGTGCTTTAATTTGGTAAGCTCTAGAATCGTATTTTTGATACATCCTTAATGAGCAAACATTGTTTCCATACGAAAAAAGCTTACCCTCTGTAAGCAAGCGACCTTCTTGCCAGCTTCCCCAAAGTTCATTGCAGGCAATACTTCTAAAAAGCAGACTGCTTGTGCCGATAGCCATTTGCGAATTTATATATTTAAGCGAAGCCACCTCTTGTGATGTTAGCTGATCTAGTTGGTTTTTCGCTTTCAGGTCTTCGTAGCGATCAAGAATTTTGAGCAAATAATTTAAGATATGTCCAGAAACAGGCGGCGTAGGAATATCTCCTAAAATAAGCTGAGACGAAATAAACATCCCCCATTGTTCGGATGAATAACCAAGCGGTAACTTGCCTGTTTTACTAAGACGTTGAGGCCAATTTCCCGGTAACGATCTCTTTACTCGTTCCCATTCATTCGAGAAAGCCAGCATGTAAGGAGCAAAGCCATCAAACGATTTCCCAATAACTCCCTCTAAAACAACAGCTTTTGGTGCTGGCAATCTGGTTTTTTCGACGTGGCTTGCAGTTACCGTGGCAAGATAAGTCCCGTAAGAGGCACCATAGATTATATAGTTCTGAAGATTTTCAGTTTTAATTATTTGCAGAATATCTGCGGCTAGGGTTTGAGTATTATACGAAAAAACGTTTTTGAAATTTGAATTGCAGCCTGCGCCCCGAGGATCCGTCAAAATTCGCGAGTATTCCTTAGGTATAGCACCCATGGGGAAAAAACCAGATTGTTGAATTGAACTCTGACCTGGGCCACCGGGCAGAACAATAACTGTTGGATAGGTGGGGTTTGTACCTTGAACGCGTTTATACATATATACCGAAGTATCGGGCTTTCCATATATAAGAGGCAAATTAATCGCCCTAATTTGGGGACCAAAACACTGGGCAAACCCCAACGCACTATAAAAGAGAAAAATAAAAAAAGCTAAAAATCTCATGCTGCTAAAGTAGCACAATTTTTTCTTTAAAAATAGACTTTATAAAAACAATTGAAATCAATTTATTTTCATCAAATACTCAGTCCCTTACGAAAGAAACCAAACCGACTAGAATCGGGTACACATGAAGTCGAGGGTTTAACCGGCGCCGGCATTCAAAGTTTTTTATTGGAGTATTTACATACTAAACGCTATGCGAACACTTCATTTCTGTATATCCATATAGTGAATCCGTGGGGAACATTTCATAATCACCGCACGAAGCCGATTTCAATCGAAAAATAGACGACTACTCTAAAATCAACTCGTTCCTAAATCCCGAACACCCCTACGTGAATGGCCTTTTCACGCGTTTGTTTTTTATATAAATTCAGTTTACCCTATCGCGACTAATTCTATGGAAACGCTTCGCCGGTCTATCTTACGTACTTCCAAACGAAGCATAAAAACGACGGCGAAATCTATCCCGTTACGTTTGAATTCGGCACTTTAGATTCTCAAACCATTCTGGGATCATTGGATTCTTTGTATCGCATGCTTACTGAAAATCAGGCCAGCCGCCGGAGCAAGGACCCTTTTTGACATCGGTGTCTTAAGTTAAGACAGTAAAAATTATATAGACCTTCTATATTGGCGCAGTCACTGCCCAACATCTTGCATAGTACCTTAACTGTAACAAAAACCAAGTACACGAGGATATATAATATGAATCTTTTGAAATTAACGGCCACTAACCTGGTTAGTCTATCTCTTATTTTTACGCCGACGTATTTGTTGGCCCAAACACCCATCCAAAAATTGGATGCATCGATCATTCAGACTCAAAATCAAATTCGATCGTTGGAGCAAGAACTTACCACTTTGGGTTATCAAGGCGCTTCTATTAGTTATGTATTAAATCATGCCAAGACAAAGGGCTACGCACCGACTGAAGCATTTTTTACTGGCACTAAGTTTGCCATAGCGGCCGCTTCAACAGTTGGAGGAGTATCAGTACATATTGCTAGTGACAACCTAAGTGCAGCTCAGCTAAAAGCTCTTTCCGACTACTTTGAAAGTGCGCGAAAAATTGCCAATGAAGCAAATGCCATCATTGGCGCAGAAGTGCGCCTACAAACTAAATTTTATGCGAACCATCCTGATGCGGCCGTTGATTATACAACTGTCACGGCTAAATTTAACAAAGAAAAATTAGTCCAGCTTGATAGACTATATGAAAAATACAGTTCTAAAGAGATGTCTGCCGCTGCTCAATTCATCGCTAAGGAGCAAAATGGAAGCTGGTGGACTGTTAAAAAGGCACTTGCTACATTCAGCACGAGCAAGCTTAATAGAGCAGTGCAAAGAGCCTCGATGCGCGCCAAGGTATTTACTGGCGTGGGAATGGGTGCATTTATTGGTGGTATGGTTTATATGGCATCACATGTGGTATCCATGCTAATATATTCAGCTGCTAACGAAGGTAAAGACATCCTATCAAACCTTCCCCAGGACTTAAGTCAAATCGCGGTAGCCAGCCGAGATAATTTGGATAACCTTGCGCAATCAGGACAAAAAGCGGAATTAGAGGCTCGTATCACCGACTATTCCGTGCGTTCTGTGGCCATCTCAACTCAAATAATTACCAAGCAAGGTGAACTAGCTTCACTTAACAACCAGTTAGCTCAATTGAACGCTAGTAAAAAAGCTATTGAGGATGATGCCGCCGCACGAAAACTTTTAGAGTAAAATCATCATGAAACGTTATCAAACAGATCCACTACTGACTCTATGCCTTGCGATCTGTTTGATACTTTTTAATTCTTTCGCCCGTTCACAAACTACCTGCCACCAATTTTATCAAAAAAAATACCATGCCCAACCTGGACATGATTTAGGACCCATCGAAGCCATTCGCAGCCTGAAACAGTATGCTTTTCCAGCGAAGTTAGTAAGAAACTTCAGCGAAGAACACTACCGAATGGCACTCAATAGAATCGCAAAAGATGACGTTCTTGTTCCTTCTAACACAGAAGAATTCACAGCCCTGTTAGATTCCCAACTCAGCGCTCTCAACATGTCCACCACTAAAATGCTTCCTATATTTAAATACAAAGCCTATAAGACTATCGAAAAAATACTAACGGCCGATGGATTTGCAGCATCTTCCCTCGCGAAAGAGCTAGCGCATATTATCTTCAGAGGACATTTCAAAAAACCGACGAGCTTTGCGTATTTATTGACTCATTCACCAAAAGAAACCCGTAATGAACAATTGCTACAACATTTACAAGCAATGGCCGTTACCGATATAGTTGTGGCCATCGCTATATTAGGGAAATCGAATACGGGCCCGGTAAAGCCAAATGTTTTCTCGCGTTACACTCCTCAATTTATAAAAGATCGTACTGAAGAGATTCGCGCTAGCTCCGTCTTAGGCTTAAGCCTTTTAACCTGGAAAGGATCTGGGGAGGCGATCGCGGCTCTTGGTCCATTCAATATTTTCAAAACAAAATCTTATGACATACGTATCCAAAAAGCCCTCGCCGAAAATGATTTGCATTTGGCCTATGAAATTTTAAAGGAAGAGTTAAGTACTGTTGCCAAGACAGGATACACCTACGCGGTAGCTGAAAAAATACTAAATTGGTATTTTATTTACTATGTGCTTTCTCCGTTTTTTACAAACTAGATCTTTTCAAGATTTTAGAACCATCGGAGCCAAAAGGCTTTGAAATTTGACCTAAGCACCCCTTGGAAAGCAGTTTTGCGTCTGATATAGTCTCGTCTTTTTCATCACCCATACGTCCTATGCTCCTACTTTACTCTTTTTTTGTTTTTTCCAATGCCAATGGCAAAGTTAAAACGAATTGGGTATTTTTGCATTCGCGATTTAAATGCAGTTCTCAACCGTGGGCCTCGGCTATACGTTTTGATATACTTAAACCTATCCCAGTGCCTTTGCCGTGAGGCTTGGTGGCAAAAAAAGATCGCCCTATTTTTTTTGCTATATCTTCGCTTATAGGAAAGTGGGTGCTCTAAGAATTCTTAACAAACTTCAACGTTGGCAGTAGTTTTTTTATTTAAGCAGCTAATTTATTCCCATGACGGATCATCAAATTTGTCCAAAAAGTAAATGAACAAAGGCTCAATCACGTCCACGAAGCATTCCTGAGCAGGGATTTACCCAACGGCCAAATGGTCCGTCTACCTAAAAGGCGAATTTGTCTACTTTGTTGACACCTTTTTTAGTTCACATCTAAACCATTTAATTTTAAACCGGCATGAAGTTAGTATGCCTATATCAAGGTGAATTATTTCTTAATAACCTTAGCTCTTATAATTGCGTTCCGATCTGAGGGGTCAACTATAGGCGTTTTTGAACAGCCTCTTTATCCCCAATATTTCATAGATGACCTTAAAAACTTCCATCAAAATCGAAAAATATTTTTTTATAAAGGGAAAAAGATTTTTAAAGCCTCGATTATTGCCACTCGGCCGGATGCTCCAGACGAAGATATTCGCCTACTACGTCGGGCCCGTGAAACTGTTTTCGATAGCTTCAGAAAATCAACCCCACGATACACCGAGGCTCAGTGGGATCATATTTTGGCTCTAGATCCACTGTTTGATCCAGCCTCGTTTGTACTTGTGATCCAGGACTACAGTTCTGGGGAAATTGTTGGAAATCTAAAAATGGTATACTCCCACCCATCCAGACCTCTCCCTGCCGAGAAAAGATTCCCAGGAGCTTACTCTCCTCCAAATCTAAAAGCAGGACCAGTTAACATGTTCAACCTTGTCGATGGAAGAACTCACCACTACGGACAAAAAATGGTTGGTGGCGCTGTTCAGATTATGGAACTATATGGACAGCAAATGAGTTCGGCTCTGATGTTTTTAGCAAACATTGTATTGATAGAGCACCCATTCGTATATTCAAAACTAGGTAAATTTAATTTTGCTTCGTACCCTGCGGAAGTGATTGGCTATGGCGATAAAAACGAAATTGAAAGCTATCACTCGCGCGCCGGAATGAAAGTAATTGCAAATGACAACGGATATATCCTAAGTCGTATGAGTACAAATAGTTTTAAAGATGTCTACAGATCGAGCTTTATTTTTCGACCTGGTTCCAAAATTTTGAATCGAGATTTAGGGTTTATGTACCAAGTCGGCGGTTATCCAAATGACGAATACCTATACATAGATGATATTTTTTCAGACTTTTCTAGAAAAGCTGCTGAAAATAATCGAGCCATAGCTAAGCGATTCACAATGAAATTGATCGCCTATGGAGCTAAAGCATTTAACAGCAAAGATCAAAAATTAGAGATCTCACATATGACAGATCTATTTCAGTGGATGCTAGGTTCTAAAAATGAATGTCTTCGATTTTACAAAAAATAACCTAAAAAACTTCAAATATTTTGATTCCATCTAAAACGGTATAATTTTTTCCAGTGCATTTTCCAACATTTGTTCAAAATTCATTTCGGAATTGCTAGATATATATTCTAGCACATGTCCCAGCATGTTCAGAAATATGAAAATAGACTGGGTTTACAGGTCTCGTATCTACATGATAATCCTAATATTTTTGGCCTATAGGACAATAGTTTTGTCTAGAAAAACATTATTTTTGTCTTTTTAGACAAAAATGTCTTGAAAATAAAATTATGATGTGTATAATGCAGCGCAGGAACGATACAAAAAAGGATGGAAGAAAATGAACAGAAGACATTTTTTAAAAAACTCTGGACTTGGAACAATGGGCGTCTTGAGCGCAAGCGCCGCAGTTATTACAACACCACTACTGGGACATGCGTCGAACGCTCCCATCAATCAAACCTGGAAGCGATACAACGGGTCCAATTACTTAAATAATTTAACAATATCGGCATCACAAATGCCCAAGCGCGACGAATGGCTTCGAAAACTTGAAGATAGTATTCCCACTAAAGAACGTCTTCAACAAATTCACTCTGTAATCATAAGACACACAGTAGCTGAAGAAGAAGGAAATTTAGATGAAACGATGGCCACACTTACAGATAAGCCGATTTTTGAAGACGTTGCGAGCGGAAAAACCACTGTAGGACACAAAGACGTTTTCAACGACTATAAAGAACGCTACTCGGCATTTCCAAACATGCAAAGACATATCACCAATATGATGATCGATAACAATGGCTGCTTCGTGGAGCTAATGTGGGAAGGTCATCAAGCCGGACCAATACGAGGCCTATCAGCACCAAAAAATCGTCCCAAAATATATCTACCAAATACAGTGTACTTTTCCGTAACCGAAGAGGGAAAAATTTCTCGTGAAACGGTCTACTATGATCAATATTTGATGGCCATGAACGTCGACATTATACCCGACATTATGAATAATCCTTTGCAGCTTGCGTTTTTAAACCCCGGCATTATTGCTCGTAAACAAAAGTGAGGTGACCGTGAAACCAAAGTTTAATCTTAAGTATTCGATTGCGTGCCTAACTGTTTTGACGTCGCTAACTAGTGGCGCCACCGAATTTAACGTTGGCGCCCCTCCAGAAATTTTCAAAATAAATCAAAGCGCTGACAATTTCGAAAACACACATAGTATTATCCCTGAAACCGAAAAATACACGAGCGGACAAGACCATATACTTCTCGATAGAAAAAAAAATCGTCTACTTGTCTTTACTCTGGATCAAACCCTCATCTCTGTGGATCTTAAAGATAACACTATCAAGATGCTGGGACACACTCCGGGAATGGGTGGCGGCGCAAAATTTGACCCAAATAATCCGAACAAGGTTTTTTTCTGCGCCACCAAAGAAGAAGGGAAAGTTTATCCCCCTACGATTGAAACCGGACTATATGAAGTAGATCTTTCTAACGATCGACCACGTTTCCGTTTAATCCTTTCTCGTGTTCTAAAAGATAAGCCAGATTTAGAAAAAAATGGCACGGTGTATTCGATAAAGGATGCCCCTCAAATTTCACTGTCAGATTTAGATAAATCAAATGACACGCGCCCGTTTGGAGTGTGCGACGACATCGCCATTTCAAAAGACGGCCAACGCATTTATATCGCCGAGCCTTATGATACTCAAGACGGAGGCTTTGGAGACGAATTTAATGGTAAAACAAATCAAGAGGAAATTTTAATGGCTAAACAGAATGGTAAGCTATGGATGCTTGATCGAAATTCTGAAAAACTATTCTTACTTGGAACTGGTTTTGCGTTCTTAGACGGAATATTGATAGAAAAATATGACTCGTATGGAAGAGAAACTAGTCTACTTTTTACTGAACTTTCCCGCTACCGTTTGTTACGGTTAAACATAAGTGATAGTTCGGCTGAGTTAGAAAAAGTGTTTGAAAACCTTCCTGGAATGCCTAACGCACTTGAGGTCGATGATCTTGGACGTATTTATATGGCTTTCAATAAGATGCGATCTTTCAGCCTGGATTTATCGATTAATTTTCCAATTTTTAAACGAGCATTTCAAAAATTTCTTTTGAAAGCTCCTCAATTTTTAAAGCCAATTCCCAAGGAAACAGGAATCGTCACTTTGGAAATACAACCAGATGACACCTACAAGCCAGTCTATTACACAGTCCATAACGGCAGTCTAATTACAAGCATTAGCAATGTTGTTCCTGATTTCAAAAATGATAAACTGTATTTTGCCATTTTCGATCGCCGGTATCCAGGAATCCATGCGATCTCGATACCTGAAAAACTAAAAATAAAACAAAACAACGAAACCCAATTACATTAAGGAGGACCTATGAAAAATGTAATTATATTGTCTATCTTACTTTGCAACTGTTTGGCATTCGCCGAACCATATAAATTTGAATTGATTCATGTTGACGTTGAAGGCAAGCAAGCAAAACAATTGTATGAGCGCCTTCAAAACAATCCGTCATCCAAATCGACGACGTTCACATGGAAAGGCACCCCGCGTAGGCTCTATTCCTTTTTTACCGAAGACGGATCTGATATTGCCTGTGCTTATTATGGGTTTTTAGAAGGAACCTCTTGCCGAGTTACACTTGTCATTAAAAAGTAATTATTTGGCACGTTTGTCTTTTTGAGACAAACGTGCCTCTGGACCATCTTGTTCAAGTGTAAATGATCGGCACATGTGAATTCTGACTGAAGCTATTCGGACCATGAACGAAAAAACTCCCTTTACCTGGGGTAGCGCTGATAAATGTGATTTTGAAGCAGCGAAATCGGTCACTTCGTCTAAAATTTGACAGGTTACAAATGTCCGTCGACCGTGTAAACTTCCTGGCCGATGCAAAAAATTTATCTGCTTTCCGTCACTATTTTTCTATTGCTTCCACTGTGGAGTAACGCGGCACCCACCCTGATTTCGGGTTCCGACGCCATAACATTTATAAGCAAAATTAAAACTGAACTCGACGCCGTTAGTGAATTTAATCCTGATGGAATAAAATATGGAAACGAGTTCACCCTAGAAATTTCAAACGATGTTAGCGAGTCGACACTGTGGCAAGTGAAGGCGAACGAGCAATATATTACCTTCATGGTATCTGAGGCTGCGCTTAAAAACGGAATGAGTTTAGAACGATGGCTCCAGCTGTATGCATACATATATGCGGCCCACAGCTGGAGGCCTATGCGTTTGATGAATCAGCAGCAAGTACTGGCTGACCCCAACGCTTCGCCCGCTGAAAAATATTCGTTAGAGATTAACTCTCTGAATTTGCTCAAAGAACTGCATACTGCCACAGAAGATAGTGTGTGGGGCTACACTAGGGCCATCAGCATGCCCGAAGACCGACATTCAAAATCCTATAAAATGGGTGCCTACCTTTTTTTAAGTGTAGCTAACGCATTAAAAGTTCCTATCGTCATGGGCACTCCTACCGCAGAACTACGCGAACCCATGAACACTTTAGCAAAAACTTTAGGTGCTGTTTTGAACGAAATGATCGAGACCAAAAAGGCCGTCGTCCAGCAATTCGTTAACGATCAAAATAAAGTTTCAAGATTTCAGAAATCGTCCGTTAAAGTGAGCGATCTTTTAGACCACGTTAGAAGAAATGATCGAAAAGGCGCAGCGCAGATGCTAGAATCCTCCTTGCCCTGGGATCTATTTACGGCCGCAGAAATGCGCTTATACACAGAGTTTATTGAATCTATTCGCCATCCCAATTGGGACGATTCTATTTATCTTTTAAGGGGAACCAACGCCGCCTTGGATCCTAACCCCGAAGCCGATGGCCTAAGTTCAAAGTTATTTAAATTAGATCGGCATCAAAATTTATCCGTCAACGAGGTGTTTACCAAGTACCGTGAAGAATGGGGCCTGACTGCTGTTAATCGCCGCAACGACATTCCCTTTCCCAGTTTTTTTAACTTTGGCGAAAATCATTCCCATTCTTCGGCATCGAAGGACGGCTTCCCGTCTGGCCTCATTAGCACGTCCCTTTCGGCGCCGGTGGTGAGCAAGTTTGCTAAAGGTAGCAAGGTCATGATACGTGTGGATTCACGTCGTATGTACCCAAACTTTGAGTCAATGATGTATTTTGAACGAGAAGTTTTAATCCCATTTTTTGTTTTTCCTGATGAGGTCGAGGGTCTATTAGTAAAAGATCCGACCACAAAAAAATCCGCGATCATTAGAACCAAAGATCAATCGATAAACGTGCGGGCCACAGATTTTTTAATCAAAAATATGGCAAAAGATGCGCTCGCAGAAGTGTATAATCGCGAAGTATGGAAAAAAGCCTATCAGAGTTTGTTCCCAAAATCATTTCCCGAGTTAACTAGCGGTGCAAAACTGAATCAATGCATAGGGTTCTATCGCTCGCTGCCGTAGTCATAAATAGAAGTTAGAGTGTTAGATAGAGTTTAAGCTTATACACAAAAAGTGGGCATCGATTGCATCGATGCTCACTTTTTAGCGTTCACTATTGAACGATCGACGGTACTAAATCGATACCACCAATGCAAAAATTAGAAGCGGAAGGGCACGATCCACCAGCCGCCCAATAGGCTTCACCATCTTTAAGATCATAGCTAACAGCTATCGTAAGTGACTGACCCTCGGCTAATGAAATCGGCGTTGTTAACGGAATACTGGTAACGCCACAGCCGCCGTATGTAAATTCCTTTACCGCCGAACCACTATTGACTTTTACATTGGCAGAATCTGCCGAACCTTGGCAAAATTCGAGTCTTACATATTTGTAACTACCCGTTTTAATAGCTAACGCTTGTGAGTTTAGTTCCGCATTAAACGCAGTAGGATCAGTTAAATCAGAATAATCCACCATAGACGGTTTGCAATCATTAATGGAACTGCACTTTGGATTCAACCAAACCATACCGATCTGCCCTACGTTATTAGATGTAACTGAATCTACGTCTTCTACAACGTAGGCCGCCAAAATTTTCATTTGAAACGACGTCGGAGAAATACACGTAAAACCGCTAGGACAGGTACCCATGGAAATAACACTCCCATCCGAGGCCACACCCGCTGTGGTCACTGACGCCATTTGCAATCGGACCACGCCTGTTTTATCGTCTTCTTTTTTATTACACGAGAGTGCAAAAACTAAGCTCGTTACTATAAGAGAAATTACTGTGAATGTTTTCATTTAAATCCTTCCTTGATTTAGTCATTTTTAATTGATTTGGTTTATGGATCGCGTGCATCGTTTAAAGAGCAAAAATGCGCTCCATCGAAATGCTAGCTAAACCAAAAGCCTTTAGTCAAATTTAATTATCTTGAGGTTTTGTTCATGAACTGGCCCCTTAGCCTGCGGCTAAGGCCAAGTAAAATATCGTTAAATCAAGTGAATTTAAAACGTGCTATCTAAAATCCAGAAAGATTCAACACGCTCGCTTTTTTGAGGGATCGAAACTCGAATGTATTACGAATTAATTCGGATAATAGTTTTTTTTGAAAAACTGTTTCAAGACAGCTCTTTTAAATTTCAACTAAACAACTGTCTTTCCAATAGAATTTAGCTTCTTAGCCGCAAGCTAAGGAGCCAGTTCTTACCGATAAGAGTTGTTAAAATTTCTCAACATATTTTTTATAGCTTTGCTACTGCTTACGCCTCTACTGTCTGCCTCTACATTTTCCCATGGTGTTCACGATTTTTTTCTGCTTTGAGATAGCGGTTTTGATTACTCAACGACCCCAAATATTCTCTACCTGAAAAAACTGCAGAGGCATTTTTTTACTATTCTGTCTCAAAAAGAAGCTTTATAAACTGCGCCCCTCCGGTCAGACAGTGCTCTAAATAGTTTTGGAACGGATCGATTGGCCTTAACAAAGCTTCGTGGTAAGACCCGAAGCTGAAGAAATAAGGACGATCTATGGAAATCCACACGCCACCCGATGTAAGAGAAAAAAGGCCGCCGGGTCGAAGACCTAAGCACTCGGAGTCTTATCAGCAGATGGTCGCAAAGAAACTTCTAGAAGAGGGAATGAGTTACCGTGAAGCCGGTAAACTTTACGGACTGTCACACGGTTCGATCGCAAACATTATTAAGAAATATAAAAATAAAAAATTTAATAACAAGCGACAAGAAGTAAAGAGCAAATATAAAAAAGAGGTCGAAAACTATCGCCATCAAGCGCACATTAAAGATCTTAAGCTTGAGATCGCCGACTTGTATTTAGAAAATCTGATGCTAAAAAAAATGTTCGAGAGCTCGCTACAGAGGAAAAAGTCCGCTTCATCCGAGATCACATCGGAGAATTTGGATCTATTGCCCGAGGATGCAAAATGATTGGGATCGCAAGGTCGACATTTTATCACGAAGCAACTCGCGAGGACCTTCAATTAAAACGCGATCTTGAGTTACGTGACACGATTGAAAATATCCATCTTGTGCTTCCGGGGTATGGCTACCGGAGGGTGCGCGAGCATCTTCTTCGAGAGGGAAAAGCGATCAATACTAAAAGAATCCGGCGCGTGATGAAAAAGTTTAGTTTGTTCTCTTGTATACGAAAAATGATCAAACAGCGCGGAACGCATATTGGTGTTCGTCTTGTTTATCCAAATCTAGTGTGTGGAATAAAATTAACTGGCCCGAATCAACTTTGGTCGACGGACATCACTTACATTAAACTTGTGAATGAATATGTTTACTTAAGTGCTGTGATCGACGTCTACACGCGAAAAATCGTCGGCTGGGCTGTATCAAGGGATCTATCGCATAGGTTCTGATTGAAGGCGCTCGACATCGCAGTGAAGCGCTACAAACCAGCACCGGGAATCATCCATCACTCAGACCGTGGCGTTCAATACTGCTGTGAAGAATACGTAAAATATTTAACGAAAAACGGTTTTGAAATATCAATGTCGAGGCTGGCAACTCCGGAAGATAATGCATATATCGAATCATTTTTTAAAACTTTAAAGAACGAAGAAATATATTTTAAAGATTACAAAGTGATGAGCGACGTAAAAGAAAACTTGCCAAATTTTATCGAAAGAGTTTACAACACAAAAAGGCTTCACTCGGGCTTGGGCTACAAAACTCCTTCCGAGTTCGAAAAAGAAGTATTAAATCTTAAACCCGCCGACCGACCTGTTCAAACCCTTTGGGGCTACAGTGTCTGATCAACGGGGCGCACTCCATTTATGGTCGAGATACTGATTAAGAAATTTCGTTAATAATCTTTTGGATATGCGCTTTAAAGTTTAAAATCTTTTTTGTCCATTTGTAATGATCATCGTGTTGAAAGTTGTGAATTGATCCGTCATTGCAGCGAAATGTGTAGTAATCGCCTCGCCCGTATCGTGTCTGAAACAACACCGATTGATTTAAGTTGTCGATCGTTTCCTGATCTACATATTTCAGGTAGGCTTTTCGCTCAGCCTTAGTCAATTCTATGACCTTGTCTGGATGTAAAATTTCGAATTTAGATTGGAGTATTTTTTTATAAGCTTTGTCGACATCACTTTTATCAACGACCTTAAAACATCCCAGCGACGTCAACAACTCGACATAGTCATCCGGCAGTTTGCACTTTAGTTTATTCTCGATCATGGCAACTTTACTTTCGGGAATAGGACCAGAGAAAATGAGTGTCTCTTCAATGTCAGCATTTTTTTCAAATCGATTTTTTTGATCCAATAGCTTATTAGCGAAAGATGATTTAGTTTTCAAAGTTGCTTTTGGCTGGCGTATTTTTGGCAATTTTACGTGAGGTAAAGTTTCATCAGTTTCATTAAAGCCTTTTTTCAAATATTTCGCAGTTTCGCGCTTAAAGTTTTCAACGGCCTCGCCGATATTCTTACCCAAAAGCTTCGATTTTTTTGTCAGTTTAGAACCCACCACTCCCGTAATTGTAGTGACGCTTAAACCACGGTACTCAATTTTACAAAATAATATTTTCGGCCCTTTTTTTTCGTAATAAACTATGCGTCCCATAGATAAAAGCATACTTGAAATAGGTTTGTGGTCAATAACGTAATCCATTTGCGTTATCCGCAAAAATTTAGAGCTGAACCTTTTGGGGTGGGTCTACCGCTTTTACGGCATCGAAAAAATGTCGCGTTCAGATATCGTGACATGTAAAGAAATAGAACAGCTTTATAAAAGCAGAACTCCTGCCTCGCATAAATAAACGCTTGAATATCACCGTACCTTGCCGCTATTGCCAATTAATGATTTCTTTGTTGATCGTGTCTGAAGCTCACAATACTGTGACACAGAGAGGGGCATCATGAGCTTTAAACAATGGACACAAAGACCAACAGAGATTGAAATACGGGATGCAATTGGGCAATTTATGAATTTTGTTTCACTTAGTGAGTTTCATAAAGCTTTTGAAATTTGTCCCACTTATAAATATAAAAATGCGCCTTCCAAGCTAAAGGGAAAAGCGTGGCAACCTGATTCAAATGACTCAGCTCACGTCAAGATGATTACAGACGATTTGTTTGAAACGCTCGAAGCCTATGGATATTTCGATGATATTGGTGACAATGATCCTACGCCAATAAAGGAAAACCTGAAAACTTGGTGTTTTCATATCACCCCGCCGGCCGATGATAATTTTAAACAGTTGGGACTTTCAGTTCCAGAATCAGAAGGAGATGTTGAGGTTAATACCTATTTCAAAGGAGAAGCCTGTGACATCACTTCGATCTTTTCTCTAACCGATTTGGGCTACTGTTGGATACTAGCTTTCAAAATGTTCAAAGTCATGTAACGTCCTGTGACTAAAAACTTCTTTTTGGAGTCCTAAAATAAAAAAAGCTTAGCATGAAAGCATAGCCCTATCCGATTTTGGAGATCTAACTTGTACCAATGAGGAAGGAATTAACCTTTTTGAATCTTACAGAAACTCAAAAATAATTTTTCTTTTTTTAGATTCAGGTAGATACGGTGAAACCGCCAAGACCAGTGGCAAATTCACAGTTCAAGACTTAAAATCAGCATCGACTAAAGTAGACGCCGAACTTAAGTTAGATGAACGAAAACATTTCTCTGTGATCATTGATGAGTTTGTCGGTCGCCTTATGGGGAATACCTCTACCCTTTATGCGTTCTTGCAAAAGCGTCCTGAGAGCGCAGTGATTATTTCCGGAATGGCTGGAACTCGCCGAGGCTGGAAGAAAACCACGCAGTCTGAAAGAGTTTGGCTTTTTGATGTCCCGACCGGCAAAAACTCACTACCTGAGGTTGATGAATTTATTGTTCACCCAAACATAATAAAGTCACTTTGAGTTGGAAAATGTGTTTGAGTAAAGAAGTATCCAAAAGAGAGAGCCTATTTGGTCGACGTAGATCGTGGAGAAAAAACCTTAACAATTTCGATATGTTGCAAAACAAAAACCTATGCTATATTAGACAAAACAGGAGATTCCTATGTCAGAGAAAAAGCCTAGAATCGGCCAAAAGGGTGCAGGCCGCGAAATCGCCAAAAAATTGAGCGAAATGCGTCGAAAACCCCTTTCTCAAAAGATTCTAAATATTGTCGATGAAATCAGCGAACGAGAAAAGAAAAGCCGAAACAACAAAAAGAATGTCGCAAAACCAAAGGATGCGGAGGTTTAGAGATACAGTTACTTTGGGGGTATAGCGACTTTCTTCGATTGTTAAGCAGCCGTCCAAAATTGAAAGACGGCCGTGTCGTAGATACAAATATTCTGATTTCGGCGACCAAGGAATATATTTTCTCTCAAATTAAGTTCGACCTCAAAGTTGACGAAAATTCAAAATGAAGTCATTGAGCAAGGTTGGCGTTTAGCAGAAACTATTTAATATCTGTTATTATTTCGGTCTCATTGGTGAATTCATTAATGTAATCGACTACAGAATGGGATTCTCACAGCATATATTGAAAGAAGTTGGGGAACTTTATTTGTCACTTTTTTCAATTTGAAAAATTGTAAAATCCAATTTGTATACTTTATATTGCTATGGAGTTGGTTCAGATAGACATAGAAAGCGCTAATAAGTTTAGAAGAATGGCACTTCGTCCTAACTGGTGCCCGAGTTTTCAAAAAGGATATGTTTTTTTTCAAGCTAATATTAGCCTTTATTATTATAGTGGTAAATGGCTGCGTAACGGGACCGTTGATATACGAAATGCGCTCTGCCTCTAAACTTAAATATGAAGGTAGGATTCCGACCGAATTAGAGGTTGTGGATAAAACGGAAATACCTTCACATGATTTTGATTTCATCGAAATCAAGAGAACTATCGAAAAAGAGATTGCTCGGGAGAATCTAAACTTTGAGGACAGCTCATCTCAATTATTAAAAATGAAATTTACCTACTTTAAATGTGAAAGTGTGGGGAGTTACCCGACAGGTTCAAAAGGAATAAATGTTCTGATTAGGGTAATAACTTTTGGATTGTTTCCGATAGGCGAATACAAAAAATGTCCCGTTTCATTAGATGTCGTTGATATTTCCACAAATGAAGTAGTCGGGACTTATTCTATGGTCCTCGCGGCTAGTGATATCGCCGGGTTATTTGATACACAGTTTTATCCGCCGTTTATAAGAACACACCAAAGAATAACTGTTCCAATGAAAAAACTGATTACTCAGTTTCAAAAAAGCAAATTGGTGAGCGTACCTAAATAGCTTGGGGATAAAAAACAGCAGATTAGAACGCTGGCGATCCGTACTAAATAGTTGTAAGTTACAATTAAAAGGAATAAGCCAAGAGATGCAAGGAAACTGAAAGCGCATAAATTGGATTGGAAGTGGTTTAAAAAATATGGCATCTTAAAACTTATTAAACTTTATTGGCATGAAAAGGTGAAAAACAGGTTTGTTTTATTAGTAGCTGTTACGCTATCCCCCACTTTGTGGACATTTGTGCCGACAAATCGTTTGTCCATGCTCACAAGTCTAGATTGCTTACGACAATATTTATCAGCTTCTTTTTGAGCATCAGCTTCGGTCGCAAATCCGCTAGTTTCTATCGTAACTGTATTTTGATCTCGATTATACCCAGACACTTCAACATGACTGCATGAAATCAAAAAATTTGAGATTAAAAGAAATAAAATTCTATTTTTCACAATTACCTCTTGCTCGTTTGATAATATTTCATAGAGAAAAACAAGAAGTCAAATCTCAAGTTGAATTTATAGGTCTATTGACTCTCAAATATGGAAACCGAATAGGCTTCAACCTATGAATAAGAACCCAATACAAAATTGTTTAACGCTGGAGTTTGACTCTATATGACATCTCGAATTTGCGAGGACGGAGGATCTTTTTTTTACTAATGAGCGGAACAAAAGGTATATTGAAAGAAAATTCCAAAAAACTCATCTTTGATTGCGACCATCGAGGCACCTTGGTTCGACTTATACTTAATCCTTCTGGGATCAAGTATATTGAGAAAACATATTCCACAGTTTCAAAAAGATGCCGCTGAAATCCGATTTTTTTGTCCTTCACGCTTCGTATCTAGGTACTACCCTATTCATCTTTCCGCATCACCAAGTAAATTCAGTTTCTGGGTGACCACCTGGATTGGCCCAGAAACCAGCCAGATCCCACTTGGATTCTTTTGCGGAGTTATCATGGATCTTTGATATTGAGCACGTAAAATCGTACATCTCGTTAGTTTTAATTTTTATCGTTGTACTGAACGATGTTGATTCAACCTTGAACTCTTGATTTTTTGAATTGTCTTTTGAGAAACATTTTTCCAATGAATTCCATATAAAATTAGTGATATTTTTTTCGGTTTGTCTTTTGAGTTTTGGCTTCGGTCCCTGAGTCGACTTAAGTATATCGTCACAGCCGCCAAAACGAGTGAGGCTTTTGGATTCGGCACAACGGTACTTCATCCATTTTTCACAGTAGTACACTTCATCTACGACGACGTATTTGTGAAACCCACAGACATAGTCTTGCCATCCTAAAAGGACGTTTTCATAGTGCTCGTTGCTAGCCAAACACGACTTGTCTTTCTTTTTTATGCATTGATTAATTTTTATTATAAAATCGTTAAGGCTTTTGTCATCTCTAAGAAGGTTTTTATAAACTGTGGCCTGATACGCTTTTTCTTCTTTTTCTTGCGTAACTTTAGACTCATGAAAGTCAAAATCAGTCATTTGCTTCTTATCTAGGTAGAGCGTTCGGTCTAAGTAGTCCACCTCATAGTAGTCGTTAGATACATTATTTTTTACCTCAATTCGAAATAGTTCGTACTGTGAAATTACGGGACCTACTTTATCACATGGGCTTCTTGTTATACCGGAAGGTCCCAAAACCAATAACGAACGCATGTCGGTTTGTTCTCTGTACTGATGGTCCCATTTGCACACCAATTTATCTTCGACGGTGAGGCCTTCAGGGTTTATAGTAATGGTCGGTTTTCCTGTAAAATCTTTGTTGGGATAAAACTTTACCGTCGGTGGAATTTTATGACTTACATCTTCGAGATATCGATAGGTAAGATAGGCAGACTTGTCATCCACCACCTGTATCCGCCCCGCCAAAATTGACGATGGGCAAATAGTGATTGCTAAGTATAAAACCACAAAAAAACGTAAAGAATCAATTTTAGAATTTTTCAAAAAATCTCCTTATCTACTTTTATCTACTATCTCTTCTCCAGAAACATTCATTTTCATATGAACTTTAGACTTACCTTTAACTTGCGCTTGACCAAATACTTTAGCGCTTCCAGTTGGAAGAAGCATCGAGAATGTAGCCAGATCATTTTCAATTTTTTTTAATAAGGAGGAGGGTTTCCCGGAGTCTACTTAGTGTTACCAATATGGTGGACCATATGTGGACCATGAACAGGGATCTTAAAGTTTTATGGTGAAATCGAAAGAAGCCAAGTTATTGAATCTCCAAGTGAAAACTTGGAGCGGGAGACGGGGCTCAAACCCGCGACCTATGCCTTGGCAAGGCATCGCTCTATCAACTGAGCTACTCCCGCGTAATGCGTGAAGCTAATCTTTAGTATTGAACTCTGAGTCTGTCAATGCTTAAAATCGAATGGTTGTGATACAAAATGAAACTAAACTTCTGATTTATTTATATGCAAAAAAAATCTCCATCATCATGGGAGTCGCCCTTTGTGTATACATGGTCGGCTATGTAGCCGGTCTAGCACAGTACCAACCTGAGACAATTAAAGTTATTTTAAACGATCCTAGCTCTATTCTGCAGAGATCTTGAGCATTTAGCATGCTAATTTAGCCTTAATATTTCGCCCAGTTCTCCGACAAATGGGTGGGAGTATTTGCGTGAAAAAAATGAATTTGCCTGTCTTGTTTTGGTCCCTTGTTGGTTTAAGTTTAGTGTTGGCCGCCTTATCTTTCAGCAGCCTATCACCTCAAATGTTAGGTTTAATTCATCTAGCGTGTGTTTTAGTTTTAAGCACCTTATTTTGGATTGGCTCCCGCAAACAAAAAGACGACGAAAATACCCAAGCTGATTTCCACCAGGAAGAAATTAACAATCTCAATCAGCGCACTCGCCACACGATGGATTCATTGATGAACTCCATCCAATATGTTGTAAACTCTTCAGAGCGTTCAACATCCGACATCGAAAATTTAAATAACCTCGTTCAAACGACATCAGAAAATGCAAAACAAGCAGCGATGTTATCACATCAATCACGCACAACGGTTGAATCTAGCGTGAAAGCCATTTCTGAATTGTATCAATCCATGAACGAAGTGTCGCAATCCTCTAAAAAAATCACAGAAATCCTTAGCATGATCGAAGACATCGCATTCCAAACTAATCTTTTAGCATTAAACGCGGCCGTTGAAGCGGCACGTGCCGGGGAACAAGGCAAAGGCTTTGCTGTAGTGGCGGAAGCCGTTCGCAACCTGGCTCAAAAAAGTAGTTCCGCAGCGAAAGACATTTCATCTTTGATCAATGAAACGACCGTAAATATCAAGAAAGGCTGTGATCAAGCCCAAAGCTCACACGAACTTTTAAACAGCATTTTGTCTGGCACATTAAAAGTGTCCGACATCAACAACGAAATTTCATTGTCCAGTCAAGAACAAGCAACGAATACAAAAAATCTGCGTGCACTTTTATCTGAACTCGTGACCTCACAACAAGATATCATCAAACAAATCAAAGAACACCACGATGGCTTACCGGCATCTTCCCATTTCACTACCTCCACAAAAGTAGAATCTCTTAAACCGGTGAAGCGTGAAATTCCTGTCGTAACCGAAACCACTCGTGCGGTTAAGCAGCCACAAGTTAAACAATTTACTCCGGCCAAACGCCCGCCCCACATGCCTACTCCGTCCACTGGCAAAGCTTCTGTAGTTCCATTACGCAATGCTAAAACAGATACGTCTCGCTCTTCGGTAAAAGCTCCGACAGCCGAAGCTAAACATGTAGCGAAGGTAGAAACCAAAACAGAAACAGCACCCATAGCCGAAGACGTTAAAGCTAAAGCCAAAAAGATGGTTTTAGAGCCTAACTTAACTAACAAGCCTAAAACATCAAAAACGCCTCAAGAATTAATCCCATTTGATGAGGACGAGGACCGTTTAAAGCTAACTAAAGCGTCTGATTTTTAATAAATCACAAAAGTCTTTGGGTGACTCAAATAGCCAAATTTGCTAATTGATTAGGATGCGAGTCGTCCATTTATTGTCACAAGTAGAATTAACCGGCGCCGAAGTTTATGCCATCGACCTAACAGATGAACTGATTAAACGCGGCCATTCATGCTATATCGTTAGTGATAAAATTCATAAACGCACAAAAGCCGCTTTTATTCCACTTCCCATTCATAATGCCTCATTTGCAAGACGCCTTCGCAGTATCGTTTTTTTACGTCGTTTTATCAAAAATAATAATATCGATACGATTCATGCTCATTCACGCGCAGCGGTTCGCATTGGTTTTTGGGCAACCCGATTTAGTCGCTGCGCTTTAGTTTCTACTTTGCATGGCAAGCAGCACTATTCTTATTCCAAAAAACTATTTAATATTTATGGTGAAAATATTCTGGCTGTTTGCGAGAATATTAAAAAACATTTCGTGCAACAATTTGGTTTTCATGAAGCTCAAGTTCAAATCGCCCGCAATTTTTTAAATACAGAATACATTGATTCTTTGATTCCTGCCGCGACACCGCGTAGTGATCGCCCATTCACTGTTTCATTTCTAGGCCGCACATCAGGACCTAAAGGTTTGAACTGGGAAAATATTATTAATTCAAATGTAGAAAAGTGGATGAAAACATACCCTAATGTGGTTTTCCAAATTGGTGGCGGCGAAGTTTCATTTTTTTCCGATGCGACTCAACAGAATATCAAGCGCCTAACTTTAGCCTACCCGAACCAGTTCAAGTTTTTAGGCAAATTAGATAATTTATTTCACACCATCTCTTGTTCTGATTTAGTTTTTGGTTCTGGCCGCATCGCTATTGAAAGTCTGTATTTGCAAAAACCAACAATGGCGATTGGCGAAGAACTGTATTTAGGTATGATCACCCCGGATAACTTTGTTCAGTGTGCGGAATCAAATTTTGGCGATATCGATTACCAAACTAAATACGCCGTCAACTTCGAAGCGTTGAAATCGGATTTAGAATCAATCTTGAAGCAGCCAAACATATTAAACAACCACCCGATCGCAAAACTAAAAGAGCGCGCCAATAGTTATTTCAATCGCCAGTACGAAGTTGATCAGATTGTGGATATATATGAGTGGGCTCAATTCAAACGCCGAGTAAAAAAGAATATTCCTATTTTAATGTATCACCAAATTGTAGAGCCTAGTTTCGAATCCCCACACAAAATTTACGTGACGGAAAGTCGCTTTGATGAACACATGTCCTATTTAAAAGACGCCGGTTTTGAAACTCTGACGTTCAAAGATTTATTGGAATATAAGAAAAATCCAAGCCGCCCATTTCCAAAACGCCCAGTCGTAATCAGTTTTGACGATGGCTATGAAAATAATCTGACAAAGGCCGTTCCGATTTTAAAAAAACATGGAATGAAAGCGGTCTTCTACCTGTTGACGAATCCCCATTCCCATAACTTCTGGGATGCCGATTCCAAAGCACCACAATTAAAATTGATGTCCCCTGATCAACGCCAGACTTTGGCACACGATATGGAAATTGGCAGTCACGGGTTTGATCATAAAAAACTATCTCAGATGAATCATGACCAGGCTGTTCAAGAATTCGAAAATTCAAAATCGGCGTTGGAAAAAGAATTCGGCTCACCTATTTTAAGCTACGCGTACACCTACGGAGATCGCTCAGATCGCGATATTCACCTAGCCAAACGCGCCGGTTACGCGTTTGCCGTTAACACCACCCGTGGTGTTCTGCATTTCGCGGACAACCCTCATAATTTATTCCGAATTTCGATATTCCCAACAGATACGGCAAGTGATTTAAAACGAAAAACTAAACCATGGTATCGCCGCTATTATTATATGAAACGCCAAGAGTAGACCCGTAAATTATCGGTTCTTCTAAAGAAAAAAGAACCGATATCCCTGATTAATCAACACCGCTCCGACGTACGCTACTATATTCAAAATCACTAACTGCCCCCAAGCAAATTTGACAGAGCCGGATTCGCGTATCTGAGTAGCAACTGTTGTCATACATTGCAGGGCGATCATGAAAAAGAAAATCAATCCTAAAACGCTGCCGACCGTAAAGATCGGCGTTCCATCTGCAAATTTAGCTTCGTTCATTATGGCCAGTAGATCGTGTTCTTGCTGAGCTTCATCTGCTGTCACTTTAAACGTAACAGCCATTGTTGATACAAATACTTCGCGTGCCGCAAACGCAGAAATTAAGCCAACACCCACGCGCCAATCGACGCCCATTGGCTTGAACACGGGTTCCATGATGTGTCCCAATTGTCCGATATAACTATCTGCCAAATCCGGAGCCTTAGCCTCCACTCGTGGAAACTGGGCACCTAACCATAACAAGACGGCAAATGCCAAAATAATGGGACCTGCGCGAGTCACATACGATCGAGTCTTTTGCAAAGCTTGTTTTACAATGATGCGAAAACGTGGCCGACGATATAAAGGAAGCTCCATCATAAAGAACTGATCTTTTGACGGCTTTATAAATTTCGACAGGATCAACGAAGCGATGGCACCAAACACCAACGCCAATAGATACAATCCAGCGAATACGAACCCGACCAATAGCGCATTGTCAGGAAATAAAAACAGCAACAGCAAACCATAAACAGGCAAGCGCGCCGAACAGCTCATGATCGGAATGATGGCGGCTGTGATAAATCGGTCACGCTTCGAAGAAATATTTCGCGTCGCCATCAATGCCGGAATAGCGCAGGCAAAGCCAGACAACAATGGAACGAACGAACGCCCGCCCAACCCCATTTTTCTAAGAGGATGATCAATCAATGCTGCTGCCCGCGGCAAATAACCACTAGACTCTAAAAAACCCAAGCCCAAAAATAAAAATAGAATTTGAGGAACAAAAACCAAAATCGCCGCAAAACTGGCCACCACGCCTTGAGAAACAAAGGTTGCTAAAAATGATTCGGGGAACTTCGTTTCAATTTGCGCTCCGACCCAGCCAAAACCGCCTTCGATTAAATCAGAAAATGGAGTTGAAAACCAAAACAACGACGCAAACAACAGCGTCATGATACCGATAAAAAATACAAACCCAAAGGGACCTAAAAATAATTTATCTAGTTTCTTTGTAAATCCATAAATATCATTCGTATTTGTTTTACGAGTGACCTTGTCCATTTCTTCCATCGCCTTAATGCGCGCCCGTTGAAAATCTAAATAAGTCCAAGATAATTTTTTTCTTGGGATTTCAGAAACAGCCAATGGCAAACCGGCCACTATTTTATCTAAACCATCGCCCGTTTGTCCGTTAAAGGTATAAATGGCAACACCCAGTGATTTTGATAATCCAGCAAAATCAATATGGGTATTTTGCTCTTTTAATAAATCGGCCATCGTGACAACGATGGAAAAATCAACTCCTGCCTGTTTCATTTGGAAAGCCATCGTTAGCTGACGCTCTAAATGTAAACCGTCGATCACTAATACACAGTGCGCTTTTTTAGTTAGCTCGTTATCGTACATAACTTGAAATGTAACGACCTCGTCAGGACTTTTGGGAATTAAACTATACGTTCCCGGTGTATCCACAAATGTTTTATTCGTTCCATGTTTGAGATCGATTTGTCCCATCGAAAACTCAATTGTTGATCCAGGATAGTTCACAGTCTTGTAGTTAGAACCCGTTAGCCAATTATACAGAGTCGTCTTTCCGCTGTTGGGTTGACCAACTAATACATAAATGTGGCTCATTTCAGCTCCAAACAATTAAATTCTTCGTCTCGTAAAGCTACGTAAATCATGGGTGAAGACACAATCCAAGGTCCGCCAAAAGGCATTCGTTTTTCCACGACAATTTCAAGACCCTCCAGAAATCCTAAATCGTATAAACGATCTGTGACCTCGGGGTTTTGGTCTAATTTTAAAATTTTTTGAATTTTATAGGGGCGGTTGAATTCGATACGCATGCGGGGAATTTACCATGCCCGCCGATACTAAATTAATCAATATCTTAGAAACGAAGGTTATTGAAAATCAATTGAATAAATTTTACAGCCCGGCGGTCGTGCTGGCACCTTGGCCACGCGTTTCTTCTACGGAAACTTGTACTTTTTGCACACCGTAAGCCCTAAATTCAGCAATAAAGTGCTGAGCCAATAACTGGGACAGCTGCTCTACCGAAGTATTTGTTATTGGCAAGCGCAAAACTTCATTTTTAGGGAACACATAAAAACGTTCACGGAAACGCACTTCCAGTGAAGGGCCATTCTCGGTGAACTTCATGTCTTCGTGTTTACCGGGAAGCAGGACCATTTCGTCCCATTGATCTAACTTAGTTTTAATGATTTTCTTAAATACATTGAAATCAACAAAGTAGCCTTCTTTGTTTAACTCCTGCTCTGGAGGCACAACAATATCGACCTTAACTTGATAGTTATGACCATGCAAACGTTCGGCAGATTGCTTATTAAAAATCAGAAAATGAGCCGATGAAAATTTGAAATTTTGTTTATGTAACTGCAATGTTGTAGTTTCCATTTGCCGCCTCGATAGAAAGAATTATATGACTATTTCCATAAAAAGACCATTCTAAAAGAGGTTTTCCATGAAATCTAAAGCGCCAAAAATTCAAACTGTTGAAATTAAAAAGTCCTTCTCGATAGAATCCGCTCGATTTCTTCCGAACCTGCCCTCATCGCATCCATGTGCTCATACCCATGGTCATAGCTTTAAAATTACTTTACGCCTACAAGGCGCTATTGACGCTAAAATTGGTTGGTTAATCGACTATAACGACATCACTAAAACAGCAGCACCGGTTATGAAGAAAATCGATCATAAATTACTAAATGATGTACCGGGATTAAAGAATCCCACCACTGAAAATATTACCGTTTGGTTGTTTGAAAAATTAAAACCGATGATGCCTGAATTGGTTCAGGTCATCGTTCAGGAAACCAGCGATACTGAGTGTTCCTACCCAGTGCTTTAAAAGCTGTTTTTGTTATTTAATAGGATTTTTAAGCAGAGGCTGACCCATTTTTACGACCGGCCTGATATCTAACGAGTCGCGATGCAGATCAATCATTTCTTTGTTGTACAAAGCTACGATTGTGCTGCCCATCCGAAACATGCCTAGCTCGGCACCTTTTTCGATAGCGATAGGTTGATCGTAAACTTTGTTCATCGTTTTTAGCTTCCAGTTCGTAAAAATTTTACGATCAAACGTTAACACAATCGAACCCACGTTCGTGGCCCCAACAAACACAACCCCTACGGGTCCGTTCTCGGTCGCTATTTCCACATAGATACGTTCATTTTCCGAGTACAGTTCGGGAATGTTGTCCAGAGCCCATTGATTCACCGGCCATAAGTCGCCCGTGCAATACTGAATCTGAGTAATAAATCCCGTCACAGGCGAATGAACGCGGTGGTAATCTTTTGGCGATAGATAGTACGTCAGGAAATAGCCATCTTGGTATTTCTCTTTCGCATCAGGGATCTTAATTAGCTTCTCTACGATAAAATCTTTGCCCTTAGCTTGAATCATCACAGTCCCATTGATCGGACCGTGCTGAGCAATTGCAGAATCACACGGATGGATGATAGGAGCTGGCGCTATGGGACGCGCACTCGGCTTCAAACGACGAATGAAAAATTCACCTAATGAATTGTAATCGTAATAAGGAAACTCGGTTTCATTAAGGTTGATATTAAAAAAACGAGCGTACGCAAAATTGATACGAATCTGCAATGGCTTAGGAAATTTTTTAAAAGCCCAACGGCCTACAAATTTACTCAATCTTTTTCTTGGTAAAACTTTTAAAATCCACATACCGCGATTCTATAGACTTGACTAGCCGACTGTCAAAAGACTATCCCGATTTAATGACAAAAGTTTTCAAAGATATCAAAGTGGGTCTAGATGAGGATATTAAGGAAAAACTTGAGTTACTTGAGCCTAAGTTCAGCGACTATCGTATCCTTAAAAAAAGCGTCGATGCAAGACAGCGCCACAACCCGCATTTCGTTTACAGTATTGAAGTTGCTGGCGAAAATGAAACTTTAACTCAAATCGAATTTCATCTGCCAAAATTGAATAAAACCGTGTCGTCTAAACCCATTGTCGTGGGTAGCGGCCCGGCGGGCCTGTTTGCCGCCCTTCGATTGGTGGAACGCGGCATTCCTTGCCTTCTTTTTGAGCGCGGTTCAGTCGCTGAAAAACGAATCATGGGAATTAACAAATTCTGGCGTTACGGCGAACTGGATCCTAGAAATAATGTCTGCTTTGGTGAAGGTGGTGCGGGGTTGTATTCAGACGGCAAGCTAATCACACGAATTAAATCCTCGCATATTCCTTATGTAATGAATCGTCTGGTTCAGTTTGGCGCCCCCGCTGAAATCGAATTTCTATCCAATCCGCACGTGGGATCGGACAAAATCAGACGTGTGATTCCTAAAATGCGTCAGTTCTTGTTGCAAAATGGCTGCGAGTTTTTTCCCGATACACAAATCGTAGATTTCGTCAGCGATGCCCGTTCTATCAAAGGCGTGATTACGGAACGTGGTGACACGTATCTATCAGATCATGTTGTTCTAGCTACTGGCCATTCTGCGAATGATGTATTCCACGCCCTGGAAAAACATTCGGTAGCAATGGAAGCTAAATCCTATGCCTTAGGTTTACGTATCGAACATCCCCAGTCAGCAATTAACAAAATTCAATATCGAGACTATTTCGCACACCCAAAATTGGGAAGTGCAAACTACAAATTAACTTACCATGACCATGATACAAACACGGGTGTCTATAGTTTCTGTATGTGTCCAGGTGGATTTGTTTTATCCAGCGGTACCGAAGCTGATGGGCTGGTATGCAACGGCATGAGTAACTTTAACCGTAATTCACAATGGGCGAATAGTGCAATTGTAGTGACAATTGAAGCCGGCAAAGACACGTCGAACGACTTATGGGGCGGCATGAAACTTCGTCGTGATATCGAAACCAAAGCCTTCAAAGCGGTTCAAGCCGCTGGTGGAACTAAACAATTGCCGGCTCAAAAAATTACCGATTTTTTGAAAAATAGAATGGGCGCAACTATTGTTGGTTCCTCGCCTTCCGGTGTAGTTGGTGTTAACTTACAGAATCTTTTACCAAAGAAAGTAAATCAGTTTCTACTTAAAGGTTTAGAAAACTTCGACACCAAAATGAAGGGCTTCGTGATTGACCAAGCTCAGTTCTATGGTGTTGAAACGCGCACAAGTTGCCCCATTCGCGTCACTCGCGATGATCTGACATTGCAAAGCGTATCTCACAAAAACCTATATCCCACGGGCGAAGGAGCCGGTTATGCCGGCGGGATCACATCGGCCGCGTGCGATGGCATCGATGTAGCCGATAAGATATACCAGTCTTATCTTTAGTTCCTATTGCTTAAGTCCCAAACCTTCGTTACGCTAAAACCACATGAAAAAAGTTGCGCGTTTCACGAGTCAAACATCGGCCCATTTAGCCAAAGAAGCTTTACTCAGTCATGGTATTAATTCCGAGATCATCGGATCAAAAGAGTATTCTTCAATCATTGTCGGTGGCGATCATGGTCGTTACGACTTGATGGTAGATTGGAAAGATGAAACGGAAGCGGCTCGTCTTATTAAAGGTTTTGACATATCCTTGGTTGATAACGATGCGGAATCTGCACCGCAGGCGACGCCTTCAGCTTTGCTCCGCAAAGCCATCGTGATGGGATTACTAGCAGCCGTATTTATTCCTATCATTTTCAATTACGCGTCTTTGAAAAATTTGGCTCAATATTTAAAAATTGAAACGAATTCTAGTAAACGCATGATCGCCACGATAGTCGTAGTTGCCTTACAATTCCTAACGGTCGTTGTGCTTTATTATACCTACAAAGCATTTACGACCGACATCCGCATTGATTACTTGAACCAGATTGGTGAATAACCCGTCATTTTTGCCAGACTTTTAGAAAATTAGTTTTGAGCGCTATAACCTATCTATACCCTAATCGCTGCAACACGGCCGGAATATAGGTCCAGTCGATATAGGTCGCATAGTTCGCGCCAGTGGAACCAACAGAAACGCCGCCACCATGAATACCCACCACTTCCAAAGTCATCGCATCGATGATTGCAGCTCCACTGCTACCCGGGTTTGTGTCGCAGGTATGATGAATCGCATGCAGAGGTAATCCAAAATTCAATGCTCGCCTGATCTCACACGTACCAGACCATGTGAGTGGATTTTTAAATGGATGTGAGAAAATGGTAACTCTAGTTCCCAGTGCTGGGCGACCTGACAATCTGATTTTAACGGCGGAGCGTGGTGGATTGTCCACCCGGAAAAGAGCGTAATCTTTTTGATTGTTCAATTCTAAAACTAACAACTGACGGCAATTGCTAACACCTGATGGTTGTCGCCCCTCACGCACGTTCCAGAAAACTTGAATTCCGCCACATATCGACCGATATCGAGCTATTTTGCCTTCCTCAAAACAATGTCCAGCAGAGATAACTAGCCCATTTCCTATATGAGTGGCCGTGCACCCCATCGACATCAATCCAACGGATTCCGCGATATCGCGATATTTAAATGGAATACTCAACATATTGGCATCAACCAGTCGCGTGTTATCTTGACCAACAACTGTACGACTGTTGTTGGTGAATACGTTACGAGAAACTTGAGCCATTGAGGTCAACGAAAGCAAAAACGCTAAAATGACAGCCGTGATTTTCATGAGCCCCCTTATGAACTAGAAGATCAAATAACTTACCCCCAAAAGGTGAGTCCACATCTCTATAAAAGAAAAGTTTCCGCTTTGGAACTGATTTATTTGCTGCCATTTAGTTCGATAGTTCAATCCCCAACGATCTGTCAGCTTGTAACGAGCTTGCAATTCGTACTGTTGAGAACCATAGTTCTGAATATTTTTCGTATCTTTGTCGTTAAGGAGCGATATAAGCGAGTACCCTACGCCAATGTATAATCCCCAATTATGAGTGCTATAAACAGACACCATTAAATTCATGTATGATGTTGAAAATAATACCTCTTGTCCCACGGGCATTGGGTATGAAGAATCTTTGCTGACCATGGAAAAATTATAGTTTCCAATGCTCATGTAACTTGGAAATGGCACCTGATCAACGGGCATAAAAAATACGTTCAACGCAAAACCATACGAGTTAGGATTCTTCTGATCGGAAAATCCGCCCGTCACCATGGTAGGACCTGTGTATATATCAGCGCCAAAAAAATTCTGTAGTCGATACCGAACTGGAGTTTCCTCCGAAGATTCCGTCACGCCAAACGCTACGGCGCCGAACAATAAAACCCAAAGTGAAACCAGTTTTAAATTAAACATTTCTTCGATACTCCCCACCGACTTCGTATAAAGCCTGAGTCATTTGATACAAGCTGCAGTGACGAGCCGCCTTCATTAACGCCGCAAAAATATTCTCGCCACTTAATGCTGTCGTCTTTAGTTCAGTCAATAATTTATCCGCTTCCGATTTATGATCCACTTTTAACTGAGTTACACGATTCAGCTGCAATTGTTTTTCTTCATAGCTTGCACGCGCTAATTCAATTTTTGGCGGAACGTAATCCGATTTCAACGTCGCTGGATCAATAAATGTATTCACCCCAATGATTGGCAATGTGCCGTCGTGTTTTAGTTTTTCATAGTACAAAGACTCTTCTTGAATTTTCGATCGCTGATACTGCGTTTCCATTGCGCCAAGCACACCACCGCGCTCGTTAATACGCATGAATTCTTCAAGAACCGCTTCTTCTACAAGATCAGTTAACTCATCGATATAGAAACTACCTTGTAGCGTATTTTCATTCTTCGTATTGCCGAACTCTCGATTGATGATCATTTGAATCGCCATCGCACGACGAACTGATTCTTGAGTCGGAGTCGTGATAGCTTCATCGTACGCATTTGTATGCAAACTGTTGCAGTTATCTTGAATCGCTAGCAAAGCCTGTAATGTCGTGCGAATATCATTGAATGCGATTTCCTGTGCATGCAGCGATCGACCACTAGTCTGAATATGATACTTTAGTTTTTGCGAACGATCGTTAGCTTTATACAATTCCTTCATCGCAATAGCCCAAATACGACGAGCTACACGACCAAGCACCGTGTATTCAGGATCCAAACCGTTCGAAAAGAAGAAACTTAAATTCGCCGCGAAATCATCAATGTGCATTCCGCGATTTAAGTAGTACTCAACAAAGGTAAAACCATTCGACAAAGTAAAAGCTAACTGTGAAATCGGATTCGCGCCTGCCTCAGCGATGTGGTAGCCGGAAATACTGACCGAGTAAAAATTCTTAACACTTTTCTTAACAAAGTATTCCTGAATATCACCCATCATTTTTAAAGCAAACTGAATCGAGAAGATGCATGTGTTCTGACCTTGATCTTCTTTTAAGATATCGGCCTGAACTGTTCCACGCACATTTTGCAGGGTCCAATCCATAACGGTTTGCGATTCTACATCGGTCAACTTACGACCCAGTTCCTTTTCTTTTTTAAGGACCTGCTGATCAAATGCCGTGTTAAAGAAAAATGCCAAGATAATTGGAGCCGGACCATTAATCGTCATACTGACGCTGGTATTAGGCGAACACAAATCAAAACCATCATACAGTTTTTTCATATCCGCAAGCGAACAGATGCTAACACCACTTTCGCCGACTTTACCGAAAATATCTGGACGTAAATCAGGATCTTGTCCATACAGGGTCACCGAATCAAAGGCCGTCGACAAACGATGAGCCGTTTCACCTTCGCATAGAAAATGGAAACGTTTATTTGTACGCTCGGGTGGACCTTCTCCCGCGAACATACGTTTCGGATCTTCATCCGCGCGTTTTAACGGAAACACGCCCGCCGTGTATGGGAACTCGCCCGGCACATTTTCCAGTTTCAAGAAACGGAAGCGATCGCCCCAGTCCCGAAACTTAGGGAACACGACTTTGCGAATCTTACTTCCCGACAGTGACAATGACGTCAGTGGATTTTTAAATTCTTTATCCCTAACTTTAAAAATCATTTGATCAGCTTGGTACGTTTTCGCTTTTTCGTCCCATGACAACAAGTCTTTACGTTCACTCTCGTCTAGCTTTTTCAAAACATCCGTGCGGTAGTTTTCAATATCGCCCGAATTAATTTTATCTTTTAACGATGTAGAACCAATACGACTCAAACTGCCTACAATCGATAAGTCTTCCGACAAATCTTGAACGCGCTTCTTATAATTACGAACCGTGTTTGTGATTTCTAGCAAATACTGAGTCCGGTGCCCTGGAATAACTGGCGCACTCGCACCAGCTACCACCGACGCCTTCTGAGTCGCTGTCAGATTCCATTTTGACGCTGCTTGCGGTGTTTTTGAATTCTTAGCTTCAAAGGCTTTAGTCTGCTCCATCATTTCAAAGAACAACTGATTGACACCGGCATCGTTAAACTGTGCCGCTTGAGTTAAGAAAACAGGAACTTGAATATTCTCATCAAACAATTTGCGTGAACGCTTATACTGTTTTTGAACCGCTTTTTGCGCATCTAGCGATCCTTTACGATCTGATTTATTAATAGCGATTAAATGCGCATAATCGATCATATCGATTTTCTCTAATTGCGAAGGTGCTCCGAACTCGCTGGTCATAACGTACAGAGGAATGTCGCACAGATCAGTGATTTGCGATGACGCCTGGCCAATACCACTGGTTTCGGCGATGATTAAATCAAAATCTAATTTGCGATAGATATCTAGCACATCGATTAACTGTTTTGAAATCTCGACACCCGAACCACGTGTCGCTAAGCTGCGCATGAAAATACGATCACGAGATAACGAATTCATTCGGATGCGGTCCCCAAGCAGTGCACCGCCAGTTTTACGCTTCGAAGGATCTACGCACGCAATCGCAATTTTTAAATTAGGATAGAAATGTAGAAACCTTAATGCAATTTCATCAATTAATGACGATTTTCCGGCCCCGCCTGTACCTGTGATTCCAATTACGGGCGGAATGCTTCCCGATTTATTTTTAAAACCATCTAACTTGTACTGGCCTAAATCAACTTTATCACCCATTTCGGCGGCATAAAGCGCGCGACCCAATTCAATTTGCGGAATGGGATCAGAACCAAATGTTTTTACATACGCATCGTTCTTAGGAATACGCTTAGGCACAACGGTGCGCGGATCAAAATCGCACTCGGTCAATATCATATTGATCATACCCTCTAGTCCCAAACGTCGTCCATCATCCGGATGAAAGATTTGACTGATACCGTATTTTTCTAATTCAATTTTTTCTTCCCAAACGATTACACCACCGCCACCGCCAAAAATTTTTACGTGCGATAGTCCGCAGTCGTCTAAGATATCTTTTAAATACTTGAAGTACTCCATATGTCCGCCCTGATACGAGCTGACACATACGCCTTGCGCGCCTTCTTGAATCACGGCTTTGACAACGTCTTTGACGCTACGGTTATGACCTAGGTGAATGACCTCGGCACCACCGTCTTGTAAAATTCGACGGATGATGTTGATGGTGGCATCGTGACCATCAAACAAGGCAGCTGCTGTGACTACACGAATAGGATTCTTGTACTTCATTCTAAAATTTCCTTTAATTCTTAATGACCTTTAAAAGCTGGCTTTCTAGATTCGATAAAGGCTTGTGTTCCTTCACGAACATCTTCACTTTGAAATAGTTTTGAAAAACTGCTAGCTTCGTATTTAAGTGCCTCATCGATATCCATGTCGTACACCCGGTTCACTGTATTTTTAGCACTCGCAACAGCTAAAGGCCCGCGCGTGAAAATCAATTCCATTTTCTTTTTTGCTTCAGCCATCATTTCATCCGAAGTTTCAAACACACGGCGAACTAAACCTAAGCGCATGCCTTCCTCTGCCGAAATCATTTCTCCCGAATAGACAAGTTCACGAGTCGCACGAATACCAATAGCACGCGCCATGCGAACCGTTCCACCAAATCCTGGGATTAAACCCAGCGATGTTTCTGGTAAACCAAACTTAGCATTCTTAGTCGCATAAATAAAATCACACGCCAGCGCGAGTTCACACCCACCACCTAAAGCAAAACCATTAACAGCCGCAATGACAGGAACTTTAAGCAGATTCAATTCTTGAAATACGCGCTGACCTTTTTGAGCAAATACCTGAGCACCAGATTCATCTAAGCTATTGAGCTCCTTAATATCCGCACCCGCCACAAAAGCTTTTGGTCCTTCACCCGTGATAATCAAACCACGGCAATGTTCAAATTCCATTTCTGAAATTTGACGAAGAAACTGACCCATTTCATCCAGCACTTCGCCATTTAACGCGTTCAGAGCTTTGGGACGATTGATCGTCAAGGTCCACAATGCGTTTTCAGTATTTAGTTTAATATGATTATATTCATGTCCCATAATTATAGAATCCTCGTCCTGATTTTTTACCTAACCAACCAGCTTCTACATATTTCGTTAAAAGTGGGCATGGGCGGTATTTGCTGTCGCCTAAACCATCATGCAATACATGCATAATCGAAAGGCAAGTATCTAATCCGATAAAATCCGCAAGAGTTAACGGACCCATCGGTTGATTGGTTCCCAGTTTCATCGCCTGGTCAATGCTCTCGACATCAGCAATGCCCTCATGCAGGGTGTAGATCGCTTCATTTATCATCGGCATCAAAATGCGATTAACGATAAATCCGGGCATATCTTTGACCGAAGGAACAAATGTTTTACCTAATTTTTCCGTTAGTTGTTTCATCACATCAAATGTTTCATCCGTCGTTTGCAATCCGCGGATACCTTCAACTAGCTTCATCAATGGCACCGGATTCATGAAATGCATGCCAGCGACTTTTTGTGGCCGTTTCGTTGCGCCCGCCAATTTAGTGATTGAGATCGATGATGTGTTAGAAAATAAATACGCCTCTGGTTTGATCAATGCATCCACGTCTTTGAAGATTTTAATTTTTAAATCAATATTCTCTGTCGCCGCTTCGATGAAAACATCCACGTTTTTCAAATCACCTAACTGAGTCGTTGTTTTGATTCGCGACAAAGACGCTGTTTTTAAATCTTCAGGGATTAAATTCTTAGAAACCAGCTTCTCCAATGAGTTCGTAATGGTTTTTATGGCTTTTTTCAGCGATTCGTCGGATATGTCGCATAGAATCACATCGTATCCGGTAGCCGCAGCCACTTGAGCAATACCGTTGCCCATTTGCCCAGCGCCTAGAACGCCAATACTTTTTAGATTTGAGATCAAATTTTGATTAGTTCCCACGAAAAGCCCCCTGCTAAAGGTTAGTTGAAAGGAATAGTTCTAACTAAAGACAAGTTTTAGGTCAAAAGGTCTTGTGCCCTTAGGCGCCTCGTTAGAAAATTAAAGCAGGGTATTTCCTAAGGAAAACATAAAAAATGAGCTGGGAAAAGAGATTGATCAAACGCGCACTAATTGGGTCTTGTTTGGGGTCTTTTTTAGGCCTGTCCACGTCCCTAGCTTCCCACTTTGAAAAAGGTGCCCCTTTATTCTACAAAACACCGCACAGTCAGTTCCCTTCCGGCCAACTTTCTGAAGACGAATTAGAATCAAAAAAAATAAGAACTGAAGAAACGAACACGTATCAGATTACATGGGACAAACGTGACTTCTTTTTTGAATCGCACGAAATGGCCAAAGATATCCACGTTTCTGATTTAATTACGTCTCTACGCAGCTACTCAGTCAGCGAAAAACGTGAGACCAAATCAAAAGAGGCCTTTTTCATTTCTAAAGACGATGTGGTTCGCCTCGTTAGCATTCAATCAGAAGATTGGATTGAAATTGAAAATTTAAAAACAGGCAAACATGGTTTTGCCCGTGCTAGCGATTTCACATCGTTCTCCGAAGATGTGGGCGTTGCTTTGACGCACATGTCGACATTTTTGAAAGAGTCTTCTGACGACGGCTCACGGATGATCACAACGATTCCCCAAGGAACTCGTCTCAAAGTTTTAGAATGGAAAGAAGATAAAATTCGCGTGGTGTTTAATGGCCAAAATGGCTTTATTGATTCCGGTCACGTTATTTTAAAAGCCGATTTCGCGTCGTGGGTTATGCACAAAAAAAATGGTTGGACAGAAATCAAATACCGCGAAGGTCGCGCTGTTCGTACAACGCAAAACGAACTGCTGAACATTGCCGATCTTAAAGCCATCGTGACAGATAAAAAACGCGCTTTCAGTTTGGTTCATCGGGATAACGGCCCCAAGTTAAAATCAAAATTGGAAATTGTGGATCTTGAGCCCAGCCGCTGGGTTGTCTCGCGTCTGGCAGAACATGGCGAAGTTTGGTGGAAAAAATTACGCCCGACACAAAACAATCAAGTGGTAAAAACGCTAAGCGAATTAACAGCCTCAGGAATTTTTTCGAGCGATATGTCGAACGAATCCCCTAATCGCGGACTTATTTCGTCTAACGGTATATACCGCACGGACAATGGCGTCACATGGACTAAGCTTGAATTTTTCAAAGATGAAAATTGGCCCGTTTGTATTACAAAAAACGTTTGGTACGTCGGATCTTTTCGCAGCCTTGACGACGGCAAGACGTTTGAGCCTTTCATCCGCTGGGACTATTTATCTTATTTGGCAACGACTGAGTTGCAAGTGAATCCAAAGTTTTTCAAAATTCTAAAATTAGAAAGCGTTGGCCCCAAAGAGGTCAAAATTCATATGGATCTGGGCTCCAAGAAAGTAACATTTAGCTACAACAGCTATTTAACAACATGGAAGCTAACTCCCGATACAAACAAAAAAGTAGCTCAAGTACCCTCTCCGTCTGTCAAAATGTAGATAAATTGCCACCAAATAAACGCACTGGCTAGCGCCCAATTGTAAAAAAGGGCGTACCCATTTTTGACATTCCTTGAATTAATACAAAAATCAAAAAACTAAGATTCAAAAATAGCAGAATTGAAATATAACGAGTGCCTTGATGAGGCGCTTTTTATATTTTTTTATTATAATAGCTAGCTTTTGCACAACTCACGCTGACGATTTCAGCAATTTGGGTTGGCCACAAACCTTGTCTAAACTGTATTTCCAGTTGAACGAAAAACCTAAAAATTATTTTATCTTAGTATCCCGGGTTCCGTCTATTGTCGTTGATTTCCGCACCCCAGAAGGCCTTCGAAATTCTATCAACTCATTTAGCTTTCAAAAAAACTTTCATCCGGGCCATGAAATGATTGGCTGGAAATGTAAAATCGGCGATCAACCTTTTGAATCAATGATGGGCTTATCGGGTGAATCCACGGATCAACATCAAGTATTGCTAGATGGCGGTTGGGGTTTAGGCTCCCTCCTTGCGACGTTCAAAGACGGATTCATTCAAGCCCCTGGTGAACTAGAGAACCGTTTTAAATATTTTGTTGAAGAAAATGAAAAAGCCGCCGCTGCTGGTGATTCAAAACGAATTTTCTTGATGGCCACAGTCATTGAAATCACTGAAACGGATTGTGAAAACATCGTGAATGAAACATTTGAATTTTTCAATCACCCTAACAATCCTGCGGAAAATTTCAGCATGATCTTATCACCAGAAAAATATGAAGGCGCTGGCTGTGGTAGTTTCGCAGCTCATTTCTTACAGAGGGTAGATAGTGTCAAATCACTTGTTCCACTTTTCCGTCGTCAGTATGATTTGCCAAATTATTTATTTGGCACTGGAACTGCACTCCCAGAGGGTGTGGAAATACCAGAGAAAATTACCCGTGTGGCCCTACCGAAGCCAGTATCTAAGATCAAGCTCATTGCTTCATCGTGGACTTCTGCCGCATCCCCAAATGTAACCGTGGAGATATTGGACCCCGAGCTGATTGTGTTCTGGCAGAAATTATTTTTCGACGCGTACTTTGATCAAAAAAATTGGACAAAACAAAAGAAATCATTCAACAAGAACAAGTCGATCGCACGTGGAGTGTGGGAAAGTTATGAAGGTGTGTATCATTCAGGAACGAAACAATACAAATACATAGCTATCGATAAAAACTACGATGAACGAACAAAAAGCATTTCGACTTTACATTCTAAATTCATCGAAGGTGCAAACTTAAGTTATTTTACGTTTTCAAACTTTCCAGGAATTATCCTGGAAAGAAAATAATTCCTTATTGGAGGGCTTATGAAACAAACTATCAAAATGTTTTCGATCGTAGCACTAGTGCTTGGATCACTAAATGTGTTCGCATTAGACAGCAAAGCTGACAACGGTGCCATCATTGGCGGCGTAGTTGGCGGTGTTATCGGTAATCAATTCGGTGGCGGCAGCGGTAACGTGCTTGCTACTGGTATCGGTATTATTGCCGGTGCAGTTATCGGTTCTTCAATCGGTGCGTCTTTGGATCGCGCGGACCAAATGGCTATCAGAGATGCTCAAGAGGAATCTCTTTATGCTCCCGTAGGTCGCCCTGTTGCTTGGGATGGCGCTCGTTATGGTTCACGTTCAGGTGCTCATGGTCAATTCGTAACGACTCGTGAAGGTTACCATCGTCGTAACCGCGGCGAAGTTTGCCGTAGCTACCGCAGTGAAATCAGCTCACGTGGCCGTACAGAAGTTCGTTCAGGCACGACTTGCCAACGCGCGAACGGTTCATGGTACGAAGTGAGTTCTTCTGAAGTGTATTTCAGATAGGTATTCGGCCAAAACTCTGACTATTTCGCTAATTTAGTGCAATTAGTTTAGTGCTTAAAACTCCATGGCAGTATGTCATGGAGTTTTTTATCTATGCAATCTTTCGTTACCCTTAAATAAAAATCAGTGAAATTATAGTTTTGTTGTTGTCACGCGTACTTCACCATGCAAAAAAATTCGTAAATAAATTTTTTCCCATGGAGAACAATATGAAAATGATCGTGATCAGCATGTTACTGTCTTTATCTACTTTCGCTTACACGTCTAACACTTGCACAGACGCATCTCACAGACCGGACCTAAGCGTTATTTACACAACTAACAACCTTATCGCTACAAGCAAAGGCCTTAAAACAGCTCACGCGTTTCCAGTTCAAACTGCGAACAGCAAAACGTTCCAAGGTCTAAAAATCAAATATTTCCCTTACACATACACTCACCAACATTCTGTTTTGGCAGTTTACACAACAGTGACAGCAACTGGTAAAGAAACACCTCATTTCGCTATCTACTCTAACCCACCAGTTAACACGGTTGATATCTTGGATAGAAAACTTCAAGGTCTTGTTTCCGTAGCAGCCAATGGTCAATTGGTATTCAACCAAAAAGTAACAGACCAATTAGCTTACGAAGGTCTTTACGTTCTTAGACAGTGCAAATAGTATTTTGAATTTGAATCGAGCTTGTCATACTGACAAGCTCCGTATTTTGATTAGCTCTTGTAATTGCTGCGAAATTTTTCCGGTGACTCAAGAGCTTCTTCCATAATAGCTCGCGTACTTTCCATCAGTTCTTTCTTCGAATCCACCGTTAGATCTTTAGTTTCAATTGGGTTTAACACATCTAATATAATTTCATCAGTCCAACGATTCCAGTTCGGGATAAAACTGCTCTTCGGCATCACTCGACTCGCATTTCTTACAATGACAGGAACCAAAGGCGCAGAACATTGAATCGCTAACACAAATGGTCCGGATTTAAACGGTCCCAATTTTTCGATATTTTGACGAGTTCCTTCTGGCGCCAGCGCGAACCGATCGCCTTTCACAATTCTTTCTTTAGCTTCGGCATAGACGCGAAAAACAGATTCACGACGTTCGCGATCAATCGGCAACACACCCACCCTACGCAGAGCCCATCCGAACACGGGAATTTTAAACAATTCAACTTTGGATCCAAATCGAAACGACGGCAAATATCCCGACATCGCCCAGATATCGAAATAGCTGGTATGATTGAAAACGTAAATGCAGCCGGTTTTTTTTGGAACTCGTTCGGCACCATTCACCTTCACACGTACACCAAACATTCGGCACGTTCCCGCGGCCCAGACTTTCACGATAAAATTATCAATCTTACGATTATTAAATAAAATATTTAGAATTACGCAAATACCCGACAACACTACAAGGTAAATAGGATAGAGCAAGACAAGAATGATCGAGCGCAAACGGATCAATAATAGCATGAATTAAGTCCTCGAGAACAAACGGTTTCGGGCCGATTCTTTTTGTCGTTCTTTATAAGAATCGTGACTAGAAGGCCCACTGGTTACTTTTTGATAAGAAACTTCATCCATGATTTGCACTTCATAAGGGAAGAAGAAATTGTACATTCTTTTTCCATCTTTATCGATGTGAATTAACTTACGTGTAATAAATTTGATAAATCTAAACTCGTCATGAGTTTGCTGATTAAACTTTCGAATCAGTTCATATTCCTGGCGATTGCTTTCCAAATGCCGAATAAAAAACGCATTAAAATCATCAACGCCATTGTTATTGTATTTGTACTGCTCTAACGTTTCACGAAACAATTTTACCGGACACAGATTGTTCGACGATTGGTCGGGCATAATATGAGGAAACGAAATTACACTATTATCCAGCAAGAAACGCAAAACCGAAAACACGTCGTACACATTTTTAACAACAAACCGAACACCCAGTTTATCGAATACTTTCATCGCTAAAGCGTCGGGACGAGCCAGAAGTTTGATGACTGTACTGGATGAGGTCTTAAATGGTTTGTATTGAAAATCAATTAACTCAACGGCAGGCAATGTGCCGGATTCGGCTTTTAGATATTTTTTGTTTGTCTCACCGTTATGAGAAATCGATCTTTGAAAATCAGACAGCACTTGGCTCTGAATTTCTTCCGAGAAATTACTAAACAAATCATTTTCAGAATGCACGAAAACGTGCATGCATTTTAATATAGCACATGACCAACGCTGGTAATCCGGGCTCGCCGCATTCTTCGGTGATGAAAAATAAAGCAATTTGCGAATATCGCCTAGTTTTTTACGATCGACCAGAATTTCGGGAATTTCGTATATTGGGTAATTTAGTTTTTCAGTTAGCAGAACAATCGCGCGACGGTGATAGTACCAGAGGCGTTTTTGATCATCTTCGTTATGGATATCGAAGCCGTAGCTAAGAAGGAAGAGATTGGCTTTGTCTTCGTCGTCGATTTCAAGGCCTGGGATGTCTAGGACCGATTTTCCGCCGGCCACCGTGTCGAGCATGGGCCAATTAAATGTGTAGTTTAGATCCATGCTCGCAGAATAAAACTTCTAGTAGAAAAGTCCACAAGAATTCAGAGAGAACTTACCAAGATTTCCAGATTTCGGAGTCTCGTTATTATAATGCACTGAATTGGCAAAAGAAACTGTACCTTCGGCTTTTGTTTGGTTGAATGAACCAGATAAAGTCACTTGGCCGTAGTTATCTTTGAATACCACTGTGAATTGACCTGTACCATTGGAAACATTTGTTAATCGACCATCAATGGCTTGCGTGAAATCAACAACGATTGCTTTCAAAACTTCGCCGCCATCCGCACTGGTTGTACCGACTAAGCTGTCTTGAACTCGCATTGTTAGTTTAGTGTCGTTCAAACTTAATTGATTGTTTACGATTTTCAATTTGATCGAAACATTCACACCGGTTGTATTTGATGTGCTTGAACCACTTAGATCACCTAACATATTGTCAGCCATAACTGCTGAGAAGAAGTTAGACCAGTTGGTTCTAAACATTGTGCCCATCGTATCGTCGAAGATGCGACCATCAGCGGATGTTACACCATCAGAACATTTTGCGATTCCCATCGCATTTGTTGTGGCTGCTGCTGCTTGATCACCGCGAGGTGCTGTTCCGCCTCTATTACTAGATGAATTATTTTTCTTCGCGCACGAAGCCAGCATCAAGAATAGACCGAAAAAAACTACCAAAGCTGATTTAATCATGAGTTTCATAAAATCTCCTCACTTTATAGGTATCGCAACCTACGTGCCAGACGGGAAACCCTTTACAGGCTTGATTTTGTGTCATTCTGAGACGTTATCGGTAGTTAGGAATTTTCGGTCATTCGATTGTCAAAACTTTAGACAGTTTTTATTTGGAAAGAAACGGCTGCAACGAGCTCATCGTCCACGCCCAGAATGCATCGGTTTCGGATTTATTTCTGGCTAAAGGTGAAATAGGAGCGATTTTAGAATCGACATAATATTCACCATTAGCTTCTGCCGGCAAGTGAGCTGTCGCCAAGAAGACGCTAGTGTTTGATCCGTTATGGACAGAATCCCCAGTTGTATTAAAACCAATCTTAAGCAATTTCGTCGTAATCACGCCCGGGTGCAGGCTATATATAGATATGCCGTCCGGCTTCCAAGATTGAGCTAATTCTCGCACGGTGATCACATTCGCTAGTTTACTGGTCGCATAGGCTTCATAAGCCCCAAAGCTTTTCTCGAAGTTATAATTACCCTTTTCCAGGCGACCACGGTTATGAGCAACGCTGCTAACAAAGATAACTCTGGCCTGCGGGCTATGTTTTAGCGAAGGCTTTAATAACAGGGTCAGCAACGTTGGCCCCAAATGATTAATCGCCATTGTGAGCTCAAAACCATCTTTGGACAGGTGCCTTTCTTTTTGGTAGGTTCCGGCGTTGTTCAATAAAATATCTAGTTTTGGAAATCGGCGAAGCAGGTCCTGGGCGGCCGATCTAACATCGGCTAGCGAACTTAAGTCAAAAACACTGGCGTGCAGTCGCGCCGACGTTTGTTTTTGAATTTCTGCAACGGTGGCATCCACCCGGTTTTGATCGCGCCCATGAATGATGACTTCATAACCATCGGCAGCTAATCGCAATGCGGTCATTTTGCCAATTCCATCGGTAGCACCGGTAACTAACACTAGTTTAGACATAAGGATATCGTAGACTTAAATTTATAGAAATGTCATCTGAGTATGTTCTTCTGGTTTACCTAACCGCACACCCAACCCCAGTAAACGGATAGGTTCCGCACGTTTAGCTAAAATATGTTCAAGTAGCTTTTGAAATTCAACAAAAGAACAATCCCCACGAAATCGAGTCTCGTGAGTCGTTTGCTTAAAATCGAAGTACTTCACTTTCACAACCAGCGTACTAACATTAGGGCCAACCTCAGCTTGATTGGATTGCCATTTCTGAAAACGACTATACCATTCGCTGTAAACTCGAAATAATCGCTGCATCAACATCAAGGGATCTTTCACATCATCGTTAAAGGTCAGTTCACACGTAAATGATTTACGTTCGCCTTCACCATCGACTTTTCTAAAATCAATGCCGTGACTCATATAGAACATATCTAGATAACGACTGCCAAACAGCTGTTTTAAATCCGCCAGCGGCGTCGCCTGAATGTCTGAGCATTTAAATATTTTCTTGGCGTTCAAACGTTCGCGTGATTTCTGACCAATACCGAAAATGTATTTGATATCTAGGTCGGACATAAACCGCTGTCGATGACTTGGCGGAATCACATAAAACCCATCGGGCTTCATCCAATCACTAGCCACCTTGGCTAAAAATTTATTATAAGATGCGCCGACTGAAATCGTTAGTCCCGTCTGTTGAAGTACCTTTTTCTTGATTTCACGGGCCACATCACTGGCCAAATTATTCGCGCACAAATCAGTGATATCCAAGAAAGCCTCATCCAACGATAAGCCCTCTACTTGATTTGTGTACTGATGAAAAATATCGAATACGTCGCGACTGGCGGCTTTGTATTTTTTAAAATCAGGTGGCAAAATTAACAACTTAGGGCATTTCTTTAGAGCTAAATTTGAAGACATGGCCGATCGAACACCAAAACTACGTGCAATGTAATTGGAAGTACACAGAACTCCCCTTGAATTGGCGGGGCCACCGATAGCCAGCGGGACGTTTCTTAACGCCGGGTTATCGCGCATTTCGACAGCCGCGTAGAAACAATCCAGATCAAAATGAAGAATGCGATTTTTAGTCCATTTAGAAATGAAGTCCTCATTTAAAAGCGTGTCTTGTAATGAGGACTGCGAGATTTGATCCATGTGTAAATCATACTTACATATGATTTACACATCAATAGAAATTTTAGTTTTGGAAGCTAGGCTTCATGATTACCAGCTGTTCGTCCAAAGTAGCGCTATTGTTTAACGTGCGATTACTCGGCATTAACAACATCAATTCTTGCGAACCCTGACCTTTAGTGAACGTCAGAGCTTTTTGTGATTTAGCCGTCATAGGAACCGCAAAATCAGAGAAAATGTAACTTTGACCCGCCAGAGTCAAATCTAGCTTTCTCCACTCTTTTTCATCATCACCTAAGAAGTCGTCTTCTTCGACGTTGTATTCTTCTAGGCTTGATGAGGCGATCTTAAATGACACCTGACCCGTTTGCTTTTGTGGGCGAATTTTAGAAATATCCGCAACCAACACCGCAATCGTTGAGTGATTTAGAGGCATCATCGGCTGAACATCTTCAACAGCTTTTACGTAATTAAGCTGCGCTGGCTGGCCCAACATCGTACTTAACTCGTATTGCTTACGGATGGTTTTAGCGACGTTTGCATCTAGCAGAATCGATACGAATTGACCTACCGCTGGCAAGCCTTGCAAACGATTCATCGGAACGCCGGCTAATTCCTGATCAGGGTTTCCATCACCATCAGTATCAAACAAGACCGACATTTCACATGCGTACCAAGTTGTTAGTGGTTGATACATTTTAATCCCGAAATAGATTTTACCATCCAGGATTTTGTAACCTACAGCTTGGATATCACATGCTTTTGATGCTGTTTGCACATCTGAAGGACTAACGTATTTTCGCGCATCCACAGCGATTAAGTTCATGGGAACAGCTACGCCATCCTGTGACGATTCGTTCTTAACATCCACTTGCGCCATAGCGCCGTCTGAATCGGCTTGCGATGTTGCAAAGATTTTCAAATTCTGAGCCGACATCTGAGTCACTTTTCTAACGACCGCTAATACAGGAAGTCGGAAGATTTCTTTACCTTCCTGAGTAAACAACACAAACCCGTCGATTTCTTCAATGCCATTTTTCAATTTACTTGAGTCAATCGCAATTTTTAAACCGAACACGCCCGCACCTTTAGGCTGCATAGTTACGTTTCCACCCGTGATAGAAAGGGCTGGATGACCTTGGAATTCAACCGCAAACGAAACTGCTTCTGGGCGTACGTTGCGGACCTTGACTTCTTTGTACATAACTTTTTTAGATTCAACTAACACTTCACCCAGACTGATCGCCGCCGGCTGAGTGGCAACGGTGGCCGCCAAAGCTTTATCAACTTGAACGCGTCCAGCGCCCATGCGAGACACTGGATACATTTGTTTCTTTTCGTCGTGAATCGAAGTCGCCGTACCCATAACAACTGATTTCAATTCAGTCACATTTAATTCTGGATAGAATTGCTTCATCAGCGCCATCACGCCAGCCATATGAGGACCCGACATCGACGTACCTGACATCGGAACCGTCAATTTACCTTTGCCCATAGCTGCAGAAATAATCATCTCACCCGGAGCTGTGATTTCTGGTTTAATCAGGGAATCTTCGCCGCGTGGACCACGAGACGAGAAATCAGCCAATGTATCAATCAACGCTGGCTTTTCTAGTTTCTTAGCGGATTTAAGCTGAACTAAGACGTCTGTTCCAGATTTCACTTCTTTTTTAATCGCATCGCCCACTTGCTGCGTTATCATCACGGAAGGGATACCGATGGTGGGACCATCTGGTTCGCCGCCCATAACCAATGGCGCACCTTCTTGGTTGTTAACCATCACCACACCAATAGCACCAGCAGCTTCTGCGCGTTTCATTTTTTCGTAGAACGAGTTACCACCACGATCAATCAACGCCGTGTTACCTTTTAAAGCCGCCACTTGTTCTGGCGTTAAATCTTTATCAGATAAACCAATATAAACTAATTTGCTTTTTACTTCTGTTGTTTCAGCGATTTTCTTTGAAATGGCGCCTTCGACGTACTCACTGATCATCGAGTCAGCGCCTTTAAAGAATTCAATCACCTTAAATTTCCAGTTGTGATCCATACTGTCCACACTGGCTGCCACACTCAACGCCTCGTCTGTGATACTCGGCGATCCCACGATGTAACTTGTATCACCGGCATTACCCGCCGATGCCACCACAACAGTTCCACCTAGGGTTAAGTTCTTAATCGCTAAATTGTACATGTTACGAGCAGATCCAAATGATGAACCTAATGACAAGTTCACGACATCTAAACGATCGTCGATATTACCATCGCCATTGGGATCAGCTGCGTACTCAAGAGCCGCAATAACCGCTTCGTCGGATGTTCCACCTTCAGCACCGAAAACTTTAAGCGCATACAATTGCGCTTCTGGAGCGATACCATCATAAGAATATAGGCCGTCGCCAATACCTGCTACCGTTCCAGAAACATGCGAACCGTGACCTAATTCATCAATTGGATTGGCATCAGGCTTAGGGATACGACTGCCTGGCTTTCCAGAACCAAAATCAGTTCCGACGAAATCATATCCGCCAACTACTTTTTGATTTGGAAACCTTTCTGATTTCTCGCTTGGATTAATCGATTTATAGTCAGCATCATTACCACTACCACCTAGCATCGCATGTGTGTAATCTATGCCAGTATCGACGATACCGATGCGAATACCTTGGCCTTTGATATTTTTGTCCATCGCGTACTTAGTGCCGATAAACAAAGCCGAGTTATTTTTCATTAAATCCATGTCATAGCCGTTTTGTTTTGTTTCAGCTAACAGGGGACGAGCAAACGTTTGCGCTGCTTCGGCTTTCGCCACCGAAGCAAACTTGCTGATCTTGTTGTATTCATCCACAGAAACCAGAATGGCAATACCGTTGACGATGTATTTGTACTTCATCATCACGAGAGCTTCTGGGGTTGATGTTTTTACCGCTTCGATGAAGGCCTTTTGTTCGGCTTCAATTTCAGCCAGTAATTCAGGATCTACCGTTTTTTTAAGCTGGTCCGTTTTTAGCGCCTCAAACAAACTTGGTGTTTGAAGTTTAAAAAGCGCAACGAATTTACCAATTGAACTTGGTCTGTTGCTAAATATCTTCGCTGGGTCTTTTAATTCGTCAGCGTAAATTCCATTTACATTATCGTCTTTCTTTTGACATGCGATCAACAAAACAATCCCTGTCATTAGCAAGAGCGATGTTAATTTCCTTATTAACATAATCCCCCCGGTGTCTAATTGAAACCAACGGCCTCACAAAAGTCTAGTAAAACCAAATGCGTACCAATACAAAAATGGACGCGTCATAAGGAGCGATTATTTGTCGAATAAGGATTTGTATTTCGAAACAAGAAACGGTTCGAAGGAATCTCGAACCGTTAGAACATTTGAGTATTTTTATTTCTCAATAACAACGGGAACTTTTGACGATGTTGACTTCAAAATCAGAGATTGTGTTGGGCAACCATCAGCTGGTTCCGCGACCGTGATCGTTTGGTACTGATCGACACCGGTACATGTGTCTTGCCAACCAGAATCTAGAATCAGACCAAATCTAACTACCTTTTGGTTGGTCGGATCTACCGCGCACGCCTGCCATTCGATGTTAAAATTGTGTGCTAAGCAGTTGCCTTGATAGACTAAATCCACTACTACGGACTGTGAATTCGCATCCCAAGACGCAGTTACAATCCGCGACGCCATTGAAAATTGAGAGAAAAAAATCATAGAAATCACTAGTGCTTTCATTTCATACTCCTGTATCAACTTGAGAATCAGTTACTACCCAATTCCCCATTGTTCAACTAAAAGCAGATAAGTTAGTTTTTTATTCAAACTCTTAGCCGCCTGTCACCTACCCTACATCTACGACAGGTATTCATACACCTGTCACCGATTTTAACGCCAGCTCGCTTTAAAGACACTTTTAGCTGGCCTCAATCTTCCATGTGACCCTATACACAGGCGCCACTGACGTAACTCCCGAGGCCTTGCAACTTTCTTGGGGGTTCTATGTTCTATGTCTCTTTATTTATCTATATATTTTTTATTGCCGCCACTGCGATGGCCGATGTCAAAAAGGAATTTGGCGAGTTCTTAATAACTCACTCTGAAAAAACAGAAAAACAAATCCTTGTTAGTCGTCACTACAGCTCACGTTCCTTATATAAAGGTGTCTTTGGGTTTAATTGGTGTTCAAATTTAGACTACAAAATCAATATGAGCGATGACGAAATGTCTTTGTTCGATTGCGAGCTAAGCAAACGAGTGACGTTTAAACGTATTAGCCCGAACCAATTCGAAAATAAGGAAAATCAGCTTAAGTTGTCGATAAAAGATCATCTGATCCAGTATGAAAAATCGACGATTACCTATTTCTTTTCCATGGACGGACAGCTTAGCCATTGGACGGCTGTTTCTTTCGAAAACCCAGTATACGTTATTTATAAAAATGGCAAAGCCCACCTATTAATGAACAAAAAATTTGGTTCGCTAGAGTTAAAATCTAGTGGCGATGGATTGATTCTTAAAATCGGCACTGAGATTTCCTATGAATACACGCAAGGTTTACTGAAAAAAGTCACTCAGTCGAAAAAAACGCTATGGCAATATCAGTACGATGAGTTTTTAAATATGACTTTATGGCGCTCTCCTAGCAGTTTTGAAGCGATGAAGTACGACAGCGAGTGGGATCGCATTACAGAATTGAAAGACAAAGAAAATTGCCGTTTTCGCTTTCAATATGAAGTTAAGAAATCCAAAAAATATATCCTGGAATCAAAAAAATGCGCGACTCAAACAGAACGCGAAACCGTGTTCGAAATGGTCAGCCCGAAAATGCTAATTCAATCCAGTTCTGACAAATTAGGCAAAGAATTCCGCCAGGGAGGTAAAAATGAAAACGTATTCTAGAGCTCTACTGCTTACAATTTTACTTATTGGTTCATTCGCCATAGCTCAGCAATCAGAAATGCGGTTCGTAATCACGGTTATCGACACTGGAATTGATATGAAAAACGAAACGCTTAAAAAGCATCTATGTGTGAACGCCGGGGAAACCGGCATCGACAAGGATGGCCAAGACAAAGCAACGAACGGAATCGATGACGACGGCAACGGATTTGTCGACGACCTCCACGGATGGAGTTTTTTTGATGATTCAAAAAATTTACAGGATCACCACGGCCACGGAACTCACATCGCCGGCATTCTTCTTAAAGAACTAACGATCATGAAACTAGATTCCAAATTCTGCTTTCAAATTTTGAAATATTATGATTCAGACGAGCCGTCGAGTAATTTACTAAAAGCATCGAATGATTCCTTCAAGTACGCCTTAGAAAACAAAAGCCGACTGGTGAACTATTCTGGCGGCGGCTACTCGGCCAACAAAGAAGAAATAAAATGGATTCAGGAACTCGCCAGTAAAAAAATTCCGGTCATAGCCGCAATGGGAAACCACAAACTCAATACCGACAGCAACCCGTTTTATCCCGCCAGCTACGACAAAGAAAACATCTTCGCCGTAGCCGCGGCCGATGCGAATCAGCTCATGGCCACATTTTCAAACTACGGAAAAAAACGCTTCGATTTCTTAGCGCCCGGAGTCTCAATAGAAAGCTACGGGTTGAATAACTCAAGAACATTCCTTTCCGGAACCTCACAAGCCACCGCGAAAGTCTCTGCACTAGTTGCCTACTTGATGTATCAAGAAATCACAATCACAGACTGGAAAGAATTAAAGACAAACCTGAAAAACCTAAGAGCGGTCTACGCAAACAAAAAACAAAAAGAAAACCCAATTTTCGTAGACACACCCTACATACAAAAATTCAAAACCTCAGCCGTCGACGCATTCGGAGAACCATAAAAAAGGTACCTCCTAACATTCTGGTACCCGCAGCGTTAGACACGCCGGGTACCAGAATGTTAGGAGGTACCCGCTCTTCTTATGGATAGTCTTTTCTGTTGTGGTATTGGTCTTCGTCGAAGTCGTCCACTAGGATGGCGTCGAATCGAACTGAGTCAGATTCTTTGATTAAGCGTAATTCTTCGTCGGTGATAACGTTTTTAGATTTGGCTTCCTCTAATAATTCGAAGATTTTCTTTTTAGGCAACACTGATTCGCGAATTGCTTTTTTGATTTTCTTTTCTGCGTTTTCGCTTTTTAGAACAATTTTGAATGCATTTTCCAAGCGTTCGATTTGTTGGCCTTTTTCTTTTGGCATGTAAATACCAGTCGTCAAACGCTCGCGGAAATCGCCGTCTTCAAGGATTTTGCTAGAAATCGCGTGTGACCAACCGTCGCTGGCTTGGCTGCCTAGCGAGTTGATACGTGACCAAGCTCCGATCCAACCTTTTAAGAACCAGCGCAGGCCTGGGACTTTCAAGTTGTCAAATAAACCGTCGAAGGCTTCTTGGATTTTAGCCATATTTAATTTCAAATTGTAATGAACAACACTTAAATCTTCTTCTTTGCGACCATCAGCTTCAAAACGTCTTAGAACCGCAGTGGCCATGTACATATGAGCCAATATATCAGCAAAACGGCCCGTGATTTTTTCACGGCGTTTTAAATCGCCGCCTAGTGCACCCATCGCTACGTCAGTAAGAATCGCGAAACTTGCCGATGCCCATTGTAAGCGGCGGAAGTAGACTTTCATTTGTGGATGACAACTTGGTGAGAACGCTAAATAACCGCGCGTCCACGATAACACGATCGAGCGGCATAAATTTCTTACGATGTGACCCATGTGGCCCCAGAATGCGACGTCGAATTTTTTCAAATCGTTCGCTTCCATTGCCATCACTTCTTGGTAAGCAAACGGATGAGCGCGAAGAGCCCCTTGTCCAAACACGATTAATGTACGAGTCAAAATGTTCGCACCCTCAACAGTGATCCCGATTGGAGTTGCCACGTATATTTCAGCTAACAAGTTACGGGGGCCTAAAGAAATTCCGGCACCGCCCATGATGTCCATACCGTCATTGATTACCTCGCGACCCATTTCAGTTGAATAATATTTTTGAATCGCCGTGATAACTGGTGGTTTGATACCTTTATCTAAAGCACCTAACGTGTAACGTCTCATTGCTTCCAGCGCATACGTGCTGGCCGTGATACGCGCTAGAGGTTCTTCAACCCCTTCAAATTTTCCGATGCTAACGCCGAATTGACGTCGAACTACCGAGTGTGCTGACACAACTCGAGTGACTAATTTCGATCCGCCTGTGGCTTGCGCTGGCAATGAGATACCGCGGCCGGCAGCTAGACATTCCATCAACATTTTCCAGCCTTCACCCGCACCAGCGGCACCACCTACCACGCACTCTTCAAGGTCAACTACGACATCGTGCCCTTGAGTCGGACAGTTATGGAATGGAATTGTCAGCGGATCATGACGACGACCAACTACCACACCCGGAGTGTTCGCTGGAATCAATGCACATGTGATACCAACGTCATCGCCTTTACCTAATAAATTTTCAGGATCGCGAAGGCGGAATGCTAAACCAATCACCGAGCTAACAGCTGCCAGTGTGATCCAACGTTTATTCCAATTTAGTTTTAATTTTAATTTACCATCTTGGCCCTTGAAGACCACGCCGGCAGATGTAATACCACCCGCATCCGATCCTGCCATTGGCTCTGTCAAACCAAAGCAAGGCATTTCTAAACCGGCCGCTAAACGGCGCAAGTAATGTTCTTTTTGCTTTTCAGTTCCGTAGTGAACTAAAAGCTCGGCAGGACCTAGTGAGTTTGGAACCATCACCGTAATCGCTAACGATAGCGAGCGCGACGAGATTTTCATGATGACTTCCGAGTGGCACAATGCCGAAAATCCAAGGCCACCGTACTCTTTAGGAATGATCATACCTAGGAATTTTTCTTTTCTTACGAAATCCCAAACTTCTTTTGGAAGTTCTTTATCGCGCCATACTTTCCACGGCTCACACATTTTACACAATTTTTCTACGGGGCCATCGATGAAGGCTTTTTCTTCGGCCGTTAATTCTGGATACGGCTCTTTCATTAATTTTTCAAAATCGGGTTTGCCAGAAAATAAATCTTTCTCTACCCAAACAACACCGGCATCCAGTGCTGTTCTTTCTGTTTGCGAAATTTCGGGCATGATTTTTAGTTTTTTAAATAAACTCATCACCAGTGCTGTGATGATATTTGCACGAATCGGCTTGATTACGAAGATCGCAAAAATCACCGCAACAACACTGATGCAAATGTAATCAACGCCTAAGCCCACTAAAAATAGCAATGTAGCAACGGCCCATATGATCAGCGGCGCACCCGCGAAACCCAACATCAAAGCCACAACTAACCCAATGAGGATACTCCAGCCAGTCAACGACTGCAAAAATCCAAAAAATTCCATAAGATTCCTTCCTTACAGCGATAGATAATTTATTCTAATATTAGATCTTTAAAGGAAGTGATAGGCAAGACGGGATCACCAAAATAAAAAAGCCTGGACGTGATCCAGGCTTTCGAAATTTCTCAAGGTTCCTTGAGGAGGAATGAGTACTAGTGTTTTTCGCCTTCAACTGGTTGAGGCATTTGCGCAGGAGCTTCAGTTGGAGGAGTCGCTGCCGCGCCACCATCAGTAGCTGGTTGAGCCATTTGCTCTTGTGAAGGTTGCGCTGCTGGATCTGCCGCTGGAGCTTCTTGTTTAGCTGCTTCCGGTGGGTTTTTCGCGCACGTAAAACCAGTTGTTAATGTTAATGCGATTAATGAGATAGCCATAAGTAACTTCATATACATCCTTTTGTAATTAGTAATTAATTGTTACACACTGAATAATGTTCAAATAAAAAAATAAAAATGACAAGATTTATTTATACATGAATTAGGACTGGCATCGTCGACACCAAAACGTACTTCGTCCTTGAATTTTTTTGGTCTGAATTTTTGAAGAGCATTGAGAACACATTTCACCACTACGACCATAGACTAAATGCTCGTTTTGATAGTGCCCTTTTTCACCACCAGCATGCACATAATCGCGGATACTAGAGCCGCCGCCTTCGATCGCTTTTGAGAGTATTTCACGTATTGAAAAAAGCAATCGCGTGATTCGCTTGGAACTAACGCGTTTGCCGGTTTTAAAGGGATTGATGCCCGCTCTAAAAAGAGCTTCGCTAGCATAAATATTTCCAACTCCAACCATCACTTTAGCATCCATAATGATGGACTTAATCGCTCGATCTGAACGGCGTATTTTATCGATCATCGACGACCCTAAAAATTCGTCCGCGAATGGCTCGGGCCCTAGCTCGATAAACCATTTTACTTTACTGAGGTCTGGGTAAAATTCGAAAACACCAAAACGACGCGGGTCGTTATAAACCCACAACCCCCCGTTTTCCCACTCGATTATCACGTGGTCATGCTTGATTTCAGAGCGCTGAGTTTCAACCCTCCAATACCCACTCATTCCGAGGTGACTGATCAAAACACCCTCATCCAAACGAAAAATCAAAAACTTGGACCTCCGTTCAATATCATTCACATGCAGCGATTTTCCTATCATCGATTTCGGCATTTCCAAGGGGGTTCTTAATTTCGGAGATAAAAATCGAATACACCGAATGCGCGACGGTTTCGGCATTCGAGTTAATAAATCACGACGCAAGACTTCGACTTCAGGCAATTCAGGCATACCGACATGTTATCGTTTAGGCGCTGCAAAGGCTATGCAAATAGAACTGGCTCCTTAGCTTGCGGCCAAGAAGCTAAATTCTGTTGGA
>CAWVRN010000027.1:0-64171 GCA_963932905.1 uncultured Bdellovibrio sp.
TGAATCTTTCTGGATTTTAGAGAGCACGTTTTAAATTCACTTGATTTGACGATATCTTAATTGGCCTTAGCCGCAGGCTAAGGGGCCAGTTCAGATTTCTTTTTCTCTGGCGACGCAGCTGCGGGTTTTTGTGTTGCCGTGGCTGGACCACCTTTGGCTGACGTTCGTTCGCTGGAATCAAACTTAGGAATACGTCCCGCTTCGATTTCCTTATCCCAAACGTCAAAATATTCTTGTGAAAACTCTAGATCCCAAAATCGCTTTAAACTATTCAAAAATGCTACGACCTCAGCTTTCTTTCCTTCACGGAGCAAATCACTCAATACCGACATATCATGATAAGGTGGACCAAATGTGTTTAACTGCGGTGAACCTGGAGTCTTTGCGGCTTCAGTCATGTGATGAATAGCACTATCAAATTTTTTATCTTTGGCTTCGCACGATGCATACGCCATGTGGCCATCAAAAATCGCGTTACCATAATTCCAATTAGAAGAATAATAGGGAGCCACTGCCAACAATTCGCCCGCTAAGCTTTGCATTTTAGGACAATCTTTAGATTTTACAGCACGCTTTAATCGCTCTGACAAAGAATAGAAATAATGCATTCCTAGTTCCGTGCTGTGCTCGACCAATTCCTTATCATTAAGCTTAGAAGTTTTGACTGTGAATGGATCCGAATAGCATCCACTCAAAACTAGCACCGACGTCAGCAATAAAAGATACGTTTTCATAGTAACAACGTATACCCGTAGGCATTTAAATGTAAAGTCCCTTTAGCTTAAAGGCCTTTTTAAATACATCTGGTGAAGCATCGTTAATTTTGCCATTTGCATCCATAAGGCTAGCGAAAATTACAGACGGCGTCAGCATCGCGGTTTCTTTTTCAGCCATCATAGGTTGCAGTGTTTGTGTTGAAAGAGGCATACCCACTAATACAGAAACACCAATCGGACTGTACTGAGGATCTAACAAACGACTGCGACCAACAATAACTTCCGGTTTCAACTTGGGCGACATAACAATCATTGAATTCGAGAATGGGTTGTGATCTTTACCACCGCTTACGTTCAACGCGGGAGTCCGCGTGAAATCAGAAGATACTACGACTGTCGTTAAATCTAAAAGTGATTTACCCGAATTCTTATACTGAATTGTGCTCAAAGCATCCAAATATTTAGCGATTGTTTGGAAGTTTTCAACCAATGATTTTTTATGAGTATTTGCATGATCGCTGTGAGTATCCAAACTTCCCGACAATCGAATAAATGCCGCTGGGTACACTTGCGAAAGAAATCCCTTAACAAGATTGCTAACATTGGTATCAGTAACAGCGCTTAACTGAGTTTTGTATTCTTGCGCAATTTGATTTAGCTGCATAGAAACCTTGCTCAAAGTGCTATAGGAATTTGAAATTATACCCGACTTACCTGCCGCTGCCATAGTTCCACTGGCCGTGAATGAACTAATACTTGAAATATTATCAGACGTAACAATTTTATAATTGCGGCCTGCTGTTTCTACTGTCGCGTTGGCAATGATTGATGCTGATTGATTTCTATAATACAAATCCATGAACTGACATACGTAACTAGGTTCTGAACCATCAGATGCACCCGATACCGCAAATGTAGCTGGACTTGGATGACCAACTTCCACCGGGCTCATCATCACACCATTAAATATCGTCATGCGTGGAAAATATTTTTGTACCGGAGCCATCGTCGGCCCGACAAAACCATTTCCAAATTTCAAGGTGTCATTCGCAGAGTATTCGATAAATATTTTTTTAGGATCTGGTGTAGTAGCAAAATTCCAAGCTTCTGTCATCAATGTCGTATCCCAGCCAGCATCCATGTAAAATTGTAGCAAGAACTGTGGTCCCGACTCCTGCGATAAAGCCCAACTAGGGAACAGGCTTAATGATGATAGTGCTATCGTACTTTGAATAAATTCACGTCGTTTCATATCAACCCTAGTATTTCAGTAAGTAGTCGTTAATGATGGCTTTCTTATAGGCGCTGGCTATAAAATCGCTAATTTTCATCGCGCCATCGGCAGAAGCTTGTACACCTAATTCTTTCTTTGATTCATCTAAATAGTCTTTAGGAATTAAATTTGCTGACCCAAATACTTTTAAAAAAATAATATCGATTAGCTTTTCCTTAACTTCCTGAGAAAGCACTTTGGCGTCTACCTGCGTAAAAGTAGACGACGATAGCGTGTAGAGATAACTCCAGCCTGGAGAATTTTGTGCTGTGGGATAATAGGCAGCTCTCCATTTCTCAAGTTCCTGATACCCAGTTTCGCTTATCAATTTTTTAACATTGGCCTCAGTGTAATACGAGAAAAGTTGCTTCACTATTTTCCCAATGCACGTATCAAAATGCAAAACATACGCAGCATCTGGCGATTGAATCAATCGCTCGCCGCTGTCTATATTGTTGAAACCCAATTCATATAGATCTTTTTCTCGCGATCCACCACGTGGCTCGCGATAAGAAATACAGCCCAATAGATCATAGGTGTTAGCCGGCAATGCGTCGCCATAAAAAACATCAGTTAACAATTGCAAAACATCCTGTTGGCCAACGTAGTGACCACTTGTTGTCTCGAATGCTCCAGCGACAGAACCAATCGATAAGAAAATTACTAAAAATAGTTTTTTCATTTACTTACCCTCAAAGTCAGGAGCACCCTGAGACAGCCAGTTATTCAATCGAGTGATTTCTGCATCCGTGAAATCTCTCTTACCTTCTTTAGGTGGCATTTTACCTTTGTGAAGCTCTGTCTTTACACGTCTCATCCAGTCAGAGCGATCTTCATTTTTCTTATTACTGATCAACGCATACCAATCCAAATTCTGAACTTCAAAATTTTCGTTTTGTTGATTATGACAGCCTTGGCATTTCTTAAGTGTTTTATAGGCACTTACTGTAGCCAACTGAGATTCCGTATATTGAACCGGAGTATAGAAGTCCTTTTTCATTACCAGGTGTTTGATGAAATCTTGAGGCTTTTGGTTTACATCTTTAAATGCTTTCACCAATTCGATTTCTTGTGACGGAGTTAAAATGCTGTTCTCACCATAAATCCATTTCCAAAAATGTCTGACTTGACATGAAAAATAGTCTTTTTCAGTAGTCAGAACAGAACCCAGGTTACCAATACCATCGACTGTATGTTTGCTGAACTCACCATCTTCATTATAATAGTTAAGTGCACCTATCGATGCTTTGGCGTTCAACCGATTTGGTGACAGATTAAATAAATCACCCAGCGGATCAAGCTGCTTATGGCAATGCTGACAGTCCACATTCGTTCCGTGAATTTGTGTCATCTTGGTATGGTTAACTAAATCGTTCTCTGTGTACTGACCTTCTCCAGCTAGAGCCAATTTCTTATTTTCGTCCACGCCCTCTTTAGGAACGGGAATCGACGCGACCATATCTTTACAAAGAAACGTTCTAAACACAGCCGCAGCTCTGCGGCGATTGCTATTAACACCCGTCGTTACGTAACGACTCAAAAAGCTTGGTGTTGTTAAAGCACCGGCAATACGTTTATCGTCGCCAGGAAAACTAATACGAACACCAGTGAAATTCTCTGCGTCTGAATTATAAGTCTTATCCAGCGACGTATCTGTTAGTTCCGAAATGGGAAGCATATCGAATTCTTTCAGTTTAGGCTGCAAACCTGAATAGAATAGCAACTGTTGCAAGCCAAAGTCAGACTCGTTCTTTGAATAAAAAACAAAATAATTCTTACGATTCAAAATATCAGTCCATGGACTATTCGTTTCCAATATCTCGCGTACTAACAAATGAAATGCAGAATATCCGTATTTGTAACTTCCATATTCTGGAGACAACGGAACGCCAGAATATTTTGAATAGTCCGACGTGAAATTGTAACTGATTGGCGCTTGATCCATTCTAAATGTATCCGAAACCTTATTCGCAAACTTCATTCCGAACTCTTTAGACTTCAAATATTCATCCAGTTTTAATTCTAAAACTTTTTCCACCGGCATAGATTTCAATTTCTCAACCACATCTACATACTCAGCCGCCGATGGATTTTTTCCGCGCACTACGTAACTTAGTTTCTTAAGTTTATGTTCAATGGCAAGTTCTTGCGCAACAGAAGTTCCGCAATTTATAAGTAGTAAAAATGAAATGAAAATGTTAAGCGCGCGCATTATTCCACCGTAACCATATAAGATGTATATGTTTCACGAGTTAAATATTTAACTCCGCTGAATACTTCACGATTTATAAGATTTTTGGGAATACTTTTTGGCAAAGGCAAAGAATAGGTTTTTTCGATCGGCTGTTGATCGGCGATGCCTAAGGCGCCAATTATAGATTTTTCTAGCCGAACTTGAATTGAACATTGGCGTTGATTGTTTTCATAGTAAATTGTGTTTGGATCAGTAACGGGAATCAGTCTGTCGACATCCTCAGCACCTTCGGGAACCACGACCTGCCAAGAATTCGTTCCTACAGATTTTAGCTCGACGTCGTTAACTTGGAAACTGGTCTGATTCTCATTCTTTTTTGAAATTGAATTTTGTCGCATAGTTTCGAAACCCCAAGCTGAAACCAAAATATTTTGGGATGGCGTTTTAGGCAGGTTTAATAACCAGGCATCTGAATCACATTTTAAGATGGGGCCTTTTTTAGAAACGATGGCATCCACAGTGGCCAAACCCGAAATACTAGCATCATTTAGGGTCATCATGAGCTTAGTTTTGTTGTTATATACATTCACAATTACTACCTGCTTAAGCTTGCTAACGTCGGGGTGTTTGCTCCAAACGAACCTGATATCATAAGAACCAACCTCATAAGTCCACGAGCAATTTTGAGGCAAAACATCGGGAAAACAAATATTCTCTTTAACCACAGCTTTACTTACCGCTTGGTATTTTTTGCGAACACCGATGATCAGACTGGCTTCACGCCCATCAGCAAAAATCAATTTAGTTTCCGTTGGCGATAGTTCCCACTTAGCCAATGGTGGCTTTGTAGCAGGCACTGGCGCCGAAGCGGCCGGTGCGGCTTGCGCATACGCCGTATCTACATTAGAGAAAAATATCAACGCCGCTAATAGAAAAAGTAGAAGGTATTTCATCGGGTATAAGTTTTACCACGTACATTCCAAAAACTAATAGATAGAATTAGATGCTGATTTTTCGGAGTGAAAAATAGTGCCTACTGTTCATGATTTGGACGGCGGCTATAGTCACTTTGTCGTGTATTTAGACATTCTTCAAAACGCGTCCATTTTTATAGAAATAATGGCAGGTGACAACAAACAATACCAAGCTAATCCATGTCGAAATAGATACCAGCGGTGCGTTCCCTCTAAAATCGTCCCGCAGGAATTCGATTAACCCGCGACCGATACTATGCAGAAGCATCCAAATATAGAACAGACGCTCAGGATTTTTCTTAAGTATCAATTCGTTCTTGGACTCGTAAGCTAGCAAAAATATAAATACACCCAGTTCCCACAACGACGAATAAATTTGCGTCGGATGCCGACCATTCACCGCCCAAATTAGCGAGCACGTTTTCCCGTAGCAACAGCCTTCCAAAAAACACCCAATGCGGCCTAGCATATACACTAACGATAAAATTGGCGTGTATAACTGCATATAGATTTTCAAATAAACCATTTTATCTTTTATTAGCAAAAACGTAAGGCCCGATAAAAAACTCAGTACAAAGCCGCCGTAAAAAACAAATCCACCTTCCCAAAAATAAAGGACCTTAATAGGATTTTGAATATAGTGCTCGGGATTTTCGAAAATGACGTGCACAAATCGCGCACCCAAGACCGCGCCGACGACTAAAACAAATGCTAAATCTAGAGAGAAATTTTCATCAACATGCAGTTTTCTTGAACGTCGTGTTGTCAGAAAAAAGGCTAGACCCATAAGGCAAGCGATCACCACAAAAAAAGTAGGAACTTGAAAAAAACCGACGTCGATAATTGGATACATATTTGTTTTCAGTCTAATATGGCGCTGAAAAAATACCTACTAGACCTTCGACTTCTTTTACTATTTTTTGACGGAAAGTCCTCGATTCAAATTTGCGTTTGCTATCATAATGGTAGTGTATGGGGTTACATCCAGTAGATATCACTAAAGAACTTAGAAAGTTTGCTTTTTTTAAGACATTTAGCGATGAGATGCTTTTACAAATTGCTACAATGACCGTGGAAAAGAATTTCCGTGCGTCTGACTTTATTCTTCGCGAAGGTGAACTCAATACTAAGTTATATTTTTTAAGATCTGGAGTAGCCGAAATCACTTTAGAGAATGAAGTCGTCGCTATCTTGCAAACGGTCGGCGATGTCATGGGCGAAATGAGTGTTGTTTTAAAACGTCCGGTTACATCGTCCATCGTTGCCAAATCTGATGTCAGTGTTTTTGTGATCGATTCAGATCATTTCGGCCATGTACCGCAAAAAGACTTCGATAAATTTAACTCATTATTATACCGAGTCTACTCTACAGTTCTTGCCGATCGTTTGATTCGCACAAATGAAAAAGCACGTCTATTTGAAATTGCCAATCGCGAACTTTTCGAAGCTCAAGCTAGCCTTGAAAAAGCTGGTGACAAAAGTGTTCTGTTAATAGATACAGATCGCAAACAGTTGGTCTTAGCAAAAATGGCCGTAGGCAGTTCAGGTGTTCGCATGGACATCGCTTCTGATGTTGAATCTGCTAAGCAGTTATTATTACTAAACAAGTATGATTTAGTCGTATTTGATGACACTTGTTCAGATATTGTCGACTCCATCACCGATATTAAAAAAGCGGTGATGATCACGTCTAAAAAAGTACAAGAGAATCTGCCTATCCTGAAAAAGAACAAGAAAGTTAATAATCTGATCACTCGCGATGTCGAAGATAAACAGTTAACCATTAAAACTCTATTGACGACACTTTCCAAACTTCTAAACAACGACGTCTTTGGAATTGAAAAATATCTTTCTTGGGGCGTTGATATCCAAGCTAAAAAAGTCACAGCCAGTAGCGAACGCATGAAATTAAAAGACGACATGGTCGTTTATTTCAAGCGTCTTGGTATCCGCAACACGATTTTAGAAAAAATGTATCTTGTGACCGAAGAATTATTGATGAATGCGATTTACGATGCGCCAACTGATAAAAGTGGCAAAGCAATGTACAACCACTTGCCAAGAAAAACAGAAGTCGTTTTAGATTCTCATTTACAATCTGTAATTAAATACGGTTGCGATGGAATCTACCTTGCCGTATCGGTGACGGATCCATTTGGCTCGCTGACTAAAGATGTTATTATCAACTACTTAGAAAGTTGTTACGCTGGAAATGCAGGATCCTTGAACGGGGGCAAAGGCGGCGCAGGTCGCGGTCTTCATCAAATAGTTGAAAATTCAGACCTGACCATTTTCAATGTAAAACCAGGTCAACGCACAGAAGTTATTAGCATCTTCTTCACCGAAACAAATAAAAAAGAACCGAATCCATCATTCCACTATTTTTTTAATGAATAACCCGAAGACGAAATTGACAAAGAGCTAGCGGTCTATCGCCAGCTTTTCGCGTTTATGGGAAAATAACTTTAATTCTGGTTGGCCACGGACGGTGTACGCTTTTTTTCAAGCAACATCACCAAAATCAAAATACCAACGCCGCATACAATGGCCGAATCAGCGATATTAAAAGCGGGATAGCTATATTTATTATATAGATGGAAATCTAAGAAATCGATGACATATCGATAGTTCAATCGATCAATATAGTTTCCTAAAGCCCCTCCGCAAATCAAAGACAAAGCCGCAATTTGCAGATTATCGTCATCTTTCACTGTTCTTAAAATTGTAAAGATAATAACTACTGCAATCGGCGGCATCGACAAGAAGAAGATTTCCCTGAATGTGGGATGACTTTCCGCCAAGAAACCAAACGCGGCTCCATAATTTCGAACGTAGGTAAAGTTAAACAAGTTTTCGATCACTGTGTAAGACTCACCCAATTGAAACCGAGTGTGAATGTAGATCTTTGTTAATTGATCCAACGCGATCACAATCCCAGCGATGATCAATAATAAAATATATTTTTTCTTCATGTTAGTGCCTCTACACATTTAGGACAAATACCGGCGTGTTCACCCGCTGATGCAATCTGCGTTGAATATGTCCAACAACGGACACATTTTTCACCTAGAGCTTTATCTGCCTTGATAGCAAATTCGCCCTCTTTTACGTTTACATCAGAAACGATTAAAAATTCTCGTAAGCCTTTAAATCCAGTTAATGCTTTGTATTTTTCCGTCGGTGCCGTGATAGTAACTTGGGCTTCTAACGATGCACCAATTACTTTCTGAGTTCTTAAACCTTCAAGCACTTTTTGAACTTCTGTACGAACTTCAATTAACGATGCAAATTTCTCTTTCAAACTCGGATTTTTCCAATCACTGCTGGCTTTAGGGTAATCGGTTAAGAAAATTGAATCCTTCGTTTTAAATGCATAGTGTGAATATGATTCTTCCGCTAGGAAAGACAAAATCGGCGCCATCATTCCCATCAATGATTCTAGCATATAGAAAATCACTGTTTGGGAAGCACGACGTGGCACTCCGTCCACTTTCCAAGTGTAAAGACGATCTTTCAATACATCCAAGTACACTGCAGACAAGGTAACTGTGCAGAACTGATTAAGTGCATGGTAGACTTTGTAGAAATCAAATGTTTCGTAAGCGGCTTCTACTTTTTCCATCAGTTCATAAAGTTCATTCAAGGCCCATTGGTCTAATTCCGGCATTTGCGAAACAGACACTTTATCCTTTTTAGGATCAAAATCAGAAACGGAACCCAGCAAGTATCTCATCGTATTACGCAAACGACGATAGGTTTCTGTGACTCGAGTTAACTCATCTTTCCCACACGAAACGTCTTGCCCATAGTCGCCGTATGCGGCCCAAAGGCGAACGATTTCGGCACCACTTTTACTTGATACTTCATTTGGATCAATAACGTTACCCAACGATTTACTCATTTTGCGACCTTGAGGATCCATTACGAATCCATGAGTCAGCAATGTCTTAAACGGCGCTTGTCCCGATGTCGCCATCGACGACAACATCGACGTGTTGAACCAACCACGATGTTGATCGCTGCCTTCCAGGTAAATATCCGCAGGCCCGGTCTCTCCCATACGTTTCTTTTGAACAGCTGCATGTGCCACTCCAGAATCAAACCAAACATCTAGGATATCTTTACCGTGACGGAAACCTTCGGATCCAAATTTATCTTTGTTCTTTGGATTACCCGATTTTAATTCGTATTTTTTATTTCCCAAGAATTCAGCTACTGGAGTCGAATGGAATCCTTCGATACCTTTCTTCTCGATCACATCAGCAACCTTCATCATAACGTCGTGATCCACCAAAGGTTCAGCAGTCGCAATACAGTAGAATATTGGGATTGGCACACCCCAGATGCGTTGACGGCTTAAGCACCAGTCAGGACGATTTTCCATCATCGCTGTGAAGCGTGCTTTACCCCAATCTGGAACGAATTTGATTTTCTCGATCTGTTCAATCGTTTTTTTTCTGATTTGTGATTGTTCTAAATCAATACCCAAAAACCATTGCGGCGTTGTTCTAAAAATCAATGGTGTTTTTGATCTCCAGCAATGCGGATAGGAATGCTCGATCTCGACCATTTTGATTAATGCGTTCACTGATTTTAATTTTTCGATGATCAAAGGATTCGCTTTAAAGATATTCATCCCTTGCCATTCAGGAACTTCTTCCGTGAATTTTCCAGAATCATCCACGGGGCAAAGTACCGGCAAATTATAACGAAGACCAACTTTAAAGTCGTCGGCACCGTGACCAGGAGCCGTGTGAACCGCACCGGTACCAGCATCTAGGCTTACGTGCTGACCAAGAACAATGCGTGATGTGCGATCGATAAATGGATGGCTCGCTACGACTGATTCTAAATCAGAACCTTTGTGAGTCGAAACTAAGCTCAACGTCATTGCATTTTCTTTAGCAAACGCATCTGCTAAACCTTTAGCGATGACTAAATTTTCTGATCCCGTATTGTAAACACCATATTCAAAATCGGGATGAAGTGCGATCGCGACATTCGCAGGCAGTGTCCAAGGGGTTGTCGTCCAGATAACGAAATATGTTTTTCCTTTTGGCGAACCTAGGGTTGAAAGACTTTTCCCATCTTTCACTTCGAACTTTACATAAATCGAAGGTGATTTATGCATGTGATATTCAACTTCAGCATCTGCCAAAGCTGTTTTCAAAGTCCAGTTCCAGTAAACCGGGCGTTCACCACGGTAAACGACTCCGCGTTCGTAGGCACGTGCGAATTCGCGCACTTCTTCAGCTTCGTAATCGTGAGCCATAGTTAAATATGGATTTTCCCAATCGGCTAAGATACCTAACCGTTTAAACTGAACACGTTGTTGATCGACCCACTTAGACGCTTCCGCACGACAAAGCGCCAGAATTTCTTGATCTGTTTTTACTAATTTTTTATCCGTTAAATCCTTCATCACTTTGTGTTCGATCGGCAAACCATGACAGTCCCAACCCGGGATGAATTGAGTTTTAAAACCCTTCATAGATTTATATTTTACGACGATATCTTTGAGAGTTTTATTTAAGGCGTGACCAATATGAATGTTGCCATTCGCATACGGAGGACCATCTTGAAACGTAAAGCTCTTACCCGCTTTGTTTTTTTCAAGCATCTTGTTGTAGATTTTTTTCTCGTCCCAAACCTTGATCATTTCCGGCTCTTTAATATTCAAATCGCCCTTCATGGGAAATGAAGTTTGAGGAAGCCTGATCGTAGATTTGTAATCTTTTGATTGAGTCGTGCTCACGCGTATGCCTTTTCGTTATAAGTATCTGATAAATATATTGAATTCTGTTTTCTTAAACAAGTGGTAATTTGGTTAGCGGCACTGTCCAAAGACAGATGTGCCTAAAGGAGCTTTTTAGTCTTGTTATACCCGACCTGAATCAGCATTTTTAAGGCTTCTTGGTTTGTCGTTAGGTTCAATTTCAGACGAACTTCATTGATTAGGGCGATTGACGTTGAATCTAGCTCCAAAGAACCCGACATTGAAGACACTGCCTGGGACGGTTGGGTATTCACATGAGTAGTCAGACCCGAATTATACTTTTTCTCCAAAGCCTGGAAATCCAAAGTTAATGCCTCTGCTACTTTTTGAGGCGATTCACGCTTCGGTGGACCTTGAATATTCAAAGCATCCGCAGACTTAGCAGCGACCGCAGGAGTCCCCTCTTTTTCAAACTCACCCATCAAACCTGCTAATTGTTTAAGCTCATGCTTAAAATTTTGGATCGAAGGGCGATCTAAAGCAGCGTCGCCGTCGCGAGTGGCTTTTAAATACAGACTGACTAAAATATCAGGCGTGGTTGCCATTTCTTTTAGAGATGGATCCTGATTTTGCAACCAAGCGTACGCTTTTAAGAGCGAGTCTTTCGTGTAAGCTTGAGGTGGAATCGGATTCATTGTCATAGGAAAAACGACCCTAAGAATGTATCGCCTTCGAGTCAATACATCTTATTCGTCCATAAAAATAATGAATGGCATTATAAAAATTAATTATTTGGTGGCCAAAAATTTGAACATTTTCCTAAATAGCGTGAAATAGCTTGCCAGCGCTCATTTCACAAAAAATCATTCCACTTTCGTTACTTAGTTTTTCTCTACAAATTTTTTAAGCGCTTTTAGTGTCTTAATTCGGGGTTTATGCTCGGAAATTTTAGTGTTGAGCGCGACACTCTGATCGATTTTTCCCGGCTCATTAATATCGAACACAAATCCTTGTTGCCAATAATCAGATGATCGACCTGACATTGGCTCTAGGGTTAGAATTGACAAAATTCTAAGTCCGCTATTAGATGTTTTTGCGGCAGTCGCCATTACGGCATCGACGGAAACAATATTCCAACCATTTTCAACTGTCGCCAGTTCGACTTGATCTACTATGTTTTTTCCGTCAGCTAAAACAAATTTAGGAACTTGAGACTCGCCACCAAGCTCTGAAAATGCAAATACAATTGTCTTTCCTTTTAAAGATCCTGAACTAATTTTAAAAACTTGGTCGAAATCTAATGTGTACCCAGGCATTGATGACGAATCGATGTCTGATTTCGCAATTTTCTCCAACAGGCCAGCATTTACGTTGCTAAGAACACAGAAACAAATAGCAGCGACTATGTAAAATATTTTGCTCATCGTTCCTATATAGTCAAAAACGTTTAAAGGCCTGTCAATGATCGATATGTTTAGTATGACCGATTGTGACCAGCCTCTAACATCTAAGGCTAGCCTATACTACGGCACTATAGATTTCCCATTTTCATCCGATGAACACCTCATTAGGGGGACCATCTCTATGATAAACAAGACTTTAGTATATTTCATAGTGGCTAGCTTAATGGCGTTTATTCTTTCCTCGTGCGATCAGGAAAACAAAACAGTGATTGTTGCTGGTGATAGCTGGGCTCAATTCGTTTGTGTCTATAAAAGTTTAGACACGGCTTTAAAAAAACAAAATATAAATAATGCAAAAACAAATTCAACCTGCCCGGCGACGACTCGAATCGGAATGCACGCGGACAATTGGTTATCTTCTAACTATGACAAAGCGACCGAGCTCGCACTGCTGGATCCGACCGTAAAAGTTCTTTACTTGAGCATCGGTGGAAACGATGTTTTAAGTTCTTGGAATAAGAATCTTACACCTCAAGAAGAGGACGTCATTTTTAATAAAATTGTTTCCGACGTGAATAAAATTATCGAAAAATACGCAAAGCAAAGACCCGATGTTAAAATTTTGCTATCTGGATACGATTTTCCACGTTTCACGGAAGACAATGCCATCGAAGAATACAAAAATATGTACTTTCAAATGGGGCAACCAAAAGCACTGGAAATTAACTCAGCGATCGTTAAGTTCTCGAACATGATGGCTGATGCCATAAAAACACCAAATGTTTTCTACATTCAGCACTACGGATTGATGCACTACTATTTTGGAAACTCTGGCAGCGGACTGGCTGCCGGAGTCACATCATCGCCCGACCTAATTTCTAGTCCTAGCAATATCAAACAAATTGGCGGGGACAAGAATTTATTAACTGACGCCAAGGCGATGATGACAATCGACTCGTCTGGTGTTGTTTTAGGTGATGCGTTTCACCTTAGCAAAACCGGTTACAGCTACTTAGCTGACCATACGGTTTTCCATTATTTGAAAAATTGGCTAGAGGCCAAGGAAAATAAAAACTAGTTAATCTGTCTACACTTTAACTGCTTTAGAAGCCGCTTCGTAATCTGCACGCAATTTCTTTCTGATCTTCGCTTGCTCATTACGTCTGCGCTCTACTTCGTTCTCGATAACTAACGGAGGCACATCCGAAGGCTTCCGATCTTTATCGACCGACACCATCGTGAAGAAAGACGACATCACATGACGAGTCGTTTTGCTGCGCGTGTCTTCCGCAATAACTTTAATCCCGACTTCCATCGACGTTTTTCCAGTGTAGTTCACAGAGGCTTTAAAAGTCACCAGCTCACCAACATGAATAGGCTCACGAAAAAAAACTTGGTCCACAGATAGAGTCACTACATATTGCCCAGAATAGCGAGCGGCACAGGAATAGGCTGCTTGATCTAGATATTTAAGAATCGCACCACCGTGAACATTTCCAGCGAAATTAACCAAATCCGGAGTCATTAGAATGGTCATTGTTAAACGCTTGTTGCTGGCAATTTCATTTTCCATGGTAACCTCGCCTCCAAATTGTAGAGCTATTTTGATTTTGGTTACAAGGAGATATCCAATATTGGGCGATATTTATTTCTGTAGTAAGGAATTTAGATTCAGGATTCAGAAAGCCTAAATAGATCCAACCAAGCACAGTCATAATTTTGGTCGGCTTTAAAAACCCTCTTTCTGGATATCATTAGTAACACCCAGAACTGAGTTTAGATTACATCTAACGTCGCTTTTAACTTCGCCAAAAGGCACGGCTACATTCAAATACGCATTTCCATCGGGTTGAATTGATAACAAGAAAAGTACGATTTCATCTCCATCGTTCCTGCCCATTCGTTTCAACGTGCGAACGCCGTCTACTGTTTCATCCGTTATAATCGGATTCACCATATTCAAGTATTTAGTTTTAACTCGTGATTCTAATGTTCCATCCTGAACACGCAAGATTTCCACACCAATTTGATCTTTCTCATTAACGCAAACTAACTCAACATTTGAACTTGCCGTCTGAGCCAATGTAGTTAAAGAATAAAAAAGTAAAAAGATTGAGAACAATTTCATAAATCACCTCTAGTAAAATACATAGCCCTAGAATAACTTCTCTTAAAAATTCTATTAAAAGTACAAAAAAGACGAATCTCTCGTCTTTACTCGCCGCTGTAATCCTTAGCTACGATGCCGTACTTTTCGATTTTTCGAAGAAGGGTCTTTTTAGGAATATTTGCGTGTAAGGCCGTTTGATTTATGCGACCTTTGAATGTTTTTAATGCTTTTATTATAAACTCTTTTTCAAACGTCTCTTTTTGAGCGTTGAAATCAAGTTCGCCGTTGAACGTAACCTTCATTCCCGCGCCGTCCATATCTATCTCGTCAGACTCCTCGTCGGAATCAACATCGGACTCTTCGACAACATCGATACCCGAATCCATAAATATCGGGCCCTTCGCCAACACCGACGACTGAGACTCCGCGAATTGCTTTTCAGCCTCGATCATTTTTTCCAAATCAAACAGACTAACTCCAACTGCATCCAGAACCGCTTCTGGCAGCGATGACAAGGTGATCATATGGGAAGACTCGAGTACGAATGAATGCTCAATAACGTTCTCAAGCTCTCGAATATTTCCTGGCCAGTTGTATTTTTTAAGGATGTTCATTGCATCTACGGTTACACCAGAAATTTTCTTTTTATGAACTTCGTTAAACTTCTTAACGAAAATTTGGATCAAACGTTCGATGTCGTCTTTACGTTCAGCCAATGCTGGCAAGAATATAGGTACGACATTCAAACGATAGAATAAATCTTCACGGAAGGTTCCCGCTTTGATCATCTCTTCTAACGGACGATTTGTCGCTGCTATAATACGAACATTAGATTGAATTTCGCGGTTAGAACCAACCGGAGTAAATAACTTCTCTTGAAGCACGCGCAGAATCTTAACCTGCATTAACTGCGGCATATCGCCGACTTCATCCAAGAACAGTGTTCCACCTTCAGCGAATTGGAATTTGCCAATCTTTCTTTCTGAGGCACCCGTGAATGAACCTTTTTCGTGACCAAACAACTCAGATTCAAATAAGTTTTCAGGGATCGCCGAACAGTTGATAGCTACGAACTTGTCATCTTTTCTAGACGAGTTGAAATGGATCGCCTTCGCCACCAATTCTTTACCTGTACCCGATGATCCACGGATAAGAACTGGAGTATCTACCTTCGCTAGTTTATTGATGATGTTAAACACCTTCTGCATTTGCGATGTATTACCGATAATTTTACGACCCGCTTCTACCAATACAGGCGAGCTAGCGGCGATGTTTGAAATTAATGAATGGGCATGGATCGCTTTTTCTACTAACGCGATTAAGTCTTCGGCCGCTACTGGCTTAGAAATATAATTGTAAGCGCCATCTTTGACCGCAACAACGGCGTCGTTCAAAGTAGCATGCGCTGTTAGCATTAACACGATCACACCCGGATCGAATTCTTTCATTTGTTTTAAAGCTTGAAGACCGTTCAAGCGAGGCATGTCGACATCCAGTAATACGATATCGATTTTAGAACCTTCAGCGGTAGCTGCTTTGATTTTTTCAAGGGCGTTAATACCATCGAATGCTTCAGAAACTTCGAATTTTTTTAAGGCTGCAAAAGCTGATTTGATAGAAAAACGCAATCCTGCATCGTCATCAACCACTAGAATTTTAAACATCGAGGCCTCCTGAGCAGGCTCCCAACGTCTTGGAAACCTTAGTTAAAGCTGCGGCAATTGTACTACAAAAATCGTCCCTTTACCAGAGTCCGACTCTACAAATATTTGCCCTTGGTGAAGCTCTGTAAAATATTTAGCCAGATATAGGCCCAATCCTGACCCTTTTATCGGCGAGCTCTTCGCATTTGCGCTCCTATAGAACTTCGAGAATAGGTGAGGCAATTCTTGGGCCGCAATGCCGGGTCCTTGATCCGCAATCACAAAAAATACGAAGCCATCTTTTTCATAGGTCTTTACGCTAATTTGCGTCTGCTCGGGCGCATATTTAATGGCATTTTCCAAAATATTCGAAAAAACCTGCCTCATCAGGTCTGGATCCATCCTAATTGGGAATAGAGGCTCAAGTTCAGAATGGATCTTCATCTTTTTGATCTGTGCCAAGAACTCGTGCTTTTTGATTACATCAGTGATTAGATTGTTTGGGTCCTTAGACTGCCAGTGCAGCTCAACACCCTGGAATTCAATTTTAGCGTAATTTAAAATAGAATTAATGAACTTCAACAAATCATCGCTAGACGATCTAATTGTGTCTACCGCTTCCCTTTGAGGAAGGCTGACACTTTGCTGATCCGCCAAAATAACATCCGTCATTCCCTTAATACGCGCAATAGGTGTCTTTAAATCGTGGGACATCATCGAAATGAAATTCGTTTTTAATTCCTCAACCTGTTTTAAAAGCCTGTTCTTTTCGTAATATTCCCAGCTACGACGATTCTCGATAATCAAGCGATAGGGAATGAAGAAATAGTAACATAGAAAAATTGCCAGCAGCGGATGGGCCATTGATATCCAAAATCCAAATGGCCAAAATGCAAAATACGCGATCGCCACATACGATACCAGCAACGAGATAATAATTAACAAGCCCACGGCCGGACGAACCGCAAATACGATGTAAACAGTAATGATCGAGATCAAAATAGTCAGGGCTAAATTGAGCCACACGGGTGCACGCACAATCGCGTTGTTCAGTATCAACGTATCAAACATATTGGCGTGCATTTCCGTCGTCGTCATCGCAATCGATGAACGGGAATACGGAGTCAGGATATAATCTTTTTCAGTTAATTCTAAATTCTGACCAATGATAACGATTTTATCTTTGATCGCCTGAGCTGAAACTTTGCCTTCCGCAAAATAGTGGAATGGAATTTTGTCATAGGAATTAGTCGGACGGAAATGAATATAAATTTGATCGGTTTCTAAGAAATTAAATAAACCTCGAATTTTATATTTTTCAGCAACATCAGGATTATAGGTCGACGCCAGAAACGGATGGATCATGACTTGATCTTGGTAATTAACCATCATCCGGCGAGTTACACCATCTTTAGCAAAGTTGGCCGTGTCCGTGCTTTTAGGACCCGAAAATAATTTAATGCCCTCAAAAGGCTCGCTCATTTTAAGCTTACCTTCTTCACCACGCATTTCTAAAAAATTGGTCAGAACAAAGAGTTGTGGAAATGGTTCCGCCGCTTTTGCAAAATCCACTTTCTCTTTTTGATTTCCACTGATTTCGTCATAATTTAAATCATAGACGATGGCTCGTGGGCCAAGCTTTTTAATTTCTTCTAAAACTTTGGTGTGATCACTGAACTTTGGGATGCCTTTAAAATACTCAACTGATTCCGGATTGATTTCGGCTATCAAAATGTGCCCTGATGTTTCAGGAGCGGGAGAATATCGAACGCGTAGGTCGTAAAGGTAAGCTTCAAAGAAATCCAGCTTGATTTGATTGATAAACAAAGCCAGACCGGTCGCTAGCGCCACTCGGAAAACCATGATTCCTAGAAATTTTATTCTGTCCCAACGGGACGTGGTATCAGTGGTTTTAAGCGAGGGCGGTAGTGCCATTAGTTTTTTATCTTATTGGTAAACAGCCTTCGCCACCTTTGGCTTTAATAGCAGCTGATTCGCTATTAGCACCTTTAGATGATGATTTTGGCTTAATTTTTTTAATACTTTTAGATTTCATAATCGTTCCTAGTTCGATGTTTAACATATATACCCCTTTTTAAAAAATTTCAATTTTAATATCCGTTTTCAGACCATTAAGCGGTCTGTTCCTCTCTGGCGATGGCATAGTAGTATAATGCTAGCGCCAGTAAAAATCTCGTTCTTTCACAGAATTGCAAACTTTTCTGTAATGTGTCCTTTTTCGACGTTGTTTGGTGGATAAACGAGCATCCCCCACCACACATATATTTCGCCCAACACGACTGACAGTTATTACGCTCTATAATCGTTTCTTCAGCGTATCCCGCTAGTTTAGCTTCATCCAGCACCGACCCACTACCTAGGCGATCCTGAACGCTGCCAACGGTCCAAGGACAATTGAACACTTGGTTGCGGCTATCAATCACCGCAAAACTTCGGCCCAATCCACAATGGTTTTCTAAACGTTCTTGTGAATCCAAGCGATCGAAATAGTTATCAAACAAATAGATCTTACGCAGTTCTGTTTCGCCGCCTAAATCCCATGCGGCTTTCGCGGTTTTCGTAACTTCTAGCATGTACTGCTCATTCGAAGCTTCGTCTAAATCGCTAACAGAATAAATAAAATCAATCCAATCGAAATTGAATTGTCTGAAATACTCATACGTTTCTAAAACCGCCGTGTGATCTTTAGTAAATACAGCGTGAACGGCTACTGGACCGATCTCTGAACGAACTAAGTTCAATTTCGCTAACGTACTTTCAATCGCTTGCGATGTTGGTTTATTATTTTTTTGCGGACGGAAACGATCGGTAATTTCAGGTTTTCCATCCATGCTGATCACAACCGTCGGTTTGTAAGTAGAAAGTAAATTTAAAATTTCATCATTCAGCAATGTGCCATTCGTTGTGATTTTGTATGACGGCAAAAAACCTTTTTCTTTAGCGGCCCCCGCAACGTACTCACAAATCGCGCGAATCCCCGCTGGGTACAGCAATGGTTCGCCACCCAAGAAACTAATATGGAAGCGCTCACCTTTATCCAGTTTAGAAATAAAATAACTCAGCTGAGGTAATGTTTTTTCAATTTCAATACGCTTAACAGGATCGCCGTAACTACCATCACCGCCAGCGGCGCAGTAAGTGCATTTCAAATTACAAATTTGCGTCACGTTGATATTTAAACTTCTGGCTTTGAATTGAGTTTTAGTTTTTTTCAATTCAACAACGGGAGATTCTTGGCTCCATGTTTTTAGTTCGTTCGCATTTTCTGCCGACAAATCGGCACCAAATGTTTGTGGAATGATCGCGGATTTCAATGAAACTTTTGTCAGGCCATTGAACACCTCAGGCGTAAGTCTAGCCACTTCCAAGCTGTCGCTTTGAAAACCAATAAACGCATCCTTACCGTGCCCCAAAAAAGAGGCGGCGTTAAAGGCAGCTAGGTTTTGATATCGGCTAAGGTCTAACACTTTTTGACTCCAGTTGCATGTTCCGCTTAATTACCTATGCAAAAAGGAAACCAATTTCCAACAAAAACAATTTACGTTTTCATCTGTTATTTCAAATAGATAACTAACTTTTTAACGGTGCCTTTTTGTCCCCCATTAACGAAGGACTGGCCAGCCTTCAGGCAAACCTAAAAAAAACACAGGGTTCTAGTTTCAGTTTGCACCTCAAAGTCCGATGAAAATGCATGAATTTCCTAGGGTATAAAAACCTAATTTTTCTATACGTTCTAGCCGTTGTAGTTCTGCAAATGGGCTGCAGCAAAGGCGTCTATTTAGGTCCCGAGTCTGCCGAATTTTTGGCAACGGCATCAGAAGAAGACTGCGGCTATTTACAGAACGAATATGGCCAACGAGTTTCGTGGAAAGAAAATTTACCGGCAGAATTTTTCGTTTCCAAAACTATACCCGAAGAATTTCGTCAAGATATTATCGACGCAGCCGAGGTTTGGAACAAATCGGCTGGAAAAACTGTTTTCAAAATTAACCTATCTGACTTAGACGCCGGTCTTTCGACCTCGGATTCAAGAAATACAATCGCGGGCTACCAAACTTGGGACGAAGACAAAACGACTCAACAAGCAGTCACTATCGTAAAATATCGCAGCAACCTAATTACAAGTGCCGATATAAAAGTTAACTTACATGATTTTGTTTATTACTCAAAAGATCCACAAAATTCAAAGCAAGTTCATTTTGGTAGTTTGCTAGTTCACGAACTTGGTCACGCGATGGGTTTAAAACACGCTTCGATTCGTCCAACAGTTATGTGGGCTACACTGGGTTTTGATATCGTCAGAACTTCGATTTCAACAACCGATCAAAAATCGATAGGATGCGAGTACTAAATGAAAAAAATATTAGCTCCATTAATTGTTTTCATTCTAATCGCTGCAAGCACCTTAGTTTTCAGAAATCAAAATTTACGTCAACCATCTTCAGTGAATGTCGATCAGAACGGAATTCTGAAATTGATCGATAACGATCTATCAAGAAACGAAAACAAAAAACAAATCAAACGAGCTATTTTGCAAAGCTTAGATTGGAATTTTTCTGTTGAAAAATCGCAGCTCTCTTTTAAATTCGAAAATATTAAACTCCCTAATGGTAGCCAAACCAGCGACCTTTGCACTGCTTATTCACAGGCCACAATAACGCTAGAGGCACCCAACGTCAGTTACAGTGGCGAGCACCCGGAAATAAATATTATTCAAAACTGCGAGAGCTTAGGAAATATTGTACAGTTTGAAATAGATCTGGGTTTACTGACTGATGTTTCCATACTGCAAACCGTGAAGGAACAATCCAAATCGCTTGATTCCAGCATCCGCATAAACAATTGGGATGACGACGCCCCAGACAAATGGCGCGTAAAACAAGTGATCTTTCACAGTGCTTCAAAAACTCAAAAGCAAAATTTCGAAATAACAAAATATGAAATTCTTTCTGTACTTGGCTATTCTGTTGAATTTCAAACCACAGCAAAGAAACAATAATAAGGAACCTGAGTGAAAGCCAAAGTTACAATTAATTCCGTTGAATACGAAGTGAATACTGATCCCAAAGAACCTCTACTTGAGTCGTGTTTGCGTGCGCAAATAGGTCCGCCCTATTCATGTCTCGAAGGTGTTTGCTCTTTTTGCGAAGCCGAAGTTACAAACGGTGAAGTTAGAGTTAGACCAGGTTGCGAAACCGAGTCGCATCCAAAGACAGTAAAAACGTGTCAGTCCTTTCCTGTATCAAAGACTGTAAATTTAAAATATTTAAAAAACACTTGATGCACAAAATACTCCATGGAACCCTTTAGGTATGTCACTTTATGTTAAATTTTGGGGAGTTAGAGGATCCTTACCTTCGAGTATGACACCGCAAGGTTGGACGTCACACATCCAAAATATACTAACAAATTACGATTCCAGCAAATCATCCACGGGTGGCATGGGTAACACGTCGTCGAGTCCATCAAAATTTTTATCAAATAAAAAAATCCATGAAATCGGTGGTTACGGCACCGGTACAACTTGTGTAGAAGTTAAATCTGCAAAAACTCAATTGATCATTGACGGTGGAACCGGCATTCGTAATTTCAGCGAAAAAATAATGTCCGGAACATCGGGCCATGTAAAAGGTCCTTACCACATCTACATGACACATTTCCATTGGGACCACGTCATGGGTTTACCATTCTTCACACCGCACTTTGTTTCTGGTACACAAATTCACTATTACGGAGTTCAGAAAGACATCGAAGCATTAATCCGGGGTATTTTTAAACGCCCTTATTTCCCTGTCGCGTTTGAACAATTAGCTGCAAAAATTCACTTTCATGTTCTAGAACCACGCCAAGCTTTTCAAATTGGTGATATGACAATTACGCCTTATTTGCTTGATCATCCAGATCCATGCTGGGGGCTAAAAGTCGAAGCTGGTGGCAAATGTTATTCTCACTGCGTGGATACAGAGGGTACTCGCGTAAGCCGCGAAGAACTTGGCTATGATTTAAAACTTTATGAAAATGTCGACTTAATGTATTTCGATGCCCAATATACATTTCCTGAGCTAGCCGAGAAAGCAAACTGGGGCCATAGCGCTGCACAGATTGGTTTAGATTTAGCCTTCCGTGAAGGTATCAAAAAAGTATTGTTTGCCCATCATGATCCGGGTGCAACAATCGAACAAATTCAGTCTATCAAAGATCAAACTCTAGAATACTTTCAGTGGCGACTTGATCACGCTAAAGAATGCAACGAAGAAATCCCTATCTGCGAATGGGATTTTGCCTACGAAGGTTTAGAAATTAAACTATAAAGGTGTCCAGTGATTGGAATTTTTTCGAAATGCTTACTGTTCTGCATTTTAATTTCTTCACTGTCGCATGCGTCAGCCATTCTTGGTTTAGACTATATTCTTTTTACAGATAAAAATACTGTCGAAGCCAATACTTCGTCGTCATCAAACAAATCTATGTACGTGTTCAATTTAGGCTTCACTATCAATCAAAAAAAATCGTTTTATTTTGGCTGGTCCGTTTATAGCGTAATTACTAAAGACGAAACCAACAACCAGTTTTCTAACTATACAACCCAAGACATGGGTCCTAGCTTTCGATATGAGTTTGGCCGCGGTGGTTGGTATTTCTTAAGCTTTATCTACGGTATACGCACACAAACTAGCTTCGACACTGGCGGCACCGAGGAAACCTGGTTAGGCACAAATTATTTGTTCCAAGCAGGTGTTTCACCCGAACTTTCGGAAAGTTTTCATGTTGTTTTTGCGTTCAATTATTTCCATGGCGGTTCCACTAAAAAATTAGTTTCTGATACACAGACAGACGTTACCTATTCTAAGGCTTTCATGACCCCAACCCTTGGGGTCACTTATAAATGGTAACTATTTAGTTGCTGTCCCTGTATAAATTGGGGATGTCGGAGTCGACCAGGTAACGCTGAGGATAAAGTAGTACCGCTTTTGGATTTATCTTTTGCACAACCTAGAACGACTATGGAAGTGGTTTTTAACATTCCTTTGTCTCATATTGGGAATCCACACTCTTTCCAGAATTCTTTGGCATGATGATTCAAACAACTAGTACTGAATGGCAGCATTTCAGGTCCTGACTTGCATGCTGACACAGAGTAGTCGATCCTAACTACAGGGAAGAAATATATGAATTTATTAATAGTAGAAGATGATCCAATTATAGCACGCGGACTTCAGGTTTTTTTGGAGTCTGCCAATTTTAAAGTTTCACACGCTAGCACTTTAAAACGCGCTTTTGAATTATTTGAAAAAGAAAAATATAATTTAGCCGTATTAGATCTAGGCCTGACAGATGGCTCCGGTCTAACTTTTCTTGGACACGTTCGTGACAGCGGATCGTCACTACCTATTATTATCTTAACAGCAAAGACTGATGAGGATTCGGTAGTTGAAGGCTTGCAAAAAGGAGCCAACGATTACATGAAGAAACCTTTCAGTAATCGCGAACTCCATGCGCGAATCAATTCAGTTTTAAGAGTTCCCCCTCCATCAGAAAATACGGTAACATTTGGCGAGATGCAAATTTCAAAAGATCAGCGCATTGTAAAAATCAAAGATAAGACTGTCGAACTTAATCGTCGCGAATTTGATTTACTTGTTCTTCTCAGTATAAAGCCCGACACGATTCTAACTCGCGAAAGAATTCTGACCGTTCTAGATAAGGAAGGTGAAATCTTTGATCGCACCGTAGATTCCCATATCAGCCATCTACGTTCTAAATTAAGACAAGCCGGCGCTGAAGGAATTAAAATTTCATCAGTCTATGGCGTTGGTTATCGATTGGAGAAAGTGTGATTACTACTCGCATTTACCAGAAGTATTTTTTAATGGCTGTATCACTCATTCTCGTATTTATAATTTTGGGTGTAGCTTTTAATAACTACATGATGGAACTAATGCGTCCTCAGAAGCGCGAATCTATGGCGCCAATTTTCATTGCCAGAATTATCGATAGAATTAATCCCACGGACAAAGCAAAGTCCATTGAGGAACTTCAATCCTGGGATCGTGGACCAATGAGTCCTAGATTATCCTTAGTCAATCAAACTGGTGAATGCTTATATCCTAAAAGCTGTGACTTAGGTATCGATTGGAAAACTGTGGTTTTCCCGAAAAACACTTATGAATTTACGACGATAAAAAATAAAGTTGATCAGCCACCACGACCGCCAAATTTTGGATTTTTTCCACCACTTGGTGGACCTGGAGTCCCCGGTGGGCCTGGTGGTCCCGGCGGACCGGGTGGCCCTGGCGGTCCCGGTGGTCCACCATTCATGCACATGGAGCCAACACTTATTAAATTAAATAATCCGGAACCATTGTACTTGGTTGTTATGGCAGGAAATCCGCCTCCAATGCCTCCGCCAGGCGGGGCCTACGGTCCCTTGCTTGGAATTGGGTCACTTCTTATATCTTTATTTTTAGGCGTAGGTTTCACAGTCGCTATCATTTTCAATTCCATGCGCAAAGGTGTAACAGAAGCCGACCGAGTTATTTCTGAAATTAAAAGTGGGAATTTGAAATCACGCTTTAAAGTAAACCGTAAAGATGAATTTGGTCAGGCCATGCAACGCTTCAACACAATGGCAGACGAAATTGAAAAACTAGTTCACGGTTTAAAAACATCAGAACAAGCACGAACAAAAGTTCTTCAAGAACTAGCACATGATTTAAGAACACCGCTGGCATCACTCAGAAACCTAATCGACACACTTCATTCCAGTATAGATCGTTTAGACAGTGACACACGAAACGAATTACTCACACTCTCATCGAAAGAAATCGACTACTTCGAACGTCTTGTTGAAGACCTATTATTTTTAGCGCAATTGAAAGAACCGGACTATGTAGATGTTCGTTCCACATTCAATCTGCCGGAAACTATCTTGGATGTGACGGAAGACTGCCTATTTATGTATTCTCAAAAAGGAAAAAAACTGGAACTAGTTGAAAATTTAAAAAACCAACAGCAACAATTTGCCGGCGACCAACATCCTATCAAACGATTGGCGCGGAACGCAGTCGAGAACGCCTGTTCATTTGCAAAATCTAAAGTGACTGTGAAATTAGAAAACGTCGATAATAGGATGATTCGACTGACCATCGCTGACGACGGTCCAGGATTTAAAAACGAAGATCTAGGCCAGTTTGGACAAAGAAATATTAGCCGAAAATTAAATACGGATGCAAATGGTCGCGTTTCATTGGGATTAGGCTCTGTCGTTATCAAAACAATTTGCGATGTTTATCATGGCACCGTTTCTATACAGAATATAAAAAGCAGTTCGGGAGCGGTACTTGGTGCAGAAATCAGGATCGAACTACCTAATAACCTGTACGCATAAGTAAAGTTTTATCGCCTATACAACGAACAAGTTTCCGGGTATGAAATCTGCCAATAGCGACAGAATTCGCACGCTAGTAACATGAACCAATGCCTATCGGTTTATCGATCAAATCATTAATTTATCGGCACAATTACTTGCGCTTACGATCTTGGTGACGCTTGCGAATAGCTTCGCGTCGTTGAGGCGAAAGGCTTTTGTATTTTTTAAGATTATTTTTAATCTTTTCGCGCTTTTCCGGAGACATGCTTTTCCAACGTGCGTAGTTATCACGAATTTTAGCTTTGCGATCATCCGGAAGATTTTTATAACGGTTCCAGTTTTTCACTAGCTCAGCCCGGTGCTCCGGTGGCAATTGTTTAAATTTTTGGAATGATGCTATTAGCGTTTTCCTTTTTTCTGGAGTCAACGCTTTGAAACTTTCCCATTTTTTCTGAAGTTCGGCCCTTTGCTCAGGAGTTAGGGAATCCCATTTCTGTTTTTGACCCTTTAAATATGTATCTTCGCCTGCAACTTCGCCCTGGGCTTTGGCTTGCAGGCCAATCAGTGGAACAATGGATAATAGCTGAACAAATTGACGGCGTTTCATAGACTATTCCTCTTCCAATTTTAAATCTTCAGGCTCATCTGTTGATTTTCCATCTGTTTTTTCGGCGTCTTCTAGATTCTGAATCATGTCCCAATCTTTTTCATTTTGGAGCAACTCCATATTTATCAGCATATCTAGATTTTTTAATAATTCTTTATCATCATCATTCATATATATACCTTACGAATTTTCTTCATCGTCAGAATACGCTTCCAGTAAATCTAAGTCCTCAATCACTTCTAAATTATTCGCCATTTCTAGACTGTCTTCGTCCATTTCCAGAGCAGCAAATGTTTGCAAATCTACGTCAGCGGGATTGTTAGCCGCCATACCCAGGTGGGGCTCTTCACCGCTTGGAATCACCGGCCCACGGGCAGCCTTTTTATTTAAGAACCATAATCCAAACGCCGTTAATGCAGCTGTCGAAGCCACTGGCATCCACACTTGGAACCAGCGTTTATTGCTATGAATTTGGCTGTTTTCTTTTAAAACCGGAGCGACTTTGGCAAATACAATAGCATCTAGTTCCGCCGGAGGATTAACTAGGAAGGTACTATCATCATGTCTTTCCATGATATCTCCCTTTAAATTCCTTTTCCAAATTCTGTTTCGCTCGATGAATAAGTACCTTCACATGGTTCACAGTCAGTTTCATTTGCTCAGCAATTTGGGAATGTTCCAAATCTTCCACTAGAAATAATACGATCGCAACTCTTTGATTTTCTGGCAAGTCGTTAATGATTTCTGCTAGAATTTGGTTTTTCTCTTTATCAAAGTACTCTTTTTCAGTTTCAGCTATGTCTGCGACCTTGTTTAACTCGTCATCGCCGACTTTATCTTCCCATTTGTCACGCTTGATCTGATTTAAGAATAAATTGCGCGCGATTTGAAATGACCATGCTTTAAACGAATTAAGAGCTTGATAAGAATTTGCATTTTCCGAAATTTTGATCCAGGTATCTTGGTAAATGTCTTGCGCTCGCATGTTCTCTCCTGTCAGGTACACACAAAACCCGTAGAGGGCGGCTTTGTGTTTTTTGTAGAGGGATTCGAACGCTTTCGAATCCCCTTTAGCTACTTTCTGCAGTAGTTCATAATCATTATCTATTTGTGAGCTCATTTACTCACAGTAGCTCAACTCAATTTTTGATGTTTGTCCATTTTCTTGTAAAGATGCAACACCGCACTCATTAGTAAATGTTACTGTCGCTGATCCAGTCTTAGATCCACTGAAAGCAATGCTTAGTGATCCAGAAACCGGGTAACAAGAGCAATCACCCCATGCGATGTCATTTGCCGTAATAACTGACGAAAACTTAGCTAGGTTATGATTCACTTCTAGTTGACCATTAGATACATGGCGGGCCGCACGTGTTAATCCACCGGTTACTTCCAAAGGTTGCAATGTTCTAACCGATACATTGAACAACTGACGGCCGTTACGGTCCATTCGTTTGTGCTTACCTAAGATATCTAAATTATATCCCGCCGCAGTTTTAGTTAGTTTCGCGCCGCCACCGTATGAAGTACCGCGATAGTCCGTTGCTGAATCACTTGAATTCGAAACAACACCACCACGAGGCCCAGTAATCGCTGTACTATACGTACGCGTTACGTAGTCACCGTTAGAATTCAAAGTACAACTGGCATTCGAGAATGACAATTTCACATTGCCCGCCATTTGGCGCACACCATTTAGTGTCGAACAATCAGAATATTCAATTTGCTTAACACCAGCTGAACAGGACTGTAAGTAGGCGCGAGAACACGTAGCCGCTTGTGCTCTATCTATTAAGAGAGTCGACCAGATTGAGTTAGGCTTAACTGATTGAAACGCAAAGCTAGAATTTGATTGTTCATCCATGCTGCCAGAAACCGCGGTCATACCCGATTCCACGACTGCCTCTGTTTCACTGATACTAGAGTTGTCCTCGTCTGCGTTCTTATTTTTACATCCTTGAGCCACGGCAAAGATCATCGCAATTGTAATTAACTTAGAAAACTTCATATAAGCTCCTTATTAGTTATAGGTAATACAATTGAGAAGGCGTTAAGTTACAGGAAATTTAAAACCCTTACGTGTATATCAAAAATAGTCACTGTCTCATTCTGAAACGTCCCTATTCAATTCTATTAGATCTTTTTTGGCACACTTCCTGTACCTCTATACTTTGAAGAACCTTTTTTTAGGTGAGGTAATTATGTGGCGTTATATAACATTAGGTCTATCTGCGCTTGGCTTGACTGTACTGCTTATCGCTTGTGGCGAGAACAAACAAACAAGCACGGCAAATCCGTATGCAACTAATAACGGATGCCCGGCCGGTACATACTACCAAAATGGATTCTGTTACAATTCAACAGGAACCCAAGGCTACTACGGTTCTAACAGCATCAACTTTGTCAGTGACAACTATAAATATAAAGATGTCAGAATCACCGATTCTGCTACTTACAAAAGCTTTTTAAAGAAAGCAATGCAAGTGTGTGATCAAGCTCATTCTAGCGGTGGTATCTATGACTGCAGTTCATGGTCAGTTGGCCAGTTTCAATTGAATGTACAAATGGCTGCGACCAATTCAACATCATTAAAAGCTACATTTTCGGCATATCCACAAACTAATAGCTACTACTGGTATGGTTATTCATTGCCATCAGCAAGTGACTTCTTTTTCGGATACTTTGGATTTCCGGTTTACACAGCAACGATCATTACTTTAAATCCACTTCCAATTGATAATATGGTTGTATCGCTGATCAATGATTCAAAAGGCTTTGAAGCCCGTGCCTATGGTGATGCTCGCACGGTAGCGAATAGAAGTTTAATCCAACTGCAAGTACTTGAGGGCAAATTAGACCAGTCTGCGTTTGACTACCAAGTTGGTTTTGAAGGCAAAATTTTTGCTAAAGGCCGTCTACAAAGATACTAATAGACAATCAGTATCTTTCACTGGATGATAGTTGAAAGCTATGAAACCATTGATAGTCACGTGTCCCACGTGCGGAAAGAAAATCGAATACTCTGCGCAAAACAAGCATCGACCTTTTTGTAGTGATCGATGTCAGCTGATTGATCTTGGCGAGTGGGCCTCTGAATCTTATAAAATTCCTGTAAAAAATGTTGAATTTGATACCTCTTCAAATGATCAGGCCGGTGATGATATCCCGGAGAATGAAGACCAGTAAGCCTTCGCGACTTTTCAAAAAAATTAAAATACTCGAAAAAAAGATATTGACGCCGATTCAATTATGCATTCTGATTGGTCTATAACAAACGACTGCTAAGGTTGTGGTCGTAAATAATATTCATAAGGAGTGTGATATGAATAAAGCGCAATTAATCGAAAAGATCGCAATGGAAACTAAAGTGTCTAAAGCTCAAGCTGAAACTCTTTTAGATTGCACAATCGAAAACATCAAAAAAGCTGTAAAAAAAGGTGATGATGTTAAATTAGTTGGTTTTGGTACATTTACTAAAGCTAAACGTAAAGCTCGCGTTGGTCGTAACCCACAAACTGGTAAAGCGATCAAAATCCCAGCTTCTAACGCTCCAAAATTCCGCCCAGGCGCTGAATTTAAAGCTCTAGTTAAATAATTAACTGCAAAGCTGCTGTTAAATAATTTTAACTAAGACTAAAAAAAGCCGGCCCACAAGGTCGGCTTTTTTTTATGTTTTTCATCTTAGAATGTTTCAAAGGTATCAAAAGCTAAGTAAGCTGTACGTTTCAAACATTTTCTCTAGCAGGAATCTATGGCTCAACATCAAAAGAAAATTTCTCGAATTGGATTATATACCAGTGGCGGCGACGCCCCCGGCATGAATGCAGCGATTCGCGCGGTTGTCCGAGTTGCCCATTCGATGAACATCGAAGTCTTGGGAATTTTTCAAGGCTATATCGGTATGATTGAAAATCATGTGGCACCTTTGAATATTCGTGACGTGGCCAACATCATTCAGCGCGGTGGAACTATCTTGAAAACTGGACGCAGCACTGATTTTCACAAACCCGAAGTGCGCACCCGTGCAGTAGACACATTAAAAACGCACAATATTGATGGGCTGATCTGTGTGGGTGGCGATGGTTCATTCCGCGGCGCTCATGCTTTATGGAAAGAACACAAGATTCCTATCGTAGGAATTCCTGGAACTATCGACAATGATATTTTTGGATCTGATCTAACTATTGGTTTTGATACAGCTGTGAATACTGCGCTGGACGCGATTGACAAGATTCGTGACACAGCGGACAGTCACGATCGCGTTTTCATCGTAGAAGTTATGGGCCGAAACTCTGGATTTATCGCGTGTCATGTTGGTCTTGCTGGCGGTGCTGAAGAGATCTTTGTACCTGACGGAAATACAAACATTGATAAATCCATCGATCGTATCAAAGATTCTATCAAAAAAGGCAAACGCAGCAGTATTTTGATCACGGCTGAAGGACAAAAGCCAGGTCGCGCGTACGATTTGGCAGATGCGATTCGCAAAAAGTCTGGTATTGATCCTAAAATTTGTATTCTAGGACATATCCAGCGGGGTGGATCTCCAACGTCGGTGGATCGCGTACTAGCGTCACGCATGGGTGCTGCAGCCATCGATAATTTATCCAAAGGCTTTTGCGATATCATGATCGGATCAGATGGTCCTAATTTATTGCAAGTGCCATTTGAACTAGCGACTACAAAAGAAAAGCGCAGTCCTTTAGAATACGTACAACTAAGCCAAATTTTAGCTATTTAATTTTAACTCTTCATAGAGTGGGAATTTAGTTTAGATGAAAATATCGTTCGGAACGATTTTTATTTTTCTCTTTATTAATCCACGGAATTTTATTCTTTGCTTTGTCATCTTTTAAAAAAGATACGCTAATGGATAAAATCCAGTCTTACTATCGAAAATTTTTCAAAATCGTCGCCGCAGCCTTAACCGCAGAGGTTTCCGCACTTTCGTAACTTGGTGAAATATAGTTATCCTGGTTCGCAAACAAAACATTACCCACAGGCTGACTCGCTAAAGCCAATTGAGGCGACGATGCAAACTGTGCGCGACATACAGGAACCGAATGTCCCCACAATGTCATTCTTACCGCCGCGATATCCGACGCTGTAATACCTAATTCAGGGAAATACGCTTGAAGATCGGCCAGCATATAATCCCGATGTTTATTATGCGCAAATGGATTTAATAAAAATTGGCGTGCGCCTTGGTAGGGGAACGATTTGTAGAACGTTAAAGTGCAGGGAGACCCCTTATCCCCTTGAGCCCAATTCGCAAAAATCACATCCGTGAAACCTTTTGTAAATGGCGCTGCCGAAGACGGAGTTTTAGGAACTTCTTTTTTCAAGCAATATAGATCGTAACCTTTAGATGGAATATTTCTTCGCAAAGTGACATTACCGACCATGAACGATCGATATTCAATATTGTTCATCGATTGCATCTGTGCCGCGGGGATATTTGTAATAATTCGCTTCGCCACGAATTTTGGTGCGGCCATAATAACAAATTTAGTTCGAATTGTTTTTAATTTATTTAAACTCTCTTCAACCACCACATCCACGAAACCATTACCTGGAATCACTTTCAGGACGGCACTTTTTGTGCGCATCTGAGTCGGCCCAACTGATGCCACTAAGTTTTGATATAAACTTTGAGCAATCAAACTATTGCCACCTGGAAATACCATCACACCGTGCTGTTCAGACGCTTGCCACGAAAAAAACTCGCCGGCCGCAACTTCATCTAACGTGGCACCAAAAGACGACCACGCGTAATACTGGAAGTATTCATACAAAGTCGTCGTAATTTGTGGAAAGTTACGCTGAATCCACTGATTCACAGTCATGGAGTTGAAATTAGACGCATTGGACTCGAAACCTTTAAGCAGTTGTTTCATTTGAGCAAACACTTTGGCGTCTTCGTGTTGACCACTCCAAAATTTTGGTAGGACTTTACCATTTAAAAAAACTTCTTTATCCGCCGCCGTTTCTAAACGTGCGTATTTCAATACGCCAATATCGTTCAACATTCTATGCGATGCCGAATTCTGCTCTGGAATAGAAATGTACGCAGGTCCTAAAGAGTAGTAACTCGAATTGATCGTTTCACCTTTTGAGTTACCACCAAATTGACTGGCTTGCTCTAAAATCAATGGTTTTAATTTTTTTAAATGATAGCCAGCGATCAAGCCGCTTAATCCACCACCCACAATAACCACATTCTGCTGCTCGCTTGGTACAGGGATACCACCACATTTTTGAATATAGCCATCGACATTCCAAAAACGCTCATGATTTGGATCCGGCTCATCACCGGTAAATTCAGCGGTAGAGGCCAAACCCGTTAATTTAGTAATGGGATCTTGAGGAGTCGTCGCCCGATACGAAGGCGCGGCCGACAAAGGACTGCATAGTCCGCTCATAGCGGCCAGCGACGTTATTGTTAACTTATGGAACTCCCTACGGCCTAATCTATAGTCACTCATGCTGTTCTGCTACTTTAGAGAAGTCTGATTATCAATTTTATTTCGGCGATGAGTTATAATTGAAAGACAGTTGATAATGTCAGCTGTCACCCCCTATGCTTAACCAGCTGACCATCGTTTAATCCAATAGGAGCGGCTTATGAAACTGCTGTTATCATTGTTGTTTTTATATACTAGCGTTTCTTTAGCCAAATCTCGCATCGGCGAATGGGCCGCCTATAATTACGAAGAACGCACGGCTACGAGGTCAATTAAAGGTACCCTAATCAAAGAAATCGTCGAAGTTAAAAAGCGGGCTGGCCCAAATGGTAAGCTAGTGAACTACTTTAAAATCAGCGAAAAATTACTACCGATTGGATCAGCTCCAATGGAAGTTTTCACCTGGGAACCCGAATCGCAGTATCCGCCAAATCTATTTTTAAATTTCTTCGTGTTTAAATGTACACTCATCAAAAGCATGGGAACTATCGAAAAAATCAAAGTGCCAGCCGGTAAATTCAATACGTGTCACGTAAAAGATCAAAACAGCTGGATCGCTGCGGTTCCTTTCAATCATGTGCTCTTCATCCAAGACGAAGAAAATATTTTCCGTCGCTTGGAATTGATCAAGTATTCTTGGAAGAGAAAATAGTTTCTATTTTAAAATATTCAATAGGGCCGTAATAAAAGCAGCATTGATAAAATCAATAAAGCATGACCCCACAAGTGGCACAATTAAAAATGCTTTGGGTGCAATTCCATATTTACGCGTAAGTGACGACATGTTTGCCAGCGCATTCGCTGTCGTACCCATCATAAACCCTACAAAACCACTACTAATAATAGCGGATTCGTATGTCTTACCCATAAATTTATACACTAGGAACAATGATCCCAATACAACCAAAATTCCCTGAAGCAACAGGGACACTAATACTGGCAAAGCCGCATTTTTCAATTGTCCTAAATCCAACGTTACTATCGCCATTGCGATGAATACAGATAAACAGGTATTACCAATTTCTTCTAACGTACTTTCTTTTAATTCAAACCAGTTTGTTTGATCGTCAATATTGCGAACGATGGCTGCCACAATCATGGATCCAATATAGATAGGAAGAGTCACACCGATTTGTGAAAAAATAGGCGAAATGTAGGTTCCCAAACCGACAAATAAAATAATCCCCAACACGTGCTGAATAAATGTATCCGGGCTAAATTTCTCCATCGCTTCGATACCTACCTCAGCAAATGGCATGTCGGCTGTTTCTTTAGTCGTAATTGTGACTTCTTTTGTTTTTACAAACTTACCTGACACTTGCAGTTTATCACGATTAATTAGATAGGTAGCCAGCGGAGTTCCCAAGATACCACCCATTAAAATACCACCCAAAGCCGTCGTTAATCCCAATGTCGACGCATTCACCACGCCATTAGATTCAAACAAAGGCGCGAATGCCAACGACGTCCCTGGTCCACCAGCAAGGGCGACTGAGCTCATTAAAATACCCGAAATACTTGGCATACCCATCGCTACGGCAATACCAATACCCAAAGCAATTTGAATCGCTAAAAATACAACACTTAAGAAAAGGAAAAACAAAACTTCACGGCCACCTTTTTTCAAAGATATCCAAGAAGCGCCAAAACCTAATGAAGCGAAAAACGCAATCATCAAGGGTTCTTGAAATGTTTTATCGAATTTAATTTCCAAACCCAGGCCTTCTTTTAGGACTAAAAATAAAAGCGCAAATAATAGTCCACCAATTACAGGAGACGGAAAGTTATAACGACTTAGAAAGCTAACTCGTTTCACCAATATTTGACCTACAATAATAACAATGGCGGCCAGAGCTAAAGTTTGCAATCCATTGAATGACATAGTTCTCCTTAAGAGTTATTGTTCTAAATTGTATAGTATAAGGAGGAATCTATGGTCAAAATGAAAGCGCTTTATCAAGGGTCAAAACACTGCTTATTGACTCACCTTCCCTCACAATCTGAAATTCAAACAGATGCACCAAAAGATAATCACGGCAAAGGAGAATGCTTTTCCCCAACTGATATGACTGCTGCATCACTATTATCATGTATACTAACGACGATGGCGATCAAAACAGAACCGATGGGTTACAAATTAGATGGCATTCACGGAACGGTAGAAAAAATAATGGCGACAGAGCCTCGTCGCATCGGCGAATTGCGATTGGAAATTCATCTACCAAAATCACTAACATCAGATCAAAGATTAAATCTAGAAAACATAGCAGCCGGATGCCCAGTGAAAGAATCGCTTCATCCAAACACACTAATCTCATCAACCTATTTTTACGATCTATAGCAAAAGGTACCTCCTAACATTCTGGTATCCAGCGCGTCTAACGCTGCGGATACCAGAATGTTAGGAGGTACCTCTGAAATTATTTTCCGGAAAGTAAGCAGAGTAGTTCGAATACGACGTCGACCCCGGCTAATCCAGTTATGTCGGCGTGATCTGTGGGCGGGGAAATTTCTACTAAATCTCCGCCGACTAGATTTTTGATTTTTAGTCCACGCAGAATTTGTTGAACTTCATAGCTAGTTAATCCACCAGGAACCGGAGTTCCCGTTCCCGGTGCATACGCGGGGTCCATACAATCTATATCGAAACTCAAATAGGTAGGCTCGTCGCCAAATACGGGAATTGATTTTACAAAATCAGAAATATGGCCCTTTTTAATATCGTCCATCGTATACACAGTGATTTGATGCTTCTTAATAAAATCTAAATCACTTCCGTCAGCCAATGGACCACGAATACCGATTTGCACCATTCGCTTTGGATCAACTAAACCTTCTTCAACCGCGTGACGCGCAAACGCGCCGTGATGATACTCGTGTCCCCATGCCGCAGGATAGGTATCCAAATGAGCATCGAAATGAATAAAGCTTAATGGTCGTCCGTATTTTTTTCGAAGAGCACGCAGGACTGGTAAGGTTGTAGAATGATCTCCGCCAACCGAAACGAATTTTTTATTTTTACTAGCCAGATGAGACACAAAACTTTCGATTTTTTCGTACGTATCACTGATCGATATAGGAACAGTCTGGCAATCACCAATGTCGGCAACTTTTACACTTTTAAACAAATTCGTCCCTCGAGTCCAATGATACGATCGTCCCAGTGACGAGCATTCACGTACATGTGACGGAGCGAATCTAGCGCCGGGACGATACGAAACACCACCATCAAACGGGATTCCAAAAATGCCGATATCATAGTCTTCGTCGACCGCCACATGTGGCAATCGAAAGAATGTTTTAATAGCTGAAAAGCGCGGAAATTCGCGACCACTAATAGGAAGATATTTGTCTGTACTCATGCCTTAAGTCTAAGCCTTGTTTCCTTTAAGTCAATATCACTAGCGCCATCCACCGATTCAAAAGACTTGAACTGCAATCATGCAAATTGACATTACAGAGATTAAAAAGCACCCTAATTTAGATGAATTATCCGTTTGATGGTGAACTATTTTTAAGTCAGAAAAAGCGATTCGAAGAAGTCGTTTTCTTCGTACATTTCTACGAAGGATCTAAAACTCAAATGAAGCGTCATATTGATTTGGTTAACGAATTCGGATTCGATGCATTCGCATTTAATTTGCGAAGCAAGGGGGCGTTTCTAGTCAACCCCATCAGCCGCAAGAAGGTTCCGGGAATAAAACATATTTGGGCTGATCAAATTTCAGATTTACTTAATTTAATTCCACAAAAAAAAATCATATTTAGCTTTTCAAATCCATCGGCCTCAGCGATTGAAGCAATGGCCGATCGAAACAACAACGACACAGTCGCCTTGATTTGCGATAGTGGTCCATCGAATCAATTTCTTGGATCTGCTTTTCAGTTGTTTCAACATTTAAAAAAAGATGGGCTACTGGCTAGCTTCACAAAAACAATCGTAACTCCACTGATCTGGAGCCCCTATTTACACAGCGATCTCCATCCACAACTAGATACATTTCCAAAAGGGTTTCGCCTTCTTTCTATTCGTGGATGGAAGGATCCATTGATTCCGCCTAACCATATCGACGGCGTTTTTGAACCTCACGCAAATTTAGATTGGCGCAAGCTGAGCCTGCCGAAAGCGGGACACTTGACTGGCCTTAAAGATTTCCGTGACGAATATATTGCTGGTCTAAAACCATTCTTGGAAGAAGTCGCTACCCCGATTCAGAAATCAAAATAGCGGACTAAGCTTTGCGTTTTGCGACCAACAAACCTTCGCTAGTTCCAATAAAATAAGATGAGTAGTTTGGATTCTGAATTAAACTCTTATTGAATTCAATCATTCCCAGCGACTGCTTTTTCGAAAACGGCGTATCGTCCAAACCCCAAACTGAACCACTTAAGAAAACATTATCTGCCAAAATCAGATACGATCCTTTCAAATGAGTTTCGATCCATTTTAAATAGTCAGGATACGCCGATTTGTTGGCATCAATGAACGCACCACCGACGTCACTAGGTGGTTGCCAGTTGGCCAGGGCTTCTTTCGCATCTCCCCGCATAACGACTACTTTTTTTCCGCCAAGCTCAGGAACCAACGATGTGTTTTTGAATAAATTCGCTATGAAGTCAGCACAGTAGGGATCCTTTTCGAAACAAAATAAAGTGCCGCCCGTTTTCAATCCGCGCAATAGAAACAATGCCGAGTATCCCGTCAATGAGCCCAATTCCATGTAGGACGAACATCCAGCTTGTTTTACTTGTTCCGAAATTACGTAAGCTTCACTTAACGATACAGAAATTCCTTCTTTATTCAGTTTGCGTGATTCCGCTCGCGCATGCTCGGCCAAAGCCAAGAACTCTGGACTTAAGTTAGATTGGTAAACTGAGTTCAGGTAATTAAATTTTCCGTATTCATATGAGTCTTTGTTTTCTTCGGATCGCATAAGACCTTTTAAATGACACGACTTTAGTTTATTGACCAGCAAATTCTAAAGGTTCAACTCTAAAAGACCGAAAAAACCCCTATGGTACAAACTGGAAAAATTTGGATTTTTTACGATTCTAAAAATAAAAAACAAAGCAAGCCGTTGAATTTGACTCAAGCACAAGCGTTAATTTTAAACTTGGCTCAAAAGAAAAATTTCCAAGCCTATATTTGGACACCCGGTTGGGATGAGTGGGTTGATCTGAAGTCATTTTTAGAAGTCGACCAAGATTACTTTGTTGTTCCCCCATCAATCAAGAAGAAGACTCTGGATAAAACATCTGTGACAAAAACCCTAACTCGTTTTCGCGAATCACAGACCATGACGTCAACAGTAACTGATAATTTTGACAAAACTCTTTTGGTTCCGCTAGACCCAGATAACTTAGTGGTCAAAGAACCGAAACCTACATTCACTGAAGTTTCTAAAGATGCGTCTCCGAATGCTAAAGTAGACTATGGCTACTTCTATCCAGACTTCAGAGCTGAAAATATAGATTTGGATATTACACGCCTTAAAGGCCGCTTGAAATCGGCTCCAAAAGCGCCTACTGCGAGTTCTGAAAATGCAAAACTAGAATCCAGTGTTTCCGCCGATCGCCGTGAAAACATCCGTTATAACTTTGCCATCGAAGTTATTTTGATTACGAAAAAAGGTAAAACATTTAAATCGCAATCCGAAAATATTTCTGTTTCCGGGGTAAAATTAAAAGATTCTATTCCACAGGAATTTTTGATGACCGATTTTAGTGTCATCATCGCTAATAAATTAGAAAAAGATCCCAAAAAAGCTCGTATACATTTCAATTCAAAATGCGTTGGTGATGTCGCCGATTCAAAACGTTTAGTGTTTTTAAATCCGGACGTGAAAAGCCAAAAAGTTTTAGAAGAAATGATTAGTTCGTACATCCAACAAATTCAGAAAAAAGAAAAGGCTGGTTAGTCCAGCCTTCCAATTTAAATACAATTCGAAACGCGATCTATTCTTCCGCAGAAATTTTCAAAAGAGTCTTCACTGTTTTTTTCAATTTATCGATATCAAATGGCTTTTTAATATAGTCATGCGCACCCACAGCAAATGCACGTCTCATGTCTTCTTGTGAGGCTTGACCGGATACGAATACCAACGGGATCTTTTTAAGATCTTTAGTTTCTTTTAGAAGTTCTGCCAGTTCAAAACCGTTAATCCACGGCAAACCAATATCAAGCAGGATTAAATCGACCGGTGTATCATCTAGTACATCTGATAACTCATTCGCTTGCGCTGCCAATTTAACTAGGTAACCTTCGGATTCAAGAATACGCTTGATAGACGCGCGCATTGTTTCATCATCATCAATCACAAGAATTGTTTTCGGTTCTTCTTTTTTTCTAGTTTCGCGGAATTTATCCAAAGGAACTACATCTTGCGAGGCAATTCGAGCTTTTGTTATCTTTTCAATCTTCGTGATTAAATCTTTGGTATTAATTTTTTTCGTCATTATGCCTCTTGCAATGATATCCGTGTTAGCTTTTTATCCGTGCGCTGCTGCTTCTTGTGCTTCTAACCAACGTTCTGCATCGATAGATGCCATACAACCAGTTCCCGCCGCAGTAATTGCTTGGCGATACACTGGATCTTGAACGTCACCAGATGCAAACACACCCTCGATATTCGTGTACGTCGAACCTGGTTTAGTTTTTAAATAGCCAGTTTCATCCATATCTAAAATACCTTGGAATAAATCTGTGTTGGGTTTGTGTCCGATCGCAATAAACAAACCGTCCAAAGCCATCTGACGTTTTTGGTTTGTCTTTGTATCATTAACAATAACCGCATTCATTTTTTTTCCATCACCTAAAACTTCAGTGATTTCAGAATTCCAAACCACTTCGATTTTTGGATTTTTCATCGCACGTTCAACCATGATTTTTGAGGCACGGAACGAATCGCGGCGGTGGAAAATATAAACTTTGCTTGCAAAACGAGTTAGGAAGTTAGCTTCTTCCATTGCGGTGTCACCGCCACCAACAACACCCACGTTTACATTTCTAAAAAATGCACCGTCGCATGTGGCGCAGGCAGAAACCCCACGGCTCATGTATTGTTTTTCTGACGGTAAGCCTAAAAGTTTAGCTTTTGCCCCAGTGGAAATAATAATTGTTTTTGCTTGGTATTCTTGATCGCGAATCCAAACTTTGAATGGACGTTTGCTAAAATCAACTTTAGTTACATTTTTCGTGATAAAGCGAGTTTCAAAACGTTTCGCTTGGTTACGCATAACCGCGATCAAATCGGGACCTGGTAAACCGTGTTCAAAGCCAGGAAAGTTTTCAACATCTGTTGTGATCATCAACTGACCACCGGCTTCTTCGCCTTCGATCATTAAGGGTTTTAAATTTGCTCGGGCGGCATAGATAGCTGCCGTTAAACCAGCGGGACCTGAACCAATAATTATAACGTTTTCAACGTGGATCATACATTAACCTCTATAAAACTCTATTACCGATTTTTACTCGATTCGAAGGGTAAATCCTACAACTATTTGCCTTCAAAGTTAATGACTAACTGCAAGAGTTGTCGAGCGTCCTGATCAGGCTTGTTTAGACGCACAGTACATAGGGCAATAGTACAAAAGATAGGCAGGTCTCATATAGACCAATAGCAGGGACCTAAGCTACTATATCACAATATGACAATCTATTTTTCATCAGCAAAACCCCATCTGACTCCGATTGCGGTTTCTGCTGAGGATGCAAAAAATAAAAATTTGATGACGTTGCTACTAGAAGCCAATCGTCCGGTGGCATCATCGTGTAAAGGCGATGGTATTTGTAGCAAATGTCGCATAACGATTCTTGAAGGACATTCACACCTAAGCGGCCAAACCGATCTGGAAGCTAAAACTAAGGTAAAAAATAAGGTAGATGAGCACGAACGTCTCAGCTGTCAGGCCCACCTGCTAGGTGATGTAGTTATAGATACCAGTTATTGGTGAACGACTAGTGCAAACCTAAATTAAATTCGGCATCATCACTAGGATATTGATTGTTTTTCAACTCCGCCTCACGTGCACGTGATTTCATCGGTTTAGTCAACAGCGAGGATTCAAAATGTGTACGACTTTGATATCCCGTCTGTCGAACACCCGATTGTCCTTTGGGCATTAATGAGCTCATGAATACCAACACCGCATGGATCAGCTCTGGGAACATAGCGCCACCCAATATGTGCAACTTTCCAATGGGTGACAAAACCAATTCCGTGTCGCCAATCGAAGATGCTTTTAAAACTTTTTTAGCCACTGTCTTTGGTGCCATTGATAGAAACGGCATATTGTCAGCGAAATCAAACCATGCGAACTCTTTTTCATGATCACCTTTGAATACAGCTTGGATAGGTGACCCTGTTCGCATCAAACTCGGATAAACAGTGGTAACCAAAATATTGTCCTGATGTAATTCGACCGCTGACCCTTGTGAAAAGCCGGCTAAAGCAAACTTCGATGCGTTATATGGTAACATGTGCGGGACGGCACTCTTTCCACCCGCCGAACAAATATTAATAATGCGACCACCACCACGACGTTTGAAATAGGGTCTAACTAAATCAGTGGCTTCAACTACAGCATACAAATGAAGTTTCATCTGCGCCTCAAAATCAGCGTGTGTCATAGATTCCAGAGGTCCTACGCTAATCGTACCCGCATTATTAACAATGGCGTCCAAAACACCAAATACGTTGATAGATTCTTTCAATGCTGTGGCCAGTTCTGCTTTTTTAGTAACATCGCAAATGACCGTACACACCTCGGCACCAGGATGTTCATTCAACAAAATTTCACGCGCACGAGCCAATTCTTCAAATTTCCTGGCGGCAATTGTGACTTTGGCTCCCTCTGATAAAAATTCACGTGCTAGCGCCAAACCTAAACCACGCGACCCACCGGTGATAAAAACTGATTTACCTTCCCAATTGAAAGGTTTTGTTCCCGACGTTAAACTCAATCCCGCTGAAAAGCCGGCCATCACAGCAGCGGTTTTTGGTCTTCGCGCCAATAAACACACCAAGGCACCTAGCCCTGAAACGATAGCTAATTCATTTTTTAACGTTTTTCTCATGAACTTTCCCCCTTTGAAAAACTCGTACTATTTTTTTAATGCCTACTTTTTTTCTTGAAAAATTTTTTCCTCAGGCAACCCCGTCTTTTCATTTTGTCCTTGAATTTTTAGCATGATGACTTTGCGAAACGGGGGCAGGAATGTAATTTCTGACTCTGCATAAATTTTGTCTAAAGTTAAAGCTGAAGCCAGCTTACTCTCACCCAAAGTATCAAACGAAGACTTCACAACACACGATTTTCCGTCTTTGCGTGAACTGACTTTGACATATGCATTTTCTAAAGTTCGATCCACTTTGGTCAGGTCTTTGACTAAGACGGTAAAATTATTTCGCTCCTGCGGAAATGTTGATGGAGTTTCAACCTGTAATCGTTTGCTAATTCCCCTTCGAATTAAAGGGTGTACTGGCTTATAATTTTTGCGATCCATCAACCAATAAAACCCAAACACAGGCACATTTGAATTTTCGGGATTCAATTCAAATAGACAGTTGTCGTCTAAGCGTGTGTAGACCACTAAAATATTTTGCGGGTTTTCGCTTTTTTCTAACCTAAAAACTTCGTAATGTTGGCCAATTGGAACCAACGTTTTAACGCCGCTGGCAACGGATATATTAACTATGAGTAAAAGCAAAAAAGCGTAGGATTTCATGTCACCCGATAACTATGCAATTCCTATGACTGAAACTGAATGCTCTAGAAGAATTTAGACGGTGTTTAAGGGGAAAAGTTTCCCCTTCCAAAGGAAAAACACCTCAAGTTGGCATGCTGCCTATTCGTGATACGTGTGATATTTCCAACTGCGATTTGATCTATCAAAAGATAGTTCGTATAAGCAACAGTTAGGAATGACGATGGCTTGCTCTGGCGAATTATCTGCCGCGTGAACCAGACGCACTAAAGATCCACCATGAGTAGAAATAGCAACCCGCTTGAACTGAGGATTCGCAATTAATGCGGTCTCCAAGTATTCTTTTAAACGCTTCAAATGTTGTACTTTTGTTTCCCCATTGGGAAAGCCCATCATTTGATGTTCCGGCTTGATAGAACGCCACTGAATAAGCATATCTTCGCCGTACTTTTCGATAATTTGAACTTGCGATTGGCCCTCGACATCACCTAAATGCGTTTCACGCAAAGCAGCTGAATACAGAAATGGAACTGTGTGTTTTTCTAATGCAATTTTTGCCGTTTCAATCGCACGATCCAAATCGGAACACAAACAGGCGTCTAATTTAACTGCCGCCAATTTTTTTTGTAGGCTTTGAGCTTGGTCACGACCTTTTTGATTCAATGGAATATTGGTGTGACCCTGGAATTTTTTATTCAAATTCCAATCTGTTTCACCATGTCTAAAAACCATAAGCTGAACGACATCACTCATTGTCTACTCTTTTCGCAAAAGCACGTAATTGATTTTGATACCCTGATTTATAAATATCTTTTCGAATCCGGTAACAAAATTATCTGCTGCTTTCTCAGATTGATGCAAATCAAAAGTTAAAAACTCAACTTTGTAACGACTTTGTTTGATTTCTTCCAATGCCCACTGGAAATAGACCAGGGAATCTGTCTTAAATTCTAAAAACGAACCTGGCTTTTGCAGGTCATACAAAATTTCTAAATTTCTAAGCTGAACAAATCGATTCTTTGGCTTCTTTGGTGAAGTCCAAGGATCAGGAAAGTGCACAAATACATTGTTTATTTCACCCTGCTCAAACATCAACGGGATATCAAATGCGTGATAACGACTGACCACTGCATTGGTTGCACCAGCAACTAAAGTACGTCGGATGGTTTGAATTAGCGGTTTATATTTAATTTCGATTCCGACCAAGTTTCTTTCAGGGTGTTTTAAGGCGCGGTGTTTGAAAAAATACCCAGCTCCGGTTCCAACCTCAAGGTCAATTGGTAAATCAGGATTGGTAAAAACCTCGCGCCATTTACCTTTGTTCAACGGGGTACGTTCTTCGTTAAAGGCATATTTTCTAAACTCACCATCAAGAGCCAACGTGTATTGATTTGGTCTTGGCAAGTTTCTAGTCAGATTAATTCGGCTATTTTTTGGAGTGTCTAGTGTCTGCATAAAGTGGTGGTTTTATATCACCAAAAAATAAAGAAATACATAGATTAAATACCCTATTTGACCTGTGATAAGGGGAATTGACATTTTTACAGGGAGGCCTGTCTGGAAAATGGTATATTGCCCGATCGCTACCCAATCGCGATGGCATTGACCACTTTTGAGGTCGGAACTATTTTCATCAAAGAAAATAAAAATCCTATGAGTATGACTCAGTAACTGATTTGATCATGTGATTGCTGTCAAAACTAAAACGTTTTTGGAAAGGTGACTGCCTAACTGGACAATCACTGACATCACAAGCGGTACAGTACTTTCTACCACATGGATCCAAATGAAATGCGAATTCTCCGTCGTAGGGATAATCAGTCACGACTCTTTTTTCAAAGTCGTGCGTTACTTTGTGAACTTTAGCTACATCCCAAAACTCAGGAACAATTAAATGAGCATCGATATGATGAAAACTGCCCGACCGAATCGATCGTAGATTATGAATATTGATAATCCCAGGTCTAACATTTTCCTGAATCGCAACGGCCAACTCTTTCAAAGTTTCTTGGTCCATTTCATCCGTTAGCCCAGAAACAGATTTTCGCACAATCTTGTAACTTTCAACTAACAGATGCAAAGCAACCAGTGCCGACACAACCGAGTCAATCCACATCAACTGGGTGAATTTAACTAGCAACAACCCAGCTAAAACTCCCGCCGTAGTATAAACATCGCTCATCAAGTGAACAGAACTAGCGATCAGGGTTACCGATTTTTGTTTTTCGCCTACTTTCCGTAAGCCCAGAGCCATGAACAAATTAATTAAAGAAGCGATAAAGATGAAAACCATCCCCGTTTCAATTTCCACTAAAGCCTGTTGTGATTTAAAAGCGCGGGCACTTTCGATCAAAATAGAAACACCGGCGAAAAATACCAGCCCCCCCTCAAAGGCGGCTGAAAAAAATTCTAATTTGCCATGACCATAGGGGTGATTTTCATCTGCAGGCATCGCCACGAAAAGAATGACCGTCAATGCCGTAAACGCGGTTAACACATTCACTAAAGTTTCAAGGGCATCCCCAAAGATAGCTGTAGAGCCCGACACATAGTACCCCGCAAACTTCAATGCCAGCACGGCAAAGCTAACGGCGATATTTATCTTCGCTATTTTAATTTTTTCAATTTCAGCGGGGCTCTTTGAGTTCATACCTCAGAACTAACTTGCTTTCATTTAGTTTTCAATTAGAATTCCGCTATTTTTGTTCGTCCAAATAGGATTTCGATAACGCTTTACTTGTTTTTAGCAAACCAGGCGGAATCGTTTCAAAGCTCTTCTGCTTGCTACAGTACTTTTCCAGTATTTCATGATCTATTTCAGAAACAGCTAAGCCTTTTTCTTTATTTAAGAAAAAGGCTTTCGAGGCATTTAGCATGGCGTTAATCTGGGGATTTTCTGGCAGGTAACGAATATAAGGATCGCACGTCGATGAATCTTCAATACACCTCTCGGCACTCGCTTTGTAGGCCTCTGATAAGCAATGAGGCATAACGAGATTAAGCAAAAAAATTTCATCCCGCTTTATTTTTACGTTTTTTAGCAGATGCAGTAGACGTGGCCTCTGTTTTTCTCTTTTTAGATGACTCTGTAACGGCGGCTTCTTTTGCCTTGTTATTCTGACGTTCCAACGCTTCTTCAGAACTTTTGTTTTTGTAATAACATACTTTGTTGCGGCCATTTTCTTTAGCTTCGTACAATGCATGGTCCGCACGACGAACAAGTTCTTTTGGAGAAATATTTTCGTATGGGTCCGTCACTGCAAAACCAACGGAAATAGTAAGTTGTATTTCATCATCCCCACTGCGGAATGTGGTACCTTCTACCGATTTACGAAGACGCTCACAGTAAAAAAGAGCGCCGTCGAAATTAACCTCGGTTAATACGATTAAAAATTCATCTCCACCGTACCGAGCCGGAATGTCGATATTACGAGTATTGGCGCGAACAATTTTGCCCATCTCAGAGATAACGAAACTACCAAATAAATGGTCATGCCCATCGTTAACACCTTTGAAGTGATCCATATCAAACATGATCACGCACACTTGACGACCGAAACGACGCGCACGTTGCAACTCGAACTCAAGTTTTTGGTACAGCGAGCGCATATTCAGAAGACCTGTTAAGTCATCTGTGTCTGCAAGCTCTTTCAGCTTTTCATTGGCGTACATTAATTGCTCTTGTAAATCGCGGATACGTAGATGAGTCCGAACACGTGCTAGCAATTCAAGCGGAACAAACGGTTTCACGATATAATCGTCAGCACCGCTGTCTAAGCCTAAAATGATAGATTCTGTTGATGACTCGTCACTCAATAACAACAATGAAGCAAATGGACGAATTTCACGAATTTTTGCGATAGCGCGGATGCGTTGATCTTTGTCTTTGAAATCAACAACGATGATAGCCGGCATCCATGAATCGATAACGCGAATTCCTTCTTCCAGCGAATCCACGCCCACGGCGTTGTAGCCTTCCCATTTTAATGGCTCCAAGATGACGTCTATCCCCTGGGGGTCGTCATCGATAACCAAAATTTTTCTAGATTTCGCGGGCCGTTCAATATCTTGAGACATCTCCCTAGTTTACGGCACAATTTGGCCAGAACAATAGATCCAGGTCGGCCAAAGTCCACCTAATCTGTCCCTCCGTCCGGTATTTTCTGATTGAAGATTTCGTAAGAAAAATCTAGTATTCCCACATGAATAATTCTCACGAACTCGAAAAAAAATGGCAGGCCCAATGGGCCAAAGAAAACGCATTCAAAGCTGACCCAAAGTCGACTAAACCAAAGTACTACGCATTAGACATGTTTCCGTATCCGTCGGGAACAGGATTGCACGTGGGCCATGCGGCTTCGTATATGCCGACAGAAGTCATTTCACGTTACAAACGCGCCAAGGGATTCAATGTCCTACACCCAATGGGATATGATGCGTTTGGTTTGCCGGCAGAACAATTTGCCATCCAAACCGGAATTCACCCAGCAATTACAACCGAAAAAGCTATAGGTAATTTCCGCCGCCAATTACAATGTGTGGGTTTAAGCTTCGATTGGAGTCGCGAGATTTCAACGTGTGAACCAAAGTACTACAAATGGACTCAGTACATTTTCACAAAACTCTATGAACGTGGACTAGCTTACCAAAAAGAAGTTCCTGTTAACTGGTGTCCGGCTTTAAAAACAGTTCTAGCCAACGAAGAAGTTGTAGACGGAAAAAGTGAACGTGGTGGTCACCCTGTTATCCGAATGCCGATGAAACAGTGGATGCTGAAGATCACTGACTACGCAGATCGCTTAGCCACAGATCTTGACCTGATTGATTGGCCAGAAAGAACAAAAGAGGGCCAAAGAAATTGGATTGGTAAATCAGAAGGCGCAAAAGTCGATTTTGAACTTCAAGGATCAAAAGAAAAAATCACTGTGTTCACTACTCGCCCCGACACTTTATTTGGCGTAACGTTCATGGTACTAGCACCAGAAAATCCGATCGTACCAAAAATTTCTACAGCGGCTGAATTACCAAAAGTTCAAGCTTACATTCAAAAGACATTGGCTAAATCTGAGGTTGACAGAAAGGCAAACACTGAAAAAACGGGTCAATTCACTGGCGCGTATGCAATCCATCCGCTGACTCAAAAGCCAGTGCCTATATGGATCAGCGATTACGTTCTAAATGACTATGGAACTGGTGCAATTATGGCGGTTCCGGCTCACGACACTCGAGATTTTGAATTCGCGCAAGCCTTCAAACTCGATATCATCCCCGTTCTTCAAGCTCCGAACAATGAGTCGCTTCCGTTCGAAGGCGACGGTAAATTAATCAACAGTGATTTTCTAAATGGCTTAGATAAAAAATCGGCGATTCAAAAAATGAATCAACATTTGGAAGCTACAAAGAAAGGTCAAAAAGAAGTTCAGTATAAACTGCGTGACTGGCTATTTTCGCGCCAACGCTATTGGGGTGAACCGTTCCCAATAGTTCGCTTCCCTGAAAAAGGTTTAGCGGCATTGCCAAAAAATGAACTTCCCGTTTTATTGCCCGATGTAGCCGACTACGAACCAACTGAAAAAGGCGAGCCACCATTGGCCCGCGTTCCTTCGTTCGTAAATTACAAATCACCAGATGGCCAGGTAGGAGTTCGTGAAACAGACACGATGCCTGGCTCCGCAGGATCATCATGGTACTTCCTACGATTCACAGATCCTCACAACGAAAATGAGCCATTTTCGCAAGAAGCTCAAAAATATTGGATGCCCGTCGATTTATACGTTGGGGGACCTGAACATACCGTCGGTCACTTGCTGTACGCACGCTTCTGGCAAAAAGTTCTGTTTGATGCGGGCTTAGTTTCCCACCCCGAGCCATTCAAAAAATTAGCTCATCAAGGGATGATCTTAGGAAAAGACGGCGAAAAAATGTCTAAATCTCGTGGCAACGTAGAACCGCTTGAGGAAGTAATTGAAAAATATGGCGCCGATACTGTGCGAACATTCATTTGCTTCCTGGGACCCATGGACAAAGACAAAGCTTGGTCACCAACTGGCGTCGACGGGGTAAAACGATTCCTTGATCGAGTTTCTCGTCTTGTGTTTGATGACAATGGCGGCGTGATCGCGAAAGACATACCGATGTCCGACGACCTAAAGAAATCTTTGCACAAAACTATTAAAAAAGTGACTAACGATATCGAAACAATGGGATTTAATACGGCTGTCAGTCAGATGATGATTTTAGTGAACGAAATCTACAAACAAGAAACTCGTCCTAAAGAGTTAATGCTGACTCTATCGCAATTGTTAATGCCGTTTGCTCCTCACTTGGCCGAAGAAATCTGGCACAAGCTGGGTGGACAAGGATTTGTGTCCTTAGCGCCATGGCCAAATTACGACGAGGCCCTGTGCAAGGATGACAAAATTACATTGGGTGTACAAGTAAACGGCAAGATGCGCGGAACGATCGAAGTTAGCCCCGAAGAGGCTCAGGATTCGGCTGTGGCGCTTGCGATGCAAGTGGCGACTGTAACAAATGCGCTGGGTGGAAAAACACCTGACAAAATTATTTACAAAGCGGGCAAAATTTTAAATATGATCGTGAAATAGTCTTGCGGTGACGGGGTTTTTAAAATACAAACAATTTCGTTTAACAATTTAAAGAAATAGCAGCCTCACCGGCTGCAGTTACAAGGGGCGCGATGGAAAACAAATCCACTCATGAAACGACGTTAGTATCTGAAAACTCTCTTCCCGTTCAAAGCAAATCGAACCCTTTAAAAACTGAGCCGTGGACTCCAGAAGAAAGTGCTGAGCTTTATGGAATCAACAACTGGGGAAATGGTTACTACCGAGTTAATGCAAATGGAAATGTTCAAATCACTCCGACTGGCGCCAATGGCCCTTCTGTGGACCTTCACGAGCTAACTCAAGATTTATTAGATCGCGGTATTCGTGTTCCTATCATGATCCGCTTCACCGACATTATCAAAGCCCGAGTTCAATTACTTTATAACTGTTTTAACAAAGCCATCTCTGAATTTGGCTATAAAGCTGAATACAACGGCGTTTACCCAGTTAAAGTGAACCAACAACGTCACCTAGTTCAAGATATCGTTCACTTCGGTAAAGACACGCGTTTAGGTCTTGAGTGTGGTTCAAAACCAGAATTACTGGTTGTTTTGGCATTAATGAATAATCCAGATGGCGTTATCATCTGCAACGGTTTCAAAGATATCGAGTACATCGAAACAGCGATTCTTTCTCAGAAGCTTGGAAAAAGAACGATCATCGTAGTGGACCGCAAAGAAGAATTGAAAATGATCATCCAAGTGGCGAAGAAATTTAACACTCGCCCAAAAATTGGTTTCCGTGCAAAACTAAATACTCAAGGTGCGGGTAAATGGGTGGATTCTTCGGGTGCCCGATCAAAATTCGGCTTAACTGCAATGGAAATCGTTGAAGGGATCGAGCTTTTAAAAGCAGAAAACATGATCGACTGTCTTGAGCTCCTTCACTACCATATCGGATCCCAAGTTCCTTCCATCCAAAGTATCAAGTCATCATTAAAAGAAGGCGCGCGTTTCTATACTGAAATCCATCAAATGGGCGCAACGGGCCTTAAATACATCGACGTAGGCGGTGGTTTAGGCGTGGATTATGATGGAACTGGTCACTCTGATTCATCAATCAATTATTCTGAACAAGAATATGCCAACGACGTCGTTTCTATTCTTCAAGCCCTTTGCGATGAAAAAAATATTCCTCATCCAAATATCGTAACGGAATCTGGTCGTGCATTAGTTGCGCATCACTCGGTGTTAATTTTCAACGTACTGGGCGTCAATCACTTACATAGAAGCGCACCTCCGCGCCTAGTGACGAAAAAAGATCCCGGCATTATGCAAGATCTTCAGTACATATACGAAAAAGTGAATCGTGATAATATTAACGAATGCTTCAACGATTTAACTCAATCAAAACAAGAAACACTTCAGTTATTCACATATGGCGTTCTAAATTTAGAACAACGTGCTTGGTGTGAAACTATGTATTTTTCGATCGCAACAAAAATGCTTCAAATCGCTAAAACGGCTTCTGACGTGGAAGATATCGAAGCAACTCTTCGCCAAGAGTTATGCGATACTTATTACTGCAATTTCTCGGTATTCCAATCGGTTCCAGATTCATGGGCTGTGGGACAACTGTTCCCAGTTATGCCAATCCACCGTTTGAAAGAAGAACCGCACCACGAAGCTACATTAGCGGACTTAACTTGCGATTCAGATGGTAAAATCGAAAAATTCATCGATTCTAAAACTGGTCAGTACAAGCAGACACTTCAAATCCACGAAGTGAAAGAGAACGAACCGTACTACCTAGGCGTATTCTTAACAGGCGCTTACCAAGAGATTCTGGGCGATTTGCACAATCTATTCGGCGATACAGATGCCGTTCATGTTTCTATCGGCCCAGCTGGCTACACAATTGATCATTACGTTCCAGGCGACACTGTGACTGAGGTTCTTTCTTACGTTCAGTACGACCGTAATAAGATGATTGATAACGTTCGTCAGGCCTCTGAAGAATTCATCCAAAAAGGCAGCATCTCTAAACAGGAAGCAAAGCTATTAATTAAGCATTATGAAGAAGGTTTATCAGGTTATACATACCTAGAGGACTTAGAGTAATTTGCAGATTGTGCTCCTTTGGTGGAGCAATAAAAAAATGGCGCTATAAATAGCGCCATTTTTTTGAAGATTTAAACTAAAAAATTCGAACTACAGACACTTATATGTTGAAGACGCTTGAATTTTAGCTGCCTTGAACACTAAATGTAATTTGCCTCTTTTAGATTTATCAGGTGTTGGTCTTGCTGAAGAGGATACATCTAAAGTTAAAGCTACATCGCCGCTATCAAAAGTATAAGAATCGCCACCCATACGTCGTACGACCTGTACTGGCATTACTTGGCCTTGAACCGCTTCAGGCTGAACAAGAAGAAAATTTTTGCTTACAGAGCTACATACGGTAATTGTTTTCGCAAACTGTGCTGCGACTTCATGATCACCGGGAGCTGGAGTTGATGTACAAACACCGACTGATTTAGTACCAATTGGGCAAACAAGTGGTCCTGCAAAAACGGACGTCGTTACCAGAACTAGTGATAAAACTAATGATTTCATATGGCCTCGGGGGTTACTGGTTTGATTACAGTAACAACTGTAATCCATCGCCCCCGGGGAACTCAGCTGTCAGATTTTAGACAGGGAAAAAATACATGAACTGACAACTAGCGACTGCGCTCGGCGCTCGGTTTGCCTCCTTGACCACGCCTATGTCGGGCTCCATTGCTGATCTCTGCCGCTTCTGACTTATTAAATGCAGTAACACTTTCATTACAAACCCAATTATCTAATAAATCACCCTCAGGTGTCAGCCCAAACTGCTTATAGTATTTTTCACCGCGAAACGCCTGAGCTCTATATTCACAGTCATTCTGCCTGCTCTCATTTTCTTGCTTTCTATATTTAGGATAGTCCTCTTCACCTTTAGGGGCCCTAGGTGTAAATTCCATTTTTATAGAATCTAAAGCACACACATTATTAACCACTTTGAAATTATAAATTCGTTTATATTCGCCTGGTTGCGCCGCTCCTCCCGTTCCATATTCCTTGCGCTGTTCAAATGAAGGAACTCGGTCTGCGCCAGCAACAGTTAAAGTCCACGTTTCTTCGGTAGTCTTTTTGTCCACTTTCGACGATGCATAAATGGCATTAGCACTGGCAAAACCAGGCCCCTTTCCAGGGTTAACAATAGTGAAATGAAAATTCGGCTGTCCACTACCCAGTAAAGTTAATGCCATACTTGTTTTTACAGAAGCATCTGGTTTTTTCAGACTACCAAGACCACGATTTGCTAAAATTTTATTCGCAAAATCCGTGCACGTAGTTTTATTAGGCACTTCTCGTAGGCTACCAAATAAAGGTGCATTGCCTTTCATGCCTTTACAATATGCGTTTTTTGCCTTCTCGATACAGGCGTCGTTAGCTTCTTTGACAATGTCTTTGCATGAATTCACAATTTCGGCAGATCCTTCAGGACTCACTGCTGTGGCCTTTGCTTCGGCATCTACGCAGTAGAAATAGCGCTGGGTCGACTTTGTGCTCTTAGAATCTTTAGCGAACAAAAAATCACTCGCACCTAGCACCAACAATACTGAACAAACAACTTTCACAGAAATCTCCTTTTCAGACGCTGACTTAGTCGTTTCGGCAGAATGGATCACTTCTTAATAGGACTCTACTTAGAGCTAGGGACGAAGCCAAAAAAAGCCCCTCGATTTTCATCGAAGGGCTATAATAAAAACTTAAAATTTAAAACTTACTAAACTGGAAAATTATTTTCCAACATTTCCGTTTTTCATTTCAGTCATACCCTGTTGGATACGAGACTGAAATTCATTTTCCATTTCAATCAAGTTGTTAGCAGAAAGACTTAGAGTCGTTCCCGCTGGGCAGCTTGTACCTTTTGCTGAAACTACTTTTAGTTCAGCAATTGGATTTTGAGCCGTCGGTTGGTTAGTTAAGCGTAGAACATCGCCTTCGTCTAATTGACATTGACCACCGCTAGACTCTTCAACCGTTAAGTCCGAGTGAACAACCATCAAGCGGCCCGCAGTCAAGATTTGAGCTGGGTCCATTGTCGAGTTGTTTTGAACCGCTGATTGTTGTTGTCTAAGAGCTTGTTCAACTTGAGAACGAATTTCTTCTTTGATTTGTTCGTTCAAAGCGACTTGGTTGTATTGTTGTTGAACCGCAAGAACTTCGTTATCCGCTGCAATACGGTCGTAGTTAGATTGGATCAATGACATTAACAAGTAGTCTGTTAACCAATACGCTGGAGAGTAGTAGTTAACATATGGACGATAATAGCTGTTGTACCAAGGATTGTAACTCCAGTGCCAAGTGTAAAGAACCGGACGTGACCATGCCGTTAAAGTCCAGTTGTAGTAGCCGTAATCATAGTATGACGGGCGATAGAAATATGAAGGGTATCCGTAGTAGTTATTTTGAACATACACAGTTGTGTAGTTGTTGTTGTACTGACGGTAAATCACTGGCCTGTTGTTCCAGGTAGAGTACTTCTCTTGGTATACAGTTTTACCATAACGATCTTGTTGGTATCTTAAACCATCACGAGTTCTGATTTCAGAAACACCACTTTTGTACTTAGTAACAACGTCACCATTTGCACGGCGTTCAGTATCGCTGATTTTAACTTCTTTACCAGTTCTGTCGTAACGGATTGATTCTTTACGAGTGTTTCCGTTTTTGTCTATGAAAGTATGAGTGTAGCCTCTACCATCTTTGTGAACTTTATCCGTAGTTCCATCTGCACGAACACGGCTTTGTCCCGGCTGCAGTTCTTTTAAAAGAACAGTACCGTTTTTGTTAGTTTGTGGTTGGTTATTCGAGTATCCACCATTGTACTTTGGTTGAACTGGTTTTCCAATGTCATACTTAGGTTTTGAATAAGTGTAGTCATTGTATTTGTAGTTAGAAGACGAACCATAGTTTGGTTTGCTTGAACTTGAAGACGACGACGAACCAGAGTTACCTTTTGGAGACGATGAGTTTCCATAAGTTACTGTCGGTGCATTGTATTTATAATTAGAAGATGATGAACCATAACTTGGAGTTGAATAAGTAGGCTTGCTGGAAGAACCGCTGTTACTTGGAGTTACAGTTGGTTTTGGAGTCGACTTATTGAAAGTGTAGTCATTGTATTTGTAACTAGAAGATGAACCACCATAATTCGGAGTCGTAGACTTAGAAGAAGAAGATGATGATGAACCATAGCTAGGAGTTGAATAAGTAGGTTTGCTGCTAGAAGAAGACGAACCATAATTGTAGCTAGATGAAGAGCCACCATAGTTTGGTTTGCTGCTAGAAGAAGAACCGTAAGAACTGCTTTTTGAAGACGACGAGTTGCCATATGTAACCGTCGGAGCATTGTATTTATAGCTAGATGAAGATCCGCCATAATTTGGTTTGCTGCTGCTAGAATAGCTTGATGAGCTACCTTTACTTGAGCTGCCGTAAGAAGAGCCGGAGCCGTAAGAAGATCCACCGCTGCTTTTTGAAGACGATGAGTTTCCATAAGTTACTGTCGGAGCATTGTACTTATAGCTAGATGAAGATCCGCCATAATTTGGCGTGCTGCTAGGTTTTTTGTTATCCGCGTGGGCAGAGAACGCAAACATAGAAGCAACAACCGCTAACGAAAGAACATTCAATGTGTTTTTCATAATGTTACCTTTTTGGTTTGGTTATAATAAGTTAATTGGACCCCCGCTTTATTTGCCAAAAATTGGCAAATTGCAATAGCAATATGACAGTAATCTTTACCTGGCAAAATTCTTAACAGGTGGATTTTACAAAGGAAACTGGTGCAAAAAGGACCAACGTTGCTGGGGTCACTTTGCTCGCCGATGCAAGCGACGATTATCCAATCAAAAACACTCACGAATTAGTAAACAAATTGAATCAATCTAAGATGCGCTCACACCAACGATTTGCGGTGATTGCATTATGACACCAACTCCAACGTTTTTTCCGATGTCTCAACATGATACAAAGTTTACACATTCAAAAAGTTATGATGCGAAACGTTTACAAATTTCGTCTCTGAAATTCACTTTCTCAGAGTGAAACACGCGGCGATGATTAAACGAGTTTCCACAGGCATGCCTCTTGTACTTAGGTATTGGCAAGAGGAACACAATTATGAAAACACTAAGCTTATCATCACTAATCATCCTGGCAGTCTGTTTCCAGAATTTTAACTTCGTAAATCTACTAGATAAAAAGTATTTCGTAGACGAAAAAGCCCGAGTTTCCCACGCTCGCGAAATTTTAGGAAAAGACTATAAGAAGAGTGATATCTCTAAACTCGAAGGTGTTAAGTTCTTCCATATCTACTTGTATGATCTAGCTCTAAAAAATCTACCTCAAAAACATAAAAAGCACTCTAATCGAATTACAAAAGCTATCATTAAAGAAGCAAATGCATATGGAATCGATCCTGTGTTTATAGCCTCTATAATTCAGACTGAAAGCTCATTTAACCCAGAAGCCAGAGGCTTAGCTGGTGAAGTTGGTTTAATGCAAATAATGCCATCAACCGCAAAAGAGATCGCAGAACGCCTTAAAATCCGCTGGAGAGGCCCTAAAACATTGTTAGACCCTGTTAACAACATCCGCATCGGAACCGCTTATGTAAGCCAATTACGCGGGTTTTTCGAGAACAAACCATATCGCTACATGGCCGCTTACAATGTAGGACCGGGCAAGATCTTGAAAATCGAAAACAGTGAAGACGTACCTAAATTCTATTCAACAAAAGTTATGAAATACTACGAACAGTTCTACAGAAAAGTATCTGTGATCCAAGTTCCAGATAATTTAGCGTCGAACTAAACTAACCACTTAAATTAAATCAAACTAAACAAAAAAAAACGCGTTCTGGGATTTCCCAAGAACGCGTTTAAAATTTTATTTTTAATTTTATCTACTCTTTAGCTTTTATGCCTGTGAGTGATAAGACCGTGAGAAGGGTCATAAGGAGAGAGTCCTACTGAAACTCTGTCACCTAAAATTACCTTGATCTTGAACTTTTTCATTTTTCCGCACAGTCGGGCCGTAATTGTCAGCCCGTTTTCAAGTTCAATATGGTAAGTTCCGCCACCTGAAAGGTTTGAAACTTTACCCTCAACTGTGACTAAATCATCTTTAGCCATTACAGTTAGTCCTTAGTTTTAAGAACAAACTAGTAACGAGGTTTTCTATCGTTGTATCCGCCACCGAAAGACTTACGAGGTCCGCCGCCGCCGAAACCACCACGACCACCGCCGCCTTCGCGTGGAGCCATTGGTTTAGCTTCGCTAACGTTGATAGCGCGACCTGATTGCTCAGTGCCGTTTAATTTTTCGATTGCTGAAGAAGCTTCTGCTTCAGTAGACATTTCTACGAAACCGAAACCTTTGCTGCGACCTGATTCTCTATCAGTCACAACTTTTGCAGATTCAACAGTACCGAAAGCTGCAAAGATGTCAGATAATGATTGATCATCAATAGCGTATGATAAGTTGCCTACGTAAATTTTCTTGCCCATGAGTTCCTCCTTAGGATTGGGTGGTCTTCTAAAGGAATTGAGCCTAATGCTATTCTCTTAAGACGGACGCGTACATTGAGCCTCTGTTTCTACACGTTTTTATTTAAAATGCTACAAAAAAACACAGGGCGTTGAAGCCTTCAAATCAATAATAATGGCTATGGTTGGCCGCTACCTGGTAAAGTTGTTATAAACTGGTTAAAAAGTTATTTTTTCAAACACCCATCTGGGGAAAAATTCCTCATCAAATTGAATCTATAAATTGTTAAAATATGTTGAGGTTAGCAAAGCCGGTCCCCTACAATATAACTTCATGGCTAAATCAAAACATGCTCTCTACCTGGCATCCATTGGACACTCTTTGAGTAAATCAGATCTTCGCCGCCTGTCGATGATCGAATCAGCAATTAAAGGCATAGCCGATGAAGGGCTCGAAGGGGCCAATTTCGAACGAGTCGCAAGACAATTGAAAGTACGTCGGTCCCATGTCACTTACTATTTTAAAGATCGTGATGAATTGGTTTTAGCCGTAATCAAATACGTGATTACGCTAGCTCAAGACATGACAAATAAAAAAATTGAAGCAGCCCCCGACATGACGGCAAAAATTCTAGCCATAAACGAAGTCACTTTTGAGTGGGCTAACAATTTTAAAGATCACGCTCGCACATTGATCGTTTTTTTCTCTCATTGTGCAAGCAACCCTAGTTTTAAAAAATTCAATACAGCATTACGAAAAGAGGGCACTCAGAGGATTTTAAATATTTTCAAAGACTACGGCTATGCCGGTTTAGAAGACGAACTTTTGGTAAAGGCACAGACAATTCAAAGTATTATCATGGGATTTGTACTTGAGCACATGGCTAGCAGTGCAATTTCAAACTGTAAAACTCTCAGCGCCGCGCAGATTCGACTGACTCTGAAATAAAATATTTTTATGGACTCAGAAATCTCGTTGAAAATGATAATGCCCAAGTTAACCTATATTTAAAACCCATAGCTAAGCTGGATTTTTAAAATCTCAATAATTGGGATATTATAAATAAGATCGATCGTTGTGTTGGCTTTGTCGCGATCGCTTGCAGTCATATAGTTGAAAATTTCTGTATTTTTTGTTTTTCCAAAAGAATGGAAGTAGATAGAAAACCAGTCAATACCCAAACTTAACCCATTTTCCCAAGTAAATTGGTTACCCAAACCAAATTGAAAACCAAAAGAACCAAAATCGAAAAGAGGAGCGATGGGTACTGACATTCCCGGGAACATTGATAGGCTTAAAGCCGCACGGAAATCATATTTCATCAAGCCATAGGCTAGGTAAAAACTTTGCGAATCCCCGAAGCTTTTCAAAATCAAACCATATTTAGATTCACGAATACCGCCTATGTCGATACTGAAAACAGGAAATTTAATACTTTGAGATTGATACTCAGCGGTTAATGTCTTTCGTTCTGAAAAATTATAACTCAAATTTACGCCTAATTTGCTAGGTAACCACATCGACATCAGACCCCAGCTGACTCCTAGATTTACTGATTTATCATAACGCAATTGTCGATTTGTTCTGCGCTCTACCGTGGTGTCAGTTTTATTCTTGATAGCGTTTTTCTCTTCAATAGTGCGCTTTGAATCACCTTGTTCGATGGCACCAGGCACGTCACCTGTTGCAGTTTCTGAATTTTGAGCAAATGCAATGTGAGCAGCGAGAACGATGAAAATTATTTTTTTACCGACCATGTACTTAATCCAACTCCGTAGTTAAACGTATCTTTAGGTTTATTAAATCTGTTTACGTGCGCATAGTAATTATACTTATCCATAAATAAAAATAAATAAGGATTATCATCTGAGATCATTTGATACACCTTTTCAAAAACTGTTATTCGCTTTTTCCGATCTAGAATCATTCGACCGCTATCGATTAATCTATCCACTTCCACATTTTTATATCCTACGAAATTGGAACCGCCCTTAATAGACGATTCTGAATGCCATAACTGTTTTGGGTCCGGATCCACACCACCACCAGCCCACGATAATGCTAGCGCATCAAAACCTAAATCATTTTTCGCTTTCATCATCAAGTTGAAGTCTTGGAATTTAAGTTCCATATCAATACCAACCGCACGATAGTCCTCACGCAAAAACTGCCACACTTTTTCAAAGTCCTTGTTTGCGTAGGTAAGGACAAATTTGAAATCGATGCGGACACCATCTATGGTCTTGTCTAAGACGCCATCTTTATTGCTATCAACCCAACCCACTTTTTTCAGCAGTGCCATCGCCGCTTTGACATCATGAGCAAATGGTTTAATTTTGGCGCCATATTCCTGACTGTGCAGGAACGGCCCATTGATTACACTCAGTTGATTGTCGAAGAATACTTTATTAATTTCTTCTTTATTCACCAGCAAGTTCAACGCTTTACGCACATTCAAATCTGAAAATATGGGTTTAGCTAAGTTCCAGCCTATAAACGACCACGCTTTGGGAATTTTATTTTCTATTTTAACTTTAACTAAAGTTTTCTGAACGACATCATTGGATAATTTACGTTCAAGTAAATCCGCATTTGGAAATTCCAAGAAATCGATTTCTGATTTTTTCAGTTTATCGACGCGAATGTCTTCGTCTTTAATGATTTGAAAATCAACTGCCTGAAAGTTGTTGTATCCTTTTAAATAGTTCACATTAAAACCAAAATATTTTTCGAATAACTTCAGGTTTATCTTTTTACCTTTTTCATAGCCATCTAGTTGATAAGGACCTGCACACACTAGCTGATTCGGCTGCTGGTTTTTTACGTCATACACAGATTTTGGTAAAATCCAGTTCGTCGCCGCCACTTCAAAATTTTTAAAGTAACTATTTTTAAATGTAATTTTAACTTTCAAAGGCGATAGAATCTCTACTTTATCAATTCCATCAAAATAGGCAGCTACCGAAGAATTAATCGACGCATTCTTTTTATATATATCAAATGAAAATTGAATATCTTCGGCTTTTAATTTTTCCCCATTGTGAAAGAAAACGTTATCACGCAAAAAGAAAGTGACCGACGAATTGTCTTTAGACACCTCCCACTTTTCTGCGATCGAACCCTGCCACGCATAGGTATCTAAGTCCCTTTTTAGCAATGAATCACAGGCCCACGTTTGCACATCGACTGCGTAGTCCGAAGTTGAAAGTAATGGATTTAAAATCTCGGGATCTTCACTCAGCACCATTCTGAGCTGCCCTACGTGGTTTTTAGCAGCAAAGGATGTGAAATGAATACATAAAACGAAAATCAAAATCGGTAAGGAAGATATCTTTTGGTTCATAGATTCCATTTATATTAATTCTTGGCTGAGCATATTCAATGCCGATTCAATAGAATGTTGTTTTCAATGCAAAAGTAGGGTACTTAGCTGTACCGCTCATCCAACTAATTTTGACTTGAGGAATTATGATACAATTTGATCCATCAACTACAATCTCGTCTGACTTCGGCATTTTTGGTATTCCGGCCAAAGAAGAAGAATCTAAAATCGTTCTTTTACCAGTTCCGTGGGAAGTAACGACATCATACGGGTCCGGCGCATCCTTTGGTCCAGTTATGGTTCGTCAAGCTAGTGAACAAATTGATCTATTTGATCTAGAAACAGGAAAAGCCTACGAAGAAGGCTACTTCATGCGTGAATACCCTGAAGCTATGAAAAAGAAAAACGACATTTTCAAAGAAAAAGCTCAGCAAGTCATTCGCATGAAAACGGAAATGAGCGACGACAAAGAAACAATAGAGAAACTAACCAAAGAAGTTAATATCGCCTGCACAGAAATGACGAACTGGGTACGCGAACAATCAGAAGGTATTTTAAATTCAGGAAAAATTTTAGGATTAGTGGGTGGTGATCATTCTACTCCATTTGGAGCTATTCAAGCAGTAAGTAAAAAATTAAAAGGCGATTTTGGAGTTTTGCACATTGATGCCCACGCGGATTTGCGTACGGCTTACCAAGGATTCGAACAATCGCATGCGTCCATCATGTACAATGTGATGACTCATGCAGATCGTCCCAAAAAATTGGTTCAAGTTGGTATTCGTGATTTCTGCGAAGAAGAGTACAATTTCATTCAATCACGGTCCGACATTAAGACTTTTTTTGATTTGGAATTGAAAAAGCAATTACTGAATGGTTCTACGTGGGCGCTGCTTTGCCAAAAGATCGTCGATGAACTGCCTAAAAATGTGTATATTTCTTTTGATATTGATGGATTAGATCCCGTTTTTTGCCCGCATACAGGCACACCAGTTCCAGGTGGTCTAAGTGTCGATCAGATTTTCTATTTGTTTGAATCAATTGTTAGATCTGGGCGCAAGATCGTATCGTTTGACCTCAACGAAGTTTCCACGGGCGGTTTAAGCCCTGATGAGGCCGATGACTGGGATGGTAACGTTGGTGCGCGTGTTCTTTATAAACTTTGCGGATGGAGTATTGTTTCGCAAAAAAAGAACTAGTGGTTTGTCATTAGTGTTCAATCCGTCGAACACTCAATCATTGCCCTAGCGATAGGGCTTCTAATTAACCGCGTGCGTATCTTTTATTTAAAGATTCGCGAATCTCAGCACCTTCGATGCTTAAACGCGTCCAAGGAATCGCTTTTAAACGCTCAGGCTCGATAGACTCCTCAGTCTCTTCGCAAACACCGAATGAACCGTTTTCGATTCTAGCTAGCGCGCTTTCGATTTCGATCAATTGATTTCTAAGCCTGTCCTGCATGTTCACGAATTCTTGTTCTGCAAGCACACGCACTGTTTGATCTGCTTCGTCCCCCCCAGTTTCCATGTTATCCAACTGGCTACGAGCATCTCGCACTCTATTCAATAGATCCGTCTTGATATTCTGCAATTTTGCTTTGCACTCAGCTATCAAAGCTGGCTTTAGAACGGCATTCCCTGCCATAAGACCCCTCCTTGTTCTATTTTGCCAAATCTTTAGGCAAAATTAAATCAACCCCTCGTTTCCTCAGCAAAAACTCTACTTACATAGAGCCCTGAAAAGGAATGTACCTATTAATAGGTAAGTTTGAAATTTTTGCAACAGAATTCTTAAACAGACTTAAATTAAGATAAGTATATGATTATATAGGACAAACGTGCGTAAAGTTTATGGCAGGTATTAGCAAAACATAACCCAACCTAGACAAATGTCAGGATCTTATTTTTACTTCACGCAAGATGCGACTTTTTTAATCAATTCGTCGGTAGCGCGATTGAGTTTGTTGATGATAACTTCTGTCTTATCAACACGTTTGTTATGGGCCTTTGCACTTCGCAATGCTTGCTCTCGGACGTATAGACGTTGCTTCGGAGAATCCGAATACATCTTAATTGCTGTGTAAGACACTTGCTCTGTGGCTGATTTATAGTTCTCTAAAAGGTTTTCGGTGATTTGGCTTTGAGCCGCTCGCATTTGCTTAAGCTCGTCTTTAAGAGAAGAACAATCTGAAGCACCCCACACTACGTGCGAGAATGTCAGTGTAACCAAATAAAATAAAACGATGTAACGACCCATTGGAAACCTCCGCCCGATGCAGAGGTTAGAGCAAGACTGGGTCCGCATTTAAGCCCAGCCAGTACCGATATATTTAAATAGACACTTCAGTGTCTAGAAATTTTTCAAAGTCGTCTTTAGATTTGCCAATTGAGTATGGCAACAGAAGGCGCACTAAATGGGTCTTTCCACGATGAACAGAAAGTTTACCCGCAGATTTTTCCGTGCTTTCAAAGAATTGGAGGAATGTTGTAGCCATTGCCAACAATGATTCGAACACATAAAGTAATTCTTTGTCGTTTTTGATTTGAACCATTTTACCATCAGCAACCCAGTGACGATAAAGTACTTTCATTAACTTCATCATTTTAGCCATGTGGGTCTTCCACATTTTTGCCAATGCGGGATCTTTTCTACGAAGAGCATACATTTCGCGATGAAAGAATCTATATTTCCAATAAACATCGAAGTTCTCTTCAACAAACTGGACCGGTGACATTGATGAAATATGTTTTGGACTCCAGATTTTGTATGTTTCCTTACACATTCTTCTGAATAGCTCTCCGATAATTTCTTCCTTATTATCATAATGAAAGTATAAATTGCCGGGAGAAATATTCATTGCTTTGGCGATGTGATTTGTAGTGATAGCTACAACTCCGTTTTTATTAAACAACTCTACGGATACATCTAAGATTCTGTCTTTGGTTTTCATGGGACCCTTATAGGCTTAGGTCGAAGGATAGGCAATAGAATTTTGGCTAAAAAAACCGTGAAATCGTTTGGCCGGACTTGAAGTTATTACAAATAAAGTATCTAATTAAAGTTCGCACAGAACTATGTCGAACAAACATAAAGAAACTTACTTTTTGAGGTTGGTAAAATTGCATAAAAAAATCAAAATTCAGATAGGAATTTTAGTAAGCCTACTCGTCGCGTTCGTGACTTTAACCGCGTTCAACTACGATGACTCAGAGATTGAAGTTATTTCTAAACAAGTTAAACGCAACCTAGAGCAACGCACTCAGATCTCTAATACGATGTCTAAGTATATCAAAGCAGGCCAATTTCCCACAAATGTTGAATTCGACTGGTTTGATCGAAAAGACAAATTTCAAGTCAATTATACGTTAGACGACCGACTACAAGCCGATGCAGACAATCTTTTAAAACGTTATCGTCCAGACTATGGTGCCGTTGTATTGCTCGATGCAACCACGGGTAGAATATTGGCTCTATCTAGTTATCAAAAAGATGACCCTAAGGCGTCACACTTAGCTTTGCGCGCGACTTACCCAGCCGCTTCATTATTTAAGATTATCACAGCATCGGCAGCGATTGAAAAAGCCGGCGTGTCACCTTACCACACGATTAAATTTAATGGTGCTAACTATACTTTATATAAAAAGAACGTAATGACAGACAAAGAAAATCGCTGGACACGCAAAATCACTTTGAAAGATGCATTTGCGCGTTCGATCAATACGGCATTTGGTCGCTTAAGTTTAGAATCTTTAGAACCTGCTGATTTATTAGATTTCGCAAATCGTTTTATGTTCAACCAAGCGATTCCTGCCGATTTTGAAGTGGAGCAAGGCTATGCGCACGTTCCTACAGAAAAAAGTTACGAGTTAACCCAAGTGGCTTCTGGTTTCAATCGCATCAATCGTTTAAGCCCAGTACAAGGTGCGATGATTGCTGCCGCGGTTGTGAACGATGGAAAAATGTTAGTTCCCTACATTGTGGATAGCATGAAGAATCCAGAAGGCGATGTTTTCTATCGTGGTGAGCCTCTTGAGAAAGGTTACATCATGACAGCAGAGTCAGCCGGACAAATGCGCAAGATGATGGAACAAACTGTAATTGGCGGCACGTCTCGCAAAAGTTTCCGACAACTCGTTCGCGATCGTCGTTTTCGTGAAATTGAAATGGGCGGTAAAACTGGTCACTTAACTGGTGACAACCCCAAAGGCCGCGTGGATTGGTTTGTGGGATATGCGACTGATGAGCAAAACAGAAAATTGGCCGTAGCTGCTATCACAATCAGTAAAAAGTTTTGGACAGTTAAGTCTTCTTATATTGGCCAGTATATGTTCCGTTCTTACTTTGAACCTGTCGTAAAAAAAAAGACGGTGGCTTTTAGGCAGTAAGAACTGGCCCCTCAGCCTGCGCTTGAGGGGCAGTTTGGTTCAGGCGCGCTCCTTGCCCAGAAAACGGCATGATTCACATAAAGTGCCCAAGATGCTCAACTAAATTTCGAAGAAGT
>CAWVRN010000028.1:0-63947 GCA_963932905.1 uncultured Bdellovibrio sp.
GCACCTCGATGTCGGCTCATCACATCCTGGGGCTGGAGCAGGTCCCAAGGGTTTAGCTGTTCGCTAATTAAAGTGGTACGCGAGCTGGGTTCAGAACGTCGTGAGACAGTTTGGTCCTTATCTTCTGTGGGCGTAAGAAATTTGAGTGGATCTGTCCTTAGTACGAGAGGACCGGGATGGACAAACCTCTGGTGTTCCAGTTGTCACGCCAGTGGCATGGCTGGATAGCTAAGTTTGGAAATGATAACCGCTGAAAGCATCTAAGCGGGAAGCAAACCACGAGATTAGATTTCTCGACTATGTCCTAAAGACCCCTTGTAGACTACGAGGTTGATAGGCGAAAGGTGTAAGTGCAGTAATGTACTCAGCTAATTCGTACTAATAGGTCGTGAGACTTCATCAAATAAACCTAAAAATCACTTAAATATTTTACAAAACTCTCGAGAAATCGAGAGTTTTGTTGAAAAGTTAAATCATTAAAGATATAAAGTTTTTAATGGTGTCTATAGCAAGAGAGATACACCTGATCCCATTCCGAACTCAGCAGTTAAGCCTCTTAGCGGCGATGGTATTGCATGCGCAAGCGTGTGAAAGAGTAGCACGACGCCAGTCTTATGCCCCGTTTTACGGGGCTTTTTTTTGCCTAAAACGATTTTTGAAATCGAAAACTCATTTTTAGATAATTAATTTAGTAGTTTTGGATAGTGCTGCTATTGAGCTTTGTTCGCTCTCTGTTGAGTCTTTTAATTAGCTGAGTAATTGGACTGGTAGAGTTGTGATCGTCAGATACAGATGATATTAAGACAAAAAAAAGAGAACGTTTCCGTTCCCTTTTTCGATAATAAAATTTTTACAAATTTAATTATTAATTAAACTTCGAATGGCGCTGGATTGATTTGTTCTACTTTTGAACCAGTATCGTAGTGATCCATACCGATGGATAGTAAACCTAGGTTTCTAGCTTTCTTAATAGCTTTAGTTACCATTTTTTGTTGAGACATTTTAAGTTTAGAGATGCGAGAAGGGACGATTTTTCCGCCATCTGCAAGGTATTTAGATAGGGAAACAGGATCTTTGTAATCGATCTGCATTACAGATTTAGCAGTTACCTTTTTCTTCTTAGTATCATTTTTCATAATCATCCTTTAATAGATATTGATTTTTTAGTAAAAATTTATTAAGTTTCATTTACTTTATTTTTAAACAATTATCAAAGGTTTTGTATGGCAATCTGCGAACTTTCGGGTAAAAAACCCGTAATCAAAAATTTAGTGAGTCACTCTAACATCAAGACTAAGACGCTTGTTCAGCCGAATGTTCAGTACAAAAGACTATTCAGCAAGAAACTTAACAAATTTTTTAAACTTAAATTAGCGACAAGCACTTTAAGAACTATCGATCATATTGGTGGATTTGATAAATATCTATTGAACCAAGACGATGCGATTCTTTCTAAAAGAGCGCTTAAAATTAAACTAGATTTGCAAAAATCTCTTGCTAAGAAAAACTAAGGGCTAATCGATGAAAACAGCATATAAAAAAGGTCTTAAAGTTAAAGTTATCAGTGGCGCTGACAAAGGCAAAACTGGTTCAATCATCAAGTTTTATGCTAAAAAAGATGTAGCTTTAGTTGAAGGTGTTAACGTTAAAACTCACTTCGATAAAAAAGATGGTCTTTTGAAAAAAGAATCTCCGATTCACATTAGCAAAATTCAACCTGCTAAATAGTTTTTGAAATTACAAGCCTCAGTCGGAAACGACTGGGGCTTTTTTTTTGTCCACCTATGATTTCTTTTTCTTGGTGTCTGTTTTAGGGAAAAGGCTTTGAAATTCTTCATTTTCGCACAACGATTTAAATCGTTTATCTTTCCTTACATCTGCTGTTTCTACTAAGTCATTTCTCCAGTCCACCCCCTTAAGAAACTTCATGGTTAGTTCTAGATTTTTCAACTCCATGGCTACAACCGCTAATTGCCTTATCCGTTGATGCCCAGTTTTTAGCTTGTCGAAATTTTCTTCGGCGAGTTTTAGCCATTTTGTGACCTCCTCTAAGGGGGTCGTATCTTTTTTAATAAGTCTTCAAGGGCCGGAATTATAAATGACAATAATATATCTATTGGTACATCCGTCTTCATCTTTTCAAGTTCTGTAACAAAATTTTTGGATCGGGTGTCAGCATCAAATGAGTTAGCTTGTACGTAGTTTATAGTCTTGGTCGCTTTATTTTTTTCTTTTTCAAATTCAGCTCTCCATTTTGTTTCTAAGGTAGAATATTTAGGAGAGGAAAACTGTTCTAAAAAGTATGTTTTCAGTTTTTTTTCATCATTGCCAACACATTTTACGTGGAGTGGGGAGAGGGATTGCCAGTTCTTCTGCCACTCGGCATAGATCTCGTCTGTCATTTTGAACGGTGGCTTTTCGCTAAGTAAAAAATGGGTCGTACCGTCTTTTGTTGTAACACGATTTCCATCGAAGTTTTTCACTCTTTTAGCCAATGGTCCATCTGCCCATAGTGCCCAGGCAGTAGATAGGAAGCCATCAAATGGGCTTGGCTGAAGCTGATTCCATATCGCTGGAAACGGTGCGCAGCTGGCATAGAAATGAGGGACATCCACTTGGGGGTTCCGACCAAATATGGAAATTAAAGTATCTTTAGCTCCCGGAAAACGGGTTCCATTTGGTAGAATTCTTTTGGAACCTAACTGTCAGGTTCACCATCTTTGAAGTGAACGCAAAATGCCGTGGAGCCCGAGTTTTTTGTATCTTTTGATTCTGGTTGAGTGAGTAGAACCGTATGAACTCTAGGAGGATTAAATGACTTAAACTATCTATTTTTTCTAGCGATTTAATTTAAAGGGAAAAATTGGTCGGAGAGACAGGATTCGAACCTGCGACCCCCTGCTCCCAAGGCAGGTGCGCTACCAAACTGCGCTACTCTCCGCGTGGGACCCAAATTAGTCTTCCTCTTGGTCTTTTGTCAATTTTAAATTCATTAGAATTCTTGAAGATTTGGCCTGAATTCTGAGCAATTTGTGTCTGAAAAGCCTTTTTTACCCTGATTAGCTGGTCTGTTGCCTAGGTTGTATGGACGAGAGATTGTAGGCATCAAATGTACTTTGAGATTTGAGTGAAAACCGTAAATAATAAACCATTAACTATTTGATTTCACTCTTTGAAACGGGCTCTTAACAGATGAAAATCGACAAAGCATACTTACCGTTTATTATATTGGGCGCATTGGCTGTGTTCCTGTTTTTCTATGATCCACCGGCCTCTATTTGTGAAGTTCAGATGAAATCGTATCGCATGAGTATGGTCGGAAAACTTTATGGTCGTCGGGTCGATAAAAATGTCATTCCCGCCAAAATTTCAGATGCTGTGACGAGTTGCCAACGTGGTAAAACTTCCGGCAGTTGCATGAATTTTTTTGATATCATTAACGATGCGATCACCAATCTAAATCAATTCGACGACGAGTGCCTCCCCGGGTTGATTGAAGAAAAACCTCTTTTCGAAAATGCGAAGAAGTTCTTTTTAATCATGAATATCCTGGCTTGGGGAGATCGAGTACCTGCAGACAATCGAGATAACTGGTTCAGCCAATCTAACCTGTATGTCTATTGCAAAAATAAAAATTTTCTAAAGTCGGTTATGGAGCCGGATGCGTTTGATGGATTAGTTGCTCAGTCTATTCGCAGTTTTCCTTTTGAAAAATTACCTTTTGATTTTGATGAGAATTCTCCAGAGTTTCTAAATAACAAAGCAATTAATAAAATGCCTGTGGAAGAGGTTACTGCAAAAAGTATTTTGTCTATTCGTTGTGAGGCAATGTAAATAAAGGGATTTGAGTTTGAGGGTGCCTTTGATTGCCAAAAGAACATGGTGATTAAAGATCCAGTTCAGTCGGGCGATAGAATAGGAATTTAATGGATTTCATCCAGATGAAAAACCTAAATTTAAGTTGAACATGGAAGAGAGTTAGGAAGTGTTAAATGTCTAAATTAAAAATTGGACTGGCGCAGTTAAATTCGAACGACGATTTAAATAGAAACGTTGACCAAATCATTGGATTGCTTGAACAGGTTCAAGAGGGTGTTGATATTGTTTTCTTTCCGGAGAATTCGCTTTTTTTTCGCGTTCGAGAGAATGATACTGTTAACTATCTGACTTTAGATTCTGCGGAGTTTGAAAAAATAGCGGGTGTTTGTGCGAAGAAGAATTTACATGTGCATTTAGGCTCGGTTCCTTTGATGGATCGTGGGTCCCCTTCGAATTCATCGATTTTAATCACTCCGGCTCAGAAAATTGTTCCTTCGTATAAAAAAATTCATCTTTTTGATATTCAGCTCAACCAAGAAAAAGCAATACGTGAATCCGATTGTTTTCGACGTGGTGAGAGTCCTGCCATATTTAGCTTAAAAGGGTGGCGATTCGGCCAAACCATTTGCTATGACATTCGATTCTCTGAATTGTATCGCTATTATAATTCCATGAAAGTGGATGTAATTTTAATTCCAGCAGCGTTCTTGAAAAAAACGGGGATCGCTCATTGGCATACGTTGAATCGGGCCCGTGCTATCGAGAGTCAATCCTATGTTGTTTCTAGTGCCCAGATGGGGCCTCATCATTCAAAGCATGGTGAACAGCATATTCGTGAAACCTTTGGTCACGCCCTATGTGTATCGCCCTGGGGGGAGATTCTTGCGGATCTTGAACATGTGCCGACTATTTCCGTTATTGAATTAGATAAAGCTCAGATTGAGAACGTAAAGAAGCAAATCCCTATGGATAATCACCGTTGGGTTAATCCGGGCACTTGGAAGGCTAACGAAATCATTCTAGATTAATATTTAGGATTGTTGAATTGCAACGGTTTCCGGTTAGTAGTGTCAAAAAAGTCATCCTCAAATGAGGAAACATTGGTTGAGTCTCGACACTACCTTGTGGCAATATAGATGAAAGTTTAATGATAATAGAAATTGTTTTAAACAGAAGGTGCTTAAGATGAAAGTAAATGGAATTAAAATAATCTTGGTCCTAGTTTTTGCTCAGTTGGTTTCGTTTGCTGAAACTGTAACTCTGGAAACATTCGAGAGTTTGTCTGCTGCCATCAAAACTAAGAAAAATGCAAATCTTTTGGATGAAACTCCTTTGAAAGTCATTCCTCAGTACAGTCAGCCTCAGCGTAAAATTCAAGCTACGACTGAGTCTTCAGAATCTGCGTTAAGCACTGAATAATTAGGAGCTAAGAATCATGAAGAATAATTTTTTTCCACTTCCAGAAGGCGTTCAACGCGAAGAGATGGATACTGATGTATTAATAGTCGGTGGCGGTGTTGCGGGCCTTTCTTGCGCGCTTGAGATCGCTAATCTTTATGAAAAGAAAAAAGCGGCTGATCCAAATATGACCGCTGAGATGCCAAGTATCATGGTTTTAGAAAAAGCATCTGAAATTGGAGCTCATAGTTTTTCAGGCGCGGTGATGAATCCTTCGGCGCTGAAAGAATTGTTACCAAACTTTTTAGAGTTAGGTTTTCCATTTGAATCTGAAGTTAAAGAAGATGAAGTCCATTATCTTACGAAATCGGGTAATTTTAAATTACCACTGACTCCTCCGCCATTTAAAAATCATGGGAACTACATAGTTTCTATCGCTAAAGTAAATCGTTGGTTAGGCCAACTGTGCGAACAAAAAGGTATTATGGTTTTCCCGGGCTTTGCCGCCGTTGAAGTTCTATATGATGGCGACAAAGTGATAGGTGTCCGTACGGGCGACAAGGGCCGTGATAAAGAAGGAAATCCAAAACCTAATTTTGAGCCCGGTATCATCGTTAAATCTAAAGTGACTGTGTTTGCGGAAGGAACTCGTGGTTCTTTGTTCCGTGCCCATGCAAAAAAGTTAGACTTATATAAAGGCAAAAACGGCGACGTGTACGAAGAGGGTGTGAAGGAAATTATTCAATGCCGTCCAGGGTCTGTTAAGCCAGGAAAAGTTATTCACACTCTTGGGTTTCCGCTAATGAAAAGCATTGGGGGCACTTTTATTTATACATTGCCAGGGGATAAAATTATTGTCGGTATCGTAGCTTATTTAGATACAAAAGATCCCTTGTTAGACCCGCATAGAGAATTGCAAAAATTAAAAACTCATCCGTTCGTATATGAGATGATCAAAGACGGCAAAGTATTGGCGTACGGTGGCAAAACACTTCCTGCCGGTGGTTGGTATTCGATGCCCAAGCTTTTTGGTGCCGGATGGATGGTATGCGGTGATACTGCGAGTATGGTGGATGTACAGAAACTTAAAGGTATTCATTTAGCGATGAAGTCAGGGATGTTAGCCGCAGAAACGGCCGTGGACGCCCTTCAAAAAGGTGACGTCTCGGATACGGCATTGTCATCTTTTGAGACTAAAATTCACCAGAGCTTTGTGAAGAAGGAATTGTACCGAGTTCGTAATTTCCACCAGACCTTATCTCGAGGGATTTTGAAATCTTTACCATTAATTGGCCTTCAGGAAATCACGGGTGGTCGTGGATTGTTTGATAATATGAAGTCGCATGTTGATGCTAAAGAGACTAGACCGGTCGATGAGGTGTGGACTAACAAAGCGGAACTGGATGAATCTGTTCAGCTTCCAAAGCCAGATGGTATTTTATTCATGGACAAGCTTTCTAGCGTCTATTTAACAGGTACTATGCACGATGAGGACTCTCCTAACCATCTGCTGTTGCAGAATGGAGACATCTGCCGAACCGTGTGTGAGCCTAAATACAAGTCGCCGTGTACTTTGTTCTGTCCAGCGGCGGTCTATGAAATGATTCCATCGTCAGCTCACGCCGGCCAAAAAGAATTGAAAATAAACAACACAAACTGTATACACTGCAAGACTTGCGACATTAAGTGCCCGTTCGAAAACATCGATTGGACAACTCCCGAGGGTGCTGGGGGTCCCAAATATACAGAAGTGTAGATAGAATAATATATGGCTGATTTTTTTGCGTCTTGTCCCTCTGAACTTTCAGGTATTTTGTATAATGAATTAGCGGCGCTAGGGATGGAGAAACTTGAAAAAACCAACAGCGGAGTTTACTTCCAAAGTTCTTGGGAAGGTTGCTACAAAGTAAATTTACATTCTCGTATTGCGAGCCGTGTTTACAAACCGGTTCTTGAATTTATCGCTTATGATAAAGATCAATTGTATAATGAAATTCTAAAACATGACTTCACGAAGTACATCGATCCGACGCAAACGATTTCGATCGATGTGAAAGTTAAAGACTGCATGTTGCATGATCAGCGTTTTGTCGCGATGAGAATCAAAGACGCTATCGTTGACCAATTCCGTGATAAAACTGGTGCTCGTCCAGACGTGGAAAATAAAAACGCCGATTTAAGAATTCACGTTAAAGCGACTAAAAATAATTTTTGGGTGGCTCTAGATACCTCAGGTAATAGCCTTTTCATGCGTGGTTATCGTAAAGAAGTAGGGGAAGCGCCACTGAAAGAGAACTTGGCCGCAGGATTAGTGGCTTTAACTGAATGGGATCGTAAATCAGCGGTAGTAGACCCAATGTGCGGTTCTGGTACTTTGTTAATTGAAGCGGCGATGATGTACATGAACATGGCGCCTGGAACTCTTCGTAAGAAGTTTGGTTTCCAGAACTGGAAAAACTATCGCAAAGACGTTTGGGAAAAATTAGTCAACGAAGCGATGGAAGCGGAATTGCCACCCCCAGAAACTCCGATGTTCTTTGGCTACGATTTAGATAACCAAATGATCAAAAAAGCTAAGATCAATGCTCAGGAAGCGGGCGTAGAGGCTTTTGTTAAATTTAGAAAAGAAACTCTTTCTTTATTGAAACCAGAAGTGGAAAAAGGTGTGTTGATCACGAATCCTCCGTATGGTGCGCGTATCGGGGAAGAAGACTGGTTAAAAGACGTTTACCGCGATCTTGGCTATTGTTTTAAACATTCTTTCAAAGGCTGGGATTGCTGGGTTCTATCTGGGAACAAAGATTTAATCATGGAACTTAAGTTAAAGGCAGATCGTCGTATTATGGTATTCAACGGGCCTATTGAGTGCCGTTTCCTTAAATATTCGATGTACTAAGAATTTAAAAAAATTAAGATAATAAAGAGCTCGAGCCTAAAATCTCGAGCTTTCTTTTTTTAACTAGGCAAATTTAGTGACTGCAGTGATAGCGGCTAAAACGCCTAAGCCAACTACGATTAAGTACATAGGCATAGGACCCAGCACTTGGCGCTTAATAATCGCTAGGGAAGCCCCTACAGCTAACCAAATTGCGATTTTGATATAAACCCATACTGGCAATTGAGAAACTAAACCTAGGCGAGCCGCTAAGCCAAACCCAGAAACTAAAAGAAGTAACAGACCAAGTCCGTGCAAGATGGAAAATAGTTTTTTCTTTTCATTTGATTTATTTGAAACCAAATAAAAAATGTAACCAGACAATGATGTGAACGTTAAAAACAGACCTGTGTAGTGTAGAACTTTATAGAACTCGTAAGGCATTTTTTTATTCCTTTATCGAAAGTGTTTTTAAAATCAGCGCTATTTTTTTTCTCATGTCGACAATATTGCCGATTGTGGAAATAGTTCTGAGTGCATCTTTCAGCGGTTGTAGAGGATAACCACCGTATTGTCCACCTTCAGAAATATCGTTGGTCACTGTAGAGCGGCCGGCCAAAGTAACGCCATCGGCAACATTCAGTTGTGTTGAGACAACAGAATTGCCTCCTGTAGTGAATCGTTTGCCTAAATGGGTAGAGCCAGCAACGAAGAAGCCCGCGGCGATCAGAGAATTTTCGCCGACGGTGCAATTATGGGCGATATGGCAAAGGTTGTCCAATTTGGAACCAGCACCGATGATTGTAGAATCGATCGTCGCGCGGTCGATGCAACAGCTGGCACCCATTTCAACGCGATCGCCAATCACGACATTTCCGATTTGTGGTACTTTGTAGTGCTTGTATTGACTATCTGTATAGAATCCAAAACCGTCGGAACCGATCGTCGTGTGAGCCTGAATGTCACAGTGGTTTCCGATAATGCAACTATGGCCGACGAATACTTGTGCATGCAATGTCGTGCCTTCGCCAATTGTTACATCGTCTTCGATCACTGACCCTGGTCCGATGTTTACGCCATCGGCGATCTTTACATTTTTGCCGATAAAGCAATGGGCGCCAATATTGACGTTCTTTCCGATACTGGCTTGGGTCGACACAACGGCTGTTTGGTGAATTCCTTTATGAAACTTCTTAGAGCTCTTATCAAAAAGAGGTAAAATTTGAGTCATGGTTAGTTTGATATTTTTCGTAGTGAATACGCTGACTGATTTTGGAACATCGGCCGGAAGAATTTTTTCAAGTGCGATGATTGCGCTAGCTCCGCCTTCAAGAGCTTTTGCCCACTGTTCATTGGAGGAAACGAAAACAAGGCTGCCTTTTTTTAAATTCTCGGGTGTGGACACGAAATGTATCGCTGATGCGATATTTCCTGAAATATGTTTTAAGTCAGAGTCAGAAATATTAAGAAGATCTTCGAGTTTACTCACGGACATGTTAAGTTTCCTTATTAATTTTGCATAGCAAAAAATAAATTTTAAAAGGTTACATTTTTATGAAGTTAGTATAAGCCTGCAATAGGTAAAGACGCAACACAGGAGGATGCTGTTTATGGCCAAAAAAACCGTAAAAAAACAGCCACTTAAAGCCATGGCGAAAGCCACAGCTAAAACAGTAGCAAAGACAGTAGCTAAAGCCGCAAAGAAAATAGTCAAAAAGGTGAGTGAGACCGCTAAGGCAAAACCTGCCAAAGCTGCACCGAAAAAAGAGGAAAAGGTAGCTAAGGTGAAAGCTACTCCTGTTGCTAAGAAAGTCGAAGAAGTTAAAGTTCCTGAAAAGAAAGCAAAGGCTTCCATAGCGACCACTGAAAAAGCTAAGCCAGTTCCCGCTACTAAAGCTAAAACGAAAGCCGTTAAGCCGGTTGAGGTTGAAGAAGAGCAAGAGGCCGATGCTGACGTAGAAGTGGAAATTACTGAGGAAGTAGAGGCGGCAGCACCCGTTAAACCTGAGAAACCGAAAAAGAAAACGGCGGCTCAGAAAAAGAAAGAAAAGCTTGAAATTGATGCTAATGTTAAATGGGGCGATTTATATGAGAAATATAAACAGCTAAAACCAGTTAACTACAGCATGAAAGACGCTTTTGAGGCTAATCAGCCGATCCAGCATAAAATTTTAGGTTGGGGCTGGGTAATCTCTTCGGAAAATGATCGCCTAGAAGTATTGTTTAAAGACGGCAAGAAAATCTTAATCAGTAACTACAAATCATAGGCAATTGGCTCGGTTTTTGGGCATCTAACAGTAAAAAGTTAGTTGCCAAACTGCGGGAACTCTCCTAAAAATAAGTAAATGGCGAAAGACGATTTAGCGCAAGTAGATGGTAAAGTTGTTGATGCTCTAGCAGGGGGCATCTACAAGATTTTATTGGACAATAATGTGGAAATTTCCGCGAAATTGTGCGGAAAAATGCGACGATTCAACATCCGAGTTGTCGTCGGTGATCGCGTCACAGTTGGCGTGTCTCCTTATGATCCTTCTCACGGCCTCATCATGTATCGACATAAATAATTTTAAAAATCGTATTTTTTATCGTAGGTGACTCATGGAACAGACCCTTCAGCTTTATTTTTCTAAATTTCATCCCGGACTTAGTATTAAATCGATTCAGGCCGTACTCGAACTGTCTGCCGAAGGTGGTACGGTTCCGTTTATCGCTCGTTATCGGAAGGAAAAAACTGGTAATTTAGATGAAGTTCAAATCCGTGCGATTGTTGAAGGAAATGAAACTTTCCAGGAAATCGTCAAAAGAAAAGCGTTTTTAATCAAAGAAATCGCTGAGCAAAACAACCTAACTGACGAGATCAAAAAACGTATCGAGTTGTCGTGGGATCTTGGTGAATTAGAAGAGATCTACCGCCCGTTCAAAAAGAAAAAGAAAACCAAAGCTACGATCGCTCGCGAAGCTGGCTTGGATGGTTTAGCTCAGTGGATGTGGGATTTGAGTCATGGTAAAATTAAAGACGACATGACGATGGAGATGAAAGCTAAGCAGTTCCTCAATCCGACTCACAAAATTCAAACTTATGAAGAAGCTCTTAAGGGCGCTCAGGATATCTTGGTGGAGAAAATTGCCAATGATGCTGATTTGCGCGCTAAAGTTCAAAAAGATTACATGGACAACGGTAAAGTGGGTTCTAAAGCGGCGAAAGGCTTTAAACCTAACTCTAAGTATGACATGTATAAAGAATTTGAAGAGCCAGTTAAGAGCTTGATGGAAACAAAGAGTTCACATCGTTATATGGCGATGAGACGTGGGTGGCAGGAAGAGGAGCTTTCTCTGAATATTTCTGCGAATGATGAGGCGTTGTTAAAACTCTATGTTCAGTTCGCAACAGTAAATCCAGACAATCAAATCGGCGATTTCTTAGCAAATTGTGCGAAAGTGGCCTTGAATGTTTACGTTCTTCCGTCTGTTACGAATGAAGTTCATCGTTTATTGAAAGATAAATCTGATTTAGATGGTATCAAAGTTTTCACTGAAAACGTAAGAAAGCTATTATTAGCCTCTCCATTTGGTTCTAAGTGTGTATTGGGTATCGATCCTGGTTTACGTACGGGTTGTAAAGTAGCCTTGATTGATAAAGGTGGAAATTTTATTTCTCACACAGTGATGCAAATTTTAGGGGATGATGCCGAGGCCAAAGCGAAGAAATTATTCTCGGAAGTTCTGAAGCAAATTCAAATCGATGCAGTGGCCGTTGGTAACGGAACAGCTGGTCGTCAAACGGAAACGTTTGTTAGAAAAGTATTAAAAGATTTAGGTAAAAATATTCCGGTAGTTTTGGTGAACGAGTCGGGTGCCTCTGTATACTCGGCATCTGAAGTCGCTCGCCAAGAGTTTCCGGATTTAGATTTAACAGTAAAAGGCGCGATCAGTATTGCTCGTCGTCTGCAAGATCCGTTAGCGGAGCTTGTAAAAGTAGATCCAAAATCAATCGGTGTGGGTCAATACCAGCATGACGTAAATCAATCTCAGTTGAAAAAATCTTTAGATAGCGTTGTTGAATCGTGCGTGAATGCTGTGGGCGTGGACGTGAATACGGCGTCAGCGTCGTTGTTGTCGCATGTTTCTGGTATAGGTCCATCATTAGCGCAAAATATTGTTGAACATAGAAAAACAAAGGGCTTGTTCACTGAACGTAGCGAGATTTTAAAAGTAGCGAAGTTCAGCACTAAAGTGTTTGAGCAAGCCGCGGGTTTCTTAAGAATCCAAGCGGGTAAAGTATTCTTGGATTCGACAGGTATCCATCCAGAGCGTTATGCGGCCGTTAAAGATATGGCGCAAGACTTAGGCTTACCAATTAATGATTTGGTTGGTGAGGGTGCTAAAAAACTTCTTGAGCATAGAACAAAATGGGCCAAGTTAGTGGGTGAGTTTACGTTTGATGATATTTATAAAGAGTTGGAAAAACCTGGCCGCGATCCTCGTGATCCGTTTAAAGTGTTCCAGTTCCGAGATGATATTTTCGAAGTAAAAGATTTAAAAGAGGGTTACATCTGCCCGGGTATCGTTACGAACGTAACTAATTTTGGTGCTTTTGTTGATATCGGCGTTCACCAAGATGGATTGGTTCATATTTCTGAGTTATCTCATAAATTCGTGGAAGATCCTCGTAAAGTGGTGAATCCCGGTGATCAAGTTCAAGTGATGGTGATCAAAGTTGACAAAGATAAAAATCAAATTGCTTTAAGTATGAAACTAGAGGCAGCTCCAGCAGAGGAAAGCAAGCGTGAAGCGCGGCCTCCTCGCCAAGACAACAGCCGTAGAGAAACGGGAGCGGGACCTAAATCGTTCCAAAAACCGGCTCATGGGTCGCAAGGTGGCGATAGAAATAGAAAAGACGGTGGTGGAGGAAACTTCCAAAAACCAGCGCAAAAACCATTTAATAACCCATTTGCTAATTTAGCGAACTTAAAAAAATAACGTAGGAGAATACAATGATCACAAAAATTTCATCTAAGAAAAAAAGAAACAAAAGCTCACGCCACAAAGCGAAGCGCATAACTAAGAAAAAGAAAATGATCGGTCGCAAACAAAAGAAATAATTTCTAGTTTGTAGATATGGATTTTATGAAAAGCCACGAGGAAACTTGTGGCTTTTTTTTGCTCTGGAATAGTCAACTTGTTGCCAAGTTTTCTGTTTGGCCGACGATATCGCAGTTTTTGGACGATTTGAGGTGCTTTCCCCGTAGGTTCAGTTGCCAAGTTGAATAATTTTTTCTGTTAACTCTTGGAAGCCTTTTCCGGCAGGCTGTTGAGTGATGTATTTGGGTTGGAATTTCAGAGTAGGTAGGTAGGGCTCGATGTTGCGAACGCCCACTCCATTTTCAAAATAAGAAAATAAAGGTTCGTCATTTGGCGAATCACCTGCGTAAACGCATGAGGATTGAATTTGCTCTTCTGTGAGGCCAAATTCATTCGAAAGGATAAATTTTGCTGTGGTGAGTTTGTCGTACGTTCCAAACCACCCATTGACATGGATGCTGCTGAGTTTGGCTTGGGCACCATGTTTTTCGAAAATAGAAATAATTTTTGCGGTTTGTTCTTTAGTTAACGGTGGAATGTCTTCGCAGATATCGACTGCCAGATCAAACATACGGCAAAACTGATCAGAAGAAATTTTGCTTTCTGGGATAGTCTTCAGGATTTCATTTTTTATGATGTCTAGTTTTGCCGTGTTGGTTTCAATTAACTCTGGAGAGGACGCAAAAAAACGTCGCATATTTTTGTTTGTGTAACGAAAGAAAAATGCACCGTTTTCGCCAATGACCCCGTCTATAGGCCAGGTACGGGCCATCATTTCGCACCAACCCGCTGGGCGACCAGTAACAATGATAGTTTTGATATCGAAGTCTTTTAGTTTCCACAACGATGAGTAGCTTTCACTAGGGATGTGCCCATCGGTAGTGATGGTATCGTCTAGATCTGATAGAACAAATTTGATTTTATTTTTTAGTTCAGCGATTGGTTTTGGACTTGCGGTCATGAATCTATGCTGTGCCTAAAGACAGAAGAGTTCAACGATGTTCGCGACTAGACTAGTCTGTACGGAAAATTTGCAAACTAATTGGAAGCAAAGGGTCATATTTAAGACTTGCGGTGTTGAGCGTTCGTTTCTATTTTAAGTAGTGGATTTGATTAATTTTTGACAAAAAGGAATAACGAGAAATGCCCTCTGGAAAAAAGCTCGTAGTAGTTGAGTCGCCGACAAAAGCAAAAACTATTCGTAAGTTTTTGGGCAAAGAATTCATCGTGGAATCGTGCATGGGACATATCCGTGACCTTCCTCAATCCGCGAAAGATATTCCCGAAAAATTAAAGAAAGAAAAATGGGCCCAGCTGGGTGTTAATGTCGACAAAAATTTCGAACCTTTATATTGCATTCCGAAAGATAAAATCAAAGTAGTTAAAAACCTTAAAGATAAGCTCGAGGAAGTCGACGAAGTTTACCTAGCGACGGACGAAGACCGCGAAGGAGAAAGTATTTCTTGGCACTTAGTGGAAGTATTGCATCCAAAAGTTCCAACGAAACGAATGGTGTTTAACGAGATTACGAAAGAAGCGATCTTAAAATCACTAAAAGACACCCGTGAAATTGATTACAACTTGGTGCGAGCACAAGAGGCTCGACGTGTTCTTGATCGTTTGGTGGGTTACACAATTTCTCCTTTATTATGGAAGAAAGTGGCGTATGGATTATCGGCAGGTCGCGTTCAGTCCGTGGCTGTTCGTTTGATCGTTGAGCGTGAGCTTGATCGAATTAAATTTAAAAAGGCCGAATACTGGGGCATTAAAACGGATGTGTTGAAATCCAATGTTCAGTTTGAATCACGTCTATACGAATCAAAAGGTAAGCGTATAGCGTTAGGTAAAGACTTCGATGGAACCACGGGGCTTTTGATCGGTGATAAAAATACACTTCTTCTTACTAAAGCGGAATCGGAACGCATTGTTGCCGAAATTAAAACTAAGCCATGGGCCGTTCAAGACGTTGAAGAAAAACCAGTTAATCGTCGTCCCTCCGCGCCGTTTATTACTTCGACATTGCAGCAGGAATCCAATCGTAAACTAGGTTTATCTTCGCGTGAAACTATGCAGACAGCTCAAAAACTGTACGAGCAAGGTTTCATTACCTATATGAGAACGGATTCTACATTCTTGTCTCAAGAAGCGATTTCTGCGGCTCGCGCTTGTATCACTAAAAAATACGGCAAAGAGTATTTGCCGGATCAGCCTCGTAATTATGAAGGTAAAAAAGCCAAGGGTGCTCAAGAGGCCCATGAAGCGATACGTCCAGCGGGACAGCAGTTTGTTGATCCAGATGAAACGGGATTAACAGGCGTTCAGTTGAAACTTTACGAATTAATCTGGATGCGTACGATGGCATCGCAAATGGTTGATAGCCGTCAGAAACAAGTGGCCGTTAAAATCAAAGCGGGCGATCATGTTTTCACATCGTCGGGAATGACAATTGAATTCCCGGGCTTCTTGCGCGCTTACGTTGAGGGCAGTGATGACCCGGAAGCTGAATTGTCTGACCGTGAAGTGCGTTTGCCTGCTTTAAAAGTTGGCGATAGTGTCGAAGCTAAAAATATCGAGTCCACTCAACACGAAACCAAACCACCCGCGCGTTATACTGAGGCGAGTTTAGTTCAAACTATGGAGAAAGAGGGTATCGGCCGTCCATCTACGTATGCGAGTGTTATTGGTACGATCATTGATCGTGGTTACGTGAAAAAACAAGCGAATGCTTTATTCCCGACTTTCACTGCCATGGTCGTTTCTAAATTATTGAAAAACTATTTTCCATCCTATGTTGATCTTGGTTTTACGTCGGGCATGGAACAATCTTTGGATCATATTGCTGAAGGCGAATTGGATTGGGAAAAGTACTTAAAGCAAATCTATTTCGGCAAAACAGGTTTGAAAACTCAAGTCGAAGATCAAGAAGCGAAAATCGATCCTGATGAGGCTCGTACTTTAAAAATCTTGGGTCTGGATAAATACACATTCCATGTTGGGCGATATGGTGCTTACCTAACCGGACAACGCAATGGTGAAGAGGTGTCTGCTTCGTTACCAGAGAGCGAATCACCGGCCGATATCACAGCCGAGATGGTTGAGAAATTAATAGATCAAAAAATTAATGGTGCTGATAGCTTGGGTAAAGATCCAGCGACTGATAAACCTATTTATGTATTGAATGGCCGTTACGGGCCGTATGTTCAGCTAGGTGAAATTTCTGATGAAGAAGATAAGCCTAAGCGTGCTTCACTACCTCCGGGAATTTTACCCGAGAACGTGACTTTAGAATATGCGATCAATTTATTGAAACTACCTAAAGACTTGGGAAATCATCCTGAAACAGGAAAGTCTATCAAGGCTGGTTTGGGTCGTTTTGGACCTTATATTGTTCATGAAGGTGACTTTAGATCGATTCCGAAAGGAACGGATTTATTTTCGATAGATTTGAAAACAGCTCTGGAAATGTTAAGCCAGCCTAAAAAAGGTCGTGGAGCCAACCGTACGCCTCTTAAAATTTTAGGAAAACATCCTGTGACATCTGAAGATATTCAAATTTTCAATGGTCCATATGGTCCGTATTTCAAAGTCGGCAAAGTGAACATGTCACTTCCGGAAGGAAGCACTGTGGATACTGTGACTTTCGATGATGCTGTGAAAGTTCTTTCTGAGAAGATCAAGGAAGGGGCAGCCGCTAAGAAAGCGAAAAAAATCACGGCTAAGAAAAAGCCAGCTGAGAAAAAAGCTAAAGCATCGGCGGCTGCGCCAGAGGCAGATTTGAAGGCTAAGGCAAAACCTGCGGAAGCTAAAAAATCGAAAGTAATGTTGAGAAAGAAATAAAATTTAGAGAGGTATTCAATAAGAAAAGCGTCCGAGTAGGACGCTTTTTTTTTAGTTTTTCTAGGTCTGCTCGAGGAATAAACAAGCTTTCAAGTGTGATTCGTAAGCTGGCTAAGTACCTTGGCACCAAGTTTTTGGTACGAATACTTTTCTAACTTGTACCGGGCTAGAAGCTGTTAGAATTGGTTTCTTTTTCATACGAGAATATTGCTGAGCTTTCTTTTCGTTTACCCAGCCAAATTTTTTAGATTTTCTGACCGATTCGTTGAAGAAGCATTGTTTTGTTTTTTTATCGACCATTAAACGCTTTTGATTAGGCTGTAATGCCCATGCAGAGGACGTCGCTAAAAGGATTGAAAACACCATCGTAGATAACTGTTTGAATTTCATAAATACCTCACACACTGAATAGATTTCAATAAATAGACCATCTGTGATTGGACATTGTTAATCACGTAGTCTTTCAGATCGATTTAAACTGTCTCATATCGAGAATTGAATTTTTTTCCTGTAAAGACTTTAGACAGTCTCGCAAATAGGGCCGACAGATAGGGTGGCCTATTGTGGGGACGACGTAAAAGTGGTATTAAAGCGTGCTATGAAGTCCACTCAACTTGAATTTTCTATACAGCGGCCAAAAGAAGAGGACCGCAATTTCCATAAAGGTGGACGCAGTTTTTATTTTTTCGACTTCGACGACAATATTGCCTGCTTGACGACACCCTTGATTTTATTCCACAAGTCCACTGGTGCCGAACTATCATTATCGAGTCAGGAGTGGGCGCTGGCGCATTCTATGATCGGTAAATCGGGCGTGTACCAAGATTATGAAATTCGTTATAGCGATAAAGATGGAACGTTCAAGCATTTCCGCGATCAAGAGATCCATGAGCTAGAAAACCTGGGCAGAAAAAACCAAGTTTTTGAAAGTGATGTGGCTCATATTTTGGGACTTTCTGATTTAGAATGGAAGGGGCCTTCATGGGATTGCTTCTATCATTCGGTCTTTAATCAACGTCCTATATCTATCATTACGGCTCGTGGTCATAGTCCTGAAACAATCAAAAAAGGCATACAACTTTTTGTTGATCATGGTTGGTTGAATCAAACTCCAAATTATTTAACGATTTATCCTGTTTCAAACACCAATGTTCGTATTGAACTGGGCGATGTAAGTCAGAAGATGGGAACGGCGGAACTTAAGCAGCGCGCGATCAGAAACAGCGTTTTGCAGGCGTTTTCGACTTATGGTTACAGTGATCACCATCGTTTTGGAATGAGTGATGATGATCCAAAAAATCTGCAATTAATTATCGAAGAAATGACGGCTTTAAAGAAAGAATTTCCTCGTATTTGTTTTTTTGTTATCGAAACATTTAATAGTCGCTTCGTGAAACACGAAATTGTCGATTCTAAAATTCATTCTGATTATATAAAAAATTACGAAGAACAGCTTCCGCTGCTGAAGTAACATAATTTTTCTACTTTTGATCCACTTAAATCCCCCTGTGTTTTCGCAAACTAAAAAGCCTTACCAAGGACTGTAATCTAATTTAGACTTAACTATGGTAGGGAATAACCGATAAAATTACCATATATAGTCTTTTAATCACTAAGGGGAACTCGATGAGATTACTTTTGCCGCTGATAACGTTTTTGTTTGCTACCGAGATGTTGTGGGCCCAAAAAAATGCAGATGTAGAAGAAAAAAAACGTCCGATTGGTGCGATTGCCTTTGCGAAAAAAGACAATAGTTTAGAGTGTCGCTACCTAACAATGATTGAAGATGGTTTTCTTCGTTATCATGTTAAGTACACGAAACGTGATAAAGAATTAGAAAACCAAGTGATCGATCAACACTTGAAAAAATTAGATCCATCAAAAATTTATTTTACTCAGGAAGATGCTGATAAAGTTAAAGACATGATGAAAGGTCTTTTTGAAAAAACTAAAAAGAACGATTGCGAGTTTTTAGTTGAAGCGCAAAATCTTTTAGTAAAACGAATTCAAGAGCGTGCTGAGTTTGCTAAGAAATTTTTAGGTAAAGAATATAAATTCGACGATAAAACTGAATTTACATTTGATCCAGATCAAAAGAAATATCCAAAAAATGCGGACGAAGCTAACGACTTTCTTAAAAAGTATATTCATTTCCAAATCTCTAATTATTTAGCGACGGACATGAAGTTAGAAGAAGCTAAAGATCGCGTAAAAAAGAATTATGAATTAGCTATCAAACGTTTAAACGAAACATCAATTGATGATTTGTATTCTGGTTACTTAGATAGTTTTGCTAGATCTCTGGACCCACATTCAAGTTTCTTTTCTAAAGATGTGTTGAGCGATTTCCAAATTCAAATGAGTTTATCTTTGGAAGGTATCGGCGCGACGTTATCTAGTGAAAATGGTTTTACGGTGGTTGAGCAACTCGTTCCGGGTGGGGCGGCGGCTAAATCTGGTTTAGTTGAGCCTCAAGATAAAATCATCGCGGTTGGGCAAGAAAAAGGCGAAATGGAAAACGTAATCGACATGGACCTTAAAGATGTCGTTAAAAAAATTCGTGGAACTAAAAATACGAAGGTGCGTTTAACTATTTTGCGTAAATCCGGCGACGGTAAAACTCGTAAAGACATCACGTTAACACGCGATAAAGTAAACTTGGAAGACGAGGCGGCTAATATCCATTTCATCGACAAAGAAGTGAATGGCGCTAAAAAGAAATTAGGAATTATCAATCTACCATCATTCTATGCGGATTCAAAAAGTGGTGGGCGTAGTGCGGCGACTGATTTGAAAAAACTGTTGAAGCAAGCGCGTGACCAAAAAGCAGATGGTATCGTGTTAGATCTTTCTAATAACGGTGGTGGTAGTTTAGATGACGCTGTCAGAATTGCAGGTCTGTTCTTTAAAACTGGCAATGTCGTAAAGCAATCCAGCAAAACAGAAGGCCGTGAACAAGTATTGGAAGATGAAGATGCCATGGTTGACTGGTCAGGTCCATTAGTTGTGTTAACTTCTAGAATCAGTGCTTCGGCGTCCGAGATCGTTTCGGGAACTCTTCAAGACTATAAACGTGCCATCATCGTGGGCGGCGACCATACATTCGGTAAAGGTTCAGTACAAAGTGTATTGCCTATCCCGGGTGACCTTGGTGCTATCAAAGTAACAGTAGGTATGTTCTTTATCCCAGGTGGTAATTCGACTCAACATAGAGGCGTTGATGCCGACGTAATTTTGCCTGGTCCCTATTCAACAGACGATATTGGTGAGAAGTCGTTAGATTACTCGCTACCTCCTAAAAAGATCGATGCCTTTATTTCTAAAGAAGCCTACGTAACCGAAGGTGCCGAGGCTTGGAAAGAAGTGAAGCCTGATTGGATCAAGTCTTTAAAAGAAAAGTCTCAAGCTCGCGTTGAAAAAAATACTGAGTTTAAAAAAATTATCGAAGACTTAAAGAAGTCTAAAGATAAAGGAAAAGTGATCAAAGTAGCTGATATTTTGAAAGAGAAAGACAAAAACGAGAAAGAGAAGAAGAAGAAAAAGTTCTCTAAAGATGAAAAAACTAAAGAGTACCTGAAACGCCAAGATATCCAAGAAGCGTCTCAAGTATTGCTTGATCTAATCCAACTTCAAACAGACAAACTGTTAACTCAAAAGTAAAATAAAGCCTAATGGGAGCTGCCTTAAAAGGGCGGCTCCCATAGTTCCTACCTATAAAATCTTGTTCGAATCCTAAAACATATAAGTACCTTTTTTAAGCACTTTGAAGGTGTGGGTTTGGCGTTTTCTAGTCGACTTCCCCGAGTATTTAGATTAGAAAATTGACCATGGGGGGCCTTCTTGAGTTATTCAAAAACGACAACGTCGAAGTCCAATTCTGCTAAGGCAAATTTTGCCAAAGTAGCTACGAAGAAAAAAAGCCTAATCAAAATGTCGAGCAAAAAAGATGACCGTAAAAAGACATCGGATGTGAAGACAGCGAAAGTCAGCAGCACCAGTTCATTGGGACAATTGCCCGACAAAGTTCTTGTGCAGATGTTGGATCTGATGATTAAATCGCGTGTTCTTGAAGAGCGTCTGATTAAAATCTACCGTGCCGGCGAGTCTTATTTCTGGATTGGTGGCCCTGGTGAAGAAGCTTGGGGTGTGCCGATTGGTATGCTGGTCAATAAAGGCCAGGGCGTGAAACACGATTTCTTGCACCTTCACTATCGTTGTACGCCTACTTTGATTGCTATGGGTATGGATATGAAAGACTCTATCCGACTGATGATGAACCGAGTGACTGATCCTTCAACTGGTGGACGTAATTTTTCAAATCACTATTGCATCCCGGAAATGAATGTAGCCCCGGTAACGTCACCCATCGAAGTTCAATATGGTATTGCGTTGGGTACTGCACATGCGCAAAAACGTGCGGGTTCGAAGTCCATCAGTATCGTAACGGGTGGTGATGCTGGAACGGCAGAAGGCGATTTTGCCAGCTGCTTGGTTTGGGCGTCTCGTAAAAATAATGAACTTCCCTTGTTGATTACTGTTCAAAATAACTATTGGGGTATTTCGACTTCGTACGAAGGTCAGCATGGTGAAACGAATATCGCGGATCGCGCTCGTGGTTTTAATATTCGTTCGCGGGTAGTGAATGGGAATGACCCAGTTGAATCTTACATCGCTTTAAAGGAAGAAATGGATTATATCCGCAAAACTGGTAAACCAAGTTTCATTGAAGCCAAGGTGTCTCGTTTATATGGGCACTCATCAGCCAGCGGAGCTAATCTTGTTCAAAACGAAGAGGATTGTTTAAAAACATTCTCTGAGAAATTACTTTCTAAAAAGGTGATCACTGAAAAGGAAATCAAAACAATTTGGACTACCTATGAAGAAGAAGCTTTGCGTGCAACGGAAGAAGCACGTTCAGAGGGTGTCCCGACTCCAGAATCTATTTGGGATCATGTGTTTGTGGGAAATGAAAATAGCAACTGGAGGAAATTCTAATGGCTAATATGGCTCAGGCGATTCGCCTTGCATTGAATTACAGTGAGCAGAACTATCAGCTGAAAGATGTTTTCGGACAGGACGTGGGAGCACCACTGGGTGGTGTGTTCACGGCGACTCAAGGTTTGAAAACCTCTTGGAATGCGCCTTTAGATGAGCGTGGAATTATCAGCATGGCGATGGGTATTGCGATGGCGGGTGATCGCTGCGTAGCTGAAATTCAGTTTTGTGATTATATTTTTAATACGATCGATTTGCTTAAAATTGCCGGTAATACTCTTTGGTGTACAAACGGCCAATACAATTTGCCTATGACGGTGATGACTCCAGTAGGTGCCGGTATCCGTGGTAGTGTATACCATTCTCATTCATTTGATTCGTGGGCTTCGCGTATTCAAGGTTGGAAGGTAGTTATGCCTTCGACTCCGCTAGATGCGTACGGATTGTTATTGTCAGCGATTAAAGATCCAAATCCAGTATTGTTCTTAAAACCAAAAGCATTAATGCGTGTTCGTGGTGAAGAGTTGATTCCGGGCGAGCCAGCTGACGAGAAAGAATTAAAAACTCGTATCGATGCACCGATTGGTGATCGTTCGAAATGGAAACCAGATTGGCCAAATATGCAGGAATACCTTGTAGAAATCGGCAAAGGTAAAATCACTCGTCAGGGTGAGCAGATAACTGTAGTCAGCTGGGGTCGTCATTTGTTGTTAGCCAATGAAGTCGCTGATGAACTAAAAGCAGACGGTGTGTCGGTGGAAGTGATCGATTTAAGATCCATCTATCCGTATGATTGGGAAATGATCAAGGCGTCGGTGGCTAAAACGGGCCGCGTTCTAATAGTGAACGAAGATACTGAAGTGACAAACTTTGGTGAGCATTTGATTTATCGTGTAGTTCAAGAATTATTCTATCAATTATTGGCTCGTCCGCGTTTGATTGCTGGAAAAAATGTTCCTGGTATTGGGCTTCATCCAAATTTGGAAGATGCGACGGTTCCACAAAAACATGAAATTAAATCGGCGATCTTGGAACTTATCGAGGAAGTCCCTTAATGAAGGGACTTAATAAACACCATCGCAAGACAGAGCATCAAGTTTTTGATAAGTACGATCTGTATACTAAAGCGGTGCAAAGCACAGAAGCCGATGTCGAATTCATTTATGAAACGTACAAAGAATTAAAAAATGGCCGTGAGGCTCAAAGTTTGCGCGAAGATTTTTGCGGGACATTTGCGTTGTCGACGGAGTGGATTAAAGCCGCAAAGACTCATAAAGCTTACGGTGTGGATTTAGATCCCGAACCAATGGAGTATGGTCGTTCGCACTATTATGAAAAACTGACTGCGGATCAGCAGAAACGTTTAACATTGGTCGAAGGCGATGTTTTAAAAGTAGATTTGCCAAAGGTGGATGTAACTGTTGCGGTAAATTTTTCTTATTTTCTGTTTAAAAAACGTGAACAATTGAAAGCGTATTTTAAAAAAGTGCTGAGCTCATTAAACGATAGAGGTATTTTTATCATTGACTGTTTTGGCGGAGGACAGTGCCAAGATGCGATTGAAGATCGTATTAAGCATAAGGGATTTACTTACTATTGGGATCAGACGGGTTTTGACCCGGTATCGAATGAAGCTGTATTTCATATCCATTTTAAAATTGGCAATCACGAGAAAATTGAGCGTGTATTTACTTATGATTGGCGGATGTGGACCATTCCAGAGCTGCGTGAAATCCTAGAGGAAGTGGGTTTTAAGAAAACTCATGTCTATTGGGAAGGGACGAACAAGGATGGTGGTGGAAATGGAGAGTTCACTCGAACTGAGAAAGGCGAATCCTGCTTATCATGGATCGCCTATATCGTGAGTGAAAAATAACTATTATTTTGTAGCGGCTGGAGCTTTTTGAGTACCTTGTACTTCAACTGCTGGCCTTGATGGTGGCGGTTGTGGCAACGAAGCCGGTTGTTTGTTCAGCTGAATCGCACCCGCTGGAATTAAAATACTACCATCTGGATTTTTAACAACTTTAGTCATGTCGATCGAGCCTTCTGGCCCGACGATTTTATCACCTTGCGAGTACACTTCGCCTAAGCGTTTCATTTCACTAGGAGCAGCTTGCGGGGCTAAATCAGGAGGGCCACCAACTGGAGGTTTACCATTAGGTCCGCCATTTGTTCCTGCCGGACGGGCTTCGCCTTGTTTAGCTAACGTAGGTTCCGGTTTCTTGTAAATCGTTGCGCACCAGTCGCCACCCACGCGTTTACCGTTTCTCATTGTATTGTCGTTGTCGTTTGGATTTGTTGCGATACCGCATTCATCATAGATGGCTTTACAAGCTACGTAGGCGTCTTCCACAGATGAATATTTAGGTGCATAGTTTTGCTCGATATCATTCAAGCATTCAGAGATTTCACTGCGCGGACGATAGCCTTCGTCAATGGCGCTGCTGTTACTGTTTGAAGCTCTACGTTTTTTATAGAATTCTTGTTGTTGTTCAAAAGGAAGTTTGAAGAAAGATGAACCTGCAACATCGTATAAAAATTCTTCTTTAGCATTGTCCCAGTCACTTTGCCCAAGTTCTTTGGCCGCCAAGTTTCGCTTCTTTTTCTCTTCGCCGGTTACTGGGTGTTCATCGGAATTCATACGCTCTACAAAGTTTGTGTATGTGTTTTCTTTGTTTTTACCCTTAGCGTTTGGTTTGATTTTTCCTTGAGTGCAATAGCCAGATGCTAAAAGCAATTGAATAGTATTTTTTGCATTTGAGCTTTAGCCGTTAGTTTAACCGGGCCGTCTTTTGTTTCAACGGTTTGACTTAAACCCCCATTAATACTGCGGCGGCGATCACCTCGCTGAGTTGTCTTATTGAATTTAGGATTAGTTTCATCTGGAAATAAAGATGTGTTTTCACGAACCAGAAGTCCCATCAGTGCCAGATAGTGATCGTCGGGTGCCGGTCGACCCGCTTTTTTTAAACCGCAGGCAATACAGGATAAGTGAGTTTTGTTGATAAAGTCTGAGGAGAAACAAGCGTCTTTGTCACCTTCATAAGCTGGTTCGGCTTGCGCAAGCGTAAATGCTAGCGACATTAATGTAATTTTGAAAAATAGTTTCATAGACACCTCACTCAAGGGTTTCGGTGTCTGGTTTTGAAACTTGATAGGTCGGGTTTACGACGATGGTCTAATTTCCGATTAGCGAGTCGAGCTTTTAAGCTCTTCACCGGTGAAAAGGTACTTAATAGCTAGACCTGCTTTTTTGAATTCCGGATTATTAGCATCGCCTCTTAAGATACTGCATAGAACGGTATCAATCACAGCCTTTGAATTTCTTAAATCTTGAACCGACGTCAGAACCTGACCGCCCGTTGTGATGACGTCTTCAATGATACAAAGCTTTTTCCCGACGATATCGATGCCTTCAGCAAATAGGCATGTGCCGTAGTCTTTCGGTTTCTTACGAATGAATACAACGGGGATTCCAGTTTCTAAGCTGAGTGCTGTTGCTATGGGAATCCCACCCATCTCAAGCCCCGCCAGCGCTTGGGTATCGGCCGGAATCAACGTTTTCAATAATTGTGCTACCGGTCTTAGCAGTTGAGGCATTGACTCGAATCTGTATTTGTCAAAATACTCGTTAGAGATTTGGCCAGAGCGCAGTTTAAACGTGCCAGTTAAATAACAGATGTCGTAGATTTTTTTTGCGAGTTCTTGCTTAGTCATGCTTATTTGAATATCAAGGCCCTAAAGGTCTGTCTATCTGCGGAAATGGCACACCACCTCTAAGTAAAATCCCTAAGTTTTGACTTCGGAGTCATAGGCCCTTTATGATTAAAACGAGTCTATATTTTCCGTGAGGATGCCTATGTTTTGGGACTATTATTATCCGTTATTGTTCATGGTTTTAAGTGCCTTAATTCTATATTTTGGTCTTCGAAAAGAAGTTCGAAAATTTCAAGGCAATAACGAGCCGACACTGATGGATCGTGTATCCTTTGGTTTTAATTTTCTTCTTGTGCTTGTTTTTGGTGGAACCTTCTTCGCCGGCAGTATCATTCGTCTGATTTATTTAGCTACGCGGACTGTGTAGTCGCGGACGGTTTAGCTCGCGCGAATATTTCTTGTTTAGAAGTATTCTTAATTTAATATCTAAAAATAAAAAAACCCGCAGTTCTTTCGAAGTGCGGGTTTTAAGTTTTGTATCAAAAATAATTTTTTAGAATTATTTCTTTTGTTCAGCTTCACGTTTAGCTTGGTACTTCTTAACAAGTTCCTCTTGGATATTGCGAGGAGCTGGCGAGTACTTAGCAAATTCCATCGAGAATTCGCCTTTACCTTTAGTAGCAGAACGTAAGTCTGTTGAGTAACCGAACATTTCTGTTAACGGAACTTCCGCTTCAATTACGCAGCTTCCTTCAAAGCTAGTTGTTCCAACGATAACACCACGACGTTGATTGATCTGACCAACAGCCGCACCTTGATATTCATCTGGTACAGTTGTTTCTAGTTTCATGATTGGCTCAAGAACTGTCGGTTTAGCTTTTTGATACGCTTCACGCATTGCTGCCATCGCACAGATTTTGAACGCCATATAACTAGAGTCGACATCATGGTATGCGCCGTCTTCAAGGATAACGTTAACGCCAACGATAGGGAAACCGATCAAAGGACCTTTAGCACATTGGTCTCTGAAACCTTCTTCAACCGCAGGGATGAATTCGCGAGGAATACGTCCACCGACAACTTCATTAGCAAATGCAAACGTTTCTTTGTTTTCGGGAGTCGGGATAAGAGGAGAGATTTTACCAACCACTTTCGCGAACTGACCAGAACCACCCGTTTGTTTTTTATGAGTGTAATCGTATGGACCGTCTTGCATGATTGTTTCACGGTAAGCAACTTGAGGTTGACCAACTACCACTTCACAATTGAATTCACGTTTCATACGTTCAACATAGATCTCTAAGTGTAACTCGCCCATACCTGAAATGATTGTCTCTGCAGACTCTTCATCGCGGTGTACGCGGAACGTAGGATCTTCTTTTCTAAACTTTTGTAACGCTTTAGAGAAGTTGTTCGAGCTAGCTTTATCTTTAGGTGCGATCGCCAAAGAGATAACCGCATCTGGAACGTGCATTGATTGCATAGAAACGTTGATTGTTCCATCAGTGAACGTGTCACCAGAGGCACAGTCAACGCCGAAGAATGCTACGATGTCGCCAGAGTAAGCTGTTTGAAGTTCATCCATTTTGTCCGAGTTCATACGAACTAAGCGAGGAACTTTAACTTTCTTTTTATCAGTCGTATTTGTGATGAAGTCACCAACAGATACTTTACCTTGGTAAACGCGCATGTACGTCAACTGACCGAATTGAGTTTGTTGAAGTTTAAATGCCAACGCAACTAGAGGTTTGTTTGAATCTGGGAATAATTCGATTTTTTCTTCGTTTTTATCCAAATCCAAAGCGTGTTCACGTTTTTCTTCAGGAGTTGGCAAGTACATGTTAACGCCATCAAGAAGTAGTTGAACGCCTTTGTTTTTAAATGCAGAACCGCAGAATACAGGAACTAGTTTCAAGCTGATAACGCCGTTACGGATTGCTTTGTGTAACTCGTCAACAGTTGGCTCTTCTTCCATAAGGAATTTTTCACCGATGCCATCATCAATGTCCGCAAGTTTTGCGATCATTTTTTGACGGTATTCTTTAGCTTGATCAACTAATTCTGCTGGGATTGGAATTTCAGTTACTTTTTCACCTGAAGAACCTTCATTTACGAAAGCTTTCATTGTTACTAAGTCAACTGCGCCTTTGTGGTTTTCTTCCAAGCCGATTGGAATTTGAACCATAACTGCGTTCAAGCGTAATTTATCAACCAGTGCATCAGTTACACGGAAAGGATTCGCGCCTTGACGATCTAATTTATTAACGAAAGCCAAACGAGGAACGCCGTAACGTTTCATTTGTCTATCAACTGTGATTGATTGAGACTGAACTCCGGCAACGCCGCAAAGAACTAGAATCGCACCATCAAGAACGCGTAATGAACGTTCAACCTCGATTGTGAAATCCACGTGCCCCGGTGTATCGATTAAGTTTACTGTGTGATCTTTCCAGTATACTTGAGTGGCCGCCGATTGAATTGTGATCCCTTTTTCTCTTTCAAGATCCATAGAATCCATAGTCGCGCCGACGCCATCTTTACCTTTTACCTCATGGATTTGGTGGATTTTACCACCGTAGAAAAGAATACGCTCAGATAGAGTTGTCTTTCCCGAATCGATGTGCGCAGAAATACCAATATTTCTAACGCTATTGATGTCCCATTTTTTTGACATTTTGAGTCCTTTTTCTAATCCTTAATTGGTTTTTAACTTTGATTGTTTTTAAAGGATAACGGGTATCATTTTTTTTTATAGAGAGCAAAAGGAGAATTTGACTGTTTTTTCTGCAGCGCGAAATTGCGACTCGCCTAAGGTAATATGGTAAAAATTTTAACAACCAGGACGACCAGTTTTATGCCAGAATCTCTTGAAAGAGGAAGATTTTATAATGAGTGGAATAAAAGTACTTTTAGTCGATGACGAAGTCGATCTGCTAGACATCTTAAAGATGGACATGGAATCGCTTGGGTACGAGGCCTTGACGGCTAATAATGGGCAGGAAGGTCTCGAGATCATGAAACAGGTCAAAGACGGCACCCTTTGGGTGAATGCTGTTTTGTCGGACATCAATATGCCTGTCATGAATGGCCTTGTGTTTTTACGTGAATTACGGACCATGGGCTTAGAAACTCCTTTTGTGTTTTTTTCAGGCTACGGCGATAAAGAGAAAACCATCGAGGCGCTACGGTTGGGAGCCCTAGACTTTCTAGAAAAGCCATATGATCCAGATATGTTGATTGCCACAATGGAAAAGGCGTGCGAGCTGGGCACTAAAATGAAAAAAATTGAAGACGAGTTGGATGCTTTAGTTAAAAATCGCAATGTTCCCTCTTCCGAAGTGGATAAATTCAAACGTATTCAGCGGGAAATGTTGAAAGTAAAAATGATGAGCGACACCAAGTCGTAGGCAGAGTAAACAGTAGCCCTTGTAAAATAACCAGCGTACTATACTTCCATAATGAATCTGCTGTCTGACCTTAAACGTTTATTTCCCTATCCCAATTTTGTTCATTCTCAAGAGAAAATACTATCCAGTGTGTATTCGGGCCGATCTGTGTTGGCGATTATGCCAACAGGTTCAGGAAAAAGCTTATGCTATCAATTTCCAGCAAAGGCTGGGAAAAACTTAGTACTGGTTATTTCGCCTTTAATCGCATTGATGCAAGATCAGGAAAAAAAGGCATTGGATTTGGGAATTAGAGCGGCGGCTATTCATTCGGGAATTAGTGGCGGCGAACGTAGTGAGAAATATCGTAAATTAAAAGAAAAGCAGTATCAGTTGTTATTTGTCACGCCAGAGCGATTTAGAAAGAAAGAATTTCGCGAGAGCTTAGCTGCAAACACAGTGGATTTGTTAGTTGTGGACGAAGCTCATTGCATTTCTTTGTGGGGGCACGATTTTAGACCCGATTATTCAAAGATCAGTGAGTTTCGAAAAGAAATTGGTAACCCGAACGTCTTGGCATTAACGGCGACGGCAACACCGTCGACTCAGGAAGATATTGTTAAACAGCTAGGACTGACTGGAAATTGTGAAATCATCTATGGCGGGATGGAGCGTACTGAGCTGGCTATTTCTGTGGACGATGTTTTTAGCAATGAAGATAAAAATGATAAAATTCTGCATCTTTTGAATACCAAGAATGGTTCGCAGATAGTTTATTTTTTGTTAATCGAATCGCTGGCCAAGTTTTCTAATTTTTTACGAGGTAAGAAAGTAGATCACCAAGTTTATCATGGCGATCTAGGTAAAGATCAAAGGGCCTCTTCACTGAATCGATTTATTAAAAATGAAAATGTTTTGATGTTAGCGACGCCGGCGTTTGGTTTGGGTATTGATAAACCTAACATTCGTCAAATTTTCAACTATGAACTTCCTGGTTCAATTGAGTCCTATTTTCAAGAAATCGGTCGTGCGGGGCGGGATGGGCAGCCTGCGGAAGCCCATTTGTTTCTAAGAGACGACGATTTGAGTATTTCGATGGAATTTATTAAATGGGCCTACCCGGAAAAGGAATTTATCACTACGTTTTATAAAATGTTGGAAGAGAATTCGATTTCCCTTTTGCAAGAAGGATTTTCTTTTTACCGTGAAAAATTAAGTTTTAGAAACAAACGCGATTATCGCGTTGAATCGGCTTATAATATCCTAGAACGTTGGGGTTGTGTGATGCCTTTAACTGAAGTTCTTTCCGATGAGAATAACTATGCGGCTCAGAAAGATTTTCGTGTGACTTTGCGTAAGCCAACCGACGACGACTTTAAAAACGAAAACCAGAAAGTACTGTTTCAACATCAGAATAAAAAACTGTTAGATATCTACAGTTGGGCCAAGAATGAAACTAAATGTCGGTTGGGTGGTATTTACGAATACTTTGGTGCAGATTATATCGAGTGTGGTAAATGCGATTGGTGTCATGAAAACCAGCCGTAGTATGTTTCCAGATACACCATATTCAGAAACCGTTGAAGATGTCGTTGGTGTCGGTGGTGTTTTAGATACAGAGACTTTAGTTCAAGCCTATTCCCGTGGGATTTTTCCATGGCCGCAAGTTGGGTATCCCATGCTTTGGTTTTTTCCAGAGCAACGAGGCGTGCTGGATTTTTCTGAATTGCATATTCCTAAAAGTTTAGAAAAATTTATTCGTCACCACGGACAGGAATTTGAATTCACAGTGAACAAAAGTTTTGATCAAGTGATTGAAAATTGCCGTATTCAAAAACGTCCTAACCAAAACGGCACGTGGATTTTGCCCGAAATAAAGAGAGCCTATTTGCAATTCCATTTGGATGGTTATGCTCATTCAGTGGAGTGTTGGCGCGGGAAAACATTAGTAGGCGGTATTTACGGAGTTTTGATGAACGGTGTTTTTAGTGGTGAGAGTATGTTTCACTTGGAAGAAAACACCAGTAAGTTAAGCTTGCTGCATCTGATTCATTGGCTGAAAGCTAAAGGATTAACGTGGATGGATATTCAAATGCTAACACCAGTTACGGAAGCGTTGGGTGGAAAGTATATCTCGGGTAAAGATTTTTTCCACCGTCTACCTTTTTCAAAAAACTAATGGCGCTGAATTCGACTGCCAGAAACAATAGTGAAGCTTGGGTTAAAGCAAGTATTTTCAACTACCGGGTAATTGATATAAAACCAGTTTGTGGTTTTGAATTCATATTTAATCACGCCGCCCATTTCATTTAGGCTGAATAAAATTTCATTTTGATTGAACATTGGTGAATGCAGCAAGCGAATGGCCAGAGGACTTTGTTTACGCATCAAATCGATTAACAACTGTGGGTACTTAATTCTTTGAACAACTACTTTTTTAGCCGTGTCGTATACGTTTAAAAATGCTTCGGAAACTTGGATTTGGTTGTTAGTAACAAATGTCTTTTCAGATGTAAAAATCAAGTTAGTTCCAACAGATACAAAATTGTTATACAGAGCTTGAGAGCTATCCAGTTCATAGATGATTCTAGTCGTACCGTTAGAATACGTATGGACGCGTAGAACACGTTTGTTTGGATCCAAGTTGAAGAAGTTAACAAGTGTAATTTCATCTTTGTTAGAACCTAAAACCTGAACTGTGTCTTTGAACACGATTACGTCTTTTGCTTCTTTGCGAAGATTGTATGTGTAGAGGTGTGAACCTTCCGGGACTACTGTTGTCCAGGTGATCATTTGTTCACCTAGTGTTGGGTTAAACAACTGAACGGGGTGAGTCCATTCACGAATCACAGAACCTTTGCTTAAAGATAGAAGGCGCCATTTACCATTTTCGTTAGCTGGGTAAAGCAAATTTCCTTTGTAGTAAGCGAATAGGCTAAAATTGAAATCACGTGAGTAATTCACATAGTTTCTTAATTTCGGATTAAGAAGGTTGATGATTTGGGACGAGCTAGCTTTAATCGCACTTTTTAGTTCTAACTTATAAATGCCAAAACGGTTCAAAGAATCGACGGCTGCAATAAAAGCGATTGTTAAGTTGTCATCGCTGTACACGATTTGATGAGAAATAATTTCTTTAAATGGCTGGCCTTGGGGGTCTGTTGCTGTTAGCAGCGTCGGTTTAAATGTGTCGCCAGCGTCTGAGCGAAGCTGCAGTAATCGGGTGTTGATACTTGAGTTTGTCTGGCAAATGATGCGAGTCGGTTGTGCGCTAGTTTGCTGAGCAAAGCTTGGGGTAGAGGCTAACGAGGACACGAATAAGGTAAGGATAATAAATAGTTGTATCATAATAGTTGCTTTAACTATCACGCGGGTAAACTAAGTCAATAGAAGCGAAATTTTTACTGGAATTGGGGCTTCTGGCCCCATTTATTTGTTTAAGAACGTATGGATCGAGTCAAAGATACTAAGGATTTGGCCATCCATGAACAAATTCATGACGATAACCCAGAAAGTAGCTAGGAAACCCATAATGAAGACTTTTTTGAAGAAGTTCCAGGTTTTCAGTTCTTCGCTGGTAAGGGATCCGAAGTCGCCCTCTTCATTTTTGATTTTGCGTGATAAGCCTTGGGCCAACACAATCCGATGAGCCATTTCTAATTTATAAAAATGGACCGCTACCAGAATGGAATGCGCACGATCAGGTTCTAATCGGGTTACAATCGCATGGCAGGCCATTTGTTGTGCGCCCGGGACTACGAATTGAACTTTGATAACTTCGCCTAACACAGGACATAAATCTTCGGGGGCTGTGAATGCCAAGCCCGTCAAAGAAACATTTTTGATTTCAGTATCTTCTTCCCAGGGGATTTGCTGAGGACCGGCGACTCGTACTAAACTGTCGTCGTGCGTGTTGAGTATGTAGCGTGGAGATCGAGCATGATATTTGGCTAGGCTGTGAGTCATACTAGACTTGTCGGACGTGCTAACCAAATACTGTAAATAAATTTATAAAAATAGGAAGCTATCAGTGTTTCAATATGGTACACTTTATTGGGTCGGATTACCAAGTGGTACTAAATGGTTTTGAAGCGAAAAAATAAAAGCAAATCTCGAAAAAAAATTCCACGCAAAAATAAAGCGATTGCGTCAATCGTTCCTATTGTTCCTAGTAAGGAATTTATAAACCGCGAAGTTGGGTGGTTGAACTTCAATTTCCGCGTTTTAAACGAAGCTGTCGATGCTCGAAATCCGCTGCTGGAAAGGCTAAGATTCCTATCTATTGCGAGTTCGAATTTAGATGAATTTGTGATGAAGCGTATTGGGCGTTTGAAAAAACAGGAAGCATTTAATTTAAATATTCGTTCAAAAGACGGGTTAAGCGCTACTCAACAATTAAGTGAAATTCGAAACAATTTGATTGTAATGATTCAGTCTTTGGCTACGACCTTCATAGGATTGAGTGCCGAACTAGCCAAAGAAAAAATCGCTTTAGTAAAATGGAAAGATCTTTCAGAGAGCGAAAAGACTTACGTAAGAGGGTTTTACCTTAAAAATGTATTCCCTGTGTTGACACCGTTATCCGTGGATTTGGGACATCCGTTTCCATTCATTTCAAATTTGTCGACATCCTTAGGTGTAACATTAAAACATCCCGAACATGAAGAGCGTTTATTTGCGCGCGTGAAAATTCCGAAAGTATTGCCGCAGTGGATTCGTGTCGATCAAGGTGAATACAAGTTTATCAGTTTGATCGACGTGATCGTTGCTAACATCAAAGATTTATTTCCTTTGATGGAAGTGCTAAATGCGATGCCATTTCGTTTAACTCGAAATGCAGAACTAGAAAAAAGCGAAGATGAAGCCGAAGATTTGCTAGAGCATATTGAAGAAGAATTACGTCAGCGACGTTTCGCCGAGGTGGTCCGGTTAGAACATGGTCCTAAGCCCGATCTGTGGATGTTGCAGTTTTTGATGGATGAGCTTGAACTGTCTCAGGAAGATGTATACGAGCATCCTGGTCTGCTAGATTATACTGATTTAAATGTTATTACTGATGTTCCGCGTGCTGATTTAAAATTTCGCAGTTACGTCCCGGTAGTGCCTGGGCCATTCCTAGATGATTCGCAAAGTTTGTTTATGACGATTCGTCAGCAAGATTTGTTGTTGCATCATCCTTATGAAAGCTTCAGACACACCGTTGAGAGATTTGTTAAAGAGGCAGTCCTCGATCCAAAAGTGCTGGCGATTAAGATGACTTTGTATCGGACTGGTGACAATTCGCCATTTGTGAAAGCCCTGATTCGTGCAGCTGAGGAAGGCAAACAGGTAGTTTGCTTAGTCGAGCTAAAAGCGCGTTTTGATGAAGAGAGAAATATCTACTGGGCCCAAGCATTAGAAAATGCAGGGGTGCACGTGGTGTATGGTGTTGTCGGCCTGAAGACTCATGCGAAAACAATTTTGGTTGTCCGTCAGGAAGTGGAAGGACTAAAATGTTATGCGCATATTGGGACTGGTAACTACAACTCGGTTACGTCGCGATTGTATTCTGATTTTGGTTTGTTAACTTCACGTGACGAAATTACGTCGGAATTAGTTGAGTTTTTCCATTACCTGACTGGTCGCTCTTTAAAAAATTCGTATCAGAACTTGTTGATCGCCCCAATCAATATGGCGTCGAAATTTCAACAGCTGATTGAACGTGAGGGTGAAATGGCGAAGCAAGGCAAGCCATCACAAATTATCGCCAAGTTTAATAACATGGATGATGCCGATATTACTCGGGCGCTCTACAAAGCCTCGCAAAATGGGACTCAGATTTCTATGATTGTTCGCGGATTTTGCTGTTTGAAACCTGGGGTTCCAGGGATGAGTGATAATATTAAAGTCATATCGATTATTGGGCGTTTCTTAGAGCATTCGCGCGTTTTTTATTTTAGAAATGGAGCGATGGATCCATTGGATGGGGATTTCTTTATCGGGTCTGCGGACTGGATGTATCGCAATTTACAAACCCGTGTTGAAGCAGTGGTTCCAATTGTTGATCGTGCATCTAAAGAAAAACTTTGGGAAGTTTTGCAAATGGCGCTGAACGACGGACGTCAGGCGTGGGAAATGAATGGTGATGGTAAGTATATTCAACGTAAGACGAGTGAAGTGGGGCTTCATACTCAGCTAATGACCCTCACGAAACAGCGCCAAGCGCCGGTCGAAGAGCCGGTAAAGAAAGAAAGTTAAATCCATGTTTTTGTTTATCATTCGTCATGCCATTGCCGAAGAACGCGAAGAATTTGCGAAGAAAAATACTGACGATAGCTTACGACCTTTAACGGCTAAAGGAAAAAAGAAGCTTCAAAAAATGGTGCTTAGCTTAGAGAAAGAATTTGATAAGCTGGATTTGATTATTACTAGTCCGTATCTAAGAGCAAAACAATCGGCACAGGTTGTTTCGGAAATAACGGATGGGACAAAGATCGTTGAATCGGCAGAGCTTGTTCCACATGCACCTCCGCAATCGTTAATGAAGTGGATTAGAACTCATTGTGGAGGGCACAAGAAAGTGGCCATCGTAGGGCATGAGCCACACATAACTTCGTTTGCTAGCTATGTTCTTTCGGGCAATCCACAAGAGAGTTTTATCGAAATGAAAAAATCGTCGATAGCTTTAGTGGAAGTTGGGAATTTTGAGGACTTGGCGCCGTCGAAAGCCAAACTTCAATGGTTGGCTTCCCCGAAAATAACTATAGATTAGATTTTTTTGTAAGAAACAGACGACCATAAATGTCGTCCTTATTTTCCTAATTCATTTGCGATATGCTCTGCTTGATAGATTTTTTTCAGAGTTTCCATGATTGCCGAACTGTGGACTGCCACCGCGCGATTTACGCTAGCGTCAAAGCCATAATCGCCACCTAAAGATTGAATATTGCCGTCAAAAATAAGTCCGACAACTTCGGCGTTTTTGTTGATCATGGGTGATCCCGAGTTGCCGCCGATGATGTCGTTCGTTGAACAAAAATTAAATTTTTCATCCATATTCAATTTGGATTTGGCATCTAACCAAGTTTTAGGAAGTGCAAATGGTTCCGCATCTGTGTGGCGTTCAAAAGCTCCACCGATTGTCGTGAACGGTTTTACTTCTTGGCCTTTTTGCTGATAGCCTTTCACTTGGCCAAACGATACACGTAGCGTGAAAGTGGCATCAGGGTAGCGTTTCGAGCCATAGACTGCGAATTGAGCTTGCGCTACTTTTTCACCTGCTTGTTTGATGCGTGTTTCAACTTCGTCTTCATATTTAGTTCTGATGGCTCTAGATTCTGAGTCTAAAGCAGCTGCCAAACGGATCATTGAATCTTGTGATTCGTCGATCGCTTTTTGACCACCAGCAAATAATTTTTCACGAAGTGGGATGTCTTTTAGTTTCGTGCCTTTAACTAGAGTTTCGGCCGATTGACGTGGCGATTTCATGCCTAGCAGTTTTTTGATGTAGGGATGGTCGGCGCCTAACACTTCACGTGCTTTTGTGAAAGCGAACGTAAGGTTTTCAACTTCGAAATCGTCATAAATGGGAGCCGCGCTAAATAAACTTTGTTTCAACTGAGGTAGGCCAGCATCGTTGAATTCACGGAAACGTTTTTCGTTTGGTTTTGGAAGCTCGCCCGCAGCGCGTACTAAAGTTTTGGCAATACCAAACAGCCGAGAACCATAAGTCGTGCGTTCAATATATTCTAGAGATTCAAAGATATTACGATAGTCTTTGTAGGCAGCAGCCATGTCGTTCCATGCAGAGCCAAATTCTTTTTTCCATTTTGGGTTCGCATGGATTTTCTGTCTAAGAGATTTCTCTTCGGCTACTTTGTTGGCAAAGAATGCTTTATCCTGTAGTGTCTGCAGGCGACCCTTCATGGCTTTTAAGCTGTTCTCTACACCGAATAGGCGGCCAGTGGCATAACGTTTTTGTTCAGCACCACGCTGTTGAAACTGAGTCAGATTGCCACGCGTTTCTGAAAGGTAAATCAAGCTATTGATTAACTGAACATCGCGCAAAAATTCAAGTTCAGCCACCGTAAGGAGGCGTGATGTTTTACCTGGATGGCCCGTCACGAACGTAAGGTCATTCTCGGCAGCCCCGTCAGTTGACCATTTGAAAAAGTGTTGCGTCGCTAATGGTTTGCCTTGGTCGTAAACCCGAAGCAGGGATAAATCTAAATCGTAGCGTGGAAAGTTGAAATTATCTGGATCGCCGCCGAAGAAAGCGATGGCTAATTCGGGAGCAAATACCAATCGTACATCTTGATAACGTTGGTATTTGTACAGATGATATTGGCCGCCATGATAAAGTGTTACTACATCACAGCGAATCGTATCGGAACCACCAGCGCACTCTTTTTCAATTTCGGACATTGAGGCTTTGAGTTGTTCGTTGAACTCTTTGCCTTTTAATTTACTTGTTTTAGCTTTAATAATTCCCGTGACATCTTTGATGCCAATCAGTTGGTTGACTTCGATTTCTGGGCATTTGACTTCGTCTTCTTTTTTCTTCGCTAAAAATCCGCTGGCGACGTAATCTTTACCTGATTTCGATAGCTGTTCGATGCAGGAATGTGCACAGTGATGATTGGTCATCACAAGACCTTGGCTTGAAACAAAACTCCCGGAACAGCCCCCAGCAAGTCGAACAGACGATAGTTGAACGTGATCAATCCACTCCTGAGTCGGTGTGAATTGATATTTGGCTTTTAGTTGTTCAGTCGGAAATTGATTGAATGGCCACATGCCTTCTTCGGCAACGGCAAAGCTAAAGACAAGCGCGGGCGCTAATAAAAGGGATAACTTCATAGATGGATTCCAAGGGAAAGAGAGGGCTTGCTAGAAGCCCAATTGTTTTTTTAATTTTTCGGCTTGTTTTTTGGCTTCTTCTTCAGCCTTTTTTTCAGCCTTCTTTTTTTCAGCTTCTACTTTTTGACGTTCTTCTTCCACACGGCGATTGGCTTCAGCCTGAGCTTTGGCTTTTTCGGCGTTTACGCGATTTTCGATATCGTGTTTAGCTTCGTTGATTTTGTTTTCAGCTAGTTTCTTTTGTGCTTCGGCCTGATCTTGAACTTTTTTCAGTTCGCCTTCTGCTTTTGAGCGTAGTTCGTTAACTTGCTTTTCGATTTGTTCTTTTTGCTTGTTGATTTCGGCGTCAACGTAATCTTTGATTTTCTTTTTAAGTTCTTCAATCTTGGCATTGATTTCTTTTTCGAAACCATGCTGGATCCGTTCGCCTAAATCAGATGTAATATCTAGATCGAAATTGGGTAGAGTCCCTTTGCCTTCGGCAACCATGCTCGTCGTACGTGCTTCTTTGAAAACGTTAACCAGGATGCCTTCCATATCTTTGTTTTTAGCAGTGACTTGGTAATCAACATCTTTGAACTGATTTGTGATTTTTAATGAAAGGTCTTTGTAGTTTTTCAATTCTATGTTTGAGCTTACACCGCCAATAGCGGATGCGAAACTCATAGCGATGTCTGGCGTATTCATGATTTCTTTTGCAGAAATCACAAACGATTTAACTCCAAACGTTGAGGTGATAATGGCGTCTTTGGTTCTATTGTCGAATTTCAATTTAAAATCGATGCCTTCGATTTTTTCGGAAGGGAAGTCTCCTGAAATCCAGGCTACCGTCGGTTTTCCGGTGACCAATTGATTAGTTGTAACGTCAGTGATTTCGCCCTTTAGATTTCCTGCTTTTGAATTAGGGTCGTTAGAATTTAATTTAGAACTGATTAAAGCTTTCTTTAGCCAAAACGTTGGGTAAGCATTCAGTTTTCCGAATTCGTATGTCGTTCCTTTTTCACGGACGCGAGGTTGAATTTTGACCTCAGGTTTGTCGTTTTTATCAACTATGTTCGGAGGCGCGTATTTGTAAAACAATCCTTTGTAATGATTGATTTTAGCAAGATATGGATTTGTGTAGCGTTTAAACAAAGTCATCGCGATCGATTTAGCATCGATTTTTGGAATTTTGAAATGCGCCTGAAGGTCTTTGATATCTTGTTCGATCTGCGCCCGGATATCTTTAAGACCGTCATCTGTTACTTTTAAATCCTTATCGAAATCAGATTTAGTGGCGTTTACTTCATCGATTTTCTTTTGACCGTCGGCCATGATGGCTTGAACTTCAGAGATGCTTTGTTGAACTTCTTCTGGCTTAGAGAAACCAGAAGACTTAACCTTTTTTAGACGATCACCCAAGGCTTGGAATTCGGCTGGTTTCGGAAGTTTTTTTAAACGTTCTTCCCAGTCTTTTTGCTTTTGTTTAAGCGCTATTTCGAACGCTTTCATTTTTTCTTTAGAAACTAATTGGCTTTCTAGTTTCGACATTTCTGCATCGCCAGATGAGCCCGTCATCATGTTGGCGATATTTCCAAATACGTTATCGTCGTATTTTGTTTTAGCACTTTCCAACGCTTCATCTTTTAATTTTTCAGCTTCTTTTTTAAGTGCGCTCTCTTTTTCTGGTTCCGGCGGTTTTACTTTTCCCGGATATTTACGAGGCTGGTCAAAGGAAATATTTTCTATCGCGGCTTCGTTGATAACGAACTTCATACGAAGTAGAGCATCCCACAACAAAGAAAAACGAATCTCGCCTATGTTTAGATTGTTGTGAGTTGGTTTTTCTGGATTCGTAATTTCAATGTTACCGATTTTAATAGAAGCATTTAGGAAGCTCGTTTCTAGGTGACCGACATTCACTTCCGCACCTGTCGCTTGGTATCCAACAAACTCCGCCAAGCTACGCATGTTGGCATCGAAGAAAAGTTTAAAGTAAAGGCCTATCAATACGATTATGATCGCCGCGGGAACAATCGCTTCCCAACGAATAGGGCCTTTGTTTTTTTTCGGTTTCTCTGCGGTCGGATTTGTATTTTTATCAGACATAGACTGTTCCTATCCGTAAAGTGAGTCGTACTTAGTGTACCAGTTGTAGAGGCTAGTCGCTTTGAATGCTTTCCACGCTTTGGTTGATTTGAAGCGATCGACAACCAAAATTCTGTATTTGATAATCATCGTGCGGAAAACAAAAAATAGGATCGGCGCTAAGATCACTGACAATACCAGCGAGCCCATGATGATCGAATTGTTGAATCGAGTGAAGGGCATGATTGGCATGTTGTACATATCAACAAACAAATCTCTTAATGACGGATTTTCTAGAACAGATTTGCCGATCTCGTGGGACACTGGATCCACTAGGTACGCGACAAACTTAAAAAAGAAGGCGGCTAGGAAAGCGGCACCCATTTGAATTCTGAATATGAATATCAACATCAGAACTAAGGCGGTTTGCAGTGAAAAGAAAGGAGCAAAACCTAAAATTAATCCGCAGGCTAAACCGGCAGCTAATTGGTTGTGTCCCGTATCTGAGTTCAACATTTTTAAAAAATTAAAAAGTTGCTTAAATATCAGAGTCATCAATACCTCTTTATTTACTGTTCATTAATTCCATTTCAATAGCGTCTAGGTTATCCTTTTTCTTGCTTTTAACCAAATAAAAATAGGCACCGATTAGACCAAAAAACAAAGATAATAATTGATACATAGTAATAACCACAGGACCTAGTTCTGTCGTTTTTCCTAAATAAAGATTGTACAAAAAGAAGAAGGCGGCTTGGCCCACGCCTACGCCCGCAGGAGAGATCGGGATAGCCGTCGCCATGAATCCAATCGGGGTCACAAGGAAATAGGTCGACCATCGAACGTCGGCACCAATTCCACTATAGTGGCCAATTAATACCATCAAAAAAATGGCTGATGTTTGGCTGAGTAAACTTAACAAGAATACCTTCACTAGCAAAGCCGTTTGTGATCCGTACAATTGACCCGACGAATAGAGCTTTAGAAGTTTTTCTTTGAACGGCATAAAGCCAATAACCGAATGAACTAAACTGCTGACCTGTGAGTTCTTTGAAAACAGGCAGAACAATCCAATATTAAAGCAGATGAAAATCAAAGCGAAGAAGTAAAATAAGTTTCTAAGTGCATCGATAGTCATCACGTGCTGAATATCGAATGCCATTGCCGTCAACGCCATCACGATGATGGTGTATAAACCCAGCAAACGATCAACAAACACAGAAGAAATCGCGATGGCTTTAGACTGAGGGTGATCTTTGTAGAAATAGAATGCTTTTACGACATCGCCGCCAACTCCGCCGGGCATGGCGAAGTTGAAGAAGATTCCGATCAACGTCAGCTTGTAAAGCTCAAGTGATTTGGGGTGTAGACTCTGGGTGGAAAGAAGCAAACGCCAGCGTTCGCTTGTCATAAATAAATTCAGGGCCATGATCGCCAAAGCAGCTAACATGAAATCCCACGAGAAAAATATTTTCATCTGCGAAATATTGAATTTATCTTGTTGGACTAGCCAAAAAATAATCCCGAAGGCGATAAGTATTTTTAATGCTGTACTCAGGATCTTTTTGTAATTCATGAACTACTCGTAGCTAGTTAAGTGAGTCGCTTGGATTGCTTTCAAATTTTTCAATAAAGCTCCAAGGTCTTTTAGTGGCAAAGACGTCGGTCCATCACATAAGGCCGCATCTGGATTGGGATGCGTTTCTAAGAAAATACCATCCACGCCGACAGCCATTGCGGCACGCGCCAGAACGGGAACCATGTGCGCACGACCGCCGCTGCTTTCGCCCGTTGCGCCTGGCAACTGAGTTGAGTGTGTGCAATCCATTACCACTGGGAAACCAAGATCACGCATTTCTACTAAACCAGTCATGTCGTTGATTAAACGATTGTAACCGAATGTGGTTCCGCGTTCGCATAAAAGAATATTTGAGTTACCCGCGTTTACGGCTTTTTTAGCAATCGCTTTCATATCCCAAGGTGCTAGGAACTGACCTTTCTTGATATGAATGACTTTGCCTGTTTGTGCTGCCGCTACTAGCAAGTCGGTTTGACGTGATAGGAAGGCAGGAATCTGAATGACGTCAGCCACGCGGGCCATCGGTTCGACCTGAATTGTTTCATGAACATCAGTGATCAACGGAACATCAAGTGCTGTTTTAATTTTTTCTAGTGATTTGAGAGCGGCATCAACGCCAGGACCACGAAAGCTAGTTGCGCTTTGGCGGTTAGCTTTGTCGTAAGAGCATTTTAGAATCCAGGGAATATTCAGTTCTTGAGTGACACGTTTGATTTCTTTGCCGACTTCAAGGACCATGCCTTCATCTTCGATGATGTCAGGGCCCGCGAACAATACGAATTGATTCTTCAAGCCCCAAGTGTAAGTACGACCGTTATATTTGAAACTGACAGGTTTAGATAAGTCTTTAAATGGCGTCATCCGCCATTTATGACATAACTTTTATGACACTATCAATAATTTTATCTTGTGTCGCTCTGTCCATATCAGGGTACATAGGCAAACTGACCACATGATCGGCAGCTTTTTGTGAATGAGGCCATGAACCTTTTGGCGCTAAATTCTCTTTGTACCAAGGTTGATCTGGCATAATACGAGGGTAGTGAACGACCGTAGGTACGCCCAACTCTTGCATTTTCTTTTGGAAGTCAGCGCGATTAGGAACCATGACGGTGTATTGAGCCCATACGCAATCTCTGTCAGAGGGAACAAATGGAGTCGAGAACCCCGCTACTTTGATTTGAGACAGTTTTGAGTTGAAATAATTAGCAATTTTTTGTCTTTGCTCAACTTCCCAGTCATAACGATCCATTTTTGCAAGAAGGACCGCACACTGAATCGTGTCTAAACGACCGTTTATGCCTAAGCGAGTGTGGTAGTAGCGAGATTCAGAACCGTGTTCGCGGATCTCTTTCATTGCTTTGTATAATTTGTCATCGTTAGTGAAAACGGCGCCGCCATCGCCATAGCAGCCCAGCGGTTTTGCTGGGTAGAAGCTGGTTCCGGCCGCGATCGATAAATTGCCTGAACGTTTGCCTTTGTATTTAGCGCCATAACTTTGTGCTAAATCTTCGATCACATGCAAGTTATGCTTTTTAGCAATAGCATTGATTTCATCCATATCAGAAACCTGTCCGTATAAAGAAACCGGCATAATAGCTTTTGTTTTTGGAGTGATCAGGGCTTCGATTTTTGTCGTATCGATATTGAAAGTTTTTGGATCGATATCGCAAAAAACTGGTTTTGCACCCGCAAGCACGATTGTTTCCGCAGTGGCGATGAAAGAGAACGCCGTTGTTATGACTTCATCACCTTGGCCAATTCCCAAACCCATCATCGGCATTAGTAGGGCGTCAGTGCCTGAAGCACAGGCTAGCGTGTACTTAGCACCAGTGTGTTCACAAAGTCTTTTTTCAAGTTCGGCAACTTCGGGTCCGTTGATGTAGGCTCCGCTTTCTAAAACTTTATTGATGCGCTTTTGGACATCGTCCTTAATAGCGTTGTACTGAGTTTTTAAATCAATAAATGGAATCATAATTTTCCTCCTGATTATAGAGAGCATTTTAAAATCGCTAACTCTTCGTTCTCCGCGTTCGGTCTCCCTGCGACGTGGTTGTGCCACGCCTCAGTCGCCTCACTTGTGCGGCCTCGACTTAGCGCTTTTAAAACGCTCTTTCTTATTAGATGTTATCTTAATTTGAAAAAAGAAAATCCCCAAACTTCTTTTTAGGAATTTGGAAATTGGCACCGTCGGTCTAAGAGTGTTTCTAAAAGGGAACGTTGTTTTTTGTTCACAAGCCTTGTACTCTGTCCAGGATGAAATCATTTGTAATGACACTTTTCACTGGGCTTCTTATAGGCCTAAAGGGCTGGAGTGCATACTCCAACTATAATTCAATTCTTCTAGGCGACCAAGCGGCTGGCTTGGGTGGCGCGGCTACGGCTCTTGTCGGGGATACATCTTCGTCGGCTTTCTATAATCCCGCGACTCTAGCTAGACTCAACGGGGCTTCGTTTTCGGCAGCGGTCGGTATTTATAAAAAATTTGATACTAAATATGGTGCTGAAGATGATTTCACAAAGGCATCCTTGCGTGTGAATCAAGGTTTCTTTAGGTCCTTGCCTGCGTCAACGGGTAACGTAATTCGCTTGGGTGAGTATGTTGTTGGTCTATCGATCTTGGTTCCCGATTATGATTCCTACAAAGGGGACCTGTATAAAAAAGACAACAACGTAAGTAATTTAACTTTTGTCGACGAGTCGCTTTGGGTGGGGCCTAGCCTGTCGCGTGAAATTTCTGAGACCGACTCGATTGGTATTACCGCCTACTATACAGCGCGAAACTTTACACAATCAAATACGGATTTAGTTTACGAATCGACCACAAAAGCGACGCTGTATACAAAAGAAAAAACGATCACTGAAAATGCGTTGGTTTTTGTACTCGGTTATTTTAAACAGATTAACGAGCAGTGGGGCATCGGCGTTTCGCTGCGACCCAAAGCAATGCGCGTGGCTGGTGTAGCGACATTGTTTGAATCCAATACGCAAATCGATACGACGACAAATTTATTGTCAGTGCAAAATCGCAATGATCCAGATAAGGCCACACGCGTAGTGATTCCTGGAAAAATATCTTTAGGGGCGACGTTCAGACCAGACAATGCATCCTTATTTTCCTGGGATGTATCGTTGCATGAAGGGATTAGCTATATTGACCTTGAGGATGAAAACCTGGGGCGGCAGATTAATCATCGATCGATTGTAAATGTGTCGATGGGGTATGAGCGTGCGTTAGTAGAATGGCTAAAATTACGGATGGGCTTTTTTACGAATTTTTCGTCACACAAAGAGCCTGATTTTGATTTGGCACAACAGCAAGAAGATAAAGTCGATATGATGGGTTTTAGCGCTAACGTAGTGTTTATTGCAGGAAAACGAATCGGTTATACGTTCGGTGGTTATTACACTGGTGGAACTGGGCGATCAAGTCAGTACATTCAGAAAAAATATGATGTGGTAGCCAAAACCCAACATGTTTTTACAATGCTGGTTGGAACCGCATTTTATTATTAATATAGGTAGGAAAAATATGAGTGAAAAAAATGTAGTTATTATTGATGTTAGAACTGTTGCCGAATATCAAGCCGGTCATGCTCAAAATTCACTGAATATCGATTTTTATTCCCCCACATTTGCGGATGAAATTAAAAAATTAGATACAAATAAAAGTTATCAATTGTATTGCCGATCTGGAAACCGCAGTGGGCAAGCCGAAGGCTTGATGAAGCAAATGGGATTCAAGGACGTGGTTAACGTGGGTGGATTAACTGAGGCGACTCAGAAGTACACGTTCGAGGGCGCTGACTAGTAGGCTTTGTTGACACTGAAGTTTCGAATTTTATCGCCACTAGTTTCGTAGGTAAGCTGAATAGGATTGCAGCAGACTTCACAATCTTCTACATAAACCTGAGGGCCTCCTTCTTCAGAAGGCTCCAGGATCATAGAAATCCGTTCAAAACAATACGGACATGTGAAGAATTTTTCTGTCGCTTCCATATTATCTTGCTTGGATGCGGGCGCAGATTTTATTTTCCGCGTTTTGGATTACTAATACTTTTTTAGTTACAACATTCCAGTCTTGGCTGTTGATATAGTTGTCTAACTCTTGAACTGTACCGTTGTCACAACCTGACGGTGCTAAAGTTGCGTAGGTGCGATTGTAAGAAACATCTTCGTTGCGTTTATTCAAGGTCGCCATTGTTTTATAGAATTGTTCTTTGTACTGGCCACGCAATTGGTTTTGTTGAGGCGTTTCTGGGAACAACGAGTTCAACACGCTTTGTTTGCGCGCTAAGCTCCAGTTTGTGTCTGGACGATTCATTTCTTCTAATAGTTTTGTTTTCTCGGTCAGTGACGGTTTCGCGGCTTGAGCCGCCAAGAGTGATTTGAAACCGTTTTCTGTTGTATCTTTCACTTTTTCGGCAGCCAGCATTTCATCAATTTTTGAGTATCCCATTGTTGCTAGACGCTGAAGCATGACCCATCTCATGTCTTGGTCAATATCAAGCGGTTTCATATTTAATTTGCCATTTAATATGTCGGCTAATTTTGTTTGAGAGGCTTCAGTTTCAATTCGGCGAGCCCAATTGGTGAAAAGAGTTTTCTTCCACAATGGATCTTTGGCGTCAGCAATTTGTTTCCAAAAGCCTTTCTCCAACTGTTCGATAACCGTGTTGCGAACAGTGGTTTCCACCGCAGTTCTGTGCGGCAAGTAAGATGCGATATCTGCCCAGTACGGGAAAAACTGCTGAACTAGAACCGGATGTGTTTCTTTTTCATATTGGGCGAAAAACAACTTAACGAAATCGTCGATTTTGATTTTGCCATCACGTAGGTTTAAATAGGCTTGATTCCAAAATACGTGGCGAGCTTGTGCACTAGATACTTTGTGCAAGTTCTGTTGAGCCCAGTGAATATGGCCAGGATTTAAAGCCAATTTAATGTAATCCATGTCCGTTGCATTTGGTAAAACAAGTTCGGGACAAGGAATGGATTGTGTGATTTCACGAGTTTCATTGTCGCCGTTGGTTTTCCAGTCGTCCAGGGTCCACGCTTTCAGGCCTTCTCCTGAAGCTGTGTAGACAGTCAAAGGAACACGATGAGGACGAGGGCGTTCACCTGCAACAGGCGAGGTAAGCTCAAACTTGATACGAGTTAATTTGTTTTGTGCGCACTCGGGAGTTGCTTTCAACGTATCCAAGCCGGCATTACGAAGCCATGCTATACTCCATGCCCGAAGATCTGTGTTGGATGCTTTTTCTAGCGAACCAATGAATTGTTGTAGCGTCGTATTGGTGTAAGCGTATTGTTTGAAATAAAATTGCACACCTTTTCTGAATTTGTCTTCACCTAAGTAGTAAGACAACTGTCGCATACTCGATGCGCCCTTGCTGTATGTGATCGCATCAAAATGGTTGAAAGTAGCGTTGATGTCAGGAACTTCCGTGCTGATGGGATGAGTCGTTGGATATTGATCTTCGATGTAGGCACTCATTTTTCCGCGGCGTTGGAATGACATCCATGAATCTTTGTGCTCTGTTGCTTTAGCGACAGCGTTGAAACCCATGAACGTCGCAAAGCTTTCATTTAACCACAATTCATCCCACCATTTGTTCGTGACCAGATCGCCGAACCACATGTGGGCCATTTCATGAAGCATGACATTGGCTAGGCCTTCTTTTTCATCTTGGCTGGCAGGTCCACGCTGGATATAGCGTTCGTTGTAATTTACGGCCGCCACATTTTCCATACCGCCGGAACTAAATTCAGGGACAACGAGTTGGTCATATTTTTTAAACGGATACGCATAGTCGAATTCTTTTTCAAAAAAAGCGAAGCCACTTTTTGTGATTCGGAACCAGTATTTGTGATCTACATATTTTTTTAACGATGCTCGAACAAAAAGGCGCAGGGGAACATTTTTGTATTTATCTTGCCATACTTCATATTGGCCTGCGTGAAGGGAAAATAGGTATGTGCTCATGATCGGCGAGGCAGGAAAGGTCCATTGAGTTTTGTTGTCTTTGTTTATTTGTTGAGTTGGCAACGTTGTAAAAACAACTTTCCAATCTTTGGGTGCCACAACCTGCGCGGTGAACGTGGCTTTTAAGTCGGGTTGATCAAAGCAAGGGAATACTTGGTTCGCATCGAACGGTTCCAGTTTTGTCCAAACGTAAACTTTTTTATCTTCAGAGTCTTGAAAACGGTAGATGCCGCGGCCATTTTTTGAATACGTTTGCTTGAAGTTAATCACAACCGCATTTTCGCCCGCGCGAACATCGTCTTTGGCTAGCTGAACTCGGTAGTTTTCATAAACCGCCGGTTTTGTATTTCCATTGATGGTAAAGGATTGAATTTCGCCACCTTTGAAATCTAGGAACGTGGCTGTCTGTGAAGCCAAAGTAAATTTAATTTCTACAGATGCCGTGTAATCAGTGGCATCGCTTTCTAAATTAAAAGCTAAGTTGTAACTTGTTTTTGAAATTAGCTGCGAGCGAGTGATAGCTTCACCGCGAGTGAGATTTGATACGGGTGCAATTTTATTTTCCGAAACGTCTTTTGTTCCTGACGTTGAACATTGGACTAGAACCAGTCCTAAGATAAAAAATAACGGAAATAAAAAATATGACTTAGAACGCATCAATCCCCCTGTCTACATGAATGTCTAAAACAGGGGCATTTTATGCACTAGAAACTACCCTAGGCAAGATTTAAAACTTTATTTAGTTACGCAAGAAAATAAATGAGATTGCGATGGAGAACCCGGTGAGCCCAATTCAAAAACCTCCAAAGTAAACGACGGCAGACTCAGTGCCTCTTTGCCTACTTCAAAGTCAAAAGCAGATGCCGTTGTTAGGTTTACGAATTCAACAAGAACAGAGTCACTCGTTTCTGCCACACTTGTAAGCAAAGCATCGTTAGGAACAGTTTTATCAGCTAAAGAAATAGCTTCAATAGAAAACGGGGCTGACTTAACGCCGCTTAGTTGAAGAGTCAATTGAGTGCTAGATTGGCAAACGATGTCAGCTGCTTGTGCTGAGTTGGCTGCGATCATAAAAAATACGATGCTGAATAGGTGTTTCATAAAGCTCCCGAACGTGAAGTTGTTAAGAATATTTATAAGGCAGGGAGGCTTAGATTTCTACAGATTTGAAAAACCAGGTAATGACTACCTGGTTGTCGATATTTTGGACAGTTTTATTTTAGGCAGTTTAAACGAAGGAGTGGAGTTAAGCCCTGGCCTTTTCCCGTTTCAGACGAGATAACTAGGTCTGAACTGTTCGGCACGTAGGCAATACCTTCCTGTTGATTGCCGGCGCGGACTGGGGTGAATACATAATCTAAGCCTGATTTAAACGATGTTTTTGATGGCGTCAGTAGGCTTTGCGCTGTGAATTCAAAAAATCCGTCGTAAGTTAAAACCGCAATAGATTGCGATTTTTCGTTGTAAGCAGCGCCCGTGATTTCAGAATTGAAAGGAATCAATGATGGCGGCATCAACTTTTTCAAATCGATTTTGGTAACGCGTTTGAATTTGGGATGTGGTTTAGATGGCAAGTCTTTACCATTCGAAGGCAGAATGATTTGACCAGCGGCTAGCGAAAAAATTTGCGCCGTCGTTCCGTTCTTTTCTTTCGTTAGAATATTTAAATTACCTTTCTCGTCTAAGAAAAAACCTTCGGCATTGTGAGCGTGATCTGGGTAGGACACGGATAAAACTAGGTCTGGGGATAAATCCAACCCCTGCGCCGCCAAATCATCTAGATAATGATCACTTAGTCGAGATTCTTTGAAAAAATAGAATTGAATAGAGGGGCGGAATCTCCAGTTATCGCCCACATCACCAATAACAAGGCAACTTTTTTCACCTAGGCATGGGCCAACCGCGATATCTTCTGTATCAATGAAAAAAACAAGGCTGATGGGAATGCGCCTAGAGTTGTGTCCGCTACTATCAGTAATAAAAAACTCCGGAGATGATCCAGAATCATTAATGTGGTAAAGTCTATCGGCATAGCGTTTCGAGTAGGTTAACCCACTTGATTCTGTTAGTTGAGGCTCATGAACTTGCGCCGACGTTTGTTGATCACGTTGTAAACAGACGTGTGCATTCGCCAAGCCAACTACCAATACAGAAGTTAAAATTATGTTTTTCATATTTAAAGGATAGGCCGATACAAAAAGTCCTGTCGAGATCTATTTGGCGGAAATCTTTAGAACTGGGTGTTAAAGATTGAGCGATTTTAATAAATTCGTCTTTTTCTGAGCAAGAGAACGTGACGTCACTTTCTCTATGTAGAGGCGCGCTTGGTTGCTATCATCCACTAACTGGGCGCTGTATGCCATTGCATAATTGAAGTCATCGTTGTTCCACTTGGCTTCTGTACCGAGGGACGCTAGGCGAGAATGTAGCGAGTATAATTGAGCCCAATCTTCATTGTTAATAAAATAGACGAACCAGTTTTTTAAATGCTGGCTATCGTCTTTTAAATTCATTCGATGGAATAATGAATAGGACTTAATGTGCATGATATTCATGAGTTCTAATTGGACATTTAAAACACCATCATCTGTTTTTAATTCGGACAGTAAATTAAGTGCGCTAAAGTATAAGTCTTTTTTAAACAGGACTTGCGCCAAGTTAAGTTTGATCAAGTCATTTTTTGGAAACAACATCCGCGCGTGTTCTAAAAAACTATGAACTTCGGTATCTAATCCAGTAGATAAAAAGATTTCGGCTAGAGTTAAGGCCTCCTCGGCTGATTTGATCTGGCCTTTATCCATCGCGGTGTTGATGACCAAAATCGCCTCATGAATCAGTTTGTTTTTAGTGAGTTCTTCTGCATAAAATTTTAAGAGAGGGAATTGAAATGAATTTTTCAAATAGGATTCGCTCCATGCAAGGATTTGGGATATGTGCTCGGGTTGGCTAGCCGCTGATTTTAGAAATACAATTTCGGACGATAGGTTTTTTTCAAACGAAGATTTTTGATACGTTTCTAAAATCTTCAATCCATCCGCCCAATTTTGAGTTTTTAGATACTGCGCTAAGATTTTTTCCTGAGCCAAGTGTGAATATTTTAAAGACAATGACTTTTCTAACGATCGGATGCTGTCATGATCGGCATGGTCGTGTATTTGTAGTAGGCCTTGGATTAAATAGTATTCTGCCGGTGAATGATTCTGAAATGTTTGCTTTTCTTTTTTAAAGACCTGCTGGGCCAGCTCCCATTGCCTATCTTCGATAAGTTTAAGGACTAACGTTTCGCCTTCGTAGTTGTCATAACGTGGATCAATCGTCGTTTCAGAGAAGACGAATTGGGAGAGTGCTATAAATAAAATAAATAATTTCATAGTTATTCCTATGTTATTCCAGCTTAAATTCAATTCGACGTTTAATGGTCGATTCGACCGGGGTTCCATTTTGATAAGCAGCTGAAAATTTCCAGTTTTTTACTGATTCAACCGCCGAGGACTCGAAATACCCTTCAGGATTGGCTTCTATGACATCGATGGATTTGATCGCGGAACTTTGATCGATCGTAATCTGGACGCGCACGTAACCAGTGATGTTTTTCTTTTTTGCAGCATCGGGAAACTGAGGATCTGTTTTCGACAGAATCTGTACGTCGCTGGTCTGTGAAGATTTCGAATCACTAAACGAGCCCGAAGCCGATGCCTGTTGGTCCGCCTGTGAAATCATCCCGCTGCCACTGCCGCTGGAACCGAATGCTTTCAGGCCCGAGAACGGAGTCGAGCTGATGGCCGATGGTTTTTCAAGTGATTCTGTTTTTCTCACTTTCTTTGGTCGCGGAGGCGCTTTCGGTGGCGTCATGGGCACTTCGACTTTGCTGACCTTGTGCTGACTTGCGGCCGGTGCCGAGGATTCAGTTTCTAGAGCATTCGTGTTTGAAAATAGGTAGGCTAGACCGGAAGCCATTATGAAACCTAAAAAAATGACTCTAAGAACTTTATTCATTTTAACTCTTTGCTAGTTGGATAAAGATCCATCCGATCGAAAAGAATACCAGTGCCAGGAAAATCCCTGGCAATAAATCCATAATTCGGTTGAAAAGATTTTTCTCTTTTAAAATGGGTTGCGTTTTATTAAATGGTAGCTGAACAAATGCTGCAGCTACAAACGGAGAATCCGAAGAAACTTTATCAAATGAAGATTCCGTTGTTTCCGCGTAGTACCCGGTATCGGTCAGTGATAGGACTGTCCACTTGCTGTCTTTGTCTAGGAATCGAACAAAGGGACCTAAATGAAACACTCTGCCTTCTTGCAGGGTTTGATTTAAATCCGTATAGCTTTTTGTTGCAGAAAACGTTTGTGACATCAATGCGATTGTTTTGGCTTGGGTATTCAAGGCACCGATTAGTGAATTGTCGTTCATTTCAGGTTTTGTGGGCACGAAGTAAATCATTTCTTCGTTCTTTGATTTGATCCAGTCCAAGCGATCAGAGAGCGCCGATTGACTTTGTGATTGCTTTTTCGCTAGGCGACTGTATTCCGCAACTTCATTTTCAGTCGTTTCAAGCTCGGCCGCCAATCGCGCTTTTTCTTGATGAAGACCATCTAGCTGGCGATTTAGATCGGTACTTTTTTTGGCTTGTTGGGATTTAATGTTAGTCAGCTGTTTTTCTAGAGTTTGGCGCTGGCTAGTCACGAAATCGAGTTCACGTTTGAAAATATCGGTTTCCGCTTGGGCGAAAAAGGGAAGCAGAACTAATAAGTATTTAATCATATAGCCTCTTTAGTTAACCATTCCAGGTGTTAGAACTAACTCTGAAAGCAAGCGATCGGTATTTTTGTTGTCTTTTGATTCTACTAAATGAACGATTTTACTTTTAACGCCGTCGTCAGCGATCTGTTGATGAAATAGACGATCATTCTTGCGGTAATAGATTCCCGTCTGACCAGTCGATGTCTTATAGTACAAAGTTGTCAAACCCAGCCTGAATACAGCGGCGTCTTGTACGTCCCCTTCAATAGATAGGCGACGTAGCTTGCGCTGGGTTTCCGACGCTAACTTTCTTTCAGCCTCAAGAAATTGACTCCATTGCAAAACAGTTTCGCTGACTAATTCTTTTGATGGATGCAGTGCTGTTTTAATTGTTTTGATTTTTTCTAGGCGTTGCTCGATATCCCATGGAAGGCCAGTTTTTACGAAGGTTTCGTACTCCGAAATTCCCTTCAGAAGTAGCTCGCGATTGACTTCGATCGACGAGACGTCTTTTTTAGAGCCGGCCTCTGCTAGAAAATGAGCCCGTTTCGTTTTAGCTTCTGATAATTTACGTTTTGTTTCTTTCACTTCGTCTTGAATTGCTAGTATCTTTTCATTGGTGCGATCAGTTTCGGCAGCAGCGGCGCGGATTTCACTTTGCAATTCAGAATTCAGTGATTCCAGCTGCGCGCGTTCGCTGATTAGTTTTTGGATGTCTTGTTCGCTGGCGTAAACCAAGACTGGAAGCAGAGTTAATACTAAATACTTTTTCATGGGTTCTCCACAGTCGTGACACTTAATTCTTTAACGCCGGCCGATTTCGCAACGTCCATGACGGCGATAACATAGCCATAGTCTAAATCCTTATCTGCGGAAACAACGGCGCTGATTTCTGGATTTTTATTCAGCTCACTGCCCAGTTGCCCGCGCAGGTCATTTAGGTCCGTTAATTTTTGATTGATAAAAATTTCCCTCGATTTGTTGACTGAAATAGCGATTGGCAATTCTGATTTCTTATCGGAAAAGCTTGATTCTGGCAGATTCATGTCGACCTGATTTTGTTTTTGAGCTTGCGACGTGATCATAAAAATAATTAAAACCACTAAAATGATATCGACCAGTGGGACGATATTGATATCGGAAATTTCAGTGTCTGTACTTTGGCTTTTAGCCACGGGTACCTCCCATATTTTTTTCTGAGTGGGCCACTTCAACCACATGTTGGACTAAGTCCAAAGTTTCGTTGACGTATTTAACTTGCTTTTGAAAATAATTGTACGCTAGAACCGCGGGGATCGCAGCCAGCAAACCCGCAGCCGTTGCAATCAGCGCGGAAGAAATGCCGGCCATCACTGATCCTTGGCCTCCAGCGCCTGATTGGCCCATGTCGTTGAATGATTTCATGATTCCAAGCACAGTTCCGAATAGACCGATGTAGGGCGCGTTGGACCCGACGGTAGCCAGGAAACCCAAGTATTTTTCTAGTGCCGGCTTGTTTAAATTTTTTACGGATTCAACCAAAGAGCTCAGGTTGGGCGAGCGACTTGTGCGACAGTGATTCAGCGCCATCTGAAGTGTTGCGTTCGGCAGTGATTCACCTTTGGCGATTCTGTCTAGGCCGTTAAAGTTGGCGCTTTGAATAAGTGGTGATACTTCGCCTTTGAATCGTTTACTTTCCGTCACCAGCCGTTTCAGGCTAAAGTAGCGGTCGATAATCATATAAAGACTCATCAAGCAAAGCCCTAGTAGTAGATACAGAACCACTTGATCGGCTAAATGGGCAACAGCGAATATACGATCGTTCATGATGACCTCCTAATATTGAGCCCCGCGGCTCAAAAGCATTTTTTCAATTCGTTTCAAATTTAATTCTTGTGATAAAACTAAAGCCGATTTTCCGGCTTGATTTTTTAAATGCACATCGGTTGCAAACGAGGGATTCAGCAACAGGCGAACGACATTTTCCAAATTGTTAGTGACGGCATAAGTCAGTGGTGTTTCGCCTTTGGCTGAAAAAAAGTTTGGATTCAGCTTTTGTTCGAGTAAACGTTTTAGTTCATCGTTATCTTCGGATTCTAGGTAGCTAAATAGTTCGTCTTGAAATTTAGGTAATAGAGCTGGATCTAGTAACACTTGGAAATTAATTTTCTCTGAGCACATTTCAACGGTGTCGGCGCCAGTTTGGTCTTTAATTTTAGGATCGGCTCCTAAAGCGATAAGACGTTTGAAGATATCTTCGCGTTCCCATAATACACTTTCGTTTAGTAGCGTACGCCCGCTATCTAGAATTGCATTCACTGATAGGCCGCCGGCAATTAGCGTATTGATCGAAGTCCAGTCATTATTTTGAATGGCTGTGGAAATTTGTTCTGACGGCGAGAGAATAATTTTTTGATTTTGTTTTCCGTCGTCTTTACGAGCATAGCCATAGTATTCAGCATCGTTGCGGCTGCAAGCGATCGATAAAAAACTTAAACTCAAAAGAAGGCCAATTATTAATCTCATAAAAAGTTATAGCTCCAGCTGACTGAATAGGCGTCGCCTTTTTTCTCCTGGCGGACGACATCGCCACCTTGGGTGTAACGAACATCAGGGTTTAAAACGTTTCGTCCGCGTAGTGAGAACAAAGAGGATTTTGACCAGCGATAGTTAGACGTTAAATCGATTTGTGGTTGCGGTTCCTCATAGATATCGGGTCTATTTTGGGTGCCGACTTCAGTGATGCGACGACCGATCATATTGAAAACTACGTTCCAGTTCCACGCGACATTTGGATTTTCGTAACCGATCTGCCAGTTAACGATGTAAGGAGATTGGCCTTGTAGTGGGCGTTCTTTAGACGTTTGCAATCCCATGATGTCGTTAGATAAATCCACTTTTGAATCGATAGAAGATAGATTGTATGAAAAATAGAATCGGCGTAAATCACGGGATAGATAGCGTAAATTAAATCTGTTTTCTAGTTCAATGCCCTGACTGTAGGCGCTTTTTGAATTGCCGAAAGTTTTTCTAAGATTGGGACTGGGTTCAAATTGTGATTCAATAGGGTTAGTAAATTCTTTGCGGAAAAAACCAATAGATAGATATTCGTCTTCTTTCCAAAAGTATTCATAGCGATGATCGAAATTTTGAACCAAAGTCGTTTTCAGCAGGGGATTGCCTACGGTTTCGTAACCAGAGTCTTCGTCGATATACGGCGCCGTCGATAATTCTCTGAAGTCTGGACGAGCCAGTGTTTGTGACAGGCTAGTACGCACTTTGACTTGTTCTGAGACTTTATAGTTCAGATTTATGGCAGGAAGCTGATTGTATGTTCGAATACCTGACAGAGAGGAGATATTTTCCGGGTCGTAGTAATAGAATGTACCGACCTCCATTTGATTACGTTCTGCGCGTACACCGGCACCAAGTTCCCAATCGCTACCCATTTGCCATTCTGTCCAGACATACTGACTGTCCAGCATTTGTTTTCCGTAGTAACTATCAGCGCTGTCCGTAACGCTTAGGAATTGAAATGTGTCCGAGCTTTTGAATTGATTAAAAATCGTATCATAATCTTTGGACAGGTCATAATTTTTAGAATTCACATCGGTGTCTTTAAAATGAAAACGGTACACGTCACTACTACGATCGCGCTTGTTACGAAGCATGCCGATTTTAATTTTTACATTATCCAGTTTATACCAAAGATCTAAATTGGCTTCCTGAGTTTTATCGTCGAGGAAACCGTAGTTACGGCGATTGCCTGTTGTATCAGTATTGAATTCATATTCATTTGTTTTCAACAAATAGGTGTATTCTTTAGCATCGGGCGCGTATCGAGAGGCTTTGGAATCCTGAATTTTCCAATCGACAAATAGACCCGTGGCTTTCGCTTCGTCAATGGTCAAGTCGTTGTCGCTGATAAGTCGGTGCAAACCGGAAATTTGCTGGCGACCCAAAGTGCGTTCGATCCATTCAATCTGGGTACGACGACGCGACTTTACGGAGTCGCCGGTGACGGTGTATGTTTTCACACCAGTTTCGTTGCTGGTGTCGTTTAAATTTAGAAGATTAAAACGCAGTTTATTCTTTGCTTGTGAGAATTCAAAATCAAGCTGGGCGGATGACTTAATTTGATTTTCAAATGTTTGTGTTTCTGATGTTTCATCTAGCGCCATTTCCGTATCGTTAATGGCATTTAGCTTTTTACCTTCAATCAAGCGTTGATCGTATGAGTTGGCATAGTTAACGCTGCCCAAGTGGCTCAATTTGAATTCTTCATATTTCCAAACTTTTCCCCAGTTTAAAGACATGTTCGGCATCGTTGTCGGATTAGTCGGTTTTAAATCATAGTTTGATTTAAATTCTTTGCCCATGTTTTGCAAATCGGATCTAGAAAAACCTTCTGTACTAAGACCTTCAATTTTTTCAATTACCCGTTGGCGTTTTTCAATTTGTGATTTTACAATCGACGGCATCGTTCGATAGGAACGATCTTTGCCCCAGATGTCGCTAGGCGAAGACTCTGGGAATAGAAGCGAATTTTCGTTGTCTAATTGCAGGCCAATTTTCAAAGACAATAGATCTTGCGATGGAGCTGACTTTGATGTCAGGCTTATAAGTCCGCCGCCGAATTCCGCGGGAAGATCTGTTGAGTAACTTTTTTTTACCTGAATATTTTCAAGCAATGCGACCGGAAACAGATCCAGTGGAACAATACGTCGTGATGGTTCCGGAGACGGAACAGATTGCGAATTGTACAAAACTGACGAGTAGCGTTCGCCTAGCCCGCGCACATAAACATATTTTCCATTCATTAACGTCAAGCCAGTCACGCGCTTTAAAGACTGTGCGGAATCGCTGTCGCCAGTTTTAGCCATCGATTCCGCACTTAAAACTTCACTCACTTGTAGGGACGATTTTTTCTCGTTTAAAAGTTCAGCTAATGATCCTTTGATTTTTGGTGCTAACACCATAATCGTTTCTTCGGACTGAGCAAAAGATAAATTAGCTGAAATTTGAGATACCAGAAAAACACAAACAGCCAGGTACTTTTTAGTACCCAGCTGTCGAGAACGAAATGCACATAAAGATAAAGGATGGACTATCTTACTGTCCAACCTTGAGTCCAATCTTTCTTAGCGAAAGCCCCTGCGTGAGTTACACCATCAAAGAATAAATCATCAGACGAAACACCCATTTTTAATAGTGGAGATGTGGCCGCTGGCATATAACCTTGGAGTTGAGGGTCTTGAGTTGAATTGCCTTTTTGAGACAAGAACCAAGCTTCAGTAGACCAAGCGTCTTTAGCATCGTATTCGAAATTTTTTGCGCTATAAACAATTGAATTTTCGAATTTCAAACCTTCGGAATAAACCGCAGTGCCAATCACTTTAGCACCATGAGTGAATGTTTCCGCGTCATCGATATTGATCGCAGATTTACCAGTTCTAACAACAACTGAGTTTACGATAGTAGCTGCAGTTCCGCGTCTTAATAGTAAACCGAAAGCAGATTTAGGTGAACCAATGATCGTCATGTTAGAGATCGTTGGATTTGAACGAGGCATGGCGTTCATAGGTGATTTCAAGTTGTCTGCTTCGATTCCGTTATCAACGGCATCTTGACCTTGATCGATGAATAAATATTGTACTTTACCAGTCCAACCCATGTCCCAGTCCAATGAATCATCTTCGTTTGAAGTTAAAACTAGGTATTTTGCGTTGACTGTTCCACCGAAAAATTCAACACCATCATCTGAGCTCATGTGAACTTGTACGTTTTCAACTACGGTATCGCTACCTACGGCGTTGAATGTAATACCGTTTAGTTCGTTATCTGGAGAAATCGGGTAACCCACGTATTCAATACGTACGTATTTAAGAATGCCACTGTTGTCTTTAGGATTGTTGCCGCCAAATTTAACTTGCTCAATTTTGATACCTTCAGAAACCGCTTCACAAACTGCTGCCCCCGCTTTGCAAGCATTGATAGGAGCATTACCGTTAAGAACTAAGCCACCCCAGTCACCGCGTTTAGGAGTCGACTGAGCGGATGTAAACACGATAGGTTTTTTTGCTGTACCCTGAGCAATGATTTGTGATCCACGCATTACAGAAATGAAAGACGCTGGTAAACCGATGATTTTGGTTCCAGGTTCAATAACTAATTTAGAGCTTTGTTCGTTGTCGCCGCCGATGAAAACACCATCTGTGATTACATATTCATTTTTTGCAGTTAAAGTTAATTGTGTATTAAGGTATTTACCTTTAAGGGAACAGCGTTCAACTGAATTAATAACTCCTAATGAGTCAGTACCGGTTGGGCAAACTGCCATCGCTGCTGAACCAGCAAGCAATGCAATTGAGAAAATTTTTGATAATTGATTAAGCATCCGAAAACCTCCTAAGATGATTTAGGAAGTAATAGATAATGGGTCCAGATACAATTTAGGATTCTGTTGGGAAAAATTCCCGATTGTTGAGATTGTGTTAGGGTAGACTATTCATTCGACTCTATAATAAAATACGTTAGCATTTTATTATAGAGTAACTACTGTTTTTCACTAGCAAGAGATCGAACTACTTTTCTGATTTTCACAAATTTCGGAACGTCTTCATTTTTGATAAGCGATTGAGTTACTGTTTCTATTTTGTCGTCATGACCTGCGAATTGTAAATAGTTAGCGACAACAGCAAGGCCCGCCATTTCACGCGCATTGACTCTAGGATCGCTAGAATAAAAATAGGCATCATTCGCTGACTGACTAGATGAAATGAAATTTCCAATCATATAGTCAGATGCGTAGTTACTGGTTGGTACTCCGTCAATGGGATCAACAATAAATAATAGTAGCTGACCAGCAACGCCCCGATCGACTGTCCAATTGCCCCCACCGGTATTTGATTCCGCAGATCCTGCTGATCCGTCCGTAACGACATAGATCATCAATTTCTTTTTAGATTTGTAAGCATATTCGATGGATTTTCCGATCCATTCTCCAATTGTGAAATCGCTAGCGTCTGACGTTCCCCTAGAAACTTTGCGATAGTCGTAACCGTTAAAGTTCAAGCTCGCCGGACCAATATTTCCATTTATCGAGTTATAGATGATTTGTTTTGTCGCCGCGGGTGTGCCAGTTTTATTGGTATCGGTATCGAAAATATCTGTGAAGTCTTTAACTGAATAGGCATCGTATTCTGTAATCATGGGAAAGTCTTGAAATTTTGTGTAACCAGAATGATTAGATAAATCCAAAAACCCAGAGAACGGTTTGAACACCGCAGTTAAATTTAACTCAAGACCTGATTTGCCAGAAAAAATAGTCGTTTGATTTATCCCGTTCAGCATTTTACCAGAGGCATTGGCTGCCGACCGAATGAAAGTTCCCTTTAATCCAGCGGATGAAATATAGGTTTGAATGTCAAAAGGGTTGTTAGATGAGTTATCTACAGAACCAACCGGAATTGCATACACTTGAGCTTTCGCTTCCGCATCGGCGGACATGTGCGCCTTCATTCCTTTTAAAATACCGCTATCTTTATACCATTTCGCCCCGACGTAGTTTTCATTGTTAGCTTCCACATAAGCTTTATTGCCCATGCCCATTTTACTGTAGCTATCTAGTAGTTGGCCATTTTCATCTAACGGAATCACATTCGCTGCTAGGGCCGCACCCCCAGATAAGTTTATAGTGATAAAACCTGGATTTTGTTCTTCGGCTAAATAGTAAAACTGAAACTCATTTGATTGACTAGTGTTTCCCAGCTTGTCTGTGGACTCGATAGATAATTTATATTCGCCGGTTAATTCGCTCGACAAATCTAAAGGGAATTTGCAATTGGCGATTGATTGATCTGAAGATTCACCATTGACCAAACGAGTTAGCTTACACACATTATTGTCCACTCCAGATCCAGCCTCGCCATCATCCACGTTCACCGCAACCACAAAAGAGTTAGCGAATTTAGAACCTGAATTGGGCGAAATTAGTTCGATTTTTGGACCTGTGGCATCTCGATAGAATTGATACGAAAGTGTACTTGTTAAATACCCTTGAGAATCACGAGCGCGAACTTTAAATGTATACTGCCCGTCCGAATTAAGATTGTAAGAAACACCGCTTGCGCAGGATTTGAATTCACTTTCTGTACTGAATTGACATTCGAACCTATTAAATGAAAGTCCGTTCATCAATTCGAATGCGAATTCAGCTGACGATTCTTTGATGAATGCCTCAGGTTTACCCGTCAAGCTAATATAAGGATAAAGTGGGGAAAAATTCCAAGATGTTTGCACTTCATTGATATTTCCAGCTTTGTCCATCACTCGTACTTTAAACGTATGTGAACCTTCTGCTAGCTCAGAAAAATTAATTGGACTGGTGCATGATTTCCATTCGCCGCTGTTAAATAAGCAAGAGTATGAATCAATACCAGAACCTCCATCTGTCGCTGAAAATGTTATTTCAACTTCGTTTGTTCCAATATTCGTTGGGGGCGTTTTGTTAAAAGCAACGAGTGGGACCAGGGAATCTTTAGTCCATACAACATCTTTAGGAATAGATTCAGCTAAAGATTTGTAGACGGCCTTCACCGAAAGCGAATGCATTCCATCCGCTAAGCTATCTAATTTGAAAGGACTTGCGCAAGGACTCCATTCACCTTTATCGACTTTACATTGGTAAGAAACTACCGCAGAAACCCTAGAGTTATCGAGCGAGAAAAAGAAAATGGGTGACCAAATGTTGCTATATTCAGGAACGGATTGTGTGAAGTTGATGGAAGAACCACTTACGACTTCGGCGATAATTGCGTCATCGTCAGCGTGGCTTTCGCCAATAGATTCTGCTCCCACTGAATAAGCATCAGAAGCATTAAGTTCTGGTTTGTACTGGCTGCAATTTTGAAATAGAACGGTCGTGAAAATAAAAGTGCTAACTATCCATGGAAAAAGGCCATAGCGACGCATACACACTCCCCAAAGTTTCGTCAGACTGACTATCGACAGTTTCAGTGATCCCCATTAAGAGTTTACCATAGTATTTTTAGTTATTAGATTTTATCAATTTGAGACATTTAGAATGTGACAAACTAGGCACCTACGTAGTCAAATTGAAACGTAAAGGGGATTTTATGAAACATTTCAAAGTTATTGTTCTTGGATCGGGATCTGGCGGCTTGGCCGTTACGTCTAAGTTACTTGAATATTTATCACCTGTGGATGTCGCCATTGTTGATCCCTCGACGTATCATTATTACCAACCTTTTTGGACTCTTGTTGGTGGTGGCGTTGGTACAAAAGAAGAAACAAGAAAAGAAAATAAGGATTTGATTCCAGACGGTGTGATTTGGTTCAAACAAGCAGTTTCTAAAATTAATCCGGACAAAAAAACGGTTACCTTGGTTGATGACCAGCATGTGACCTATGATTATTTAGTCGTTGCTACGGGCTTAAAATTAAATTGGGATAAGATTGATGGGTTAGCTGGTAATTTAGGGAAAAATGGCGTGTGTTCGATTTATGAATACGACCAAGTTGATTACGTCAAAGATTGTATTCGCGGTATGAAGACGGGTGTGGCGTTATTTATCATGCCCCCAACGCCAATCAAATGTGCTGGTGCACCTCAAAAAATAATGTACCTAGCTGATTCTACTTTCCGTCAAAATGGTGTGCGTGATAAAGTTCAAGTCCACTTCGCATCCGCCGGTAAAGTTATTTTTGGTGTGCCCGAGTTTGCGGTTGCACTGGATAAAGTAGTAAAAGAAAAAAATATTCAGACTCATTTTATGCATAAGTTGGTAGGAATTGATGCCGCCAAGAAAACGGCTTTTTTTGATGTGACGGGCGCGGATGGGTCTGTGACCAAAAAATCTATGCAGTACGATATGCTTCACGTTGTTCCAAGTATGTCGGCGCATAGCTATGTTGCAGAATCAGGATTGGCACTGGAAGAAGGCGATCTAAAGGGTTGGTTAGCTGTAAATAAATTTACGTTGCAGCATTTGAAATATCCGAACATCTTTGGAGTTGGTGATGTCACGGGCGTACCGAATTCAAAGACAGGCGCGGCCATACGTAAGCAGTATCCAGTGGTCGTTAAAAATTTAATTTCGACAATGAATGGAATGAAATTAGATGAATCCTATGATGGGTATTCTTCGTGTCCACTGGTTGTTGACTATGGTAAAGTTATTTTAGCTGAATTTGGTTATGACAATAAACTGATGCCATCGTTCCCTTTTGATCAGACTGTTCCAAGGTCATCAATGTGGATTCTGAAACGTTGGCTGTTGCCGGTTCTTTACTGGTATGGAATGGTCAAAGGCCGTTTTTAGTCTTTCCTATTTTGGGGTGTGTTTAGATTTTTTACGATTTAATGTCGTTTAATAGGTTTTGAGGTTGGCATTTAGTTGCAATCCCAACCAGTTACGGACATAAAAGTTTAAGATTGGATAGGCCCCAAACCTAGGAGAACTGGTGTATAAATCTAAGATTTCCCTAGTGCTATTTGTTGGTCTTTTTTCGCTTACATCGAGTGCGTTTACCTTTGTCCCGGCCTGTATTAATACTTATCTTCCGACCGTAAATAAATATGGCGAAAGATTTTTCTTAGATTCCACAAATAAAAGTAAAGGCATCGAAAACCCATCGCAGCTGCGTTTCATGAGCCAAAATTTCGAAAATCTTGGTCAGTTTAAAGAATACTCGCGTACTAAAACTTTGGTTAATGGAGAACTAAGAGACGTCAAAGTCGAGAAGACGATCGAAAAATCAAACGCACAGAACTTGCGAATGGCGGCTCGGATACGCAAGCAAAACCCAGATATCATTATCGGAATGGAAGTTAAAGATCTCGAAACTGCACAGAAGTATTCAAAAGACTATTTAAATGATGAATACCAGGCGATTTTAATAGAAGGCAACGATGTTCGCGGCATTGATGTCTGTTTCTTCGTTAAGCGAACTCTAAATTTTGATTTTGAAGTGCAAAGTCATCGCAAATATTCGCTAACGAATCAAGAAAATGATCCTGTTTTCTCGCGCGATCTTCCGGTTTTATTAGTGCGTCCTGCTGGCGCTTCTAAAAACTCGAAACCATTCATGGCGGTGTTTGCGACTCATTTAAAATCCCAGCTTGGCAGCAGAAAAAAAACTCGGCCGGGTGAACCGCCCGGTGTCGACAAGACGGTCATCAAACGTTCAGAGCAATCACAAGCGAGTGTTGATATTATGGGGATGCTAAAAGAAAAATACCCAAGCATTCCCATTGTGATGGGTGGCGATTTTAATAATAATATTCAAACGGCACCTGAGTTTGCTGCTTTGTACAAAGCGGGATTAGCCGATGCACTTAACTTTGATAAGAATCCAATTAAAATGGAAGATCGCTTTTCCCAATATTTTTTCAGATTAATTGACGAAACGGCAGAACCTTTTGATGCTCAACTCATCGCTGCCCAACTTGATGCGATGTTAGTAAATCCTGAATTCGCAAAGTATATTTTAGCTTCTGGTATTCAGCGTGACGTGCACCCGGATGGTACAGAATCGCCGATGCCGACAAAACCCGATCAGGTTAACAAACGTGCGTCTGATCACGATGGTATGTTTTTAGTTGTCGATCTAATAGCAATGCTTAAACATTAAGAACTGGCCCCTTACTTTGCATTTTAGAATAGTATTTGTTTAAGGCTCAT
>CAWVRN010000029.1:0-62640 GCA_963932905.1 uncultured Bdellovibrio sp.
ACTGTCTTTCCAATAGATTTTAGCTTCTTAGCCGCAAGCTAAGGAGCCAGTTCTAGGCTTTTTAGATCCAGATAAAGAAAAATTCATTGGATAATAGCTAAGCGGCTTTTTATTCTAGCTGTATCTATGCAAAAAAAATTATTGATCGTCGATGACGAGGCAGACATTCGTGATACTTTAGCAGAGACGCTCAAAGTACTGGGGGCAGAGATTTATTTGGCTCAGGATGGGATTGAGGCGCTTGGGGTGATTCAATCCCTTAAAATCACGGCCGTTATTAGTGACGTGAACATGCCTTTGATGAAAGGCACAGAGTTATTAAGCAAAATCCGCGAACTGGGTTACCTGACTCCGTTTGTTATTTTGACTGCCTACGGCGATAAGAAAATGGCGTTAGAAGCTTTGCGGTTAGGAGCCTTTGACTTTATCGACAAGCCTTGGTCGATCGATAAACTGAATTCTGTAACAGAAAAAATATTAGAAATAGGGAGCGAAATTATCTTTTGGGAAAACGAAGTTGATATTCAGCGCTCTGTTTTTAGTTACCAAGATGAAAACTCGCAAAGAATCATCGCTGCATTGACTCGTGAGCAAGGCTTTGATTTCAAAAAAAAGTTATAAACGCGCAGCCGTTAGCCTTTAAAACAGTTGAATTCCCTGATTGGGCCTTGATATAAACATCTGATCAATTAGGGGAGAATCAATGTTCAATATTAATCGTTTTTTTGTTGTGTCTATGTTGACGTTAGTATCTGCGGCTGGAATGGCGGCAAAAACTGCGGCTAAAGCACCAACTAATCCACTACTCGTGAACTGGTGGAATGGTCCTCATGGTGGTGTGCCAGCATTTGATAAAGTTAAAATTGCCGATTTCCAACCAGCAATGGAAGAAGGGATGGCTCAGGCTAGAAAAGCTATCGACGTGATTGCAAGCAATCCAAAAGAAGCTACATTTGAAAATACAATTCTTGAAATGGAAAAATCGGCACGTGTCCTTGAGCGTGTGATGACTTACTATAGTGTTTGGAGCGGTGGTTTAAACACGGCTGAATTCCAAGAAGTAGAGAAAATCATGTCGCCTAAATTAGCTGCATTCGAAGATGAAATCATTCAAAACTCAAAATTATTCAAGCGTATTGAAGCTGTTTATAATTCTCCGGCAAAGGCGAAGTTGACAGGCGAACAACAACGTTTGGTTTGGTACCAATACAATAAGTTTATCTTAAAAGGTGCTAAGTTAGACGATAAACAAAAAGCACGCGTAAGCGAGATCAATCAACGTCTAGCTCAACTAGCAACTCAGTTCAGTCAGAATCAATTAGCTGACGAAGCTAACATTTCCATGACGTTAGATAAAGCATCGGACCTTGACGGTTTGCCTCAAGCATTGATCGATGCCGCGGCTGAAGAAGCCGCGAACCAAAAGAAGCCAGGAAAATGGGTTTTGACTAACACTCGTTCTAGCATTGAGCCGTACTTAACTTATGCAACCAACCGTGATCTTCGTGAGAAAGCATTTAAGATGTGGACATCGCGTGGTGATAACGGCAATGCGAATGACAACAATAAAGTTATCCCTGAAGTTCTAAAACTACGCACAGAACGTTCTAAAATTTTAGGTTTTGAAACCTACGCACATTGGAATTTAGCCGATAACATGGCTAAAGACCCAGCTAAAGCCATGGATTTAATGATGCAGGTTTGGAAACCAGCCGTGGTTCAAGTCAAAGCGGAAGTTAAAGACATGCAAGCCATCGTTGACCAAGAAAAGGGTGGCTTTAAAATTCAGCCTTGGGATTATCGTTTTTACGCAGAAAAAGTTCGTAAGGCTAAATATGATCTAGACATGAATGCGGTTAAGCCATACTTGCAATTGTCACAAATTCAAAAAGGTTTGTTTTTCACGGCCGAAAAACTTTTCGGTTTGAAATTTAAACAATTGAAAGGAGTCCCTGTATTTCACCCAGATGTGACTGTTTACCAAGTCACTAAAGGTGGTAAAAAGGTCGGTCTATGGTATTTCGATCCTTACGCACGCCCAGGTAAAAACTCGGGTGCATGGATGAGTGCTTACCGTGAACAAAGCAAAATCGACAAGAAACCATTAACGACGATCGTTTCTAACAATTCCAACTTTATCAAAGGTAAACCAGGCGAGCCTGTGCTGTTGTCTTGGGATGATGCTGTGACTATGTTCCATGAATTTGGACATGCTCTGCATGGTTTAAATTCAAACGTAACATACCCAACTTTGTCTGGGACAAATGTTCCAACAGATTACGTTGAATTCCCTTCGCAGGTATTGGAAAACTACCTAGAAACTCCGGAGGTTTTGAAGCTTTTAACGAATGTTAAAGGTGAAGCGATTCCTAAAGACTTGATTGCTAAAATCGAAAAAACAAAATCATTCAACAGCGGTTTTACAACGGTTGAATTCTTGGCTTCTGCTATCGTGGATATGAAACTTCATATGTCGCCGGATACCAATATCGATACAGCGAAGTTTGAAAAATCGGCGTTGAAAGAATTAGGAATGCCATCTGAAATCGTTATGCGCCATCGTTTGCCTGCGTTTGGTCACTTGTTCTCTGGCGAAGGCTATGCCGCTGGATACTATAGCTACCTTTGGTCACAAGTTTTAGATCATGATGCCTATGAAGCATTTGTTGAAGCGGGTAATCCTTATGATAAAGCAACGGCTAAGAAATTAGTGGATTATGTTTTTTCTGTTGGAAATACTATCGATCAAAACGAAGGATACCGTTTATTCCGTGGCCGTGATGCTAAAGTTGATGCTTTACTAAGAGCCCGTGGATTCCCAGTTCCTGAGCTAAAAGTTGACACTAAGTAAGCACTAAAGTCATAGTGTATTTGAAAATGCGGGCGCCTAAAGGGTGCCCGTTCTATTTTGATTTAGGTCTAGCTAGATGGGGTTCCTAGACTACACGGAATAGGGGTTTCTTCCGAAACTTCTATATGGTCACAACTACCAAAATTTCATCCCGAATGATCAGTTTGTTTCTGGCAACAACGGTTATCGTCGTTTCCCTTCTGGCGATGGTGGGGTGGCATTTTGATATCTCTATTTTAAAAACTTTGATTCCTGGTTACATTACGATGAAATTCAATACAGCATTGGTTTTGCTGTGTTTTGGTATAGTGCAAGGCGTGTTAAGTGTAACCCGTGCTAAACGTGCAAAACAGATCGCGCTTGGATTTCTAATTTTCGGGACAGTGATTGCGTTGGTTACTCTAGCTCAATATGTTTTTGGTGTTGATTTTAGAATTGATGAGCTTGTGTATCCAGATGTTGAAGGTATTGGGAAAACCTATCCTCCAGGGCGTTTGGCGCCGGTAACGGGTATTAACTTTTTGCTATTGAGTGTTTCCGTTTACTTGGCCTTTTTTAAAAAGCGTCCGGCCTATAAATTAAGCCAAATCGTTTTAGTAGCTACTGCCGTTATTTCCCTTCAGGCACTGGTTACCTACATTTTAGGAATGCAGTTGTCGCCGGGTATCGCCACGCATGCCCGTATGGCAATACACACTGCGTGTTCGTTTATATTCTTGGGAGCTGGTTTTTTGTTTTTGCAGCTGTCCCGCGGGTACATGCTAGTTTTTGTCTCGTCAACCCCAGCGGGATCGTCGGCACGCAAGCTGATTAGCATGGCGATTTTGACGCCGCCTTTTTTTAGTATTTTAGAATTTTTAGGGGCCAAGTATCAGCTGTTTGGTCCTGATTTTGGTGCTGTTGTGCGCGTGATTGGAACAGCGATGATTTTTGTTGTCGTGATTTGGCGCACTACCGATCAACTGCATATGTCGGCGCGGGATCGTCGTCGTCAGCAGCACAAGTTGATTCAATCGCAACGGGATATTTTAGCGTTGATGAAGCAGGAACAGGAAGCGACTGCGGCCAAACAAGAAGCTCTACGTATGACGAAAGTAAAATCTGATTTTCTGGCCAGTATGAGCCATGAAATTCGAACGCCGCTGAATGGTATCATGGGTATGCTCGCTTTATTATCTAACACCGAGCTAAATTCATTGCAGAAGAATCTCGTTCAAACGATGGATATGTCATCGCAAGTCTTATTGACCCTAATCAATCAAATTTTGGATTTATCTAAAATAGAAGCTGAAAAAATCGACTTTCTAGAAAACAATTTTGAGCTGAAAGCGATTGTCGAAGGGGCGATTGCTATTGTGGAATTGTCGGCTCGTCAAAAACAGTTGATTTTAGCGCCGCAGATTCATTCCGATGCCGTGGGTTTCTATTTAGGCGATTCATTTCGTATTCAACAAGTCTTGCTAAATTTGCTGAATAATGCCGTTAAGTTTTCAGAACGTGGAATCATCACCTTGAAAATTTCAAAGTTGAAATCGGTCGGCGATGAATCAACGCTGCTATTTGAAGTCATAGATAATGGGGTTGGTGTCGATGAAGCTGGTCAAAATAAATTGTTTGAGGCTTTCTCGCGAATTGAGACATCAGGGGTTCGACCGGGTGAGGGCGGTACGGGTTTAGGATTGGCTATCTCTAAAAAATTAGTTGAATTAATGCGTGGTCGAATCGGGGTGGAAAGTAAAAAGGGTCAGGGATCGCGGTTTTTCGTTGAGTTACCTTTGAAAAATTCCAATGTGGTGTCTTTGCCAGTTTCCATGGACCAGAAATCAGGACTCATAAAAGACAAAATCTCAGGCCACGTACTTGTTGCGGAAGACAACAAAGTAAACCAACGAGTGACTTTTAGTATGCTCGAAATTTTAGGCTGTACGATTAAGGTTGTAGAGAATGGCGGGCAGGCAATTGAGGCGCTACGCAGCGAACACTTTGATATCATACTAATGGATGGTCAGATGCCCGAGATGGATGGCTACGAGGCTACGCGTCGTATTCGCAAGGGTGAGGCGGGTGATCAAAATACAAAGATCCCAATTTTGGCGGTTACGGCGAATGTTGTTCAAGGTAGTGCACAAAATTGCTATGATGCTGGTATGAACGATTTCATCAGTAAACCGATCGATTTTGATGATTTCACGTATAAGGTAAAAAAGTGGATTTCCCGGGGGCGTAGTGTGATAGATAAGAAAGCGATAGAGACGTTGCAACAACTAGCGACGGGCGGAAATAAAAATCTTATCAAAGACTTAGTGGGTTTGTTTAAACAAGAAACCGCGTCGGTTCTAAGGAGTCTTCGTGAACAGACCGAACAGGGTGACTTCGTTGCGGCTGCGAAATTAGCTCACCATTTGAAATCTTCGTGCGCTAACCTGGGGGCGTACAAAATGCAGGAATTGACTGAAAAAATTGAAAAACTAAAAACGTCGGGGACCCGAGATCAGGTTTTGCCATTAGTGGATGCGTTGGAAAAAGAATTTCATTTAGCCTCTTCCGAATTGCAAAAATATATGGCATCTTAAGGATTCTGGACTTGTTTTTGATTTCGGTCGAAGTAACATAATTCAATCAACTTAATTTAACAGAAACTAGAGTTGAATTACCGAGCATGTATATACTTAAATGAATTAGTAGGGGAGTTAATTTAATGTATTCACAAGGTGTTCTAGGATCTCGTCATGGGTAGCGATAGAATTTTATTAGTGGAAGACGCGCTGAGTATGCAATTAGTAGTACAGGCTGCAGTCGGTAGTTTGTGTACTCTGACATGTGTGACTACCATCACAGATGCAGAACGTGAACTAGCAACTGGTCCTTACGCTCTATTACTGCTTGATGTTGAGCTTCCAGACGGTAACGGTTTCGAATTTTGCAAAAAAATTCGGGATCAGCAAAGATTTCAAAATTTACCCATCATCTTTTTAACATGGAAAGCAGACGTGGATCACCGCGTTCTTGGCTTCTCTTTGGGTGCTGATGACTACATCGTTAAACCCATTGAACCAAAAGAGTTTTCAGCCCGTATAGAATCAAAATTAAAACGTCGTCCTCAAGGTCCGTTGCAAACAACATTTCGCAAATCAGATTTTCGCGTCGATTTAACATCGCACAGAATTTTCTTAGTCCCGTCGGGTGGGCCAGAAACCGAACTGAATTTAACTCCGATCGAGTTCAAGTTGCTAGTGCACTTCCTAAGAAACGAAGGTGTTGTGATTTCTCGCGAGGAATTGTTGGTCGCTGTGTGGGGTGATTCCGTTCACGTTTCTGCACATACGATCGATACCCATATTTCGTCTTTACGTAAGAAAATTTCAATTACAGGTCATCATTTAAAAGCGGTTGTTAAGAAAGGCTATTGCTTTTCTATTCAGCCTTCGGTGGCTAAGTCTGAGGCGGGAACTTAAGTTCTCGCTCGCTCTCTCTTTCGTCGCTTTTAATTCTTACCCACGTCAGCCATTTTTTATCATCCGTTCGTTCCCTAGAGCTTCACCGAAAAATCGAAGGCGTTAGGGACTGGTGATCGCTAATCAGATTGGTGTCTGTGGCGCTAAAGACTGGAATGTAAATGACCGTCGTGATGTCACCGGTTCTTCGGACGATATTTCTTGCTACAACATCCGTGTTCCAAGACAAGAATTCAACGTATATCGTATTGATAACGGTGATACGTTATATTTCGGTACTCATGACAAATCTAACTCTTCTGAGTCAAGACCTACCTCAATCAAGACTGAGCTGAAATACACAGCTGAATAATTCGGCTCTAAAAACGTAAAGACTGAAAAAGAGTCTCGTTATGAGGCGCTTTTTTTTCAAGTGAAGTGGCAGAAAAGCCGATCAGTTCCATATGAAAAAATATCTAATTTATGGCCTTGGGCTGATCCTTGTATTTACAATTTCGTGTACGCGTTCAGCGAGTGATAAAAACGGCGCGCAGGTAGTTATTCAAATACCTACTAGCAGTCAACTTCAGGCAAAACTGCAAAATATTTCTGCTAACAATTACGTAAATAAATTAATTCAAAAAAGTTCTTTGCAAACAATGAGCAGCGATCCCGCGCCAACTGGATTTGAGGGGACACGCCCGCTGAATTGTTTCGCTGTCGCGCTTTCTGGTCCAATCGAAGCGTTACGGCGTAATCATTGCTATAAGAAAGCAACAACCCTTGGTGCGCCACTTTCATTTTATGTGGGTCCTTTAAGTAAAATTGTGGGAACTGGCGCGCAAATCGTAATGGAGGATTTAGAGAGTGGGCCTGGGCGGATATTTCGATTGGTTGGTTTTCACTCTAAAAGTGGTGATTGCCCAGCATTAGAGACCAGTCACGATAATTACGGTAATGGGTATTTGATGGCTGAAACGGGTGCCATTAATTTGGAAGCTGGTAAAACAATGACTATCCAAATGAATATGACATTTGATACCGATAAGTTTATCGATCGTTGTGATGGTCCCGATTTTCCGGAAGGCAATGGCGGTGGCAGTGGTGATAATCCAGCCACTCGTTTAGTTATCAAAAAAGATTTCTTTCCTGTTAATCAAATTGTCGAAAGCACATGTCAGGCTGTCGATATCGTAGGACAAAATGCTTATAGCGATTATGCCAGTGTAAAATCAGCGACGACGTTTAAGTTGTTGGGCAACGGATCCGCATTAACGATGTATAGTACATATGAAAATTGTACTACAAATAGTTCCGTTAGCGAGCTGACCTTTATAGCAGGCCAAGATCGTAAACAAGTTTGGTTTATGGCGCCCTCGAAAAATGCAGCGACTTATTTAGATCTGGATATTTCATTTGGATCGAATCCTGATGCTTTATCGAGTGGGGCGTTGGTCGGAGTCCAAGTTCGTAGCTATGACGAAAAATCATTTGAAATCTATGCGCCCCAGCGAATTCTTGCTGAAGGCTGTTATGAAATCAAGGTCGATGCAAAGTATATGAATAATTCGATTTATTCCGCTCACTATTCACCTGCATCCATTAGCGTGACTAACGGCAGTTTATATTCTGACTCTTCGTGCACAACACAAACTACCAGCGTGAATTTTTCAACGGGAAAATCCTCTTCACCCATTTATTTAAAAACAGCGGCTTCTTTTGGAACTAAAGTTTCAATCGTCGCTAGTTATAGCGGATTCATTGACGGTAGGAAAACGATTGAGGTAGGTTCTGGCAGTCAAACGCTGGCTAATATTGAAGTTCGTCATAGCAATCAAACTATCATCGGCGAGTGTGTAAATGCATCCGTTACGTTTCTGAATGAAAACTACACAGCTATTGTTATACCCGCGGCTGTTATTCTCAATTTTTCCGGCGGCGGTTCAACGGCCAATTTCTTTTCCGATCAATATTGTGGGGCGAACAGTAATGGTGTTCAAGTCGCCTCGGCGGGAGTTTCGTCGACAGAATTTTCTTTTTCACCGTTGACCTATGGCATTCAGTCGATTCAGCTAACAACGACGGGTGTATCGGCCTACAGCATGAATTATTTTGCAAACTACCGGTATAAATTGTCTGTTTATGCGAACTCATACTCGATGGCTCCTGGTACGTGTGTTGGAGCCACAATTTACACCCAATATCAAAATGGATATTCGGCGTATTTAAATACGGCAACAGCGGTATCAGTGACAACTCCGTTTCCTATGTATTCTGATTCTAGTTGTAAAAACAGTCTTGGAAACGTAGCGACGATCCCTGCAAATTCAAATATGGTCGCCGTGTTTTTTCAGCCTGATAATCTGACTCCGATCGCAATTGATGGGAACATTGTTTTTCAAGCGCCAGGACTATCGCAAACAAACATTTCATTTAATGTGGGTTCGCGACCGTCATTAGCAACCGTTTGGGGACTATCAGCGCATAAAGTAGCGTCGAATTTTCCACTTGATTTAAAATTATTAATGATCCCGTTCACGGGGTTACCTCCATTTGTAATCACCAAAACTGCGGGCACAGGGGTGCTCAATGGTGATATCTATTTTCCAGTAGTTGCAGAAACCGCAGCGTTCACTGTGGCCGATAATTCAGGAGTATCATTTAATTTTACAGCACAAACAGTGCAAAGTGTATTCGCTAACAATTTCACCGCACAGCAATTGCCGGCGGGATACAGCTTTACCCGCGCTAGTGGCGGTAAGTATTACGATGCCTCCGGTACGTTGGTGGATGCCTCCGCCGGAACGCCTCGGTTTGATCGAAATCCTGATCCATCCACGTCCTACAGTTCGTTAGGGTTATTGATCGAGCCTGCTAGCACGAATTTGGTGGTATACAGCAGCTATATGTCAGCTGGTAACTGGAATAAGTCGTTTTCTAATATTGCATCGTCGTCCGTGATTCAGGATCCCGCAGGGAACAGTTATAGCGATGTGATTGCTTGGAACAATCCGACATATACAAATATGGCTTATGCATCATCACAGGCGGTGGCGCCATCCCCTGGTTCTGTATATTCAGGTTCTGTTTTCGTGAAAAAAGATACGGCCCGTTTTGTGGGAATGAAAATTCATGAATACGGCGGCAGTTACGGATATTCCGGTGTTGTTCTGGATTTAGACACGGGAAATGTCGTGGGGATGTACGATCCTTGGAGTGGGGATGTGAGTTCAAATTTTGGTGTACAGAAATTGAAAAATGGCTGGTTTAGAATTTGGACTAACTATATGGCAAAGGGTGGTTCCGGTATTCAACTGTATTTGTATCCTGTTTATCATGGAGGATCTACGCTCTCGCCCAATCGAGACAATACAGTGAGCGGACAGACTTATTTCTGGGGTGCGCAGCTAGAAATTGGCGAGTCAGCGACTTCGTATATAGCGACGTCAGGTGCGGCCGCTTCCCGAAATGCTGACGTATTCTCTGTCGATATTAGTTCAGGAGCGCCCTCTTATGCGTCAGCGACTGAAAGTTCCATTCGTTTTGAATACTCACGTCCTGAAGGTAGTCGACCCAACGCGGGAGCTTTGTTTGCTGTTTGTGGTTCAAATTGTGCGTCGGAACGATTTGGTGCCAATGTTTACTATGGCGATGCCGTAGGTTTTGAAATGCTGTCGGTAGGCGGTTCAGAGTACTACACATTGTATTCAAGCGGTTTTGCGGCTGTTAAGGGAATTAACAAAATCGCAATGAGTTTTTCGAGCTCTTCTTCGTATGGTTTTAACTGGGCACTGAATTCATCGGCCGGTACAAATGCAGCTACTTATATTACAAATCATCCCACGCTTTCGGGTGGAAGGATGTATTTTGGTAGCGACTACAATGGACTGAACCAATCCACAATTCACTTGCGCAGCTATGAGTTGTGGATTGATAAAATTTCTGGTCCTGGTTTAAAGACAATGACAAAATAGTTATTTCTTAAGGGCGGCTTGATCGTTGACCCATTTTTGAAAGGTCTGGTTGATATCACTGATGCGACAGACCTTTTCCAAATAGTCTTCCATTTTTCTTTGCACGCTTAATCGTAATAAATTTCTAAAATCACATCGGGCATTTAGCATCTCTGCTAACGCTTGCGATGTGGTGTAATGATTTAAAATATCTTGCTCGTTGCCTTTCATCGGATGAGTCATCTTTGTAACGTCTTTAGGAAGAGAAAGTTTTGCCATGGATTTATAATCGACTTTGCCGAAATTAGCGATGTGATTGGCCATGCCTTCTTCAAGCCATTTTGGAATCGCGTCTTTGTATTTCTGTGCCGAAGTAATATGAACTAGTTCGTGTCCAAACACGCGATCAAAATTGCTGTCGACGACTTTTGGTCCAAGTAGAATTCGATTTTGTCCACGTTGAGTAACGGCCAGTGCCATAGGACCAAGTGAATGGGCCGCTTCGAATTCTTTTTGATTTTGATACCATTTTACATCAACCCGGCGGATATCCCATTCCATAATGCGGGTCACTGAGTCGGCAATGCGATTAACCCTGGAAAGATTTAGCCATTTCGGAGCCTCATTAAAACGGGCACAGTTTGTGAGTAGATCGGCCGAAAAACCAGTTGAAGCAAATAAAAGAGTGAAAAAATAAATCTTCATGTTTTAAGCGGAATTTCCATTACGAAACAAGTTTGCGGATCATTCGGTACGAATCTCATATTACCATGATGTTCGCGCATAATTCCAAGAGAAATAGATAAACCTAGCCCAGTTCCCGCGCCAGGAGCTTTGGTTGTAAAAAATGGTTCCATTAAACGTGATTGTACATCTTGTGGGATGACCGGGCCAGTGTCACGTACATACAGCAAAAGAAAATTTTTAGTCACTTCAAAGCTGATTGATATTTCGCGGACGTCTTGATTTTTTACAGCATCCACACTGTTATTAAGAAGATTTAAAAGCACTTGCGATAGTTGGGATTCGCGGCAAACAATGACTACTTTTGGAATTTCGGCAACTTTGAGTTGAATCGAATGGGAAAGCAAAGTTTGGCGGCATAATTCCAGCGATTCATTAAGCCAAGCGGACAAACTGACTTCAAAGAACGGGTCTTGAGTGCCATTGCGCGAAAATGATCGCAGAGAACTGATAATTTTCGCGATTCGATTTGATGTGTTCAAAATTTTCCCCAGATCTTGGCTGAGTAAATTCATATCAATTGTTTTTTGCTTGTCGACGATGCGTTTGAGTCCATTAGCTTTACCTACGATAATAGCCAGAGGGTTGTTGATCTCGTGAGCCATTCCGGCAGCCATGCGACCTAGCGCTGACATTTTTGCATTCTGTATTAGACTCTGTTGCATATAGTAGTCATTCAGAAATGCCCGACGCAGCCAAAAAACTAAAAGCGTGCATAGAAGAGAGAATACAATCAACGGTGACATTTTTTTAATGGTTAACCACTTCAATTCATTTGTGGCGACAAAATAGACCAGAGTGGAACTCAGTTCAGGAAAATCTTCGTAGTAAACTAAATTGCTATCTAGATCTGTCAGGTTAGAAAAGTTTTGATTCTTAGAATATTTTGCCAAATTTATTAAATTAGCCGGCACCAAATCGCTAGCTTTTGAAATTTTCTTATCTGCTGATTCGACACTGGATGGATCCGCTAACACTTGCTCTGCATGATTGTATAGGACGAGTTTACCAATTGGTAAATTACGATTCTTTAAAACTGAATTGAATTGGTCTATGGTGACATCCATAGAAACAGAGCCCTTGAATGTGTCACGATCGTAGACAGGTTCTGAATAAGTGACCATGAGTCCCAACCCAGCCTCGTCTACGTAGACCGAAGTCCAAAAACCCTGACGATTGGAATTGTTTTCAGGAAGGGCGTTTCTATAGAATTCTTTTTCAGCAACGATCGATTTAGAAAAGAAAAACTCATGTGGGTCAATGTAAGGTGCTAAATACATAAAGTCGTTACTTGTGTAATAAAACCAGGGCGAACTTTTAATTTCAAAAAGGCTAGGGGCAAAATAAGCTCCCAATTCCAATGCCATATTGATTTCAATCCGTTTGTCAGCAGAAAACGAGGCTAAACGAGAGTGAGTGGTCAGATTGCCCATCTTTTGTTGAATATAGCCGTCCGGCAGGCCCTCTAAATAGGTACCTTTGATTTTCGGATCGTACTTTAAATACTTCAGCCAGGGACTCGTCTTCTCACGTGAAAAGAGAAAATAATTCTCTGCAAATTTTCTTCCGGTAGCAACAAATTTAGTGATCAGCTGAGTTTCCATACGAAGGCTAGCGTGGATGTCATTGAATTGATTTAAAATCGAATGACCCTGTTGAATCATACCTGAATTAAACTCGCGATAGACTGAGAACAGGATGGTTAAGCAAATGACAAAGGCGATGAGGTTTACTTTATTTTCAAAACTATCCAGTTTCATATTTTTCTCAGTTTCCGGTGAACTTGTAGCCTAACGACGGATAGTCGTTCGCGCAGCCGGTAAGGGCAGTTAAAAGCAGATTCAAAAAGCGTATATGCTTTTATCGGCAAGACCTCAGGAAGTATTAAAAAGATCTATGTTAAGTTATTAATTTGAAACGGTATTTGAGTAGTGGATGTTTCATATTGATATAAGTTTTTGCTCCACTCTGGGATTCGATTTCGCTAGCCGGTCTAAGCAAGTCTTGCTACAGTTTTTTCATATGGAAATCAGCGAATTCAAATCTCATTTTTTCTACTCTAAAGAACACTGTAATTTAAACAATGCTGGTCAGGCTTTGATTCCTGATGTGAATCAAAAAATAGCGACCCAATGGCTTGAACGCTTCTATAAAGAAGGTGCTGCCTGTTCGATGGCGGGTTGGGCGCAGACCGAAGTCGTTCGTGAAAAACTGGCAAAATTTTTGGGCGCTGATGTGAATGAACTGGCCTACTTTCAGACGACGGCGTCGGCCTTGTCACAGGCTGCGTTTGGAATTCCGCTGCAAGAGGAGGATGAAATTCTAACTTGGGATCAAGAATACCCTTCTAATTTCTATCCTTGGCGGATGGCTGCACAGAATGCGGGAGCTAATGTTATTCAAATGAAATCGACACATTGGCAGACGCCGACGGAAACGATTCTAGCCAGTGTGACATCAAAAACCAAAGTCATCGCGATTTCCTGGGTGCAATACTCGACGGGCGCGGTCAGTGACTTGGCGGCGATTTCAAAAGCAGTTAAAGGTAAAGGGATTTGGTTAGTCGCTGATATTATTCAAGGCGCTGGCGTTCGGCCTTTTAATTTCAAAGAGTGTGGTTTTGATATAGTTTGTGGAGGCAGTCATAAATGGTTGTGTTCATCCTATGGCGGCGGTTACATGCTGATCAAAAAAGAAAGACTGTTGGACATAACGCCGATTGAATTGGGAGCCATGACATACGGTGATCCCGATACGGTGAAAAGTTTTACTAGCGAACCAAAAAAGACGCCGCACCGATTTGAACCGGGATCCAAAGCCATGATCGAAGTGAACGCGATGGGCGCCACAATAGATTTATTTAGCGAATTTGGAATTGAAAATATTTATAAAGAAGCGTCTCGGCTGGCCGATCGCCTGCGTGACGGCATCAAATCGGCGGGTGGTGAGTTGTTCTGCGCCGGTGGTCCTATCGTAAATTTCAAATTTTCCACGCCTGAAAAGCAAAAAGACATCGAAACTAGGTTAACTTCCGCACGAATCGCCTACGCGAAACGAGGCCCTGGAGTTCGATTGTCTCCCCATGCCTATAACAAAGACGAAGAAATTGATTTGGTACTAAACCTACTAAAATAGGAACGAGTATGACCCCTCAAGAATTACAAGATTTGTTGAATCAAGAAATTCCGATCACAAAATCGATGGGCCTTGATGTAATCAAGTCGACCTCCGATGAAGTGATTTTGAAATTTAAACTGGATGCAAATAAGAATCACAAAGGGACGGCGTTTGGTGGCAGTCAGTATTCTGCTTGTGCGCTGTCTTGTTATGGATTGTTTCTGGTGGGTTTGCGTGATCGTGGCTATACGACGAACAATATCGTGATTTCTGATGGGAAGATTAGTTACAACGCGCCTGTGGGGGAAAACTTTTTGGCTAAGGCATCGTGGTCTTTGGAATCTCAGACCGAGTTTTTTGATAAGCTTTCTCGTAAGCAAAAGGCTAAGGTGACTTTGAGAGCTCAAGTGGAATCTAAATCTAAGGTCTGCACGGAGTTCGAAGGGGACTTTGTCGCTATCCTCGAATAATTGAAGACCTTAGTTTAAAAGTTGAGAGTTCTTTTGTGTTTCCTTCGCTAGGGCCAGGGGTGCGAGCGGGGTCTTCCTTTTTTTGAGATTTCTTTTTTAAGGTATATGGAAAAGCCTCGGCAGTCCTCGCCGGCGCTGAACGCCTGTCTGCGGAACTCATTTTTCCATATACCTTAAAAAAGAAATCTCAAAAAAAGGAAGACCGATCTTGAATTGGCGCTACGGAAATACAAAGGGACACTCGACTTTTAAAATTATCCAAGCGGAGACGCCTTAGTCATAATTTTTTTAATGATCAAAAAGAAAAACCCCGCTGGGGGAAGCAGGGTTTGTTGGGGGGAGAAGGGCCGTCTTTGGGGGAAAGACTTTGTGGCCGCTTCTGTCTTTATAGTAGTGCAACGACCAAGCCATAACGGTGTGGGTTATTTCATTTATAAATCTAATTAAACTACTCAGGCCAAGAAAGTTACTTTTCGCGCACGACCATCACTGCGAAGTTTACGTACCAAAAAAAGATGTCTCGAAATGAAATAAAAAAAGGGCGAAGCTAGGCGCTCGCAGCTAGGCGCCCCCGACTAGGCGCCCCCGACGCGGGTAAAAAATTGAGAATTAAGAAAATCTGTTTTTCAAAGATTTCAAATCAAGCTCGGTCTTCCTATTCTGGATTCGTGAATTAAAGGCTTGAAAAAATGAGTTCCACAGCCGGCGCAAAGCGCACGGCGAGGATTGCCGAGGCTTTTTCAAGCCTTTAATTCACGAATCCAGAATAGGAAGACCTCCATCTCGACCTGAAGCCGTCTTTGGAAAATAGATCTTCTTAACTCTCAATTTTGGGAATATTATTTCAAGATCTAGGATGCCCCAATCTCCACAAATTCACGAACAAACTCTGTCTTGGGTGATTTCTGAATCTCCAAAGGCGTCCCAATTTGCTCGATTTGTCCTTTGTTCATCACAACAACCTTGTCACTCATTTGAAAGGCTTCTCTTTGATCATGTGTCACGTAAACCAAAGTCAGTTTCAAACGCTGCTGAATTTCTCTAATGTCTCGTCGCATTTTTTCGCGCAGCTTGGCATCCAGATTTGACAGAGGTTCGTCTAACAAAAGAATTCTTGGTTTCATCACCAGGCCCCGCGCTAAAGCCACGCGTTGCTGTTGGCCGCCCGACAATTCATTAGGTTTTCTTTTATCTAAGCCATCGAGTTCGACGATTTTTAATACGTCTGAGACTTCTTTCAGGATTGTGCTCTTATTTAGTTTTTGAAACTTCAACGGGTAGGCCACGTTTTCAAAAACATTCATGTGCGGCCAAACGGCGTAGGACTGAAACATCATTCCGACGTGGCGTTTTTCAGGTGGTAAGTATTTTTTATTTTCTGGATCAGACACAATATCGTTGTCGAACTTGATTACACCATGGGTGTTTTCTTCTAAGCCAGCAATCATTCGTAGTGTAGTTGTCTTGCCGCAGCCAGAAGGACCTAGAAAACTGACGAATTCACCATTTGCGATAGAAAGGTTGAAATCTTTTACGGCCCAGATATTACCGTTAAATAGTTTTCCGACGTTAGTAAACTGTAACTGACTCATAGTCCGTAGCGTCCTTTCGATAATTTTTTTAGAGCGAAGTTAAGACTGAAAATAATAAATACGACTAATAATGATAACACCGAAGCGCCGCCGCCAGCGACGTCGGAATATTCCTGGAGCGAAAATATTAACGTGCCCACTGTCTCTAGTCCTGGGCCAGTCAGTAATATTGTCATCGTCAGTTCACTCATGACCGGCATGAAAATAAAAAATGCCGATGCGATAAGAGAAGATTTTAAGAGGGGTAGATAAATCGTGCACAGTACGGCGTGAAAGCCGGCACCGGAAACACGTGCGGCTTCTTCAAGTGACGGATGAATTTGCGAATAGCCATCTTGCATAGTCTTAATACTTAAACTCATGTATTTTACGATGTAAGCGATTAGTATCATTCCTAGAGTGTTGTACAGCGAGGGACCGATTCCAAAGTAGCCCTGGCTGAATGTCAAAATCAGCGCGAGGGCTAGGACGCTACCCGGTGTTGAAAATGGAATCGATGCCAATATTCCCGGAAGACTGCGGCCGCGTAAAACGGTCTTAACGGGGAAATAGGCGGCGAAAAAACTAAATACAGTGCAAATGGCCGCCGCGCTGAATCCCAAAACTAAAGAGTTTGTGATGGCGCGAAGAGTTTCTTCCGTTTGGAATAGTACGCGATAAAAATTATTGAAACTTAAATTGTCCAGTGACCAGTGACCCTGAACCGAACTCAATGCGGAAATCAGTAAACCCAACAGTGGTAATATAAACACGGCAAACAATAACACGGAAAGTAAAATGAAAACGGGCCAAGTCGCCTGCCTTAAAGGCAAAAGTGATGGGCGTGTTGATTTACCACCTACCAAATAGGATTTTTGTTTTTCCATCGTATTTTGAACAATGAAAAGCAGAACAAGCGTTGCGATCATTAGTAAAACAGAAACACCGACAGCCATCTGAACACCTTGTGCTGTGCCCATACGCTGAGAGGTGTATATTTGTGTTGTCATTAAATACAAACGAGCTGGTCCACCAATCATGGCCGGTACGCCAAAACTAGCGGCCGTTGCTAAAAAAGATAACACAAATCCGTTAAAAATCGCTGGACGCAGCAGCGGCAAAGAAATATCGCGAAACACGTGCCATGCATTCGCACCCGATAGTCGAGCGGCTTCTTCCAGTGATGAATCCATGCGGTCGAGTGCTGTCAGAGTGGTGAGTAAAACAAATGTAAACAAGAAGCTGGTTTCAACCCAAACGAGTCCCCAAAACGAATAAATATTCAGACCCAAACCAAAAACAGTATTTAATATACCGCTATTGGGATTAGCTAAAATAATCCATCCAATCGCACCCACATAGGGTGGGATAGCATAGGGTAGGCAGAACCAAGTCCTCAGTTTTTCCTTAAATGGTAAATGAGTGCGGGTTAGTAGCCATGCCAGTGGTACACCCAAAACAACGCAGCAGAAGCCAACGGCAAGGGACACTGATATCGTATTTTGAATGGCTTTGATTTGATTGGGATGAGTCAAAATCTCTAAAAATTGTGAATGGCTTGGTAAGCTGACCAGATACGCTAGCGGTGCGATGAAAATCAATAGGACCACTAGCCATACGAAAGAATATAAAATTTTACGCATTAGAATACGATTTTAGAAAACTCGTCTTTGATTTTTTCGCGAGACGACATGGTTTCCTTCACAAATTCTTTTGACCAGCTGGGGGCCGTTTTCATCACGACTGAAAATTCAGGTGCACCGACGGGAGCGGGTCCGCCTGGAACCGACGGGTACATGAAAGATTTTGCCATCGCTTCTTGGCCTTTTTGTGCAAAAAACCAGTCAGCTATTTTTTTCGCGATCGTTTGGTCGCCCTCTTTTTTAATGATTCCAAGTACATTGGATTGAACAATGGCGCCATCTTCCGGCAACGTGTGTTTAACTCGTGGATCGGTTGTTGAAAGACGTAATACATTTTCTAAAAGGACGATGCCAACGGGGCGTTCTTTACTTTGCAATCTGCGTACAACTCCGGAATTGCCACCTTCCGCAATTAAATCATTTTTGCGAAGGTCTTTGAAAAAATCCCAACCGTACAATTTTGCTAGGAAAGCAACCGTCGTAAACGCGGTACCAGATGCTAAAGGACTGCCCGTCGAGATTTTGCCTTTCCATTTTGGCAGAGTTAATTCTTTGAACGACTTAGGTGCGTCTTTTTCCGCCACAACATCAGAATTGTAAGCTAGGACCATAATGGGGAAACTCACAGTGGTAAAAGCCCCATCTGTATTTTTGAAAGCTGAATCCACTTTATCTGAGTTGGCGGGTTTATAATTTAATAATTTGTTTTGGGTCGCCATTGTTTCAAACCAAAAGCGATCAGAAAATATTAAAACATCGGCTTGAATTTTTCCGGCCATGTCTTCGGCTTGAACTTTGGCGGCGACATCTTCTGAGCCCGCTTGATAAAAATTAAATTTTACACCGGGGAATTCTTTTTCTAACTGCGGTTGAATTTCAGCCACTGTATCTTTGTATAGCGAGGTGTAAATCCAAACGGTCGGTTCCGATGATTTGTTTGTGCATGAAGAGAGTGCAAATGTGCCGATGGCCGCAGCTAAAAGAAAGGCTAAACTCGTTTTTTTCATAGCACCAAGTAGACCAAATAAACTTAATTTCGTGCAATCATTCTTGCCAGTGACGCCCCGTTATATTATATGATGATTGTGTTAAGGAAATACCTATGAAAACAAGTGCAGAATTGAAAGAACAATTAGGACAAATTTCATCCGCAATGGCGCGTGTTCATAAAACCATTATGGAAAATGAAATGGAACTGCGTGAACTAAAAACGATGAAACCACTGGGTCCAAATGAACGCCTGCAAGTATTGTTGAATGATCCGGAGTTTGCGTGGCTTAGAAGTTTAAGCCAATTGATGAGCACTGTGGACGAAGTCTATTTCCAAAAAGAACCAATTGAAAATGATCAAGTCGAGGTTTTAAAAAAGTCTGTGAACGAACTTTTGATTCAAGTCACAGATACACCTTTTTCTAAGAAATATCGCAGTCTAATTCCTGTTGTTCCTGATTTGATGTTGCATCATGGATTATTAAAACAAGCTCTGAATTGAAATTGCCGGTTAACATCTTGAGGTAAATGGCAGCGCTTAAAGGGGACATATTCCTCTCAAGACATGACGAGAGCGAAATTAGCCTAGGTTCGCTGTTGGAACGCAATTTGTACTAGTGGTTGGCGTAACTAAAGATGAAGCGATGGCGCTTCATCAAAGACGTTTCAATACAAGGAGCAAACGATGGCGAATTCAAAAAATCAAAACTTCCCTCAGAAACCAAACAAAGAATCACTCAGCCAAAAAGCAGGTGATATGGTTGAGCGCGCTGGCGAAAAAATTAAAAACGCCGGAGCTGAAAAGCTGGGGAGTGCCGTTTATAAAGCGGGTAATAAGCTTGAACATATGGACGAAAAAAACAAAAAATCGTCTCACTAGTAAACTAAATAGTATTTAGTTTAATTAGTTCGAAGACGTCAGGAAGGTGGGGTATCCGATGTGATATTTCACCTTCCTTATTTTTAGGGTGCAGCCACGATGCGTGTAGGGATCGGCACATTGCAAATTTCGATCTTATCAGCACGGTAGGCGAACCATTCTTCTGGGCGATGGCGGCGTGACTGAATCACATCTAAAAAAGTTTTAGAATCTGTTTTCATGATTTCTAAATTTGTACGTTCGCGCTCAGGAACTTCGCTAGCTAAGCGAACTGATTTGATTCCAACAAATGGTTGGTTCTTTTCATAAAACCCAAGTGGTCCTTTGCCTCGTGGTAGTGAAGAAAATAAGTCCATTCCATAAACGACTCTGCCTAACAAGGTCACGTTGCGATCCAGGTGGCGAGGCGCGTGTCCGATCACGGCGTACAGTTCTGAACCACCACCACTGTCTGTTGGATTGTCGCGACCAGAACCAACAGCACCATAACAGTGCAATAACCAACCTCGTTTTGTTTTCAAATCGCGCGCTACCGGGAAGCCATCCACGAAGCCAACTTCGGGAGCATAGACATCACCATCTTTTAGTTTCACAAAGGGCTTCTTCGTGTCCCATGGGCTGTCAAATTCTGCGGGCAATTTAGGTTTCGCGTTCTTTATCGTTTTTTTTAATTCTGGTTTTTCGCTATTGGGATCGGCCCATTGAACGACGTAGTTGTCTTGGGTGCGCACAATGGCCAAGCCATCCCAATATTTTTCCTTTATAAATGCCTTAACATTTTCAACATGGTTTGGTGCAAATCCAGGCGCGAGTTCAATGATCACACGGCCGCTGTTTAATTCCATGTACACCGTGTTTTCAGGATTCAGGGGACGCCAGTCTGATTTAGCGGACTGTTCAATCACTTCGGCCATGGAACGTAGTTTAGGTTGTTCTTTAGGTTTAGCGGCTGACTGTGCGAAACAGATGTAGAAAAAACTAGCTAAGATGATAAACCACTTCATAAAAGTCTCCCATGGCGCTAGGATGTCATATATTAAATTTGGAGGCAAATTGCGATTTCAAGCCGATGCATTTCTTTTTGATCTGGATGGAACATTGATTAATTCCATTGCGGTCGTGAATCGCGTTTGGTCGCAGTGGGCAATTGACCAGGGATTAGACCCTAACGAAGTCGTCACCAATTGTCATGGTCGTAGATCTTTGGATACGATAAAAATGTTCGCCCCGCATTTGCCTCAACCGGAAGCCAATAATGAATTTATAGATCGTGAAGCGGCAGATACCGAAGGTTTAAAAGTGCTTCCGGGTGCGATTGATTTTTTAAATACCTTGCCGCCAGATCGCTGGGCCATCGTTACTTCGTGTACGATAAAATTGGCCAAGGTTAGGATGGAATTTCTAAATATTCCACGACCTAAAGTGATTGTCGTAGGTGAAGATGTCACAAACGGTAAGCCAGACCCGCAGGGTTTTTTACTGGCAGCGAGAAAATTAGGATTCGCACCAGAAAATTGTGTCGTTTTTGAAGATGCGCCTGCTGGTGTTCAAGCTGGTCAACGTGCAGGAATGAAAGTAGTTACGGTTACGGCCGTAAATTCCCACACGGACAAAGGCGATGCCTTTATTCGTGATTATCTATCAATTAAACTAGTATCGACGTCGCCGTTAGTGATCGATACTTTTTGACTGTATTTTATAGGGACTGTTAAATATACTCGTTGGAAACGGTGTTTTTGAATGAGGGGTAGACTCAATGTCGGCGTATAAATATGTTTATTGGTTTAAACGGATTCGACCTAATTCTTATAAGCCCGTTATTTTGATTACTGGTTGTGCGTCAGGGATTGGGTTAGAATTGGCCAAGTTGTTCACTAGTATTCCCAATTATCGCGTGGTCATTACGGCCCGTAAAAACTCAATTAATAAATTGTTGGATCAGTTTTCACCCCGTGAAAATCTGCGTATCTATGAACTCGATATCACAGATGATGTATCCAGGAAAAGTGTGGTCTCAAAAATTTGCAATGAATGGGAAGGAGTTGATATTTTAATTAACAACGCCGGAATATCGTATCGCTCAGTGATCGAACATATGACCAGTGAAGATGAATCTTTACAAATGGCCACGAATTATTTTGGACCGATGTCACTGATCCGTTCCGTATTGCCAAACATGCGCAAGAAAGGTCGTGGTAAAATTATAAATATCAGTTCAGTCAGTGGGATGTTGGCGATGCCGACCATGTCATCGTATTCGGCCTCTAAGGCGGCTTTGGAAGGTGCCAGTGAAGCTCTATGGTATGAAATGCGTCCGTTTGGTATCGACGTGTCGTTGGTGCAACCGGGATTCATTCATTCAGAATCATTTAAAAATGTTCGCTACACTGAACGTGGTCGTCAATCCGAAGAGGGTAATGATGAATATTCGCAATTTTATAAATCGATGAAACCATTTATATCAAAATTAATGGGACTGTCGCGAACATCGGCTGGATCGGTGGCAAATTTAATTTTGCTTGTCGTGCAAACAGAACGTCCACCGTTGTGGGTGCCTGCGGGGTTGGGTGCCGAATTCTTTTATTACTTGCGACGATTAATGCCACGACGATTGTTGCATCCTTTGTTGTTCCGCTTTTTACCTGGTGTAAAACATTGGGGTGAAGGATTTTCTAGAAAACGTAAAACAACATTTTGGGATTTCTAAAGGAATGTTGAATTGAAAAAACGCATTCTATTGCTTGGGTCCATTGCTTCAGGGAAAACGGCACTTGCGCGGAAACTGGCTCAGGTATTGTCGTTTCCGATCATTCATGTAGACCAAATCGAGTTCAATTCTGATTTGACAAAAAAAAATCTTGATCAGATTCGAAGCGAATTAAAATCGGCACTGGATCGTCCGGAGTGGATTTTAGACGGTCACGGACCGCTGGATATGCTGCCAGCGCATTTGAAAACAGCCGATGTCATTATTTATATAGACTTTCCACTATGGCATAATATGGGATGGCTAGTAAAACGACAGCTCGGTATTCTGATAAAGCCTCGATCCGAGATGCCTGTCGGGGTAAGGGAATGGCGATGGGATCATTTTAAAAAGATGTATCAGACTTTAAAAAAACAACATCGCCTTATGAATCCAGAGTTACTAAGGATTTTAAATAGACCTGAAAACCAATCTAAACTTATACATGTTAAGACTCGCAATCAATTGAAACAAGTGGTTAACAAGGTATCAAGCTGAGGCGCTCTTCAAACGTCTGAGAATTTTACGGGTGCTCCCGCTATTGACGAACTCTTTTGAGAACAAGTGTGGAAAAGGATTTTTTGATACATAAAAATGTTCTAAACTAAAATTCTATGAAGAAAAGTATTTTATCTCCAGTTCTGATATTTTCGCTGATCGTAAGTACGGCTGGGTGCGCTTACTATTTTAAAGAACAGTTTGCGCTCTATTCTATCAAGGTGGACCAACTGGTTGGTATCAAACTCGACAAAGAGCAAACTTTCCGTATCGCCCGAGCCAAACCACTGAAAATTTTTAGACCACCCCGAGTAGTCCCTGATTTCGCTGTATTTGCCGCTGCGGCTTTAAAAGCCACTTTGCAGATAAAAACTGATAATGCCGAATCGCCTAAAAAGGCGATACCAGAATCTATGCGTGAAGATGCGAAGAAAGTGGACGCTATCGAACAACTGGCAGGCATTTATATCAAAGATGCTTACCTTGTTGGTGAAATGAATGTGTTTAGCTATGTATCATCGACACTGACCGCGCGTTTGCTGGCTGTGTACAATGCATTGGTGACCTACGACAAGCCGACACGAAATTCGATACAATTGAAAGACACTGTGAAGATGGCACTCCTTGAAAATAGTGACACTACATATTTCGAAATTATGATTACATTTGAAGATACGTTAAGTGCGTTTCCTGATGTGGCTTTAACATTTCTTTCATTGATGGACGAATTGAAGGTGACCCAAGAAGAAAAGGTGGCTTATTTTTCAAAGTACCTAGATCGCAAACTGGTACAAAGAAAAACGGCAATGGATGAAGAGCGTGATCGCTGCATTGCTGTGGCACTGGAGAAGCTGAGACGTCTTGGTATTGATGAATCACGAATTCAGAAAATTGTGGATAATTTTATTGATCAGAATGGGGACGATCCTCGACAACGTCGGCAGGCGTTGTTGCTTTCTAATACTTATCGGCCGGAGCCGACGGATGGTGAGTGGCTAGATTCAGACTCTGGCGAATAATTGAAAATGTCTTTTTAGATTTTCTTGTGATTTTAGTTCTAGTGTTTCTATGTATTGGAGCGGAGTATAGTCGATCGGGCAAAACTCCTGACATCTGTGGCATTTTTCCCTAAAAGTTAAGTTAAATGAAATCTACACGTTCTGACCTTGGGCCGACGGTTTGCACTCGTTTAAAAGTACAAGGAGGTTTGATATGGAAATGAATAAGCCAACAACAAATGCTAAGTTAGGGAAAGAAGAGGCCCTTTTGAAAATTAAAGCCATCAAAGATACCAATGAGGATGCTTATTCTCGCATTAATCAAATTGCCTTTCAGCAAAATTACAAAGCGCTTATCGGGCACTTTAAAAAAGATATCAGTTTTTCGACGCAGCATCTAAGATAGATTTTTAGTAATTTTTATAGAACGACACTTATTGGCCCTATCGCAAGATAGGGCTTTTTTATTTTTCTATTTCATGACTATTTATTTATGTTTATTTATATTGGGGTTGGTAGCCCCAGATGTGTCGTTGGTGTTTTTTCGATTAGGGTAACGACAACATGATGTTCACGCTTATCATTCACCAATAAAATTTCTGATTCAGATAAAAGGCGTCCCTCTTGTTCTATTTTCACAGCGCCCTTACGACATCCATTGGGATTTCTAACCTCGATAGTGTATTGGGTGTCTTTGTGGCGGTATTTTATCTCAAATGCACGCCACGTTTCTGGAATGCATGGATTGATTTTTAGTTTATCACCACGTAGTTGAAATCCTAAAATAGATTCTAAAGCGGCACGGTAATACCATGACGACGAACCTGTGTACCAACTCCATCCACCGCGGCCCACATAGGGTGGCTCGCCATAAACATCGCCGGCAAGAACGTACGGTTCGATTTTGTATTCCAGAGTATCATTCTGCGCTTGTGAATGTAGAATAGGATTTATCATGTTGTAGAACTCCATCGCTTTGTCACCGTGGCCGAGTTCCGCGAATGCCATGATTACCCAAATCGCCGCATGCGTATACTGACCGCCATTTTCACGAACGCCGGGAATGTAGCCTTTGATGTAACCGGGGTTTTTTGCTCCTTTATCAAATGGAGGTGTAAGCAGAAGTATTAACTTAGAATCTTTTTTTACCAAATATTTTTCTACATTCTGCATGGCTTGTTGAATTCTTTTTTCGTCACCTGCTTTTGAAATGACCGCCCACGATTGAGAAATTGAATCAATTTTACATTCATCACTTTGCTGCGATCCTACCGGCGTGCCATCATCAAAATAGGCGCGGCGATACCATTCACCATCCCAACCACTTGATTCTAAGGATTGTTTTAACTGTTCCATATGAGCGCGATATTTGGTTTGATCGATCGTTGGCAAGTGAGGCATGAAATCATCCAGCACTTTATATAAGAACCAACCTAACCAAACGCTTTCACCTTGACCATGAACTCCGATGCGATTCATTCCATCGTTCCAATCACCCGTACCAATCAAGGGCAATCCATGCTGTCCAACAGGGAGAGAGCGATTGATAGCGCGGATACAGTGGTCAAGGATACTCGCTGATTCTTGCGATACCGATGGCTGCGTGTAGGAATCCTCTTGTCCTGGATTCAGAAGTGGAGCTTCGATAAAATGAGTTTTCTCGTCCAAGATCGATTGATCCCCTGTGGTTTGGATATAGAAGCTGACGACCAGAGGCAGCCACAATAAATCATCTGACATCGTGGTGCGGATACCGCGACCTGTGGGAGGATGCCACCAGTGTTGAACATCGCCTTCTTTAAATTGGCGTTCGGAGGCGCGAATAATTTGTTCGCGTGCTAGTTTTGGATCGGAATACACAAAGGCCATGCAATCTTGCAATTGGTCGCGAAAACCATACGCACCGCCAGATTGATAGAATGCCGTTCGCGCCCAGTAGCGACAGGACAAAGTTTGGTACAGTAACCATCGATTCATTAAAATATTAAGCGAGGGTTCCGGAGTTTTTATCTGCACAGTTGAAATCAGATCGTCCCAGTATTTCACTGCGTCCAAATAGGCTTTCTTAACTTTATCAATATTTTCATACCGCTGTATCAACTGCCGCGCTAGCTCGTGCGATTCTGTTTGTCCAAGCAAAATCGAAACTTCGAATTCTTGCCCAGGGGCTATTTCCACAGAGGATTGCAGAACGGCACACGGGTCTTGTCCCGTGCCGTATTTTTTAGATAGTCCCTGACGTTTCAGGGCGATCGGGTCCGCATAGTTGCCGTTACGACCAATAAATTCTTTGCGACTGCACGTGAATGTAATATCAGTTGTACTGATATCGGCAAATGCAACTTTATTCGCAAATTCATTGTCATGTGGGTTTTTTGCGAAGATGGCGCCACTGTCGGGATCGAAGTCACAAATCAAATACGCGGCTGTTTTCTCACGGCGGGTTCCTAAGACCCACTCTGTGTAGCTAGTAATTGATATTTTTCGGTTACGTGCCGATGTGTTTTTTATCTTCAATAGTGAAATCTTCACGGTGTCGTCGATGGGAACAAACATCGTTAACCTGTGTTCGAATTCATGACTGTTATGTTCAAACACAGAATAGCCTTGGCCATGACGAATGATGTAGGAATTTTCACTTCGGATGGGAAGAGGCGTGGGAGTCCACACTTCACCCGTCTCGTCATCGCGCAGGTAAATGATCTCGCCCGGTGGATCTATGATCGGGTCGTTTGACCATGGCGTCAGGCGATTCGCTTGGCTGTTGGCATTCCAAGTAAAACCAGAGCCGGCTTCACTGATTTGGAAACCAAATCCACGTCGGTTACCGATAACATTGATCCACGGTGCTGGAGTCCAATGATCTTGCTTTAATATCGTCACGTACTCACGGCCATCACGCGTGAAGCCCCCGTAACCGTTGAAAAATTCTAAATCCATTTTTGGAGGCGGTGTAGATCGTAGATTCTTTTTATCGGGAATTTTGTCTGCGTATTTAAAGTTCGCTAATGGTGGGTATTTTTCTTCGGTTGGTCGACGATTAATCTGTTCTTCTAGAGGCTCGCTGGCGACCAGTGAAACTCGCGAAACCGCTAGGATATGGGCCAAGTCTTTCTCTGGAGTAATGTTCTTGCGCAAGACAAAAATGCCGCCATTTTTATTCAACCAACCTTGACTGCCTGTCGAACGTATCTGCTGATGAAGTTCGTCTTGAACATCTTGAAAATAGTTGGATTCATGTTCATTGATGATGACGAAATCATAGACAAGACCTTTAAGTCGCAAGTATTCATGGCAACGCAAAAGTTTTCTAACAACGGCCATATCCTTTTGATCGTCGATACGGACCGCTACGATAGGCAAGTCGCCGCCAATGCCACTTGGCCACAGGCTGGATTGCTGATTGGTGTTGGCTACGCGTTGATGAGTGGGCGGACGTAGTGACGGTTCCGAGTACAGGATTCTTTCAGCGAGTCGCTGATACAAATAAGCCGTTTGTGAATCAATATTAAGATGACGAAGATCTACTTGGGCTTGAGTCCAAGCACGCTTAGACTCACGATCAAATGCGTGGATATCGTGATAGCGATCGGCAAGTTCTAAGGCTTTTTCTTTGGATTGAGTTAGACCCGTGGTGAATGCGACTTGAACTTTCCCGTGCTCTGGAAGTTCAACTTGAATACGCAATGACAAAATAGGATCGATGGCAGCACCAGTTTCGTTTGATAGATTTCGATCTTCTAATAAGGCCAAAGCTTTGCTAATCGAACGTCCTCGGCCAATAAAGTTGTTTCTATCTGTTTCATATTGAATATTTGACATAATGTTGCCGTCAGCAACGACGGCATGCAAACTCCAATTTTCAACTTCGTGAATGGAACGTTTACGTCGTTTTGCCAGCAGCGCATTTTTCGACGCCAGATATTCTGTTTGTATAAATAATTTGCTAAATGCCTGGTGGTCTAAATCATTGTTTGGCGGATTCAGGGTTGGCTCTAGATAGCTCGTCAATTCTATCGTTTTTGCCTTACCTGAATGATTCGTTAACGTTATATGACGAATTTCAACGTTGTCCTCTGGGGCAACAATAATTTGCGTGTGTGTAGATACATCGCCGTCACGACGTCGAAATTCCGCTTTGTCTTCGCTGAACGTGACTTGATATTCTTCTGGCAGACTGGGCAATGGCTGGAAGCCGGATGACCAAAGGACTTTGTCTGATTTGTTTTTAATAAATATGAAACTTCCTAAGTGATCGCGAGTGGCATCTTCACGCCAGCGAGTAACACCCACATCGCCGCATTTTGAATAACCACCACCTGCAGTTGATAACATAACAGAATAAGTGCGATTAGATAAAAGATGAGTACGTGGTGTAATTCCGTCTGGGTTGTTGTAATTTCTAATCAGTGAACTGTTGCTCGGTTGACGATGAACTTCGATTTCAATTTCTGCGGCTTTCGGTGGAACTGGATTTACTCCGTGAGGAATGCGTTCTTGCAGAAGTAACTGAGTGGCGCGGATGCGAGGATCGGCATGGAAACGTTCACGTATGATAGATTGGTTTAACACGTTATTGATCGCAACTAGACTCATGCCTTGATGATGGGCCATGAACGATCTAATGACGGCAAATTTTTCGTTTTGTGGCAGACGTTCACGAGTGTAGTCGACCGCTTCATAGAAACCGTGTGCGGATAGTAGGTTATCTTTAATCAACCTCTTCATGTTTTCTATTGCGGCATGAGGTTTTACCATGGCTGCTAAAACAGTCGAGTACGGGGAAATTACCAAATCATGACTTAAACCGCGTTTTAAACCAAAGCCGGGTACACCGAATGGTCCGTACTGATAATTCATTTGTAAATCACGAGCGTTATAACCCGCTTCGGAAACACCCCATGGGATACGGTGTTCGTTACCGTATGCGATTTGTCCTTCTACAACGGTGTGAACAGTTTCGTTCAGTAGAGTGTTTTTGTAATCGTGCATGACCAAGTTTGGCATCAAATATTCAAACATGGATGCCGTCCATGAAATCAAGGCGCGACCTCCCGCCGCTGGTACAAGTTGGCGGCCGAGTCTGAACCAATGTTCTTGAGGTACATCACCTTTGGCAATGGCAACGAAGCTAGCTAAGCGCGCCTCAGACCCCAGTAGATCGTATGAACTGTGGTCAAAACGATTTTCACTGACATTGTATCCGATCGAAAATACTTCGCGTTTCTTGTCCAGCAAGAAATTGAAGTTCATTTCGTTAAATAATTTATTTATCTGCTCGGCGCAAGACTGCGCTTGGTTAAAAAATTCTTCTAGCGACGATTGCGCGTGTAGAACTTGTTCTAACAATTTGCGAAGAGAATCTATGATAGCCGTTGGGGCGCGTTTTTCGGCGCTGGTTGCTTTGATAAGTTCGTTTAGGTCCTCTACGGCGGATCGGTAATTAGTTTGTAAGTGAAATAGGTCAGATTCTGTTCGTACTGAATGGATCAGTTGTTTCCATTTCAAACCGAGCAAGGGCATAATATCACTGAGTTGTTTTTCCATCGGAACATATATATCTTGAGCCCATGGCGATTTCTCTAGAATTTCGATTTGTTGCACTGTAATTTGATCAAGTCCTAAGTTCATCCACATCAAAATTTCTTCGGTGGAATTATTGCTGAAATTTAAAATGTAATTTTTGGCTTTTTCAAAAGATTGACGAAGTGATTTCAGGTGGATGATCCAATGACTAAAATCATGCGTCGACGGTTCACACAGGCGTTGCTTGCAGTCACGGAAAAGCGCCAGCAAAGGGCGAGCCGCATCTTCTTGTGGAATTAACTCATGTTCGACAATTCTGATTATATCACCTAATCCAAGTAGAAATTTAGAATCAACGATTTTTGATTTCGGCACGTCTAAACAGGTTTGGCGTGCCACGACTAGGTAGCCTGCCAAGTTTCCGCTATCGACAGTAGAAACATACTTAGGGTACAGCGGGGTCAACGTCTTAGTGTCATACCAGTTAAGTAGGTGCCCTTCGTGACGCTCTAATTTAACCATTGATTGCAACGTTTGAGTCAGGCGGTTTAGCATTTGGGTCGTGTTTATAAATCCGAAATCGCGGGCGGAAGAAATCGTCATTAAATACAAGCCAATATTGGTAGGAGACGTACGATGTGCTGTTACCACGCTTGGAATCAATTGATGGTTGTCGGGCGGTAGCCAGTTATCGTCTTGGCTGACAAAGTCTTCAAAATAGTGCCACGTGCGACGAGCAATTTGCCTTAGTAAATTTTGATCTTCGGAAGGGATAGGTTTTTGCTCGCGCGAAATTTGACGACTAATGAGTTTTGCTGCAAAAGGATAGGACATCCAGACGGCAATAGTTAGTGCCCATTCTGTTGACGCCACTTCATTTTGGCTGGCAAACAAGACAAGTATGCTCGTCAACACCAATTCCGTCGGCAGACTAGTTTGCCATAGTGGCTTTTTTGTGCCGCTGATTTGTTTTTCCATCTGCGCCGCTGTTGACCATTCTAATAAACGAGAGTGAGAAAAGTAACGACGGTAAAAAACGCGGCAAATCGCATCCACATGAATAACCGCTTGATGAGCCAGGAACCACAGGTGAAAGAGTATTTGGTAGATGTGAATTTTAATATTACCTAAAAAACCATCCCAGCGTCCTTGGCTTTTGCCAAACATTAACTTCAACGTATTCATCCCACTTTGGATCACAACAGGGAGAGCAATCAGCGCTATGACTAGACTAAACCAAAACGCTGGTGTTCCAGGCAAGGCAATCAGCGAAAGCGTCAACAATAAAAACGTGGATGGGGACACTAGGCTTCGGCGCAAATTATCAAATATTTTCCAACGTGAAATTAACGGTGTTCCTGATTTTAAAAACCAAGGCATCGCTTGCCAATCACCACGGGTCCAGCGATGTTGGCGTGTGAAAAATGTATGATAGGATTGCGGGTAATCGTCGATAAGTTCGATGTCGCTTAAAAGAGCAGTGCGCGAAAAAATGCCTTCTAATAAATCATGACTCAGAATCGTATTCTCTGGGAAACGGTCTTTCAGTGCCGCTTCAAACGCGTCTACATCATAGAGTCCTTTGCCAGTGTAGGAACCTTCATAAAACAAATCTTGATAAACGTCTGATACAGCCGTGGTGTAAGGATCAATACCCACATAGCCAGAGAAAATTTTAGCAAACAGGGATAGTGATGAACTTTCTAACGAAACTCCAATACGTGGTTGTAGAATGCCATAGCCTTCAGTGATACGGCCTGTTGCTTTGTCAAATACGGCGCGATTTAGCGGATGCAGGGCCGTTCCGATTAATTTAGCTGCGGTATCGCGGGGCATACGCGTATCTGCGTCGACGGTGATAACGTAGCGAATGTTTCTAAGAAAACTTGAAGGCGCTGTGCTGACACTAAAACTGGTATCGGTTTTACCGCGTAGGAGAGAATTGAATTCGTGGATTTTTCCGCGCTTTCTTTCCCAGCCCATCCAACAATTTTCAGAATCATTCCATTGACGGCGACGATGGAAAATATAGAAATGGGGATTGCCATTTTCAAGTACATATTTTTGATTCAATAAATCAATGCCGCGTAGAGCGAAATTTAGGATATTCTCATCTTCATCTGTGGTCTCGCTGTCAGCATCGGTATAGTCGGTAACTAGCGCAAACGATATTTGGGGATCAGAATTGCCCAAGTAATGAATTTCCATTTTCTCTAGCAATTCAGCAACGGTCTTGCGGCCCGCTAACATACAAGGAATGATGACCATCGTTTTTGCTTCAGGAGGAATGCCATTAGATAGATCTAATTTTGGTAATCGTTTGGGATGAAGGATGTGAGTTAAAATAAAATTCGTCAGTCCTAACGCAAGCTCACTGGCTGGAATCAATGTTAAAAAAGCGATACCTATCAAGGCCCAGATGCCGACACCATAGTCGCGACTGTAATTTAGTGGCACCATCAGAATCAGAATTAGGAAAATGCTAATCAATGAAAAGTAAGTTAGATTTTTATTTGCCTGTAAAGTGGTTGATAGCCAGTTTTGTTTGTATCCCAGACTCTGACTGAGTAGATGAAAGCCGTCACCGATTACATAGTACCCAACATGAGAGGTTTTTTCGTTGGTGCCTTTTGCCGCCCTTTTAATGATGTCATCAGCAATAGCTATTTCGGAGGTTTGTGTTTTTTTGCTAAGTTTTTCGATGATATGTCGATATTGATCTCGAGTTTGGAAATCCAGTTGTCGGTAGATGGGATCTTGTTCCAATATACGATCTACACGACTAAGGCTTTCAATAAATTCGCGCCAGTTTAAGCTCGACAGCAATCGCATGCTGGTGATTATGTTTGCAACGGTAACTTGGTTGGCGACTTGACGTTGTAAAGTTGCCCGGACAGTGGCTTCTGCCGAAGAATCTTTTTTGTTTAAATAGGTTTCTAAAACTTCAAGTGCAGGCCAGATTTCTGGTTCTTGATCGCGTAGTCGTTTTGCCAGTTGAGCCATGTAAACAATATCGTCGTGTTCTGATTGTTCAAGTTGCGATTTTAGTTCCGCAATCAGTATTTTAAATTTTTCTTTGTCGACTACGTTGTCGAATAATTGATCGGCAAATCGATTTGCTAAACTGCGTTTATCGTGATCGACAACGGTGCGAACAGCAAGGCGGCGCAGATTTTCTACCAGCACCAATCGCAGTGTGATCGGTAGCGCCCACAGTTCACCAATCGTTAACGAACATGTTTTTTGATATGATGAAAAGAAGCGACGAATTGTTTCTGGTTCTAGTTCGCTGTCAGTATGTGCAATCAGCGCCAGCGCCAAAGCATAAATGCGCGGGTAACCGGTAAGGTCACCCACAGCTAATTTGGGCAATTCCTTATAATAAGATGGAGGTAAATCCTCTTGTATTTCACGCAGCTGATCTTCAACAATATGAAAATTGTCGGTCAGCCATTCTGCGGCCGGAGGAATAGATTCTTTACGCTGCATAGATTCTGTCAATGAACGATAGGCTTCGACTAGTCGTTTACCGTTTTCCCGCATACGGGGCAGCAGAGGTTGAAATACGGAGGGATCTCCGCTGACTTTTAGCTCACCAGCTAAATAAGAAGCGTACTCTTCTAGTCTCTCGACGCTGTAGAGTTCACCACGGATTGCATTTTCTAACTGTTGTTCCGTGATTTTCAAACGTGTTTGGCCTTTTCAAAAATAGGCGTTGGTTTTGGCGGGATGTTGCCGCGGATACGATCGCGTAAACCCGATGAACTAAAACCGTGCTTGCGATCGATAAAATGAATGGCAATATCGCTAAGACCTTTGCCCGTGTAGTCCTTGTTGCGATAGTCCTCACCTAAGAAACGCACGTGAGGTTTTTCGTTGATCAACATTAAGTATAAATCATCTTCCGTTTCGTAAGGGATGACTTTGTTAATATATTTGCAACCGGTGAGTTTAATATAGCGCTCGTAGGCTGACTCCACCGGTTTGTTTTTTTGATCGCGTTCATTTGAAGGGTCGATATGTAAACCCACGATTAAATAGTCGCAATTATCTGCACATTCTTTTAGCATCATCATGTGACCAGCATGAGGTCCCAAATCAAATGCTCCCGCTATAAAACCTTTTTTGGCTTCGCTAGTGACTTCCATAGTGATGTTCCCTTTTGCCTTGTTAGACTATAACGGGGCTATATGCTACAGTGGTGTAGTTAATTTCCCCAAGATTTTGTCTCTTCTTCGCGTAATGGCTTTTTGGCCGTTGCTGGTTTGTTTATCAGCATAGAAAGTGCCAACCGAGAAAGAACTGGCTCCTTAGCTTGCGGCTAAGAAGCTAAATTCTATTGGAAAGACAGTTGTTTAGTTGAAATTTAAAAGCGCTGTCTTGAAACAGTTTTTCAAAAGAAAAATTATTATCCGAATTAACTCGGAATACATTCGAGTTTCGATCCCTCAAAAAAAGCGAGCGTGTTGAATCTTTCTGGGTTTTAGATAGCACGTTTTAAATTCACTTGATTTGACGATATCTTACTTGGCCTTAGCCGCAGGCTAAGGGGCCAGTTCACAGATCAATCAATTCCGTATACATAATATCCCGGTCGCCCGAAGGATCGGAAACAACGGTCGCTACTTCGCCCCAAAACGGAATCTCTTTCGAAGTGCAATTCACAGCAAACGCTTGCCCAGTAACCGGGCCGATTCGATAGGTTTTGCATGTGCTTTGGTATGTGCCCACCTTCAACTTAAGCGTCGTTTTTTTCTGTCCGATATAAAAAGCGGTGTCTGCTGGATAGAAATCGACGTGAGTGTAGTTTGGAATTTGTCCAGAGCATTGACTCGCGACGGTTTTATCGTTCTTCGTGTTGACTATGTACTGGCAAACTTTAACCTGGTTTCCAAGATAGATGGTTTCTTCTACCTTGGCTTTATTTTCAGTGACTTCAATTACCTTTAGAATTTTCGAGCCGCTATATTGGCGGCCTTCGATTTTGAAACCGGCTGCTGAGTTTAATTTCCATTTTGTGCTGTCGGCGTTAGCTAGTATTGAACTGGCGATAATTAAGACTGCGGCGGCAAAGTGTTTCATACTCGATCCTTTTTAAATATTACGGACAGCAACTACCATCATATTTATTTTCTGATCGACGGCAATAGGCTTCTGATGCTGCTGATCTAAATGCGGATGTGAATACGCAAGATTTCATACGCTTCTTCTGGAATGTTTAAATTTTGTTTGTTTTGTAAGCAAAATAGACAAAATGATAGAGGAGGTGATAGTTGCAAACATTTTCCCACTTGGAAAAAATTTTTTATGGCACTGTGTTTTTGTTTGCGGAACGAAGCAACTCGACGGACAGTTATAGACGTCTCGGGGGGGATTCAATGAACTATCTATTAAGCTGTATTTGCTTAACATTTTCTATTTTTACATCGGCCGGAGTCTACACAAGTTCGGCACCATTACATTCGGCGTCGCGCGGGTATCGTGAGCCAGCGGCATCGGCTCTGCAACGTTATCGCCAGCGCTTAGCTCTATACGGGGTGAGAGCGATTCAGGAAGACACTCCATTAGGGCAAGCTAAGCCTATAGATATGCTCAGTTATGAACGTGTCCCTGCTTACCAAAGTGTGACGGTGGCAGCTCAAGCGTTTGCTAAACTTCGTGATACAAAATTTATCAAAGATTCGAACCATAATATGGTTCGACGTTCAAGCTGGTTGTACCCAGATGATGGTTGTTTTGCACGCGCGGCGCTGGCAGTTCAAAACTTAAAAACGTGGAAAATGCCGGCTCCGGCGAAGCTTTTTATCTTTGGAAATCTAACTGTTAAGACAAACAATTCACCTAATGGTTCCGTTAGCTGGTGGTACCACGTTGTTCCGATCGTAATGGTGGGGCAGCAACCTGTGGTTTTTGATCCTGCGATCAATTCTGCTGGCCCGATGTATTTAAAAGATTGGATTGCGACTATGACTACCAATTTAAAAACGGTGTCATTTAGTATCTGCAAACCATCCTCTTACGCACCCTCAAGCCCCTGCGCAGCAGATTCAAATTCTAGTGATCCGGCGCTGGATCATCAAATGATGTATCTAACCGCCGAATGGGACCGTGTGACTGAAATGAAACGCGATCCAACAAAAGAATTGGGTGATTATCCACCATGGTCTAGACGACGCTAAAATCAGCGATAGCTCGACGTAGAGATCGGAAGAATAAATAAAAAAGCCGCAAACAGGGCGGCTTGCGGCTTCTAGGAGGAACAGTAAGACTACGAAAGGGTGTCTTAACGTACTAACGTATTTTTAAACTGCCATGGATCTGTGTGATCCAAATCTTCTTTGAAGAATTTGTTCGCACCATTCACTGGATTCCAATCCGTGTAGAACCCGTTCACTGGACCCAAATAAGGCGACTGGAATTCTAAACAGCGTTTGAAATCCATTTCGTCGGCTTCTACGATGCCGGCTTTTGGGTTTTCAAGTGCCCAAGCTATACCTGCTATCACCGCGGAAGTAACTTGCAGACCCGTTGCATTTTGGTAAGGTGCAATCGCGCGAGTTTCTTCAATCGTTAATTGAGATCCATACCAATATGCATTCTTCGCGTGACCGTACAGCAAAACACCCAGTTCATCCATACCATCGACGATTTCATTTTCGTCCAGGATATGATGTTCTGGTTGACGTTCACCGCCAGCACCAAACATTTCTTCTAAAGACAAAATCGCATCGTTTGCCGGATGGTAGGCGTAATGGCATGTCGGACGGTAGGTCGCATTTTTACCAGTGCCCACAGTGAAGTAATCAGAAATAGAAATAGCTTCATTGTGAGTCACAAGGCGAGCGTACTGAGGCCCCGGAGTTGGGCACCAACTTTTTACACGCGTGTTCGCGCCCGGTTGTTGTAAGTAGATCGCAGCTTGGCAACCAGTTTCATGCTGTTTACCGTTAGCGGGCATCCATTTTTCAAATGTACCCCAGCCAAGTTCTGCGGGCTGCATACCTTCTGATACGAAACCTTCAACAGACCACGTGTTCACAAAGTGATTCATTGGTTTTGGTTTGTCAGCGCGTTGAGTGTCGCGTTCCGCAATATGAATACCTTTAACGCCTACTTTTTGCATCAACAGCGCCCACTCTTGGCGAGTTTTCGGAGTCGTGAATGTCATTTTTAAATCTGTGGCTAAATTCACAAGTGCTTGTTTCACAAACCAAGACACCATGCCTGGATTAGCTCCGCAGCAAGAAACCGCCGTCACGCCGCCGGGGCTAAGGCGTTTTTCTTCAAGAACTGTCTCACGAAGCGCATAATTTGTACGAGCTGCCGAGGATTTTGAATCATCAAAATAAAACCCAGCCCATGGTTCTACCACTGTATCGATGTAGTGCACATCTAAATCACGGCAGAACTTCATAACATCAAGTGAACATACGTCGACAGACAAGTTCACACAGAAACCACGACCTGTGCCGCCAGTTAAGAGAGGCTTAAGCACGTCTTTGTAGTTAGCTTCGGTTAAACCCGTTTTGATAAAACGAATGCCGCGTTCATCAAGTAGTTTGCGATCACGATCGGAAGGATCGATTACGGTAAGACGTTCTTTATCAAATTTAAAATGGCGCTCAAGTAATGGTAGAGTGCCGCGACCGATAGAACCAAAGCCAATCATCACGATAGGGCCGGTGATTTCACCGTAGTTCTTGTTTGGAACTGTGTATTTTTTTGTCATCTGAATTCTCCTTTTAAAAAACTTTTATTCTTTGCTTCAATGGTTACAGAAACTCTTCTTTGATTTTCTTAACCAGAGCCGCGATTTTCTTGGTCGATTGCGGGGCCACGAAAATCGTATCATCCCCTGACACCGTTCCTAAAATACCGAGTGGCTCGCGTAATCCATCCATGCGCGCCGCCAATAAGCTGGCTGCTCCGGGAGTGGTATGAACCACCACCATGGATTCGTTGTATTCTACTTGTAGAACTAGTCCGGAAAGGTCCAAATTAAAACTCGCGTGCATTGGGCGATGATCTTCCGGTAAATAGTAAACAATTTCACCTTCTGCATTTGTCGCCTTGATCGCACCGATTCGGCGCAAGTCACGTGACACCGTACTTTGAGTCACGTCAAAGCGTTTCTTGCGAAGCGATTCACTCAGCTCTTCTTGGGTACTGGCTTCGCCTTCACGAATCAACTGGCGCAGAACCGCAAGACGGTCCTGCGAATCTATAATTTTCTCTTCCATAGTTTCCTCCTACGCTTAGGCATCCTGTTTGGGATGAATCACGAGTATTCGGTATTAATGTCGACGTATTTACGCGATAGATCGCAGCCCCAAGCTGTGGCCGTGTGTTTTCCAGAATAGAAATTGATTTCGACCTTAACGATAGATTGCTTGAGTAACGTTTTGATTTCGTCGCGCGGGAAGGCGACCGGTTGTCCTTTTTCGAACAACAGCACGCCTTGCAGTTTTAACGTCATCTTTTCTAAGTGTTCTTCGGGAACTTCTTCCGCACCTAAACGCGCTAAAATTCGACCCCAGTTAGGGTCTTCACCGTGTACTGCTGTCTTAATTAACGGGGACAAAGTGATTCCGCGAGCCGCTTTCCTGGCCACGTGCAAATCACTGGCGCCTTTAAGCACGACTTCGATTAATTTTGAGGCCCCTTCGCCATCCGCCGCGATTGATTTTGCCAAGAAAATGGCGATGTCTTCAAACGCCGCTTCAAATTTCTGAACGTCTTTGTCTGTTTCTAGGCCAAAACCAGAAGCACCGTTAGCCATCACGAAACAGCAGTCGTTAGTTGATGTGTCGCCATCCACGCTGATCATGTTGAAGCTTACGTCTGCGGCCTTTTTAATCAAAGTCGCTGCATGGTCCGTAGTTAATTTTGCATCTGTTAATATATAGCCCAACATTGTCGCCATGTTCGGGTGAATCATGCCGGAACCTTTGCTGATGCCAGTGATGCGAATGGGACCACTTGATAAGTTCACAACTGTCGTCACGGTTTTAGGAACTAGATCCGTAGTTAAAATAGCTGTGGCGAAACTCTCTGCGCAGTCATTGGCGCGAGTAATAAGCTCGGGCATTGAGGGCAGGATTTTATCTGTATCTAATTGTTCGCCGATTTTTCCTGTGCTAGCCACTAACACTTGTTTCGTGTCGCATTTAAGACTTTTTGCAAGGGCTGACACCATCATCATGTTTTTCTCTACGCCCTCAGAACCTGTGGCTGCGTTGGCTTGGCCAGAATTTGTGATGATTGCTAAAATATTATCCGCAGGCAAAAGAGCTTGAGTGTAACGAACGGGTGCTGCACGAGATGTGCTCTGAGTAAATACTCCAGCAGCGACCGCCGGAACCTCTGATAACAATAAGCCCATGTCGGGACGATAGCGACGAACGCCGCAATTGATTCCACTCGCTAAGAAGCCTTTGGGTAAAGGTGTTCTGCGTACTCCGGGTCCTAAAGTCATTTTAAACCTCCTAGTGGGTTTAAGTTTTTAGTAGCGTGCGGATCAATTTTTTCCGTCACACTTCCGGTTTTTCTTCCGTGCATAATTATGCCTATGGGGTGCATAATGAGGCAGGATAAAACCCCCGTCAATGTTTTATTTGCTATTAGATCAAAAAAATGCATAATTAGTCTCATTATGACTTTTTAAGATTTTCGGATTTTAAGAGTCTACTTTTTGGGCGACAGCCTGGAGGTCCTATGAAGTTCAGATTTCCCATCGTAATTATCGACGAAGATTTTCGCACAGAAAATGCCAGTGGCACCGGGATTCGCGCACTAGCAGCGGCGATCGAGAAAGAAGGTTCCGAAGTTTTGGGCGTAACTAGTTACGGAGATTTGACGGCATTTGCTCAGCACCAAAGTCACGCTTCGGCGTTTTTGTTATCTATAGATGATGAAGAATTCGGCGGTGGCAGCGCGGAAGAAATTCAAACCGCACTGAAAAGTTTACGTGCGTTTATCGAAGAAATTCGGTTCAAGAACGCTGATATCCCGATTTTCTTGTACGGTGAAACCAGAACCTCACGACATATTCCCAACGATGTCCTTCGCCAGCTTCACGGTTTTATTCACATGCACGAAGATACGCCTGAATTCGTGGCCAGACATATTATCAGGGAAACTCGCGCTTATTTGGACGGCGTAGCGCCGCCGTTTTTCAAAGCGCTGCTTAATTATGCACAAAATGGATCGTACTCATGGCATTGCCCGGGGCATTCGGGCGGCGTTGCGTTTTTGAAATCGCCAGTAGGGCAAATGTTCCACCAATTCTTCGGCGAAAACATGCTTCGCGCCGATGTCTGCAATGCTGTCGATGAATTGGGGCAGCTTTTGGATCACTCGGGCCCGGTGGCAGCGTCAGAACGAAACGCAGCCAGAATTTTTAATGCCGATCATTTGTACTTTGTGACCAATGGGACGTCGACATCGAATAAAATTGTGTGGCACTCTATGGTTGGTCCGGATGACATCGTCGTTGTGGATCGTAACTGCCACAAATCTAATCTTCACGCCATCATGATGACGGGCGCAGTTCCGGTGTTTTTAACACCGACGCGTAATCATTACGGTATTATCGGTCCAATTCCAGAAAATGAATTCACTATGGAAAGCATTCAGAAGAAAATCGATGCGCATCCCTTTATTAAAGACAAAACTAAGAAACCTCGTATTTTGACGATCACGCAAAGCACTTACGATGGTGTCAGCTATAACGTGGAATCGATAAAGAAAAAACTGGATGGTAAAATTCATGCGCTTCATTTCGATGAAGCTTGGCTTCCGCACGCCGCTTTTCATGAATTTTACAAAGATATGCACGCGATTGGTAAAGATCGTCCACGAACCAAAGATTCTTTGATTTTTGCCACTCAGTCCACGCACAAGATGCTGGCGGGCTTAAGTCAGGCATCACAAATTTTGATCGCTGAATCAGAAAATAAAAAACTAAACGAAAGTATCTTCAACGAAGCGTTCTTGATGCACACATCGACTAGTCCGCAGTACGCGATCATTGCATCGTGCGACGTTGCAGCCGCGATGATGGAAGGCCCGGGGGGCGCCGCTCTTGTTGAAGAAAGTATTAGTGAATCGATGGATTTTCGTCGAGCGATGCATAAAGTAGATAATGAATGGGGCAGTGACTGGTGGTTCAAAGTATGGGGACCTGATGACATCGTCGATGAAGGCATCGGTTCGCGCGAACATTGGGTGCTTAAACCTGAAGACGACTGGCACGGATTTAATCACTTAAGTGATGGTTTTAATATGCTAGACCCATTGAAAGCCACGATCATCACGCCGGGGTTAGGCTTAAACGGTGAGTTTGATGAAACGGGTATTCCGGCGGCTATCGTTACAAAATATTTAGCCGAACATGGAGTTATCGTCGAGAAATGCGGGTTGTATTCCTTCTTTGTGATGTTCACTATTGGTATCACAAAAGGTCGCTGGAACACTTTGCTAGCTGGACTTCAGCAGTTCAAAGATGATTATGATCGCAACCAGCCCATGTGGAAGATCTTACCAAAATTCGTAGCGCAAAATCCAAAATACGAGCGCATGGGGTTGCGCGATTTGTGTAAGCAGATTCACGGAGCATACAAAGAAGCCAACATCGCAAAAATGACAACAGAGATCTATGTCTCTGATATCAAACCGGCGATGAAACCGTCAGATGCGTTCGCGAAAATGGCCCATGGTGAAATCGAACGCATTGAAATTGATAACTTAGATGGCAAGGTGACGGCGGTATTGCTGACGCCGTACCCTCCGGGAATTCCGTTACTGGTTCCCGGCGAGCGATTTAATAAAACGATCGTCGATTATTTAAAATTTGCGCGCGATATGAATGTGCGCTTACCTGGATTTGAAACAGATATTCACGGTCTTTTCACCGAAGTGGTGGGTGGAGTGAAGCGCTATTACGTCGACTGTGTGACGGTTTAGAGTGTAAAGTTCTAAAACCCTACGTTTAAAAATGGAGCAATGGCAAACAAACCTTTTTCGTTGAAATTCAAAAGACCAATTTGCACGCCGTGCAAGTTGGTCGCTGAATTCACAAGGCCAATCTGCAATCCATAAACTTCACGAGCTTTATTGTAAACACCGACTTGTATTCCATATATATCGGTAAATGGAGTATAGTTAGCTGCGGCTAGTCCCACACCGATCAAACGACTTTCACCGCCGTTGTAATTCAAACCGAGGGCGGCTTGTAAACCAACCACGTGAGTTTTTCCTGTGTTAATATTAGTTAAACCGGCGAATTGTAATCCCACGGTATTCGTTTCACCTTTGGTGTAGTTGAAAATTCCTGAAATACCGATCCCGGTGAACGTTTGTTCTGTAATATTACCGATAACACCTAAATCGACGCCGTATAAATCACGGTGCTGACCCCAAAGTAAACTGATGCGGGCACCAGTAACCGAGAAATCATCCGGAGGAAATTGCAGTGGCGGAACGATATTCAGCGATAAAGGACTGATCGCTGCCAGTGTTTTAAATCCAAAAGACAGCAGTAAGGCTAATGTAAGTAAGCGTATTTTTTTTATCATACAGTCATTCTATTGGGATTTGCTTCGAATGCAAATTTTCTCAGGACGTTAGTTTGGCAAGGTTTCAATAATTTTCAGTTTTTCATAAAGCCAATTTTTTGATTTCACAACTGTGCCGTTCGGCAATTGAATCAAATAATCTTGTCCAGAGATCGAAGATTTTGAAGCAATTTTTTCGATAAACATCACCGCCGTCCAATCTGATTTCTTAGGAGCAAACCAGGAATTCGCTGCCTGATCCAATTTATCACGTAAATGTTTAGCTGCTTCAATAGAATTGTATGATTGGCCATTGCGAATGAAAGTGACATTGGAATTTTGAACGATCACGATTAAACGTTCGATTTTATCAAGTTCTGAAATAGCCGCAAACGAAAATAAGGGAATGATTAGAAAAAGTAGAAATGCTTTCATAATTACCTCGTTTTTTGATCTCATCTGTATCAGGATGAGTCTAAGTTGCGACCAAAGGCAAGTTATAGATATAAATATATTAAAACCTGATTCAAATCATATTTTGATTCAGTGTAGCGGTGTAGTTTTTAACAAAGGAGTCTTTCATGAGATTTGGACCGTTCGCATTTCTTTTTTCAGTGGCTTTGAGTTTAGGTATCGGCTGTGGATCAGTTGTCAAGAAACCCCATGAGACGGGGGAAGTTTCAAAAAAGTTTGATGATAAGATGTCTGCCACGGAAAGCTGGCAAGATCAGATGAAGGCGCTGGAGAAAAATCTAGTCGAAATTTATCCACTTGTGCTAAACCCAGAGGAATTTGAAAGTCAGAAAAACGATAAAAAAATCAGTGACAATTTAAAACGGTTAAACGCCGTTGCTGCAAAAGTGAATCATTCACCGATGACAGTGATGAACGATCCTACGCTCGCCTTCATCTCATTCGATTTTCGTCAGCAGTTAGGAAATGTAGATCGTGCGTTTTCTTTGGGTAAAAAAAATTACGCTCGATTTGAGCTCTTAAAAATGACTCAGTACTGTATCGAGTGTCATACGCAATCAAATAAAGGCCCGAGTTTTGGTTATAGTCAGTTTTCAAACAAAATCCAGACTCTTCCGGCCATCACTCAAGCAGAAATTTATGTGGCCACGCGACGTTTTGATGAGGCCCTGAAAAGTTATCAAGATTTTTTTAATCAGACGGATACAAGCTGGGATGTTCAATTTAAGGCGGAACAAGCGATTCACAATTCCTTATCTATTTTGATTCGCTACAAACGTGATCCTGAAGCAACCAAAGTATTTTTGGAAAAGGTTCAAAAAGTGGGCTTTGTTCCTCTGTATTTAAAAACAATGATTCCTGTATGGCAAGCCGATGTTAAAAAATGGGCTGCAGAATCTAAAGCGATGAAGCCGTCATTAAGTATTGTGAAAATTTGGATCGATCGATCTAATTCTAGGATGTTTGAATATGGACGTTTAGGTTCCGAGGTTTGGAATCAGCTTGCCATCAGTTATTTACATGAGTTTTTAGAGAGCACTCGATTTAAACCCTACAAAGCGGATGTTCTTTGGCTGCTTGGTGCTAGTTATATCAATGGTTTAAATTCCTATCAAAGCAGTTTGGGTGAAAAATATTTAGAAGTCTGTATCCGCACCTTTCCCAATTCGTTTTCAGCCCATCGCTGTTATTTTAAATTGGAAGAGTATGTTTACGATACCAATACTGGGACAGCGGGCACATTTTTATCTATTGAAGACGAACGTCGGTTAAAAGAACTAAAGGCTCTGTCCGAGCCTAAATAGTTAGTAACGAAATAGTGGCGACCAACGTGAGTTTTTCTTTAAACGAAGCTCAAGTGTATCGTTGCTTTGTGCGCAAAACATTCCCGCTAATGCTTCGATAACCAAATCATTGGCTTCGATCCTAAATCGATTCTGAGCGGGTTCTTTATCTTTGACGGAAATACCTGACGGGCATCCGGTACTTAGCTTTGACTTCAGTTTTCCAAATTGAATTTGGTCAGCCACAATTTGATAGGTGCCTTCACTTGTAACCATACAGTTAGGCATCAAGGTCATGGTTTGGCTGACTGTCGTGTCTGTGAAAACCATAGATAAGCTTTCTAACAATGGCTTCACTTTGACGGGAACTTGGCCAGAGAGTTTACATTGGGCACTGACTGTCGTCCATGCTCCAGTTAAATTAACCGATGTATGACCAGTGAACGGGGCCATAACTAACACTAATAAAAACAAATTTTTCATAAAACCTCGCTTTTAACTGTTCATTCATCAAACGCAAAGGTTTGGCAATTAGAAACGTTAACCTTCGACTCTGAACAGCGCAAACTTCAGATAGCGAAGTTCTGGCATCGCCAGTGGGTAAGGATGATCTGACGGTTGGGCACCAAGGCGAACCAGCGTCCCGCGTTTTCCTGCTTTAGAGAAAGCTTCGCGTGTAATTTCTAAAAATGCTTCGGTATCGATGTGGCTTGAGCACGAACTGGCCGCAAATAACCCATTTTCTTTTACTAGTTTGATCGAATTAGAATAAATTTTAGTGTAAGCAACCGTTGCTTGGGGAACCGATTTTTCATTGGGCGCAAAACTGGGAGGATCCGTGATAACGATATCAAATTTGTGCTTCAGTGCGATTTGTTTATCTACGTATTCGAATGCGTCGGCGGCAACGTCGATATGTTCCGTTTTAAACTGATTGATTTCAAAATTTCGTTTTACATTTTCGATTGCTACCTTAGCGATATCCACACTGGTGACTTGGGTAGCTCCGCCGGCAGCAGCAAACAAAGAAAACCCGCCGGTATAGCTAAATAGGTTTAAAACCGTGGCGTCTTTAGCGAAAGTCTTAATGGCTAAGCGATTGTCGCGTTGATCAAGGAAAAATCCGGTCTTGGCTGCATCGCGAATGTTCGATGAGAATAACAAGTCGTTTTCTTTAAAAATCGTCTCGGTGGGGAGTTGCCCAACTAAGTTCGTTCCTTTCTCATCGGCGTCGTTACGGCGTTTTAAATATACACATTTAATTTGTGGAAATTCTTTTACGATTTTCTCGGCGATGTGCTGACTATTCCACACAGATTCCATGACGGGGTGGTCATGTTTGATCACCGCGACGTCGTTGTAAATATCCACAACTAATCCAGGAACGCCGTCGCCTTCACCGTTGAACAAACGAAACGAATTTGTTTTTTCTAAATCAAAACTTTGGCGAATTTTCACAGCGTTTTTCCACTGGCGTTCGCTCCATAGCTCAAATGTTTTGGCGGCGCTATTTTTTCGAAAGTAGGGCTCGTCGCTGAGGCAAAACAATCTAAACCGCAGTTGCGTGTCGCCTTGATAAACCCCGAACCCAATTAATTCTTTTTTGTAGTAGAGCGCCCGAAGTCCCGTAGAGCTAGCGCCAAGGTCTTCGACTCCGCCAGCAAATATCCAGCGATGGCCACGTTTAAGATGTTTTAGGACATCTCGGGTCAACTGTATGGATGGAATTGGTTCTGGCGAGCGAACAAACGACATGATCTTAGTAACCTAAAATATCAACGTACGTAATGCCTTTGGCAATAGCCGAAGATGGCTTTGCACGCTGACCTTTGATCTGAATGCGCCCATCTAAAAACAATTGTTTTAAAGCGTTTCTTGAAATTGCTTGAAGAGTTGGATTTTCAGTTTGTTCTTTCAAAACCATAAGCAATTTATTATCCATGCGACTTAGGCGGGAATGAACTTCAATTGTTACGCGAAATGATTTAGCGGGCTGTGGGGGAATGCGATCGTTCATAAGTGTATCTCCGGAAGTTTCATATTATAGCCAAAAATGGCGTTTTTGACGTCTACTATTTCAAAAATGAATAAATTTTCTAGGTATTTGCGAAATTTTTTCAACTGCTAGGTGATAGCCAAAGATGTGGTATAAGGGCTTCACTATGAATTTACATGTTATGATTTCCGCTCTAGCGGCGGCCGCAGTTTTAATGGGTTGTAATTATCACCGCAATGATTTGCAGTTAGATAAAGAAAACGAAACGAAAAGTGATTTCTATATTGCGGTGGAGGAAAATCCAAACGCTAGCCCGGCTCAAATGCGTAGGGAGCTGAGCCAGTTTTTCTTGGTTGAGCAATTTACGGTTGGTGCTAATGATTCTATGATCAGGGCTTTAAAATCCAACCCTCCGGGCGGTATTCTGTTTTGGAATGGCGGTGGTGATGATTCTGAAAAACTAAAAGCATCGATTCAGACCTATTCAGTGGCTGCGAAAAAACTAGGTTTAAAACCACTCTTGTTTTCGACCGATTACGAAGGCGGGGCCTACAATAAAACTCCATTTCACTCATTCATTCCAGGCGTTCAGCGTTTTTCAACTGGATTTACAAAACTGGCTCATCCACGTTGGTTAGGTGAATCTATTAAAACCTACGGATTGGAATTATGCGGATTGCACGGTAAACTGATCGCCAAGGAACTCAAAGTCGTTGGTATCAATTATCCTCTGTCCGTAGTCAGTGATTTAGCAACGCAAGCTCTGACGTCTGTTCGTGGAATTTCCAAAGATGCAGGCAAGGTTTCAGCCTGTGTAGTTGAAATAAACAAGCAATTCATTCAACAAAAAGATATCATTTTTGTAACGAAGCATTTTCCCGGTATCGGTCTTACTAAAGGTGATACACATGAGGGGGTCGTGACTTCAGATGTGGTTGATCCCGCGAAATTGTTGATGCATTTAAAGCCATTTGACGACTTGATTAAATCTACCAAGGTTCAAGCGCATGAAGAAAGTCTAAGCATCATGACCACACATGCGAAATTTAAGGGATATGATCCCAATAATTTAACAACGGAATCTCGTCTTGTAGCTCATGGTTTGTTAAAGGAAAAAATGCAGTTTGCCGGTCTGGTGGTTAGTGATGCCATGTGGATGGGCGATTACGGCCAATTGCAGAGTATCGACCTGATGCCGGTGTATTTAAATGCTTTTATTTCCGGTATGGACCTTTTGATGATCCCGGGGGGGCGTTTTAAAGAAGCTGTAGCTTACTTTCGCCGGGTATTCGATAAAAAACTAACCGATGAAGAGCGCCTAAAACTGGTAGAAAAAATGCAGCTCAGTTTTGAAGATGTTCATGTGCTGTTCATCGCACGTCTTCAAGAAGCGATAGCTACGCATCAAGCGGTTCGTGGTGTGATCAAACATCCACACGAATTTATTGAGTCCATGACTCCCGTAGAAACCACCACTAAGGATCAAGAACGTTACTACGAAATTTTAAACGCTTTGGGAGGTTAGTTCGACCTGTCTATGGGCCGGTTGAACTATTGAAGCCTTAGTTCCACTTCGACTTCGCCAGCCGCAATCATATTTAACTCTTTGGCGGCGGCATAAGATAAATCAATCACACGTCGTGAAACAAACGGACCGCGATCATTAATCCTAACCACCACTGTTTGACCGGTTGTCTTGCTATGAACCACAACGCGAGTTCCAAAAGGCAGTGTTTTATGGGCCGCAGTTAGTTCGTACATATCGTACTTTTCTCCGCTAGCGGTGCTGCGACCATGAAATTTTTTGCCGTACCAGGACGCGTAACCAGTTTCAAAAAAGGTACCCTTGGGCGTGGTTGAACACGACGATAAAAATAGGGTCATCATTAAGAATACGCCTATAAAGCGCATGGTCTGAATCATAGCTATCTATCGGCAAAATCAGGCTTTCGCTTTAACTTAGAAGTGCTACTTTAATGACTACAATTAAGCCAGTTTCCAATGCTTTAGCATAAACTCTGTAGGAAAAACTTGCACAAACTTGAGCTTAAAAATGCGCCTAAAGCCATTGCCCTAATATAGCCATTGACCTTTATAAGTCGCTTCTCTAAAAGATTCTTAACAACGGGTCTAAATAAAGGGGAGATATATGTTCTCTAATGCAGTTAAGATGTTGATTTTAGTTTCAGTTGGTATCAGTTCAGTAAGTCTGGCTGTCTATCTTCCGCCTAAAACAATTCCAGCGAACGAAGTGCCAAACACAATCCGCGTAATGAGCTACAATGTTGAAAATCTATTCGATACAGTTCATGACCAAGGTAAGAACGATTACGAATTTTTACCAAACAGCAATCCTGAAAAAGCAAAATTCTGCCAAAAAAGTCCAGATCCAAAACGTTGTATGTCTGTGGATTGGACACAGCCCCGCTACTTGCAAAAACTAGCACAAATCAGAAATGTATTTGCAGCGATCCCGGGAGGATATCCGCAAATCATGGGTCTTATCGAAGTTGAAAATGAAAACGTAGTGAAGCAACTAGCGTCAGTTCTTGGTTTTAAAGGTCAGGTGACCACAAACAGTCCCGATGAGCGCGGTATCGACGTAGCGTTGATGTACAACGAATCAGCGAAATTGAAATTTGTAAATGCGAATTCAATTCGTATTGATCCATCTAAATTAGGCAAACCAACTCGCGATATCTTGGAAGTGAATTTCAAAGTGTTGACAAGTGGTGGTTGGCAAGCGCTGGCTATCTACATGAATCACTGGCCATCGCAAAATAATCCCGTGCAGTCGCGCATTGTAGCGGCGCAAACATTAGCTCCGATCGTGAAAGCAAAAATAGCTTCGGGCGCTAGTGTAATCATCATGGGTGACTTCAATACGGTAGCTAAAGATAATCCAAATCCTTTGAATTTATTCTCTCAAACTGCAGGCGTTTATGATTTAGATCCTGTGTTTAGAAAGAACGCTCCGACAGCAGGTATCGATTTAAAGCTAGTGCCACCGGGAACGTATTTTTATCCAGGTAGCAATGCTCAACCAGCGATGTCTTGGGATGCTTTGGATCATTTCTATGTGTCACCATCAATGGTGACTCGTAGTTCGATGATTGTGGACTGGTCAAGTTATCGCATTTTCTCGCATCCTGGTTTAACGACGTCGTATACTTACAAATCGGGCCCGTATGCTGGGAAAACCGTAAACGACGTGCCTTTCCGCTATAATCATATGGCGGATAAACCGCAGCAAGCTGGTTACAGCGATCATTTCCCAATTTTAGTTGATATTAAACTTTTATAGTTTTTATTAAGGTAGAAGTTTTGGTTTTATTTAAACGGTGACTATTGGATCACCGTTTTTTTTGTGTGCGTAGGATTCTTCAGGGGAGCGCTGTTTGTTGGTCTGGAAAACTCGACTGAAGGTGGTAAAAAAATGACGAGTCCGAAAAAGAATATATTCAGAGTAATTGACCTGCGAACTTAAGTAGAGTTTGGCTAAAGCTTCTAAATCTAAGGTTTTTTTTGAGCGCTGATAGAATATTTATTTAGTAATTCTGCGTACTTTTTGGATTTTCTAATTTTAGCTAAGCCTAAATTAAAACTGTCCCTTAATTTTGCGTTTTTGAACATGATGACATAGGACGTGGTCTTGAATAAATCATGAATAGAAATCTCTTCCTTTATGCCAGAGTCTTCTTTGAATTGTCTTTGATAGTGTTGAATAATCAAAATATCGCCTATGATAACGTCGACACGTTTTTTTAAAAGTTGCATAACTTGAAGTTTTTGTTCTGCCACTTCGACATAGTTCGAATTCGTGTTGGCCATAGATTCAAAGTCGGGTCCTAAAATTTTTTGCGCCGTTTGAAAGGCAGCCACCGAGTAGTTTGCCAAATCCGACGGTTTTTCAATTTTTAAATGACGATCTTTAAGGGAGGCAGCGACATTGTGATAGTCTATGTAGGGATCAGACGGATATCCATCTAAAGTTTTTTCGAGTTTGTTAGTGGCGCCGTCCACATCTCCAGACTTAAGCATTATTTCGCCGCGGTTGAGCGGAGCAAAGGTGGGTTTAAAATCAATGCCCACGGCTTTGAAAGCCTCGCGAATGATTTCGCACTCCAGCCCACTCTCGGTATCCGTAAAAATGTAAGGAGGCTTAGTCAGCCCCATTGCAATTTTGGCTTCGTTATTTTTTGCATGGCCAACGGCTAAACTCAGAAGGGTCAACAGGACTAAAAACAGTTTCATCATTAATTTACGGTAGCAATCTATAGTCGGAAGGCAATCGAGGAAAACAGAAATAAGACAAATTGACAGTTTTTTTAGGACTTTTTCTGCCCATTTGTGTCTAAAGAAATGGAAATGACGTTTTTAGCACGTTTCTTTGAGAGCCAATTCCAGAAACTAATAAATACGAAGACTAAAATAGAAATGGCTAGCGAGAATATAAATTCATGTATTTGCAGAGGGCCAAAGTGAAACAGGGTTCGTATTGTATGGAGCTGGGTGACCAGTAGCAGTCCGGATGCTACACCCACGATAACAAGTATATTTGGAATCTTTTTGAATATCATTCCGAGTTGGCGAAGGGAACCGCCACTCATGTCAGCGAAGATAAGGCCGATATTGCTCATGGCTAAAACGATGAAAGCAAAAGCCCTGGCTCTGTCTGGGGCATCACTATTGATATGGGTATCATACCAAAGCACTGCGGTGACAACTCCCAAAATTAAGACTCCCTGTAAAAAACTTCGCAACAGATCTTTGCCTGAAAAAAGTCGTGTGTTTAGGGACCTGGGTGGTATTTCCATAGCGCCGTCATCGGCAGTCTGCGATTCAAACATGAGTGAGCAGGCAGGATCAATAATGAGCTCTAGAAAGACAATATGCACAGGTAGTAGAATCAGCGGCCAATTAAAAATAACAGGCAATATGGACAGCCCAGCAATGGGCACATGAATGGAAACAATATAGCTCATGGCTTTTCTAATGTTATTGAAAATCAAACGGCCTCGCTCGATGCCGGAAACTATCGATGCAAAATTGTCATCAAGAAGAACTATGTCAGAGGCCTCTCTGGCAACATCAGTGCCTCTTGCTCCCATGGAAATGCCTATGTCAGCCCACTTAAGACTGGGAGCATCGTTGACTCCGTCTCCGGTCATTGCGACGACGTGACCCAAGTCTTTCAATAGTTTAACAATTCTAAGTTTCTGATCAGGAACCATGCGGGCAAAAACATGTGCGGATTTTAATCGCTCACTGAGTTCCTGATCTGATAATGATTTAAGTTCTGAGCCAGTAATCAAGGAATTCAGAGTGTCTATACCTGCTTGACCCGCAATTTTTAGAGCTGTCTCTGGATAATCTCCGGTCATCATGATGACTCGAATTCCCGCTTTTCTGCACATTTGAACGGCGTTAGGAACTTCAGGGCGAAGGGGATCTTCTAAGCCTATTAAGCCCATCCATTGAAACTCAAACTCATGTTGAGCAGCGGGTAGTTGATTCTTTGAGAATGAGGCTTTAGCAACCCCTAGGACTCTTAAGCCGCTCTTCGCCATTTCTTTTGTTGTCTCTAACACTTTTCGAGATTGAGTCGGATCAAGGTGACAAAGATCCACAATGGCTTCCGGTGCTCCTTTTGAAGCGATCACATAAGAGTCTGATTTTGGGTTTTTCCAAACACATGACATGGCAAGAAGTTTGTCCGAAAGGGCATAGTCACGAATGAGCTCCCAATCCTGATGAATATGATCCTTTCCCCATTTGTTTTCTTCGACCATTCTGCGAATGGCCTTTTCCATGGGATCGAACGGATCACGATGACTCGCCAGCACCCCAAGTTCGGCGACTTCATGAAATTCTTCAGGTAAATTTGGCGACGAGTTCGGATCTATGCTGATTGAGGAATGGGAGTTATTTAAGCTAGAGACTGTCATTCGATTTTCGGTTAAGGTGCCAGTCTTATCCACGCACAGTACTGTCACGGCACCTAGTCGTTCAATAGAGCCGGGGCGGCGAATCAGAACTTGAATTTTAGAAAGTCTCCAAGCCCCCATCGCTAAAAAAATAGTAAGTACGACTGGGAACTCCTCTGGCAGAAGTGCCATTTGCGTAGCCAAACCTACTAGAAAAGCTTGCATCCAATTTTGGTGAGACAAACCATAAAGGACAATGACGCCAATGCAGATGAGTGCGCCGGACCATGCGAATAAACGCACGATCTGACGAATTTCTTTTGTAAGATTTAATTCTTCCGGTTCGATCTCTTGAAGACTTTTTCCAATTTTTCCAACTTCTGTGTCTACTCCTGTTTTTATCACCCGAAAAAATGCGGTCCCACTCACTACTAATGTGCTTGAAAAGACGTTGTCATTTAGGGACTTCTTGGCTGGGAATGACTCGCCAGTCAGAAGGGACTCGTCAATAGTCAGATTGGATGATTGCAGGATAGAGCCGTCAGCAGGGACTCTGTCGCCCTCATGGAGAGCCACAAGATCACCAGGAACCAGCTGATTGGCGGGAATTCTTTTCTCAATACCATTTCGAATCACTAAGGCGCGAGGACTGGATAGTTCCCTCAGTGCGGCTAAGGCTTTCTCTGATTTATGTTCTTGGTAAAATGATATTCCAATAACAACGAATACCGAGGCCCCCAGCATTATCCCTTCGCCGAAATCGCCCATAATTAAATAGATAATTGCCGCAGCAATGAGAAGCAACAGCATAGGTTCTTTTAGCAGTTTAGAGCTTCGAACCCAAAAATTTTCTTTTTTGGATTGTGGTAATTCGTTGTGGCCCGTTCGAGTTAATCGGTCTGCCGCTTCTGAGTCACTTAGTCCTTTGAAAAGCAACTGATTCTTCATGTTAAACATGGATGCAACCCGTTGCCGTCAATGGCCGTTGTCCAAAATTACATTCTGATCAATCGTTCCACGAACTTCGGGGTGTGAAATTTTACCGCCCAAATTGCTTGTTCGTCCTATCAATACTAGCGAAATAAAATTTAGAATCAATGTCGAGATTAACATCATTTTTGTAGTCGTCGTCTTCTTGCCGTATATCCATAGGGTACCTGCCGCAGCCAAAGCCGTTAGTCCAATAAACCAAATCGCCAATTCGGCGGCTTCTTCGTGAGCCTCGACAAGTTTCTCTGAAAAGCCCGGAAGCTTTTCAATTATTTCCTCTGCGGGTTCTCCCGCGAGATAGGTAGGAACAGAAAGTAGTCCCGACACTAGAATAATGAACAAGCCTACTTTTGCGTAATTCTCATTGGATCGAAACAGTCCAAGGGCCAAAATAAAAAAAGAGAATGCCAATCCAACTAAGGGAAAATGATTCAGCACTAGGTGTATATGTGCTGCGTTCATGAGGCCATCTTTCTTAGCGTTACGATTTGATTGCCTAAAATTCCTGGGTTTTCCACAAAACTCTCCTAGTGCCGGTGTCGTTCCAAACGTGGATACTGCACTAGCTCTGCCAGCTTCTCCCCACTTTAAACACAGTCTGGAAAGATTTTGAGACAAACTGTCATCAGTTGAATCCTTTTTGTCCCATCATGAATGGTTTAAGCGATCACTCGATCATCTGTTGCAAGCATTAGAATGGCTTTGGTGAAGGTAGGTCGATCTGAGTGGTATATGGCTGGTGAGGCGGACCTTAAAAAGTAATTCCTTGACTAATTAGGACAGTTGTCCTATATTTCAATCAAACTAGGACAAGTGTCCTAGTTTGATTGAAATATAGGATGCTGTAGGCAGGTAGGAGAATTCATGTCTAAAAATATTTTCGAATCGTTTAAACTTGGTGATTTACCACTGGAAAATCGTATTATCATGGCCCCTATGACTCGAAACCGAGCCGAAAGAGATGGACTTGTTTCCAATATGATGGTGACGCATTATCAACAGCGATCTGGAGCCGGGCTTATTATCACGGAATCAGTTCCTGTATCAGAACAAGCCATTGGTTATCCGATGACTCCTGGCATTTATAATGAATCTCAAAGCAAAAGCTGGAAAAACCTGACGGATGTTGTTCACAAAGAAGGTTCTCATATTTTTATTCAGCTTCAGCACTGTGGTCGCATTTCGCACCCAAGCATGCAGCCCAATGGGGAACTACCTGTCGCTCCATCCGCATTAAAAGCGCTAGGCCAGGCTGTGACGTATTCTGGTATGCAAGAGTTTGTGACTCCGCGAGCTCTGGAAACGACAGAGATACCGAATCTTGTCGAACAGTTTAAAAATAGCGCGACTTTGGCTAAGCAGGCTGGATTCGATGGAATTGAAATTCATGGTGCCAATGGGTATATCATAGATCAATTTCTTCGCGATGGAAGCAACCAGAGAAAGGATATTTACGGCGGATCTGTTCAAAATCGGATGCGTTTATTAAATGAAATTCTCGATGCCGTCAGTTCTGTTTGGCCAACTCAAAGAATAGGCGTTCGCTTAACTCCTGAAAATAGTTTCAATTCGATGTCTGATTCTAATCCTCAATCACATTTTGAATATTTTGTGGAACAACTCGGTCTCCGCAAATTAGCCTACGTGCACGTACTTGAAGGAGACATGATGACAAAAATAAGTTCGGTTAATTATCGTTCTCTACGAGCTAAGTTTAGCGGAGCTTATATAGCAAACAACGGCTATGATCTTTCACGTGCGAATGCGGCCATTCAAACGGGAGCTGCTGACTTAATCGCATTTGGTGTGCCATTTTTATCTAATCCTGATCTTGTTTATCGACTTAAGGAAGGTCTGCCGCTGAATCAAGTTGATCCTTCCACATTTTATGGTGGAGGTGAAAAAGGATATATTGATTATCCTTTTTATTCAAAGTGATCGGGAAATAAGACTTTTTAATAGAGGTGTATATGGCCATAGATAAATCAACTCGTGAGCACATCGTTGAATCGGCTGATCGACTTTTTTACCACAGAGGTTTTGAACATACGTCTTTTGCAGACATTGCAGATGAGGTAAAAATCTCTCGCGGAAATTTTTATCATCACTTTAAGTCCAAAGATGAAATTCTTGAGGCGGTCATAGAACTACGTCTCGATCGCACACAACAGATGTTAGATAGTTGGGAATCGGATGGTCAAAACCCGACAGAGCGGATTAGAAAATTTGTCCATATACTTATTATGAATCAGACGAAAATAAAACTCTACGGTTGCCCGGTAGGAACTCTGTGTACTGAGTTAGCTAAGTTGAACCACGTCTCTAAACCTCACGCGAATAAATTGATGACATTATTCAGGACGTGGCTTGCTAAACAATTTATAGCGGCAGGACGCAAAAAAGATTCAGATGAATTGGCCATGCATCTTCTTGCCCGTAGCCAGGGAGTTGCGACATTAGTCAACACTTTTCATGATGAAAAGTTTGTTAAAAGCGAAGTCCGTCGTATGGAAGAATGGCTAACATCTCAAATTTCTTAAATATTTTTTTGGAGAATGAATTATGTTTGTTGTTTTGTTGAAGTTTTCTAGTCATCGCGATCAGGCGGGTAAGTTTATGGACGGGCATATGAAGTGGCTGAAGCAAGGATTCAATGACGGAATATTTTTGCTTTCAGGAACCATTAAGCCGAGGTTGGGAGGCGCGATTATAGCGAATAATACATCTTTGAATGAACTTTCTAAGAGAGTGGATTCCGATCCATTCGTTATTGAAAAAATCGTAACGGCCGAGATTGTTGAAATTGAGCCCGGCAAAGCCGATCAGAGGTTCGATTTTCTCTTAAAGGGGTAAAACATAAGTAGGACTCATCAGCTTCGTTTTCTAAACTCAGACGGAGAAAGTCCTACTTCTCGAATAAAAATTTTCCTAAATGATGAAACATCGCTAAGACCAATTTTTTCAACAATTTCTTCGAGGCTAAATCTTTTTGTTCTCAGTAACCTTTTGGCTAGCTCAATTCGTTTTTGCTGAAGTAGTTGGTTAGGCGTCAGTCCACACTGTTCGACAACTTGCCTTTGAAAATTTCTTTGACTTGTATTCATTTGCTTTGCCATTTGAGAAACTTGAATTTTTCGATGGATATTTGCTTCAATCCAGCTATATAGTTTTTTAAATCTAGGGTTGTTATCGTCTCTATCGAGTTCAGTACTTGAGTAGATGGATTGACTTTGTCGAGTTGTGTCCGCCAAAATTCTTTGTGCGACCGTCCTGGCGAGGTTCGTTCCAAAAGTTTTACCGACAATAGACAATGTTAAATCAACAAACGCTAAATATCCTCCGCTTGTTATTATTTTTTCGTTTTCAATCAGCATGGCGTTACTATCCCAATTGACTGAAGGGTAACGAAAATGAGCTGATCAAAAAGCCGTCGCAATACATGCTTTACCGTTGATAAACGTATGTAAGTGGCCTGTGTTTTCTAAAAAAGTAATTTGGACTTTGTTATTCTTGGTATTTAGCACAATTTTTAATGTACCCTTATTTGTTTGATCTCTGAAATGCTTGTTAAATTCTGAATCCATTTCATTTAGTGGGGACGTATTGGCTGCTGGATTTAATGCAGGTCTGCTAAAACGAGCTCCACTTGGAAATGCATATTCAAGTCTAGCAAATCCTAAATTGGGCCCAAAACTAACATAAAATTTTTTTTCATCACCGGGTAAATCTGAACTTAGAGGCGTACAATTTTTACTATAAAAATCTTCTTCTTCAAATAGTCTTTTTTGAATACAAGGTTCTCTGTTAACAGCCTTACCATCCATACTGATAATTCCATTTTTAACTGTAACATTCATTTTCTGATTCCCCAAATCGCTTTCGTAAGATTTCACAGGTTTTCCGTGTTTGAAACTTAAAATTAGATTTTTTAATTGATATGTATATCCTGTTGATCCAGGCAAAGATTCAGTGAGCCACGCTTCCTCATTTTTGCTTTTAAAAATATATTTGCTGCCTTTGACAAGGCCATTGACTTCACATTGAAACATTCCGGCTTGTGCATCTTCTGCCGCCTGAAGTGTTGCGTTGGCAAAAGCAAAACTATATTTAAAAGTTGAAATCGTGAGTATCGCTAGCAAAATGAATTTCATAAAAAAGTCTTCTTCCTGTTTGTTTAAGTCCGTTGTTTGAATAGAGCTGAGTCGAGGGTAAATATAAAGCTTACTCAACTAAATAACAAAACTTCTTAAACAAAAAGAAGACTAAGCGGCGTAAGTAGCTAATTTTATGTTTGATTTGGCGTTAGTAACGATTCGCTGAGTAAATCTCTACAAAATGTTCATTAAATATTTGAGTGCCTGAGGGCATTCGGCTACAATTCACCCTGTTTAATTTTACTTAGAGGTTTTCTATGAGTCTTTCTAATAAATCTATTTTTTTGTTATTAGGTTTTTACTTGGCCAGTTCGGTGGGACTTGCATTAGACCACTCCAGGCCTAAAACATGTACATCTTTGAATGATTTCAGCGGTCTGAACGAAACCTGTGTTGCGGCCGTTGTAAAACCTTTAACAGAAGAAGAGTTTCGCCAAGCTCTTTTGGTAGCAAAAGAAAAGGGATTGAAAGTTTCAATGGCTGGCCAGCAACACAGCTTAGGTGGGCACTCATTGGTACGAAACGGGTTAGTCATCGATATAAAAAAATATAATAGGATTATTGGTTTTGATAGTCGCACCCATGAAATCACGGTTCAATCAGGGGCGACATGGAAAGACATTCAAACATTCTTGGATCCAAAAGGGTTTGCTGTCGATGTTATGCAAAATTTTAATTTCTTCACAGTAGCTGGCAGCTTAAGTGCCAATGCGGGCGGCCTAAATACACAATCTAGTTCCATTTCTTCAAATGTAGTGTCGATCAAAATCATGTTACACGATGGCCAAGTCGTTACAGCTAGCCGCCATCAAAATAGTGAGCTTTTTAGCGCCGTCCTTGGTGGCTATGGGCTGTTTGGGATAATCCTTGAAGCCACTTTGAAAGTTACGGATAACGTTCTTTATAAAACAAAAGTTTGGAGAATGAATTACAAACAGTTCCCCGAATTTTTTGAAAAAAATTTAGCTCAAAATCCAAATGGAATGTTTCAAAATTATATCTCGATTGCGCCAAAGTCTTTTATGCAAGAAATGGTTGTGATGACCTACGAAGCGCAATCAGAGGTTGCTGAGGTTCCCCAATTAAAAGAAAATAAAGTTGAAAAAGCTACCGCACCTGTTATCGGATGGCTTTTGAATAAAGGAAAAAGTGATTCCTTCTGGAAAAATATCGCTTGGTTTTTAGAATATCGAGTTTCGACGTGGATTCTTCCTGAAACGACAACTCGAAATCAAGTCATGAGTGCGCAAATGCCACCGTTGGCAAAGCACAAAAACGGTGAAGCATTTATTCTGCAAGTTTATCAGATGCCAAAATCAGAATTCGTAAACTTCTTGGATCGCCTTCGTACGGTAGCGCAGAAACATCATGCACCGATTGTTACGGCATCAGTGCTTCATTTAAAAAACGATGAAACAGTTTTTTTAAGTGCAACAGCGGGCGAGGATAGATTCACCATCGTACTAGGATTAGTGCAAGAAATAGATCCCGAAGCGGAACAAAAGATGACTGCATTTCACCGCGAGATGATTGATGAGGCCATCAAGCTCAGAGGGGCAGCCTATTTGACTCATAGAATGTCCTATACTCCCACTCAATTGCGCCAAATGTACCCTCAGATCGATCAATTCTTTGCACTAAAAAGAAAATATGATCCCAATACAGTATTCAGTAACCATTTTTATGAAAAATATGGAATGAGTGAAGAGATTAAATTTCAGAGTTTGTGAGTGTTAGAAGTAGAACCGTAGAACCATTAGTAATTCCATTTTGTTTTTCTAGAGTTTGCAGGTCTATCTCTGGGGTGTAAGTGCATTCGTTTTAATAAAACGGTCCTTTTAGCTAATGGCAGAGGTTTTTAAATACCATTTTATATTCAGCCAAAGTGCTAAGACCGACCGATTTTCTAAGCTCATCAACTTTTTCAGGGTTTTCAATCGGTAGCGGTTCCCATTGTCCAGGACCAACACATCGACCTTGGGTACCATATCGCTGAAGCTTTCTTTTGTTTGGGTCACCAAATGATGAAGCTACGCGATCATATAGATAGGCATAGTTTGAAGGCTTTGTTTCATTTAATGGCCACAACTTTTCTAATATTTTGAGTACATTTTCTTGGAACTCGTGATCCTGATCTGCATGTTGAACTAATAGCCAAGCTTGACTCTCGGTATTTGCTCCGAATTCACTTATTTTAAACCAAGTATAGATTTTAAGAAGTTCTTTGAGATCAGCGGTGTTTTCAGAATCGACAGTCGCAGACTTTAATGAAAATTGTTTATGAAATTCATTTTTTTCATCTGGGGTATATGAGCTATTCAACGGTGTGTCCCAAAATTTTCTCATGTATTGGTCAATTTTAACCATGTTGTCGATCTTATTTTTAACCCATGTTTTGTTAGTTGGTTCCTGTGGTTGTAGTAAAAAATCAGATTTCATTTTTAGAATATTTTTATCATAGGTTGTAAGGTCACGCTCAACACGTGGATATAGCATTGCTGAAGTAGTATTATAAATTAGAATAAATGAAAAAATAACTGCAAAAAAAATCTGTTTTGCTTTTGTTTTGTTCACGATATTCTGTTTCGGGGTCATTTAGAGAGTATATCTTTATCATCTTAATTTTGAAACGCCGAACTAGATTTTCGCATAGCCTTATTTTGAGATTTAACTAAAATGTATACAGGTGTTAAGTTGATCGATCAGCATATTGAGCTTTCGATCAAAGGTTTAGTTTTAAAGTCCGACTTCGGGTCAGACATTCAAATAAAAATCGAAAAATCTATCGAACTAGAACCGATACTTAGAATTTTTTGAGGAAAAGTCAGAGAAAAAATTGGGGTGATGTTAGGGAATTGAGCAATTTCAATTACTTAGGTGTTTTTTTGGGTCTAAAGAAGGATCAAACAGTCGATTATTTTTCCCTTAAGTCGAATATAACCCTTCCGATATTAATAAAGTGGGAAGTTCCCACTTTATTAATTGGCCCACTTAGGGTATAATAAGTTATTACGGGGGCATAACATATGGGAGCTAAAAAAATGATCGATGTAAATAGAGTTGCAGATAGCAAAGGTCGTATTTCCCTCGGAGATAAGTTCTCTGGCAAACAATTTATAGTTGAAGAAAAGGCTAATGGCGAGATTTTACTAAAGCCTGCTGTGACAGTTCCAATTCAAGAAGAATGGTTATGGAAGAATATGGACGCAATGAAAAAGGTGCAGACTGGACTCGGTCAGTTAAGGTCACCTAAGAGGAAATCAAGAGGATCATTCGCTAAATTTGTTAAAGACGAAAAGTAAGATAAAAAGTCATGAGTTTTACCTTAAAATTTACAGAGCAGGGAGATTCTGACTTAGGTGAGCTAGAAAAAGCTCGAAGCAAACAAGGCATCCTGAAAGCAGTTCAAAAATGTTTAGGTTATTTAGAGGTCAATCCAAAACATCCCAGTTTAAAAACCCACAAGTTCAATTCCTTGACTGGTCCTAATGGAGAAGATGTTTTTGAGGCTTATGCCCAGAACAACACACCGGGCGCTTATAGAGTTTTCTCGTGTTATGGGCCTGCGGCTAAAGAAATCACAATTATCGCTATAACACCACATCCTTAATGTTTTCGCAATATGCTACTGGATTGACAAATAAAGTTTGGAGGTTGCTTTGATGCTTGGAAGTCGGCCGAAGGATTGCATTTAATACAAATTCAAGGAAACTCAATCTGGAGAGGTATCAGTTACGATCGCCCTTTAGTTAAAGATGAAAAAGCACGCCAACAGCAGTAGGTGGAAAGAATTTTTTCAAAGAGGGTAAAGGTATTCCCAAGCCATTGTTACTTGTACGACACGCAGGACACGGAAGCTGGGATGATGATTGCAATGCTATTCTTGGACTAACTAAAATGAATTGGAATAACGACGGCCTCTATGATTTTTTGCCTGTGACCTTGGGATATTCAGAGGTTTTGGCGCGAACGGTAAAACGAATTCCTGATCTCGCTCCGAGACCTTACGAATTCAGGTACTTCATGTGATGAGGATAAAATGATTTCTAATAAAATCGAAAAAAATTTATTCTATTCATGGCAAAGTGACTCGGACGAAAGAGCTAATAAATTTCTCCAAAGAGATATTTTGAAAACAGCAATGAAAGCGATTCGCAAATCCGAACCGGAGTTGGCGATTAGAATAGAGTCAGACGCAACTGGATTAACTGGGAGGCTTTAATGACTCTCAGAAAACTAATTTGTATATTTAACTAAGATCCCAAAGTTACGAAAATTACAACTTCCATTCAAATTAGGATTTGCTACAAATTGAAAAGTGACTTCGACATCAGTTGATTGAATCTTACCGATGGCTGTAATTTCAAATTGAGTTTCATCAAGTCTGCAAAGATTTCCAGTGTAACCCTCGGTGTAGATAATGGTAGCACCATTAAACTTTGATAGTAAATTTTGTTTTTCAGTTATATTTAAAGGGGAAGAGCTTTTAGAAAATAGTTTTTCAACTGAAGATTCATTGAGAATACCAACCTGGTAAGTATTCAGAAACTCTGGTCCTACGATTTTAGAGATTTCAAATTTTCCTGACTCAGAAAACAAACCAAAAAGTGCGGCATTGTCTGAGTCTCCAAATTCTCTGATTAAACCAAATTTTTCAAAATTAATTTCAGCTTTTTTGTTTGGTTCATTTTTGTCGTTAGGGGATTGGATGGTTGGAGTTGGTGATTGTGGCGAAGATGAATCACTATTTTTAGAACATCCAACAAGTAAAAGAATTCCGATTAAAAACGTAAAAGATTTCATAGTCCCCCCGCTAAGATTCGTAATATCGATAGCATTAATAGGATGTGCTGTAAACAAATGATGTGGGATTGACTTTCGGCATGGTTAAACAACTTAGAACCATTAAAAAACTACAAGCTTGAATAATAATCATGTGTATAGTGTGAGGTCTCCACAGTTTGTTTTTATAGGCTATACAGCCATTGGCTTGATGTTTAAGATTCAAATACTTTTTACATAATTACTTAGGTTGTCCGTTTATTTGAAATTTGTGTAAAACCTTATAGCGGGCGAACCCTATTTGCCAACCAACTGATGGTTTAACCACCTAAAACTCATACCACCATGTTGATGGGCTTTGGCAGCATTGGTTGAGGCTTAGTTTGGATACAGAAATGCAAAGCCATTTTGGAATTTCAAATGGATAAACTATTTCAAAATTAAAAATATGTTCAGTCGGGCAGACCTTTTTAGGTCGGTAGCCTCACACTACTGAAGCGTGGCGTTCCGCTGGAGTCTTCTGGTCTTCTTGTTTAAATTTGCCAATGGTGCATCTTGGGATATTTACAATGGGGCTAAGCTAAATTATGCTATCAAGATGAATCTCACAAAAAAGCAAATATTAGACGCTGTCATCGAAGCCCATGAAATTGAAAAAAAGAGATGCGAAGAAACGGCGAAAACGTTTAAAGATAGAAAATCATTTCCTCAGGTCTCAGAAGAACAACTTTTAAAAGCAGCAAGAATTGTTAAGGCGCTAGAAGTCTTGCGGAGTTTTTCTAATTCTCCGGTAAAGAATTGCAAGCTTGTTGCTGAAGGGTTAGTGCTGCGAGCTTTGAATTCTATTTATGGTGAGCAGTTCTATTTCTTTTTTAAACAACCGGAAATTCCTTTTGTTTCTATTTCTCAGAAAATCACTGTGGCGATTGTCGATGCGGGTAAATTCAATCCGCGTAAAGTTGGTGAAATAAGAATCCACCAACAGGGGCGATCCGGTGAGGAATTTGAGGTTCATAACGGGTCTTAGTGGGAAGCAATTAGTCATAAAAAAAGGAGCAT
>CAWVRN010000030.1:0-61481 GCA_963932905.1 uncultured Bdellovibrio sp.
GATCTGGTCCAGACTCAAGTAAATTTGCGCTTCCGCAGTTCTTACAATTTTTATACTGAGCCTTCTTTTTCTTGTTTCGAGCTGGCCCCCTATAAGCCAGTATTGGTCTACAACTTAAAATCATTTTTCCCCCCTCTTAGTTTTTTCAGCGTGCCGTTTTGCGCAGCTTTCACTAGCTATATAGGGCAGTAAGTGTGCCAAAATTCGGATTTGCTTTGATTGAGCTTCAAACTATTGAAATTACTAGATTTTGATTTTCAGTTTTTTTCTGAAAAATTGAAAGCGTCCGAGAATCCGAACGGTGGATTTAAATTTACTCTGACAAAATAAATACTTAACGAAATCGTCCGGCGAATTTGGCAAAAACCTTCAAAACGTCCGGCCTGGCGAACAAGCGCCGAAAAACCTATAGTTTAATTTGAATCGATAAGTTTGAGAATGTGATAGGAACTCAATGATAAAACCGTATTGACGTCTTAACCGAACAAGAATGCTCTTAGTTAAATTCAATTTGAAAGATGCTATCTTTAGACAGGAGCTTGCACTTTAACCGCTGGCAGGCTTCCTGAATCCAAGATTCGTCATAATGGCCGGTTACTAGGACAAAGTTACTAGCAAGCAAGGGGTGCCTCTCTAAAAAATCAAGGCCTGTCATTTTTCCGTCCCCTAAATCAAAATCAACCAAGTAGAGACTAGAAAAAGTTGGATCAACTGATTGCTCCATCGATTCGCAAGATCGAAAGGACTCTATTGCCAGAGATTTACTAAGTCCCCTAAACTTTACTTCCCAGGCGTCTAACATTGTCTGCTGGTCGTCACACAATTTAATCAAATGGTACTTTTCAAGCGAAATTTTATCGATATGCCAAGAAGGGGTTTTCACCTTAGGCAAAATGATTGATAGAGATGTGCCTTTGCCATATTCAGATGTTATTTCGATATTTCCTAAATTGGATTCAACAAGTTTCTTAGAGTAATATAGCCCAAGTCCAGAGCCATCGATTTTTCCGTGTGTGAAGTGCCTATCAAACACTTTTGAGAGGTGTTCATTTGAGATCCCATGACCTGTGTCTTTAACTTCAATTGAAAATGATTCCTCATCGAAAGACAAGATGATATCAATCGCGCCTTCGTTTTTTATCGCTTGAAGAGAATTATCTATAATATTTGATAACATCGGTAGAAAATGGGCTGTAGGGATAAAGGTGTATATGCCAAGATCGGATTCAGAATTTACTATGGTTAAATCAATTTTAACATTTTTTGAAATGAGTTTCTTTTCTGCTACGATTGACTTAAGCATCTGAACCACATCAAAGATGGCTTTGGTGGTTTGCTTACTCGCAACAGAATTTATTGATGCGCTATTAGGATTTCTTGGTTTAAGTTCTTCAATAATTTCTTCAAGTCTTTTGATAACCCCAATGCCCTGATCAAAAATCTTTTCTGGTGAAAACATTTTCTCAATAAATATGGCCCTTAAGCTTGCTAGTGGGGATCTAATATTATGTCTGACTTTTTTTGCTATTTCCTCGATAAGTTCAGCATTTTTAACTCGAACTTCTTTTTCAAATTCAATCTCGACCTTCTTCTTTGCTTGATTAAACACTAGGGCCAGCATTATAGCTGAAAATAGCCAGATAAGAACAGCATACGGTACAAGTTCAAATCTTGAATAGGTATAGGTTGCCTTTGCTACGAGGCTTTTTGATTCGGTATCTAGAAATATGGGAATAGTAACGGATGAATAAAGAATCTGACTAATATGATCTTGGGAGCTAGTCCTTCTATCAAAAACTGGGGGCAAAGTGATGATATGCTCATCCGTCGGTGAGACGAGCGAGACATGCGTAAATGCAGAAAATTGTACGCCATTTAAATACTCGACAACCCCGCGCATTTCTTTTGTCGAAATCCCTTTTCTGACAAAACTTGATGCTTGAATCGCTAGCTCATCTTTAATAGAACGGTTCCAAATCACAGAGAGCGCAATGGCCGCTAAAAGTAAAATTAACGAGGTTAGAAAAAATCTAAATGTCGTTTTTTTGATTTCTTGCTCTAAGCGGCTAATCATCTTATCACCCCACAAACTCTGCATCAGGAGCAGGGTTATTGTCTTGATCAAGGCAGCAAGCAAATTTTAGCGGACATTCGTTTAAACTTGGATGTGAGTATATAAGTTCTGAAAATTTCAAATTATTTAAGTCTAAGTTTAGATCTATTTTTATTTCTTGATTTAAATTAAGAATTTCAACTAGATTTTCACAGTAACTAGGATCAAATAAAAGCCCTTGGGAGTCGTTAGATGTCGGCTTTGCAATTTTTTTAAACTGCCCATGCGATATGGGAGCAATTGACTCAACTCTAAGCGCAGCGAGATTTCGTAAACATTCAATTTTTGATTTCTTCTGGGCATCTTGGATATTTCTACTAACGGCAGCGCCCATGATGCCGCCAAGATTTTTGCCGCTATCTAGACCATGAGCTAACGTGAAGATCCCGACAAAACCAACAGGCACGATCATTTCAAATTGCAAAAGATTAAAATCTGTTTTGCCGTAGTCTCTGGTATCTATTACAAATCCTTGTGATGAAATAAGCTTCATTCCATTTTTTTGACTGTGGTGTGACCAAATCGATATGCGCTCGATATACTCAAGTAACGCATTTTCTTTGGCTAGATCAAAATTCTGATGACCGGCAACTCCAGTTGAGCTGATTTTGTTTTTATCGCACACATAACGCTCGATTGATTCACATACAGCCTTAACAAGAGCCAAATTTGAATCTAAGTCTGATCCTCGACCACCGTAGGTTTTTGAATCGATCTCAATTTTTACATCTAGATCATAGTGACCTTGAAAGTAATCACTAATCCAATCAAGCTGAGTTACTTGAAGATTAAGAATCTCGGCACTATCTAATATCCAGCGAGTTAGTCCTTCGTAATGAGCCATAGTGGATTATTCGCTAGGATTTTAGAGAGTTGAATGTTCCAGCCTTTTTTTACTAAAGCCGTATAGGGACCAGAAAACAATGGGACAAAAAGCGCATCCTCCAGCGCGGACTCATGAATTTGTTGGAGCAGCTTAAGCCGATCATCTTTATTTTGCTTTGACATATAGTTTGCTAGCCATGCCTGTCGTTCTTTTTCAGTAAGTCCAAAAAAACCAGCCATTAAAGAATATGAAATTAGCGAAATGTCCTCGTTAAAACCCGTGTCGGGGCCAAGAATATATGCGTGGGGCATATCTGTGATAGTACTATATTTTTGAAATGAGGGTAAGTTTTTTCCTTCAAGTACAGTTACTGAGGGAATTGCTGACAATATACACTTCTTGTATTCTTCTATGTTTCCGACTCTAACTATTGAGATAGACAAATTTAATTTGCTTATATCTATCATAGGAGTTGGCCGTTCTAAAATCTGTCGAGCCTTTTCTGTTTCAATTGCTCCATCGCCATGCTGCGGAAAAAACTGAAAGGTATTTTCATAACCAGGAAGCTTTAGAAAGTGACTAGAAACTGACTCTTTTATTTTCTTGCCTATCAATAATCTTTGTAGAGGACTAAGCTCTTTTATTCCACGATCTGTAAAAAACAAGGCAAATGTTCTTATATTTGCAGTAGAGTGAAATTCAGCCCCAGGTGACGTTTTACTTAATTCATAAACTTCTTCAGACTTTGCTGAATCAATTGTGGTAATAAAATCTATTTTACTTTCGTTAAAAAGGCGTAATGAATCTGACTTATGCTTTGGATCAACCGGAACAAGCTGAATTTTTTGCGCAATATTTTTAGAGTAATGATAGTGACTTGTGTTTGCCGTTAGTTCAATGTTGCCGCTTTCGCTATCTCTACTCACGTAGTAAGGACCCGACGTATTTCTGTAATCGATAATTTCAAGCGACTTTGGGTCAACTGATGATTTTGGAATAATAGCAAAATCAATTCCTGTTAGCATAGGAAGTATGAATGCTGATTTTCCTACAATTTGTAATATTAGCTCGTTATCTTTATAACTAATTCCAGGACAAGCATCCTCAATGGACTTAACTTCGTAGCCTTTACATACAAGGTCTTTTAAATTGCCGTGAGTATTTTGAGTGCGAACAAGCAGTCTTTTAAGAGAGAATGCGGCATCTTCAGCGGTAATTGCTTTTCCATCTATGGTCTTAACACCATCACGTATAAAGAAATGAAGTTCATCATTTCGCCACTCCCATTTGTCGGCTAGTCCGCTTCTAATAGTTGCATCATTTGGAGATAACTCAACTAATGGACTGAAGGTATTTTCTAAAAATATATATTCTGGTGCTAAATGAATCCTGGTTGGTTCATACGATTTTGCGGGTAAACCATTTGGAAAGGCGACTCTTAATGTGTCTGACATGGCGGGGCCTCTTTTGATATAGGATTGAGCGAGAAATATTCCCGCCGCAAGCCCGATAAAAATAATAACATAGTGGTGGTTTTTCATGACTCTAGATCTTATTTCTGTTTACCACAAATTGAACTCTGAGCCGCCCCAAGGATTTGTACTCTACCGCGACCTGCTAACTCATCAAGAATGGAAGCTCTTTTTACAAGAGTATCAGTTTCTTGAACACTTAGCAGCCCGGCCTTAAGCAGAAGACCAATAGCCTCTTTGACTTCATTTTCAGACAGAGCCTTCACATTTTGACTCTTAACTTCTTCAGAAAAAACTGGCGCTCCAAATAATAAAGCCACAACTATTACCAGTGATTTTACATTTCTCATACTTCGTCCTCCCACAATTTGTTTATCTGAACGCCAAGACCTTTAAGCTTGTCGTGCAGGGTTGATTTCGCAATTCCTATAAGCTTTGATGCTTTTGTCATTGATCCAGACATTACAACGATCTTCTCTAAGACCTCACGTTCTCGATGAAACGTTTCGACTTTATAATGACTCCATAATTCCAAAGCATCGTCATAAGATTCAATATTGGATTCGTTCTTTTTTGTTAAAAACGTTTTATCGATATGGTTAACATCTAGTTTTTCATCAGAGTATTGCGCCAGCATCCTTGTGACCGCATTTTCTAACTGCCGCACGTTACCCGGCCAAGAATACTTGAGCAGCGTCGATAAAGCGTTTTGAGTTATCTCTCTTTTTTCTCCAGTTTTATTTTTCCACTCATTTAGAAAATGGAGAACAAGTGGTTCGATATCACTCGTTCTCTTTCTCAGCGGTGCAAGCTCAATAGGAAGAACATTTAATCTGTAATAGAGATCTTCTCTAAAAGTTCCTCTTTTGACGGCCTTTTCTAGATCGGCATTTGTCGCGGAAATTACCCTAACATTTGTTTTTACAGATATACTTGATCCTACTGGTGTGATCTCTTTTTCTTGAAGCACCCTTAAAAACTTAACCTGGACACTCAGAGGTAGATCTCCAATTTCATCTAAAAAAATGGTGCCGCCGTCGGCTTCTTTAAAAAATCCTTTTTTTGCGCCAATGGCCCCAGTAAATGCGCCTTTAACATGACCGAAAAGCTCGCTTTCAATAATACCAACGGTAATCGCCGTACAATTTACAGAAATAAATGGGCCGCTAGAGAACTTTGATTTTTCATGAATCGCTTTGGCTATTTTTTCTTTGCCGGTACCGTTTTCGCCGACTATTAAAACTATCTCTGGACGCCTGGCATATCTATCGATTAGCTCGCAGGCGTTTTTTGTTTGCTCAGACACCCCAACCATATTGAATGTTGCTATATATTTTTCAACATCAGAAGTAATCTTAGGAGGGCTTACTACATGAGAAATGCTTTTTTGGTCAAACCGCTTACAGTAGCTTTCAACAATGCTAACGAGCCGAATATGACTTATAAGCCTTGGCAGTACTAAGAACGATCCTGCTTTGTGGCACTTGTCGGCGGTTTCATCGGAATCATCACCAGTGATATTTATAACCTGAAGTCCGGGATCAATCTCATGAAACATTTTAGTGGCCTGATCACCGTTAACCTCAGGCATATGAAAATCAACGATGGCCAAGGCATAGCGACCAATATTCTTTTTTATAAGCGAGATGGCAAACTTAGCACTAGCTGCTTGATGAACAAAAAATCCTTTTGATTCCAGGATTGACTTAAGCAGACTTAAATTCTCTGGTTTATCATCTACTATTAGAATTGTGTGACTCATTCTCTTATCCCCCCCCGAACAGTTAACGATCCGAAAATCGTCTGCCAGATTCACAGAGCAATGTTGGTGCCGGTTGGTTTTCTCAAACTGGGTGTCATAAAATCAATAGCTTAGATCTTGATGTGGAATTTCCGCTACAATTTTCGTTCGACACGGCGAACGGGTAAAAAATTCAACTTCTATTTTTGCTATATGAATTAAATATTTAGCTCATAAAGAATTGAAAAATAATACCGTCCGGATTACCGGACACGAGTCTCACACGAATTTGAAAAAAATGAATAAGTCGTTGAATTCAAAATCTTTATTGGAAAATGATGAGCGTTCGGATTTTCGGACGACTTCTTGGAATTGAAATAAATTCCTAAAATGTATTAAAGTTCGACGAAATTAAACGAGGCAAAGTGCGTTTGCGTGAAAATGACATTTTTCAACCGCGATGCATAGAAACTGCAATTTGCACTTTTTTGCTCGTCAAGGATATCCTTTTAGTGCATTTTGCAGTATCTGTGCATAAGGCACCAAATCCGAGGTAATCAATGAAATTAGAAAATGCTCGTATGGATCATGTGAGCGCAATTAAAAAGTATATCGAAGCCATCGTCGATGCCGATGATATGCACGCGCTTGTTATAGAAGGACCTCCTGGTTGGGGCAAAACTACTTCCGTCGAAGAATCCCTAAAGCTTGCCAAGATTGAGGCACACCATTTAGGAGCCTATTCAACGCCGCTTAATCTATATAATTTTTTAGCTGAATATTTTGATCAAGTGGTACTTTTAGATGATTGCGCCGGGATATTTAATGATCCAAGCGCGATGGCAATTCTAAAAGCAGCCACTTGGCCATCTAAAGGAAACAAGCGTCTTGTTAAATGGGGATCGACTTCATCTAAAGCGAGTACTTCTGAATTTGAGTTTCTAGGAAAATTAATTATAGTTTGTAATTCATTTCCAAAAACTGCCGATGGTGAGGCAATAAAATCCCGAGGTTATTCCAGAAAAATTGATATTACGTTAACCGAAGCTAAAAAGTTTTTGCTAACTGCCGCTTCTCAAAAAAGATGGTATCCAAAAACAAAACTAGCAGTAGAGGTAGTCGATTTTTTGCTGAGTCATGCGACTGAAAGTACGCTATCTCAAATCAGTTTTAGAACCTTAAAAAAGGGCTATAGATTAGCCGAAGTCCATCCTGATTCATGGAAGGAATTATTCTCTGATACTCTTCCTAAGGGATCTCTCGATCCAGAAACTTTAGTTAAAGAACTCGCTAGGCAAGGCCTTAAGGTTAAAGACCAAGCCAGAATCTTTAGCGATAGAACCGGCAAGAAAGTGAGATCGTTTTATAATTATAGAAAAGAAGCAAGAGTTGGCAGAAATGCCGCAAAATAAATTCTTTTTTTCTAGAATTTAGGAAAGTCTTCGATTAATACGATCAAAAACTTTAAAAGCTGATTTGAAATCTTTTTTATCATCTTCGTTTAGAACAAAATTTGCAGGTGCTATTAGTTTTAATGGATCAATATTCAGGGTCGCGGCAAGAGTAGAGATCGTCGAGAGCCTAACGTCAGAAACTAGCAGATTTTCTATTTCGTTTATCGTGGATATTGAAACCCCTGATACCTTTGAGAGTTTATTTTGCGAAAGGCCATTTTGCTCTCGGTAATATTTAAGCATACTTCCTAGGTGCCTCACGAGGCGATTGAGCTGCTTATCATTGTAATGTTTAACACTTCTTGGCATACGACCCCTGTTCTCCGTAAAGGTAAATATACGGAAAAGGAGCAATGCTCGGGTATTTCTCTATTTCATAATACTATCGTTTATAAAGTAAAGCGGCGGCCTTCGGCCTAAGCCTACCAGACGCCGCTTTTCAGCGATATTTGTCTGACACCAGAGTGGCATCAGCGCAGGAGTAATGACCTGGACATAGCCTTGGCACGCAGATGTAATCCGTAGACGACATCTTCCGGCCGTTTTTCTTGAGCTGTGTGCTCACGAGGCGGAACCCCACATTGTTGTTGCGATTACCAGGCGAGTTGTTGTTCCGATTACCCGAACGCAAGTTCTGCGCATTGTTGTTCCAACTACCGCCACGGATGACGCGGTTAGAGCCCGTAATGTTGGTCATTACACCGTATTTAATGATTCTTTAAAAATGCCCCTCCTGACAGACAATGAGTTTACATGACTGACATGTGCGACAATACTTCCCACAGAATTTATCAAGTCCCTTTCGGAAACATGCCCCTTTTTAAACTGAATCTCTTTTTTTCTAATTTTGATTCTCATGCGAGATAAGTTTTCTCTTTTGAGTCGAATAAGCTGCGGGAAAATTCGAAATCCTAAGAATGGAATCCCTTCAGACACAGGAGCTATCTGAGTTACCTTTTCTTTAAGTTCGATCTTCAGGACTTGAGTTACAAATTGATCAATTTTTGAATGTAAATCCCAAAGTTCCTTTTTGCTGTCTGCAAAACAGATAAAGTCATCCATGTAGCGGACATAACCTTTTATTCCGAATCGATCTTTGATAAGGTGGTCCAATTCGCCTAGATATAAATTTGCAAAATGCTGGCTGGTCAGATTTCCAATCGGAAGACCGCGACCCGCTAAATTTCCAGGGACTTTATGGTCAATTATCAGATCAAGAACCCAAAGTAGATCCTTATCTTTAAAAAGCCTTCGTAAGATATTTTTTAAGACTTGGTGGTCGATACTTTCAAAAAACTTTTTAATGTCACACTTTAGATAATATGGGTACTTTCGGGCGAATTCTTGGCATCTTGAAACAGCAAGGTGCGCGCCTTTGCCAACACGACAGGCGTAGCTATCCTTGATAGACCTGCTTTCAAAAATGGGTTCGATAATGTTGCAAATAGAGTGGTGAACAACTCGATCTCTAAAATCAGAACTGCATATTTTCCTGACCTTTGGCTCCGTTACTTCAAACTGCGAATAAGGACGAGGTTGATATGTTTTGTCGCCAAGTTGTTGGTGTAGCAAAATCAATTCATTTTCGAGATTAAAATTAAAAGTGATCACCGAATTCTTTGCTTTCTTCCCGCGCATAGATTTTTTTGCAGCCAAGAGTAAATTTTCAAATGTAATGATCCTTATGTAAAGATTAGCGTATCTTTTCATGATCATCCTGTTGCTGCTTCATCCATCCACCGAGCATTTTACCGACTTCATTTATTAAAAATGAGGCGTGTTCATACGACTTTCGAGATAAAAACCTCAGTTCAAAGCAAATCCGTATTAAAATACGAATTTTTTCTAAGTTCATATTGGCTCGTCGTAGTACAGTGCCTTTATTTCGGCTGTATCTTGCTTCAACCAGATCTTCAACAATCTGCAATGACAGGTTCGTAAGGCGATCAGTGAAATTGAATCGGGCTTTTTTCGGAAAACCGTCTAAAATCACTAGTAACCACTTTAGAAAATCCATCCACTTGATAAAAATGGGCAGATCTTTTTTTGAATCTGATTGAAGTTCTTTGTGATCATGCTCCATCTGAATTTGTCTCAATTGGCTCAGGTTTGGTTTCGATATTTATTTTTGAAATCGACAGAACTTCTTCACCGTATTTTTCAGCTTTACCTTTTCCGATCCCATCAATCTGCGTAAGCTCCGAAAGTGACTGAGGTCTCTTTTTTACAATCATTGCCAATTGTTGATTCGTAAATAAAATATAGGGCGGCACACCTTCTTTTTTGCACCGCTGAGATCTCCAATCGCGTAGAATATTAAAAAGGCCCATGTCGGCCTCAGTCAGTAGCTTCTTCCAGTCTTCATCTTGATCGCGTTTTTCTTTTGGCGCATTTTTCGATTCAATTTCGGCTCGATGAGGAAAGTATCTTAAGATGAAGGTCAGATAGGGGACATCATTTTTTATAAAATGAAAATCTGTGATTGAGATGACTTCTTTATCTTTTAAAAAATCTCGAACTTCCTGATCATTGAATCCACCGTAAATTGAATCAAAAGCCAACGATATGACTTTGATCAACATTATTTCCCCTCTCCAAGCATGTTGAATATCGCAAAGGCGATTTTCTATGACCTTGAAGTGTGTTAGCACTCCGATGTTTTTCTATAAACTAATATTTTACTCTACAAAGAACAGTCGAGCCGAGTTCTTCTAAGCTTGGACGAAACAACCGATTGATTCGGTTAACCAATTTTATAACTTAATTGAATTATAAAAATATTTCTATTTGCGCACAGCAAAATAGGTGGAAAAAATTAAAAATTTTGGCTTACGCCAAATGGATTTGAACACTACAGCCGCGCTTTCAGCGGGCCTTCGTTCTCAAATCCATTTGTCTTCAGCCTTTCAAGGGTAAAAGAGTAAAAAGGCTAAGAGCTACGGGCTAGCCCTCACGAGGCGGAACCCCACATTGTAGTAGCGAATACCAGGCGAGCCGTTGTTCCGAGAACCCGAACGCAAGAACTGCGCACTGCTGCCCCAACCACCGCCACGGATGACGCGGCGAGAGCCCGTTGCAGGGCCCTGTGGATCTATACCACCAGGAAGATTACTACCATACCAATCAGCGAGCCATTCCCAAACATTGCCGTGAATATCATAGATAGGCTTGCCGTTGATCATGATTGGCTTTTTAAGTCCCACAGGATGAGTTTTTGATCCAGCGTTGCCACTGTACCATGCGTAGTCTCCTAAATTTTTATCCGTGTTACCATGAGCGTAGTCTCCAGTTGAAAGACCTCTCATTCGGGCCACATACTCCCATTCGGCTTCAGTAGGCATTCTGTAGTCGTCATCTTTTTTATGCCCTGGGAATATCTCCGCCATTGCCTTTTGAACCTGTGGATCATTAAGCTTTGAAAGCTCATTTACAGCCATATTCCAACTACCAATATCTGTATGGGATACTTGCTCAACTGGATTCATATCGCCCTTAAAGTTGGACGGGTCAGCTGTTAAACTACTGTATTTCCCTTTTAGGTGAACGCTTGCAAGGTTAACAATATCTTTCCACATTTTTTGCGTGGTCTGAGTAGACATCATTTCAAATGGTTTCGTTATTGTGACAGACACTTTTTCAGCATCGCCCATTCTAAACTTGCCACCTGGTACTTTAACAAAGTCCACAATGGGCGTTCCATTCGGATAAAGAGCTGTCTTGATCTGGGCATTTCGCTCTTTTACTTCAAATTTTCTTGATTTTGATTCAAGTCTTATTTTTTCAATGAAATCTGCAATTTCATTTTTACCCAGAAGTCTTGCGTGGTCGACATCCGTAAACCCTAGATCGTCTTTATAATTTAGATCAAGCTTAGGGTTTACTACTAGCCATTCAACAACAGTCTTTTGGTCCATGTGGATAGCTCTATGAAGAGTTGAAAACCCACCTTCATCTCTGGTGTTGATGTCAAATAACTTCAAAGCAACAAAAGCCTCAAGGGTTTTGATATCGCTCTTGGATACGGCATCGGACCATTTATCCGTTAAGCTATCAGCAAACTTCTTTCTTCGCTTGTCCGACGATTTTGACCACTGCCTGATTTCAGATGAAACTTGAGTTCTTTCAGTCTCGTCGAAGTTTTTAAAATCAAGACTTAACTCGTTTTGATTTTGTTCAGCTTTAATTAATAAAGCTTCGAATGCAGCAGCTTTGCGGATATTAAATGGAAGATCTTGTCTTTCGAGAATTTTTCCTAAATCCTTTTCAAATTCTTTCACTGAAAAAAGACCCAGTTTTTCTAGCTGTGACACAACTTGACCGCTAGACACATATTTTAAAACATCACTCGGGTCTTGAGAGTTTTTTAGGTTTAGCAAATCCTGAATGAGTTTATTTTTGTCTAGATCTTTATTTGCTACGAAGTTTTTATACTCGCGGCCTGGTCTGATTTCAGTATCCGCATCGACCGCTGTGGGCTCGTAAATCTTCACGGTCAATTTGTTATAAGCTCTCGAATAAGTATTCTTAAAATCATACTGATTTGGATGTGGAGCAAATGTTGTAAGCTTTTGAGAAAGTTTCGGAACGATCTCATTTGCAACGAAATGCCTTGTTGTATCCATGTTGGACATCCCATTATGATCGCCGACATCTTCGGGAACACCCAATTTATAGCCTCTATCAGCAAGGCTCATTGATACAGCTTGAAGAAAACTTGGAATTTGCTGATTTGGCACATTTTGAAGCTTATCAATAAAAGCAACTTTTTCAATTTGACCCGTTGTCGGGTTCTGGGCTTCGCCCAGAACAACTGTAATGTGTCCACTTGAATTAAAGTTGCTGTCAGTCATTGTGAAATAATTGTAATTGGGATCAAGGGCTTTTGAAAAGTAGGTTCTTGTTGAACAGTCAGATCCGCCTAAACACGAACGAAAGGGCGCTTCTTGAATCGAAAGACTTCTCACTCTAATTGTTTCGGTGGGCTTTGTCGTATATCGCCCAACCAAGACCTCTTGTTCGAGCCTTTGAATATTTTGGTTCGGATTTTCATTCTTTGACAAGCCTGTTGGGAAATCAATTCTTAAACTCGCTTGGAGTTCCTGAAAGTGACCCGCAAACCCGATATCCATTGCGACGGCGTCTCGTTCATCTAAAACTTTTTTGAGCCCTTCGATTCGATCTAGAGCGTTTTTACTTTTCAATAAGACTTGTGTCGCCTGGTTCCCGAAACCGACCGTGTGAATAAGGTCAACCATCGCTTGCCGGATGGTTTGGGTATTGCGGCCTTTTTTATCCATCCATTCTTGAATATACTTTAAGCTCGAATAGAGAGCCTTAACTTTCTTTTGATAGTCTTCTTTGTCATTTTTAAGGTCCGTAAGTAAATCGCGGTTAGCCTTTGAAATCAGACGATTCAAATAACTTTCAAATCTTTTTTTAGCGGCGGAATCAAATGCAGACTTAGCATTTCGGTAAGCTTCTTTGTCTGAAGCCAGTGAATCTTTACCTAGCTTACTTTGCATTTGTTTTATCGCATCTGGCATCTCAGCATCTTGGTAGTCTAAAACTTTTCTCCAAAATCCAAGATTGGCTTCAATTTGTAATAAATTATTACGTACTTCGCCAGCCGTCTGAATTTGTGATTTTAAATATTTAGCCAAAGATGCAGGCATCTCATAAACTTTTTCGACCTGGGAGATCTCGTACTCACGAAAGTGTGGTTTTTGAAGCTCTGGGTGTTTTTTTTGAATATCAGTTACAGACTTCAAAGTCTCGTTATTAACAGAAGTATTCGGGTCTCCAAAATAAAGTTTTCGATAAACATCAAACAAGTCGGCCTGTCCGGGCTGAAGCAACATCCCTTCAGTCATTGCCTGACCAAAAGATTTTAAATCCGAAACTTCATTTGGTTCTAGTTTTTTAGATGTTTTATTCAATTTTGATTGAGCTTGACTCGCTTTATAGAATTCTAAACACTTATTGCCATTTACTAAGCTACTTTCAACTCGACTAACTGATGGTTCTATTGAAACTCTTGCTTGGGGCTGGGGCGCTAGAGTTGATGTTGCTGTTGGTCTTGTTGTGCCAAATAGATTCCTAAAAAAGCCTAAGACGTTGGCTTCGGACTGCGATGGTGAAAACATGGTACTACTTATTAAAATACCTAATACTAATTCTAAAAATCTTGATTTCATTGCTTTAACCCTCGGTAAAATAATTCACATCGATTGGCTTTAACTGAACTCATTTTTAATGTTCGATCACGAATGTCATGATTACGTTTTACTTGGCTTGAAATTTTGTCTTCTTTTTGAAATCGTGTTTTCATAATTTCAAGTTCTGTTCCTGATAGCATTTGTCCTTTATAGTACTTTGTGAGAGTCTCAAATTCTTCCCCAGTTAAACTTTGCTTTTTCACAAGTTGAGCCGTTAAAAATCTGACAAGCCCTTGGTTGTCATTCAAAAAAATCTTGGCCTTCTCTTGAGCTTCCGTAATTTCCTGCATGACGATTTGTTCAAAAAGCTCTTTCTTTTTCTCGCTGCCGACAAGATTTCCATCTTTATCAAGATTTGTTCCCCAGAGTTCAGATTTCAAACCAGCTTCGACGTAATATTTTCCGATTAGCTTCTTCATTTTCTCAAAATCAGAACCCCATCCAGTATCAGATGTAAACCCTGCAACCTCTTGAGAAACTCGGCCCGCAACAATCCGAACAAGAGACTCTTTTAGTTCAACCACACCAGAACTTTGTTTATTAACTGAGTCATAAGCTGCATAGCCTAAATATTTTTGACCGTCGCCCGCAGAGCCTGACTTAATTGTAACAAAACGAAGCTTTTGACCTGAAACTTCAGGCCTGTTTAAAATTGCATGTCCAATTTCGTGAAATGACACCTTAATAAGTTCTTTGGGATTTGGTCTTGTCACATCTTCTTGTTTTTCAAGAAGATCATTCGTAAGCCGTGCTAAAACAACCCCAGCATTGGCTTTGTCGTGAACAAGAACCTCGACATAAAACTCTTCTTTTAAATTTTTGATAGCGTAATGCTTCTTGGCTCTTAGATCGGTTAACTTTATTTCAACTGATCTTGAAGACGCATTATCTTCTGTTGTGCCGCTTTCTAAAATAGCTGACGTAATAAGTCCTTGAATTTCACTTTCAAACTTATTTCTTAAAGACCGTCCGCCTTGATCGTGGTTAAAGAAAACTTCAGTCGTCGTTTTTAAAACCTGATCTGGCAATAAAACTTCGAGGCCTGGGAATTGTTTTTTCAAATTCTTAAATCCGCCCTCTAGAGTTTTTCTTGCAATTTGCATCTTTGATTTATCTAAAAGGGGCTTTGTGTGAACAACGAGTTGAGCGCGGCCCAAGATAGCCTCTGGAAATCCACGACGGCGAAGTTCACTTCTTACATTGGCTTCAGATTTGACTTTGTTGTAAATCGCTTCACGCATATCATCACCTGATACGCCAAAATAAAGATCTTGCAAATCGTTTCCAGTCATCCAAATGACGATTTTAGATAGATCATATTTGCGACCTGTATTTGGTGAAACCCAAAAGCCTTCTTCCATAATATTGTAAAACTTGTAAAGAATCTGTTCTCGCTCTTGTGGGTTCTTGCCACCAGCATTTGAGATTTCATCTAAAATAAGAATACCGCCGTCTTTGATTTGAAGAAGTGCCTTTTCAAAAAGACCCATTTGATCTGATTTCACATACTGCGGATTAGCTCCGAAAATCTTAGTCAAATCTTCCTGACGAGAAATATCACCCATTGCGATAATCTGTGCCTTAGAGCTTGAGCCATAAAGCTCTTTTGCAAGCACCTTCGGAGTTTCAGTTTTTCCGGTTCCAGTTGAACCAACGGCTACAACCGTCATTGGCTTTCCGGTCGGGATGACTTTCCAATTTCTGATAGCGTTGATGGATTTAGTAACCATCTCTTCTTGTCCGAAAATTTCTTGGTTCACTCTTGATTCAAGCGTTTTTAAATCCTTCATATCTTCAGCGGAAAGGCTTTGGCCGTTACCTTTGAAGCTGTGATTCTGAAGCTCTACAGTCTTAGTCGGTGTCTGAACCGAAAAGGCCCAGTTTCTTTTGGCTCCGTTTTTAACAAGACCTACTTTGATTTCCTTTTCAGACGCAACTTGAGTGATTTCTCCAAAAAATCGCTCAACCGCGCGCGATAAGTCTCTCACTCCATCTTCTTTATTGTAGGTTTGCTCAGTAATATATTTAATGGCTTCATCAGATATCGAAATATTGATTCCATTTCGCTCTTTAAATGTTTTTTCACGTTTTGAAATTTCAAGTTTTGCTACTTTTATTGTCGTTTCTAAACTCAGCGGGTTTGCGACAAGGTATGTCCCGATTCGATTAACGATCTCACGGGGCAGTTTGTAATTGCTGTCGGCTTCCGTTGGCTGCGTAAATAAATCTTTTAAGTCTTTTTGTGAAAATGAATCCACTCGTCTTTTGACTTCCTCATCGGACCAATTCGCATAGCCCTCTGGGAAAATTTGGTTTACACCGTGATTTGTAGTAGCCACGATTAAAAGGTTTGGAACTTTTACTCTTTTGCCATTTCCTTGAGTCACTTCGCCATTATCAAATAGATTCATCGCCAGTTCTTTAAGAGTTTCAGGGTGCATTTTTTCGATTTCATCAATCAATAAAACGCCACCGTATCGGCCTTTACCTGGGTTTTTCATAAATTCAATAAGGCTTCCAACTGTGTCCTTAAACCCATGTGTGCCCGGCCTTGGCCCGAGTAAACCCGTTAACGATGTGCTTCTGTCAGAAAAAGCAGCACCATCAATTTTGAAAAATCTGTGCTTCCCGCCGAATAAAACTTCAGCCATACTTTCAGCTAAATAGGTTTTCCCAACGCCCGTTGGGCCCATGAGCGCGACAACTTGTGGTTTGTCTCCAGATGACAGTAAAAGATTTCTGTAAAGGGACAATGTTGTATCAACCATTTTATCTTGTCCCAGGATTGAAGATTTTAATTCATCTTTCCGTGCTTCGACAAATTGATTGATCTCACTTAAATTCTGCGGATCTGCTGGAATCTTAGTTCTTCGCTTAACAAAAGAGAAAAAATCTGATGCTGAAACACTCTTTTGATTTCTTTCGTGAGCTTCAATAGCTAAATCAACCATGACCTTGATCGGTCCATCAGGGCGAGCCACATCGGGCAAAACTTTTTTGTAGTGCTTGACGATCTTCTCAACAATCTCGTCGTCTAGCTTTACGTCGTATCTTTTTTCAACAACTTCGCGCCAAGAAAGCTTGATGATTTCAATCGTTCGACTTTCAGTGAATTCAGCTACGCCAATCGGCGCAAAGCGCCTCATCATGGCTTCGTCAGAACCAAAGGCAAGCTGAAATTCGCGCTCTGTCGTTGCACCAATCAAACGAATTCCATTTTCGTTGGCTGCATCCATCGAGGTTTTAAGAACATTCCACATATCGCTATCAACACTATGGATTTCATCTATAAAAAGGATGACGGGCTTTTTTAGCTGCGCTTCAAGCTGTTTGACTGTTTCAACCAAAACTAAAGCCGCATCTTCGGGTTTCTTTCCAAGTCCCTTAATGCTGGCAGCCTCAAGTTGTATGATCTCAGCCGTTGCAATCTCTTGGCTAAAAACTTTTCCTGTTGGGATTTGGCCCTGAGCTATCATCTGTGCTATTTTTTCAACGACCGCCGTTTTTCCAACTCCGGCTTCCCCTAAAAGAACAGGGTTTTTACCTTTAATTCGGATCAGAGTATTTATGGCTTGCTGCGCCTCTTCAGTTCGATCAGCAATTGGTTGAAATTGTCCAGCCGCCAATTTCTTTCGAACATCATCAGTAAGTAGGCGTGGATTAAGGGAAAGAATTAACTTCCCAGGTTGTGATTGAGTAAGGGTCTCTCGAAGTTGAGCTTGCGCGAAGCTGCCAACGCTTAAAATCAAAATGGTGACCAACGCGTTAATCAGGTGTCTAAAGTTTTGACAAAGACTCATATCCATTCCCTTCTGTAGAGCCCTCTGAGTGATTGTTTTATCAAGCACGACGACTCATATATGAGGAATACAAGTATTATGCCGTTTGACGATATTTAATTTGCCAATCGTTTCATTATGTTATCTAAAGTTTTTCAAATTGAGACGCTTCAGGATGCCTTGATTTTCCAAACACAGAATTATCGACTTTGCCAACGATATACGGCTTTTTGAAATTGCCACACCTTTGCTCTGATGTAGTCGGGGATTCCGTAGTCATATTGCGAGTCTCTAATTTCTACTATAGGTATATTTCTTTGTAAGGCTACTGCGCGTATGTCCTGAAGAACTTCATCAGAAATTATCTTCTTACCTAATATTGATCCTTTATATGGGTCAATAGCAGCGTTGCCTTTCGAATTCACTTTAATAAAAATTGCTGCAATTTCAACCTGTCCAAATGAGGTTGATCCAAGAACTGCTATTTCATTACACAGTACACTCGTAGGCGTTTCTTCCAATATTTTCTCTGGCGATGCAATTCCAAACATTTGACTCCATTTTGATATTACTTCCGAAATCTTTGAATTTTTTAAAAAACCAAAATTTCCTAAGTTTGGAATTCCCATATCCCGAGGAGACGTAGCCACTATGTTCTGATGTGGCGCTTTTAAAATGAATCCATACCATCCAAAAGTTGCGCGATGATCTTGATCAATAAGACTGGTACTCAAGAGACGCTCTTTTAGCACATCCGGATTTTTCAATACGCTTTGTGCTGTTGGCTTTCCATCAAATACACCGTGAACGACGTACCTAAATTGACTATCTCTATGAATTGCCGGATCAGTAAAGTTTCCTGACGACCACCGTTCCTGATTTACATCGAATTGTGGATCAATCCATTCTTTTGGATTAATTTTAGTGTCTCGATTTGATACCGGCGTAGTTTCGATTGACAGCCGATAAAACTGTGAACACTCACTTGTCGCGTAGGCGAAGTAATGGCAACTAAATAACAAGCAAAATAGAATTAATCTCATGCAAAAATAAAGATGCAATACAAGCACCTACGACGACCGGACTGATGACATATGCAGGTAAACTGATTCCTACTATCTAAAATTTCTCAAATTGAGACGCTTTATGAAGTTTTGATTACCTGTTCACGTTGTAAACAGCTTTGGACAGTCGTGATGAGCGTTGGCAAATCAAACTTATCAATCACGCCCAAAAAATTTTCTTTGTGCGGTGGAATTTCAATATTGATAGAATTTGTGAAAAGAATTAGCCGAGTTGGATTTTCATTCTTGTTTAAATATTTTAAAATCTCGACACCTGTCCCGTTAGGCATCGAGTAGTCAGAAATAATCAGGTCAAACGTGCGCCCTGATTCAAGGAGACTGATCGCCTCCGTTCCAGAAGACGCCGTTGAAATGTCAGTCAACTTGATTGAAGTTTCTTTCGGAATTTTTTCGATGAGTAGCTCTCGGTAAAAATCTTCGTCATCAACCAAAAGAATGGTTTTTCTATTGATTTCCATAAAACAAACCTTTGAGCGGGAGGGTACAAAAAAATAAAAGCTGTTCTTCAGGTGGGGAGTAAATCTGCAAAAGCTCATACAGGTCATAGCAACGGATAGATATTTTGCCAGACTCAGTTTCGTTAAGGACCCGAAGCTGTTGATTTTTGGTCTTAGTCAGCACACCGTCGATTGAGAGTCCTGTTTGCAGTCGCATTTGTGACAAAGTGTGGCCAATTTTTAAGTTAAACTCTGAAGCTCTTTCTTTATCCAAAATTCCTCCTAATTTAGAAATATTTAGATTATTTTAGTAAAATTTATCATTCTTGAGATAATTTTACGATAAAAATTTATGGAAATTCACCGAAATTTAGATAAATTTAGCAATTTTATAGACTAAGGGAGAGACGTTGCTTTAATCTAGATCTGAGGGACTTTATGGCGAAGAAAAAAGAACAAACCACAAATACGACATTGCTCAGGCTTAAGAATACTCCATTTAAGACAGCCTCAGAGCTTAAGCAGCACGAGGAAAGAATTCTTCGAGAGGAATGGGAAAATGTCGAACGCGCACGACAGCGCCGCATTTTACTTCAAAAAGACGAGAACAAAGAAGTCATTGGCCCTTTCTTAAAAGGCTTCAAAGCTAAATTTGTTGGCAGTGGAGACAATTCAGATAATTTAGTACGGGTGTACCTGGCCAGTGACGAATCAATACAAATTGATATCGACGACGAGTTGAAAAGCAAAGACGTTAATGGCGCAGTTGAAAGTCTTGTGAAGTCTTTAACTGAAAGCTTTGTAAATGGATATTTAACGGCTCTTGGCCTTAAAGATGAGAGTCTGTTTCACGCAACGAAAAAGGCCATGAAATAACCGGCCAATATCCCTCTGGTGATTTTTCGCTGAGTTCAAATTCAACGACGTATATTTTCAAATTTCCAGCGGCAGTAGTAATAGTAAGCCTACCATCGGCTTGAAGCTTCGCAAGACTCCGGAATCTTGGATATTCGGCAAGGGCGAGGGACGGTTGGAGCAAATTCTCGGTAAAAAACCTTCGAAAGTATTTTAGTTTTTTGATCTTCATGAATACTTTGGCCATGCGAACAGCATGTTCTAAAGATTCACTTTTAATTAGAATTTTACCTTATCAGAGCTTCTGATTTTTAACTTTTTTTACTTTGGCAGAATTATCCTGCCAAAGTAGTCGGGTGTATTTTGAATAAGAAATTTGATCATGTTTGTGGGCATGAATCGCGGCCTGACCCATTCTATAAGTTAGGTTTACAAATGAATCGCCAATACCCAGTATGAACACGACACCTAAAACCCAAGATAAAAATTTGATTGGAGCATTCATATCGCCTTCTTTCTTAACCTGCTTGTGGTTGAGTTGAGCTTAAATTGCTTTTGTTCTTTGATCAGTTTTTCAATTTCTCGATTTATAGACTCCTGGATGCTAATTTTTTCAAATTCTTCTAAATTCATACGCGATACTCCACAGTTACGAATAGTTCGAATACTCACCTGAACGGCGGACCGAGACCTGCCCAGGGCATTGCATATTTTTGGAATTGTCATGTTTTTGATCCAACGTAGTCTTGCCAGCTCGTTTAAATCAATTCTGACGCTATTCCATCGCACCAGCACAGTTTTAATTGCATCTGGTAGTTCAACTACTTGTACGTCACTTGCACCATTTCTTTTGTAAAATCAATAACTTGAATTAAACAAAAAAATAGACGGAGAGACTAAAAGTCTCTCCGAATTCATGCTCATAGTGACACTATGGTGACAGTCATTTTACTTCCCGTTTGAAACGAGCTTAAAAGTCCTGGGCCTTTGCCTTTCTTCATTCGTAGCTGATTTAGTGGAAAATGAAACCACGCTTGATCGCGATTCTAAAAATCCCGGAGCCAAATGCGCGTACTTCAGAGTCATCATTGGGCTGGAATGCCCTAGAAGACCTTGAAGTTCAGTTAAGCTTCCGCCGTTCATAATGTAATGACTGGCAAACGTATGCCTAAGATCGTGAATTCGAATTTCTCGAACTTCGGCCTGACCACAAATGTGACCATGAATTTTACGAATCGTTCGATGATCGTGACGACTGCCATCGGGTCTATGGATCAAAGGTGTGTCAGGATCTAAATACTTTGTTTGAGCTTTGTAAAACTCGAAAGCCTCAAATAGGGCATCGTTGATTCCTAACCATCGCTCGTTAAATCCTTTTGTCCGCTCTTGCACTTTGCCTGAGGCATCTTCTAGAATTCTCCAAATCCGAATTCTTCGTTCACTAAGATCAATGTCCCGCCAGTCCAAAGCTAAGAGTTCACCGATGCGAGCACCGCAGTTTAGCGATAGTGAAGCATACAAGTAATGGGTATAGTGACTGACTTTGGCAGCCTCCAAATACTTTTCAGTTTCTTCGCCGGTTGCCCAATAGTCCCATTTCGTCATCGACTCTTTTAGTTTTGGAAGAGGGGTGATCGGATTCTTGCTAACTACATTTTGCCGAAGGGCATCGTTGTATAACTTGCTCACTAGGGCACGAACTCGATTTCGGGTGGCCGGTGCGAGTTTGTCTTTAGAAATAAGTCTGTCTAAAAAAGTTTCCCATTCCGTCGACATAATTTCAGATAACTTTCGATGGTCGAAAGCAGGAAAAATATATTTACGAAGCCGAGCTTCTTCTTGATTAAAAGATGACAAAGGCTGACCATTGTTAAGTCGAGTTTTTAACCAGCCTAATACGTAGTCTTTGAAAACGGGCGAGGCCAGTTGAATATCAATGCCACTTTCTCGTAATTCTTTTTTTCGTTTCATTTCTAGATACCAACGATCGGCGTCGGTTTTTCTAGAAAAATATTTGCTTAGTCGAATATTCCTTTGCTTGAATACATTTGTCAATTAGGCGGCGAGGGTAGTTAAAACGGGTCTCGCTGCTTTCATGGCTCGGCCTTAAAATTTTGCAGTCTTTGCACGGGATCTTTTCTTTTCGTTTTTTGTTCGTTTACGCTCGCGATTTTCGAGATACTCATTCAGGGCTTTTTTACTGGATAGCCAAATTCGTCCTTCTTTATGAGCCTCAAGCTTACCTGAGCGGACCAGTAGATTCAGATATTTACTAGAAAATGAACCGTGTTTTGAAAGCGTTGATAGGGGAACAAGTTGATCTTTTTTATTTGAAGTGGACTCAATGGCTTTTAGATAAATATTCATCGATCGTTCAACAGCTTGGGCGATAAACTTTTCAATATCGTCGGTACTTCCTTTGTCGGCTTTTTCTAGTGCCCTATAGTATTTTTGACGATCATTTTTTAAAATTACAACCAACGGGTATCCCTTCTGCATTAAAATTAGATTCATAAACAAGCGTGCTGTTCGGCCATTACCATCAGTAAACGGGTGTATATTAACTAATTTATGGTGGGCTAGGGCCGCGAGCTGGACAGGGTGCAATTTTCCAGTACTTTTTTTAATCCAAGCAGTTAGATCTTCCATCAGCTTGGGAATCTTAAAGGCGTCGGGTGGCTTATGACTTGAGCCAGTTATCAATACATTTCCTTGACGATATCGACCAGCATCGCTGTCTTCAATTTCTTTAATAATTAAATGCTGGAGTGAGCGAATTAACTGTTCACTGATGGTGTGTTTTTTGTCGTGCTCAACCAATTCGTATAAAAAATGAACGGCTTCGTTGTGATTTTTTGCTTCCAAGTGATCCTTTAATGATTTTCCTTTTACAGTCATTCCGTCGTTAATCACTAGATAGGTTTCTTTAAGGGTCAATTTGTTACCTTCGATAGCATTTGAATTATAAGTTAAATCAAACGAAAACTGTTCCTTGAGTTTTTTGACTAACTGAGCGGAAAGGGGCCGTTTTTCTTGGATAAGCTGAAGTTTTTGGTCGATTCGCTCTAGAAAGGCTTTCGATATCATAGTATTCCTTAATATGGTATAGTTATAAAATTAGTCTATACCATATTAAGGAATACTCAAGAAAATGTGCTAAAAAGAGAAAAATTCTTAATATGGGATGAGGCTTAAATCGAGCTATACCATATTAGTGGAATATAAATAAAACAGGCATTATCACAAAAGTGTCACCACAAAATCTAGTGACAAAATGGTGACAACACCAAGGGAATCGGCAGAATTTGAGGGAACTCAGCGGCTATTAAAAAAAGCAGCTAACGTCTTGTGATTATTGAAAAAGTTCTTTATTTTTACTACCTTACCAAAGCGCCAAGGAAGAACTTAAAATCCTGGGCTTCGGTCAAACGGGCGTGCCAGTTCGATTCTGGCCCGGGGCACCAATATGGCAAGTATTCGAACTACGATGCCGTCTTGTTTTTATCTTTTAAAATAGTAATTTTCTGGTGTTCATACACCTGGGGTGTATAGAATTAGGTTTTTCAATTTTTAATACCTATCTGTAATCATTTGATTTTACTGAATAAGGAAGAAGGTAAAAACTTGAAAAGTTGGGGAGCGCTCTTCGTCTATACTGACTGAACTCCCTACGCAACTCATGGGGGCGCCAGCCTGATACCAATGAACCCGATCTATTGGCCAATAAGGCTGGCCAGAATGAAAAGTAGCACAACTCCAAAATCATTCCCTAAATGGTCACTTTTATACCATCAATACTATGGCAGCCTAAGTTGTTCGATTTATTCAATCTTTTCAAAAGAAATATTTTTGTGTCGGAATCTTGAACATTAAAAGCGCTAAAAACCCTGTTGTATCGTTTGCATACTCTTTTAGTGGAGATTTCAAATGAAAAAGAGTATTATTTTATTTTTGATAATTAACATCTTTACGAGCTTCGCTTATGCCGGATGGAAGGATTGGTTTGAATCTAGTCCTCCTCGGCAGCTAGATATTTCGGGAACAACTGCTCAAGGATTTGTAGAACTTAATATCACTAAAGAAAACAACAAGGTACTTGTTAATGGAAATACGGCCACAATGGGCTTTGTTGAAATTAATTTAGAACGAAGTAATAATGGCATAAACCAAAGCATTACTGGTAATACGGGGCTTGGTGGTATGTTTAAACTTGAAACCTCTCCCGTGGACAAATACAAATTTTTAACTTCCGGTCACATCGCCTCTCTTGGATGGGTAAATCTAACTACATCCGTACTTAATGACGGTTCTTATTCAATTATTGGAAATACGGCTTCAATTGGTTTCGTTAATTTATCAGTGAAAAAAGTTGAAAAGGCTCTATCTATATCAGGAAATACAGGGAAAGGTTTTGTAAATTTGAAAGTTAACGATGTAACAAAGTTAGAAATTCAAAGTTTACCAGTGATCATATTACTTTCTATTAAGTAATTCTGACCGTGTCCCGAAATTCAGTCCGATTTTTGAGTTAGAAATTGAGCGTCATTTTCATCCGCTGCCCGAGCTTTAGACTCACTTCTATTTTTTTGCTTGATCAGCTAGCATATTCAAACTGAGCATCAATCTATCTAAAAGCGCTGTGAAGTGTGGAAGTTCCTCCGTTTCCCCATCCGCATTCAAAATCAATTGAATTTTCATCTCACCATCACTGCTTGCTGATCCACGCATCAGCAGCACCATCATTTCGCTTTGCATCCCAATTAAGTGGAATTGTTGGGATTCGGAACCCTGCTTTGCTGCCTGTTTTGCCATTTCTAATTGTTTTTTTAATGGGAGAATTAAAAGTTCACCGGCGCACTTTTGCCAGCCATTGTGAAGTGAGATAAACTCTCGAAAGGATGGTGGAAGTTTAAAGCCGGCTTCCTTCTCGAAGGTTTCTATTTCACTCTCTGAAGCGGCTGGACCAGGCTTTGATTTTGACGTCATGCCTTTGTCGATACAAAACTTGTTGTAAACAGTTTCAAGTTGCTGACAGAGCTGCTGAATTTTAGATTGCTTTTGGACTTGCATCGCCGACCTTCCCTTTTTTTAATAAAATTTGAATTTAAATCCTAGCATTATTTAAATACTGATCAACTAAAAGGAATGAAGACCAATTAGGCCTCCATATAAAAAGGTCTGTATTAAAAGCTTCTAACTTGCCAGCAAGCAGCATCACCAATAAGTACTCGAGCCATTATGTGATTTGTTTCTTCGACGCTCAGGCAGAGAGTGCAATAAGAATCTATTCCGGGAAAAAATATGAAAGAGTTATTGGATTCAGCCTGGCACTCTTCGAACATGCTTATGAAGGCCGTGTTCTTTATAAAGCACTATCTAGTGGGCAAGGTTGGACTATCGTTCGTAATCATATCGAAGAAATGCTTGTTCAATTTATGAAAGAAGAAGCACGTCCTCTTTTTAGAAAGAAGTCGTCATCTGATATTCCTTTTGAGGTTTTCATTTATTATTTAGGGTCGACCTTCATGTCTGTAATGACTTGGTGGCTCAATCACCGTAATCCACTTTCTCCCAAAGAGATAAATGCTCTCTTTAGAGATTTAGTTGTTCCAACATTGGCGGCGAATCTGAACTGATAAAATTCGCAAGGGTGCTCTTTGAAGTCCTAGCGTCCTGTTTTGGAATAGTAACCCCTTGTTTTCTTATTCTTTTTCTGATGAGATTTTGAACGGGAGGTGTGAGAATGAAACACGTGGTATCTATCTATTTTATTGTGGTGAGTTTATTCTTTTTTGAATCCAATGCATCTGACCGTTTTGGTGTGGTGTTGTTAGTAAAAGGTAAAGTGAAGGTCGTCTCTTCGGGCAGTGACAAGAATGCGGCGGTGGGAATGGATGTGGCTGAAGGCGATAAGTTAACTACTGGTGCCGAATCAACGGCAAAAATCGTGACTGTCGATCGCAATGTTATTGTAGTTGGCGAAAAATCAGAAATCGTGTTTGAAAAATTCCAACATGAAGATGATAGAAAGAAAGCCGTCGTATTGGATCTAAAAGAAGGTAGCGTTCGTAGTTCCATAAAGGAAAAGTATGAACAAAAAGAAGAATATTACCATATTAAAACGCCGACATCAGTGGCGGGTGTGCGCGGAACAGATTTTTATGTTGAATATGATGTTGCGGCAAAAGAAAATGTGATTTGTACATTTGAAGGAAAAGTTTCTTACAAGCCTAATGAATCAAAAATGGGATTCTTAGTTGAAGCAGGAAAATTTATTCGTCACAAAGAAGGCGATGAAGTTAAAGTAATTAGAGCTAAAGAACCTTGGGTAGAGAAAACACTTAAGAATTTAGAAGTATCAGGAAAAGAAGAATTCCCATCAAAAGATAAATCAAAAGTAGTTAAATAGACTACGGAGTAAATAAGAACAAAAAAAGGGGATGTGGTTAAACATCCCCTTCGTTTCAAATCAGATAGCAAAATCTAATTAGAAATCTAAGCGTAAGTTAGCGTACGCAGTGTTAACTTTACGATCAAGCTCTACAGTTGGTCCGATAGTTAAAGCAGAGTATTTGTACTCTTGAGTTCTGTAGCCAACACGTAGTCCTAACTCTGGAGTGAATTTGTGTAGCAAGTATACATTGCTAGCAGTACCCGGAGTTGCTTGGAAGTTAGTTAAATCTTCAGCGCCCATATCGAAAATGAAATTTCCGCGTCCACCACTTAAGTATTCATAACCAACAAAGTCATTGCTTGCGTATTTATATCGTAAAGACGCCAGTGTTGTTGTGCTGTTTACTTTGTCGTTTTCAGCCGAAGCTCCGTAACCAAATACAGCTGGAGTTCCACCGATAGAGATAGCGCCTTCGCTCTTCATTTCAGAAGAAAGAACTGATAAGCCCAAATCTACATTTGATTTAGCAATATTGGCCATATCTAAAGTCAACGAGTGAACGTTGTATGAGGAAACTGTGCGACCTGTCGCTGCTGCATTTACTTGGTAACCATTAACAGCTAAACCGTTTACAGTTAAACCTTGATAGATTGCAGTGAAGTTTCCAAATGAGCCCATGTCTTTTGAGTTGTACTCAAGCATCCATGAAGTAACTGCATTTGAACTAGGTAGTTTATCGCCTGATGTTCCATTGCCGTTAGTCGTTGGTTGAGCTTGGTAGTTAGGAACGCCATTTGTTAACCCAGAAACCACAGTAGTGAGTGGAGAGTAAATCAAACGAGTTGTGATTGCGCTTCCGCTCATATCATAACTATGCGTTAATGCCGCACCATCCAGTGTTACGTTGTAAACTAGTGCTGGGTATGTACCCATTCTTGATTTACCGTTAGCTAAATGATTGGGAGGTCCTTCAATTGTAGAAAGGCGACCGGCACTTAAGATAAAGTTAGAATCAGCGACTTTGATATCTGCATATGCTCTTTCTAAATAAACTTGTGAACCAGTGTAACCACGAGATACGCCCAGATCAGTTGTTCTGAAATTTAAGCTCGAACCTGTTTGGTTAACGATGCTGTTGAAAAATTTAGAAACTGTGTAGCGCGAGTAAAATTTCACATGACTAGAAACGTCGGCGTCTACGTTTAGATAAGTAAGTAAACGCATAAAATCTACTTTGTCATCGTAAGCAGCAAATGAAGTTCCTGTTTTTGATTGTTTACCTTCGATATGGTCATACTGAGTGATAAACGCACCAGAGAACTTGAAGATATTCAATGATTGGGCTGCTTCTAACTCGGCAACGCGATCTTCTAAAGATCTTGTTTGAGCGTTAGCTCCTAACGACAATAATACTAAACCTGATAATGCTAATTGTTTTAACATAATTTAATTCCCTTTCCTATTTTCCACCGACAACGTCGCCGCCGCCAGATTTCATACATTTAACTTTACAGCCATCAGCCGCATCTACCATTTCGCCATCGGCGCACGTTTTTAGCAGGGCTTTAACTAACTTAAGTGCATCTGCACTTGAGATGTCTTTGCCACCACAACTTTCTTTAACTTTAGCTTGGATATCTTCCACAGCACCCGCGTGAACCGCCGGCGTTAATGCAAGAAGAATCGCTACAGCTACGAACTTGTTTACGAAGTTCATCATTCCTCCTTAAATATTGAATGTTTCATGACTCATTCGATGAAACATTTGTTTTAAACCTGACTATACTGTGATTCTGTCATTTGGCGACGTCAATAGAATATTTATGTTGGAGAAAGGGGAAAAATGTCCCATTTGATAGGAAAATGATGTGCTTCCCTTTTTTTGGGCAATTTTGTCACGAATTCTTAATTTCGATCGATTCATTGATCAGGTGCCGTCGATCTTGTTTTTATCAAGAAAAACAAGATCGACGGCTGAAGCGGAAATATTAAAATATAAATAAAAATTGGTGGATTGTTTCAACCGGGTAGCTATACTAAAAACGGGGCCGTTAGATAGGAGTGCAATGAAAGGGTGATAGTGGGGATGTTTTATAAAAAGTGTCTGTTTAGTCTAATTAGTCTTAGTCTAAGCTTGACTTTGGTTCTGTTTGCTCCGATTCAAGTGTGGCCAAAGGCTAGTACAAAAGATTCAAAGAAAACATCAAGCAAGTCCAAACCTAAAAATAGAACAACGAAAGAAAAACCTAAAGTGGGCGAGAAAGAAATGAAGTTAGCCTTCACTGAGGTGAAGCTCAATCTAAAAATCACTAAAAGCAAATCTGCCCCAGCCGATATGAAATTTAATGATGTGGAAATGCGCGACGGAAATTCCGCCGTGATCGCGTTTGCAACTCCCCAATTTAAGTCTGAGCCGATTCATCGCGTCCCTGTTGTACTGCTAACTGATTTTCTAGGTGAAGACACGTTACGACATGACATTGTGGAACTCGGGTATAAAGAGGAAGCAGGAAAAACGGGGCATGATATTGGTATTCCTCGTCAGATGACTTTGCCCAAGGGGATTCTGTATTTCTGGACAACACCAACGATGGGTTCAGCTAATTACTATTACTTGCAACATCCGCAAGATAGAAATATCGCCATCAGAATTGGCCCTATTGCTGGTGCGGTAGATAAGGAATTCACTATCGATTGGGCCAGTGCTCGGTGGATTAAATAGTTCTTCGGTCCCCTAGATATGAACTTCGAATACGAACTTCAACCCTCTCTCAATACCAACATCACGTCGGCGCCGTAGCGTTCTAATTTATCACTGCCGATACCATGGATACTCTGAAGGTCATCAAAGTTAGACGGGTTGTGTAGAGCGAGTTCACGCAGCGTTCGGTCGCTGAAGATAATGAATGCCGGGACGTCCAGTTCGACCGCTTTTTGTTTGCGCCAAACTTTAAGCGCTTGGAATTTTGTTTCTTGCAGATCATTTAGAATGATGGCATCGCCCGAAGATCGTTTTTTAACAGATGATTTGCCACCTGATGATTTGGTCGCTCCATTTTTGATTCTATCAGGCAATAGGCGATCCGCCAACGTCACTTTTGGTAGAACGATTTTTCTATCAGACAGTGGTAAGCAATTGTCGCAGTGACCACACTGCTGGATACGCTGCGCATCTTGATAGTAAGTCAAAATCTCAGCATGGCGGCACTCTGAACTTTCGGAATAGTTCACTAACGCATCAAGATTGCGCCAGCGGGCGCTTTTAATTTCCTGAGGTGCATCGGAGCTTTGAATAAAATAAGACTGTAGGCCTTTATCTTTAGATGCATAGAGCATCAAACACGTGGAGTCTTGGCCGTCACGACCGGCGCGCCCCATTTCTTGGTAAAGAGCATCAATTGTGGCCGGCATGTGGTAGTGAACGACAAGACGGACATCCGATTGGTCGATTCCCATGCCAAAAGCGTTTGTGGCCACCAGAATGCGAAGGTCACCATTCATATACTGTTCTTGAACTTCGGTTCGTCTGTTTGGTGTAAGACCCGCATGGTAATATCCAACGCCACTAAATCGTTCAGACAATTCCTGATGGACTTCTTCTGTTTTTTTTCGTGTTCCGCAGTAAACAATCACGCGGCCCGTGGGATGTTGTTCGATGCCTTTAACTAAAAGTTGGTTTTTCATATCTTCACCGTCACACATTTCAACTTGGAAATACAAATTGGGGCGGTAGAAACCATGGACTCGTTTTTCTGGGTTTTTTAAATGAATTTGTTTAGCGATATCATGCAGAACGGTGGGTGTCGCCGATGCCGTTAGTGCCAGCGTGGGAACATCAGGGCGTAAGCGTTTTAATATATTTAGCTGGCTATATTCTTCGCGGAAATCGTGTCCCCATTGGGAAACGCAGTGGGCTTCGTCAATGGCAAAGAGCGCAATTTTTCGCGCGCGTATCCATTGCTGGAATCCTTCTTTTTGTACCCGTTCCGGAGATAAGTATAATACGTAAGGCCCGCCTTTTTGGATGTCGGAAAAAATTTGACGTTTTTCATTTTCCGTCTGCCCAGAATAAATGGCACCCGCGGGTATGTTGTTGTTTTGTAGCGAACGCACCTGATCTTTCATCAACGCGATTAATGGCGAGACGACGATAACAAGTTCTTTGGTGAAAACGGCGGGGAACTGGAAACACAATGATTTGCCTCCCCCTGTCGGGAGAACAGCTAGAACGTCTTTCTTGTTGATGATCGACGAAATAATTTCTTTTTGTCCCGGGCGAAATCCAGGCAGATTGAAATTTTGTTTAAGTACGCTGTCCAGTTCCATTTGCATGAAAAAAACTATAGCAAGACGGTGGCCACCCTGTACATCAATTTATCCCGCATTGTTTGATTGCCAAAAACTAGGTTTGTCCGCGCGCCTTTAACGTGCGGGATAGTTTTTCTTGGTAAAGTGCTAATAGTTGATTGCCTACGTCGCTACCTTCGATAGCAGTAAAAGCCAAAGCAATCGCCTGCAAGGTTGACATACCTTCAGCAAAATGTTCGGCACGTAGATGCTGCGTGGACGTATTGGGTGTGCTTATCATGACCCTCTCTATACCGTTTAATTCGGGATGGCGGATGGCGACTTTACTGGCTTGCCGCCAATTTCCATCGGGTACAATCAACTGAATCGGACGAGTGCATTCTTGAACTAGAGTTGGAGTTAGTTCTCGGGCTTCGTCGGATGGAAAAAATAACAAAGTGCGGTAGTTTGGAGTCAGTAAATTGGATAAATCTAATGGTCCATCATCTTTTAATCCACGAACACGTATTTCGCTGTTGGATAAACTTTTTAAAGCTAAGCGTCCTGTATTGCTAGTGCGTTTAAGTTCACGATGGTGAATGACTAAAACAAGCCTTGTTTTCAAATCGAGTTTTGGGATCAAATGACACAGGCACAAATCTTTATGGAGGCCGCAATCTAAACAAGGATCTTTGGTCTTTCGTTTACGATCTAAGGTCATGGCTTAGAAGATGTAATTTTCTTTTTGATGTTAGCGATCGAGTCAGCATGACTGCGGACTTTCAGGTTGACTCCTTTTTCATCGTAGCTTTCTGATAGTACTTTCATTTTTCCGCGAATTTCGCCGATGATGCCTTTCGCCGTGTAAGGGACAAAAATATCTTCGTCTTGCATATCGGTTTCAAAGTAACTCATGATTTTATCGCGCAAAAATTTTAGATCATCTTTGTCGCGGGTGGAAATCATAATAGCATCTGGGTATTCAGATTTTAACGATTCAGCCTGTTCGGCTGTCAAACGATCGCGTTTGTTTAAAATCAGTAGGCGAGGGGTTTCATTTGCACCGACTTCGCCTAATACCGATTGAGTCACTTCTAGCTGCGAGCGAAAAGAAGGGTCTGAGGAATCTACGACGAACAGTAGTAACGATGCATTCAGTGCTTCGTCCAAGGTAGACTTAAATGAAGCAACCAGATCATGTGGCAATTTTTTAATAAAACCGACAGTGTCGGATAGTAAAACTTTTGGACGTGTTTCAGGGTGCAAAGGACGAATCGTTGTGTCCAGAGTGGCAAAAAGCTTGTCGGCCACTAATACTTCGCTGCCAGTCATCGCACGCATCAGCGACGACTTTCCAGCATTTGTATAACCAACTAACGCGACTGAAATTTCTTGCTGACGACGGGCTCTGCGAACCTCATGTTCGTTGCCAATGGATGCTAATTCAATTTTTAATTCTTTGATACGATCACGAATTTTACGTTTGTCTAATTCCAGCGCGCTTTCGCCGGCACCTTTACCACCTACGCCGCCGCCACCACGATCTTCTCCGCCGCCTGTTTCACGCAAGCGAGGAGCTACATAGGTTAATCGTGCGATTTCGACTTGTAAGCGAGCTGCGCGTGTGCGGGCATGGCGACTGAAAATTTCGATAATAACACCCGTGCGATCAAGAACGGTGACGCCCGTGGCGCTTTCTAGGTTTCTTATTTGTGACGGGGACAGATCGGTATCAACAATCACGACATCGGCAGCTCCTATTTTGTCCGCAGGCAGTGACGTTACGACCGATGAGGTGTCGTCTTCGTTATTGTCCGATTCTAATGGCAGTCTACGATTAAAATCATCGACGGATTCAATATCATCGCCTTCTGAAAATTCATCATCAATCTCGTCTTCGTCGTCATTAGTTTCTTTGTTTTGTTTCCATTTTTCAGCAGCTTTGCTGAGTTTGCGTTCGACGACGGCAGCGATTTCTCCGGTGCCATTTGTCCATTGGGCCAGCTCCTTTAATTTTCCATCCCCCAGCACCGATGCGGATCGATCAGAGCTGCGTTTTTGAGTCACTTGCCCAATTACCGTGTAGCCCAGTGTAGTCACCAATCGAGTCAGTTCATCTAAAGAGGCTTGAAGCTCGAAATTGGAAATTTTGGGTAGTTGGATACCCACTAAAACGGCATTTTTTACTGGTGTTTGCATATCCCAGTTTTACCGTCATCTAGTCGCTTAGGCAACGTTATAAGCCTTTAAGGCTGGGCCCTGTAAGTTGTCGAAATATTGGTCGTCGTTTACCTTTTTTGGAAATTGGTAGGATATTATTGCGGGAGTGAATGCGACGGTGGAACTATTGGGGGTAAGACGCAGATAAAGCGGAGATTTTAGGGTTTGACCCTGCACTTATTTTGCAATGTCCACCATGTATGATGAAACGCATGTTATATATCGCAGTGGCAGTGCTGGTCGGTTTTCAAGTGTCCTCGTTCGCCAAGGAGGGGAGTGAGGTCGAAAAAAAGACCGTTGAGCTTTTAAAATTAGCCCGCGAGTCCGAAGAGTTCACGATGTATGGTGTAGATCAGTTGAACCTAAAAATAGCGATGGCATCCGTAGCGGAAAAGCAAACCGTTGATATCGATCATATCAAGCAGTTGTACTCTTCAATACAAGGCAAAGTAACCGTAGTTAAAAAAGAATTTGCGTCATTTAACGATTTTGTTGAAGAGGAAAGACAAACTTGGCCAGCTTCTGGTGATTTATCTATCGATATCCAGCGGATACTAGAGAAGGGTATTACGTTAATTGACCCGAGTTTTACTAACGAAGAAGATAAAGCGAGATGGGCCAAAAATGAATCGGCTCAACAAAAGTTCATGAACAAAATGGGCTTAGCGGGAATGGGAACATTCATGCAGATTTCGGCTCAATCGGCAGAACAGCAAGAAAAATTTAAAAATGATGTGTTGAAAATGACAGACGGTTTTAGCAGCCTTGATAATAGTTTGCAAAATTCGTTTAAAGATATGTTTGCGGGCGAAGGCGATGGTTTTTTAAAAATCGCATTTCCCATCTTGATGGCTGAATATCTAGAAAATGTGAATCACAGAACAAAATTAAATATATTAGCTGGTATGTTTGAAGGATCATTTCCATTTACCCAGGATGGATTAGTGATGTCTTTGTTTTCAAACGCGGGTCCTCAGCTGCAGAAAATGGTACAAACCTTAGGGCGCAACTCGGCCCTAGCGCCTAAATGGCAAGCCTTGTTTCAAACGTTTGAATCGAACGTGCGTCCAGTTCCTTTCTGGCAAGTGGAGCAATTGTTAGCGCGTGCCAAATTTCCATTTAAAATTATTGATTTTCATCAAGAGCCTCTTGGTGTTGGTACTATCGCGCAAGTGCATTTAGCTAAGGTGCAATTACCTAGCGGTGAAATCACCGATTATGTATTTCGGTTTATTAAGCCGGAAATGAAGCAAAAAGCTGAAGACGAGGCATCCGTGATCGAAAAAGCCTGCATCGCGATCGATCATCATCCAGATGTGGTTGGAAAAAATTATCCAAAACTAACCAGTATTGCAGATAACTCGTATACGATGATCAAACAGGATCTGGTTTTGAAAGAATCGGTTATCAATCAAAAGATAGGGCGAAAGGTATACAAACGATCGGATATCGATGTCCCTGTGGTAGACCTTTCATTGGATACAGAGCAGTTGTTTATGTACTCCACGAAAGCTTCGGGACAGAAAATTTCTAAATATTCTGTCCCGGTGCAACGTACATTAGTTAATCGCGTGGTGGAGGTATGGTTAGAAGAAGCGATGTTTGGTTCTGGGTATTTTCATGCGGATTTACATCAGGGTAATTCGATGGCTTTGTTGCGTGATGATCAAAAAGGAAATGATCGCTACCTTAAATCGTTCTTGGATTTTGGTATGTTCGGACAATTGACCAAAAGTGACCGCGTGAATCTGATGGGTTTAGGTATCGCGGTGAAAATGGGTAATGGCAAAATGCTGAGCCAAATCGCATGGCGGCTATCTAGTATCAAAGAGAACACAATTACTATGCCTGATCTAGCTGCTAAGTTGGATAAAAAATTTAAATCGCTAAATGGACAAGGATTAACAGTCGCAGATATGATTAAGTTTTTCCAAGAGGTAGGACTTGAATTAAATGACAACGTTTTAAATTATCTTCGTGGTTCAATTACGCTAGGCGATCAGTTGATTCAGGTTGACCCCAAAAATTCACTTTTGGGTATGTCTGTGAAGGTCGCGCTTAAACATCCAATTCAATTAATGAAGGTTTTAAAATTTAAGGAAATTTCGATGAAGGATATTATGAAGCTTGGGTGGAAGCAGTATGTTTCTCCTAAATTGAATAAATCGGCGTCGATTGTGTCTGGAGCTGACATGTGTGTTGGTTTCTATCTAAAGCAAAAACGCTAAGGTCTAGCGTCATTCTCAAATTGATAAATGCTAAAGCCTTACGACTGAGTCATTGTGAGGCGAAAAAATCTCTTTAGTCTTAAGGGTATTTCCCGAAATACTATTTACCCAACTTCTAAGGAGAGGCGAATGAGCGCAGTACCGAATTTAGTGAATGATCTTTCTTATCAAATTCAAGCGATCCAATCAGAAATGATGGCGCAGATTCAAGCGGCTACGGCTAGCGGTGACTTCGTTCAGATTCAGACCCTGATGAAGGATATGGAAAAAAAGATCAATGATCTAATTGAAAATCATAAAACTATTGAATTTAAACCAAATGTTGAAGAGTTCAAAATGCATGTCTATCTGTCACCTCATACGGACATGAATTTAAATGATATTGTTTATGACTACGAACGTGATTTGTTTACCAAGATGGAGAACAACGAGCGTTTTAAAGAAATTCGCGCTCACGTTAAAAAACATTACCCTGAAAAAGACATGCGCAAAGTTTTGATGCGTGATCATTTGAAGTTGGATTTAAAATTATCGCCTAAATTAAAAGAAGTGGTTACCGCATGTATTGAATCTTTGAAAATCAAGACTGAGATAGAGGTCTATATGGTTAATTCGTTAGAAGTGAATGCCTATTGCCCGCCCCCTACAGAAGATAAAATCTATATTTGCATTACCTCTGCCTTGTTGGAAAAATTGGCTGTTCCTGAATTATGCTATGTGTTTGGTCACGAAATTGGTCACGCTTTGATGGCCCATCACACGATCCCATTGCAACATTTGTTAAACAATCCTCAATTTCAAGTGAATCCAGAGGAATTAATTGAAATTTTCGCATGGAAACGTGCGGCTGAGATTACGTGCGATCGTTTTGGTTTGATCAGCGGTCAGCGTTTTGAAAATGCGGCCCGTGGTGTGTTTAAAATTTATTATGGTTTGACGGAACTAGCTGATGATTCAATTTTTGCCTATATGCAAAACTTTGGTGACTTCAATTCCTCGATCCAAATTTCACCGGCGGATTTTTACTCAACTCATCCCTTTGGTCCGGTCCGTTTATTAGCGTTGCAGTATTTCTCGCAAAGTGAAAATTTCCATAAAGCGATTAATTCAACCAACCATGAGCTTTCGGAAGCCGACATGGAAAAACGCATTGATGCCATCATGAAGATCTATGATGTGAATAACGTCACTCCAGAAGCTCAGCTGGCAATGGATAAGTTCTTTATGATTAGTGCTTTAAGTATTTCCGCTTCAGATGGTGATGTTTCGCCAGATGAAATTTTAAAAATGAAAGAAATCTGTAAATCTGAAGGTTTAATGGAAGAAGTGATGCCATTTGTTGAAGCGTCCGTTCAGGAATTGCAAGATCAAATCTATTTAGCGACAAATGCTTTGTTCGAGCACTGTTCGTTGCCTTTGAGAATGAAGATGATGCGTGATTTGGTTTACGTAGCGCTTGCTGATGGCGTACTAACAGACACAGAACGTGATATTCTCTACTTCTGTTGTAGTGCTGCTGGTTGTGATCCAAAATTCATTGATGACACTCTAAATGAAATATCAAAATTAACTTAGTCAGCTATTGAAAGCATACCCAAAGCTAAATAAGCTTTGGGTATGCTAGATTGTTTTTCAGCGGTCTACCAACGCAACAAGCGAATCCAAAGAATTATATCTCTATAAGAAGGTCGTGATGCTTATCGCTCAGAGCATATCGGCGAGCACAACAATTTTCTATTTCCTTGTTCTGATTAATATTAGCGTTACATAATGGTTCCAGTTTTTGCTGGTAAAGTTTTAGTGAGTTGAAGTAAATTCGATTCAGCTATGAAAAAATATCAGCGGGAAGTAGAAGAGATACTAAAGAATATTAAACCAGCCACAAAGCCCTCGATGTGGAAAGCGGAAGATTATGTTGGTGGTGGACGATCTAAATTGACCTTTTTGGATTTGAAGGTGCCTGATGTGAGGGATGCCTTTAAGCGTGGGTTTAGTTTTTATCATCCCGGGATAAAAGAATTTGATAAAACTCATCTCGAAATTTTTAACTTCATCTGGATGAACTCACGTAATCACGACACTCTGTCTGTTTGCCTGTATTATCTAAAATCATTGCCATTTGACGTAAGAAAGAAAAACCGATCTTTGATTTTGAAATGGTTGAATCGAGTGGACAACTGGGCGTTGTCAGATGAGATCAGTAGCGTGTTCTCTGAATTTTTAGAAGATGATCACGGTTTACTGCCGACCTATAAAAAATGGAATAAATCAAAAAACTCTTGGGAGCGCCGTCAGTCATTAGTTGGATTGTTATTTTATTCACGTTTTAGGAAGTCAAAGCACTTAACTTGGGCGCAAATTAAATCATTTCTTGATCCTTTGTTATATGATGACGATTACTACGTACAAAAAGGTGTCGGCTGGACCATTCGTGAAGCCTATCAATGGTATCCTAAGCCGGTATTCGATTACGTAGCTAGAAATTCCGCGAACATCGATCCCGCGGCCTGGTATGCCTGTACGGAAAAAATGTCGACAAAAGAAAAAAATGCGTTAAAGGTTAAGCGTCGTGAACGTATTCGAAACAAAAGAAATTCAAAATAAAATTCAGGGTTTAGAGACACATATTCAAAGTGTTTTGTCGGGTCGTATTTTTCACGTTCCAGATTTGTCCGCCCGAGATTTAGAAGTCAGAGAGCCTCTGGAACATCCACCTAAAAAGGGTTTAAGCTCTAAAGAAGGCCAGGCTCGTCTGCTGCATGATTTAGCCAGTATCGAATTGCAAGCCATGGAATTAGCACTTAGGACACTGACGGAATATCATCATCAAATAAAAGGAACTCAGTATTTAGATTTGCTAGTGCAACTGGTTTTATCAGAGCGATCTCATTTGCAGCTTTGTTTAAATGGAATTCGTGATTTGGGATTTGAATGGGGGCATTGGCCTGTCCACATGGCGCTTTGGAAAGCAGTGGCCGTGGATGATACATTAATTGAACGGGTATTTATCGTTCACCGTTTTCTAGAAGGTAGTGGACTGGATGCCGCGGACACGTTGCTTCGGCGTTTAAGCGGTGTTGATGGAAAGCACATCGATAAAATCGTAAAAACGATTTCTACAGAAGAAATGGATCATGTTCAATTCGGCTCACAATGGTTCTTTGATTTGTGTAAGAGAGAAAAACTTGATGCGGACAGTGTTTTTAAAAATACCCTTTACAGTGTTCGTGTAAAGTTGCCCAAACGTCTTGAGCCAATTAATTCGGACCTTAGGCAAAGAGCACTCTTTACGGTGAGTGAGATTGAAACTTTGAAGGCCTTTCAATCTGCGTCTTCGAAAAGTTAAGCTAAATACGCTTTGATTTGTCGTTAAAAAACAGGTCTGCGAATCTAAACTTGAAATCGATCGAGCTGGATTCCTTGTTTCTTCAGCCATGGAATCCACTCAAGCTCCATCTGCGTGCGGCAGAATTCAAGATCGATATCTTCGATACGTGGAAATTTGTCGGCTATGGTCGATAAAAGACGCGCCTGAATTTTCCCTGCGTGTTGAGCTTGCTCGTAAGGAATCAAGGTGTAGGTGATCATGCCATAACGAGATCGGTATTCTAACGGAAATTCTTTTTCTAGGACAGATTCGATTTTTTTCTGCAGTAAAAAGCTTTGATCGCCAACTTTATCACTCATTTCAACGAAATTTTCTAGCGCCATGTCGGCAATGGCATTGGCATTATTTATTCGCTGCTGTGAGTATTGTTTTAGGCTGGTTTCAAAATTCCATTGGTTGGATTTTAACAGTTCTAATAATTGCGATATATCTTCAAAACCACAGTTCATGCCTTGACCAAAAAATGGAACAATCGCATGCGCGGCATCACCCATAAGTGCGATAGAATCTTGGTAGTGCCATTCTGAAAAACGAACAGTGCCTAAGCTGCCTTGTGGATTTTCCAAAAACTGTGTTTCTAATTGCGGTATCAAACCAGCCACATCTTTAAATTCGGAAGCAAACAATTGCTGAACGCGTTCTTTAGTTTTGACGCTATCAAAACTCCACGGATGATTAGTTTTAGGTAAATACAAGGTTAACGTGAAACTGTTATCGGTATTGGCCAGTGCCATTAGCATATGGGTACCACGTGGCCAGATATGCAAATTGTTTTTTTCTAAAGCGGGCTCGCCATTTTTAAAAGCTGGCACATAGAGTTCTTTGTAATCAGACGAAATATAGCTAACGTTTTCGCGAAAGCGTTGCGGGTCGGCGACCTGAAGTCTTTTTCGAACCACTGAACCTGCGCCATCGGTCGCAAACAGGTGAGTGTAAGAGTAGCTTTTGTTGTTTGAGAATTTTAAATTTTTGGCGATGATATCGATGTCGCTAAGTTCATGATTAAAATAAAACTCGACACCAACATCTGCGCATTTTTGAATGAGTTTTTTGTTTAGGTCAATTCTGGAGACCGCGTAGTTGCATTCAAAATTATTTCGTCCGTAAGCTTGGTATTGAGTCGCTCCATCTAGTGCGTGCATACGGCGGCCATAGACGGGCACAGTTGCCGGCAGCACTGAATCGGTTAAACTTGCCAGTTTCAGTGCATTTAGCCCACGCGATGTTACGATCAGATTGATACTGCGCCCACGGTCGGCATCCATTAAGCGCGGGTCCGATCGTTTTTCAAAAATCTGAACATTGAAGCCATTTTGTTTTAGCAAATAAGCCCATAGCGAACCCACCAGTCCTGCGCCAATAATGTGAACAGTTTTTTGAGTCATGTTATTTCCCATTGAAGAACGATTTCATCAATTGCACCAATTGGTAAACATCTGTGAAAGAATTATACATGGCTGTCGGTGTGGCGCGGATGATATTGGGTTCGCGGAAATCAACGATCGCATGGTTATTCATTAAATGATTTTTAAATTCTTGATGTTGCGAAGATACTTTTAAGCACAACATCGACCCACGTTCCTTAGGTGTCACCACCGTTAGTTTTCCGGCTAAGTTATCTTTGATCAAATTTTCAAAGTACGATGTTAATTCATCGCCACGCACACGTGCGTTTCTAATACCCATTTCATCAAACAATTCTAAGGATGATTTCAATGCCGCTAATTGAAAAATGGGCGGGTTGCTTAACTGCCACGCTTCAACGGTATGGATGGGATTAAAATTTGGCCCCATTTTGAAGCGATCAGTTTTGTTATGCCCCCACCAGCCTTCAAAGCGCGGCATTGACTTAAAATCGGCGACACTTTTGGCTGCGGCGTGGTGTTTTTCATGAATAAAACAACCGGCAATGCCGCCAGCTCCTGAATTTAAATATTTATAACTGCACCAAACTGCAAAATCGACATCGTCATCGTGCAAGCTCATCGCAAGGTTTCCTGCTCCATGAGCTAAATTGAAACCAACCTTAGCACCGACCGAGTGAGCGGCCTCAGATATTTTTTGCATATCGAATTTTTGACCCGAAAGATAGTTGCATTGCCCGATCAGCACTAAAGCTAAAGACTCTCCAAGGCGTTTGATTTCTGAAATAATAAAATCGGCATCTAGAGAATCGGCACCCGGTGCGTGCTTTAATTCGACGACGGTGTCCTTGGGATCTAACCCATGAAAACGAGCTTGTGAATCCACCGCGTATTTGTCGGATGGAAACGTGTTGGATTCGATCAGAATTTTTGTGCGGTTACCGCTGGGACGGTAGAAACTCGTCATCATCAAATGAAGATTCACCGTTAATGAATTCATCGCAACGACTTCGGATTCCTTAGCTCCCACTAGGCGAGCCAGCGATGCCGTAACGACTTCGTGATAACTCACCCAAGGTATTTTAGATTTGAAATGGGCTTCTACGCCGAATTCACCCCACGCGTTTAATTCATTGTTGATCGCTTGTTGCGTTCGCTTTGGCATTAGTCCTAACGAATGGCCAGCGAAATAAAGAACCTCGTGGCCATTTTCTTTAGGGAAAACAAATTCGCTGCGAAACTTGCTTAACGAATCTTGCGCATCTTTTTGTTTGGCCCATTCTAATGAATTTGGATTCGACATGTCTTAGTTTCCTTTAATATGAACAACGGCAGGAGGGAGATTTGTTTTAATTCCTGAAATTTTAAGTTCAATTTTTTGGTTTGGTTTAAGTTCAACGGCCGCAGTCGCGGCGCCAGCTAAAACAATGCTGCCGGCTTCTAATGAGCGACCGTTTTCGTGCAGAAGTTCGCACAGCTGAACGATCGACCGGATGGGATTGCCTGAAATTTCTTTTGCATCGCCCGCTTGTGATAACGTATCGTTCACAAACATTTCCAGACGTGCGTTTTCTAACATCTTGCCTGATTCAAAAGAAACCCAGTTGCCCATCACAAAATGGGAGGATGATGAATTATCGGCAATGACATCTTCCATTGAAAAGTATTTAAACTGAGTGTAACGGGAATCTAAAATTTCCATCGTCGCGCAGACATGGGTGATGTTGCCAACGACCGTTTCATAAGAAACTTTGCCTTTGAGTGCTGATTTAATTTTAAAAGCAACTTCGGGTTCAATTTTTGAGTGGATTAAGGGTGCGATATCAAAAATCGATCCATTTAAGACCTGCATTTTGTTAGTCAGTTCGCCATAAAGAGGAGCATCCAAGTTCATCTGTTTACGTTTTCCTTCTGACGTTAATCCCATTTTGTACCCAATGCGAGTTTCTGACTGGCCTAAACGGTGCTGTATGCCCAATTCTTGGATTTCATAGGCGTCTGCGCGTGACATTTGAACGTTAGCCTGGCTCCATTGTTCCAAAGATCGTTTAAATAAACGGGCTTCTGTCAATTGACGGGCAATTTCCATTTTTTTTTGCATTTCCATAGATGTTAATCCTTACGTAAACAGATGCCCTCTATTTAAGAGTTTTAAATGCTTTTCTGCAAGTGACTTTTTTCCTTTGCTTTAGGCTTTTGCGGTTGACTGTTATTTTTGGATTCTCTTAAATGGTTAGAAATGAAACTAGATACCCGAAAAATCTACGATATTACACCGACCGTATCACCTAAACTAGCGGTTTTTCCTGGCGATACTCGGTATGAAAATTCCTATTTGATGTCGTTTGAAAAGGGTGATCACTTAAGTCTTTCGAAAATACATACAACTGTTCATTTGGGCGCGCATGCCGATGCTCCCAGTCATTATCATGCGAACGGTGTTTCTATCGAAGCGCGGGACTTGAATTTGTATGTAGGATGCGCTCAGGTTATTACAGTTGCCGAAAAGCGTGGCCATCGTATTGGACTAGAGGATGTAAAGACCGAAATCCAGGCGCCACGAGTGCTGTTTAAAACAAACTCATTCCCTAATCCTGATCATTGGAATAATGATTTTATGGCCTTGTCGATTGAACTTATTCAGAACCTGCATCAAAATGGTGTGCGATTGGTCGGCATCGACACACCATCGGTGGATTTGGCGGATGATAAAGTTTTGGAAGTTCATAACGAGATATACAGATCCGATTTAGCGATATTAGAAGGTATTGTGCTAACCCACGTACCTGATGGTATTTACGAACTGATGGCGTTACCACTGAAATTAAAAGGGGCCGAGGCATCGCCGGTACGTGCTGTATTAGTCGAAACACTGAGGTAGAGGACTATGGAAAAAATATTAAATTATATAAATGGCGAATGGTTACCTCCTAAAGGTGGAAAATTTCTGCCAAATATAAATCCAGCGACAGGCACTGAGTATTCGCTAGTTCCTGATTCTGATGCCATGGATGCGGACGCGGCTATTTCAGCTGCTCAGGCAGCGTTTCCGTTTTGGGCAAAAACATCAGTGCGTGAACGCAGTCAATTGATTCGAAAATTAGCAGATTTGATCAAAGAAAATGCAGATCGTTTGTCCATGGATGAAACCACGGATAACGGTAAACCATTAAAACTGGCGAGCGAGGTAGATATCCCTCGCAGTGAATTGAACTTTCGGTTTTTTGCAGACCTTTCGATCAGTTTACATGGAGACGCTTATCGATCGGACTACAATACAATGAGCTATACAGAGTACACGCCATTAGGACCCGTCGTATGTATCTCGCCTTGGAATTTGCCATTGTACTTGTTGACCTGGAAAATAGCACCGGCATTGGCAGCTGGTTGTACTGTTGTTGCGAAGCCTTCCGAAATAACCCCCATGACGGCGTATCGATTAAGTCAGTTGGTAGCGCAAGCTGGCTTTCCCAAAGGTGTTCTTAATTTTGTTCATGGCCGAGGCAGCGTGTTGGGTGAAAAACTGTGCACAGATCCACGTGTAAAAGCGATTTCGTTCACAGGCAGCACTCCAACTGGACGGACGATTTCATCACTAGCTGCCCCGTTATTTAAAAAGCTAGCTTTAGAAATGGGCGGTAAAAACCCTGTCGTGATTTTCAAAGATGCTGAATATGAAAAAATGCTAACGACTTTGGTTCGTTCCAGTTTTTCAAATCAAGGACAGATTTGTTTGTGTGGCTCGCGGATTTTTGTAGAAAAATCGTTGTATGAGCAATTTAAAAACGACTTCACGAAGCGGGTTTTACAATTAAGAGTCGGTGATCCGTTAGATAAACAATCTGACTTAGGAGCGGTAGTGAGTGAGCCGCATATGGAAAAAATCCTATCGTATATTAAAAAAGCACGTGATGAGGGTGGGCGAATCTTAATCGGTGGTGAGCGGTTGACTCTGGGGAACGGGTATTTCATTAAACCCACCGTGATCGAGAATTTGGATTATCAGTCGTGTGTGAATCAAGATGAAATATTTGGCCCTGTCGTCACTATCACGCCATTTGATTCGGAAGATCAAGCCGTGATGATGGCTAATAGCACTCGTTATGGCTTGGCAGCGAGTGTGTGGACGACAGATTTAAATCGTTCACAGCGAATGGCGCGAAGAATTGATTCAGGGATCGTTTGGGTGAACACATGGATGAATCGGGATCTAAGGACACCTTTTGGCGGTGTGAAGGAATCGGGCTATGGCCGCGAAGGCGGCGTCGAAGCGTTGAAGTTTTTCTCGGAAGTGAAGACAATCTGTATTGAAACCAGTCAGGAGCCTACGTGAACGAAATCAATTCAAATCGAGCACCCGAACCAGTCGGTAAATACCCACATGCTAGACGTGTTGGGAATTTGTTATTTCTTTCCGGTGTCGGACCGCGTGAAAAGGGAACACAAAAAATACCGGGAGTGGAATTAGATAGCGAAGGAAATATCGTATCCTATGATATTGAAACTCAATGCCGTAGTGTTTTTAAAAATGTAAGATCAATTTTGGAAGACTCCGGTGCTTCGTGGGAACAACTCGTGGATGTCACCGTGTTTTTGACTAATATGAAAGCTGATTTTGCGACTTACAACCGACTGTGGGCTGAGTATTTTCCAAGGAATCCTCCGTGTCGCACAACGCTTGAAATTTTGTCACTGCCAACACCTATCGCGATTGAATTAAAATGTATCGCGGTCATGGAAAATAAATAATGAATTTAACGGAAACATTGAAACTAACAGACTGGATCAAGGAAAATCGTCATTTGTTAAAGCCGCCAGTGGGTAATAAATGCATTTGGCCTCAACAAGATTTTATCGTGATGGCGGTGGGTGGACCGAATGAAAGAACCGATTTTCATGTCAATCGTGGGGATGAATTCTTCTATCAAGTAGAAGGCGACATGACTTTGAAAATTCGCACACCTGAAGCTGAAATCAAAGATGTTAAGATTCGCCAAGGTGATATTTATTTATTGCCAGGAGGGACACCGCATTCGCCACAACGTCCGGCTAACACAGTAGGAATTGTGATAGAACGTCGCCGTCAAGCGGCTGAACTGGATGGTCTTCAGTGGTTCTGTGAAAAATGTGGAAATAAGTTGTATGAAGAATTTTTCAAGTTAGAAAATATCGAAACTCAGTTCAAAGCTGTTTTTGATCGTTATTACGATAGCCCGCACACGCAGTGTAAACAATGCGGTACGGTTAATGGTAGAAAATGGAATCATGCTAAAGATTGATACTCACACTCATATTCTGCCGCCGGAAATCCCAAAATTTAAAGATCAGTTTGGCTACGGTGGCTTTATTCAATTAGTTAAAAATGCGGGCTGCAGTCATTGTGACATGATCGATGATAGCGGTAAGTTCTTTCGTCGGGTCGATGCAAATACCTTTGATGCCGATGAACGAATGAAGGATATGAAATCCTATTTGACTCAAGTCCAAGTGTTGTCGACTGTGCCGGTGATGTTTTCCTATTGGGCAAAACCTGCGGATGGATTGACGGTATCACGATTTCTGAATGATCACCTGGCTAATGTCTGTGTGTTGCAGCCAAAAAAATTTATTGGATTAGGCACTTTGCCATTGCAAGATGTAGATTTAGCGATCGGTGAAGTTTATCGCTGTGTCGATGAATTAAAACTGGCCGGGTTTCAAATAGGATCGCATGTGATGGGAAAAAATCTATCAGATCCATCTTTCTTTCCGTTATATGCAGAACTAGAAAAGAAAGGGGCCTGTTTATTTGTACATCCATGGGATATGATGGGTCAGGATACAATGACTAAGTACTGGCTGCCTTGGCTGGTAGGGATGCCGGCGGAAACATCGCGTGCTATTTGCTCATTCATCTTTGGTGGTGTTTTTGACAAGTTTCCTAAATTGCGGGTTCAGTTTGCTCATGGCGGTGGAAGTTTTCCATTTACTTTGGGCCGAATTCAGCATGGCTGGGAATCGCGGCCCGATTTATGTGCTGTTGATTGTAAGCTGTCTCCGAAAGATTACGTTTCTAAATTTTTCGTCGATAGTTTAGTTCATGATCAACGCAGTTTGAAGTTTTTAATAGAAGTTATGGGTGAAGATCATGTGTGTTTAGGTACCGACTATCCGTTTCCGTTAGGTGAAACAGAAGCCGGTAAATTAATTGATGGCAGCGGCTTTATTGATAAACCGATGCGTGAAAAACTATTTCATAGAAATGCTTTGAAATGGCTTAACAGAAACCAAAACGATTTTTTATAGTATAGAATAGAAAGGCTTGTATGCAGTTGGGATTAGACGGAAAAAAAGCGCTAGTTTTTGGTTCATCGGGTGGAATTGGAAAAGCAATTGCAGAGAGTTTGCTAAAGGAAAAAACACACGTAGTTGTGAATTCGCGAAGCGCCGATAAAATCAAAGCTACTGTTTCTGAATTTAAAAGTAGTTTCTCAAATGCCAACGTGTACGGCGTGGCTGCGGACTTGACAAAAAAAGACGAAGCAACACGGGCGGTGAAAGAAGCCAAAGAACTTTTGAACGGCTTAGACGTGTTGGTTGTAAATACCGGGGGCCCAGCCAAAGGTTCTTTTGAAGATATTTCTACAGAACAATGGTTGTTCGATTATCAAAATTTATGGATTAGTTTTGTCGATGCTGTAAAAGCCAGTCTTCCTGAAATGAAAAAGAATAAATTTGGCCGTATTCTGTTAATCACGTCTCTAGCCGCCAAAGAACCATTGAAAGGCTTAACAACATCAAATGGCCTTCGTGCTGGTCTGAGTGGTTTGTGTAAATCGTTAGCGAATGAGGTAGCTATCTACGGTATAACGGTTAATGTTTTACTTCCTGGATATACAGATACGGATCGATTAAAGGAACTGAAACTATCTGAAGAAACAGTGAAAGGACTTGTGCCTATGGGACGGTTAGGACAACCTCAAGAATTGGCGGATTTAGTTTCTTTTTTGGCGTCTGAACGAGCTGGTTATATTACTGGACAGTGTATTGCCGTCGACGGTGGAGCTTTGCGTAGTTTTTAATTGATATCAACAATCCAAACGCGGCGAACCAAGCGATCGAACTCTTGAGGGGAAATCCATACGTAACCATTATAACCCCAAGGCTTGCGATACGTATTTTTAACTTTTATAGCAACAGTAACTCCAGATGGAGTGATTTCCATATCCGTGACTGCTAAAGAGTGGCCAAAATTTTCAACGGTACCATTTATGTCGATGTTAACCATTTTACCGTTGGTTAACCCATCTTTGATGTGCTTAAGAACTTCATTCAGGGGTTGAGGACGAAATACAGGATGTGGAGATTGTGGCACTAGTTTGAGTAATACATTGGATAGTAAATTTACTTTTTGTTTATCGGGATAAGGGAGTTCTCCATGCATGTATCTTACTTCAATAGGAGTCGTAGAGCTTTGGCCATACATTTTGCCAAATGATTCTGGGGTATGCTCGACACCATCGTAAATGAATGGTTTCGGCATGATACCCACATAGCTACTGAGAGCTTTGTCGAAAATATCTTTTTTAATATCATTTAAATTTTTTGGGGCGTAGTAATTGGGATTTAGAATTAAATTGTTTCGCACGATATCTGTTTCGGTTTTGATGGTTTCGTAAATAGAATTGAAATCCCAACCGTTTTTGCCATCAGACCCATCGGCTAAAATTAAAGGTCGCCAAATATCCTCTGGCACTAAACCATGTTGCTGGACCAGTTCGATGGCGTGAGGTAACTCTCCACCCTCTAAATTGAAATGAAATGGCTGAGCATAGCGAGAAATCAAATTGGCGATTACGTGTTCAAATTTTTTCGCTATAAGGTATTCCGCTCGAAAGCGAAGAGGCCGAGGAGCGGTGCTGCGATTCGCGTAGGCATTTTCAAGGCTGGTTAGATAGGAATAAAGAAAACATTCTTTTGAAGTGCTTTGATCTAATGTTCTTATTTCTAAGTTGCCGAATGTGTAATTGCCCTTGTTTGGAGAATATGGGTAGAGCATTTGCCAGAAGGTTGTTTTTGGAACTTGGCCTTCAGTTCCTTCGTTGACCAAAAGCATATCCTTTGGAACTTTCTTTGGGCGATATCGCCAGTTATGAATACGGTTTCCCCACATCGGTGACAATTGCGACATTTTGTTTGGTGGTGGATCTTTATAAAAATGAGAGCATTGATCATTATTGGCCAATGATGAAATAGAAAAAAACAGAGGAAATAGTAATACAAGTGTCTTAAAACTAGTCATTACTCTCCTTAATAAAAGATATACGGGGCTGCTGAACCACACCTAATATCTAGTACAGGAATCAGACCAAAATGGGGCGTTTCTGGACGTATTAAAATCATTTAATTTCAAATTAATTGAGTATTTAGATTCGTTTGCTAACCTAAGACTCACAATTGCGAAAAGGAGTTTTTATGAAACAAGTATTAGTAATGGCTTTGGTTGTCGTTGGTTTTTTAACTGCAAATGCACAAGATTCATCAGACAAACCATCAGTAGCTGCGCCGTCGACAGGTGTTGATGCTGGTAAACCTTCTAAAGAACAACGAAAAGCTATGCATGAAGCGCTAAAAGATGAAAAAAGCGCCGTGGATTCTGCCTGCGTAGAGGAAGCAAAAGCAGCTAATTGCGGTGACAAAATAGTAGGTAAAGGTCTTTTAAAATGCATTCATGAACACAAGAAGGCGAGTAAAGAATTCAAAGTTTCAGATGGTTGCAAGTCAGCAATGAAAAACCTGCGTGCTGAAAAAGAAAAACTTAGAAAATAGTTATTTAAATAAAAGATGAATATTAATGGCTACTCACGAGATTGAGTGGCCATTTTTTACTTACGGGCTCGTTTCTTTATTGTCGTGAAATGCGACAAAGTCTCAAGATAAGACGGTATCTATCGAAAGTAGTCGATTTTAATTTTTTATAAATTTGATACAACTTTTGTTTTTGTCACAAGTCTAAACAGTTTTCCTATCAAAGTAGGATGATCGACATATCAAAATGAAGCAAAATTCTCGAATCAAAACACCGGAATTAAATTTCTAAAAATATCTAACTTTCTCATAGTGAGAATCATAAATCGTTTCGATAGGATAACTACTAAATGAAAACTTATTGAACATTTTATCGAGGTTATAGGCTTTGGAATAAGTGAAATAAACCGAATATACTGAAAGGGTTCTGGCATTTTCTTGTTCAATGACTTTCGCTTTGTCGATAGTCATTGATCGAGAACGTGTGAGACTTTTGTGGGGAGGACCTTTGAAAACTATTAATCGCATGAACCATGTATTAGAACGATTAAAGTTAAAAAGAAAAAGCTATTTCAGACGCGCATCTTTTGTTGCCGCGGCGTCTATTTTATTAGTTTCATTTCAAAACTGCTCACAAGGTAAATTTGAAATTGATGAAGCACAGCTTGCTTCCTCTAAAGGTGATCAAGCCGTAACCGGTGAAGGCGCCGGAAGTGGCGCCGGCACTGACACAGGTGGCGGTACTGGCGGTGCTACTGGTGGCGGCACGGGAGGCACTGGTGGTGGCACGGGCGGAGGCACTGGTGGTAACACAGGTCCTACTCAAACGGAAATTAACGCAGAGATTGCAAAGCGCTTACGTTGTAAATCTGCAGTTAAAGCTCCTTTAATAACTAACGCTGCGGATTTCGCAAGTAAGACAATCAATGTTAAGTCCGGTTTAGGCGCAGGCTCTGGTGACGTCAATGCGGCTAACTACCCAATGGCTATCACTATTGATTCTAGCCAGGGTATTGATTCTTCTAAATACATTGCGGGTGATGGCTGTACTTTCCAAACTCAGGCAGAGATCACGATGGTGACAGGTGAGTCTGGTAAAGATTCGGTTTTTAATTATGGTATCAATAGCAGTGGTCAGCAAATGATAGTTGGTACAAGCGTCGGTTCACGTGCCGTGGACTATATGGATACAACTTTGGCACGTAGAACAACTGGTAACAACCAGACAGGCACTAACTATACGATGGGAACAAACACGTTAAGTGTTAACTACAATATTCGAGAGGACGATAATGATAGTGCTCGCACCACTCGTTGTGTTGACGGTAGTATCTATTATAAATTCCGTGTCACGGCGTCCACGACTGGTTTAAATCAACAGCGTGCTAACTATCCAGGATCTAATGTCGGTAATGCGTCGGCGTCTTCAGGTTATTATTATTTTCGCGTTGTTTCTGAAAATAACTGTTGGAAAGAAAGTAACTTAACTAAAATGATAAGCGCTTCATCGATTCCAGCTGCTAATTCGTTGTTAGGTACTTCGGTTGCTGCTGATGGTGAATGGTTAGCCTCTGTAAGTAATGCAGAAGGTGGTACCGGTTATATATATATTTTTAGAAAAGTTTCTGGAAATTGGACCTTCTTCCAAAAAGTCAAAGGTTCCAATGGTAACGGTACAGTATTAACGGGCGTTGCCCTACGTAGCGGTCTTCTGGCTGTTGCGTCTTCGGGAGATGGTTTAGGTTATCCGGGTCGAGTTTACTTATATAATTTAGACGGCAATGTAGTTTCTGGCGCGTTCCAAGTTATCAACAGCCCCGTTTCGCCTATTGCCCAGTTCGGTTCTGGAATTGCTATTACATCTGCTAATGGTGTTGCTATCGGTGATTCATATGGAAGCGGTCGTGCGTATATTTATACTTTAAATGCGGGATTGTATGGTGCTGGTTCTGGCTCGGCTCGTACGCCTTCAGCTTCGCAAGAAGGTTCCGCGATTGCCGCGTCGGTGATGGGTTATGGTGCTAACGTTGTATTCCAAGGTGGGCGCTTGTTAGTGGGCGCATATAAAGGAAACGAAAATTATGCAGGTTCAGTACATATCTACGATGCCGGTGGTGGAAGCTTTGGTTCGCCAATTAATAAGTATGCTCCGGCCGGTATCACATCACAAGCTAACTTTGGTCAGGCGATTGCCTTCGATGGATCATCTCTGGTTGTCGGCGCATACGAAAATGGAACAACGGGCAACGTGGCGGGTGCCATTGCTTATTATAATGATTATTCCGCAGCAGCGGCTCCAAGAGTTATTCAAGGTAGCGTAGCTGAAGAAAGATATGGTGTTTCCGTTGCGATTGTCGGCGATTCTGTTTACGTGGGTAGTCGCGGTGGTACAGGTTCATCGGGTACAGTGAGTCGCTATTTGAAAACAAGTTTAGCTGGCACTGGCAATTATAACTCGCGCGTATTCCTACAGCGCAGTCATGACGCCGTTAATGGTGAAGGATTTAGTTACGCAATGAGTGTGGTAGGTGGAGCAGCGACACCAACTTTGGTGATTTCTTCACAAACAAAGACGTACTCGAACGGCGCCGATATTAGGTCTAAAGCCGGTGCTGTTTATGTTTACGAAGTTAAATAGGAAGTTAAATAGTTAGTTGAGTTCTGTTCAGGGGTTTAGGGTTACTAGGGGTTAGTTTGAACTTTTTCGGGGGACACAAGATGAAGATGCAAAAAATTCTGATTTTGATTGTTTTTGCAAGTTTTATCTCTAAAGCAGATATCTCGGATGCTACGAGAAATGATAAAGCAGTCGTTCACTACGATTTTGAAGATGCTTTTACAAATGATTCGGCAAATCCAAATTATATGAACGTAGAGATTCCTGACAAGGCAAACTCTAAGTTTGGTGCAGGTCTGACTTTGAAGTGGTATGCCACAGATCGTTCGAAAATCATATGGGCACGCGGCGTAGATAACGACGGGTATCTTTGGCTAAAAGGTTCCACGATCGTTCGTTCCATCAATATGGCAACGAAAATCAACACTGAGTGTGCTAAACCGACAACGTCGGGTTTAACAATCGAAGCGGTTGTTGAAAACAACGAGACCGTGGAAGAACGTACGGGCCAATACCCCGCGGACAACAACGTAACTCGTAACTTGCAGCCGTCACGTATCGTGAGTATGTCGAATGACTTCACAAATCGCACGGTGAATGGCGCGACTCAGTTTAAAATCAACTTTGCATTAGGCCAAGTGTATGAAATGGGTGACCGTTTCATGGGTGCAGTGACATCGGCGGCGAATAACTATCTATTCACACAACCTGTAATGAGTTCAAATACGGCGGCGTTGATTCAAGGTCTTGGTCGTCCAGCTTCTAGTTATAAACAAAAAATCGTTTTTACAGTTAACAAGTCTTCAGGATTTGCGACGCTTTATTTAACAGATAGAAATGGTAATTTATATCCCGCGGTTAATACGCAACAGGGTTTTAGCGGTGGAACAGCTGCGACTTACTTTAATCGTTGGAATACATCAGCGTATCTAAATGTGGGTAACGATTATATTCCGAGCACCAACATTTTATCGCAACCAGAATCGTTTAAAAACATTGCTGCCAGTTCAAATGAAGCCAACAACCCTAATCGTTATTGGAAAGGTAAACTGTATCGTTTGGCGATCTATTGCGAAGCTTTATCTGAGAAAGAAATTTTAGGAAATTCATATCAAATTGTTAAGAACGAAGTATTCCCTATTGTGAATGTGGCTCGTACTGCAAATTTGATTAAAGCATCAGAAATTTTCGAGCGTTTAACAGGTACTAAAACACCAATTTACAATCCTTTATTAAAGCAAATGGAAGATAAATTAAATGCTTTTGATCCAGTTGGTGCGGCCGCATTGGTTACCGATCATCCTATGTTCTACAACATCACGGTACGAAACTTTGCCAATAAAATGAGTAACCGTGATGAAACAATTGCGGCACCATTGAATGATTTTACAGCGACCATTATTGGAGCCGTTCGTGATGATATCTCAGCGAAGGATTTATTATCTGGAAATTTCTTCTATCAAGGTGATCCGTCAAAGGCTGCGGTCCCAAGCGATGATGTAGATGATATTCTAAGATCAAATAATCACTACGAATCATTAGATCGGGCAAGTTATGATTTAAAAGCTGTATTGATGAAGCGTAAACAAATTATTTTGAAGGCAAGCACTTCGAACGGAAATACAAGCACAGCGAATAATAACATTAACAACATTACGTTTGAAGCTGTTGATAACTCATGGGCAGCTGGTCTGTTTACGACTCGCCAATGGGCAGCAGCACATATGGTGGCTGGTACGAATCGTCGTGCGGTGGAGTTTTCATTACGTGAATTTACATGCACTCCGATTGAAAATGCCGCGGATTCGTCTGGCCCTGAAGATGTTATCGGTCGTGACATTGATAGAAATCCAGGTGGTAGTCGTGCGAAATTCACTACATCTTGTCGTGCTTGTCACACTATCCTAGATGGTTTTAAGGGTGCGTTTGCGTTTATGACATTCTCGAATGGTTTCTTAAAACATTCGGCACTGGTTCCAAATTCTACGAATAACAATGCGAACGAAGACAATTCGATCGTAATGCGTATCCACCCGGATGCCGCTGGTGTCACTCGTAAAATGAATCACAATGAAGAAACCTATATCAATGGTCGTATTTTGACGGATGATAAATGGGTTAATAATGCCAATAGTGGTACTAACAGAACTAACTTCGGTTGGACTCGTACTTCCGGTAAAGGTCCTGCTGAGTTCGGTAAGGCTTTAGCGGAAAGTAAGGCTTTCCCACGTTGTTTGGCAAAGCGTGCATTTTTTACTGTTTGCAAAAGGGAGGCGGATTCTAAAGATGATGCTTTCATTAAAAAGGTAGCCGATGAGTTTTCTAGTGCGGAACGTAACTACAACATCAAGTACCTGTTTCAGCGTATTGTAGCTAACGAATCATGTTTAGGGGGAAAATAATATGAGTAACAGCAATCAGATCAAGGTGAAAAGGTTAGTACGTGCTTTTCAAACCGCAGTGGTGTTGGTTTGCGCACTGGTTGTGTTTGGTAACGGATGTGCTGAGGGTGGTTTCTATCCTCAAGGATCTGAAGAAATAGCTTCTACTTTGAATTCCTCTTGTAAGGATCCAAATGAAATTGAAGTTATTCCAGGTGCTAAAACGGCTAGCTTAGTTGGAACGACTAATATTGTTCAGCACTTTGCTGCCTGCGCTGGTTTAGAAACGGTATCGCAATTAACTCAAGGTGTTTACGAGGACAAGAAAAGTTCAATTGGTACCTATGGTGCTGTAACATCAATCACGGCTCCCTATTTAATGGCGGTGCATAGTATCGCCGGTGAAGTTTGCAACGATATTATTGATCAAGAAATTGCTAAAGGAACTCGAATTTTTGCAGGTTGGAATTTGGCAGCCAATGCGTTGCCTTCCGATTCTCAGATTGCAAATGCAGCGATCAATATGTCTTTGTCTTGCTGGCAGGACTATGAAATTTCAGAAGAAGAAACAAGCATCGTTATTAGTTCCATCGTTTCATCGATTGGTTCAAACGAGGCGGGGGCATCTAGAAAAGCGGCAATTATGATGTGTACATCAATGCTAGCTAGCTTGAACGCGCTTCTGAATTAGTAAGTTAAGGTGTGGGGATTTTTTAAAATTTATTTAATAAAAAATTGGGGATGATAGATGGAAAATAACAATAGTAACAAACCGAAACTGTATCACGGTCGACGACCGGTAACTCGACGGGAATTTTTAGCATCGGGAGCGATTCCAATGATGTCTTACATGATTCCGTCCGCTTTGATGACGACATTTGCGAAAGCAGGTATCGCTCAAGCACAAGAGCTTTGTAAAGTTGGTGAAGCCTCTAAGTTTCCGCCCATTGTAAACATCAACGCCAATGGCGGTTGGTGGGTTGCTGGAAATAACATTTTTTTAACGGAAGGTCGTGAATTGCTGCCTTCCTACGGTAGAAACGGTCTTGGTTCGGCTGCGAACCTGGTAAGTCAGATTGTTAAGACAGGTCACTTTAAAAATCAACCTCCGTTTTACAGCGGCTCGGGTTTCTTAGCCGGTGTTCAAACAAGTTTAGTAAATGGTGCAGCGTCTGCGGCATTAGCAAAAACTAACTTCGTAAGTATGCCTCTGCAAAGTCAAAACGACTCGGACACAAATAAATTGGCACCTTTTTACTTGCTTCAAAAAGCAGGTTTAAGCGGTAAGATTTTACCTAACTTGGGTCGTACGGATAATGGTATCGGCGTAAGTAATGCTTCAGCTTTTGGTATGTCACCGGCACCGTTGATTGTAAATAATGTCGATAACATCGTAAATGCTTTGGGTGTAGGGGATCGTTTAGCACAGCTAAACCAAGTGCAAAAAACTAATTTATTTAAAGCTTCGCAAAATCTGTCTTTTGCACAAAGCCGAAAACTAGCTAGCTTAACGGGCGGATCGTTACTTGATCGTTTGTTAGGTCAGGCGAATGCCGACAACTCGAAGTTGATTGAAAACCCTGCGGGTTTGGATCTTGATCCAAGAATGAATGCGCAGTTCGCAGCTGTTTGGGGTTTGAATAACAACACTCCAAAAAACGCAGAAGACTATATCAACGCGTCGCTGATTTACAATGCGATCAATGGAAATTGTGGTGCTGTAGGTATCGAAGTGGGAGGCTGTGACTATCACGGTAGTACACTGGCTCAAACTATTGCTAAGGATAACGAGATCGGAACTTTGACTGGTAAGATCTTGCAATCTTTCGCAGCGATGGGATCTCCTGGTTTCATTATGATTAATACTGATGGTAGCGTGGGAGCACCTCCGTCAGATATTCCAGGAACAGATCCTACGGCAGATCGTGGTGATTCGTCTGGTATTTACATGATGTACTACGATCCTACGGATTCTGTCCAAGCTCCAGATTCGCAAGTGGGTCATATGAAAAATGATCCGGATGCAGAAGCAGCGGATGATAAATTCTTGGTTGGCGGTAACGCGGAAATTGCTACGGCAGCTGTGTTTGCTAACTTTTTATCCGCCGCTGGTAAGATGAACTTATGGACAGCTATACCTGAAACGAATCGAACATTCGATAGTATGCAGCTAGCAAAAATCCTGAAGTTTCATGGAAAGGCCGGGTAGGCCTGACCAGATAGCCGGAAAGGCCGGCGGGTAGACCTGACCAATTGAAATTGAACAGGTTTGGGTAGGTGGGGAAACTTACCTAAACTTTAAGACTACGAGCTGATTAAGTGTGTTGACGTACGATGGGGGACTTAATGAAATTTAAAACAATAAAAAGACTTGCCCTTGTGATGGTAGCGGGAAGTTTTTTAACTGTTGCATTTAACAACTGCGGCAAGCCGAAATCTGAAGAAACGGCTGCGTCGGAGTCCTATGCTAAATTGAGCGATGAGCCATGTGAAGATCAATTGATGAACTTCTACGCTCGTTCCTATCAGGCGTTCTTGGTCACTAACTGCTCGTCATGTCACTCGGTCGGTCCAGGTAAAGGACAGTTTGCAAACAAAGATACCATCACATCGTACAAAGATTTTATGCAGATTGGTTACTCCAAAGTATCGGCTAATGCGATCAGTGATGGTCATAACTACCCATACTCGGGTTCACAACATACTCAGACAATTAACGATTTGAAAATTTCTTGGATCAAAGCTTTGTCTGAGAATGACTTGTGCTTGGGCGGTAATGGTGAAGTACAGCAGGTTCAAACAATCAAAGAACGGGCTACATTTGCTTTAATACCAAAATTGATTCCAGCAATGAATGACAATGAAGAAAAACGCGTTGAATTTGTTTTCAAAACAGATCTTTCGCAAATCAAAGAAACACCAGTGCCTGAACTTTACGGTGCTAAGATTTCTTTCATGATTAGAAAGGTATTAAAAGGCACTGATAGAACGTATTCAGTTCACTCGCCTCGCATTTATGGAAACACTCAAGATATTCGTGTGAAAGGCATTTTCACGAAAATCAATGGACGCTATATTCAGTACTCTACAAATTTCATTTTTGCAGATTCGAAAATTCCAAAGGGTTCAACCGAAGGATCTTTGAATTCACTGGTGTCAACAGGTGCATTAACTATCGCGGGCGCTATGTTCCCTGACGATTCCATTAGTTTTGATTTTGAGTTGTTAGAAAAAACAGTGATTCCGCCACCACCGCCCCCAGTGTATTTATCGTTCACGGGAACAAAAACGGTCTTAGCTCCAGCGGGTGGCAGCGTTGATCCGGTGGCGCCGCCGAACGAGGTCACGTTCACTGTTGGTCTAGATAAAGCGTCAACAGAAGTAGTAACCTTCACTTACACAATCGATTCAACGCCTATCTGTAACAACGGAACTGTGAATGCGACGTGCTTGCCAGATGTTTACGCCTTGCTATGTCCAGGAGGAAATTGCCCACATGCAAACTCGGCAAAAGTTGGCTTGGCTCGGTCTGTAGTTGGAGCAAGCTTTAATAGATTCGATTGGGATTACAAATTAAATGCGAATTCTTTTAGCTTTGAGCCAGGTGAAACAACTAAATCATTCACTATTAGAACTTCTAAAGATATTCGTTATGAAGAAAATAAAGTTCTCACAATCAGACTAGAGGCTGGAATTGGCAGTATTCAGGTTGTTGCTGCTAACTCATTAGCACGAATCGCGTATAATAAAATTATGAATCCAGTTCCTCCGAATGGTCAGATGACGTACACGAAATTGATGAGTGGCGGTACTTTAGATAAAACGTGCACCGAGTGCCACAATTCGACAAAGCGTGACGGTGGTTACGATATTCGTGATTATGAATTGATGATTTCAAGTAACAAGCAAATCCTGGTTCCAGGCCAAGACAAGATCGTTTACGATGCAGATTTTAACAAAATCGTAACGGCAGTTAGCTTGATGTATCGTCGTACTTTGCCGCAATTTACACCCGAGTCGTTATTGATGCCGCGTTTGAAAACATTGACGCCAGCGGAATACAATGACGTAGAGAACTGGTTGTCTAACGGCGCGAAAAACAACTAGGCTTTTGAGGATATTCACGTAGAAGGGAAAGCGTATGGATTTAGGTAAGATTTTTACACGAAAAAGAAAGTTTCTAGCGGTGATGATGGCATCGTGCCTGCTGTTAGTTGTTTCTTTCCAAAACTGTTCAGTAGTTGGTTCCGCTAACAGTTCTAAATCTAGTAAATCATCTTCTGAGAATGATATCTTGGGCGCGCAGGCCTTGGAAATTCTAAGTTCGAAATGTTTAACATGTCATAATCCTGATAAACCAGAGGGTGGTATTTCAGACATCACAGATTTAAATTTCTTACTGTATTATCGCCTAGTCATTCCTGGTCAGCCTGAAATTTCAGATTTGATCCGTGTTATCAAAGAGGGCAGTATGCCTCCTGGAGGCGGCGTTTCCACAGACGATTTAGCGGCGCTAAATAAATGGATTCTAGAAGGTTTGATCGATGACAGTGGTAACGTAGCCATACCGGATGGTTCGGCAACGTTAGAAGCAAAGTATAGTAGTATTAAAACTCGTATCATCAATACGAAATGTTTGGGTTGTCACAGTGGAGCGACCCCTTCGGGTGGCGTTGATTTAACTACTTACGCAAATACTGTTGCGAATAATATTGCGATTGCAGGAAATCCAAATGGATCGCGACTTGTAACCTCTATGCAACGTGCCGGCAATGACTTTATGCCTCGAAACGGAGCTCGTATTCCTCAAGCTGATATTGATATCGTAAAGGCTTGGATTCAAGCCGGTGCTTTAAATAACTAGTTATTTGTCTAAGGCCAATCGCGGGGTAAATCACAAGGTTGATTTGCCTTGTGATTTAAAGCCATAATGAACTATGGCAACCATCGATCCACAGCTGTTTTCCCTTTTTAAGTTTCCCAAAAATGAAAGCGAAGTCTACTTAACTGGTGACGTACCATGGTTGTTTAAAGATCTAAATTTTTACAAGACCTACTGGTTAAACAAAAAGAACGAATTTCTAAATTTTCACAAAGTCAGTCAAATCAATCTTGAACTGGAATTAAAAAAAGGAACTGGGTTAAGTGCGACAACACGAACTCGCCTAGAAGTTTTAAAAAATGCGCATGAATCTAATTATCTAGCATTAGCTAGTTTGCTTAGTGATCTGGACGTGGCGGCGGCGCCAACATTTGAAGTGGCGGTTCCCTCTCATCAAACGCTACACTTGTATCGTAAAAATATATTTCGGGATTGGGGTTGGTCAACTGGCGAAAATCAACAGGCGGTTGATTTAGTTACCGAAGTGGTTGGGCCAAATTGGAAACCGAATCGCACATGTGTGCTGGGTACCGGGGCTAGTCGTTTAGCGATGGACCTTCATAAGGAGTTTCATTTGCCTATGACTGTGGGGGTGGATTTTAACCCTCTCTTGCTTTTGGTGGCCAATGAAATGCAAAAGGGTCACAGTATCAAGCTATGGGATTTTAATACGGCACCGGTCGAATTGGAAAGCGTAGCAAGGGAATATGAACTGAAGTCGACACTGGGGAAATTGTCGGGTTTTCATTTGATCTGTGCGGATGTGACGGAATTGCCTTTTAGAGATCATCAATTTAGCTCCGTCGTGACACCGTGGTTAATTGACATTTTGCCTTTCGGTTTTAAATTACTAGCTCAACGTGTGAATCAGCTTTTAGAAGTGGGTGGGACTTGGGTTAACTTTGGTCCTCTTGGATTTTCACACCGTGATGAAGCGATGAATTTGACCAGACCTGAAATCGCCGAACAATGGCAGATGTGCGGGTTTGAAGTCGAGAGCGAAAAAGTCTCTGTCATTAGATATTTAAGTTCTGATCATGAAGTGAATTCTAGAAATGAAACTGTGTATTTGTTTAAAATAAAGAAAGTTAAAAATGTGGCTGTTGAGCCCTTTGAGTATCTACCAAATTGGCTATCGAATACAGATAAACCGATTACCTTGTCGGATGAACTTCAGCGACATAAACAGTTGGTTCGTTTTCAGGCTGATCTATTTCACTCTATTGACGGTAAGATCAGCCTTCAGCAGATCGCAGGGCTGTTTGCTCAGCACTATAAAATGCCTGCGGAAACGGCTCTAGTGATGGCTACAAATGTACTACGACAATTTGAAGAGTCTCTAAAGCGAAAATAAGTGAGGCAAGATAACCCGCACTAAAGTCGAATCCTTGGTTGTCTCATTTAGAGATTTGCTTGGTGCTAAAAAAAGTTATACAATTAAATGGATGGTAAAGCAGATCCGTTTTTTTATTCTTTGTCTTTCAATTTCAAGCATTCTGCTTAGTTGCGGTAAAGTAAAAAACTCAAGTAGTTCCGATGGGGATTCTGCAGTGGGTACTGCTGAGTTTGTTTCGGCTCGAGATATTATAGGTAGTAAGTGCCTAAGTTGCCATTCTACTTGGGCTGCTTATTCATCTGATGACTTCGTTAAAAAAGGTTTAGTTTTTAAAGGCTCTCCAGCTAACTCGACTTTGTACACGCGTATTCGTGGTAATGATGTGGGTGTAGCGGGTGATATGCCGACGGGACAGCCTAATTTGTCGACATCTGAAATCAAAGAAATTAAAACCTGGATTAGTTCGTTATAGTCAGTGCCCTTTTAGGGTTTGCCGTATAAACCGTATTCAGTGTGTTAGAATACAATCAAGTTATAGATAAGTTTTGATTTTGCAGGCTTTCTTTTTAAATGATTTTACAGCCTGGAGCTCACGTTGAAACTGTTGGCTAGAGTTCTTTTTTTAATCTTCCTTTCGGCCGCCTGTGTGGCACGACCCATATTCTTTATTGGCGATATTCACGCTGACATGGATGCGCTAAAACGAATTCTAGTGGGGTTAAAATTAGTGGATCAAAATCTAAACTGGATTGGCGGCGATGCTGAACTGGTTACATTAGGTGATCATTTGGATCGTGGCCCAAGTTCTCGACCTGTATTGGATCTATTGATGCGTCTGGAGTCAGAATCGAAAACATCAGGAGGCAAAGTTACTAATTTAATTGGTAATCATGAATTCATGACGGCTGATGGTCACTATGGATACGCCCAAGGCGGAGACACACTCGGTTATCGCGATTTTAAACTCGGTGTGCGAGGCAATGGTTACGAAAAGGCATTTGTCGGCCAAACCATTTATGCTCAATGGTTTCGGGCCCGTCCTGCGATGTATATCGTTGATGATACATTGTTTGTTCATGCCGGTGTGACCGAAAAAATGTTAAACTATTCTATCGATGAAATTAATAACCTAGTCACTGATTGGATGCGTTTCGCACAGGGCGTGGGTGAGCAACCACACCCATCTACGATTTGGGTTGTTCAAAATGATGGTCCACTGTGGACAACGAGACTCAGTTACCGCGAAGATACCTTTAAGCGCGACAAAGTAAACACTCACTTGTTGCCAGTAGAAATTCTGGATCGATTGTTGGCGCATTTTAAAGTTAAGCGGGTAGTTGTAGGTCATCAGCCTGTAGAAGATATGGAAAAAGCAGTCCATCATCCTGTGTATGGGAGTAGAGTCGTTTCAGTCGATACGGGAATTTCTGTTTCAGATAATAAAATAGTTTCTGGGTTTAAATTAGAAAATGGAATAGTAACTGGATTTCATTTTGATAGACGATCACAAACGTTGCTTAATACCGTGCATTCGCAGCCGATGAAAAACTTGTGCTTAAGTTTTTATTAAGAACTGGCCCCTTACTTTGCATTTTAGAATAGTATTTGTTTAAGGCTCAT
>CAWVRN010000031.1:0-57759 GCA_963932905.1 uncultured Bdellovibrio sp.
TAAATCGTCTCATTTTGATAATTAACCTAGACTACGAAATTTTCACCGCACTCCATTGTTTAAAATAAGGGTAATGACGATTTTCCCGTCCTGGGTTTGGAATGTCTGTTTCTTTGAAAGAAAAACTCCAAGTATTTCCTTTATCTCGACTTACTAAAAGTCCACCTTCACATCCTGCAAATAAGAGGTTTAGGTCAAATGGTGATTGGTTAATAAATTGAATGCGCCTATTTTCTAAATTAGGTGTTTGGGGCCTAACGAATTCTTTAACTTGCCCATTTGAATCAAAAAGTCCCAAAGCAAAAAAAGCTTCGTCAAGGGGATGTTCACCGCCAAAAATGATCCGATCACCTAAAACTATAAAAGTACCAGGATACCCCATAGTTTCCCAAACAGGATTCTCTACAACTAATGTTTGCCAAGATTTACCTCTGTTGTAACTGACAAAGGCGCTTGGGCCAATACCATTAACGACGATCCCTTCTTTATCATTTATGCTCTCTTCCCGAATTTCAGTAATGGTTGCAAACTCATCAAAGTTACCAAAATCAGTTTTCAACTTTCGTTTAAAAAATGGTAACTCCAAAGCGCTAAACGTTTTGCCGTTATCGTTCGAATATAATATTTGGGATTCCAACAAAGGATGAATACGCTTTGAATATTCGGTCCCGGAATCGGTTAGGGAAACACTGCGCTTCGCGACCCAGAGCTGACCATCTCTCATTTGTGTTATGGAATAAACCAAACTCTCTAGTCCCTTTAGTCCGGATAGCTCCTGGGTTTTCAATAATCCGTTACCTTGCAACTGTGCCTTATATAAAAAGCCGCCAGATCTAACAAACAATTGCTTCGAATCACCAAGAAATTGGGCTGTCATTCCAGCTTCGGGATTTGTCTTTACCTCGGCACTACCAGCCACTGCGAAATTTAGTTTCTGTTCCAACGTAGAGTGTTTTAACTGCTCATAGTAACGATGACAATCGTTACTTGCAAAAACAACCAAGGGAAAAAACGGAATTACAAAAAAAATAGCAAATACTTTAGTAGTCAAATTCTTAATCATCTTACACCATCCATTTTATGTGTTTTCGCTAAAGTAACAAAACCGTACCTAATAGTAACTCAATTTATGTTTGAAATAAAATTAAAGAATGGTTAAATCAGCAATTAATAAATTTAACAGTGTTTAAGCTTTAGCCACTACGACAAGTAATGGCAGTACCGAAATTTAAACAGAATCGTGGTGAGCCCGGAACCCTTGGGGAACATAGGGTTGGTGTTGATTTGTAAACACAGAGGGGCTCGAGCCCGCCGGGGAATACTTAGGCGAGGGAGAAGAAGCAGCTTTTAAACGCCCTCGTATAGACGGCCCTGAGGTCAAGCAAGATTTTTATCCGTGGATCTTTTTGAGAGTTGGATCTGGCCGTGAACTAACATCCTCGTATTCGCGTGCTGGTTAACGCATTAAGATTTGTTCGTAAAATGGGGTTACCACTGGCGGGGATGGCCAAAGCGTTTAATGTCACCGATTTCAGTAATTATAACCTTGGAAAATATATTTTTAATTCCCTTGTAGCAGACTAAGGACTCATTTTGCTTTTTATATTTTTCACTTGTAGCAAGTTCATCGACAACTTTGTCGCATTCCGATATTGTATGATTGATCCATTTCATTTGTTGGTAATGTAGTTCTAGATTTATCTTAAAACTGCCAGTAGCATCCGCAATTTTTCTCTCGATCCAACAGAGGTGATTGCGCGTCCAGTGCGAAAGACTTCCGGTTTCAGATTTGAAATGAAAATTATTTCTTCGCAGCAAAGACTGGATATGGGTTCGTACTTCAGTCAGATGTAGTATCATGGACTGCCTTGATCGCATAAGATCACGATCCTTTTCCACTTCAACTTCCGGTGGCCTAACTATTGTTGGTAGTCCTGATCAGTACAACTGAGCTAACTTGGCAGGGTCGAGGCGATCTGTTTTAGTCTGGTTTGAGTGAACTCTTGGAATACTACTCGGCGCTATGACTTCACAAGCGTAGCCTTGAGCTGCCAGATCCCGCTGCAGAGTAAAGCCAATGTAGGTGCCTTCATAGCAGATTTTGAATTCGAACTCAGGAAACTTATTTTTTAAGTTTTGGAGTTGATTAATCAAACCCTTGGTATTTGGACGACATTGAAACTCGATCACTTCACCGGTTCCAGCAATAAGCGCTGCTCCATGGAAAGATTGACCATCGACATCAAGTCCAATATATATTTTTCCGTTCATAGTCGGCTCCTCGTTAGTTTTTTGAAAGTTCTTTTGAACTCCAAATTGAGGTACCAAACAGATGCTAGTGCAACTGGTTGGCAGCCCTCGGTAAAATGGAGGGCCGTCTCTGTCTTCTGTTCCTCTCGAAAAAGTTTTCTTTTACTCCAAGGAGGCAAATGAAATAATTTAATTATTTCCGGCCTGTATAACTTGTGGGAAGTTAGAACCTGAGCACCAATTTCCAACAACCGAACAAAACAGTTAAAGAGATTGAGCAGTTTGGGCTTAAAAATTTCTATTGTCAGATTGGCGTAAGTCCTTGTAGATTTCTATTTATAGTACCCCAGTCTTTGCTAGTTTGTCATTTCATATTGGGAGGTCGAATGGATATTCTGATTTATCAAAAAGAAGCTAGAAAGCATTTTCTTCACTATGTATTGGCGCTTTTCGGTCTGATATTTGTTTTTGCCGCAATGAGTGTCAATCCATCGCAAGATTGCAAAGAGCATGATTGTCCGGGCTGGCTATTGTGGACTGCCTTAGGAGTTGGAGGAATGGCATTTGTGGGTGGTGTAGTTGCATTAACAAAAAACTTTCGCTGGGGAAGTCGAATTAATATGGATGCTGGTATTTTGTACTGGTGGGAGGGCTATCACCCTCTAAAAGAGCATCAGATTAACTTAAGTGTAGTTGATCAAATAATTATCGAGAGTTCGACCGGTGATTCGCATTTAAAATTACTAGATAAAAATCAGAAGCGAATTCCTTTTTCTGAACAATGTGCTCCTTGGCCGTGGCAAGACTGGGCGCAAGAAATTGCGAAAAAATTTCCGCATATTCAAATTTCAGAAATGAATTAATTTTTTCGCTGGCTTTGACCCAGTAAGGTTTTCAGTCGGTCATGTAACAAAAAGCTTTTCTACGTTACTTTGACTCTGAAAAATTTTGAGACATCGTCGGGGTTCCGACGATGAGGGCTTTGAGCTTATTTTTCTCATCCCAGTCAAGATATTGTAAGTATTTATCAACTGCCGATATTTTTCGAGTCTTGATCTTTGGTTTTACTAGTTTTTTGGGCGTAGGTATTGGTAAATATATATTTCCGTTTTGATCAAGTCGGTAAATGGCTTGGTTGCTATCGGTGGCGATGAACATCATCAACGCCACCGCCTTCACGTAAGCTCCATAAATGGCTTCATTGGGAGTTTTCTTTCCCAGGGCCCTAGTTGCTCGGCTTGCGTTCCAACGCTCGTTATATCCCTTCGTGTTTTGCGCTATAGATTCATAACTTTCAAAATTTCCCATCGCATAGAACTCGCGGTCATCCTGCTTATGCGTGTTTTCAACTTTTCCATTTAACTCTTTCACTCCGACCGGTATCAGTCGATGAATGATTCCGTTTGCTGCGCACCATTTATCCATCGCGTGCTGCCCAGTAACTCCGCGCCCTTGGGAACTAAATTTGTCCGTAAAGGCGGTGTCATTGTCCGTCTGGATTTCCATAATATAAAATGGACATTCTTTAAGCAACTCCGCTAAGAACACCAATACACTAGGTAAATCCTTATTTCGATAGCATCTAATCAAGCGCCAGCTGGAGTGATGATCAACGCAGCTTAATTGGTAGTACTGACGACCTTCAACTTTATAAGGCACATACTTAAAATCCATTTGTAAATACCCGCAGAACGGCCTTCTATAGCGCTTAAGATGCCGCTTCGTTAACTTCTCTGCGATCTTTTTACTGACTACGCCCGCTCTTTTTAAAATGTTAAAAACGGTACTTGCAGGCACCAAAATATTATAAATTTTTGCCGCTACATCGGAGATCCTAAGCGGCCCTAAATACGGCTCAACTCTGCGGATTGAGAGCACTTTTTTCTCTACGCGCGGCTTTGTTTTGCTCGGCGATCTCTGGGGCTTGCGGCTCTTGCTAAATAAGCCTTTTAATCTTCGTGATTTAATCAACCTATTCGCCCATTTACTAAAAAAATCCACCGACACGCCCTCATGCGAGCAGCTATATTCAATACTCTTGGGACTTAAAGCGATCCTTCTAATCTTCATCCATCGACTGCGTGCCTCAGTATCCTTTAATTGATTTGCCTCTGTGGCTAGCCTGGGTATCATCAGTCTTAGTTCTTCTTTTACTTTTAACTTCTTTTGAGACATCTTCGATTCCTTTCAAAGATTAATGTTATTGGGTAATAAAATTAAACACTTGAACGAGATCTTTCTTCAACGAACAGTAAAAATTTTATGGCCCAAGATAAAACGCTTGGTTTAAAAATTAACACTAACATCACAGTTAATGGTGAGGTTACCACCCACCCATTCCGAACGAACTCATATGCAATCACCACAGGTAAAGGCGCTGTAAAATGGGCCAAGATGGCCATAACAGGAAAAGGTAGCTTGCCTGTTCCCATTTCAAATTCGTCTGTTCAAATTGAAGCTTCCGGACCGTATAAGGAATTTTTTGATCAATTGAAATTGAATCCCGAGTTTTGGAGTTACGTAACGGACATGAGTTTTGTTTTAACTAAGGTCCTCATTTGAGGCTAACAATTTAAACCATAAAAAAAGTACAGACATAGGTGATCGCTGCTTTAAAGTTTTGCGCGAGTTTATCGGCTCTCATCGCAATCGCTTTGTAGTGTTTTAGTTTTGCAAATAGATTTTCAATAACGTGTCGATTTCTATAAAGTTGAAGATCAAAATCTTTATCTGGATTTTTGTTGTTAGATCTTTTTGGAATAAACGGAATCATATTTTTAGATCTTGCTTTTTCACGAATTGATTCGGAATCGTAGCCTTTGGTTGCGATTAAAATTTCACCGCTGATTTGATCGATGAGTTGTGGTGCAACTTGACTGTTGTGCACCCGACCCCCCCCCCCCCCCCCCCCAGTGATTTCAAGACAAAGCGGATTTCCATGCGCATCACTGGCCATGTGTATTTTAGTTGTGGGTCCACCAGGACTTTTTCCGATAGCACGATATTCTCCACGCCGAGATCCGCTAGCATGCTGATGTACGCGTACATGGCTTCCGTCGATGAATATCCACTCTGAATCAGCTTCTTTTGGTATAGCAAAAAAAAATTGTCCCAGAGTCCTTTCTGGGTCCAACGATTGAATCTGTTGTAAGCCGTTTTCCACGGATACAAATCACCAGGTACATCTCTCCAGGGAGCACCGGTTCGGATTTTCCACAAAATTGCTTCCATAACATTTGGTTTTCAGACAATCAAATGAGGACACGCCCTATATATATATTTAAAGAAACAGTTTTAAACAAGAGCCGGCAGGTATAAAAAAATACTTACTTTCCGGTTGTCAAATTCGTGGCTACATTAATGTAGACAAAATGTACTCAGAAATTTTTGTATTCAATAGCCCTTGGGCTTAATTTTATCGTCATGCTATTGAAGACATTGTCCGTCGTCCGATACTATAAATATTGATATATCGATTATCCTTTGAAGGGGGATCCCATGGTTTTGACTCTAACGAAGAAAAAATATCTTCCTAAACCCGCTGTCTTAGCATTTCTATCCATGCTTGTTCTTTTCTTCCTTTTTCAGAATGCCAGTACGCCGCCGGCAGCGCTGAAATTGCCGCAGGGAGGGGAACTTATCGGTGGGGGAGCGAGCAGTTACGTCATGAGTCAAAATGGCCGCGTGTACAAATATGTTTTAGGGGGAGACGTTTCGGCTAAAACGATTGCTGATATGACAAATTTGGCAGCTGGATTTAACGGTGAAATTGTTAGAATCGATTACTCGGGTGGGAATGTGTTGGGACAACCAGATTTGACGCCAAAGTCTGGCTCTGGTGGTTATTCATTTCAAGATCTATTGAATCTACCAGATAGCGAGCACTATGTGAATATGGCTAAAGATGCGATGAGACTGCGTGCCTATAACCTGGATCAGCGGTTAGCACGATCAATATATGGTATGAATTCTTTGGATGCGGCTATGAAAGTTTATTACTATGAAAACCTAGGGCTTGCGCTTCCGGCAAATGCACCAAAGCTGCCTTTTTTGGTTGATGAAAATCCTGAAAATGCTTTTTACTCTGTGGATCTCAATAAGAAAACGGTTCGTGTCATAGGTTGGTTTGATGCGATTCTCCCGATCGATGAGCCGACTCTTGGTTTGGGGATTTTCCAGAATTATAAAGACGATACTTTAGCTTTGGCTAAAAACATTAGCCTCGAATTGATAGATGAAGATAGCGTCTTGCTATTCATGAAAGCTAACAAATCGAAATTAGGAATTTCGGCATCGAACGGACAACTGCTAGATGTATTTTATGAATCTCGACAGGCTGGTGTGGATATTATAGAGAAAGCGCAAGCTCATCCACTCCCGGCTGATTTAAATAGTGATTTGCTCAATGAAGCGGGAATGAAAGAAGGTTTCGGCGATTTGAGTAATATGTGGGATGCGACAGAAGAGGGGAAGTCCACACTCCGTCAATTTTATTTTGAGCCCAAATTAAATTTACTTTCCAATGTTAAATCGAGCTACGTCTATGGAACAGATGGCAGTATTGCTTTTTCTGCTTTAGAAGGTTTGGCTGCCCATTATGATCCCTCTATCCTCAGTCAGCCTATTAAAACATTTTCGCCTCTGTATGTCTCGCTGGCCGCATCGCTTGCAGAAATCTCTTATGGAGATGCGCTAGAAACTAAATTTTTTACAGATCAGATGGCAGGCCTAAATACAAACCAAATTCTGTCGGCGTGGAAAGGTATTTCTGAAGTCAATGCCCCGGGTTCGCAAATCAAGGTCCCCGGTGTGGGCAGTATTTTTTTAGCAGATGTCCCGATCTTGGAAAAAGGAGGAAGTCCTGATGTGGCCGTAGAGCGTTTTCGCGAGCAAGTGAAATTGATTGCGAACGAAGCAAACTACGTTTTAAAAAATGTGCCGGTAATCCTAGATGATTTTGCAGCTAATGTCGGTATGGATACTGTGAAAATCAAAGCCGATTTGGCTACGATGGATTTAAATGTCAATGCTTATTACCGCTCGAGCGCCGCTATTGGTGTTTCTCAGGGAGCCGCTTTAGCGGAAAGTTTTGCGCCAAAAATAACGACGCCGTATCTAGCGGCGGTGAATGCAGATCATGCTCAGGCAACGACGATTCGCCTGGAGAATCCTAAATTAGAAGAGGCTCGATACAATCCAGAGAACTTGGATAACTTTGCCTCTCAGTCTGATGGATCACCATTACCCGCCGAGACCAAACAGGTCGTTTCAGAGTCATATAACGATAGTAGAAATGGCCGCGTTCTAACCCCTTCACAGCGGGTGCAAGTCGTGGAGGGTATCGGAAAGGTAGCCGGGGTAGGCGGTGTCGCTGTTTCTGTTTTATCCTCTGGTGCAACGGCTGTCGAGGCGGCCAATATCTATTACGCTACCGGGAGTTCTAAAGAAGCGGGCGTTTTTTTAGCTTCTAAAGGTATCAGTTTAATGATCGTAACTGCAGAGATGGCGCCGTTGGTATTTTTAGTCGCGCTTACCTCGGGGCCCGCGGCCATTGTTTTGGCTGTGGTCGGTGTCGGCGTCGTGGGTTGGGGTATTTATAAGGAAGGTTCACGATTTATCACGGCTATTGAAAATTCACGCTGGACATTTAGTCCCCATACTTTCAATCCCAAAGGCCCGCGCTACTCAAAGGCCGGACGCTTGCCGGGCAACGATGAAGAAGTCACTCAACTAGCGGCCGATGTGGCCCAATCGACCAAAGGAAAACTAGGGCAAATAAAAAAATCCATTGGCACAAGATCCCGTCAGTCCCGGGGGGTCGTCGACCTTCCCGGGTGAATCCGGCGATTTCGTTAAATCCCCGGCTCATCGCGGTTTTGTGAATCCACCCCCGCAACCGATTTTTCGTAGTCCAACGGACTACTTGCAAAATACACCGCCAAAGCCGACGGAAATCATTTACGTGCGGCCACCAGCGCAGGGAATCGGTGATGCCGTCAATTTTGGCATGGTCAGTTACAGTGGCGGTTTAAATCAAGAAACAATTACAACTCCGATTTTTGATGGTCTCACAGGGGGCGCAAATGTAACAATCACGCCTCCACCTGTTGGGGGTGGTGGATCTAACTCGCCAAAAAAATATGTTATTGAACGGGTCGTTATTGCGGGAATTTGGTTAAAACAAACAGCGGGTAACTATGTTTGGGTGCCTTCTTCAAAGTTTGATGAATCCATGAAAAATGCAATACGCTTGTCCTACAATCCTAACTTTGATGCGAACTCATCAGTACCCGGAAGTAATGTATATCGCATGGTTAACTTCATAAGCTCCGAAAATCCCATAGGGACAGCTGAACATGCCGTGACCGCAAACTATGGCAGAACTAAATTGCAAGCTGGGACCCTGTATTCAATCGAAGACTACAATGTTGTTTCCCCCGCCACATCGACAGAGGCCGGAGCATCCAATGGACAGATCGGGGAGCCCACGTCGGTTTTTCCCTCTGTAAAACATGGCGAGCCGCTTTGAAAATCGGAGAAAAAATGCAAACGTTAAAAATGTTTTTCGGTACAATTTTTATATGTTTCGTCGTAACTCTTTTCGCACAAACGGCATTTGGTGCTTGCTATGTCGCGGCCGACCTAAGCTGCTCAGATAAATATGGTCGAAACGTTTTGCTCGCTCAAAATTGGAGAGAGCGTCCCGTCATCATTCGGAGTCGTCTTTTAATTTCTAGTGAAGTGCAATCGAGCAAAGAAAGCTGCGTGCGGTTTGCGCAAATCCTGCATCATGAGTGCCAGCTCAATAAACCATTGCAATCGTTATTTGTGGATTCTTCAGGAGTTAAGAATTCCGTTTTTGTTGTCGCCGGCGGTGAGGACTTATATGAAAAAAGAGAGACTTTAAAGGCTCCCTTCAAAGATTATTTTAACTATGACTTTGCGACGAATTGGGTGTTTGAAAATATCGGGGCGATGTTAGAGTTGGGAACGGCGGCTCAAGCCGCACTTAGAGCCTTTCTACTTCCCACGAATGACAAAGATGTTTTGAATATTCCGCAATCGTGCCGTGTTGGTGATACCTACAGTGTTTGCGGCGTCATTTTGGATTGTCTTCCGGGGCGAGATCCCAACTTGGGAGAAACCATTCGTGTGACTAAAAGCGGTCTTGGGGCAGCCTCCGCTTCACAATGGTGTTCCGATAATGAAATAGCAGCTAAAGTCGTCAGTGTTTTGAAAACATTTATCACCAATGGCTTTATCGATAATAAAAACTCGGTCCCCTTTGAGATTAAGCCCATTCCTAAGTTTTCCGCATTCGCCAAAATGCCCGTAGTGAACCAAGTCGGTGGTTATATTCAAGGTTTAACACTCGATAAGTACGGTCAAAATTTTGCGATGCCCGGTATTTGTATGCCTACGGCACACGCCATTTTAGCAATGGCCCTTAAAGGCGAAACGCCACTGGCGGTTTTAGGAAACAAATTTGATTCAGCTGATCCTGTGCAAATTCAAAATGTTCGCAGTAAAGGAAGTACTACGGTTTCAACACGATTGCGCTATCGCGAATATGCGGTCCATATTGATGAAATGATGAGAGCCTCGGGGTTAAAGTATGGATTCTGGAAATCATTCAAAGATTTTAATGGCGTTTTTTACGGGGCTAACTCGGTCGAAAGGCCAGCGGTCTATGTAAGTTCAGTTGTGGGCAATGATGTTTTCGATTTCACTCGTGATCACGCAGCTACTGCTTATACGCAAAAAACGGTAGAAAATAATTTTAAAACTTGGGTCGCTAATCGCCAGGGGATGGTCCTTGCCTTACAAAGCTCGGCGTCCCAACCGCCTCCGGGACAAAAACGTCCTATTACGGGTCATGCTGTGGCGGTGCAAGGTTACTCGACGGTCAGTGGTATGGGCGATGTCATGGTTATCAGTGATCCTTGGGGAGTCGTAAGTCATTTGCAATTTAGTGATTTCACGTATCCGGACGCGGGTAAAGAGATCGCGCGTTACCCGATACCGAGCTATCAAAGCTGCGTGAGCAGTCGGCAAGCTAACTGCGGGGCCGCGGTTGATCGATGCATCGATCAAATTGTTGGCGTTCGAGCACCGAATGTCACGGTAGTCACGGGTGGCTTATGTAGCTTTTCAGGAAATCCCGCAACTCAGGATTGGAATGCTTTTCGCACACGACTACTAGTGGCCTGTATCGCCTCCGCGCCGACGAGTTGTCCCCAGCATTATACACAGACTCGTCCGAATGGCGCGTTTCGTATGCTCAACCAAGTAGGGGCCTCGCCCGGTTATATCGGCGGCTTTTCTGCGAATAGCACTAAAACCGCAGCCTATGTTACCGGTTACCTAAAAGCAAGTCCGTGGCCATATCATTTGACCAAGCAGCAGGTGCGCGCTATCACACCATTCACGGCGACACTGACAGCCGTAAATTCCCAGGCCACGGCCACTAACTCGGCAACATCGTCATGTAATGGATTGACGAAAGGAACGATTGCCATCGCGGGTAAAACATATACGTTTCTAAACCCTATCCCGCGGGTGTTGGGTTCGATCACGGCCTACACAGAGGCGACAAACAAAGTCGTGACTGTGCCGTGCACCAATTTAAAAATAGCATTTTCAAATGGTGAATACTCGCCTCAAACCTATGATTTTCTAGGCACCTATGATTTAGCATGCAGCGCCGGTAAGCTGGTGGTGTCTGATAATCAATGCGGTGAAGCGGCTAAAGCCAAAGCCTGCACCATCGCAAATGGCGAAGGCGTGCAGTACCCAAAAAGTAACTACACTAATGGCATGGCTTCTTACTCAGAGTTTGAAACATGCCAAGTGACTAGTTGCAAATCGGGATTTTCGAAAGCTGGCAATACCTGTCAGTGCTTAGGGAAAAATTCCGCAGATGGCGCCCTTTTGTCGGGTGGACGAATCTCCTTTGGCCAATGCACGGGAGTACTAGAGAGTTGCCCTAAGTATTTTATTAAAAGCCCAGCCTCTCAACCAGGAGAAGTGGCTTGTGTTTATGTCGAAAGATCCTGTGGTTTGGGTCGTAATCAATTATACAGTATAAGCCCGCAAAAAAAACCGTTTGCAACTTTTGCAGATCGACTTAGCTCTTATCAATTTGATAATCAAGGTTATTGTGTTTGGAAAAATTGTCAGCTACCGGATATCATGACCTCCACTGTAAATGCGACGACGGGTAGTAAAACATGTAGTTTGAATGCCAACGTAACGACGGCCATCGAGCAGAGCAAGTCGCAGGCCCCGAATGGGCGATGTTTGACTGGCCACGTGAAGGATTACGAGGGAAAATTTTGCGCCGACGTAACGTCACCATGTCAGTATGGTGTAGGCGCTATCGGGATGATGACTTACGATTTGCGTTCGTACTCGAGCGTATCCTCGGTAAGTAAAACGTTGTCGGGATCAAAATGTCTTTTTATGGGTTGCCTCCCAGGTTATCGCGCGGTGAAGTGGACGGCGCCTGGGTACACTTACTCTAACGTGAATGTTTTATATAATGAAGATCAATCTAATGTACACGGATATCATTGTACGAAAGAGCCTGATGTGGTCGATCTGCCGGGGATAGGTTTAGGGAAAATAGATTCAAGTGGAAATAAGTATTTATATCTCAGCTTGCAAAGTATGTTAGCAGAGTATGCGCACACGGAGGATCTGCGTAGTGACGCCCTTCCTTATCTATTAATTAACCCAAACAGCCGATGTCAAAAATACTCGGAAGTAGGTTTAGCGATAGGTGCTATTCGATGACTCCGGACGTTCTAACTTGGCGGAATTCCATAGCTAAAACATATCAATTTAGTCATGTGTTGAAAAAAGTGTTGGGACAATGTTTTGTTCCTAACGGTCGTGGTACTTTCAATCATGTCGGGGGATTTTGTACGCCAGTTTCTTGCAACGAAGGCTTTGCGGTCAGTCTCTCGCGACGCGCGTGTGTACGGACGGCTGATTCATGCAAGCCGAATAACCCTGCCGGCGTTAAAGAAAGCGCGATGGGTTACTATATCAATCTCTATGTAGGTACGAGGGCCAGTAATCCGAAGGGAAAATGTTTTATCCAAGAGTGCGATACATCACGGCCATTTTATAAAAATCACTATGATATTAATGTAACAGATAGCCTATTTGAAGCGTGCATGACCAAGGAAGAGGCGGATGCTTTTGATGCTCAAAAAAAATTGAATTTCCCCAAAGGCGTTCCTGGGCAAAAATGCTCGGTTCCAATTAAAAGTGATTTGACGGGCACACAAATCGCCGATGCGGTGGGGGCGCTGGATGTAAATGGCGTTTGCCAAATTAAAAAGTGTCCATCTAGTAACTATCATAGTGGAACATCCAATGGATTTAAGAGTTATCTTAAAGGTGCTCGCTGTATCGCATACGAAAGCGATGATTCCGTTATCAGTCCGTACGCGGACCTAACACGATCTATGTTTTATGCGCCTTCAGCAAACTTCGATTACTATTACAAATCAGGCAAGATTTGTTATCAGGGAAGGGTAACTCACGAAGACATAGATGGAGTCGGATTTATCAATGACAACAACGTTTGTGAAATTTCTTCGTGCTTTATCAGTAACGCAAAAATTATGAATAATAAATGCATTTCGAGTTCAGATCCTAGATACACAGAGTGTGATACCTGGAACCTTGACTATAGAAGCGGTCTTATTACTATGGATGAGTGCCATCGACGACGGGATCAATTCTCTCGTTTATCGGTCGCTTACCAACCAGTGTGTGAAGCCAAAGATGAAAACAATGTTATTCGTACTGGTCGGCTATTTGGTCCCGGTAATTGTGGTGATTTCGCTAAAGAGTGTCCAGCGGGAACGCATTTAGATCGTGATGAAAAAGCATGTATCCGTGCCCCTGGGTTTAATGTAGCGCGTATACCTGCGAATTCGGCGGCTAAAGGATTGCCTGTGTTCGACGGCTTATTATCAAGATGGTGAATTTATTTACCAGTACCAGTTAAGAGACGCCGTCGGTGGAACCTGTCGTTCCGTGGATTTAATTTCGGGTTTCACCAAACCAATAACCGACCCGCGTTGGCAGTCTCGCTGTGCGGCTTATATGGATTTGGGCGATGAATTATAAATAGCAGCTAGGAGTAATTAATTATGGAAAAAAACAATAATAAATTAAAATTTGGCGTAGTCATTTCCGTGGTGCTCATGATCGGTATCACCGCGAGCTTTTGGCTTTACCATAAAAAAAGTCAAACGCGTCTTTCGATGCCAGTGCCATCGGCAACGACGCTATCGACATCAGGAAAAGTATTAACCGTTTTCGCAAGCAAGTCTAGATATCGGTCGCCGTTTTTTAAGTGGGCCGCCAGAGGTCACCGAGTCAGCAGAAAGTGCACTGCGTTTTTTAAATAAATGGATTGAACAAGACGATGTATTTAAAACATTTTTTTATTATACGTTGGATTTTTTTGATAACAAACCCGGTGGTTTTGCGGCCGCCCGCTTTGTGGCGTTGACGTTACTGATGGATGAGTCTCAAGATATGTTTTATTTGATGAAATGGACTCAAGGGGATCTTAAGAAGTATTCGAAAGAGCTAATGGATACACTTCATGCGAAAGCGAAAGAAATTCGCGTTAATCCTTATTTTCATTCACGAATGTTAAATTTAGTACACCAGCTGGAGTTATCTAGTGGAGGTAAGTTAGCTTTTTATGGAAAAACCATACAGAGCGAACTAGGTGTTGACGAGAAGGGAAATTTATCTCCAGATTCCCTGGCGCTGGAGACGGCTTTGGTTTTAGCTAAGCAAACTCAGCAACCATCGCAAGATATCGCGCCTTACATTCAGCAAGCGATAGGATTAAATCAAAGTGAAAACAATCGAGCCGCGCTGGCAGAAAGAGTATTAACTTACTATCCAGAACTAAGATATTTATTTGCTAATTAAAAAGTGTCACTCAGGGTGTTGATGCGATTCGTCTGGCTGCATGGCTTTAGATTTTTCAGCATGCATATGGACGTTGAATTTTTTGCCGTTCACGAAGGTTTCCAAAAATTTCCATGAGTCCCAACTGTCTAAACAGAATCGTGGTGAGCTGGGAACCCTGGGGAACTAGGGGTTGATATTGATTTGTTAATAAAGGGGCCAGAGCTCTCCGGGGGATTACGCGGAAAGCGAGCGGAAATAGCTTTTAAATGCCCTACTGCGTGTCCTATGGACACATTTATTGTGTGAAAATGCTCCATTTTGATAGGTAAAAGCCGATACATTCACTATGGAGAAAGAATCTCTACTGTTGGTCCTTTTTATTTTATAATGACAGGAGTGATTTAATTTTTGTCCGAAAGTGGGAATATGAAAACTAGCCAACGTCTTTTCTCTTTTGCCTCTATTTTTACGTCTTGGATATTTTTAGTGGTTAGTTTTAACAACTGCTCTTCTGGAAAATTTAATTCGTATGATCAATCAGATATTTCTTCAGTTCATGATGATTCATCATCTTCATTTGTGCCGCCATCACCTCCGATTGATAACGAGGTTCGCGAAAATATCATTCCACAAGGCAGCCACGTTCGCTATGTGCGAATAGACGGTGGAACAGCTCAAGAGTGCAATGGACGGATGAACGTTCCTTATCCAGGCAGTGGAACAAATCGAGCGTGCGCATGGAAACATCCCCGTTATGCTTTGGGATATAACTCGCCCACTGTAGGGGCTGCGAGTGATATTGTGTCTCGTGCGGCGAGCGTTGTATATATCGAATCTGGGACCTACAAAATTGGGTATGGTATGCCCGACACACCCAACTGCTCGACGTCTTACACCTATGACTGCCTATTAGGACGAATCCCCACTGGTTTAACTCTACAAGGGAACTGCTCGTCTCGTCCTAAATTTTCTGGTCGTGAACGCTTAGGTCTGGTGCTAGATTTAACCGGCGCTTCCGATGTAACGGTGAAATGCCTCGAAATCACGGATGGTGCCGAATGTGTGGAAAACCACATGCATGGCACTGGCGGCAGTTCATATGCCTGCAATCGCGGTACCTATCCCCATGGTGAATGGGCCTCCACAGGTCTTGTTGCGGGTGATTCAGCAAATGTCGTAATTGATTACGTAAATATTCATGGACTCGGTTCACGCGGAATGTATGCCGGGCGCATCTCTAACTGGGAAATAAAAAACAGCAACATCGATGGCAATGGCTCCGTAGGTTTTGACGGTGATATTGCTGGCGATGACTATAACTCTGGATATATTAAATTTTATCGAACAACGGTTCGATGGAACGGCTGTGTTGAAAAATTAGATCTGTCTCATACTGGCTGCTGGGGACAAGAAAGCGGTGGTTATGGTGATGGCCTTGGAACTGGCGCGACTCGCGGTGACTGGGATTTTGATCAAGTGGTATTTGAATACAACACATCTGACGGATTAGACTTATTGTATTTGAAAAATGGTGGAACGGTAAAAATTAGAAATTCATATTTCGCTCACAATGCCGGCAACCAAGTTAAGACAGCCGCGGCCTCGTGGATAGAAAACAATGTGATTGTTGGCGATTGTTCATACCATCGCATTTTTAGTACGATGGCGAGCGGTGATTTATGTCGCGCATTGGGCAACACAATTAGCATTGACGTTGAGGCTAATGATACGAATATTATTTCAAATAATACCGTCACCGGCGAAGGTGATTGCTTGGTGATTTCCGGTGGTAGCACCGGAGGTACGCTAAAGATTGAGAAAAATATTTTCGATGGACGAACCGATTGGCGTCAGGATAGTGAAAAAACATGTTTTCACTACACGGAAAATTTCAGCATGGCCGTGCAGATCAGCTCAAACTTAGTGGTCAACACAAAAGGTGGCTGCGTTAATGGCCAAATATGCGCAAGCCCATTATTCACAAATCCTAACTTCTTGAACTTCAACCCTACTCTATTGTCGAGTTCGGCAGCGAGTGGCTTCGGAGCGCAACTATCACTGCTACCGATTAAGTTTCAATAGGTTTATGAACCGGTATTGGTAAAGTAATTGCGTAGCTAGGCCTTCTCATTCCTAGGGACGATGCTCTGCCAACTGGTTCATGAACTCAGTCGCTCCCGCCGCAGAAATCGCTTTCTTAACTAACTGACGTCAAGAGCTTCATCACTGAGGTTCATAGTGGCTTCGCGAATAAATTCGCTAGTGGCCTTTTACAATGCTTGAAGGCCTGCCCAATGTAGCGACGGGCGACCCAAGCTCCGTTGGGCCTCTATAGTCCTTTTTATTTAAGAAAACGAAAACGCCTTTGTGCATACCCATCAGTGCCTTAGATTTTTTTGGCAAACTGACTTTAGGTTTAAATTGTTCTTCATCTACCTCACTCACATCTTTGAGTTGTCTCAGATGAGTTTATTCACTCAAATAGGCCAGAAAGCTTTAAAGATCTTGGGCGAACTCAGGATATCGGTACCTACATTCGCCACATAAAAACTCCGAAAAAAATCTAATAAGGACTAAATTGTTGAGCATTCCCGAGGTCATTTGGAACCATGCGCCCGATTAATTTCCTGGCGGAGTGCGATGCGCCGCCACTGGTCATGTGGCAGTCTCAAGTTTAGTCCCAGTGTCTATACATCACGGGCGACTTAATTCGCTCGGTGACATCAGAAAAATTTTAACGGCCACGATCACGTTATTTGCTCAGTAAGGAGTCATCGGAGTTACTTTGCGTGCCGTCAGCGAAGCCTCGGGTAGTAAAAATACGGCGATTGTTCACTATCATTTCAAGAAACCGAGCGGTCTTGCTTAGGGCGGCCATCGCATATGTCCTGAGCGCGTTTGCCGAACCAGTGCATTTGTCAACTGCTCCCGAATTTGGTCTAAAATTTTGAATCGAATCCGATTTACACAAAGAAGTTTTTCAACTCATACTTTCTGTTTTAACTTTACCCAAAAAAATTCCATGGGGTAACAAGAGAATTAAATTTTTGACCCATCTTTTGAAAGGAGATGCCGCGGAGTTCGTTTCTATTCGGAAAGCTTATAGAGAGAGAAACAATTTAGTTCATTCGTTGCAGGATTATGCCGTGGGCGGATTGCGGGCGTCGGTGCGTTCATAGTGACTCGATCGTGATACGAGTCGCACTGGATAGTGGAGTCCGTGTGGATTCATTTAAAAAAGGAAGCAGTTTTTGGAAGAACATGTCTGAGTTCAGCGCCGTTTCTGGTGGCTTCACGCCTTTTCCAGGTATTTCCCGACGGCTCATCATGTCTATCGCTATGGCCGTGGGGATGGCGGTTTGCTTCGCCATGCACCCTTCCAAAGTCCCCGCCAGGCACGCGCCGACTATCTTATTTTTGCCGTCTTTACTTCCTTCCGCAACGGCAAAAAATGGGGGAAGCCAATTTTCATGAATGCGTAAGGAATCTTTTAATCCATGCCACGTGTAGGAAAGAATATTTCTAAGATCTTTGGGCTCGCCAGATAGTAAATGCCCTAATTTTTTAGATCCATCCGCGGGCGAAAGTGCGCCGCAGTCAACGGCAGCACCAACCGCTTTTAAACACGAAATAACATAGCTAGAAAAATCCATGACGTTTAGGCTTTCGCGCAGTTCAGGAAATCTCCGTACGAGAGTGATCGCTTCCGGATGACCCACGGTGTATGCGTTTGTAAAACCTGATCCGGGGTAGTAAATCTTTTTCTTTTTCAACGGAGGTTCTTGCACGCATTGATAGTTTTGCCACACGGGTATTTTGCCGCTGACTTGATCAACCCAATGATCCAGCGCCGCTGAGTCTGTACGAGCTTCAGACATGTCTTCGTCTTCATGACCTTGGCTGCCCCAACCCGTGACTATTCGATCGACATGATCGAGGCGAACACCAGCTTCCACGGCGAGCATATTTGTAATGCCGGGACTCGCACCCATGCCGATGATCGCTAAAATACCGGCGGTTTGTGCCACTTGATTGAGTGTCAACATTTCCAGAGTCGGTAGTGGATCATCGCTGACGTCGATATAACAACGACGAGCCAGAACGGCCGTCTCTAGAATAATTTTACCGAACCGGGAACACGGCCCGACCGTGGAAATCACTAAATCGACTTTCTCCATGGATCGCCGCAGTTGCACCTGGTTTAAAACATTTAGTTCGATTCCTTCGGCCTGAATGGGATGCGCGGTTTGAAGGGCGCGTTCTTTATAACGATCTGCGATGGTTATTTTTTTAATGAGAGGCAGGGACTTTGTTAGGTGAGCCAGCTGTCGTCCAACTGATCCAGCTCCCAGAATAAGAACTTTCATGAGGGGGCTCCTTGTAAAATCAACACTAATGCAATTTGCGTATTTAAACAACTACTTTAAATACGCATCGATTTGTTTTTTCTTAAGAACCTCCGATGTTTCAGGCTGCTCAAAACAAAGACTTGTCTTTTGTGGACAAAACGTACCCAAAAGGCTCTGGTAGCCTTAAGGAAAAAGGCGGTCTAGAATGACGTCGCTGGGTAGATAAACCATGAATTGAATTAAATTTTAATTATGAGGAAAGGGACTTTTATGGGTGGACCGTCCAATGTATCGATCACGTGGCTTATTATTTTTCAAACCCATATACGCATCACAATAGCAACAAGAGGACCAAGCATAGGAATTATACAGGTAAATACCAACTGATAGTTTTTTCGTTTATCATCAATATGTTTATCTAAGACTAAAAATACTCCAGAAATAATCCAAGCAATTTAACCACATTTCGCCCGCCCGCGGATTTTTTTTACGTGACCTAAGTCATGGTGAACAAATTGTCCGCAGTGATAGTTTTCGACTCGCCATAAAGTCTTTGCCCAATTTTAACGATAAATAGTTATGGCGGCATCGGCTCATAACGGTAATTTAGGAATCTCCTTATTGATTCTATTTTTTGCAATAGATCTTATTGGTATTGTTGAGGCCAAAAGTGAATCAAGTTCATTCCAAATATATCGAGAGGTTTATTGCCAATCCAGGCGGGCCTCAAAATGCGATCCAACAATCATAGGGCCTCCGGCCAAACGCTCTTTGGATTTAGGAATAGTATGCATGGCTAAAAAGACCACTATCAAAACGTAAAACTGAAGACGAACGTATTTGGCAAAAAATAAAAAGACATTGGGATGACAGTCGTAAAACATACGGCCGTAGTCGTATCAAAAAATCTTTAAATAACGAAGGCGAAGTGATTGGTAAAAATCGCGTTGCACGAATTATGAAAGAAAATAAAATCCAAGGCGTGGGTAAGAAAAAGTTTAAACCGCAAACGACGACATCGAATCACGATTTGCCGGTGGCGGAAAGAATTTTTAAAACTGAAGTTGCAGACGAACAAGTAACAAAACCAAATCAGTACTGGGGTGGTGATATTACGTACGTTGCGACCGAAGAAGGCTGGTTGTATTTAGCTGTAGTAATTGATTTATTTACAAGAAAAGTTGTAGGTCATTCGATGAATGAATCAATGCCGTGCGAACTTGTGATTAACGCTTTAGATATGGGTTTAAAGCGACAAGGCTTAGTTATGGCAAAAGATTTAATTACTCATACGGATCGCGGCAGTCAGTACGCGGCCTATGATTACAGTAAAAAGTTAGCTGCCCATGGAATCACGCCAAGTATGTCACGCAAAGGAAACTGTTATGATAATGCATTTACAGAAAGTTTTTTTAGAACGTTAAAAGTTGAATTAGTAAATCGAGAAAAATTTAAAACCAGATCGGAGGCGACAAAAGCAATATTTGAATTTATCGAGGTGTGGTACAACCGGAAAAGACTGCACTCATCACTTGACTACATGACGCCAGAACAATATGAACTTAAATCACTAAACGCCGCATAAAATGGTGTCCACTAAACTGGGGCCAGATCACTTGTCCACTCCAAATTCAAAATCAAAAAATTCCGACTTTGTTTTTAGGTTTTCAAGGATCTAACTTTTATCCACAGACTGACATAGTTATGCTGTGGAGAACAGTGGGAAAATTCTTATCGGCTGTGATTCCCATGCCTCTTTTAATCGTTGCACCTCCTTGAAATACTTTTCTGATACTTTTAGAAATACTTGCCGGGATCTAAGCTGAATTTTTCCGGCTTGAAAAATAAAACTACGTCGTAGTTTTTTTGCATAATGAGGCTTGTCCGGTTTTGTGATCACCGATATCCATCTTAGAAGATTAAAAGCCACTAGCAGCAGCAGTAAAAAAGCATGATTAGCCTTAAAACTTAAGCACGGTAGATGATAAGCATCAAAGTTCATTTTGGCTTCTTTGATGAAGTTCTCCATATTGGCCCGCTGAGCGTATCGTTCGTAAATATCTTGATAGCTGTATTTCGTTAAATCTTCGTTGGTCATAATGGCGTGATAATGAAAGCTACCACTGGCTTCAAAGAATGGGTCAGATTTAAATTCTTTTTTTATAATGATTGGAAATTTTAACTGCGGCGCCCAGCTCGGAGACCAATGCCATCGCGCTAAGTAGCGCTCTGGTAGTTCTTTATTTCTTTGGCTAAAGCGTTCCATTTCTTTTAAACTTGGTTGCCATGGAATCCATTCACTATCAGTAAATTTCTCGATTTGCTGCTCCCATGGTATGTTTCTTCGGGCCGCAATAATAAAAGTGGCATGCCCGGCCTGTGCCGTGCGGATAAAGTCTTCAAAACCATAGGCGCTATCGCCGCTGACATCAGCGACGCGAAGGGTAGGATGTAATATTTTTTGCTGAATCAATGGCTTTAAAACTTGTTCAAGTAGCTCAGGCCCACTAGTGCCGGGTTTGGTGTTGCCAGTTTGCAGAACTCCGGCATAAGCAAGGCCCACTTCATCAAAGACGACTTCAGAATTCAAACACCACAAATTATTATAATTATAATCACAGCCCTCGATTTTTGAACCATGCTGCTCATGAGGCGTTGAATCTACACTGTAATGTGGTTTTTCTTTTGGGCGATGTTCTTCAGGCACTGTCGCTAGCAAGTGATCGCGAATAGTGTAACCCATCTTGGTTAGAAACTGATTTAGCTTTTGAATATGATCATCATCAAAAGATCTAAGGTAATCGCCAAAAGTTTTTGCGACCGGGACTTTACCTCTGAAGAAAGCCTCGAAACTGGAATTTTCTGAGAACTCTTTTTCAATATCGTCTAAACAATCATCGCCGTGAATCAGACTTGTTAACATCATCAGGGCCATTCGGTAACTGCCATGGGTGTTATTACTTTTGCGCTCGGGTAAACACGACGCAAAATCTTTTGAAAGGGGACTTTCATCAAATAATTGCATGATAGTGCCAAGGCCCGCATTACTCACAAGTTTTTCCTTTGAAACTTTTAACTTCACATTGCCTAATTTAAAACCACTCTTTGGATCTTTTGACTCAAAAATCATACCCTACCACCATTTCCTTGGTTTGAAAAAATTTTGTAAAGGCTTGTAATGATGATTTTTTATAGAATTTAGGAAACGGCAACTTTCAGATTCGGGATTAAACTGAAGGAAGGAATTGTCAAAATCAACGACAAGACTTTCCCTATCCAAAAAGTAATAAAAGATTAATCTGAAAAGAGGACGCGAACTGTTTTCGCTGCGATCATCTGCTTCATGCGCCCGATGGCTTCCGACATTTAAGTGGCAACGCTCAAGCGCGTGTAACCTGGATTTCCGAATTCTTCGCTAGGCACCGTCGTCACAAAATATTTTTCCAACAAAGCTTGGCAGGACTCTTTCGATGGCGATATCGATGCCCCGTCCAAAGACTTCCCCAAAGCGCCGACAACGTCCACCCAAAAATAAAAATCCTCTTGCTGTCGGAAAACTTTGAACTGGAGGACCGTCTTGAATTCATCCATGGCTTTCACCATGCGCTGTTTCAGCACCAGCACTTCCACTTATTCAAGTTTTCCGAATGAGACACCGACAAATCGTCATAAGCTTTGACATGTCATTTGATTGGTCATCCTCATTTTTTTTAAACGTGTATTGCGGTGGCATTTCTTTGCTCGAATTTTGCATTATGCTCTGATTGAACTAGGAGGACTTAAATTGGACGCCCGTCGTGCTAAACTTTTGAAAACTGCCAAACTTTTGGTCGTCGCAGCCTCTCTTTTTGGGATGATGACTCTTTCGTTTCAAAATTGCTCGCAAGGAAGTTTTCAGTCTAACAGCCAAGGGGTGATCAGGCCCCTTTCGGGAAGTGATTCTATTCTGAATGAAACGGAAATTTCCCTGATTTCTGCTTTGCCAGATATTCTCAAAGAATCCGTTTTGACGGTGAATTTCACGCCCAATAGAAACGTTAGTTCTTCGGTTCAGTCGGCTTCTTGCCAGCTCAACGAAAATTCTCTGACTGATTGCGCTCAGGGAAGTGTCACTTATGCGAACTTGCCGGACGGGGATTACGTTTTCAAAATTTCGCTCGAGACCCTCAGCGGGATCCAAAAAATATTTCAGAAAATGTTTCGTAAAGACGGAACGGCGCCGGGTCTTTTCATTTCTCAGCGGCCGGCTTCAACAACCGGAAGCGCAGCTGCGAGTTTTGTGTTCAGCCCTTCGGATAACCTATCCGGAGTAGCCAGCGTCGAGTGCTCGTTGGACAACTCGGTCCTCAGTCTTTGCTCTTCGCCGACTCAGCTCACCGTGACCGCGGGTTCCCACACTTATAAAATCAAAGTCACGGACCACGCCGGAAACAGCACGATCGTTTCTTCGCCCTGGGTGGTGGATTTATCGATGCCGTCTATTTCTTTAGGCGAAAAGCCCAGTCTGTACACCCAGAGTTCGACGGCTTCTTTTTCATTTTCGGGGGAAAAGGCCGCGTCTTTCGAATGCCGACTGGACGCCGGTTCTTTTGTGGGCTGTGCTTCTCCGGTTTCTTACACCAATTTAGGCGAAAGCTCCCACAACTTTTACGTGCGCGCCAAAGCGTTTTCCGGAAATTTTTCTGAACCGGTGGCTTACGCATGGATTGTCGACAAAACCGCGCCGACAGCCCCTTCGATTTCCAGCGGCGTCGTCGCTGCCGTCACGCGATTGAAAACGATGACTTTTAATTTTTCGAGCAGTGATTCTTCGGGGATTGCGAATTACTCGTGCTCTTTGGACGGGGGTGCTTTTGCGAACGGTCCTTCGGCTTTGACGACGGTATCGCTTGCGGACGGAAACCACATTTTGAAAGTGAAAGCTGTGGACGTCGCGGGGAATGCCTCGTCCGAAAATGCCTACACTTGGTTGATTGATTCGAAAGCGCCGACTTTGACGTTCACGCAGACTCCGGCTTCATCCTCGATCAGTGACAAGGCCACGTTCGCGATGAGCGTCAGTGACGGCGGTTCGGGTGTGGGCCAGGTACAATGCTCTTTGGACGGAGCGGTGTTTGCCAATTGCTCTTCTCCCGTAAATCTAACAGGTTTGGCGGCGGGATCGCACACCTACCGTGCGCAAGCCCAAGACAAGGCGGGGAACGCATCGGCGGTGATTTCGTTTTCTTGGGTGGTCGACATTCCGACTCCTCCCGCACTGAAGGATCTCAGCATCGCAAGCTTCGGTGCTGTGGCGAGTGCAACAGTCAACAACATCGTCGCGATTCAAAATGCGATCGATGCCGCCGCCAAACAAGGCGTGAACGTGTATGTGCCCACGGGAACTTACGGCTACTCGGGCGTCATTCAACTTTCAGGTCCGGTTAGACTGTACGGCTTTGGAGAAGCCTCGGTCCTGCATGCCTTGGATCCTTACAAAGAAACGATTTTTTTAAAAGGTAAAGGCGCGACGCTGCAGCGCCTCAAATTGACCGTCGTCGCCAACACGGTGACGCGGCAAAATCCTTACGAGTGCCAGCGCGTGACGGTTTTGAGCGCCACCAACTGGACAATCGACCACGTGGACATCGAGGGAGGTTCGGCAGCGGGGATTATGATGGCCGGCAGCTCGAACGGGACTGTCACGAACAACAGGGTCTCGAACACTCTGGCGGACTCGATCCACGTGACCGGTGGCTCTTCGTTCATCACGATCACGGGCAACGTCGTGACCAATTCAGGCGATGACGGGATCGCGGTGGTCAGCTACGGTCAGGACGCGCAATCACATGATGTTCTGGCGTCGAACAACAAAATCAGCAACAACAAATGGGGACGGGGCATGACGGTGGTCGGCGGCTACAACGTGCAGTACATCAACAACCACGTCGCCAACGTGCCGCAATGGTCGTGCTTTTTGATTGCGCAGGAAAGCTCTTACAACACCTATCCCGGCTCCAACGTCACTTTTCAAAACAACACCGCCGAAAACTGCGGCGGCGCTGGTGGTCACGCGGGGATTTTCTTGATAGGCGACACGAAAGCCAACACCAACATCAACCTGGTGAATAACCTCGTGCTGCAAACGGATTCCAAACCGACGATTTCCATCGTCGGGGCGAATGCGAACGTGGTCGTGAACAACAACAAAGTGCAAGGCGTTGCGGTGTCCATTCAAACTCCGTCGCAGGTCACGCAAAACACGCCGTGGGTCTCGGGACCTGTCGGGGCGAAGTAAATTGCAACACGTCGGCATTTGACTCTTTTTTTGAAAGCTCTTTCAAGTAGTGTGAACCTCGATGTGCGCAAAAGGAAACACTTCCAACTTCGTGATCGTCCCATTTTAAAAATTGCCCGAAGAGCCTTTGCCTGGTCTCATCGACGAATTCATCCTGCGCGAAGGTACCGACTACGGAAAACATGACTACATTCTCGAATAAAAACGCCAGCACGTGCTCTGGTAGCGGCTATAAGGCCAAGCCATCGTGGTTTTCGACATCAACGAAGAGTCCGCTTCCTTAGTCCGTCGCGAGCAAATTTCGTCAATCTCGAAATGAGAAAGGTCGTCGGATTCTAAGGCAGTTGATTAAATGCGAAAGCTCGCTGAAAAAAAATTGAAATTCGCTCACTTAGTGGTTGATCCGGGAATCTGCAAGCACGGTTGTGTGGTGAGGCCTACCCGATCCTTCAGGGATAATCTAAGAATTATTTCTAAATGAGTCATGATAGGTAAACATTTGGGCAATTTCAAGGTCTTCGAAATACGAATAAATCGTGATGATTTCACTTCGGGCAACCAAGGGTTTAGTGCTAATTCAAACAGTCTGAATTTAAGGTTGTCTAACTTGAAAACCAACTTAGCTAGCTCGCACAAAAACAAAATTTAGAGGTATAATTGCTTAGTCCGTGGACACTTTACTCGTCTAAATCCTATACAATCATGAATTTATTTTCAAGTTCACGAAGAAAATCAACTTATGGATGGTGGTGGCAACAAATTTACATTACTGTTGCTTCTTAGAAAAGGAACCATTCAGAGTTCAGCAGGGAAACAAATCCCAACTCAATTGATGGTGTATATTTTATGAAACCATTTTTAACAATAGCTGGCATTTTCATGTCAATAACTGCATTGGCCCAATCCTTTGAAATAAAAAGTAAAACTTGTAACACAAGTATTGCACTTGAACAGCAAATTATAGATCCAAGGACTCAGAGCGTGGGCCCTGTGAATTTGATTGCAAATTGGTTCGTTGATGGGACTGGCACTCGCCCCTCTGGTTTTGGTAAGAGTGTAGAAAAAGTAAAATATGACAGTATTCGGTCGATTCTAAATAAGGGTTACAAATTGAATCCAGTTTTATCTTCAGGTGGTGATGTGTCTACAGCCAAACCGGGCGATTTGTTTTTATTGATATCCACCGTTTGTAGTGCTGATGGTGCGTCGCCTTTTTGCACTCCCGTGGTTTCTTTGAGTCAAGCGGTTCAAAGTGCTTCAGGGGTCGTATATTTTAAGCAAGTCACTTCAAATTCGTTGCGTACAGTAATTGAAGGAACAACCTCAATCACTGCAGTTTATAGAGCGATTCAGGCATCAAATGTGTTACTTCCAAAATGTGTTCTTGAGTAAAATATCAATAGGATTAGGGCAAGCCCACGATCGAAGCGAGTGGACGTGGTATTTTCAGTAAGTTGATTGCCGAGTTCTTTACAGTGTATAAGTTCCTTTTTTTTAGGCACTAAAGTGAAAAACGGCTCAACCTGCATCGGTTTATTGGCAACGCCGTTTTTTATTTTTTGGAAATTTTAAGGCACCCTAAAAAGTCGATTTTTTTAATCTGCGAGTCTCAATTGGGCATTGTTGAATTTTGAAACCTCCACCTGTTTTCTATAGTTAAAGAATGATCTAATTCTTAGGTTCACTAATGATGTTCGGGTTCTTTTGATTTTTTAGCTAACACCCGCATTTTCCAAACGACGCTGGGTTTTGCTCGAGTTGTATTGGTAACCCTACACGTAGCGTTTTTGAAACCATCGGGCACCTCATTTTGTAATGATAAAAACTACTGAATCTTGGATCACTTTTAAAGTAGTATATGCGCTAAAGGACTATGGTCCGCAATATATAGTCGCGGACCATTTTCACATCAATGCTTTGGCATTTCTTGAAAAGGCAGTTATTCAACTTGCCAGTTCGCGAATTCAAGTAGAGCTTTCGAAATAGGAAAATGTAGTTGCAACATTGTTTATCTATTAATCGAATACACGTCCGCTAAAACAGATCTTGATGTAGGGACACGGCCAGCGCCTTTGCCGATCAATTCAAATTTGCGACCGTCTTCGGTTTCTATTAAAAAAATGTTTTCTTCGTTTTTTGTTCGGGCTAGTGGATGGGTTATATCAAGAACTTGTGGTTGTACTTCGGCCAATATACGGTCTCCGTTTTTTTCACAGTGGGCCACAAGGCGAATGGTTTTTTTGTTTTCTTTGAAGTGAGTAATGTCAGGAATATAGAGATTTTCAATTCCTTGACATTGATAGCTTTTCCAGTCGAGATATTGGCCAAACGCTTTTTCGATCAACAAAGAGAGCTTTTGGGCCGAATCAGCGCCGGAAATATCAAAAGTGGGGTCGGCTTCGGCGAAACCCAGATCTTGAGCTTTTTTTAACGCTGTAGTAAAATCAACACCGTCAATAAGTTGATCTAAAATAAAATTACATGTGCCGTTGACTACACCAGTAATGGATTTTATTTTTTGCTCACCAGGAATGTTTAATAGTAAATTGTCGATAGTTTCTAAAACTGGGACGCTGCCGCCAACCGCAGCTGAAAACAAAATGCGATTTTTGTTTTTTTGGGCGATGTCCTGAAATTGTTTTCCGTTGGTTGCAATTAGTGCTTTATTTGCCGTTACGACATCAAGGCCAAGTTCCAGAGCTTCAGATATGAGCGTATTCGCTAGGTCTGTTCCGCCGATCAACTCGATAACTAAATCATACTCGCTTTCGTTCCAAATTTGTTTTGGATCCGTCACTAATAAATGGTCGGGAATTCCTGATTCAATGTGTTTGATTCGGTCTTTAATAAATATTTTTCGAATGTCATATGTTTCAGGTCTAGAAACCAATTCATTGTATACACCACGTCCCACAGTTCCAAGACCCAGGAGCAACACACGCACCGGGGGTTTAGAATCAGAATTTTTCGACTCCGACGTGGTAAGTGGTTTGTCAATATAGCCAATCAGAGTTCCTGGTTGTCGTACTGAAGACGTTACTCGAATAGTTTGGTTTGTATTTTTCGCATAGGTGATTGCTTTACTTTGCACTATTTTGGATCCAAGGCGAATCGCTTTTTCCCAGCTTATGGCATCAAAACGTCGTGCGGTCGTGTGTAAATTAGGATCGCTGTCATAGATTCCGTCGACATCTTTTAATAAAATACATTCTTTAGCCTGTAATTGGTGGGCTACAAAGACCGCTGTTAGGTCCGATCCTCCGCGACCAAGAAGGGATACTTTTTGATTTTTGCAAATACCAACGAAGCCAGCAATAACAATGACTCCATATTTTTCAAATGCGGTTCTGATTTTTTTGTCATCTAAGTGAGACGGGTCGGCATCTAGCGCAGGACCATTTACAGAAAGCCCCAGTTCATACACATTCAAATAGGTGCTTGAAACGCCTGATGCTTGCAGCGCTAAACTGAGTAAACACGCAGAATGGGCTTCTCCTGTCGCTAGGAGCTCTGCATAAGCATGAGCGTCGGTTGTGGGCTCTGGATGGACTTTTTTGGCTTCAGCAATTAATGATTCTGTGGTTTTCCCCATCGCAGAAACTACAACGACTACTTTTTGTCCTTGGCGATAAACTTCATAAATTTCCTGAACCGCGTTTGATAGGTTTTCTGGTTTTTTAAGAAATGAACTACCAAATTTTAAAACGGAAATATTTGAATAGATCATTAGATAACTCCTTGATTTAAAAACACAATGTCTTGAATTTTAGAAGTCTGTTTTTTATTTAAAGATAAATCCAGAGCATTTTTAAGATCAGCGACTAAATCGTCTTTATGTTCAATACCTACAGATAGGCGAATCAACTGTTCTGTGATTCCGGCTTTGATTCTGGCTTCGGGTAACATCGAGGCGTGAGTCATCGACAAAGGATGGGCAATCAGGCTTTCAACACCACCAAGTGATTCTGCCAAGGAAAAATACTTTAAATGGGATAGAAAATTTTTAATGTCCTCTTCGCATCCGTTGTATTCCAAGCTAACAATGGCACCGAATCCGGACTGTTGTTTTTTGGCTAATTCATGTCCGGGATGATCGCTTAAGCCAGGATAATATACTTTTTTAATTGCTGGATGCTGAGAGAGGAGATTTACAATGGCCTCGGTATTTTCTAGGTGGGCTTGGATACGTGGCACTAAAGTTCGTAAACCACGAAGGGTAAGAAACGAGTCAAACGGAGCGCCCGTGATTCCCGTGCAGTTGGCCCACCAAAGAAGTTTTTCAAGACAGTCAGTATTGGCGGCAACTACGGCACCGCCCACGACGTCACTGTGTCCATTTAAATATTTCGTAGTTGAGTGAATAACTAGATCCGCTCCGAACTCTATGGGCCGTTGTAAAGCAGGTGACAAAAAGGTGTTATCAACGGCAAAAAGAATGTTATTTTTTTTACAGAGCTGTCCAATCGCTGCAAGGTCCACAATTCGCAGCAACGGATTGCTTGGCGATTCAACCAATGCCAAATCAACGCCGGTTTTAAAGGATCGTTCGACTTCGTCTAGATTTCCAAAATTTATAAAAGAGACTTTGAGTAGTCCTTTTTCTTGAAGGGCATTAAACAGTCGAAATGTTCCTCCGTAACAATCATGCGGAGCCGCGATACGCCCGTTCTTCGGTAAAAGATAGGTGAGTAGATTCAAAGCTGACATTCCAGAAGATGTAATGACTCCGCCAGCACCACCTTCAAGATCAGCCAGCGCTTGACCTAACAAATCCCGCGTTGGATTGCCTGAACGAGTGTAATCATAGTCCCGTTTCTTGCCAAAACCATCAAATGTGAAATTGGTCGACAAATATACCGGGGGAATCACGGCTCCATGATTTGAGTCACTACAGAGTCCAGAACGTGTCGCAATCGTTTGAATATTTTTAGTTGTCATTGAATTTCTCCTAGTTGTTCTTTAATTATTTTGCCGATTTGAGTTTCTTCTTTTAAAAATGCGTCGTGGCCGTAAATCGAATCGATCCGTAAGAGGCGGGAAGGTCCGCAGGCTTTCGCCACTAATTCTTCACAGTAGTTGATCGGAACCAATTGATCTTGATTTGAAGCGACTACGGTGAGCGGAATTACAATTTTAGACGGATCTACAAAGTGAGTGTCGATGGAAGTGGAAAGAGAGAGAAAGTGCTCGGCTGTCACTGATTGTGAATATTTGTCACCGTGGTATTCAAGGTAGTTCCAAATAGGAAATGAGTCTTGGTCTTCGATGTCCGTTGGAGGGGCATCGAAGCGCTCGTTCATTTCTTCTTGTGTTCGGTAGGTCAGCATAGCTAGAGACCTCGCTAATGAAAGTCCCAACTTTTTATTTCCCGTTCGAGACAAAGCTTTTACAATTTTTCGTTGAAGTGTTCTTAGGGCAATCGAATTGGGAGAGTTCTTGTGGGAGGCTGAAATGGAAATTAATTTTCCAATTTTACTAGGAAACAGTGAAGCAAATGATAAGCCCACCATTCCGCCATAGGAGGCACCAATAAACGCATTTATTTGGGGTAATTGGTGTTGGTCTAAGATCCTTTTAATTATGATGGCTTGATCAAAAGTGGAAACGGTTTTACCAGTTGGATCTGACAAATAATCTAAAGAAAGAATTCTATAACATTTTGAATCAATGACTTTGCCTTCACCCACAAGCCAAGACCACCAGCCGGGCGCTCCATTTTGAAGCTTTGAAACATCCGCTGTGGCAGAAATTCCACCTAATACGGCAACCAACGGCGCTTCGGACGGGCCTAACATCTTGTAACGAACCGGAATGAGTGAATTGTTCGTATTTAAATCTTCATTTAACAAAACGTCGTTACTCAAACAGACTCCTGTGTCTAAAGTAACGCCGATATAATTTGCGAGATTTGAGTTGAAATGACTAACGTCAGAAAGGAAATAATTTCCCCGCGCTTTAGCTGTTTTTCGCCCGCAAGCTGCACTCAAATCGGCGTTATTCAAAATGTACTAACATAATCACGGTAGTAATTTTTAATTTCTATGTCAAGGGTATTATATAATAACTGAGAGAGCGTTCTTGAGTATTGATTTGAAATTGTTTTTAATTGCAAAAGCAGTTGTGTGAGAACAGCAATTGCCAACTGAATTTTTATTGAGTTAGTGGTTTTTAATGCAAGCTTCCGTATGTCTAGATGACCCTTAAAACATCTAAATCAAAGTTCGACGGCCCAGCGGTTTTTGCAAATCCTGGCAACTTTAGCGGCGCACATTCTGAAATCTGACGTCACGAAATAGAAAGTTTTCTGAGTTAATGGATCACCGTATACAATGAGGCGGTATTGAATTGCTGCACGTTGTTCTCTTGGAATCTTTCGTCTTCGGAAGCTCTTACCACCTAGACGGTAAACGCCGCCATACAAAACCCTGCAGTGTTTTGTGAGAACCGCTTCTTTAACCTCCTTAAGATTTTTCACAAATACCTCTTTAACACGAGTCACAAAGTCGGATCTGGCATTAGTAATATTCATCCAGAAAGTCAAATCGCAGTAGGCTCGATCAAAAACGTAGATCTTGTTTTTCTGAAGCTGAAATATGAGTGCAGTGGGCGAATCGTGGGGCCGCCCACCGGTCACGCGATAATCACGGAGATTTCACTTGAATCGAGCGCTAGAATCTCGCGAATAGCTCTTTTGACTTTGCGGTCTTTGGTGCCCGCGCGAATAGCTAAAAGAACCTGATCACAAAGCTCTTGGAAAAATCCTGGACACCGAGCAGTCTTAGCATCGCCCAAGGTTGAGCGCGGGACGCCCAGTGCTGCCGATGCCTTTCGATAAGTTGAATGCCTCATCATCGCACGGCTGATCAAAGGCAAGTCATCTCCCCAGTTTTTAATTATCGAACCCATTTATCCATCTCCCATTTCTTAACAAGCGCGTTAAATATTTTTTGGTCGATAAATTGAAATAATGAGAATTCTTTGGCAGTCTTTTTCATAGTTGCCGTCTTCCTGCCAAATGATGGAACTTTGATAAGGCTTCAATGGAACCGCTTATTGGCTCTGGTCCCTATCGAATGCTTAAAGAAGAAGCCGACCGGATTCTAAAAAAGAATGAGAAATTCCCTGACAGCTCTAAAGTTGAAATCTCAGCATGGAAATTAGTTTGTTTTGTTGATACTTAAATGGATGTACCTGAAGGTGACCTTCCAGATTATATTCCAGGTGCAAGCGCCACGATTAAAAATTCAATTTTTAAAGTAAAAGGAAGTGAGCGTCTCAAGGCTGTCGAGCAGATCAGCTAAGCGCAGACATCGGGTTGGTGGCATCCTCACGGAAAACATTTTGAAGATAAATCATTTCAATCTCGTGCTATGGATTTCGTTGAAGCCGTACTTGCGCAAGCTTCAGGCAAACTTGATTTTGAGCGTGCTACTAGCGTCATTCAAAAAGGGGTTGCAGTGCTCCTTCCGACTTTTATCGGAAAAGATTTTATCTGTAATGTTTTTTTAAAATGGGACCCGAATTACAAATTTAGCTCGTCAAAACCTATGTAGTGCGGGTTCATTCGTGATTGAAAATCTAAAGAAATAGAATTGGGCGTCACTATTTCCAGAAAGACTAATATCAGGCAATATATTTCGATTAAAAGATAACGGAGAGGTAGGAAAACCCATAAACCAGCAATGCTGGTAGACTTTATAATTCTTGAATTTGAGATAAAAAAATACTGTTATTTTTGACAACACTATTAAAATTGAGGCTGAATTGCTAAGGGGGAAGTCTACTACAATGTATTGTATTTATTGAATTTTAGTGGCTTGAGACATTCCTGTGGCAACAAATGTCTGAACTACCTTAACAGTAAAGGAGATTGAGCGAACATTCGTCGACAGAAACGGCTTGCATTTTAAGTCTATTTTATCTCATGATTAAACGGAACACCGCTAACTTTCAGCGTTGCAAAAGGCATTAAATGAGCTATTTTTTGAGTCTATTTGTTCTTATTTCAATAGCGACGGTGTGGGCGCAAAAGCCTGAATCTAGTGAAAAAGACTATTCAATACCTGTTCTTTTCGACTTTAAAAACTCGGCCGAAAGAGGCGAATATGGGTTTTCGTATAATCTTAATAAGAAAGAACTGTTGTTAGAAAATCTAGCTCGTATAAACGAGAACACATTTACTTTGCGATTTATTTCCCAAGAACAGGTAAAGAAAATTTCTGAGCGCAGTGGCGCGGGAGATAATTTTTTAGAAGTCAGAGTTCCCTATGGACTATTCGACAGTTTTGATATTCAACTTATTAATAAATCAGGTAAGCTTCTTCTCTCCCAAAAAATACCCAGTGAAAAAGTCGAGCCAAAAAATAAAGGCAAATCGTTAGGGCAGGGTCGATCGTTTGTTATTGATGATTTTGATGATGCTATCCAGCAGATTTTGAAAGCAAAAGAGCCTCTCAAGCTGTGCATTGATCAAACAAAAGACAAATTTTTTACTCGATTGTGTTCAAGAAACTTCGGGTTCATCGGAAAAAATAAAAAGTATAAAGTTAAATTTGATCGAAACAGGTATTCAAATGTTAGGGCCTTGATCGACAACGAATCAGCACCTTTAAAAAATCGAATTATAGCCAAGGACAATATCCCGGTACGGGCTTTCTTTGAACTTCAGAATGGCATAGTGTTCGAAATGGTGAATCAACCAAAATCAATTGAGCTAGCCGAAGTCGTTCAGGATGGAGTTAATTATACGTTCCTAGGAGTTGGTAACTCACCTTTTGGAGCTATTAAAAAAGAGAGTGAGGCCGTTAATTTTTTCAATAACATAATTGCGTTTGATAGTACCATTGGGGATTTTCGTGAATTTTATAGTCTGAACGTTTCGAATTCGACGACAAGGCCTGTTATTGTCACTGAAGGGCTAAGCGGTGGGTTATTCCAATATTTTCTAACGTTGACTAATGTGCCGACAGAGGCGGAGCGAATCTATTTGTTAAATAATACGCCGAATGCGACGTATTTGGACAATTTTAAATTGCACGCTACCAGTAACAAGAATTTGAAATTTGATGCTCAAAATAAAGTCACTAAGGAACGAAATTCAAATCGTTTTGTTTGGAACTCTAGTTTGGATAAAAAAGGTGAGTTCAACTCAGCGAGTTTGGAGTATGAAAACCAAGATGGTGGAAAAAACCGTGCGTATTTTGAAGTTTATCGAGGGTTTTCGCAGGAGTTCAGTTTAAAATTGACCGGAATTAAAACCGAAACGCAATTTGTGACACTAGGGGAAGTTTCTTACAATAAGTGGTTCGAGGATTTCGGAACTAGACCAGGTTCTTGGTTTTTTCAGAGGCTAGGAATTGGGTTTAATTATTTTAAATCACTTACTGATATTGAAACGGGAGAAGGCGGAAAATCATCCCTTCAATCCCAAAGTTTGTCGCTAAAATATCGCCTCACGCCAGGGCTCTGGAATTGGGACGAATCCTTGGGGGTTATTTTTTCATACCAACGAATAAAATTTGAAACAATGGATACGCCTTTAGTGGGCGTTGGTGTTTTCTGGGCTCGTTCTATGCCTTTGGCTTTTGATGCAGTTTTTAATTTAGTACCGATATTTCGATATCCGAAATGGGTCGATATGGATTTTGTTTATTTGCCAGCCAGTTTAGATACTAAAATAAAATCCAACGGAAGCATGGCGCTCAATTTTCATGGAAAAGTTTTATGGACAAAAAAAATGTACGGTGAAGCCGGGTTCGGCTACAAAGCCTTTAATTTAGAAAATGAATTCGTTGGGTCAGAAGTGCGATCACTTTATCTTACCGTTGGTCTCGGCCTTAATTTTTAGACTCTTGAATTTCCTTTGTTGAGGTTGATCGGATTAGGATAAATAGACCAGCAATCTGTTTTAATCGCAACTTAAATTAGAGTATGTATTCGTTCCATCGATTGGGACACCGGGGATACTAACAGTCATGGTACCTGCTTCCAAGTTGGGGTTTGTGAACGTAAATGTTATTTCAGATTCACCGCGTTTGACAGCTAAAGGGTACGAAGTTGCTAGGCCTACTGACGGAGTAAAAACAATTGAGCCTGTTGTGTCGGCCCCTAGGACTGCGGGTTGGCCGGATGAGTCTCGTATATATAAAGAAACACTACTTTGTAAACAAGTTGACACATCAAAAGGTGTATGAACGTGGTGTGCCGCATTTGTTACAGTTATTTGAGACGAGCGAGGCGTTGAAAGATTTCTAGGAATAATTTTAAATGGGAATTTTCCTTTTTGGGTCGCAGACATGTAAAAGTTTTTAGATGTTTGTGTTGCCGTATAAGAAAAATAAGATTTTGGATTTGAGCAATCTGAATTTTCTGAAATTGAAATTCCAGCTGGAACTTCGACATCAAAAATGAGATCTCTTCCGACAGGAAGAGCCTGTCCAAGCAAATTTGTGAGTTTAAAATCATAACGTGAGCACGATCCGACGGGCAATGAGTGAAAGTCTACAAAATAACTTTTGACATCATTGCTACAGCTGGCACCGGATAGGTTTTCTTGCCCCATTTCGCATTCACTCAATATTTCTGATGGGGTCAACATTTTTTTAAAAAGTTTTACTTGAGCAAATTCAGAAACGCCTTTGCCACCTAATATATAGTTTTTTCTATCTTGCAAGGCATGCGTGCCTGCATCGGTATCGTAAATTAAACTTTTATAAGCTAATGTAGTACTACTGACCTCGATACCATCGATATAAAATTTCAATATTTTAGAATCAAAATTTTGAGCTATGGTGAAGTGGTGCCACGTTTCAAGTGGCGCATTCCAAGCCGTGGCTTTCATTAGTGTAGCTTCGTTCGAACGATTATTGGCGTCGTAGTTTCCATAATTGTCGTAAATGAAAACTCCTGGAAACGTAAGACCATTTGTCCAGCCAGTAGGCGGTTTTACTGAAGAAAATACGTCAAACAATAACTCATATGAATCGGCAGCAAAATTTGAGTCGCTCCTATCATAGTATGAGTCGTTTTCATAAGACGATATAAAAGATACGTTATCCGACATCGCTCGGGCCCAAAAAGACAAAGTGAAGTCAGTAAAGGCTTCAAAATTTTGATCAATGAAAACCACATCTCCGTCAGACCGCCAGCGAAAGGGATTTACAGGTGTGCCGTCACCGTACCATCCTGAGGTGTTTCCAGAACAAGGCGTTCGAATAGGGTATTCTTCAAACGGTTCTAGAACTGCTGACGTGATCGTGTTGAGTGCTAAGTTGTCCCAGAGCCACGTTGCTGAGTCAGTAGGTTTACATAACCGAGCATTTTCTTGGGTGACGATGGGAAGGTTGGCATCGAAAAACCATAGTAAATCACTAACCATTCCAGGCACAATGGCTTCAATTTCAATGCTTTGGTAAAATATTTTTTCTTCGGCGACTGCCGCAATAAGATAGCTTTTTCGTGGGTAGGCCTGAGTTACTAGGCCTTGAATTGAACAGTCCGAGTTTAGTTTTAACGTGACAGGTAGATTTGGAAATGAAATGCAACTTGTAGGTTTACCTGCGGAATAGGAAGGAGTTATAGTTTCGATTTCTCGTGGAGCGGAAAATCTATAGGAAGCTTGTGGATAATAGAATTCGCTAAAATCCGAATTGGTTTCAACTAGTATCCATATTTCAAATATTTGGGAACCCTGATTTGTATGAGCTTCGATTAAATATTTTTGCAAAGGACTTTCGCTGACGGGGCGTCCTTTAATTCGGCAGCCCGCGGATAAGACCAGGCCGTCTGGCAGTTGGGGAGAAGAAGAGCACGTTACGGTCCCTTTCGGTATGCCGGTCGGAGGAATATCTGAATCTTGATTTGTAAATAGTTTATATTCTTTTTCCTGAAACACGAGCGAAGATTCGAAACGAGTAGTACCCGCATTGTTGTAGGTGCAAGATGTGATTTGAAAAATAAGGCCAAGTGAAATTAATTTAATTTTCATGTCAATTACCACACCCCGAGTAAGTCTGCGGCGTAGTTATAACCCCACCATTGCTTAAAACTGGGTTTATTGCCGCTGCTAAGTTAGCTGGTGAAACGACCGAAAAGGTGTACTGTTTATTTAGACCTAGCCCGGATGGAAGCGATAACCCAAGGGTACCACCACCGCGAGTGACCGTCTGAAAGGTCTGCACTCCGTCCGTTAGTTGAACGATAACATCAAACTTTGTCGTGGTGTCGACGGGCGTATTATTTGGTTTTTTACTCATTAAATTAAAATAGACATACGTTTTCGTGCAGTCTTCGTTTGCTTGAAAAAATATACTGTCAGGGATCGGGAAATTTTCTACTCGAATTTGAGTATTTTTAATATGCAAGTTTTGAGTCGATACGGTGTTAATTGTTGCAATCTGCCGGTAGCCAAAATTGGACTTAAAATAAACAGTGCCCTGGGTGTCGGGCGTCGCAACCTGCATTCCAGTTAAAGCAGAACCCAGAGTGCAGGAAGGATCAGAGTAAAAGGATCCTATTGTGGAAGCAAAATTAAAAAACAATTGTCCTTGGCCATTGAGTTGTTTACTGTCAGATGGGAATATTGTAACGACGCTTCCTTTGTTATCTTCTATATTCCATCGAACAGGCAGGCAATGGTCCTGGTTTACGGTTGCAATATCAAATTTATTAATTCTTAAGTTATAGTGTGTGTCGCTGCAATTTAGATCGGAGTAGACATTTTTAAAATATTCACACTGTTGAAAGATTTCGCTCGCTAGGAACTTGCTTCGGTAAATAGAAATGCTTCCCAATTCACCCGCAGAGAGTCTAATTGAAAAACGTGACGATAAGATATTTGAATAGACCGGAATTGTAGTCGTGCTATTAAGAAACTGCCCATCTAGATAGATGTCCGTTTTATTTTCTGCCGGAACTACGACCTGAGCCATTTGGTGCCAACCATCTGTATTAAAAGATCCCGGGAAGGATACTGTTTCATAGGAATTGTTGCACAATGATTTTTTAATTTTAAATTTGTCAGGAACACCATCGACAACCGATCGTTCAGTTTCAATTCTTAATTTTCCATTAAGGCACGAAGGAACAGCGGAATTGAAGCCATATTCGATATTGAAAAACGACGTATCACTTATTCTAAAAAATGAAATGATAGAGTAGGGGTCTTGAGAAAAATTTAAACTAATTGAGTTTGGCATTGAGAGCGTAGCCGTCGTCGAACCAAACCCGTAGAGTCTATAAGGATCGTTAATAGTTCCTGCAGGACTGCTCCACGTTGCGCAGGCGTTTTGACTATCAGAGATAGTATATTTTAAAAATGAATTTTTTTCGGACAAATCGCTTAGTAAATTGATTAAATCATTTTGGCACGGATCTGTTAGCGGGCCGTTGCCAAGAGCCTTGCGTGCATCGACCATCATGAGTACGCTGTCTCTTTTCGGGTCGATGACTTTTACCTGCAATTTTTCAACTTGATTTTTTCCGGCATAAACATATTTTACTTCAAAAATGCGCTCGTCAAATCCCGTAACAGCGACTCCTGACATTCGACAACTATCGCTTAGGTTTAGCCCTGCTGGCAATTTGGGCGAAATTTTACACTGACTGAGATCACTTTCGTTTTTTTGTACTATAACTTCGTCCACGGGTGAGCCTATAAAAAACATCGTGGCTCTATCATATTTAGGGGCAATTCCATTTAGAGTTATTTCAAGCAATAGATTGGCTTGCAGAACATATTTTTTTGTTCGTCCCGTAATAACATAACTAGCCTGACTACGGGCCTGTGTCGCTTTCCCGGATATTGAACAATCCGAATTTAAATTTAAACCGTCTGGTAACGTCGGTTGAATATCGCACGATTCAATAGCTTCATCTGTGCGATTAAAACTCATAATTTGAATTTTAGGCACAACGACGTCAAAACTGAACGAAGTGCTTTCGTACGTTAATCCTGGACCTTCATGGCAATAGGAGTTGCATTTACTTTTGATGTTCAAGGTACACGAGCAGACGAAGAAACCGACTGCAACCATGACAAATTGAAAAAATAGGGAAGTACTAATTTTCATGCTAAAGTCTTATCGGAATCTTAACAACTTTCATTAGCGAAATCGGCGTCGAAAAAAGGCTGTTTCTTGAAATAAGGCACATCCAAGCCCCATTTGGCGAGTTTAGATGTGTCGAAATGAATGTGTCAATTTGGTACGGACGGGAGTTCCTTTTAGTCGCGCCGAAATTGAACTACTTACGTTACGCCGCTTCCTGAAACTCCGATTGTCATAATATTTGTTGGAAAGCTATTGACCGCTGCTCAGTATTTGATTTGCGATCAAATTTTCGAATTTCATCGATTTATATATTCCTGGATGCTAAATTTTTCAAATTCTTTTAATTTTAAAAATGAATCTCCGGAGTTACGAATAGTTTGAATATTCACCTGAACGTTTCACCAAGACTTGCGGAAGCCATTGCAAACTTTTGGAATTGTCATTTTCTTAATCCATCTATGAACAGCCCCCCTCGTTTAAATTGATTTTGAGTTTTTTCCACTTCACCAAAATGATTTTAATAGAAAAAGATATCTCAACTGCTTGAATGGCACTTGCTCTGACCCTTCCTAAGTGTGCAACCACAGGTAAAGGCATTGTAAAATGGGCCCAGATGACATGCAGACCGAAGATTTTATGAACTTGTTTCGTAAGCATCTTCGATACCATTCCAATTGGGTGGGGATTTTTAAACTAGTCCTGATCCACTATCATTCCTAAAAAATGTAAGTTTGATATTCGCATTGTATTTCATCCGTATAACTCGTCGTTTTATAAAAAATCTGATAGCCTCTATCGAAATCGATTAAAGAGCCTAAAATCCTAAGATTTAAAAAGGCAGGTGGACTTTCGGTGGAGGTAAAATTTGACTTTAGTCCGAGGGTGCTTGCTTTCTTACACAACATAGTCAAAGCATTGGATTCTCGAAACGAGAAAAAGTTCCTGAAATCCGAGTAAATTTTAGACTAAACCACGAACTTAGAATCAATTTCGCTTAGGGCCCCGTCGTTAGGACTTTAGATTTTCTCAAGTTCAGCCGAAAAAATGATTGGTATGCTTAGATTTTGTATCACTAAGATTTTTATCTATATTTTCACTTTCAACTCCATCTGTTGGGGTGGACAATATTTTTATATCATTAAACAAAACGACAACGCTTCAGTATTACTTCACAAAGCTCAACTAAAGCCTATCTACACTAAACAAGGCACGCTGATTTCTTTGCGCAAAACGAATTCAAAAATTTCTGATATAAATTACATTTTACCAGGACAACGATTGGTTTTCTCATCGACATTGGCAGATCAGGCTGTAGCCACAGGCGCTATTCAAATTCTAGCTAGCGGTGAGATTGTATTTCATCAACCAAAAGTGGCACAATCTAGTATTGAACAGCGAAAAATTGCGTCGGAGACAAATCAAAATTATACATCGGAATCGCCGATTTCAAAGGCGCCCATAACTTTTGCGGTCAATTCAAGTCCGGAGACAACAGCCAGAGCGCACACCAGTAATGATTTCATCAATCAACCTCAAAGCGAATTAAAATTCGCAATCGGCATGGGTTATTCAAGACTTGATTCATCTCAGAATTCAGCGTCAGCCAGTTTCATATCAAAGGCCATCCCTAGCGCCTTTATTCAATGGAAGCAGCACTGGTCACCATCATGGCAAACCCATATGGCTTGGCAAACCTCCAGCATCGAGTATGAAGAAACCGATCGTGGCACTTTAGAAGGAAGCCCGAAAGTGTCCACATCGGGATTTGGCTTCGGCGCCACAAAAGTTTTTGAATCCAAACTGTACCTAGCGGCTGACGTCGGTGCCTCCGAGCAGGTCTTTGCGACATCGGATAATCCAGGCACCGCCAAACTTCACACTCGGCCGATTACCTACTTGGGCCTATCATTTGGAAAAAAAATTTTAGAAGTTCGAAATCTTAGTTTGTCAGCAGAGCTGGCTGGTAAATTTTTGATGAAATCTACTGGCAGTGATTTTGATGCTTCGTCGGGCTTAGATTATTCAGCAAAAGTATTTATTGAGCATAAATTGAAAAGCATGAGCGTTTTTGCTTGCGGAATTTTTTCTAAAACAAATCAGAACACATCACAATCTAATCAAGGCATTACAGATTTAAAATCCCAGTTCGGTATTTCTATACCCCTTGGCGGCGGAGGAGCTGATAATGGCAAAAAATAAATTTATTCAATCACTGGTTTTAATATTAATAATAGTTGGCGCGCAGGGATGTAGCAATCCTCTTGGTGATTCCAAATCAAGGATTGATCCAGGATATGGCCCTACAAAAAAGGCTCTGCCGACAGCGACGGGTTTTGAGCCCATTTCCGGGTCGCAATTATCTCAAGCCAGCCAAAGCAATCAATATATTGCCGATGCGACCGTTGGTGCCACTACTAAAGATATTAGACTTACAACAACTCGAAACAAAATCGTTTATCTTAGCGTTCAGGGTCAGATGATTTCAAAGTAACTATATAAGGACGTTTTATGAAAAAAGAAAAAACTAAGTTATTAGTCTTTCCTCTTCTGCTGGTCGCAATGGTCTTTTTATTTGGTAGCCTATCAATGGCGGCGCAATCCATTGCGGTCCAAGGCCGTCTGCTTAATGCGGACGGCTCTGTCGTCACATCTTCTGCTGTGCAATTCACGGTCAAAGTAAAAAGTCCAGGTGTTGAGGACTGTTTGTTGTATCAAGAAACACAAACTTTAGACTTATCACAGACGGCTGGTTCGTTTGCGTTAACTCTGGGATCTGGCACGCGCGCACCCGCTACTGTTGATGGTGGCAACACGCTTAATGCGGTTTTTTCAAATTCATCGGCCATTTCTTTGACGACGGCGCCTGCCGCGTGCGCCAATGCAGCGACTTCGTTTACGCCTGGGACTTCAGATACACGCAATTTAGAAATTACCTTTAATGATGGTTCTGGAAGTGATTCAATTCCAACGATTCCGCTGGCTTGGACTCCGCAATCTATTTATTCGCAAGATTCAGGAAAACTTGCGGGCGTAAGCGGCCCACAATTCTTAAAGGTAGCCACGGGTACAACGCCAGCTACGTTGTCTGCCGGAGAATATTCAAATCTGGCCGCTTTATTAAATGGATCAAGCACACAGTATATGAGCTCAAGCACGACCACGGGAACTGTCGTTCCCAATCTGAGCTCGGCACCAGCCACGCCATCATCGGGACAAATGTGGTTTGATTCTGTGTCAAACACAATGAAGTACTACAACGGCAGCGCCACTCAAACAATTGGAACAAGCTCCGGCTTATCGAGCGTTGGTTTATCAATGCCTGGAATATTTTCAGTGGCGGGATCGCCACTGACAGCTAACGGTAGCATCACGACCACACTCGCAAATCAAACAGCGAGCACAGTGTTTGCGGGGCCGTCATCGGGAGGCGCGGTTGCTCCGACGTTTAGAACCTTGGCTGCGACTGATTTACCGATCGCGGTGGCTGGTGGAATTATCAAAGACGGCGGCAACAGCCTCGGTGCTGCGATGACGGTGGGAACGAATGATGCAAATACCTTAGAGCTAAAAACAAACAACTCGACACGAATGACAGTTTTATCTGGAGGCAACGTCGGAATTGGAATTAGCAGTCCGTCCCAGCTGCTGCATTTGTCGACCACGAGTGCCGCATCGCAATTGCTCTTTGATCATACGACTGCGGCGACGCCATCTGTGGCACAAAGCAGTCCCTCGATTCTGGTTTCAGGCCGAGCATGGAATTCGGCCATGGGCAGCCGATCCCAAAGCGGAGGCATGCAGTTGATTCCAATCGCGAATAACGCGAATCCGACCGCGGCTAAGTTGTCCTTCCTCGTAGGTGTGGACGGCGGAACTGCGACCGAGCAGATGTCCATTTCAAGCCTCGGGAATTTTCAAGTCGGAAATAAAGTCACGGCCACCCAGGATATTTCAGGTGGTTCCATTAGTTTCACGGGATATTTCAATGGAACTTCTACCATTACGACGTTTGGAACGATTGCAGCGTTGAAAGAAGATTCCGTCAATGGCAACGACGGCGGCTACTTGGCTTTTTCAACCAATGTCAATGGAGGGCCTGTCGTCACTGAGAAAATGCGGATCACGAATGGTGGGAATGTGGGCGTCGGAATTACAGGTCCTTCTACGAAGCTTCATGTTGTAGGCAGTAGCGGTGCGACTATTGCTACGTTTGCTGATGGTGGAGCCACAACTTGCACCGTAACTCCTGCGTCGACGGGTTTTGCTTGTTCATCCGACGAAAGGCTAAAAAAGAACATCGAAACTTTTTCAGACTCCACTTCTTTAGAAAATATTTTGCAACTCAGAACTGTCACTTACGATTGGCGCGGCATCGAAAATGGTCGCCACACTGGTTATATCGCACAAGAACTTGAGAAAGTCGCCCCAGAGATCGTTAGAACGGGCGAGGATGGCTTTAAGCAAGTCAATTATACAGGACTAGTGCCTTGGATCACGGGCGCTATAAAAGCATTATACGCTGAATTTAAGTCGTCAGATGAAGTCAAGGCCCGAGAGATTGCTTCGGTAAGTTCTAAGGCTAATAAACTCGAGGCACAGAACGCAGCTATCATGCAAGAAAACGCTGAACTTAAGGCCCGGCTTGATCAACAAGAAAAAGAGTTAGCGGTCATCAAAAATGAACTCGGATTGTAAAAAATGATACAGCAAAAGCCGAGTGCAAGAAATTTTTTTCTGATAAAATCAGCGGCACCATCGATGAGCGTGTTGGACTTGATGGGTTATTAAAATATGCCAGTGAAAGTGATGTGTTTGTGGTGTGCCGGCTTGCTCGCTAGTCGAGGCATTGGTTTTAAATCTTTAAGAGAAAATATTAATATTACAACTGCGATAAGATAGAAGTTGGTGCTGAAAACAAAAATGCCGCAGTTACCTAATCAAATGAAATTCAAATCGATCAGGAAAACTAATTTATCAGGAAAAACCCGCGAAGGAAAACCGAAAGTTTGCTAGACGGTGAAGCTTGTCCCTTTATTTCAGTTATTTTACAAGAAAAATCGGCCAGTACCGCTCTTAAATCATTTTGAAGAGAATCAAAATCCTTTTTTTGCAAATAGACTTCTAAAGTTATTGAGTCGTGGTAAGGTTCGGGACCACCGAACTGATCAAAATCAATTCCAAAAATTTTTCGGCAAATTTTGTCCCCATGCTTAACTTTCGCTTCTTTGAAAATTTCATTCAAGTTTGGGTCATCCGGATCATCTTCATCAGCATTTTTTTTCCAATCATCTATGATTTCTTGAAAGTTAGAAATTTTTCTTTCATTGTATACTATCTCCACAGAGCCATCTCCGATAATTTTGGAGACAAGGGCTGCAATGAGTTCATGGTCAAAATAATTTCCCCCTTTGAATTCGGGGTAGTACCTATTAATAGCAATCGCAATTCGCGCAAAAGGACCGTCAATCCCTATCCTCCAAGGCTTGAGATCTACATTTTTGATATAGCCTGAAATAAGATTCACATGACGGCTGTTGAGTTGGACAACTCGCTTCATCGAGTAAACCTACTCTTCTCTTCAAAGTGTGATTTCAATTTGAATGACATGCAAAACTCCAATCCCTATCGTTGTGTCTTCCTATTTTTCTCTGCAGAAAAATATTAATCAAATCTATCCGCAGACTCTTTTTGCTAGGACTTGTCAGTTGTATTTCCTGCCTCATCTTTTGGTTTCCTCTACACATGCGGATCTGTGTCCTGGTTCTGTGTTCGAGCAGAATATCTGCTGCCCAAGCCCTGTGAGTCCCTTCGCTCCGCACGCGTTACCGCATTTCATCGCTACTGTGAATTCATCTGACTTCCAGAAAAAGAATGAATCTTGTCTAGTTGTGAAACTCGATTTTGATTTGAACATCCCTTTAACCTTTCCTGGATCTCCCAAGTTCCTAATTTAACTTTATAACTGCATGCCACGCCCTCGGACACCGGTGGATCGCTACTTCCTCTTCCAGAAGCTTGCGTATTGCCTTCGTTCTTCAAATAAAGTCTCGGCATCCACAATCTGTGCAGTAGATGACGGTGCTCTATAGCTTCACTTGCGTTGCGGCTTACAATCTTTCTGTCTACGCTTCGCTCTGGTCGTTACCTTCCAGCTCGCAAGACTCGATACGACGCCTGTTCTAGTTACGTCGGCAACTTTCACTATGTTTTACAACGGGGTTACCTATTGCTAGTTAAGCCAAGCTTGCTTTGCGCACATAGGCCTAATTTTATTTTTGATTTATCTTCTTGTCAAAAGAACAATAAATATATTGTACGTTTAAAAAATTTGGTTTCTAAGGTATTGTCTCTGCTATATCAAATATTTTTTGACACTAATTAAGGAGAACTTATGAACAAAATCTTTTTTGCAGGACTGATCTCACTCATTGGGTGTTTGGCAAATGCCCAACAAGTTTATTACGATCAAAGTGCTTTTAGAATATGCTCGAGTCAGAGCGATGACCGTGATAAAAGAAAATGTATGGAACAGATTAAGGGGAAAAAATACGATCAACTTGTAATTGGTATTTGTTCGACTCAAAGTGACGACTCAGATAAAAGAGCTTGTCTTTGGTTAATAGAAAACAAAAGATATTTAAGTCCCGTCGAAGTATCTATTTGCAGTACTCAGAGTGATGACTCGGACAAACGAAGATGTCTTAAGAATGCGTCGACAGCACAAATTGGTTCATATGTAAGTCCAGTCCCTGTCTCATTAAATGTCGATCAGCAAGTTGCTGACGCGATTTCAGCGATTCAATCTAATAATTACGGTCGTGCAGAATCAATTCTACAAAATTTAAGAAATCAAATTCAAATTCTTCAGCAAAGTGGTCTCCAATAGTTGGTCAAAGCTCGCGCCAAGGTGCGTTTAAGTTAGACGCTCCTTGGCTGTAAGTTAATGTTCAAAAAAAAATCTGGCACTCCAAAGGAGTTCTGATTTCGTGAGACATGTTTGCAAGAAAGCCGGACTATACCGCTATTAAATGAGCGTTCAATAGCAAGCCTAGTTGGCTCTCTGTCATCCGGGTGAATCCGTTCATAAAAAGTTTCAATAGAAACTCGCGCTTCACGCGAAAAACAGTCATCGAAATCGGTTCTGAAGTAAATCAATAACTTTAAGTTCTACTTTAACACTTGTTTTGTCATGTGGAACTTTTCCCGTTTTCCCATGCCGGACTCCTAAGGCGTCTGATTCCATAACTCGTTGAACGATCCGCTGGATTTGGCGATAAGACTTATCAACTTAAATAGAAAAATCAACGACAGACATCTTTCCATCTAGTTCTTTTATACCTCTACGAATAGACGCCATCCTTCGCATCCCTTCTTTAGTTAAAGAATAGGAACACATTTTTTATGGATAGGACATAATCGCTCAGAAATAAAGGTAAGTCATAATCGTCCAGAAACTAGGCACATGACGTATTTATAGCCTGTTTAATTTGATACTTTTTAAAAATATATGGGTTTTGGAAAGCAAACTCGTCATACTTTCTATTGGTAGTGCGGATTACTCATCATCTGGAGCGGTAAAGCATTTATGTGGTTTGTATGAAAACGGGGGTCCCATGCAAGGGAAGCATCACTACCAACCAGAATTGTTCAGCCAAATAGACTATCAAAACCTAATTCCTAAAAGTCATTTGCTTCGAAAAACTGATCAGGTTCTAGATTTGACCTTTTTAAGAGTGCTGACTTCTTCATTTTATTCAAGCGAACAAGGTCGTCCATCAATTGATCCCGAAATTTTTGTCCGCATGATTTTGCTAGAATTTTTGTACAATATCGACTCCGATAGGCAACTCTGCGAGGAAGTTGGATACAATTTAGCGTATCGCTGGTTTTGCGAACTCTCTTTAACAGATCGTGTTCCCGATCATTCATCAATTACTCGTATCAGAGATCGCTTGGGTGAGGAAACCTATCGCAAAATTTTTTTGAAAATCGTTGATCAATGTAAAGCAGCGGGCCTTGTGAAAGGCGAAGCGAGATGGCAGACGGCTCTGTGTTTAGGGCCAATGCTTCGATTTATAAAATGAAAGAGCGCGATAAAAATGACGATGATCAAAATCCGTCCTCGGGAGTTGGGATTAGCGTTGCACCATCAAAAGATGGACTCAGTAGCAATGATCTGCGCAGCGGCTCAATTGTTGGAGTTAAATTAAAAAATCAAACTCATGTAAGCCGTACAGACCCAGATGCGAGTTTAGCTGGGAAAAGTGGTGAATATAAAACGTTAAGCTACAAAACCCATCATATGATTGAAGCTGAATCCAGGGTCATTGTTGACTGTCTTGTGACGACGGGAACGGCTGCTGAAGTTAAAACTATCTTAGATCGCGTAGATGTCGTTCGCAGAGACGTTGGAATTAAAATCGGCGAACTGATTGCCGATCGCGGTTATGGATCTGCGGAAAATCTAACGAAGCTAGAAGAACGTGATGTAAAAACCAATATTCCCCTGTGGAGTAGCCGCACGGGAATTAGTTATTTTAGCGACTTAGAAAAAGGTTTTATTGCAGATAATTTTTTAAAAGACGCGGCCTACTGTCCTGAAGGGCACCGGATGATCTGGGATGGAAGCAAAGCGGATAATTATAAATTTAAACTTCCACGAGAAACTTGCGCGAGTTGTTCAAAAATGGAGAGCTGTTTGTCGGAATCCGATAAAATCAGAAATCAGGGAAAACGTTTTTACATTCCGATGAGTAAAAAAGTGATTGAAGTTAAAGAGCAATCCCAAAAGCCCGAGTTCATATTTAAAATGCGACAGCGGATGTGGAAAATGGAAGGGATTTTTGCAGAAGCCAAATCGCATCACGGCCTTCGAAAGGCACGCTACCGTGGACGATCTAAGGTGCAGATCCAGATTTACATGATCTCGGACCGTGCAAAACCTGAAAAGGTTGGCGGCAGCGACGTTTGGTTCCCTAAAATCGTTTTTACAAGATCTCATCAAAACTTTAGAAAACCAATCTTACATCTTGAATTTTGCTAAATTGGAAAGCTAACACCTTTAAAATAGTACCTGATCTGGCCCCATTTGATTTTGTTGTCCAAACGTTCGACAGGTATTTCCTTCTTTTTGGTGTAGCGTCCAAACAAGATAGCTCCGAAAGGGGTTGATTAAAAGCAAAAACCAACCTAGTGATAAAATTAAATTTAAACCGATCGCTGGGACATTAATAACCGACAGTGAAGAAGAGCTAGTTCGTCATCTTAAAAAGCTCGCGCTGAGCCACCAGCGCTGTTTGCTCCATATGACCCATGAGCTCACACTACTTCTGAGATACCAAGATATGGTGGGCAAAGATGATGCAATTAAGATCTCCGACGAATTGTACGACTTGTTATATTTAGAATGGCCCGAGGCTGCTGTTTATCCCTTGAAATCCCTAGGGGGTAAGTTCAAAGTCGAGGCTCTGTTTTAAAGATGAAACATGCCATTGATGGGTATATTTTAGAACTTAAAATGATGGGCTATAAAAAAGCCAAAACGTTTGTTGAAAATGCAAAGGCCCAGTTATTTACCTACATCGAGAACTGGGTGAAAACTGGAATATCAAATCCAAAAGTAGCTTCACTTGTGGAAGGAATCATGCGTGAAATAAAACGACGAATAAAAAAATTGGGAATCGAGGAGACATCAAATTAAAATTTTTAGGTGTGACTGTGGATCAAGAATAAAATCCCATATACTTCGGAACGGTATCAAGAATTTAGAGGTTTTGTGTGCAAGACGCCTTCTTTCAAATAAGTACTATACACAAGATATAAGCGACTAAAGCTGTCCTGAAAAAAAGAACACCAGAAGACACCAAACAGCCGGTTAAAATTTTGTTCAGTCTTATTTTGATGCGAAATAAGCAGTTTTCGCCTGAAAATATTCATTTTATTTAAATAAAGTTGAGTTTTATTTAAAACAATATTAATTTGTTAATAGAGGTGGCTGTGGCTCAGTTTGTTAATCACTGTCCAAGTTGTCATAAAAATGCGCTTAGAATTAGGCGCATTGTTTGTGAATCGTGTGATCTGACTTTTGAGGGAAATTTTGAACCGTCGCCGTTGCAGCGACTGGATCCTGACGAGTTGAAATTCGTTGAGGACTTTATTTTAACTGGCGGAAGCCTCAAGGATTTAGCGGCCCAAATGGATTTTTCCTATCCAACGGTTAGAAATAAACTCAATGATATTATTGAAAATCTCAAAAAATTTAAAGAAACAGAAAAATTCCTAGACGAAAATATGTCACAAGAAAAAGTACTTTCAAAACTAGAGAATGGTCAGATTTCAGTTAAAGAAGCGCTTAGGTTGCTCAAGAAAAAATAAGCTAGATTCAAAGGTTTTGTATGGATGAAAAACAAATAAAAAAAATTGTCGAGAAAAGTAGTATGGGCCAACAACAAGCTTCTGATTTTATGGAAATCTTGTTTGCAAGAAAAAAAACGTCGTCGTTTTTCACTTTAAGATGGTGGGATCGTGTTTTGACTCCTTTTGAAAACATACGTTTGAGTCGACTTCATTGGGTTGGAGTGGTCAGCCTTTTATTACTGAGTGGGCTTGGGATGGCAGCGAATCTTTATTATCCCGCGTTTCTGGATTTGCAGATAGTCGTTAGAGATAAACCTTCGTTTGGTTTTTTAAATTTGATCGGGCAATGCATGGCTAACTCTCTAGTGTTTTCTATGGTATCTTTTATTTTATGCCGGTTAATGAAAGGTATAAATCTAAGATTTTCTGATTTTTTGATGGTCGCTAATTTTAGTCATCTTCCATATGTCGGTCTGGCTTTTCTTTTGCTCATAGTCGAATCAACAAAGTTGATTCAGCTCAATAGAGCCGGGTTTTCTGATTCAATCACATTCTCGATTGCGTTGATTGGTCTCATTAGTATTTTGCATTTGATAGCGAAGCTGATCTTGGTTTTTCAGGGTTTGTCTTTGGCGTCCGGATTTAAAGGAAAGAAAATAGTTTTTTTATATGTATTCAGTATTTTTATTGCAGAAGGCGTAAGCCTTGGGTTGCTCAGTCTTTTATTTAATTTCTAACTAACGAGGAGGTTATTATGCATTCTTTTTTTAAAACAATATTCAAGGTTCTGTTGCTTGTGATGGCGTTAGGGATCACAGGTTGTAAACTCACTCAAAAAAATATTACCGTTAATAATCAGAAAATTGCGACATATTTTCCTTCGAAACCTTTAAACTCTAAGTATCTGGTGGTTTTTGAGGCCGGACTTGGTGACAGTCATGACGTTTGGATAAAGAATGATCTTTTAGTTCGCCTAGGATTGTTCTCAGACTATGTCATTTATGATCGCCAGGGTTATGGTAAATCAAGTTTAGACACCGATGCACGCGACATTGAAAGACTGACGTTAGATTTGGCGGCAGTGGCAGATGAATTTCGCGCTGGTAGAAAACTAATTCTGGTTGGACATTCTTTAGGAGGAATGGTTATTAGAGATTACGCGATAAAGCATCCAGGCACGGTAGCGTCACTGCTATTCATTGATTCGTCTCATGAAGATTATAATAACCCTTCTGACGAGCAAGTTAAGCAAATAGCCGATATGCTAAAATCAATCCCAGGTGCCCGAGCAGAGGCGTTGTCTTTAGGTGATGACACGAAATATATGAAAAATTTGCCATTTTTACCAAACGTGCCAGTGATTGTCCTAGATAGCATGAAGGTTGATGATTCTCATAGCCAGCAAGATAGGAATTCTTGGTACGAGGCTAAAGAAAAATTAAAGGCAGGCGTGACAAGGTTTGAGCATACAACGACCACTCAGTCTGGTCATTATATTATGCTTGATCAGCCAAACTTAGTGTTAAATGCACTTGAGAAGTTGTATAAATTTTAAGGAGTCTATTTATGAATAAATATTTTATGATAGCAATCTGCTTCCTTGTTCTTTTATTTGTTGCCTCTCAAAGTCAGGCTGGGTCTAATTATATTTTTGGTTATCGTTTGGATTACGCCACTAAAGAGATAAAAGCGTCACAAATCGATTCAGCTTTTCCTGATTTTAACTATGGGCATACATCTGCATTTTTTCTAAGAAGAACCTTTGGATCCAATTTTTATTTTGAAGTGGGGCCGGGTGCTTGGAACTCTGAAAAAGATGCAGCCCAGCTAACATACCAGTATAACTCTATCGGTCTTGGTGTGATGAGTGGCGGCAGTGTTTTCTTTGATTTAGGTCTTCACATAGGAGCAGGCTTGTTATCGCTGTCAACTGGGGATCAAAAAATCGGAGAGGTTCAAACCGCTGCAACGGTATTTAGGAACGAGATTGGCCTGTATATGGCCAACGCTGGTATCGGTTATAAATTTGGCGATTGGTCTCTCATCGCAGAAGTCAGACACATTGGTTTTTTCGAAAAGATAGTTCAAAACCTTGATGTAACCACAGCAGGCGTGGTGATAATGACTTCACTATAAAAGGACAGGTAGAATTTTCTACCTCCTTACTTCGAGTCCCGAAGAATTTATTTCGCTGGAATTTAGCCGGGGAAAGTCCTGCAAGTTCATGAACTCCGGTGATCTTACGCTTTTTTGATTTAGATCCTGCTTTTGGGAAATGCCCCCTGCGCAAAATACAACACCTTATCGGCATGTTCCTCAATATGTCTTCTATCCATGGCCGCAGTAGCTTCTTCACCCAAGGAAGGCGCAAAGTAACTTGCTCTTAAAAGCAATCAAACTTTTTAAACATCTTCGGGGCTCTGACGATCGTTAATATCCTGACAGCTTCTCTGACTGATCGTTGCGGCGGGATTTCTATGCAAAGATGTACATGAACCTATCCAAAGACAACGAGATCGTTTCGCGATCAGTTTTCTTCTCGAGAGTCGCTTCTGGAATACTGTTCAGGTCGCGTTGGCCTGACGGAATTGTTTGTCGAAGCTGTGGTGGTAGGGAGGCGTACTTGAATTCGAAGAGGCATGTTTGTGAACGTGTTTTGTGCCGCAAAGAAGACATCACCAAAGGTTAGTGAGGCGATGCGTCGATCGAGGGTCCATATTCATCGCTGGCGGAGAGGCCTTCGAAAAGCACGCGTCCGCGGGCGTTCTAAGGTGCAGATCCAGATTTACATGATCTCGGACCGTGCAAAATCTGAAAACGTTGGCAACAGCGACATTTGGCTCTCTAAAGTCGTTTTTACGAGATCTCATCAAAACTTTAGAAATCCAATTTTACATCTTGAATTTTGCTTAAATGGAAAGCTAACAGCTTTAAAATAGTGCTTTTTTCAACAGGCCCATTGGGTTTTGATAGGACTAATTTTATGGAAAAAACTTGGCTATCTGAGGGGTTTTTTAACGTGTATGGAAGAGTATTGAGCAATTTTATCTGGCACAAAGCTCAAGCCACAATGATATTCAGAAAATGAAAAAACTTTACCGATCGACAAAGTGGGCCAACTGCCTTTTGATCCAGATGAATGGGTCGGGACTTGCGTTAGCGGCCTGCGTTTTGTATAATAAAATGATGAAAATTCGCCTCGCGATTGTATTGATTCTCACCTTGACTCGCATTGTCCTCTTCAGCCTTCCAGACTCGGTCTTAGGGGCACACCTACCATGTAGGGACAATGAACGAGAGATTTTGGCGAAATTTGGGGCTCCGAACTCCAAGGGATCGTTTCGCCACGACGATCAACTTTTCGTGCGCAAGGTGATGGCGGGTGCTGAAGATCCCTCGCCACTTCTGTTACGTAGGACTCGCTCAACAATGACTAGCTACCGATTTTCCGATGACTGTTCATTTGTCGCTTCTCACGAATTTAATATTCGGCCGGTCCTGGACCAATTCGAACTCGATGAAATTTTGGATAAATCAGCCAAGAAAAAAATCGGCACAGTTATTTACATTTGGTCGGCGCGCATGCCCTTGTCAGTATCGGGCCTTGAAGGTGCGCGAGCAGCAGCGAAAAAGGTAGGCGCCTTTTTTGTGGCGGCAGTCGACGACGCTACTAGCGATCGCGAAAGAGTCCACCAGTTTGAGCGCCGTTTTGTTCAAAAAGTCGACCTGCTTCCCTTTCGACCCGACTTGATGACCTCCGAAAGCTCAAGCTCACTTACGGTTGCTCATTTTCCAACGGTTTTTTTTGTCAAAGATGGGAAAATTTTTGGATCTGGATTCCCAGGATATAAGACCACAAAAGATTACGCTGACATTTTCCGCATTGTTTTGGGCCCTTCCCATGACTAGATTGGGTTGGATAGCTATTTTCTTAGCAGTTTCATATGTCCATGTTGGCTGCACAGCCTACGCAGATCCAATTGCAACAAACGAATACCGATTCCCTCCTGAGGTCGCGGAACCGGGTTCGCCCCAGCAGGAATTCGTTCGCAGCATTACTTGGGCACTTGGCGAAAAAGAGATTAGCCAATTCTGCGAAACGAAAGGAGGGTTCGCAAATGAACCCGCCGTCATCAGACGTACGGAAATTAAAAATTTCGATCCAACATATTTTTTTCGCAACGCTGATCTGGATGGAAATTCGATTCTCGCACCAGGCACCTACAGATCCGAAAGCGGCTATCGCACAGGAACCTTTCACGTCGATCTACTTTCGGGAAAGATCACCCCGATTTCCTATGTCGATGGTTCCGACTCTGTGCCACTTCTCGGCTCGCACGCGACTGAGAAGTTAGTCTCTGTTCCTAGGCTCAACCAATCGGAAAAATTTCGGATCTTTGCCATTTCGTCTTATGACGACGGCAAAAAGATGGGTGAACCGATCGCAATCGATAAAAACATAGACGGTGTTTATCAGTCTTTTGGACTTCTCGAGAGAAAGTCATCAGAAAGTCGATTTCGACTTCTCACGGACGGCAATTTTATGGTCACGGAATCGGCGAAAGTAGCCACCGGTCTTACCATTGCCGATGTGACAGTGAGAAACCGAGATGCCAATCTCATGGTTTCCATCGGAAATTCCAAGCCGATTTGCGCAGGCCGAGTACTTCAATTGCCGATGATTGCCCCCGACGGTAAAAAAGTCATCGCCAGCGAGTTCGATTTGAAAACAGCTCAGATGACGACGCGAGTCTTCGATATTTCCGACGGGACCTGCCGGCCGGGCCCCGTCCTAGCAAAAATTTCTGGCAAGGGCAGCATTAGTTTCGACGGTAAGAATGCTGCTTTGGCCGTCCCACGACAGTCACTTGCGCTCGATCCAACGCTTCGTAATCTCAAGGAGAAGTCTTTTGGCTCAGACAAAATGATGGATATCGTTTGGATAGATCTCAAAACCGGTAAACGTCGCATTTTAACTTCGGACCCGATGACGTCTTCATTTTTTCCGACGTTCAATCGCGACGGCACTATCAACGTCTATCAATTGCAACATTTCCGAAAAGAAGCAAAGACATTTATCACAAGGCTAGATCCGCTTCGCTCTTCGAAAGCTCCGCCCACGAAGCCTTCAGAAAGCCCCTCCTGTGGCCCAAATACGCCGGTTGAAATGCGAAAGTTTTTAGCTGAAATCCATAAAACGGCGTGCAACGTCTACGTCCGCGGGTATGGAAATTTGATGTTCGACCAGATGCCAAAAGCAGAATGTCAAAAGTTCATTCAAACGATGATGGCAAAACCAGAGGTCGCCGCCGCCGTTCATGCACTAAACGGCCAGCGTCCGATATGGGCGAAGGCTGTTAAAAAAGACTTCAAGCTCGAAAGCCTTGCAGAGTTTTGTCCCTGACGGAAAATAGCTTCATTACTCCGCTGGATCTTAGCGAATATTTAATAAATCTGGTCCATGCTCTTCACGCCGGAAAAAATTACTATACTCAAAAAGAATACAACGACTTAGAAAAGCCACTGAAATCGCCGGTGCTACGTCGACGACTTGCGGTAAAAAACGTCGATCCTGTTTTTCTGAAGATGAAATAAGAGTGCAGTGGGCGAATCGTGGCGCCGCCGTCCTCTCCCCACTTTCCTTCACCTTTCCAAATCGCATGAAATTTTGCGGCGGCCACGTGACTACGAATGTCTGTAGGTAGAGTCATCCGCAGCCAATTTGGATTTTCAGATCTCACTTGAATCGAGTACTTGAATCTCCCGAACGGCTCTCTTAACTTTGCGGTCTTTGGTACGCGCGCGAATTGCTAACAGAACCTGATCACAAAGCTCTTGCAAAAATCCTGGACATCGAGCAGTCATCGCATCTAACAAGATTGAGCACGGGATGTCCAGTGCTGCCGATGCCTCTCGATAAGTTGAAACAATGAGAATTCTTTGTCAGCGTTTTTCAAAGTTGCGGTCTTCTTGTGCGTGGTTTTTTGTTGTGCAAAACAATGAAATCTCGCACAAGCAAGAGGAGCAACTATTGGTATTTATTAGAAATGTTAAATCAGAATCTACTAGACTTAACGCTAGAGCGACTTTGCCTAGATAGTATTCACAAAATCAGCCGTGGGAATAGAATTCAAGAACCCCCAAATGAATGATTTTCTCCGGACAGTCGTGAGAAGTGTTAACTGACCGGACGTCATTTAATGTTCATTCTTAAGTGCAGGAATTCCATCTGCTGCCTGCTTTGCGGATTTAACCGCATCTTCATGAAAGCCGTATCCAAAGTAGCTACCACAAAAGGAAAGTCCTTGCTGGTGATTTAGCTCAGGGAGATGCTCTTGCGTCGCGATTGAAGCTTCAGTGAAAATGGGATGTCGATAATTAAATCTTTGCAAAACATGGTCTTCTTTGAAAGCACCTTTTCCCAGGGTCAGAAAAATCGGAAAACCCAGATTAATATTCTGAATCCGATTCAGATAGTATGTGATCGCGTAACGGGAATCTCGCAGGCTCATGTTCCAGCTTCCCCACAAACGCGAATCCGTATGCATCAGTCCCTCATCGGTGTGAAGAGTGACCGGGTTGTCTTCATACTGCCAAGCACCCAGTAAACGTTTTTCTAGCTCGGTCGGATTCTGAATCAGTTTGAGCGACACGTCGGCATGGGTAGCAAGCACGACATGATCAAAAATCTCGGTGCCTGACAAAGTTTGCAGTTGAACTTGGTCGCGAACACGTCGAACCGCTAACACGGGGGTTAAATATTTAATTTTCCCCCGAAACTTTTCCACGAAGGCTTCGACGTAAACGGCGCTGGATCCTTGAAATGTTCGCCATCGGTTTTGACTTTGTCCACGCAAAAGCTGGTGATTATCAAAGTATTTGAGCATCGGAAGAATGGGGAAATCCAGCATCTTATCGGCTGGCAAAGACCAGATCGCTGCTGTTAACGGTAGAATGAAATTTCGAACGAAGGTCTTTGAAAAAGGTTTGAGGTATTCTTCGACGGTGATTCTACTTAAGTCTATATTTCCATCTAAATCCGCGATGGCCTTTTTCTTAAAACGAAAGAGACTTGCCATAATTTGATAAAATTTGAAATCAACCAAGGCCGTCGGGAGTTGCAGAAACGGCTGAAGGCCTCGGCCCAAGCAGTAATGAAAGTTATGATCGCAATCGGAAAAGCAGCTCGACATCTCTGCCGACACCGAACGATCTTGCACGCCTAAGTCTCGAATAAACCGATGAAAATGCTGATATGTCTGATCGTTGAAGATCAAAAAAGCGGTGTCCACCTTGATGTTTGTCCCTGGAACTAAGACGGCGTTTGCATGTCCCCCTAGTTGCGCGGCAGATTCGTAGATAGTCACTTCGTGACTATCACTTAGATCGTGGGCTGCGGCTAACCCGGCGACTCCGCCACCGATGATCGCGACTTTCATAGATTAACCGATTCGACAATTGGGTTGGGTGCGGCCTTTTTTCGAAAGTATGATATGCCAAAGCTGCCAGTTGCGAGCCGCAAATCCACCGGCGAAAGAGAGAAGGTAGAATTCCCACATTCGTTTGAATTCTGATGAATAGCGAGAACTCAGGTTTGGCCAGGAATTTTGAAATCGTTGATTCCATTCCAGAAGAGTTCGATTGTAATCGGGACCGAAGTTGTGCCAATCTTCCATCACGAAAAGGCCCTCGATCGCTTTTCCAATTTGTTGGATTGAAGGTAAGACCCCGTTCGGAAAAATATATTTATCTACCCAAGGGTCTGAAATCGTTGTCGTCAGGTTGTGTCCAACTGTGTGTATCAAGGCGATCCCGTCGCCTACTAGCGCATCGGAAATAGTTTGCATAAAAGTTCGGAAATTTTTGTTGCCGACGGCTTCCATCATTCCAATCGAAACGACGCGGTCATACCGGCCTTCGATTTTTCGGTAATCATCAAAGACAAACTCGATCGGCAGGCCTCGGCAGTCTTTGACTCCGTAGCTGATTTGCTCTTTTGAAAGTGAATAGCCGACACACTGGACACCGTACTTTTCCGCCGCATATTTCATGAAGGAACCAAAGCCACAGCCAATATCGAGAACTTTCATGCCTGGTTTTAAAGCCAGCTTCCGGCAAATCAAATCAAGCTTCGCGATTTGGGCTTCTTCCAAAGTATCGGAATTTTTCCAGTAGGCACAGGTGTAAACCATTCTAGTATCCAGCATTTTTTCAAACAGGCTATTATCTAGATCATAGTGAACATCGCAGACAACTCCACAAGCCAATCAGTAATCCTATACTAAATATTTACAATTGTCAGATTTGATCAGAGCCAAATGTTAACGATGTCAGATCAAGTCTAAATTTATTCAATATCATTTCAACATCAGTATTACCCGCATCACCAGCCAAGGTAATTCTCAGTCCTTAAAAGAAATGCTTAATGATTGAACGCCCCAGTAAGTCAATTCTACGTTAAACTTCCAGCAGGCTTTGTCGAATTTCCGCCATCATGTACCAGTAAATTTCCATCATAGTGTACCACCCG
>CAWVRN010000032.1:0-48852 GCA_963932905.1 uncultured Bdellovibrio sp.
AATGAGCCTTAAACAAATACTATTCTAAAATGCAAAGTAAGGGGCCAGTTCTTAAGTGGTTTCCTCTTCCTTATACTTTTGTTTTCCCATCGTATGCTCTTGAACAATAGTTTCACGCACAACAACAACTTTGATTTGCCCTGGGTAATTACATTCTTTTTCGATCTGTGCGGCAATTTTCATACTTAAAGACAAAGCATCTCGATCAGAAATTTTCTTATTGTTTACATACACGCGGCACTCACGACCACCAGATAATACGTAGCAATCTGTAACGCCCTCGAAGCTGCGCGCGATTTCTTGTAATTCGGTTACTTTCTGTGCGTAGGTTTCCAGTGTCGATCGACGCGCGCCAGGGCGACCACCGCTCATCGCATCGGCCGCAATAACTAGGAAAGCATGGGCTGTGTTCGGAGTTTCGTCATAGTGATGGGCGCGAACATTGTGAACAACGTCAGGGTTTTCCCCTCGTTTGGCGATAAAGTTTGCACCGATGACGGCATGGCCCCCATCTATTGCGTGATCCATGGATTTACCGATATCATGCAGTAAACCACTGCGTTTACCGATTTTAACATCCAAACCTAATTCACCTGATAGTAGGCCGCATAGCCAGCCTACTTCGCCGCAGTGGAAATATTGATTTTGCGTGAAAGAATAGCGGAAACGAAGACTACCCATCATTTGTTTGATTTCCGGGTGCATATTTTCCAGTTTTAATTCTTTGGCAATCGAATCGCCGTCATGCTTAATTTGTTTAAACAATTCGTTCTTTTGATTCGTGTACATGCGTTCAATAAATTCTAAAGAAACCGGTTTCTTTTCTTTTAGCAAACGTTCAAGTAGTCGTCGGGTCAACTCACGGCGAACGGGATCGAAACCAGCGACACCGATCATGTCGTTTTCAGGTTCGATGATAATATCGCAACCAGTTAGTTCCTGAATTTTAGCAATATTCTTTTTCTCAGCATCGACTAGAATTGTTCGATTGTAGTTTTCAGGAAAATACACGGGCGCAATACCACGTTCTGAACAGTAAGGACGGGCAAAGCGATCAAGGGCAACATCTAGCAAACGCTTAGCGATCACTTCCTGTTGTTCTTTGACGTCCAATTCATAGTATTCGGCATCGCGAGTGATGATGCGTTTAATGTCATCAATAAACTCATCCGATATCCCGCGTTTTACGTCTTCGGCATTCAGGTTTAGTTTCGAGCATAATTCGACAACCATTTTCTTTTGTTCAGCCTTGATCATTTTTTTGAAATCTTGGTGGAACAATTGTTTCTTTTTAATTTCTAATTCTTTTTGGCGAATCTCGTTGTGCTTTTTGTCTTGAGTGCTTTTTAAACCTGACCAAATTTCATCGTTACGTGCTTTGCGTTCTTGGTATTCTGTTTCTAAATCCGTAACGTTCAATTCGATCTTCAACAAATCAGGTTCTGACTTTGTCCAAAGTTCCATTTCGATTTCCGTTAGGATTTCATTTCGTTCAATTTCTTTGATTTCGGCGGCTTCTTTAGCCTCGTCGATCATCTCTAAAGCTTCGGTTTCCGCCTGTTTTAGATAAATACGGCTGCCCCATTTGTAAAAGGCAAAACCAAAAATGGCTCCAAGAACCAGGCCGACAACAGAATAAATCAGTATATTGAGTAACATAGGAATAATTTATGCGGCTAACACTTGGATTGTCCAGCACTTTAAACTGAGTTAGCATGATAACATGACAGTAGAAACGATAATGTCGATAATTATTCATGAAGTGACTTTTAAGTACTTCACAGCCAGTGGCCCTGGAGGTCAAAACCTGCAGAAAAACAAGACAGGCGTGCAATTGTTTTGGAATATAGACGAATCCAGCATTCCCTTGGAAAACAAAGAAAAAATACGCCGAGTCAATCGTACCACTAAGGAAGGATTCTTAGTTCAGTTCAAATCGCAGACCGAGCGATCGCTGGATATGAACAAAAAGAATGCAATTTACAAATTAGAAAACCTAGTTGAGCAGTCATTGTTTGTTCCCAAAGCTCGCAAAGCGACGAAACCAACGCGTTCGTCCGTAAGAAGGCGCCTGACCGACAAGAAGGTTCACAAAGACAGAAAATCCTCGCGTCGTGGAAACAAAGTATCAGACTGGTGAGGATGCAGAGGTATGTTTCACTTGATGAACCACCGCCACAGCCAATAGTGTAAATACGATGGCGATATAGCCTACCATTTCATAGTTAGCCATGTAGCCCGTGACCGTGTCGCGAACAACGATATAACCGGCTAACGATGAACCTACGGCTGAACTCAAAGATTGTACTGAACTGACCAGGCTCATATACGAACCACGTCGTTCGGGTGACGGTGCACCTGAAATCAGCGCCATGGCCGGGATCATCCGCATACTCATCGAAATAAAAAACAAACTTGAAATGCCTAAAATAATCGGAACTTCTGTTGGACCTAAATGAGTTAGCAGAAATATCGGGATAATGGAAAGGATAGCGCCGACAATAAAAACGGTGTGCTTGCCAATGCGATCAGAAATGCGGCCAATTAATGGTGCGCCGACAATGGAGGTCAAACCACCGCATAAATAAATCAGTGGTAAGTGGGCTTCGGGTAATCCGGCGTTGGCCACGAGCGTAGGACTGATAAATGGAATGACGGTGAATTGACCAAGAAATAAAAAAATCATGTACACCAGTCCCATCAACAAATTGCGGGTACCCGCAACTTCCAGTAAGGGCGTTAACAGCGACGATGTTTTGCCCGATTCAAGTACGGCCCGAGGTGGAACATATTTAAAGATGAAAAAGAATAAACCCAAACTGATGCAGCCCAAAAAAACAAACGGGGCGTGCCAGTTAAACGTTGTCGCCAGGTAAATAGAAAACGGCACACCTAAAATACTAGCCAATGAAAATGATGTCGATGTCCATCCCACGGCTGTACCACGCTTTTCGTAGGAAAAGTTATCTGACACGATCGAAAGGGTGATTGAGTTCAAAACGCCGCCAAAAGTTCCAGCGAGTGAGCGCGCAATTAACAGAAAATAAAAGTTGGGGGAAGCCGCACAGAATAGGGTGCTGATGGCAAATCCGGTGAAGAAAAACAGGAGTAAGCGTTTTCGTTCAAATCGATCCATAAAAAATGAACTAACAAAACCAGAAATACCAGCAAATAAGGTGTAGGAGGCCACTAAAAAGCTAAACTCCTGGGCTGAAATCGAAAATATTCGAATCAGCTGCGGTCCTAACGGCATCATTATCATGAAATCGACAATGTGTGCGAACTGGATAGCCGCAATGATGAATAAAAGGAATTTTTCTTGTCGTGAAAACATATAACAAATACCATTGTAAGCAGAAAAGAAAGGACTGTCATTATGAAAGCTCTAGGGAAGTGGTTAGTAAGAATTTTGATTTTTGTTGGAATCCTGGTAGTGGCGTCCGTGTATATGGTGTACTATTCTTTTTTCCACGCGCGCACCGTAGTTGGTCCAGTTAGTGGGGTAAAACAATTATTGGAAAACACTGCGTTTGTGGCGGGATCACAAGATCCTTCCAGTAAAATTTATTCTTTTGCCGTAGGGGTAAAAGATCTTAAGAATCATGAAATCGTTACGGGCTCATCCGAAGACCGCCAGTGGGGCGTAGTCAAAGATGGTCAGTGTGTGGAAGCTAAGTTCTTCCCATATCCACCATGGAACCTTCAAAAAGCGGGGACATATTTCAATGTGCGAGTACAAAAACTTTACGACAACTGTGATGTTATACCTAAAGATTAGTTTAGCCAGTGTGCTACTGTTGTCGGCATGCCAAACAACGTCGACGGCCATGGGTGATTTTCAAACGACAGCAGAAAATAAAAAATTCGCGCGACCGATAGTGATTGCTCATCGCGGGGCCAGCGGTTATTTGCCGGAACATACATTGGAAGCCTACATTCGTGGAATGGAACTGGGCGCAGATTTTGTTGAGCCAGATTTAGTGATGACAAAAGATGGTGTGTTGGTGGCTCGCCACGAAAATGAAATTTCTGAAACTACGAATGTAGCCGAGGTATTTCCAAAACGAAAAACAGTAAAGACTGTTGATGATGTTAAAGTCGCTGGATGGTTTGTAGAAGATTTCACATTAGCCGAAATTAAAAAATTGAAAGCTAAGCAACGTTTGGCCTTTCGCCCGCAAATGGATCAACAACCCTTCTTAGTTCCAACATTTGATGAAATCATTGATGTCGTTGATCAGTATAATACGAAGACAGGTAAACAAATCGGTATCGTTCCTGAAATCAAACATTCATCGTACTTCCGGTCGATTGGTGTGAATATGGAAAAAGCTCTACTTAAGGTTCTTGAAGATAAAAAATGGGATAAAAAATTAGACCAAATCTATATTCAGTCGTTTGAAGTTTCTAACTTGAAAGAACTGGCATCGCTGTCAAAGTATCACCTAGTGCAGCTGTTAGGTGATCCCGCGGAATCGCCCTACGACTTAAAAGGTAGGAAAACATACGCGGATATGGTGACGCTGGAAGGTTTAAAAGAGATTCGTAAGTACGCCCAAGTTATAGGACCATACAAAAAGTACTTGGTCGTGGAAAATGCTAAAAGCGAAACGACGATGGTGCCCAACGATGTCCTTAAAAATGCCAAGCTTTTGGATTTTAAAATCATCCCGTATACTTTTCGGAACGAGTCCTTTTTTGTGATGAAACCGCTGACGGACCCGGTTAAAGAGTATGAGTTTTTCTACAAGATCGGGGTTGATGGGGTGTTCAGTGATTTCCCTGATACGGCAGTAAAAGCGCTTAAAACGGGTAGTGAAACAATAAATTAACCACCTTTAGTTCAGATATTGTCTTAACTTTGAGAACAGTTAGGGCAATCATGACGATAATAAAAGACATCACAGACCAGCGATATAAAGAGATAACGGAATCCTCGTTTACACCATTTAAAATGCGCCAGGATTGGTCGCAGAAATTAAAAGATGGGCACAGTACGATTCAACTTTTTATAACAAAAAATTTCGATCTCAACCTCAACGAATATCACTTGTTGGTGGGTATAGCGAAGGATTCCCATTATCTTATTTTTAGTTATTTATGCGAACAGCCGCCCACATTTGTTATCAGTGATATCTGTCACATTATTGCGAGCAACATCCAACATCATGGTAATAATACATACCTCGTGAATCAGTATTTGAACGGCAGTGGCTATAAAAATTTAGATCACATTGTGATGGACATTTTTACTCAAGAAATGGGCAACAAAATTGGGCAAAACTATATAAGCAATACCGCGATACTTTTTAACGATTATTCGTATCTGATACAAAAAGCATTAACCGATATTCAGTCGACCTTGAACGGTATTGATTTGAAAGAAGAAGCCGATCAGAATTTTTTCTTTTTTTTACTGACTGTCGAAGAGTCGATCAAGAAATTGAACCAAGAATTCATGTACCTGTATTTTTGCTTTTTCAAAATGGCTGACGAGGATCATGTAAACAAAATCAGTTGGGCGCCAATGTTGAGTGGCTTGCGCCGAGACTATTTCCAGCGCATTGATCATCATATTAATGCATTGAAGGTTTCGCTGGCTAGCCAAACAGAAATGGATACAGGTTCTGCAGCGGTCGAATCCGTATCCATTCAATTAGAACATCTATTAAAAAACTTAGAGCTATTTCAAAGAAAAGAATCGTACTTGGGACTATCGCCACAGACGGCAGCAACCTCGCAGATTAAAAACTTGCTTGAAGCTGGCGAATAGCGTTGTCGATAAACTGTTGGTAAGGAATCACTATTGTGTAGATTCCAGTCTTTCGGCACTGAGCATCGCCGCGACTTGTGATTCCCCAGATATAGTAGGCACCATTTAACAATAGGAACGCTGGTCCACCGGAATCCCCGTTACATGTACCGCGACCGATCGTTTGATCCAGAACGGCTTCGGTTTGTGAGTAACGTGGATTTGTAAGAACCGTGAACGTTTCACGCAAAACACCGGCGCCAGTTTGTGCCGTTCCATCATCTAAGCCAAAACCGGCCAGTAGCGTAAAGGCAGAAGGTGCTAGGTAATAACTGTTCTTAAGGACACTCACTGGTACGTAACCAGTAGGTGCTTGGCCTTTAAATTTCACAATGGCGATATCGCCTGTGTTTTTATCCCCATTTGATTTTCCCCACAATGGACCAACAACGGCACCGACGACTTGAGCCGCATTTGACGAGTTAGCTCCTTTCAGAGTTGTGGAAAATACAACATACATAGATTTTGGATCGCGAGGAATACAGTGGGCCGCAGTGATTACGATATTCTTATCGATAAGCGTTCCCGTACAACTGCCAAAGCGTGGGACGACAAGTCCAACCACATGTTGCGCTGTTTTTAAACCCGAAGTCACAAGGTTTCCGCCGATGATATTTGATTCTTGTGATGATGTCGTTAAGTCGTCGCCTTCTGGTTTATTCGGGGTGCATTGGATCAACGATAAACTCAGAATTGAAAGTAGAAGAAATTGTTTCAAGTAGACTCCTGTCTATAAAGTTGACGCTTTTATAGATAGGCTTGAGCCTTAAAACAAATTCATTCTTTTATGGCCGTTCATAAGGAAATATTATGGTAAAAATTTCATCGTACCTATTGGAAAAAGAAAAATGGTAGAGCATTGAACTCTACCATTTCTAAAATTGCCGTCAGTGATTTTAACGCTGGCTATATACCTGTTGGCAACTTTGACGATAATCTTTTTGAAGGTCACTCGCTTCCTAATTTCGATCCACTTCCTTTAAAATATCAAAAAGTGATATAAGAATATAGATCTGCAGGATAGAAAAAAATATACTTACTGTCTGGGGAAAGGTTAGGTCTGTTTGCCGTCTTGTTTCAATGCCCCTGCAGTTATTACCTGTTATTTTGTTGTACATTGTTTAATCTTGGTTGTTTCTTTAATATTTGAATATGCTTCTTAAATGGGTTTTCAATGTTTTGGTAGTTTTGCTTTCGATCACTAGTTGGGCCGAACCCTTTGCTTCTAAGTCTATTGTAAAGTCTGCGCCTTTGGCCAATCTATGTAAGTCTTTTTATTACTCGGGTTTAGCTGTTTTAGATGGTCAGAATAGTTTAGTTAGACAAATCGAACGAGCCCATTTGAAATACCTGGGTGACTTTAGGCGGGCGTACTATCACTACGAAAACTATAGATCCTCACTGACCAAAGCCAAACGCCAGGCTATTCTTGCCTACAAAGGGACTTCGTATGGAATGGTGAATAAATTTTTGCGAACAGGTGAGTCAAGTCTTGTCGGTAAAGATTTGGATACATTGAAGCAGGTTATCAAAGATGTAGATGATTCTATCGACGACGCTCCGCAAATTCCTCGTGATATTGTTTTGTTTCGAGGTATTGGGTCAACATCAAATTCGTTTGGAAAAGCTGTTGTAGGTGACGTAGTTGAAGACAAAGCTTTCACCTCGACAAGTCTATCTATTCGAACGGCTTTGAATTTTGCAAACAACGCGATAAACCTTGGTTCACCTGGAATTTTGCAGGTTATTCATGTGAAACGGGATAATATGCGAGGACTCTATATCGAGGGACAGACCTTTGAATTTGAAAGTGAAATTTTGATTGATCGCGGAAGCAAATACAGAGTTTTGCGAACTCAGCATGTTGTGCTTGAAAATAAAGTTAATATTTTTGATTCTGATGATTTGCCCACCGTAATAGGTTCGCCGGTGATAGGTAATGACCCTGTGTTGTTTCCGCCGACACAGACGTTTCCTTCAACCGTAATCGAAGAGCCAGTTTTTACCCAATTAGAACTGTTTAAGCCAGAAGAATTGCCTGTAGTGATTGGGTTACCGGGTCAGCCTGTATATCCCAGTTCGCCTGGAGTAGATCCTGGTATTCTCGGCGGCCCAGTATTTCCTTCAAATGGTGCTCGTCCTACTCATCTAATTATACAGCACTTGGAACTGATTCAAGATCGCGACCAATAAATAGTCCGAATAATTTAAGCGGTTCGCACTCTAAAATAATCAATGGCGGTAGAAAATTAAACATTTGTTAATGCTATTTTTGTTTGAATTCTTGTTGATTGGGTCATTGGCATTAGTAATTTTGAGCTCGCTACAGTATTTTTCGAATTGAGCTTTCCATTTGGCAACGGTCATACTCTTGAAACCTTTTCTTGGCTTTTTCTGTATGAAGGGTTTAAATGTGAACTTGTAGTGTACAACTTAGTCAACACCCTCATCCAAAACAACAGCCGTGTCTTGTTCCTTAAAATATTTTCCGAGTTCCGTAGGATGAGGAGATAAATCCAACTTAAATTTTTCCGCATGTGGATCGTCCTTAAATTTAGCGAACTACTTGTCGATGGATAGACTTGGGATAGACTTGCAGTATTGTCGTTATTTGGAAAAGCATAAAATTATGAAAATAAAATCCTTTAGGAGGATGTTTTTTTTCGGATAAGGTTCCACTTCCCAGGCTGGTATTGGCTTTTCCCAGTAAGGCCACGGTATAAGGTGATTATAATCTACAAAGATTTGATAATCTCTGCGATGAGTCTGATGTGATCGAGGGGATGTTTACCCACATGCTCGACCATTAATTTTTTCGGGGCATCCGTTTTTGAAATTCCTTCAAATGTAAGAAGGCGATCCATGGCATTACAACTAGAAACGATGATCGATAATTCGTCCAATTGATTTTCCATTAGTTTTTTTGGAAAGCCAGATCCATCAATGCACTCTTCGTGTTCGTTGATGATTTTTAATACCTGCGGATCAAAGTGCATCGTATTTTTTAGTTTTTCAATACCTGAATGAGGATGTGCTTTATACACCGTCAAATCAGCAGCAGCTAAGGCACTTAATGGTTGTTGAAAGTTAACCGGCGAATCATGCAAACCAATGTCATGCAATAGCGATCCCAACGTCAACCACTGCGATGCTTTAGGGTCTGTCAGTTTTAGTTTTTGACTTAAGGCAACGGCCATCGTGCCGACAGTGACACCGTGATGGGCCAAGTTTTTATCCGTGTTTTCAATTTTTAAAATCGATGCAGCCGCGGGTGCATTCTTCGTTAGGAATTCAACGTATTTACTAGTGGCTTCTTTAGTTGATTCGTAAGCTTGTTTATCTTCTGGGCGTTCAAAAACTTCCTCGACATGAGATTGCTGATCGCCTTGGATAATTTCCGCACGCGTCTGCATATCTTTTTGTGAGTTTTGATCGTAGGCAGATTCGATATTAGTTTTTAAATAACTTCGATAATTGGGTTCATCATCGTCGATAATATAAAGATTTTTTAACTTTTTCTCTTTCAAACGTTTTAAACGTCCACCTTCAAAACTATCGCCTCGACGAAGGTAATGGACCATTTTATCGTTAATTTTAACATACACATCGAAGGTAATTTTTTGATCGCCTCGTAAGGTGCTCACGCGGATAGAAGTATGATTCATATTTGACCTTTTACTTGTTGTCCTTCATCTGAGTTTTGTTAGACTCAAAGAATGACTTTAGATGAATCAATTTTAAAAGAATTTGTACAGGAATCCAAATCTTTAATTAAAGAAAGTCTAGATATACTAGAAGAAGTTGAATCGGATCCAAGCCAAATTAAGAAGTTGGAAGTGTATGGTAACAGTGTTGATCGCATCATGGGCGGCGCGAAAAATTTGGCGTTGATGGTGGACGTGTCTCATCCTATTCACTTCATCGGCGACTACTGTGCTCTATGTAAAGCCGTGGGTTATAAATCGTCACAGATTGTGAATAATCCCGATTTCTTGATGATTTGTGTGGCTTTGTTGCTGGACGCTACGGAAACCCTGGACGAAATGGTTGAAAAATTAGTATCTGGCGCCAAACAAGAAGCAACTAGGCTAAGTAAAACATTCCTAGATCGATTGCAGTGGGTATCAAATCAGTTCAGTAAAGATATTCGCGAAACGGTGGGGGCAAAAGCTAGCGGCGAGAAAAGTTTTGGACAAAGTGAGATTGACGAACTTTTGAAAAAACTAGGTATTTGATAATTCCCCAAGGCACCAGTGAGCTATTTCCTTTAGTTCCTCGTGTTCCAAATAAGGCCGTACATCATCGGTCAAATTTTTTAATTTTAAATTAGCAATTACGATCATAGCATTACGTTTAAGGCCGCGTTGTCCGGCACGGGTGAGCGGCGTGCCATGAAGCATTTTAAGCAGCTGTTTACCGGAACTATTTAAAACCAATTTTAATTCGGTAGCTAACCCTTCATCACTGATTTGCGCTTGGCGTTTTTGGTAAGGCTCCGAACGTTTTAAAATTTTTTGATTCCATGGGCAGACAGTTTGGCAGATATCACAGCCAAAGAATAATCCACTGAATTTGGATGCTAGCTCTAAAGGAGGATTTGTTTTTGATTCAATTGTCCAATAGGAAATACATTTCGTGGAATTGATTGTTTTGTCTTGGCCAATCGCCGATGTCGGGCATTCATCTATGCAACGAGTGCATTTGCCGCAAAAGTCGGGCAGTGGATCGAGCTGGTGATTTTGACTTAAATCCAATGAGGTTACAATATTGCCTAGTAAAAACAGGGAGCCTTCTTTGGGATGAATCAGGCAGGAATTTTTTCCAATCCAGCCCAGGCGATTTTGATACGAAAAATCGCGCTCCATGATTGGAAAAGAGTCGGTCGACGACATGAAGAATTCATTCGGATGTAGTTCTTTTAATCGGGTCACGATTGTTTCTAATTTTCCACGTAACCAAAAGTGATAATCACTGCCTTGGGCGTACATTGCCGTCTTTAAATGCTGGAACGGGAATTCCGTTTCGTTTTTCAGGGCTAAATAGGGATGAGCCAGACTAATGATTGAGGTTGCTGATGATTGAATGTTCTTAAGATCGCGTTTGATCTCGAGATGCCGTTTTAAATAATCCATTTCGCCATGATAGTTGTTTTCGATCCAATGGATATAACGATCCCAACTGAGTGGTGTTGTGATGGCACTGTATCCATAATGTGAAAAACCAAGTTGGTTTATTAAATCTTCGACGGCGACTAGTGGGTTCATTCGAGGTTGAATATTAAAGGTTTAACGACGTATAATCAATTCAAATGAACAAAGAAGTAGCAGCCAAGCTGGCTTCAGTGGAAAGTTATCCATTGGCCATAGAGATAATTCAAAAATTAGCCGATATCGGCCACACCTCGTACTTTGCAGGCGGCTGTGTCCGCGATGCTTTACTAGGATTAAAACCAAAAGATATCGATATCGCTACGACGGCTCATCCAGAAGAAATCGAGCGAATTTTCAATCATACGGTCGCCGTAGGTAAAAAATTTGGAATTATCGTTGTCGTAGAAGGTAAGCACAACATCGAAGTTGCTACTTTCCGTAAAGAAAGTGATTACCGCGATGGTCGTCGCCCCGAAAACATCGAATATTCGGGTCCTGAAGAGGACTCGGTTCGCCGTGATTTTACGGTGAATGCTTTATTTTATGATCCTTTGAAAAAAGAAGTGATCGATTTTCAGAATGGGGTCGCCGATCTTCAGCAGCGAAAACTTCGCTGTGTGGGTAATCCAGACCGTCGTTTTAGCGAAGACTACTTAAGGATACTTCGTTGCTTTCGTTTTTCACTTGTACTGGATTTAGAAATTGAGTCTGCGACGTTGCAATCAGCAATAAAACATCGTGATGGACTAAAGCAAATCTCACAGGAGAGAAAGCGGGACGAACTTTTAAAAACTATTTTAAACTTGAAAACTCCCTGGGATCTGATCGTTGAGTTTTCGAATCAGAAACTATGGGCTATGTACGGTTTGCCGAATGAAATTTTGGATTACAAAGACTATTTGTTTCAATCGCCTATAAAGAATGAAACAGAGATGTTGATTAAACTGCTTTGGGAATTAGACACGCGGATCGAGGCAAAAAATTGGCTCAAAGAATTCAAGTGTTCAACGGACGTGCGCCAATCAGTACTGCGGTTGTTAGAGTTTAAAAAGAATTTATTAAATGTTCTAGATTGGTCAGAAGAAGAAATGCATTACTTTAGCTATAAATATGATATGCGTTTAGTGATCGATATTGTTAATCAGGAAATGAAAAGTCCATTTTATAAATCGAATCCGAAGACAGTCGATTTGGGTCAGAAGCTCGAAATTCTAAAAAAATTAATGGCGTACTATGCCGAGAATACGATTAAGCCTGTGGTGAATGGGGAGCATTTAAAAACTAAGTTTCAAGGTGCGGAACTGGGGCGAATGTTAGATTTATTGTTCCGCAAGCAATTAGTTCATAGGTGGACGCGTGCGGAAGAAGCGCTTCGCTGGTTAGAATCAAATTCGGGAAAAGGGTAAAGTCATGTATTATTTTCCATCCACTTGGCGCCGTTTAATAGCTCACTTTGCAGATCGTGTGTACATCAGTCTTTTGCAAACCCCAGTGTGGATAAAGGTTGGGATGGATTATATAAATCACGACCAGTTTCGCATTCATTGGGCTGATTTTGTTTACGCTGTGTTAGTCGGTTTTCTGTATGAAATACTATCGCTGTATTTTTTCTCAACGACTCTGGGTAAATGGCAGATGAGTTTAAGAGTTATCACTCGCCATAAAACAGAAAACAATGATGCCGTCGGTTTGGATCAAGCGATTTTAAGAACATTGGTTTCTAATTTAAATTTCTTTTTTGGTTGGGCTATTTATGCGTTGGCCTTTTTCAAACATAATCGGACTCACTTGGCCGATTGGGTCGCTGAAACCCAGGTGGTTAGTTTGAAAGAACGAGCTAGTTTGCCTCGGGTTCGCTGGATACTAGCAGCCGGTTTTATATTTTTAACGGCGGGTGAGTCTCTGCAAACCGCTTCTATAACGTTAAATTCAATGAAATGGCGTGATCCGTATATTTATTTTAATAGCCAGTCTACAAAAGCCTTTTTGCAGGATTTGAAATACAGAATGGAATACGAGAGCGACGAAGACTAGCGATCGTCAATGCCAAAGCCATCTGTACGTTTATAGTTTTTCAGGTATTCACCCAGTTTTCTGGTGCTTTCTGGAGTTAACTTAGCGAATTGCAAGCCGCCTAAATGGTGGCCCCAGTAATGACCCTCGATAGGCGCAATCCATTTAACTTCGGCTTTAATCATACCCATTTTCGGGCCGAAGCCATCCGAGTTAAATTCGACAAGGACTTCTTTGTAATTCCCGAGCATGCTTGGTGTTGTTTCAAAACCAATTCCACCCAGGCAGCAGTTTCTTAATTTTGCTTTTGTAATAATTTTTCCGGTCGTGTCGTAAATATTGATGCGGCCATTTACAAGAGTTCTTACTTTTTGCGTATCACGAATTTTCAAAATTTTCGAAGGATCGATATTTAGATCTCGAGCCAACAAACTATCGAAATGTTCTTGTGCTAAGTTTGTGTCAGAACTACGATCAGTGAAGTCGTCTGCGTCCATGCGCGGTTCGACGCGTGACACACGCGTGGTTTCGTGATCAAGACGCTTGATCAAGCTCTCTACGATCGCGATACGTGTTTGTAAGTTTTCTTTGTCTTCCATCAGATCTGCCGTTGGTGTCAATTGTTGGGGAGCAGGGCTGATAACAACAGTTGCATCTTGGTTGAACAAGGCTTGTTGTATTTCTTTATTTAAATTAAAAATTTCGGTTTTCTCTGCCGCTATTTCAGTTTCAAAAAGACTGCGAATATATTTGCCGGTCTCTGCATAGGTATGGCCTGCATAGTATCGTTGCATCACTTGGCGAAGAGCCACTTGAAACTCGTTAGCTGATTGATAGCGATCGCTTGGATTGATACGTAAAGCTTTTAGGATAGCCATATCAAGATCAAGTGGGATTTCATCATTGTAGGCCGATGGCGCTACTGAATTTTCTCGAATGCCATTTGCATTTTCGTTTACTTTGTTAGTCGCGGCTTTTTGTTCATAGTAGCGAATTAACGTTAACAGTTCCCAGGCTACGATACCTAAGGAATACACATCAGATCGGCAATCAACGACTTCACCACGATTTTGTTCTGGTGATAGGTATGCCGCTTTACCTTTGATGGTTCCGATACGAGTTTTTTCATCTAAGTTGGTATTGGCTTTAGCGATACCGAAATCTATAACTTTCAAATTACCATCATACGATACGATCAAATTTTGTGGCGATACATCACGGTGAATCGTGTTGGCTTGTTCGCCTGTAACGGCATTTGAAAACGTGTGTGCATAATCCAATCCTGCCGCCGCTTGGATAATCAAGCTTAAAACCACAGGGATAGGAATTTGTTTGGATTTTTTTTGAATAACTTTATTAGATACATCGCGCAGGTTTTTCCCATTTAGGAATTCCATGGCGATGAACGGTTGGTCGCCAACGTTACCGAAGTCATGCAGTTGTACTGTGTTTGGATGGCAGAAACCCATTAACACTTGGATTTCATTTTGGAACATACTTAAGAACATAGGTTGATTGGAAAAATGAGGAAGCAAACGTTTGATCACTAGCAGGCGTCCATTGCCCATGTATGAATTTGGTCGGGCTAGAAATACCTCCGCCATGCCGCCTTCCGCGAGCTTTTTCAGCAAGATATAATTGCCGAAACTTTCGAATGTAGTTTGTTCAGCCGGTTTTAATTTTAAGTTATCACTCATTCTTATTTTTCCTATATCAGTGGCTCTTTCAATATCTTAGCAAGATTTTTTACATCGATGTAATTTTCCGTTTTTGTCGTTTTTGTTTACAACCCAAATTTCAAAGAAATTGACTTAAGTTTTTACTAAATCGGCGGCGTTTCTACAAAAGAGTGTAAAAAAAATTAAAGACTGAAGCCTGATGAGGCAGGCAACAGAAATTAAACCAGCATGCAGACTTTGCACTTGGCCAATAACTGTCCGAGACCACAGCAAAAAACGTAAACGCGAAAAAAAGTGAAAATTTTTTCGTGTAATCTCAAGATTTTACGAGGGTTCGTCTCATTATGATATAGGACAGCTAATTGCAGTTATAGAGTTAAAGGAGGCCCTATGAAGATGTTATTGGTGCTTGTGGTATTTATTGGATTCGGATTTGGTTTTCATGCAGCTAACGCCACAATGAGGTCGCTAACACCGCAAGAACAAGCGGCCACCTGTTACCCGTCGTCACCGATGTTGTATTCAGATGCTTGTGGAGGCGTTCCCTTTATGGGAGGATTTCCGCAAAGTAGCAACTATCAGACTCAGCAAAACGATCCGTTTTCACAGATGTATGTGTTGATGAATGCACTTCAAGGGCAAACCGGCGGTGGAGTGGATGCGATGATGGGACTGAATCTAGATCCCACTATGATGTGGCAACATAATAGTCCGATGGGAAATTCTCCCATGTTAAATGCGACTGCACCTATCGTACGATAACCTGTCTTATGCCTTGGCCGCTTTTGCTAAATTAAGAACAGTATTTAGGTCTAAAGGAATTTGCGAAGCCATTACTTTTTCTTTCATTTCAATTAACGCGCTGGTGGCCGTTCTTTTGTTTTGATTTTTTGTCAACGCTGTCATGGTTTGAAATTCGTAGGCAATACGCAGGATGCGTGGCAAAAGTTTGATCGTCGCGGAGATGTGGTTAGGAAAACCGGAGCCGTCCATATTTTCACGATGTTCAATGATGGTATCTGCCACTATGGGCGGTAGAGGCACCTTTTTGCTTTTAATCATAAGCACTGATTTTTCAGGATAGGTGTAATACATGGTCAATTGATCTTGGGATAAAGTTGAAACGTCCGTCTGCAATTCAAAATTGTCTATATAGCTTAAACCAATGTTATGAAGGAGTCCGGCTAAAGCTAACGATTCGATTTGTTCAGATCCCAGATTCAGCATATGACCAAACATAGCGGAAAATACGCATAAATTGATGGCCTCATTATAAAACGTTCGCTCTTGGCCCGCATAACGTAGTACTTTGGCAAACGCTTCTTGAGTCGTGTGAGGCTTAAGAAGATCGTAATCTTGAACGATTTCACGGCAACGTTCATAAATGATTTTTCCGCCTTTAAAATCGGTACTTTCTTGGTCGAAGAATTCAGACATGATTTCAAAGATCAGTTTTTTTGATTTTAGAGCACGCTCCGTTTCGGCAACGGGGTTATCTTTGTTAGCTAAAGTTAGAGCCGTGCGGGCGTATTCTAGGAATTGTTTCTTTTCTGTTTTTTTAAAATATAAACGTTGGTCTTGTGATTCTATTTTCTTAACTTTATTAGTTTCTAACACTGCACCCTTTTTCCGGTACAGGATTGTTTTTTTATTGTAAGGCAAGTGAACAAAAACATCAAAATTGATTTCAAGATCCGAACTTAAATCACCACTATCAATTGAATTCAATGCGGATAAGGGTATCTGGCTGTCAGGAAAATCGTAAGGAATAATTTCTAACAACAGCTCGATAATGAATTCCTTATCAAAATTAAAATGGATCAGCCGATCTGCGCCATTTTTTCTGATGGATTCAAAATTTAACGGCGTGGACGTCGTGTGGAATACAATCAGAGGAATTTTCTCAAAACTCATTTTAAGAGTCTGTGTCCATTCTTGGACAGGGCCTTGTCCTAAATTTCCGTCGATCAAAAATAGAAAAGGATGTAAAGTATCGGTAATTTCTGTGAAGGCATTTAAGTCTTCGGCACGTTCAAATTTAAAATCGGGGAAGTCGGCCAGAAGTTCGGTGACGCGTGTTAAAAAAAAAGTGTCTTTGGAAATTACAAAGACACTTTTCTGAGTTGGGGCGGTGCCACCGTTCATAAAAATTATTCTACTAGTTAGTAAACTGAGATTTCAATGTAGAACTCAGTTTGATTTGATAGTTTAAAAGGAATCACGAGTGTCGCTGATTTAGAGTGTTGTAACATAATGAATTGACCTTTGATCACCGTAGGGATCGCCATTTCAAAATTATAACCTAAATCATTTAAAGTACCTTTTGCACTTCCGTAGATCATATTGGTTAATTCACCAACAGCATCAAACACTTCATCAGTGATATCGCTGTATTTTTCACCCAACATGTTTTCTAAGATTTGCAAGATCGCAGGTTTAGGGAAGCTTAATGTAAGGGTCGCTTTATACTCGTTAGAGACCATGCCCACGACGCCGGCAACTTCTCCACGGGCAGAGAACTTTTGTTCCACAAACGGTTTCCCGAATGTCACTTTCGTGCTGGCCATTGTTTCAAGAGTTTTAGAAACACCTTCAATAAATGAATTAATTAATGTCTTATCCAAAAGTGGATTTTGCATTTTAGGGGCCGCTGTCATTTTAATCCTCTTTTAGCTTAGGCAGCTTGGTTGTTGGTTTTAGCATAAACTTTTTCAAGCTTAGCTTTTAAGGTAGCCGCATTAAATGGCTTAACGATATAGTCAGAAACGCCCGCTTTGGCCGCCTCTAAAATCTGTTTTTGCTCACTTTCTGCTGTTACTAGCATAAAAGGAACTTTGGCAAACTTAGGGTCTGCTTTGCAGTGTCTTAGTAAATCGATACCCAGCATTTTAGGCATATTCCAGTCAGAAATAATGAACTGGAACGGTTGTCCTGCTTCGTGGGCCTGTTGAATTAAAGGTAGAGCGGTCGCGCCGTCATCAGCTTCCTCGACTTGAGTGTAACCAAGTTCGGTTAAAATTTTTCTGATAATTTTTCGCATAGTAGCGAAATCGTCGATCACTAGGAACTTCGTATTGGCTGGGAACATATTATCTCCTGTATAAGATACTATTGTGAATCTATGATACGATCGGTCTAGTTTTTGAAAACTGTAGTCTGGGAAGCTTGCTTCAAAAAAAAATATTGTGCAGACTTAGACTCAGGTGGTGTGTTTCTCAACTTTCAACGGGGGGTCTAAAGTCGTTTTTTCAGCTAGATAGCAGAGGAAAGTTCAGTCTGAGTCGGGTTTGTCCAGGATGGGTAAATCGGGAAATCCAGAAAAACGGACTAAAGTTATCAAAATGAGAAAATGTTAGATTAACCGAAAGTCAGGGAACAAAGGTCTTAAGTTTAACAACAATTTAGCGGGAGGGAGCAAGGATGCTCAGAGATACATTAATTCAGAAGGGACTTTCAAACAGAGAGTCAGAAGTAGCGGAACTAGTTTCTAAAGGTCTTTCAAACAAGGAAGTTGCAAACCAACTATTTGTTACTGAAAAGACAGTAAAATTTCACTTAACTAACATCTATAAAAAGATGAACGTTAAATCTAGAGCTCAATTGATCGTTTGGTGCCTTCCGCATCTTGGATTCTCAGCTGATGATAACAGAATCGAGAACAATGCAGCTATCCAAACTCAAAACATTTCTAATCAGTTTGGTGCTCAACAAACACAGACAATTCCAGCAGGTAGTTCAACAGTAGCGGCTCCAACTTTGCCAGCTTCTGCAAGCCAATTGAACCGTGGTTCAGGTAATTCTGATATCGGCGCAATGGGTATGTAATTAGTAGGGTCATTAGATGCTTCAATCAAAACCGGTATCGGCTTCTGAAGTTATAATGACCCAGCTGGTTCTACCGATTCATATTAATTCGTTAGATACAATATTCGGCGGTACTATCATGTCATGGATAGATATCGCCGCAGCTATTTCTGCTCAACGACACTGCAATCGCGAAGTCGTCACTGCCAGCATCGATCAATTGTCATTTTATGCGCCAGTTAAGAAGGGTTGGGTAGTAAACCTAAAGTCCAAGGTTAACTTTATCTCAAGAACTTCAATGGAAGTTGGCGTGCAAGTCACGGCGGAAAATCCTCGTTCTGGAGAATTGTTTCACACATCGTCCGCTTATCTTACGTTTGTCGCTTTGGATTCCAACAGTCGTCCAACGACGGTGCCGGAATTGATCTTAGAAACTGACGAGGATCGTCGGCGGTTTGAAGAAGGCAAGGCTCGCCGAGCAGCTCGTCTGGCTAATCGCAAATAACTTTCAAATGAAATTCTGCTTTTTTGTTCCGGGGGAGGGAATTCTTTCCTGGGGGTCTTTCTTTTTCTTCGATTTGGTGGGGTAAGGCGAGGGGACATTCTTTGAATGACTTTTGTATTTTTTGGAGGGCGGCCATCGTGGCCTCAGCACCCGGTTCGCTGCGCGAACAATACAGCATCCTGCTGCGGGTGAGCCTCCAAAAAATACAAAAGTCATTCAAAGAATCTCCGAGCTTGTCTTTGGAAATCGAAGAAAAAGAAAGACCCCCAGGAAAGAATTCTGCAGGAAATGGTGGGAAGAATTTCATTTGTAAGTTTTTGAAGGTTGGGTTGCCTTCGTTTTACTTAGTTTGGCGCTTATAGGCTGCGAATTCTTTCTGGTTCCTCTGCTTTTTTGTGTTCATCTGTATAGGTTTTATGCATCTATAACTGCAATAACTTAGTTTCCGCTATTAAATGGAATAATTTGGATTTGGCATGATTTGCACTGTTTTGATTGATGAGGTGATTGTATGAAGGCTAAATTAGGTGTTTTTTTTCTGTCGTTGTTGTCTTTAATTTCTATTGGGTGCGTGTCTATGAGTTACTCTTCATCGATGAGTAATGGGGAAGTGAAGCAGACGATTTGTGCTCAAGGAGAGTGTCGCACATTGTATGGAATGGGACGAATTGATTATGATCATAATGCTAAAACAGTAACCGTCACGTGCCGAGGCGCTGACCCCGTCGTATTTGCGGCCAATCAAGTGCAGAGTTACAGTTGCTCAAATGGTTCGGTGGTTCCACAGTAAAATTTAAGAACTGGCTCCTTAGCTTGCGGCTAAGAAGCTAAAATCTATTGGAAAGACAGTTGTTTAGCTGAAATTTAAAAGCGCTGTCTTGAAACAGCTTTTCAAAAAAAAATTATTATCCGAATTAACTCGTAATACATTCGAGTTTCGATCCCTCAAAAAAGCGAGCGTGTTGAATCTTTCTGGATTTTAGAGAGCACGTTTTAAATTCACTTGATTTGGCGATATTTTACCTGGCCTTAGCCGCAGGCTAAGGGGCCAGTTCAAGTGGGTTTTCCCCAAGATCAAGGACTAGAACCCCTCGTAACTGCAAAGCCGTTTTGTTTTAGATCCCGACCTTCCGCTAATACAAATTTGTCTCGAATCCACCGATAGATAACCTAGTGGGAAATCATAGGAAAATCCAAAGTCAGAAACATTTTTTCAAAGATAATCAAATATCTTGGGCTGCTGTTGATGCCGTGGCTGAAGGCCCGTCGTTCTTAAGTCAAATGGGCGTTGCCTTTCTATTTCTGTTTGTAGTTTGCTTTTTTATCTATGCTAATCAAGCCAAAGTTCCCGTTGTTGTAGAAGGTCCCGGCCGAGTGGTGTCTTCGTTGCCTTCAGTACCTTTGCGTTCACAAAGTACTTTTACTGTTGCGAACGTGAATGTTCGTGACGGTGAATTTGTAAAACGTGGGCAAATTCTAGTCACTGCGAAAGAAAGTTTAACTCCAGAGAGTATTGATTTGCTTAAGAGCATGATCAAGGGCCTTCAAATCATCAATGAGCTTGATGACAATGCCTTATGCTTGAATTGTCGTACGTTGTTGCAGCAATTGACTCAGATTTATTTAAGCATCAAAGTTCAGGGTGAAATGGTGACCTTGCTTTCAAATTTGAACGATCAAATTCGACATTTGAACTCGGTGGTAGATGCGTATAATGACATCGAAAAAAGTGTTACGACAACACGGTCACAAATAAAAAATGCGCAAAGGAAATTGAACGATATTGTCAAACGTAAGGCGCATATAGCACAAGCCAAAGACGTGGAAGAACTAGAGAGCTACATTGAGCGCGAAACAAACTCAATTGCTGATCGGTTCCGCCAGGGTGCTACGCAAATTAAAGATGTCCGTCGTACCTTGAAAGCACGTACGAAAGAACTTATCGATCGAACTGAACAAATTAGCAAGACCTATGCGGTACAAGCGCCGATTGACGGTAAAATTTCAAATTTGAAAATCAAAGGAACCGGCGAGCTAGTTTCCGCAGGACAAGAATTGATGGAATTAATCCCAGCCGCCAGTTCAAACATCGCATTGATTGAAGTTCTAAACCGAGATATTTCGAATATCAAAGTAGGCGACGAAGTTATTATTTCTATCGATTCAATGCCAGAATTAGACTTTGGTACTATCACGGGTAAAATCATCGACGTGATTTCCGCCGACATCGAAGAAAATATGCGTGGTCCTGCCAATACGAATTTTAAAATTAAAGTTTCAATTCCAAGAACCTCACTTTCAAATGGTACGGGTGAACGACCTATTTTATTAGGGATGAATCTAAAAGGCCGTATTGTAACGCGTTTTGAATCGTTAGCTAAATCTATTTATCGCGTATTATTCAGAGTAAAAGAAAATGTAAAGGTAAAACAATGAGCCATGCTTATCAAGAGGATCAGCCTACCTTATTGTCACCTAACTTCGCATTCGAGTCGAAAACAGTCGAAGAGATGTACACCAATGGTCTAAAGGAGACCAGCTTTCTAAGATTTTTTCCAGAAAAAGCAGAAGCCATTTTATCATTAGGACAAGTGCGTACGCACGGGCGCGGTGCTTTGATTTTGCAAGGACGCCAACGCCTAGATGTACTGATGATGCCGTTAAATACGCCGTTGCAGATTAAAGTTTCTAGCGAAAATATGGGCTTAAACAAAATCATTGATACGGTGGAGCCAAACGAATTGATCGGTTTCCGCGAAGTTCTTGAAGGGACAGAATATCCGTTTGTTATTCAATCATTATATGGAGCGGCGTCGATATTTAGTATCAGTCGATCTGATTTCCTAAGCGTTTTCACCGACCAAAATGACTTAAAAAAGATCGCACTTTTGACAGCGTCAAAAGCATTGTTGCATTTCTTTAATTGGCTTCTGGATCATGATGTTCCATTAGAAAGTATTCATGCATTAATGCGAAGTACGATCGAGAAAATCCAAGTCGAAAAAAATACACCCATCCAATTGAAGCGAAAGTCTTTGATTTTTATTGAAGATGGTGTGATGTCAGCAGAACGCCTGAATGGTATCGATAGTATCAAAGTTAAATTACATCGCGGCCACTGGTTAGGGGCTTCGTATTTTCCAGAAAACAGTCAGCGCCGGTTTGAATTTAAAGTCGAAGAAGCCGCGACCCTATTGTTGATTGATCTTCAAATTTTAATGACTCATGTACCACAAGCCGTATTGGGAAAAATGGTAGCAGAGCCGATAATTATGAGCCTAGTTAGTAAATTTGACACGACGGTTGAAGTCGCGACTTTGGCATTTGCGCCGGAATCTGGCAAAGCATCTGATTTTGGCTGGCGCGTAGATGAAAGTAAATTTAGAAAGACGACGGAAGCTGCGTCTTTTGCATTTACTAATTTGTGGAACTTGCTTGTTTTCCTTGAATACAGTGCGAATGAAAAACAAATCTTAGCTTTGGCAAAAGCAAAATCGTTCTTAAATTTAGGATCAACTGCACAAATCTTAGAAGACATGGGGTTTGTCTGCAATATTATCCGTATTCCCACAGGAACAGAATACTATCCTGATTTTCCAATGGTTCACTACGCGTTGGGGCGTCCATTTTTAGTTTTAAAAATGGCTAAAGACCATGTCCTATGCATGGATCCAGAAAATGGAATTGTGACATTGTCGCGGGAATATTTTTCGTCCGCGGGAGCCCACTATTTTTTACAAGTGACAGAAACTCATATTAAAACGATTACTAAAACATCGGCAAAAATTTCGCAATTAAAACCAGAAGTGGCTGGTAAAATGCTTTTGAATTATTTCTTTAGTTTAAATAAAAGCGAATTTAGAAATGTATACATTTTTAAGATGTTCCAGTCGGTAGCGATTTTGGCAGTGCCTGCCTATTTACTGGGTTTAATTAATCAGACAGTCGGTTTAAATAAAATGGATCACATGGATTCCTATATTTCAGGTCTATGCATTTTCATTCTATTCCAAGTCACTGCTATTATCGCGTACAACTATTTTTCGAGCTCCATTTCGGCGACGTTTAAATCAGACATTCAGCCGTTTTTTTTTCGACTATTTTTGCAGCAGCCTACAAACCAAGTTACGGCCATCAAATCTGGCTTGATTAAATCTCGCATTCAAATGGTCGAGTTCGTGATGTCGGGCTTGCGGGCGAATCAAATCGAAATCAAACAGTATTTACTTACTTTATTGGTGTGTTTGCTGTCGATTGGATTTTTTGTGTGGCAGTCCGCGGCCGTTTTGCTTGCCTTTGCGTTGGTTGGAGTTGTCGTGGTGGCGTACCTACGTCGTAACGGTGATTCAGAAGAACTAAGTGCATCCCAAGCGCGACAAGAACTAAACGATTTGATCACCGATTTAGTAAAAGGTTTTGAAAGCATCAAAGTCAGTCGCGCCGAAACCTGGATGCAGGAAAAAATCAAAAGTAAATTTATCAGCGTTAGTCGTTCAACATTAGCATTTTCAAAATCAAATTCAGGATACAATTTCATTGGTCGTGCTATTTTTCAAACAGGCATTGCGTTATCCTTGTTTGTTGCCGTCGACGAAAGCTTGAAAGCCCACGTATCGGCCCATAGTACCATGGTTCTAACGATGTTCTTTAACTATTCGTTAGGCCCATTTTTGGGTTTGTTGACTGTATTTTTTAATTTTCAAATGCAAGGTCTATACAATATGGCCGGTCAGTTTTTGAAAATGGACAATTCAGAACAATCAAAAACGTTAAAAGTTGTTTCACTAGACGGAAACATTCGTTTTGAACGAGTCAGTTTTCGTTACAATGATAAATTGCCTTTTGTATTACAAGATATCAGTTTCACGATTAACGAAGGCGAAACGATCGCGATCGTGGGACCCAGCGGATCGGGTAAATCCACATTGGCGCGCCTCATTGCAAAAATGACAGAGCCAACAGCGGGCAAAATTTTCTTTGATGAAATCGACGCGCGCACAATTAATCCTGTCTCGTTCCAATCACAAATTGGTTTTGTGGCACAGACGCCAACATTGTTTTCTGGCACCATCGCGCAGAATATTTCTTTAAGTGATGATGTGATTGATTCTAACGCTATTTTAAATGCAGCTCGCATATGCGGCGCCAATGCCTTTATCGAAAAACTACCCGGTGGTTATGCGTATAAACTAAAAGAAGGTGGGCGTGGATTGTCTGGCGGTGAACGTCAGTTAATCGCGATGGCTCGTATGTTCTATTCCGATCCTAATATTATTGTATTAGATGAAGCCACTGCATACTTAGATAAAATGACTGAAAACGGTGTGTCTGATAGCTTGTCAAAAACAGCGGAACAAAAAACAATCGTGTATGTCGTTCAAAATATTTCCATCGCAAAACGGGCAGACCGCATCTTGGTGGTGAAACAAGGTCGCATTATAGAGTCAGGCAATCATAATTATTTATTATCCTTGAATGGTGAATACGCAGAACTGTATCGTAATCAGGTGGGGTTTAACTAATGTTATTTGGTATAAACTCTTACATTAAAGTTATCAAAGGATCGATGCTGGCATTTGTGTCAGATGCTGATTTGCAAAAGGTATTAAAAGATGCCCAAATTCAAAAATCTGATCGTGGTCAGCGATTGCAGCGTGAAGACCTTCCCGGGTTTTTATATTTAGTGTTAGATGGCGAAATTTCTTTGCGTTCAAAAAGCGGCCCAGAAATGGATCGCATGAAAGTCGGCCGTACGTTAGAACTTCGCCCACTTATGTTGGGCGAAAAAGCGTGGCAATATGACTGGGTTGCCGAAACCAGCTGTGTGTTTCTACGCATTCCGTGGGGGCCATGCCAAGAAGCGCTGAAAAAAAATGCGGAAGCGTATAGTTACCTAGGCCGCATGTCGAGTTCCGTTATTTTGCAAAAAACCAAACGCGACATGCGTGGTATTGGAATGACCTACGATTCGGTCGTAAAAATTGTTTCCAAATTAAAATTTGATGGAATCGAAACGATCGTAGGCAAAGTTAAAAACAAAGTGTTCTGTATAGTTCAGCAAGGTGAAGTGTACGGCTACGTAGAATTGAATTCACAAAAGCGTAAAGTGGTTACTTATCAAGCGGGTGATGCGATTCTATTTGATTTACTGCAAACTACGGTTCAATACAAAGGCAGTGAGAATAACAAACTATGGTATATGCCGGAATCAGACTGGGTTGAATCTGGTTTGGGTGCCGAGTTTAGAAAATATTTAGAAGTTTTCATTCATGGTGGTCAGCGAATGAAAACAGCTGACGCGGACGAGCCTACGTACATCGGCGAGACGGCATTGGCGGCAAAACCGGCTGAGCGTGAATATGTAAAAGTGGGCGACAGTGAACTGGATCCAAAAACGAAGGCGAAATTTTATTTATGGAAATTTTTCCCGCCATTCATGGAGATCAGCTATGGTGATGATCGCAGTCTAGTATCGATCATCGCGACGTTGTCGGCGCAAATGGGGTTCCCAATGGGGCACAAGCGCGCCGATGCTAAAGTAAAAGGTTTAATCAGTACACCATCACTAGATAGCTTAGAAAAATTCAGTAAAGCTCTTGGTTTTGATTGTAAGTTTTTATTTTTCGAACAAATTCCTCAGAATGAAGCTATCTGGCCATTTATTGTTCATCTGGATAGTGGATTGAAAATAGTATTTGCTACGATGGGAGATGAGGCTATTGTCGGTGATCCCGAAACGGGATTGGTTAAAACAGAAAGTCTATCTGATTTGCAGTCACGTCGTGTGGATAAACGGGCAATTTGTTTATTGCCAGGCAAAGGAATTAAAAAACGTCCTGATCCAGATGTTCCGACGGAGTCCTTCATTGAAATGTTATTTGAAAACAAGAAATGGGTAGGGTTGTTTTTTGCGGCCGGTATGTTGGGGTATTTATTTGAATTAATTCTACCTGTTTTGATTCAGTACCTGTTTGATAGCGTTATCATGGCGCGTGAAACTCAGCTGTTAGGTCCTGTAATATGCGTGTATCTATTTTTCTCGATAACCAGTAGCTGGCTAAGTAGTTTCAGTCAGAAACTGACTTCTGATATTGGTGCGAACTTTGTATTGAGCTTAAAAAATCGAATTTTGCGTCGTGTTTCCATTTTGCCAATTGAAACATTCCGAGGTTTTGGAACATCCGGAATACTAAGTCGCATTGCTGAAGTTGATCAAATGGGTCAAGTTTTAACAGCGGGAGTTTTCAATAGTATTCTAAGTGTATTTTTAATCGTGGGTTCACTAAGTGTTTTGTGGCTGTATCACCCGACATTAGTGTTTGTCGTAGTGGCCGCCGTTCCGTTCGAAATGGTATTTTCATTCTTGTTTCGCAATCGGATAGAACGACTTAAAGTTGATGATTCACGTATACGTTCGCAAGAAAATCGTATGCTGATGGAACATTTCACATCGGCAGAAGATATGAAATCATTAAAAGGTCAGCTGACAACTCGGTGGCGCTGGGAATTGTTGGCTGTATCGGCCGCTAAAAATTTGAAGCAGCTTGGGATTGTGAACTCACTATTCCAAGTGATTCATTTCGTAGTGGGTGAAGGCGTAAAAATTTTCTGTCTATTAATCGCGTTGAAGCTGTACACGGAAGGTAGCTTGTCTTTGGGGCAAGTTATCGGTACGGCATTTTTAGTTCCGAAAATCTTTTCACCATTGCAAAATTTGACAACTCATTTCTTTCAGTTTTTGTCTATCAGGCCAACGCTTTCTATGATTAATGATTTTATTTATTCGCCGGTCGAACTTTTGGACGAAGGCGCTATTCCTAATAATCAAGAAAAGTTAATGGGTGGTATTGAGTTCCAAAACGTAGAGTTTAGTTACGATTTGAATCCGACTTTAAAATCAGTCAGTTTTAGAATCAATCCAGGTGAAAAGGTAGCTATCCTAGGGCCAACAGGTTCTGGAAAATCCGCTATCGCCAATCTGATGGCGGGTCTTTACGAACCCAACGTGGGTGAAGTAGTACTGGATGGTCGTCGTGCTGATCAATGGCCGTTAAGGTTTATTCGTTCGTCATTTGGATTAGTGTCGCAAGAAGGTTCTCTCTTTGGCGGAACTATCATTGAAAACATCGCTCTTGGCGAAACGTCTCCTGACTTTGAGAAAGTGCAGCGAGTGGCGGAACTAGTCGAAATGGATGACGAGATCCTGGCTAAGCCAGGCGGATATGATTTTGTATTGCAGCCAGGTGGCCTAGGGGTCAGTGAGGGGCAGAAGCAGCGTCTACTGATAGCTCGAGCACTTTATCATGATCCTTCGATACTGTTGTTTGACGAAGCGACCAGTTATTTAGATCCCAGTTTAGAGAAACGTATCGTGGAACGCGTACTAAGGATTTATCGTGAAAAAACAATCGTATTTATCACGCATAGAACACACCTGGCGACGAAAGTAGACAAGGTTCTATATCTTGAAAATGGCAAACTTGCTGAAGATGGCAATCACCGTGATCTGATTTCTAATCACCAAAAGTATTACGACTTCTATGTTTCTCACTTGGGTGTTGGTTAATACTAGGTTCAAAAAACAATCGGCCGCCAAGCAGCAGCCGATCGATTCTTTGAAGTTTAATTTAAATATAGTTGCTGTTATTCATCTTGATCAAAACGAGTTGCGATATCAGTAGGCAAGCTATCTACGACGGCTACATGTGAAGCATCAATAGTGTTGTTTACATAAGGATGACCTTCGCTATCGAATTGAATAGCGTCTGTTTGAGCGATGAAATCAGAAACAGGTTCAACGGCAGCAATATTTTCACTTTCACCTGGAAAGCCTTTGTTAAATGAAGCCAATATTTCGATATCGGCAAATCCGTTTTGCTGGCTGAAAAGAGAACTATCGCCTTCTGTGTGTGTTGCCTCAGGTGTAATACCTAGGTGATTTGCAGAATCAACATCCATCTGAAATTTATAATCATTTTCGTCACCAAACATGGAACCCCCGTTTGTTAGAATTATTTTTTACTGTGTTCAGTATATCAAACAATTCGCTTATAAAAAGGTCCGGTATCAAGATAGGACACGTATCGTACTGAGAATCACTACGACTTTCTAGCTAGTTGCACTAGTCACCTGTCATCAGGGTGAACAGGTGTTATGGGCAATGACGAGTTATTTTGGGAACCGCAAAAATAAAAAGGCCCAAGCACCAGAACTGATGCTTCTTTCCTTTAGATCTAAAACTTTGCGGTCATTCCCATCTTGTCATACAAGAAAGTCCAGATCAGCGTCTGGGCTTTCCACGCAATAGTGTTCTGGTATTGAACCGTCGTCATGAAGTGACCAGAATTGGGAAGTGAAACCAAATGGACATTGTCAGGAGTCGTAGAATGATGTTTCAACGCATGAGCAATTTTCAATGAGTGCGCCATGTTTACGCGCGAATCATTGCGGCCATTCATGAATAACATGTGTGGCGTTGGCGATGGCATTTGCGCCCGGAATACTGGGCTCCATTTTTTCAAGTAAGCTAATACGCCGGGTTTGCGACTGTCGCCATATTCATATGCCCAGCCGTCACCAAACTGAGCATCTAAAGCTTCTTTGCGTAGTTGATCGTTCACGCCGTTACCAGAAACAACAATACCAATAATGTCTGGGTACAATAATCCCGTCGCAGAGACCAGAAAACCTCCGTTAGACCAACCTTGAATCGCCGTGATTGCTGGTGAGGATAATTCCATGGCATGAACTAGCTTGGCAGTGGCCACAAAGTCTTCCATCGTTTTGTGCTTGTTTTCAAACATCGCTGATTCATGCCATTTTTTACCGAACTCGTTGCCGCCGCGCAGAGCTGGTCCGGCGATGATTCCACCATTTTTAATAAACTGCGCATCCATTTTAGCATTGAATGAATTCATATAACCGGCGGACATAAAACCACCATAGCCATAGATCAATAATCCATTTTTACCGTCGCGCTTTAAATCTTTTCTGTAGGTCAATCGCACGGGAATGCGTGTCCCGTCTTTGCTGGTAGCCCAGTGAATGGCGCTAGTGAAATCAACGCCATCAAAACTCATCATTTGTTTTTCTAGAGTTGGATCTAGGTAGCGTTTTTCTTTTAAAGAGTATTTAAAGGTTACACCTTGTTTAAAGTGGCTGCTAACCACGACGTCAACGATGTCACTGTCGGATTTAAAATTAACCGAATTTTTTAAACAGCACGATGGCGCAGGGATCGAGGCGATTTCTTTGCCAGAGTAGTCCAAAATCTTGGTAACAATAGTTGGTCCCCAGAACGTATTAACTGAAATATGATTTTCGTGGAATTGAACCGATTCAATTACAGTGTTTTTAGGTGTTTCAAATAACACCGACCAGCTGTTTTTGTCGCCTTGGCGACTATGACGTAAAATCTTGCCTTGGTTTTGCCATGAATCGTTGGCAAAGATCATTGTGTCGCCGTTTTCACGTACGTTCAATGCACCGATTTCAACATCGGTATTGAAAAATGATTTAGGTAGAAATATTTTCGGTTTATCTTTAATGCGCAAGTGGGCGTGGTTGCCTTCGAATTTAACGTAGGCATTTGTGTCTACGAACATCAGGGATTCGTTTTTAACGATGAATGTTGCGCCCGTTTTTAAATTGTAGGTAGTCAGCGAAGGGCCCTTTTCACCACGTAGTTTTTTTTCTGCATTTAGGAAAAATAATTCGTGATCATTTTTCCAGGCGATTTGTTGACCATCGATTTGGAAATGTTGAACGACTTTCTGAGCTTTTAAATCGTAAATATACATCTGGAAAATATCGATATTACCGTTATCGGTAGCTGTTAAAATAACATGGCTGTCGTTAGGTGAGGCATACACTTGCAGTAAAGAAAACGAGCCATCGTGTTTGATCGTTGTTGTGTCTAGGATCTGTTTTCGTCCTGATTCAGTGACTCGGAACAATGCTTGCGGTTTATTAAGTCCCATAAAACGCAGTTCGTAGCTGGCTTCTGGGCTGGCATCCGCGCTAATGGTCGTTGGCTTCGAATTCAGGCTTAATACGACATCAGAAATCGTCGAATAGTTCCCGGATTCACGTAGCTTCCGTATAGAATCGCCCGATTCTTTGCTGACCCAGGCGTCTCTGATGAGCGAATTTTTTTCTAACCAAAGGGCATATTTTTCAGCTGGTTCTTTATAGAATCCTACGCAGGAGTTAGATTCAGCTACAGCGAATTGAGTTAAAACAGAGATAAATGTCACGGCATAGAGTCGCCAAAATCGCATATGTACGTCCTTAGAAAAGGAAGCATCCTAAACCAAAGCCAGACGAAATTCTAATGTAGAGTTTTAGACGAAATGACCTTCTGTGACCATGTCTCCGGTTGAGACGCGACGGCAAAAAAGGTCATTTTTGGGGTGAGGGTAACACTTCTGAAAATCGTTTCAGGATGAGATTCTCTTGGCAAACAGAACAGATAGACAACTTGGCACGACTCTTAATTGTGGCCTATGAATCGCACAGTATTAAGACAAAGCCCTTCAAAATGAAGGAGGAGATTATGAAAAAACAGTTACTATTATTAACAGTTCTAGCGTCGATGGTTGGTGTCGGTTGTTCAAATAAAACAAATACGGCAACTCCGCCTGTAGATGCTACAGTGACTACAAATCCAGCGGTTGATCCCGGCACTCCAGGTGGTGGTGGTACTGATGGAGGATTGTCAGACGGTGGTGGCGATACGGTTGATTTCACTCCTGTCAGCTTCTCGATCTTTAATGCTTATGTAGGAACACACCCGATCAACAGTCCTAAGAACATTAAGATCTCGGTAAATCTATCAGAGGTCGATACGACTCTTAAATTTGCGGGATCAGTTAAGATTTCATACGAAGACAACGGGCAAACGTTCACTGGAACTTTTGAATCAGGTGCAGACAAGAATCAAAATATCAGTGGTTTGAAAGATAACGATGTTTATGAATCGATATACAATTTTTGGTATCGCAATCCAGCAGACGGCAAAACAGTATTCTCGGGAATGTTCCAAGATGCTTTAGGTTCGATCGTACTTGTAATCGATAAATCGGTAGACCAAGGCGATGGCCAAGGCACTGGATATGTCAGCGGTTCTGTGTACTTTAAGAACTTTGCTCAATCACAAGCGACGCAAAGTCCGTATCGTAAATGCTGGTTCATCTACACAGGTCCATACGATTGCCGATCTTCAGAAGTGATTAACAAGAGCTCTTTAACCCTTGGGACTCAAGAGGGATATAGAAAGCTAGGAACATTTACAGGTTTATCGAAAGCGAACGCATTTAATTTATAAAAAATAAAAGAAACTAATTTTTAGGAGATATTATGGAAACGAAAAACTATTACACAAAGAGTAACTGGAAGGCCAAAGCCACACAGTTCGCAGGAATAATTGCAATCTCTTTTGCAGTTTTAATTTCCTGCCAAAAGAAAAATGATTCAGGCACGGTCTACGCAACACCGGCCCCAATCGGTCAAGCGGGAATTGTCGGCGGGTGCGCGGGATGTACCTTTGCGCAAGCGCAATTAGGTACGCCGGTTTCAAATGGAAGCTCGATAGCCGTTCAATGGAACTTAGTTGGTGAACAAACAGCTGTTCAACAATTACTAGCCTACGGATACTCGGCTAAATTATACTCGGGCCAAGTGGTATTAACTGGGACATTAACAGCACGAACGGCACTTTCTTTTGGTGGCGGATATGGCTACGGCTATGGATGTCAAATGCCTGCGGGGCAATATCAGATCACATCGAATCAAGTGGGACAGATGTCGCAAGGTTCATTCGGTAACATGCAATTGATCGCATCAGGTAATGGAGTTCAAATCGCATTCACATTGTCAAATGCAGTGGTCGCTGACCCATCAGGTTCAGGAACTATTCAGTATATCTTTGGTCAATTGACTCCGACAGCCGCTGTTATCAACGGTCAGCAGATGTCATGTAGCGATGTAGGGTTCTACTTAAGCTACTAGAGCAATCCATTCTGAATACATATCAAAAAATTAAAATGCGCTTATCATTCACATGATAGGCGCATAGTTTATTTGCAAATGTGTGTCTTAACGCCCCATTAGCCACGTCTTGGAATGCTCTTTCAGAGGGCATTTCCAGTAAAGTAAAGAAACCAATTTGGAACCACTTTAACTTTTAAGAATCTTACATTTTCTCTATCGTCTACACTTTCATAAACATAAAAATGAATGCATTGACTTTAGAGTTATTTCTAATTCTAATGCTTGTATGGAATTAAATTTGTGGGTCGAATTTTTTGAAGAATTGCAGAATGTGAGAGGTAGATCTCAAAACACGATCATGGCGTATCGCCGTGATTTAGAGCTTTGGATTAAGTTCAGACAACAAAATCCAACAGCCCCAGTGATCAACTTCTACGAATACATGAAAAATGAAAATCTGTCGCCGCGCTCACAAGCTCGCGTGATTTCATCGATCAGAACTTATTTCCGCTTTTGCGAATCCAAAGGAATTAAATCTCCTGAACTTCGCGAATTAAAACCACCTAAAATCAAGCTCTCTCTTCCAAAATCATTAACTCAAGATGAATTTCAACGTTTGTTTGAAGCGTGCGTAGTTCCTGATGCGAATAAAACATCAAGAAACAGACTGACGCTGTTGTTGTTATACGGATTGGGATGCCGAGTTACTGAGCTAACGGGTTTAAACGTAAACGATTTCAATCCAACAGACCGTTGGGTCAAAATTTTGGGTAAAGGCAATAAAGAACGCCTGGTTCCTGTTACTGAAAAACTAGCAGAAAGCTTAAGCTACTACTTAAAAGAAGTTCGTCAGCACCTTATCAAAGATGCGACACCTTCATTATTGATCAATGACCGCGGTAATCGCCCATCACGTGTTGACGTTTGGCGCTGGTTAGATGCGTGGTCATCACGTGCGGGTTTCCCTGAAACTGTTAATCCACATCGTTTCAGACACGGTTGTGCGACGGCTTTATTGGAAGGCGGCGCGGATTTACGTTCGATCCAAATGTTATTGGGTCACGCTAGTATCCAAACAACTCAGGTGTACACAACGGTGACCGCGAAAAGCTTGAACCAAACTATTGATGAACATCACCCATTAAGCGGTATTGAACACGAAACTGCGGCTCCGGTAGCCCCAGCTCGCAAAGCTGATCTAGATACTCATTAATTATTCTATAATCGGACTCGAGGTTTTGATCTCGAGTCTGAAGTTTTCCCTCCGTCTTTTAAATTCCTTTATCAAAATTGCAGTTAGTCCCGATCATGAGAGTGATTGGATATAGTCAGCGTCAAAAAGAATGGTTACCTGTAGAAATTGAAGTCAGTTTTGTTCCTGGTTTGCCGCAAATACATTTGATCGGGCAGGCTGATGCGGTTTTAAAAGAAAGCCTAATTAAAATCAAAAGTGTGCTGCGTTTATTAGAAATCGATCTACCGAAAAGTCGACAAATCGTCGTCAACCTTAGGGGCGGGGATTTTAAAAAGAAGTCCTTGGATCTGGAGCTACCGATTTTGATTGCGATTCTGACTGAACTTGGCGTGATCGATTTTCTGTCTTGCGATGAGCTGTGCGCACATGGTGAGCTCAGTTTAGAAGGCAAAATTTTTTCTTCAGATTTGCTGTTGATTAAAAAATCGGTGGGTCATCGGCGGCTGTTAACGGGTTTTCATCCGGATGGTTTGCTAAATGAAAATCATGCACAATTTCTGAATGTTAAAGATTTAGTTTTAACTTATTCTATAAATGAGCCCGACTGTGGCAAGGCTAAAAAACAGTCGCGAAAAAATACGAATGTGCGGGTCAGCGGTGATGAACTATCGCCGACATATAATGTGTTTTCGAATCGAACTCTGTTGCCCGAATTTGAAAAAGATCCCGCTCAAGTTTTGTTCACCGATCAGGAACGCGAACTTTTAAAAATCGTCAGTCTTGGTCGACATTCCTTATTATTGATGGGCCCGCGTGGTTTAGGAAAATCGACATTGGCCGAATCCTTAAACTATTTAGCCGAACCCCCAGATGAAGAAACCTTTCTTCACCAAATGAAGTATTTCTTTGTGGAAGATGGTCGTTACTGGCGACCATTTGTGCATCCTCATCATTCTATTTCTCATTTGGCATTGATCGGTGGCGGTTCGCAATGTCTGCCGGGTGAAATCACGCGGGCCCACGGCGGGATATTGTTAATGGATGAATTCTTAGAATTCGATCCGAAATGCCAAGAAGCTTTGCGCGAACCGATGCAGAATAAAACGATTCATCTGGCGCGCGGGCAGAAGTACCAAAAATACGAATGTGATTTTCATTTGATTGCCACCACCAACTTATGCCCCTGTGGACAGTGGCTACCCGGGAAATCGGTGGATTGCGCGTATTCGCAAAGTCGCTGCAGTAAGTACCGTGACAAATTATCCGGCCCGGTGATCGACCGGTTTCATATTTTGTCGTTTATGCGGTCTTCAGGGAAAAAAGAAAAACGGCATACTTTAGCCAGCATCGCCCTGGAAATCGCTGCGATCAGAAACGATTTTAAATTTCGACGGCAAGAACTTATTTTTAACACGGCAGATATTTCTCACAGTTTGAAGCAACGACTTGATAGCGAACTGGGCTCATTGCGGCGATTAAATGCTTCGATTGAAGTGGCGAAAACTCTATGTGCGATCCAAGACACATCTAAAATTACGGATCAGATATTGAACAAGGCTCTGGAATACACATGGAGGCCGTTTCTAGATTTGAAGACGTGTGGCTGAATAACAGCCGCATTTTTTTTCGATTCGTCCGAAGAATTCCCTCTGAGTTGGACGACGACAGTTTATGCCAGAATTTAAAGTTGTGTTATAAATAAGTTAGTCTTAGCCTAAGTGAAGTAAGAGAAGAAGAGAAGTAAGTGAACTAAGTTTTTTTAGGGGAATCGATTATGAGGATTTTAAAAGTATGTGTGACCGCCGCCTATTTGTCTGTGGTCATTGTGTCCAATGCCCAGGCCAAAGTACCCGTTAAATATGGCGTCGACGAAAACGTGGACGCCTGTTCGACGCTGGGTCATGTTGAACATCTGAGTAGTGGGCCAGACGGATTTCTAGCTGTGAAGGATGCTCCGAACATTAAAGCACTTCGTATTGACAAGATTTTCAATGGCCAGAAATTGTGGATTTGTGACGAGTCCAAAGATGGAAAATGGTTGGGTGTTGTCTATACGTCCGACGCCAAATTGAATTGTGGTGTTTCCAGCCCAATAGAAACTAGGAAAAAGTATCCTGGTCCTTGTAAATCCGGATGGGTCAGCAAAAAATATGTAACCGTCGATGCCGGGTGAATTTTAATAGACTGATTCGTTAGCTCAGATTTAATGTAAAGCAAATGACCGCAAGCTGGTCGAGTCTTGTTCATGCCCGAAAGTCTATTTCCTATTTTTGTTTGAGATAGGGCTTTTAGTTATGAGGCCTCCCAATTAAAATAAAGTCTATGACATTGCCATTAAGGAGGCTCAATGGGTCCATTTTTTAATGCTGTTGTTCTAGCGCTTGTGTTCACAAGTTTTTTTTGCGCCCAAGTCAGGCCGAGGTAAACAAACACGGAACCGCATTGGCGGCTGATGTTTGGAATTCATTAAAGACAGTCAATGAACTGGAAACCTTTTTGATTAAAGGTAAAAAGAAAGCGGACCAAGCCGAGATTAAAAAAATTCTGAGTCAGTTGAAAGTGAAGCCAGCGGCTGTGTTTGTAAATCGTGAGTCCGTCCAATTTGGAACATCAGAAACAAAATGGTCGCTGGATGTCGAGGGCGGCGTATGGGTGAATGGAAAATTATTCGTGGCCAAAGAGGGTAGCTCGATCGGTGAAACGTTGAAGCAGTATAAGGTTTGGAAAAAGCAAAACGTAAAGACATCGATGATGAGTCTGTGGGTTCCTTCGGCCTATGCGCAGACGCAAAGCGGGCTTGAACCAGCGGATGATGCGGCCTATGTGACTTTTATGACCGAGTTCGGGCAATTGATGAACAGACCTTGCCTGTATCAAATGGCAGGAGAGGCATTGAAAAAAATCGCGGAAAAATCACCAGAGGGTGCGGAGCCAAAAATTACGACGATGGCGATCATTTGTTCGGACCAAAACCCAAATAAGGAAACCATCTATGGCGCCGCTAGCGGATCCAACATAGCGATCATGATGAATGGTGAATATGCGAATAGCCCATCGACATCGAAATCCTATTTGAAGAAAGTCAGAATTTCGTTAAACGGTGAAAACCGGGTGAATGTGAACTTTATCGAATCCGCGACCGGTTCAGACGTTCACACGATGGAAGTCAAACCCCCGGGTGGTAAAACAGAAGTTCTAGATAAAAACCAAATTCAATCCAAATCCACCATCGCCTGCACGGCGGAGTTGGCCCAGCGGATGATCACGACCATAAACACAGTTTGTGATAACAGAAAGGCGTCTGGTTATGTCCAAAAGAGTCTCGGGCAGACCAGTGGACCCGCGCCAGCCAAAGCTGGGGCAGCAGCCGGTTCTGAAGCGCAGGCCAAATAGGGGATTCAGCCAAGACTAAACGCGTCGGCAGGTCGCCGATGCTAAGGTTTTGAGCAATCCAAACAGGGGCAAAGACTCCAAAAAACGAGTTAGACATTTCCACTCACCAGGTATACAGTGGACTTTCCTTTTGCACGATTTTTAAAAAAATCAATGGTGGGTTGGCCGAGGAGTTAGGCAAGGCTCTGCAAAAGCTTCTACGGGGGTGCGAAGCCCTCACCCACCTCCAAATTTTTTATTGAATAATCTCGAAAAAATAATCTAAATCACTGAAATAATTAATTGAAGATTCAATGGGTTACGCTGGTCTGATTTTCTTAAATATAATTCCGAATAACAATTTCTAACTATGTTTGGTGTACTTTGGGTGTCCCTCAGGTGTCCCTGGAAAACGAATAGGTATTTCATACGAGCCCAGAAGATGACTGAAGGAATTAAATTTAAAGGTTTAGTTTGTGCCCACATAAATGTTGTGGTTTGTAACGGCAATTTGACTTAATTCTCCTCCTATCTAAGTCATTTAATAATTTTTATACCTTTTTCTCGGCCAAAAGCTTTGAAACCAAACTCTTTCCTAATATCGTTAACTGCCAATAACTAGCATAACTTCCATCCTGTAATCTTACAGTGGCCGTTTCCGAAATTAGACCAAGAGCAAGAAGTTGCATTTTAATCTTATTGACGTCTTTTTTATCCACATACAAAGAATACGAATCTAAATGGCGCTTGATCCCGCCATTGATAATTTGCTCAACTTGAAAGTCATATTTTGCGGCAAAAAGGTCTGGGCAAATTAGTTTGATAATTTCATTCCAGGTAATGCTAATTACAGGATCACGCTGTAGTTTTACTACACCGTGGACTTTGATTTGCGTTGTTGCTTCTCCGTCAGCAAGAGTTTCGTCGACAACGTTCTTAGCCAAGTCGCTGGCTCGATTTTTATCTTCCAGTTGTTTCTTTAAACTAATATTTTCATTTTTCAATGACACAATTTCAGGGAGGCTTTCAATTTGGTTTCCTCGTATCCAACCTACTCCTGGATTCGCTTGCACTTCATTACCTAAGCTATTTAAAATAGAAACTGCTAACTCAGCCATGTTACTCCAAGGTTTACAGAGTTGATCTTTTTGGAGTAAGGATTTAAATAATTCTAATTTTTCGAGTTTGTCGCCGTCATCTACTTTTTCTTTTGGAAGCAATTTTAAATCGGAATGGATGAATGCAATAACTGGCTTATTAATGGATTTTGCATATTCAAATTCTTTTTGGGTATAGCTAATTGTTGAATCATACAGAGAACCATACCTGCCGGCCACTATTACAATGTAGTAGTCGGACTCATTTATGACATTTTCAATATGTGTCCATTGATCCGAGCCAGATGCTGGAAACAATTCCATCCCCGTCGGCAAATAATTTCCATTCGAAAGGATGGAATGAAGGATGAATGATCGTTCAGCGATAAGATCTGTATAAGTGGAAGAGATAAAGACTTGATATTTTTTAATTCCCATTGATTTAGTAAACTATAATGGTTTAACTATGTAAACTTACCTAAGTCTAAATTGATGTTTAAACTAAAGGAAGTAACTTTTTAGAAATGTTTAAGTGAAGATAAGCCTTTCGGTCACCTATGTTTTCCAATAGTTATGATGCCGACTTCTTCGCTTTCACTGTTATCTCAAGTCCAATCGCATTCAAAATCTTATTAATATTCTGAAGGGTAGGGTTACCTTTCTTCGAAGTCATAGCATAGATTGCTTGTCGGGCGATACCAGTCTCTTCAGAAAGATCAGCGATACCGTGAGCTTTTACAACATCACCCAAAGCTTGATTTAAAAAATCAGAATCGTTTTCTTCTATAGCAGAAACAATATACTCAGCCGCAAATTTTGGATCTAAAAGTTTGTTAGTAAGATATTTTTTAAACTCAGTGCCTTTAGCCATTTTATTTCTCCTTCTTGTGAGACGCCCAGAGTTTTTGAGCTTTCTCGATATCTTTTGATTGGGTTGATTTATCGCCCCCGATCAAAAGCAAAATAATTTTTTGCCCCTCAATTGCATAATAAACACGATAGCCCGGACCAAAAGGAATTCGTAATTCATAAACACCACTGCCAACACTTTTATGATCGCCAAAGTTTCCATCTTCAGCTCGTGCTATTCTAACTGCGATCCTTGCTTGCGCGGCAGTGTCTTTTAAGCCGTCCAGCCATTCTTTAAAGGGTTCTTTTTCTGATTTTGAGTCTTTAAAGAAAATAGCTTTATAGGGCTTATTCATAAGGTCTATTGTCACATATAAGTGACATATTGTCCATTAAAAATGACATATTTTTTGGTGATTTTTAGGTGGCTTAGGCTGCATAACTAGCTGTAATTGCTTATAACTAGACACCACCTCCAAATCTCCTGTAAGAAAAGTCTCAAAGCACACCTAAGCATCGAAAAACATTAACAAAGGAATTCAATTACTTAACTGTGTGCTGGTTGTTCAAACATAATCGCAAATAACAAAAAATAACTCTATTTGGTGGCTTTTAGGTGGCGCGCAGGTGGCACTTAGAAAGAGGGATTTTATTATTAGATTAGAATGAACCTGGCATCCATCTAGTTCAATTCGTTATCAAAAGGCAGAGAATATTCGATTGGATTTGAACCCCTCTCACTTTCTTAACTGAAAGGAATTTTTATGATGGGAGTTGTTCAATTTATTAGAAGTCTGCTTTATGTTGCCTGTTGTGTGCAACGAATTCCTTCTTGACAGCGTTCGGTAGGCTTCTAGAATAGCTGCGAGGCCGACATGCTAAACTCAGAATTTACTTTTGCATTCGAAGATTTTTCAGGTCTCGAATCGCAAATTCAGTTTCATGCTCCATTGAATAGTGTTTCGGAAGCTTTTGGCGACGGGTACATTAAATGGAATATAAATGGGCTTGGTGAGGCCTATGGCTTTTGGTTCAAGCTCAAGTCTAATCAGCAGCCATTTATTGTGAAGACGTTCGTCGATGTGAACGGATCTGATCAGACGGAACCAATCGAATGGCTTATCGACACAAAAAGTATCGAATTAGCTCATGAAGTCTTGAAGGGGCTTAATTTGGATTCGAAAATAGTTACCTGGGAAAAGAAAAATTAATTTTCTGCTCCAAAACCTCTTCTTTTTGAGGTCTTAAAATAAAAAACGGCTCTACCTTGATTGGCAGAGCCGTTTTGCTTTTTACGGTTTTTAATTTCGATCCTAAAAAGGCGATCTTGGACCTATGCTACCAATGCAAAACGGAAAGGAATTCGTTGCACACAACACCAATCGCAGCTTTTGCTAATGAAAGCCAAGTTATTGAAATCAAAATTACAGAAGAAGGGTTTGAGCCTAGCAATTTGGAAGTCCCAGCCGATGTTCCCGTGACTCTAAAAGTGACGCGAACAACGGATAATACTTGCACGACCGACATCAAAATTAAAGATAAAAAGATCGAAAAGAAACTGCCACTTAACGAAACAGTTTCGATCGATTTAGGTAAAGTTAAAAAAGGTAAACTTGGTTTTGCTTGTGGAATGAATATGCTTAAAGGGGTAATTACAGCTAAATAAATAGAGGGCTCTTCAAAAGAGCCCATGTGACCTGTTTTAATCATTACCTAAATGGTCACTTTGTCTAAAACTCTACAGATGAAAATTTTTCACACCTCATTTAAAATGAACAATAATTAATGGAGTTGGCTATGAAAAAAGGTTTTATTTTATTTATTTTCTTAGTGTTAGCAGCCTGTGGTGAAAAAATTCGCGGTAATATAGAGATTCACTCTAAGGAATCAATACAACTAAAAGATAAAAATGGTTTATTGGTTCCCCTACTTCCTGGGGAAGCCGAAATAACAATGGAACCTCAAGGGAAGTATCTAAGCTCTAACTTTTTCTTGAAAACAAAAAGTGGTCAGTGGACTTTCAAAATACCAAAGCAGGCATTTATAGAATCTCATTCTTTCAAAGTTAGTGGTGAAGCTCTCGGACAGCCTATTGGGCTTATAACAGACCAGGTTCCTATAGCGGAGCAAGCTCAAGTGGAAACTCGAAAAATAAGCTGCGCACGTCCCGGTGTTTGCTGTAAAAGTGGCCTGACGATGGCTGGAAAATTTGAAACAAGTTGTGGCCTGTGGCGAAATTGCCCAGGCAAACAAGATGCAGAATTTGAAGTAACCAAATTTTCCAGTCAACTCAAAGTAAATTTCTACCGTAATAGCGAATCAAATATAGTTGGCTCTTTTTCAGCCCCACCAAAACATTGGGAATCGAAAAAGTTTATTCGCAATTTAACGGATTGCAAATAAACCTCTTTGGAAAACTAGAAAGCGATGAGCTGGAACAGGTAATGTAAATAAGCCACTTGTTTGAAATAAAAATGGTGATCAGTTTTGCTGATACCATTTTTCAAATTCGATATGGAAAATTCGCGTTTTCACAAAATAGTTCGCTTAACTGAACATCGCCAACTAAAGAGCGCAGGCTCCAAAACGGTGTGTTGTTATGGCAGCGCACAGAGGTCACCTGATTTCATCCTCTCCGCCGAAACCTTTAGCGGAAGTAAACCGTAGGAAAGCAGGCGATCGTTAAAGCACTTAACATTGAAGGCGCTGCCTAATCGTTTCTCAGCACTTAGACGCATTTCTTTCACCAGCAAGTAGCCATAATAATACGAAGGAGCTTGGCCGATATCTTCGAATTTGTAACGACGCAGCTCTAGTCCCGCCATCACTTTTGAAACTCCTAATTCTTTGGTGAAGACCTCAATCACGCGTTGATCTTTGATTAGACCAAGCTGAAGTTGAGGATCCAGAAACATACGTGCTATCCGCCACAAACGCATTTGCAGAAGGAACAACTGCTCTTCAGGCAAAACATATGGATAAACAAGATCTTCGGCGTAGAGAGCCCAACCTTCGATATTGACATTATTTGCAGCGTATCTTCCGCGAATTACTGAAACCCCTCGATCAAGCATTTGGCTGAATTGCATGTCATGTCCTGGCCGTCCTTCATGTGCCGTCAGTCCGATAGCTGAATACTTTGACGAGAAATCATCGAAAGGCAGACCTTTAGACGAAGTCGGTACGACGAATTCAGGACGTTCTCCTTTGTTACCGAGAAGAGGAGGTTGGTTCAGATGCGGAACCGGCATCACCAAAGACTCTGCTTCACTTGCGAATCGGATACGTGCCGGTGTCGTGGGTACTGTGATCAAATTTTGATCCGTCATAATTTTTTGAAGGCGACTGTCAGCATCGCGATAAAGGGCTTCGACATCCTTTAACTGAGTAATAGGACTTGCCTTGAAGTAGGTAATCACAGATACAGGATCACTTTTTTTCAGGCCGTATTTCTTCGCAAGTGTTTTAGCCAGTTCACGGTAGTGCGGGTAAAGATTTTTATAACCCTCAAGTCCGCTTTTAATCAGCTCATTGGGTGTTGCATCTATTCCTCGGGCCTTCAGTACATACGCATAAATATTCGAAGGCATGCGCGCATCCTTCGACGCCAGTGGCAATACTTCCTCACGAACAAATTTTTCATAAGCATCGGCTTGTTTTTTAAATACCGCATAGTCATCAGCCCAGTCGTTTCGTCCTGATTTCTGCAAAAGCTCTTCAACTCCGGCTACTAGGGCTCTATGATCTTTCAAATATTGCTCAACTTCTCCAACGTAAGGAGCATACATTTTCTGGTCTTTATACTTTCGAACTGAATCACGCCAGAGCTCTTGCATCGCTGGCAAAAGCGGCAAATGCTTATCGTCGCCACGTACATACACGCGAAATCGGTCGACCGAAGCCGCTCTGGTTTTATTATCAACCTGTTCACCAACGAGAGGGCGCAAACCGCCATAAACACTATTAACGGCCTGATTAAATATTAGCTGTCGCGCTTCCCTAGAAAGATCGATACTCATAACTTGATTTTGGAGCCAATTTGCTAGGACATCTAGATCGGTCATGAGCTCTAAATCTTTTGCATCAGTTCTGGCGTTCTGAATGCGACTGAGCCATCGAACGTATAGAGCTCTGTTTTTGTCTTCGATTTGATTGTCAATTAAGGATCCCCGGACATTATACTCGGCAAAGCCAATGTCACTTCCAATCTCTGGCTGAAGCTCTGCTCGTTCACGTGAAAACTCTTCGGCCAGTACATCTGATTTTGCCATCCACTCAGGTTTGGTGATTTTATGTTTTTGCGGTGGCAAACTAGAACATGAGACACAGAAAATAAATAAAAGAAGACGTTTCATAGAAGTCCTTTTTCGATCGTATAAGTTGTAAACGAAATCATATCTAGATATTTTGAAAAGTGTCAAAAGCATTAACTTAAAACGTATCCATTATCTTAAACCTTTTTGAAGCTCTAAAATCGGCAGAGCTCTCCTTCCTGATCGGCGTGATAGGGAAATTTGACCTTGATGCTATGGTGGTGGTTTTGTGTCTAAGCCCCGGTGTTCAAGGATCTTTGGAATCACTTTGGGATCTACGATGGCGGCAATGATTTTCATATTGCCACCGCATTTGATACAGGTTTCAACGTCGATATTTAAAGCCCTTGCTAGCAGCCGTGCCTGGGGAATGTTCTTATTTTTTTTGCTCCAGCTGTATATAGTGCGGATCCAGCACACCATGATAACGAGTTAGAAACAACCTGCTATTTCTGTTGCGACCAAGAGGATGATGACGGAAGTATTTATTTTATCTTATGATGAATATCGCTTTCTTAACGGACAGCGTTTTGGAAGCGGGCTTTATGATTGAGTGATCAATCGGATCAATTGATCCAGCATCTGCAGGGCCTGAAATAAGTTAACAAAAAAAATTTACTTTATTTGTTTTGTGCCCTAGGTCGTGTTTACATTTTTATAGGAAAAAACGATATTTAAAGTATGGCTTTAAGTTATAAATTTATGGCACTTATTTGGATATTTATTTTTTCTATCGCCAATGTGAGTCTGGCGCGTAGTCCGCGTATGCTGTCACCTAAAGTTCTACCTGTTCATATGAGTGCCAAAGACTGTGCCACATGGGAAGAATTAGTGACCCAATCCGATGGGGCGCGCCGATGTCAGACAAAAGCCCACGCGGACATCGACCCTACCTGCACTGAAGATCTTTTTGATGCTGTGGCTGCAAAGCAAGGGTGTTTGTTGAATTTAGAAGGGAATAATTCGTGTTTGGCCCTTTTGTCTGTGAGTCCCATTTTTGCGGGTGTCGCCGGAAAGTATGCGGGTAAAGCTTTTGCGGCCTTGGTCAACAAACAACCGGTCGCCATTCAAAAAAAATTCAATGCAGCCATTGAGGTCATCAATTTTGAGGTATCTCAGAAAGCCAAGACACGTGAAATATGGAACGATCAGCGAAATGAAGCTGTTTTTGAAGCTACCAAGGGAAAATATAAGACCATGGCTGGCCTTAATCGTGCGATTAGGGATGCTGATAAGCGGGGGGATCGGAACGCCTACTACGAGCTAAGGGAGCTTTCCGTAAAATCCGTTCAGCTATTGCATAAACGAGTTAGTAAAATTATCGACTCGATGCCGGACTCTGATTTGAAATTATCTCTTCGGTCGATACAACAGAGCGGATCAGGCGCGGTGGCGGAACGTATTGAGAAAAAGCTGCAACAGATTTTCCCAAATGAGTATAGGACAGCCCGGTCGCTTTTGGAGGCTCGTCAAAAAGCGATCTCTGGCGCCGTCGAAGCAACTGGTAAACCAAATGGCCGTGAGCATGTCGAGCGCTATAATCAGGAAATAGACATGTACAATGAACGTTTATTCCAGTTGGGTATGAAAAACCCGCGAACGGCCTTGTTTCTGGCCTTTCTTAAACATGGTTATTCCATGACCGATCCGTCATCAGATGTGATTCGCCCGCTCACCGAGTTTGTTGAAAACAAGATAAGCGAAGAAAAAGACGCCCGCCGCGTACGAACAAATCGATATCAAACGCGAGGGGTTATTGCGGGCGGCGCTTTTGATGTCGGTGTGATTCTTGCGGCCCTCGTCATTAACAAACACGAAGTTAAATCGTGTCAGTCTTTGTTTGGTTTCAGTCAAACCGAGTTAGATTTTTTGGGTGGTAGCGGATCATTCAGTATTCAAAAGGCTCAAAAATCGACATGGAAATGTGAATCGCTGGGTTTAAGTGATCCTCAGGCGGCCTATGCGCAAATGGAAGCGCATTTTGGTGGTGTGCCTAAAGGCATTTGCAAAATGATGAAGCAGCAGAATCAACGGATGGATCAATTGCTGGGTGATATTGATTCCTATAAGCCAGAGTCATGTGAAAATACGAAAGACTTGGCTCACATTCAGTCGGGTCCTTACGCTTATAAAATACCTATGGATGATGTATTGAACTATCCACGATTAAAAATGGCGAAAGCCTATAGCGACAATGGGTATGACCAAAAGCAAAGTCTTAAAATGCAGAGCTTTTATTTGAATATTCATCGGCCCGGTGATGTTTTTGATGTTCGTCCCGACTTGGTCGATTTAGCATCTGAATGCCTACCTAATAGCCATAATGGTAACACCTTCTGTGAAATGAGAGAGGCTTTTGTAAAGCTACGTGTTGACCGCTCTTTGTGTAAAGATATGTTGGCATTAGCCGAGGAGCCTGTGGCCACCCCAGACCGAGTGAACACACCTGTTAAATAAATTCAAGACGACGGGACGCCGATGTTTTAATCTAAGTCAGTTTTTGGTTTCAATATGTGACGTGCTTCTGATTTAGCGGGAATATTTTCAATGTTTCCTTCTATTGTAATGGGATCGGCCTCGGCATGGTCGTATTTAAATTTAGCCATTTTTGAAGTATTTTTTAGTAAGCCCGCTATGGTTGGCCCAAGGTACTTCGTCTAAAATAATTGATGAAGTGCATTCTTGCAGGGGACCCATGCATGAAGCAAAGGGCTAGGGCTAAAAAGTACCAACCACAGGACACAAAAAAGCTGGCACGAGAAAAATACCCCTCGGCACGCCTCCATTGAAGCAAAGGATATTCGGCATCATAGGCCAGTAAAATGCGGTCGTGAGTCTTTAGAACTGCAAGTATGGAGGGGGAATTGCTTGGCTGAATAAAAGCGAAAGCTCCCAGCGTCGCAAAGTTTCGAATTAGGTGGATTTTGACCTCTTCTTTTTCATTTTTTCCAAAGGGAAGAGTCTGTGTATCTAAGTCCTGAATATTTGAAATTTCAAGGCAAACGATTTTGAATTCTTTGCAGGAGTCTAAGCGTGCATCCATAGATTTTGAATTAATGCCTAGCAAGAGTTCTTTGCGATCATTTAATACATCTTTGTAAAATCCATTGGGCAATGAGAAGTGGTTGATGGCGACTACAAGTAAATTCACAACCAACAACAAGAGCGTGATAAGACTAAATAACTTGGGTTTTTTTCTTAAAAACAACAGAATACAAAGAGCAAATATAACTAGAGCATAAACAAAAAGTTTTCCATATTGATCATTCTGTTCGAAGTTGGCAACTCCTAAGACTCGATAAAAATGGGTTTGAATAAAAAGTTCATGGACGTATTTATCTAAAGGATAAATAAAACTAGCGATAAATCCCAAAATCAAAGCAGCTAAAAAATGTAGGAATTTTAATTGAAAATAAAACAAGGCTAAAATGCCCAAAAACAGAGCCGCTTGGTAAAACATTTGATGTAAGCCGGTGAAAACCTCTAAGCTAGGCTGAGTTAGTAGATCCTTGGTTCGTTCTTCTGAAATCGTTTCGCCATCCTTTGAGCTCGTTTTTTGTATTTCTGTGGCCGCAGTCGGGCTATCGATTTCGCCTGGGTGATTTAAGTGTGATTTTTCAGTCGTTTCAATTTTCCCAGCCGCTAAGTTAGGCGTTTGAGCGACTGCAAACTGAAATAAAAATAGTGAACAGAGAATGAATAAAAGTTTCAGAGTAGCCTCCATCTGATAATTAGACCTTTTTTTAAATAATAGATAAATGGGTGCTGCATCAATATCCTCACGGCAAAAAGCATTCAAATTTTCGTAATTTTAACGCAAAATTGGAGCCCCTGTCTTATGGGGAATTGAACGCATTCGTTTTCTTTGCAGCAACGATTGTGTCTGTTTGGCATAGATATTTACCCAGATCTGAATTCTGCCGTGCAAAAAAAAGAAAATTCAGAAATTTTAAAATTTAAAGGTTCCAACGTTATTCATCAAAGTTTCGGGAGGGGTGGAGCATTCGACATTGGTTTAACGACAAAGAGTTATTTTAAATTTACCGTAGTTGTGATTTCGCATGTACCAAACTCTTCACATTGAGTGTTCTTGATATCAGAAACTGCTTTCGTTGCATCAATATTGAGAATTTGTGGTTCTGTGCCTTTATCAGCGTCAATAAAAGTCACTTGATACAAACCAGGTCCGACTCGCTTTGCTGAATTTAACCCAATGGATCTACCTAACACAAAGCTGGCCTCGACAGTGGACCATTCACTGAGCTGAGAAATAGCTAAGACGATTTTACTGGTATTTGAAAAATCAGTCGCGCCTTTTTCAAAAACTGACAGCACTTGAACACGCATTGAGTTTTCTTTGTTGTCGACCAAAACCACGCGAGTGGTAATGCGAGTGGGTTTAATTGATAGTCTTGAACTCGTAATTACATCAGCCATGGCTACTGTTGATATTAAAGACATGGAGCTCAAAGCTGTGATCACTTTTTTCACTAGAGTCTCCTTCTTTTTTTAACAATTTAGTAAGCGCGACTAATTTTCATCTAATTTTATGATTTGGCCAATAAAAGCGATTTTGATTGGCTACAAAATCATTGATCACTTTCCAAATTTCAGAATATGGCCCATAGGAGTCATTTGCGAAAACATCTTCATGGCTGGATTCAAAATCTTTAGCAAATACAGGAAATTGTGGGTATTGTTTCTTTAATTCAGCAGCTTTCGCAGTAAAAAGAGTGTAGTGCCTATAACTCACACTATCGTCATTTTTTCCATGTAGGAATAAAGTTGGAGTTCCTGATTTTGCCAATAGAGCTAGATTTTCATCACCCTTCCATTGATGATTAGCTGCAAAAAGCTGTACTACTATTGGGGCCAAAGCATCGCTCATAAAAAATTTAGAAGAATCTTTAGCTCCTTCTTTTAAAGTGTAAAAGCTAGCATGAGAAATCACACCAGAAATGAGTTCTGGATGATGTGCTGCTGTTTCAAGGGCAACTGGGCCTCCTATGGAATGCCCCATTAAAAAAATGGAATTTTCTGGGAGTAGTTTTCTAATGAAAACGACTAAACCATCACTTGCTAGTTGCCAATTATCTTTTGATGGAGTTCCCATAGAACCTCCATAACCAGGATATTCCATCATAACTACAATAAATCCATGACGAGTTAAATCCTGTGTCACATCCAAAGTGGTTGCAGAATACAAGTTATGCGTTGCGGATGAAAATAAAATAATAACAGGGGCATTTTTTTTATTTAAATTAGTTGTTACGATTCCCGCAATCGAATGATATTTTTGAACTTTCTCTTTAAAAGTAATTTCATCTAATTTGGTCCAATCAATAGGTTGATCTGCTAATAAATCTAAATATTTTATCGTACCACTGCTAATTTTAGAAATATTTTGTAGATTAATTCTGTGTTGAGCTGTCTCGGAGCGGTTATTAATCATGAATATGTTGTGCAAAACAGGGTTGAGCCAATTCTTTTTATTATAATCTTTATTGTTTTTTTTCGCAAATATAGAAGCTTCTTTTGAGGTCAGGTCGTGATTAAATAAGTCTAACGGTGATGAGCTCTCTGTTGCAAAGCCAATCTGGTTTACCATCAATCCAAAAATGATAATAAAAATTTTAGATTTCATAAGTCTCCTAACTTAATCAGTTATTAAAGTCGCTCAAGTTACCTAGGTTTATATACTAAATTTCAAAAAAATGAAAAATTAAAAATAGGATAGTTGATTTGATGTCAATTCTTGGAAAGAATACACTCTTTTATAGTTTAAATTGTCTTTGTTTCAGTCAAAATAGGTATTCTTTTATTCCAGTTGGAGCCATGAAATTCAATACACATTTGATTTATAAATTATCATTCACGAATGGATCTGACTTTACTCGTGTAAAAAAAGAAAGAGGCTCTATTATTTTTGAACTGGCCCCTTAGCCTGCGGCTAAGGCCAAGTAAGATATCGTCAAATCAAGTGAATTTAAAACGTGCTATCTAAAATCCAGAAAGACTCAACACGCTCGCTTTATTGAGGGATCGAAACTCGAATGTATTACGAGTTAATTCG
>CAWVRN010000033.1:0-43296 GCA_963932905.1 uncultured Bdellovibrio sp.
TTGCTCTGAGCGTGGAATAACCAATGCCTAGAGCTTCCGACGCAATCTTTAAATTGTTTTGAGATCTTTTGATTCCATCTGAAATTAAGTTCTTTTCTAAATTTTTAACGAAAATATTCAAATCAGAAAAATCTTTGATTTGCGGAGTTGAGCTAACTTGATTTTCTTCAGCGAAAAATTTTGAATCCAAATGAATTGGTTCAATCTTGTTTACAGGTAGAGTCAGCATAATACGCTCGACTTCATTTTCAAGCTCGCGGATATTGCCACTCCATTTATAGAGTTCCATCAATTTTATTGTCTTCATTAGAAATACCTTGTCACTACCCCGGTATTTTTTTTGAAAATACAAAACAAGCGGACGGAGATCTTCTGGACGTTCTCGAAGCGGGTAAGTCTTTATTTTTAAAACGTTAAGACGGTAGTATAGGTCCTCGCGGAATGTTCCATCTTTAACGGCTTTCTCAAGCTCTTTGTTAGAGGCGGCAATGACTCGAACGTCCACTTTTTCCGGTTTATTGCTTCCAAGTGGGAAGAAGTCACCGTCTTGAAGAACTCGCAGAAGGCGGGCTTGAAGGTCCAATCGTAGTTCGGCAATTTCATCTAAAAATATAGTTCCGCTATGGGCAAGTTTAAATTTTCCAACTTTGTCGGCAATAGCTCCGGTGAACGAGCCTTTAGTGTGACCAAACATTTCACTTTCAAAAAGTTCTGGCGAGAGCGTTGCAACATTGAGCTGAACAAACGGGCGATTTTTTCTATCAGACAAATTATGCAGGGCACGAGCTACTAATTCTTTTCCAGTGCCGGTTTCACCGTAGATGACGACATTGCAATCGCTGCTAGCGGCTGCTTTAATTGTTTTTGCTACTTCTGCTAATTTGGGTGATCGTCCAATCATTCCAACAGATTTAATAATCTCTTCGCAGTGACTTGGAGTGTCTTCTGGCTGAAGAGTCTGAAACGTATCTTCAAATTTTTTGCAAAACGATTTTAGGTTTTTTAGGAGTTCGTGGCTTGATATGCCTTTATCTAAAAACTCAACCGCGCCAGCAGCATAACTTGTTTTGATTGCCTCTCTCGTTTGATCACCAGAGTAAACGGCAATAAGTAAATCGGGATTAACTTCCAGAAGCTTTTTCGTTGTTTCGGCCCCACTTAAAACTGGCATTAAGTAATCCATAATTATAACTGAAAACAGGCGTGGATTCTTTTCAACTAAGCGAATCGCATCCTGGCCTGAGCTAACCCAGTGTATATCCAAGGTAGGCTCAGCAGCTGTCGATCGCTTAAAGTCTTCAGCAATTAGCGGGTCGTCGTCGACCAATAGAACTTTGTGAATCATATTTCCCCCTGACTGATCACGAAATGATCAAGTCGCTATGATACAAAGCAACCAAGGGGCCACGTTGGGAAGTTGGAACCGAAAATCGGATATGTAATTGAATCCACGATGTATTCCCGGGTTTTATAGAAGTATCGATTTTTCGTTGAAAAAAATAAGTGCTAGATTTTCAGCGCATAGAAAACTGATGTTTTTAATTCACAGTATTGATTTTACTAAAGAAAGTAGGCTTTTGACCCTAGAACGACGGTTTTGTAAAAATTACGGAGGTGAAAGCTAAATTTTCAAAAGCTAATTTCACCGCGATATCGAATGGCATGAATGGATTTAGTAGGGAATTGGCTCTGCCATTACTGTTCCGCCTTGGATTTCTTATTGCTATTTTATCCACAGTCTCAGCTCAAATCTAAAACAGAGCATCGTTTTACAGTTCGATTTGAGCCGCAACCATGGCTTTAACTATACAACTTGTCGAAGGTTTACTTTTTCCAATTGGGAATGGCAGTGTTTAATCATAGACGAATAAAGAAAGTGGCTTACTTCCAAATTTTCAATTATTGCCGTGTGCCGGTGTTGGGCGAAGTTCTCGATCATTTTCATCGTGTTTGGAAAATGAACTCTATCTGCTTCGTCATGAACACTGAGATATTCGGAGTCTACACCAAAAGACTTTTTGATTCGCGTCCCTACTTTCGAGCATTGCTTTGTGCTTAACCCTTCTAGTAACAGCGAAATACCAAACAATGCATCGGCTCCCTTGGTCTCTAATTCATAGTATATAAATGCCACCAAAGATTTTGTCGGAGGTGAAATAGGTAATAATTCAGAGAATCCTAACTTATTCAAATCGTCGATAATTAGGTCATCGTGATTGAATTCCCCAGTTAAGTGCTGAATTCTTTCTTGAAATTCTTCTTTTCTTTCAAATGGTAGTAGCGATGCGCCAATGGCTTCATATCGTGTGGAATTTTGTATTAGGTAATACTGTTGAGAAAAAAACAAATGACATGCTTGTTTGTTTTCAAAAGGATATTTGTCCAACATTGCCGAGATATCTTCAATTTTCGCTTCAAATAGGGATCGAATCACGCTACCTCCTGGATATTCTTACCGCCGATTTCGACCTTGGAGCCCCATAAATCGTCAGTAATTTGTTTAACTTCTTTTTTGGGATAAATTTTAGCATCAAAAGAAACCTGATAGCTGACGGGTGTATTGTTATAGTTTCCGTCTGGTATGCAGGAGGCAAAATTCATTTTTGCTAATGAATTAGAAACGCCTAAGTCTTTTCTCCCCACCGACACCACGGCATCAACATTTTCAATTTTTTGCTGAAGGACCGATAGCGAAGCCATAACCGCAGGCATATAAATAAATGGTGTTTCTTTGCGTTTTTGCCAAGTAGGGCTAAATGCCAAATACTGTAAGGCTAATATGCGATTTACATTATTTTTTTTAAAAAAATCTCCAAACTGGGGCGTGAATCTACTAAAATACCTTTGCCCTGATTGCAGATTGGTGTTGGCAATTCCCAACAAATGCATAGTAACGATTTCATTTTTATATACGATAACTGTAATTTTCTGTTGGTCGAAAAAATCGTTATCATCCACCCTAGAGCTAATATGCAACCTATCTAAAATATCGTTCCAGTACTGACGCCAAAAGTTAAAAAAAAGGGTTTGCATTTCCTTTTCTGAGTTTGAAAGTACTCCTCGTTGATCTAAAACTATATGAGAGTAATCGCTGCTTCTGAACGTGCCTTCCATGGCACCTCCTTTGGAAATAGGCTATTTGGATTTCACAGATTAGGCAAATTTACTTGATTTAGTTGAATTAATTCTAGATGTTTGTCAGGAGTGAAAACTGGGAACAGAGGTGATTTTTTGAATTCAAAAAAAAGTGAAAATTCATTATTTATTGGTGATCGCGTCAACGCTCTACTTTTGGAGAGGAAGATTTCAGTTGAGTGGCTGTCCAAAGAAATTAAAGTTCGGAAATCCATTCTCCTTCTATATCTATCTGGAAAACGAAAACCAGACGTTAATACAATTGAAAAAATAGCTAAGGCTTTGGGGATATCTAAAACTGAACTTTTAAATTCTACTTCCTCAAGTAACCAGTTTTCGAAGTACGACTTGGTCGAAATTTTTATCGACTCTTTAAATGAATTTCAACGTCGCAACTCGTTTTCAAATATCGGTACAAATGAGTTTGCAGCTCTTTTGGAAATGACGAGTAAACTAGGTGGATGGAAAAAAGTTATGAAAATATTAGATCGTGAGATATTTGAGATGGACTTTAGAGAATCAAATTTCCAAAAAAACAAGAAGCACCTTCTTGCCGAATCTACTTCCCGCCGTAGTCCGCCTCTAAAGCCTACAAAAAAGAAGGCGGTTTAGTGTGCTAAAGCGTTCCTTCACTAGCAAGTTTATTTTGGAACTTAGAATGCGCAGAGGCTATTCAATAGCCTATATTGCGCATTTGATGGATTGCTCAATAGTGAAATATATTCAACTTGAAGAATATCCACTGAAAAATTCAGCAAAAATGCTTAAAAATTTTTTTAAATGCATTGAAATAACACAGGAAGAGAAAAGGGCTTTTTTAGATATATACTTCTATGATTCCATTGAAAAATTAAATGAAATGCATTCTGTGCCGAATTTAGTAAATAATAATGACTTAGAAAAAGACACTAATGATTTTCCATTCAATGTTATATCTTTAGCTGGCCGTAGATCAATTGAACTTCAGAAAGATAAGGAAATGAAAAAAGATGCTGATTAGCTCCGATCAAACCCGTATCAAATTTGACAATTCGAGCGATCGTTTTGAATTTCTTTACGATTTGACTCAAAACCTGAGTATTTATTTAAAATCTTCAGAAAATATAAATATCAATGTTCCGGACGAAGCCTCATTGAAAGAATATGAGGACAAATTTCTTGCTCTTCCTGAGGCCCTTAAGAAAGCCAAAATTCAGAATTTCATTCAATACTATGACCATTGTTGCGAAATGGTTTTGAGTGGTGCTACTTTAAAGGATAAACTCCAAAGCTTAAAAGCATACTGTCACACCTATGGATTGGTTATTCCATCTAAGGATGAAATTTATTCTTTGATTGATAAAGACACTTTCGTTGAAATCTATGACAGTAATTTATTGCAACGATATAGAAGTCCGGAATGGTTAGAGACAATCTCTTATAGCATTTTAGATGTTGAATTAACTGATTGGAGAGAGCTTTTCTTCAGAGCCGAACAGTTTGTATCTGCTCAAATTGAAATTGTTTCCGCTTTGTATTCAGGTAAAATCACTCAGCCTGTTTATAAACCCATAGCGATTCATACGGTAAAGGAAACGAAATCGAAAAAACCGTATTGTGTTGAACTAGAATCTTTGGCTTATTCCCCAATCTATAGTCTTCAAGGTGATTTTGTTGGAGGAATACATATATTAAAACTCTATAATCTAAGGCGCCTTGATTTTGGTTTGATCAAAGAAGTAAGCATTTAATTCTGCTTACCGTAAATCTTGTTTTTTAAACTGATTCGCTGATTATCAAGTATTGCATCGATCCACAAAATAACAAATTTATCTGGATCTTCTCTTAAAAGGTCCGCGAGAAACAAAACCTTATTTAGAGGAAAACGTGTATAGTCACCAGATTCGGCGTGAGACAACGTTGAAATTGCGACATTTAACTTTCTAGCCAATTGAGTTTGATTTAAGCCTAATGCAATTCTTTTCTTTTTAAGATAGTTATAGAACTTTTCTTCTCTGATCATAGTTTCACTAATTTGTAAAAAGATATACCTGAGAAAAAAAGGTGTCAACTTATTTGCTATAAGAATACTCAAGCCGAATTTCACAAATTAGGAAAAATATATTTCGGTAAGATGTATTACCTACTAAACTAATGGATTGAATGATTCATCCATTAGTTAGAAAAAAAATTCTTTTAGTAGAAGCAAATAAAGATTCAGAAGCGTTAACAAAGAGTCTATTAGAAACACAATTTGCAAACGAATTGCAAATTTGTAGTGCTAACGCCATCCAAGAGGCTATTGATTTTTTAAAATCTAGCAAAATCGATTTCGTAGTAAGCGCATTCGTATTTTCCGATGGAAACGGCATAGAAATTTATAATTACATATGCGAAAGCAAACAGTCGATTAAACTCGTTTTTTATACAGGACACTTAGTTTTTGAATTTCCGACGCAGGAGAAGTTCTTCTATGGATTTCTTCAAAAGCCGGACACGCAAAGCCTGATTGATTTCATTGAGCAAGTTTGGTTAGCAAAGAGTGAGCGATAGACTCGTAGTTTGCACAAAGATGAATTTCTCCCGCCAACTTCATTGACTCAATTTGATAACCTCCTGATCACTTCAGCATGGAGCAAGATGTCTATTTTGTTTATTATAGCATTTAAGTTGAATTAATCCTGTCGGAGAAAGGCGGTATCATATTTATACACAATAAAAAATTGTTTAGACTAAAGTTATTTAATTTAGAGGCCGAGACTTTTAGCGAACCAATTTTAAGGGGAGCCATCTCATGTATCGCTTAACGGCTATCGCAATTCTATTGTATGCTCAATTCGTGCTTGCTCAAAACACCGCCGATCAGGTCAGCGTCTTTCCAGATAAGACCTACCGTGGCTCCTTCAAATCGGTCAATCAAGCTACCGAGACTGTTAGTGTCACTTCAGACGCAATCAAAAATGATTTCATAATTAAGCTAAAAAACGCCGATGGCCAAAATCATGAAAATGTCGTCTGCACGGGCGGACTATTTCAAAAACTATCATGCGGCCTTAAGAATCTTGCCAACCTTCTTTATAGAGAGTTGGTTCGTGTAGAATACGCAGAAATTACTTGGAACGGCAAAAAAGTTGTCGATGCTAGCACCTTTAATAGAAACGTAGCCGCTGTTTCGATCTCTGTGAAACCCGAGCTAAGCAATTCCCTAGTTATCAAATATAAAGGACTTCCTACTTCGTCTTTGACCCTTGGAATATATCGCACTTCTTCACCGAAGGACACTACAGCGCCGACGATACTGACGCAGCTCCGTAGTAGCACATTCACAAATCAAAAATCGGTGGCCGTGGAAATTCAGGATATTTCCAATGTCACATCCACAGTTTCCATCAATGGGGCCGTAGTTAAATCGTCAACGGCAAAAAGTTTTACCTTCGATCTTGTGAATGGAAACAATAATATTGAAATCAAATCTCAAGACCAGTTTAACAACACGGCTTCGCCAGTACTGATTTCAAATGTGGTTTTAGATCAAACAAACCCAAGTATCGCATTGTCTTCGAATGCTTCTATTTATGTTAACTCGCTACCAAAAACTTTAGCTGTCCAACTTATCTCAAACGAGTCTTTGAAATCGCTTCTTGTGAATTCAAATCAGGTTTCGCTTGATGAGAGTGGAAAAATTGGCCTCTATAATTTAAGCATTTTGCAATCTGGCGCCAATAGTGTCGCCGTTCAAGCGACAGATCTAGCTGGAAATGTATCAAATCAAAATCTATCGCTTTCGGTAATTCTCGACAACACCGCCCCTGCAATTTCTTTTGGAATAGCTGAAGGAACACTAACTAATCAAAGCTTGATCGTAATCCCTGTCAAAATCACAGAGGCCAATGATGTTCACTCGATAATAAAAGTTAACGGCGTGGATGTACTCAGAACCGGCGCCAAGGAATTTGATTTCGAAGCTAGTCTTTTATTAGAAGGTGAAAATCAAGTTCAGGTTGAAAGTACGGATATTGCGGGGAATACAACTAACTCTGCTGTCTTAAAAGTTTACAAAGATACGGTAGCGCCTATACTTTCGCTCACATCACCAAGTTCCGGTCAGATTTTACAGGACATTCAGTTTGTAGTTGCTGGTTCATTCAATGAACCAGTTTCTAGCTTTAAAATAAATGGGAAAGATGTTCTTTTGTCTGCTGATAAGAAATCATTTTCAATTTACTATTTAACTCAATTCGAAGGAGTTCAGGAAATCGCCTTTTCCGCTGAGGACCTCGTTGGCAACAAATCTGAGAAGACAGTATCTATTGAAATTCACTCTCCTCTTTTGGTTCCCGAGCTTATTTCTCTGACTCAATTAGACAACAAGGTGATAATTCATGGAGCACAGCAAGCATCTCGCCCTGGCTTAACTATTAAAGCGAGCGAGGGATTTTTGAGTTTCAATACGGACGAGTCTGTTGTCAACGCTGATGGCAGTTTCACGCTTTCGCTTACTCCATTTCAAACAGCGACAGTTTCAGTTGAAGATCCTCGTGTAAATCAAAAGTCAGCGACAGCTGTTCACTTTTCGGGAACAACACGCTTGTCCGGAATTATCCGCGATATCAATGACGTTGCGATTCCAAATGTTACCGTTTCATTATCTGGAACCTCATTTCAGACAGTAACTAATGGCCAAGGTGCTTTTAGTTTCGAACTTGATATTTCAGGAGACCAGACATTAAATTTTGATGGATCAACGGTTCCGGCTTCGTTCACAGGTCCAAATCGATATTTCTCTAAATCATCTATGTCTATAAATCTCGGCTATGCTCAGCAAAATACTCTTGAGCGGCCCGTGTATCTTACACCTGTGTTGCTTGATGGTACTCAAACGCAAATCACATCAAATCAACCCGCGACTGTTTCAAGCTCTCACGCACCTGGCGTTCAAATTTCCATTCCTGCAAGCAGCACAGTATTTCCATCCGGAGGTGGTCAAGGAAGTATCAATGTAATGACTATTCCATCTGAAAAAGTCACTGTGCCTGTTCCAGAAAGCGCAGTGCCGAAAGAAGTCGTGTCTCTTGAACCCTCTGGGCTCAAATTTAATAAAAGAGTTGATTTGACCCTTCCTAACGCTTACGACCTGAAAGCAAATACCGATGTCGTTATTTTTAGTATGAACTCGGCAAAAGGTGCCTGGGAAATCGATGGGATCGCCAAGGTTTCAAGTGATGGGCAGTCAATTAAAACAATTCCAAATCAGGGTATTTCACATTTTAGTATCGTTTACGCCGTTCCCCTAATGCCGACTCTTACTAGCGTAGTAGACAGCAACTTAAGAGCAATAGATAGCAGCAAAGATTCGTTTGAAACTAGCATCCAGTTACCTAGTTTTAAAATCGGCGACGATTCAGTTTCTCCAAGTTTAGTTTACAAATCGAATTGGGCAAATCCGACCGCGTTTGTTTCTAACTATATTGAACTTCCTGAAAAGCATGTGTCTTACTCGATTAAGGGATCTACGCAATCAAACACTTACACATCAGTCTATGTGGGAGAAACATGTTCTTTGTTTAAATGTTGGGACCGTTACGCTGACTTTTATCTGAATACATTTTACAGTAACAGTACAAATTTATTCTCGGCTTATGTTCCTACCGGAATCAAATCTCAGTTTTTTATTAGTTCCCTAAAATCGAGTGACGCCATAACTGGTAATATTTCTAGTGACTACTCATTGGTAACTTCTGAACTCTTCAGCGATGGCGAGCGCCAAGGAATAATGTCCAAGCCATCAAACTTTGGCCAAATCTCAACCCCTGATCCGACACAAGGTATTCCACTTCGAAATGTGGTTTCTTATGCAGTTGAATTAAAAGACCCGATTACAAACAAATATATAGAATCAGGTCTTTACCCATCTCTTGCTCGGTACGAAATTCAATTGAAAAACATTTCAGTCAAGACCGTTCAAAACATTTCATCAGTATCTGGTAGATATGATTCATCGTATATCCCAGTTAATAAAAGGGAATTTAGCCAATATATCAATGATCAAAAAACAACGCTTGAAACTCAAGTCTTAGCTGATTTTTTAGAGAAAGACGTTTCCGCCAACGTGATCGTACAAAACAAGGTCGAGTCAGCTTCGGGACGCGGATGGAAAATCGGAGGCTATCAGCAAATTTTAAATCCTTCAGCGCGAAGTATAGTAATAGAAGAGGCAAATGGTTCTGTATCATCCTATGAAATGAGTAATATCATATCCACAGTTTACAAATCTAATAATCCTTCAATTAAAATGGATCAGTCATTAGATTTTTCTCAATGGCCAAAGATCACAACAAGTTATGTTGCTAGTGATGGCAAATACTATTTGGGGGAATTAGACCTAGCTCAGCCTTCACCGAGCCTGGCTGGCCTTTTTGAAATACCAACTTTAACCGGACAGCTAGGCAATCAAGGAACATACAAATGTATGGAGTCTCTTTATGCTGGAGTATTTTCAACAACAAATCACGCCTACCGCTTTCAGCCAAAAATTTTCGGTTTAAAAAAGTCAGGATCAGGAAAATGGATAGCATCAGATAGTCGATCACATAGAGTTATCGAAATTAGTTCTTCCACTAGAGATATCGCTGGCTACAGGTCCGACATTGAAAGTGTTTTAAATCTAAATTACAGCATCGAACGGATAGACGCCAATTTAGACGGCGTAAATCAAACGTGCCAAAGCATTTTTGGCGGCAATTGCGGCGATCCAGTTGTAGCGCAGTCAAACTTATCTTGCTCATGGGCGCAACCACCTATATGTCAACCCGGTCAAATTTGTAAACCAACTCCTGCTCCAAAATTTATTTCTAGCACGGGGGATGGGTACTTAGCTTTATATGAAGGAGATGGCGTAGCCAACGTGGCCGCTAATTCGATTGGATTAAACTCTCCGCAGGGAGTTATAGTTGATACGTCTCAGAATGTTTATATCGCTGACTTTGGAAACAATAGAGTTCGCAAAATTGACTCTCAAACGGGAAGTATTTCAACAATCGCAGGTAATGGAGGAAATTTAAACTTTCCAGAAAATCCTGGTTCACCTTTAGATGTTTCAATTTATCATCCAAAACAACTGCTATTGAGCTCCACTAATGATCTGTTTATCTCATCAGAAAAAGGTTTTATTTTAAAGTTATCCTCTTCAGGTGTGATTCAAAAAATCGCGGGATTGCCTGTTGATCTTGGCGGTGTTTATGCGAATCAATCTAACTCGCTAGTCATGGCGATGAATAATCCTAGCGGAATGGCTCTCGACGAATCTAAAAATTATCTTTATATCGCAGATACTGGATACCACCGAGTAATAAGAGTCGATTTAAATAATCAGCAAGCCGATGTCATTGGTGGCACAGGTTCATGTAACTTACAGGTAAGTGGTGATGGGTTCGCGGCAATGAATGCATCGATTTGCGGTCCAACCCAACTCTATTTAGATAGTGATAAAAATCTAATTGTTCAAGAATCTGGACGCGGAGCAATTAGGAAAATTCAGTTTTCTGAAGGCAATGCAAATCAAGAGCTAGGTTTTATTGCAAATAACAAAGACTCCTCAACTCTTGTTAAAAAAGTTGATGGAACTTGGGTGAGAAACAATCGAGATGGCTCGAAAATATATTTTAATATAAACGGTCTTCAGACATCACAAGTAGATATGATCGGTCGTGCCAATAACTACCTCTACGACTCTAATAGTCGGTTAGAAAAAATCGAATTCTTTACCGGACAATATTTAAACTATAGTTACTCTGGAAGTCTTTTATCCTCGATTTCAGATTCTTCAAATAGAACAACGTCTTTTTTCTATTTAGATGGAAAATTGAGCCGAGTACATTTACCTGATGGGTCAGAGAAAAGCTATAGCTACAACGACAAAGGTATGATGCTTTCAGAGCAGAATCAGTTAGGTCAAAACTTAAAAATCGAATATCTGGAAAACAACCGTATTTCAAAAATAAAACTACCTGACAATACAGAAGTTCAATTTGGTGATGCTGTCTCTAAATCCACGGTAACTGGCAATGATAATTCTCTTTTGAATGGCATCGGTGTTGACCCGAGCCAAAATAATTCCAGTATTGTCGATGCAAAAGGTGGAAAAACGGTTTTAGTTTCAGACATCAATGGATTCACTTCTTTAGTTTCAAATGCAATGGGAGCGCAAACGACTATTAATCGCGACTTTGAAGGTAATCCCCTGGCCATTTTCAAACCGTCAGGATATGCGATGCATTTCACTTACGATTCCCAAACAAGAGACGTTCTGTCGACAAGCGAATTCTATCATCTGGACGCATTTCCGATAATAACAAAGTATAAATATAACAGTAGGGGACAGGTCTTAACAGAAACGCAATCAGTTCAATCTACACCTGATCAGGTAGTTTCTAAGGAATACAGCCCCGAAGGGCTGCTTCAAAAAGTGATGTCCCCAAACGGAAGCCGAGTTGAAATGACTTACGACTCCGGCGGCTTTTTGAAATCGAAAACGGTTTTTCCATCTAGTTCCGGGACTGGTTTGACCACCACTTATATTCGCAATCAAAAAGGATGGGTCACTCGACTTGTTGGTCCGGACTCAAAAGAGGTTAATTTTACCCATGATCTTTCTGGGAATGTAATTGAAAAAATTGAAAATGTCGCCTTAGGAGTAACTGCCATTACGAAATACAATTATGATTTAAATAATCGATTGATTCAAATCACGACTCCGAAAAGTGAGGTAACAAAATACAATTATGACGAACTTGGCAATCTGGTTTCCATTTTAGATCCAAAAAATAGAATGACTAGTTTTGAATATAACTCAAGAAACTGGCCATTGAAGAAGACCGATGCCTTCGGCGCCATAACGGAAATGAACTATGATAGCAACGGAAATATGGTCTATGTTAAAGATCCAAATGGACATGTCCAATCTATGGAATACAATTTAGTTAATGATATAACAAAGGTTTATCTTCCAGACGATACAATTAACTATGCATATGACATTCCTGGAGATAAGCCAGTTTCAATTAGCAATAAGAATTCAAAAATTTCCTACTTTAGGAACTTGAAAGGCCAAAATTTATACGAATCTATTACCGGCGCTGGAGAGTTAAGTAACTACCCAGAGTTTTCGATTTCTTCGGATTATAATCCGAGAGGCTTACTGTCAGAGCAACAAACAACAATAGGTAACTTTCAATATAATTATGACGAACTTAATCGCCTAACTAGCATGAACGCGAATTCTAAAAATTTTAATTTTAGGTATGACGATGCCTCTAGGCTATCAGAGTTTTCTAGTGGCCCAATCAGAACAGTTCTGAGCTACCAAGATCAGAAGTTGAATAAAATTCTTTATTTAAAATCAGACGTTACTATAGCCGAACATGAGTATAGTTATAATTTGCGTAATTACCCTTCGCAAAAGAGAAACTTAGCAAGTGTCACTGATTACTCGTACGATTCAAATGGGCAGTTGACTCAAGCAAGTGGCGCTACAAATGAAGCCTTTACTTACGACAATATCGGAAATCGGTTAAGCGATAATTCTAGATCTTATGAATACGACATTACAGGACAAAGACTAAACCAAGACACGTTTTTCACTTACCAATATGACAATAATGGTAATCTTATAAATAAAATTTCTAGAGATGGATTAAAAGAATCCCATCACTATGAATACTCTAGTATGAACCAGTTGATAAAAGTTCAAGTTATGAGTGGTTCAATTGGATCGCTCTCTACGATTAAGGAGGTCCAGTACGCATATGATGTGTTGGGTAGGCGAATGCAAAAAGAAGTTAAGGACTTCATTAACTCAAAAGCCTATACAAGAAAATTTGCTTACAATGGATCTAGTATTATAGCAGAATTTGATAGCGGCAATGCCTTACTGGCAAAATATACTCATTCGCCACTTTCTGCCGATGATCTACTTTCAGTAGATATTACTACTCAGGGTGTCGCTGCCAATTTAGGTAGTTTTGTAGGAACATATTATTATTTAAAAGATAATTTAAACTCTGTTTCTGAAATTACGGATTCGAATGGCAATATTGTTCAGAAATTTGAATATTCGAGTTACGGCGAGATTAGTAAAATTAAAGACTCCGGCGAGAATTTATTAACTTTTAATCAAGCGCCCATTAGAACAAGTTTTACATTTACAGGAAGAGAATTTGACTCCGAAACAGGGTTATATTTTTACCGCGCACGCTACTATGATGCGAGCTCTGGTAGATTTTTACAACAAGACCCTAATGCTGGATATTTGTCTCACTCCTTAACCATTGTAAATAAATATCTCTATGCAGTTAACAACCCGATCTCATTTTCTGATCCAAGCGGCAGAGACATATGGGATGAACTAGGTAAAGGTCTTTCAATTGCTGCAGGGGTTGCCGTTGCGTTCTACGCCGGTGCTTACATTGCTGCATACCTCGGAATTTCAGGTGTAACCGGCGCAATCGTAGGGGCTTTTACCGGAGCTTTGGTTGGTGGTACGACTACAGCAATTGGTTATTCATTGTCACACGCTAATCCTAATGAAGGATTCAGGATTGGAGCGTCTGCAGGCCTTTTTTCTGGCGGCGCTGGTGGTTTCCTGGGCAGCAGTGTTGTAAGTGCGGGTAAAGCTTATTCAATCACATCAGACCAAGTTTACTCATTTGTAAAAAGTCAGGCATCCAGTGCGGCTTCAGGATTTCAGGGAGGATCGGAATTGGTAAACGCAGGAGCTAAGTACTATGCACTTGATGGTTGGCCAATTTGGTCGACTATGGCAAGCTATGCAAATGCAGTGTTGCCTTACGCGGTGGCGACTGGTGAAGCCGCAGCGATTGGATATTTGGATAAATGTACGGGAGCTCGTGATTGTTCAGAGCTAAATGCGCTAATACCTAACTCCCGCTCTCAAACTTGGAAATGGTAATGAATAAAATATTTGCGCTGATCTTGTCGATGCTGCTGGCCGGTTGCGGAACAACCAGTCACCTTAAAATCCTCCGAAGTAGCGGAGCATTTAGGGAGGAGCCTTCAACTGAAATCGGCTATGATTTTAAAATGTTCATAAAAAACACCACCGATATTGGCTGGAACGGTGATAATCGGGAAGACAGAGAAAAAGTGGTAAATTTTGTATTTGAAAATCGATGTAAAAAAAGTGAAATACTAGAAGACTTACCCTTACAAACCGGCACTTATGCGTTGAACAGGCCTGCCATTACCTGGATTATGAAAATAAAATGCATAAAAGATTAGTGTGGATAAAATATGTAGTTGCGATTGTGATTTTAATACTAAGTGGGTGTGCAAGTGTTCGCTTGCGAATTCTTGAAAATAGTGGGGCCATAAGAACTGATTTCTCAAAAGATTCTGATTATGACTATGTAGTGATTATGGAAGGCATTACTCACTTGGGCTGGGATGGAAACAATCGAGACGATCGCCGTGACGCTTTAATTGTGATGTTCGGTGATCGTTGCAAACAGCTGAAAATCGGAGATGAGGTATCAGCGCAGATTGGTTCTGAAAAAAATGGACAACCTATAGATACTTGGGCAATGAAAGTAAAATGTGTTAACCCTTAAGTGTACCACTACGAGTATTCAAGTCTTAATCAACTAGTAAAGGTGCAAGTGATGAGTGGCTCAATCGGAGCACTTGCCACCCTACGTGAGATTAGCTACGCTTATGATGTGTTAGGACGTCGAATGCAGAAAAGCGTAAAGGATTTCGTGAACTCTAAAGCTTACACCAGAAAATTTGCTTACAATGGAAGTAATATCATTGCAGAGTACGATGGCAATAATGCCCTACTGGCAAAGTACACGCACTCTCCATTGTCCGCTGATGACCTGCTTGCAGCCGAAATTTCTAGCCAGGGCGTGAGCGCTGGAGTTAGCAATCAAAGCGGAGTTTTGTATTACTTAAAGGATCATCAGAACTCGGTCACTGAAATAGCTAATGAAGCGGGGAACGTAATTCAAAAATTTGAATATTCTAGCTTTGGAGAGATTCAAAAGATTAAAGATGGCAGTGATAATGTCGTCTCATTCAATCAAGCTCCGGTAAAAACAAGTTTTACCTATTCGGCTAGGGAGTTTGAACCTGAGACTGGGCTTTATTTTTATCGTGCGCGATATTATGACTCTAGCAATGGTAGATTCTTGCAGCAAGACCTTGATCCGGGAAATCTGGAAACCCAAAACTCAATAGTTAACAAGTATACTTACGTGGGAAATATCCCGACAATGTATTCCGACCCATCTGGAAAGGTCGCTCAGTTTCTTGTTTATGCATTCATAGCAGCGGTTATTTCCACTGCTATTCAGGTAACATTCAGTGAAGACAAAAGAAAAAATCCGTTTGAAACCTTTGTCTCTAATTTTGCGATGGCACTTATTTTTGCTGGTGCCGGAGACCTTTTATTTGGGGCTGAGTATATTATGACTGTCGAGTCATATAGCTTTTCATATGCAATGAGATCGGCAGTTCAAAGTGGAGCAAATAATGCAGCAACAGCTCTTGCCTTTGAAACTATTCATAATAGTACAGGAGTTCCGGTTCAAGAGATGTCGTTTATTTTTGGTTTTCTGTACGCTCCAGATTTCGCAAAAACGGACAATGGCAATGGACTTTACAACTTTTTTAGTCCTCCTAAAGAAGTCTATTTTTAAAATTTGGAGATTTTAGTGAAATTAAAATTATTTCTTCTTTTTTCATATGTAAGCATCAGTACCATTAGTTGCACCTATGGTATTGGAAATTTAATTTCCAACTCTGCTACTGATAAGAAAATTGTTGTCGTCGAACAAATCGACACGTGTATGTTTTTAACTAAAATTAAAACGCAATTCGCTCCATTTTCAAAAAAATATAACGATGCGCCAATTGCGGCAGTTTCTCAACTTAAGGGACTATTTAGCCCAAATAATATAAAAGGAAACGCCCTTTTCAACATTCGAATGACCGAACAAGATTTTCCGCTTGCTGAAGCAGAAGTATATAAATGTCCTGATGAGATTTTTCAAAAATATAAACCTCTTCAAATGGATAAGGAATATATTTTATCTCAAATTAAATTCGACCTCAAAGAAGATGAGAAATCAAAGTGAATTCACCACTCTAGGATGTCGCTTAGCAAAAGGATCGGAATATCTGTTTAGCGGGTCTTTATTGGTTAACAGCTTAACGAAGCCTACTGTCGAGGAAAAATGATTAATACCCTTATATTTATACTAATTGTCACATCGTTCTTAAGCGGCTGTGTCGTAATAGCAAAAAAAAGTTTTGACGAAATTATTCAGAAGCCGTTAGCCACGCAATCTTGCCGGCCAACAGCCGCTAAGCTGACATTCTACGAAGAGTTTAGACATGGATACACAACGAAATTGTATATACACCCAAGAGAGAGAAGACCGCAGGACATCGTTTGGGCGTCTGATTTCATAAATGATGAAATCATCAGAACTGGCTATTTTACCACTGGTTTGGAATCGCCGAACTATTTAATTGAGTTTCAAACATACTACTCGGCACAGGCAAACTTCATAGAGCAAACTTGGTTTTGGTCAACAATTGTAACTCTCGGAATTATACCAAGTTGGGGGCACGGAAGTATCCAAATAAAAGCAATCGTAAAAGATCCTTTTGGAAAAATTCTTGAAGAGTTCAAATCGCATGAAGCTGAATTTCATACAATCAACTGGTTGATATTAGCTCCGTTCAATATTGGAAATAAAAATACAAACAAAGAAATGGTACAAAAAATTTCTCCAAAGTTGACAGATGAAATCTTGAAAAAAATGATTGCGGCGCATATAATTTGCGACCGCTAAAGCCATATACAAGAAATTTAGTATCGAGTAATTAAATGAAGAAATGGACATTAACATCAATAATTGCGACTATCTTTATTCAAGGATGCGTGGTCATTCCTAAGCACGATAATGTTATAAAAGAAAATATAGAAACGTCTTCAGAACGTTGTGAAAAAGTGGGAATAAAGGCAACATTTAATAAACATGTATATTCAGATTTTACAGCAGAAGTACCTATAGATGTAAATGAAAGATGGAGAGGCTCTAGAAATCCTTCACTTTACATTATAGATGAATTGAAAAAAAGTGCCTTTATAGATTACCCTCCATCTGAGACTAATTCTCAAAAGTATTTTATTATCTTTAAAATTGTAAGTAGACATTATAAAAATATTTTCCAAAGAACAACCCTCTGGGTTTCTGATTTAACATTGGGTATTCTTCCTGGTTGGGGCGATGGAGAATACTATTTAATTGCCGAAATGCAGGATAACTATGGGAATAAAATCACCGAGTATACTTCAACTATTGCAAATTTCGACTACTACCATGGTCTATTGTTTCTTCCGATTAACTACTATGAACATACAGGCGCCTACATCGACGAGAAATATCTTCCCCAATTCACACGCGAAATAATTGGAAAAATGATAAAAGCCAAATTAATAAAATGTAAATGAATATTATTGAATATGCTTTCAGATCTCGACAACAACGTATATGCTTAAAAATATTTGATCGATATTTGTATCATTTCTCGAGGTGTAAATGGACATTAGATTGCTCACCAAAGCCCTACTACATCTATTTTGTTTTGGCTTTATTCAAAGCGGGTGCACCTCTTTTGCACATAGTCCCTATGCATGTGATTCCGGCAGTGAGAGGGCCGGTTTCCACCAATGGACTTATATATTTTTTGGAAATATCACTCAGGTGGGTGACTGTGCCATCTCTAAAACGCTCAAGGTAGAAATGGGTGAATACTACTACTACAACAAAGAAAAGATCGATCATGAGGTTGAAATGAAATTTAGCGATAAAGAAGGTTATGAATTGAATCATTTGGCAAGGGCGTTCAATTGTAGTTCCGAGTCCTTTCCCCGTTTTCACAGCGAAATTATAAAAAATAAGGATGGAATTTTTGGAAAAAATTTCGACGCCTCAGCGAGGGCAGTAACTAAAGCCGTTCAACAGCTAATTGAAACTGACGAGATATTGTCAAAACTTTGTCGATAGACTGAATCCCGCAAGACATAAAATACGCCTGGTTCGCCAATTAAAAATTTCCTGCTTCAATCGCTTGACTAAGGACATCATCTAACATTAACCCGTTTTCTACGAGCTCAACAGATGAGACTTCTTTTTTTCGTTCTGAAAACATCATAGGTACAATCAGGAAAATTCCGCCATATACATCATATTGAAACTTTCTCGAAGTGTAGTCCCCAATAAGTTTACCAGAGGAATCAAATACTTTAAGACGCAAATATTTTTCAGCATCAAGCTTTGTGGGTAAGATTCCAAAAGACAGGGCAGAAATCCAAAGCCAACCATAGTTTTTCGTATTTTGAACCTCTGAAAATATAAGCGTAAACTCAGCCACCGAAAGTTTTGATTGTATCGTCACGGGAAGTCGCTTCAGAAGACTATCCTTAAAAATCAGCGTTTTACTGCTATAATTTTTATTTGGCTTTCCAAGAGATGCAAACGGCAAGAAGTCAAAATCTGAATTTTCAAAGTTAGTATAGGCCACATGAGCATCGAACGGTTTTGTTCCTCGAGAAAAAGGTACGGTAATTTGAGGCGGTCTTTCTTTTGCGAGCGATAAAACTACACATCCGGTCTGGCATAACAATAAAACGATTAAAATGGAGAGTGCCCGTAGATCACTCAATGAAGATGTTCTAAAAATTTCCAACCTCAACATCATTTTTCATTTTTTTCAGTATATCCTGAATTAAAATGTTCTCGGCAAAATATTTTTCTTTAGTTATGGACTGATATATTCCTGCTGGAAACAAAAGAAAGAATCTCCATACCTCGTAATTTATTGAGGACTCATATTGTTTTCTCAATCTATTCTTGTCGTAGACTTTCCAGATTAAACTTTTGGTGTGACGTTCTGGAATGGGAAGAAATATTCCGTACCGAGGATCACCAAACGTCAATTTAGAACTAAAAACCACTTCAATGACCACATCTGATGGCGATTCATAGGATTCGATTTCTCTACTGATGGATTTGAAAAGATTCAGATCCTCAAGTTCCTTTGCTATTTTATCAGCTAGATAACTTTGATCAATTCTTATCTCCGACCGGTTTAATTTTCCCAAGGGCTCTTCAATAACACTAAGGCTAACATTAAAACTCGATGAGTTTTTTGACGGCGCAGCTTTTTCTTCGCTATTGCGAGAATAGGTTGCGCAGCCAAAAATCGAAAACATGGCGAAAAAAATAATAAACTGACTTAGATTATTCATCTTAATAAAGATTTACAAAAAACTATTGATTTGGCCAGTCCTAATTTGCATAATTGCGTATGCATCGAATTCTATCAGTGATTTTGATTCCTTGTCTTTTTGGCTGCGTCCTGATTCCAAAGAAAAAAACTTCGGACTATATTACGTCTTCGTCCTCTTGCACTGAAATCATCGCAATGGCTCGCGAAAGCAGAATAGAAATGCGCCTGAACTATCTTCTGCCTTTACATAAAAAAAATTGTTATCAGGAAGTTATCGCTCTTGGATCTGAAATTCGCCAAAGCAACCGAGACAAGTATATCAGTATTTCCCAAGAGTTGGCTGAAGCTGTTGCCTATGAAGGCTATTCAAAAGAATATGTTTTAGAGGCTTACGAAAGAATTTTCCTAAGTATATTGATATCTATATCTTACCAGAATTTGAATCAATTCCCAGAGGCTCAAATTGAGCTGAATAAAGCATACGACGAATCCGTAGCCAAAATTTACAACTCCGGAGAAGATGAGATAAATACATTTCTTCAAGCGTTATTATGGAATCGACTATCCGGTTACGAAAAGGCTGCTCCATTTTTTCGAAAAATTGATGAAACTAAGGAATGGCACACGCATTTGAAAAAGTTCGCAAAAAAAATTGCGACCGAAATTACTAGACAGAAACGTTCTAAAACTATTGATGTCTACACTTTTAATACCCTGCCTAAAATTCATTTTGATTGGTTCGAAAATTATTCGGAAATTTTCAGCCCGCGATTGAGCGTAAAAGATTGCATATCATCTGACGGAATTATTTTAACGACAGCAGATTGGGTTAAGCAGATAGAAAGCCGAGACAAGGACGGCAAAGATCCACTTCTTATTTATAAGCGTGCTGCCAGATTACCCGTGGCGTCTTTGCTTTCGGCTTTAGTCATCGGCGTCGGGGTTTCCGTAAGTGCAAATGCTGGGGGCCACTCTGGGGAGGCTTTGGCCGTGACCGCGATTCTAGCTTACGAAACGTTTGTGGGAGCAATGGCTCCGGATATGAGATACTGGTACGAACTTCCGCAGGCGTTTTACTTTGGAACCGATGAGACTCTTAAAACCGATCCGTGCCTACGACGCTATCGAGATAACAATAATACAATTACAAAATTTATTAGCTTTTAGAATTTAGAGTGCGCGAACCACGAAAAGGAGTAAAATGAAGACGATGTATTTCTGGCTTTGTGGGGGCCTCGTAGTTTGCTTGATGCAGGTTTCTTGTGTTTCTTTACCATTTGATCCGGGAGCTCCAAACTTAACAGCTAAAACGGACTCTTGGAAAATTCACCTCGAACCGATTGTAAGGGACAAAGATGGAGATCCATACATGAGCCTTTCAGAAGATATTATTGCGCACGCCAATATGACCTTTGGAAATAGTAATTCTGATATAGGTTTTAAAAAAGGTACGATAGAAATAGAAATATCTGCCGATTCCAATTCTAGAAATTCTAAACTATTTGAGGTTTGGAAATGGGCAGGGTTCTTAACTCTAGGTATAATTCCTGTTGTAGAAAAAACTACATATAAAGCAAGAGCCAGATTAAAGAACAATGGAATGGTCACCGAGATCGTAAAAGAAGTGGACGGGTATATTGTGTTTAACATTTTACTTCTTCCCTTCAACATTTTTAGAGATTGGCGCAAAGATAGCTCGAATGCTAAAAAAAGAGTTATCAACGAATTATCAGATGAATTGGCACAAATGAAATAGAAATGGATAAATGATTTATACGTGTTCGGCTTAAACAGGCCCAAATCTTACTGAAGAAATTGGTTTAAAAGCAATAAACCATGAAATGCGCCGAGACAGAAGGCATATTTTGCACATAAGAGGATTTGGAGTGCGAAGCTAAGTGTACCAAAAAGAGTCGGGGAAAATCGTAAACTTTGTCACCACGATTACAATAATTTCACCGCTATTCAGTCATATTCCGACTTGGATAACTCACATATTGCCATTAAAAAATCCGAAAAACAGGATGTCGTAACGCCAAGCATATGCTAAGGTTTCGGTGCCTGTTGAGATTAACAAATTAATCGAGATACCGTTATGGAATCTCAATAGTTTAGCGCTTCTCGATTTCGAATGTTAGAGCTTTGAATGTGCATTTAAGGTAAAGTCTTTTAGCTATGAGAGACTTTGGTCTGGCGCGACAGGTATTAAAGTGGTTGTAACTCTCAGCTAAATTTAATTAATAAAATTCCGAATAGTTTTCAAAAACATCAAGGCAAAGCTACATGATTATTTTCAACCCAAAAGATAAGATTATTTATCAGCAATATGAGCATTCTTCTGAAGAATCTTTTGAAAAGATAGTAGTGGCATTGTCCCTGGAAATTTTCGGTCGCGAATCCATTTACGTAGATATCAAAAAGAGAGTAAAAGGCGGCGATATAATTACTATTCCAGATGGGTACTTAATTGATTTAGCAGATCCTGAAAATCCAAATTTATATGTTATTGAAAACGAAATTGTATCTCATGACCCATTCAAACATATAGGTATTCAGTTATTGAAATTTGCAACTTCTTTCGACGAAGGAAAAGTTACCATAAGAAATTTTCTAATGGAAGAAATCAGCAAAAATGAGGCGAGTCTTAAGAAATTAGAAAAAGCATGCTCGAACTCTTCATATCGCAATATTGATAACTATCTAGATTCTGCAGTTTATAGAGAATTTAAAGCAATTGTTGTAATTGATGAAGCTAGAGAAGAACTTTACAATGTTCTAGAAAAAATTAGGGCAAGTATTTCTGTTATTGAGCTAAAAACTTTTCAAAATGACTCAGGGGATTTCTTCTATCAGTTTAATTCTCTTTATGAAGAGCTGGGCGAAGACGTTGTTACTGAGAAAAGGCCATCTAATAGTTCTGCCGACGCAATGGAAAGAAAACGAAATCGTAGAGCAAAGTGCGACACGGTTGTTGTTCCAGCGAGAGAAGAAGGTTTTAAGAAAGTATTTTTGGGTGAGAATCGATGGTATGCGATTCGTATTGGCGCTGCGATGAAAGATAAGATTAAGTATATTGCTTCATATGAAAAGTCACCAATTAGTGCGATCACATACGTTGCAAAGGTAAAAGAAATACGACCTTACAAGGACACTGGAAAATATGAAGTGATCTTCGAAGCACCAGCTGAAAAAATCGAGCCTATTAAGCTTCAGGATTCTAATATGTCACCACAGGGACCAGTTTACATTGAATATGAAAAGATTAAGAATTCCAAAAATCTAGATGAGTTGCTGAAATACTAATTTTTAATAGTAATATATCGAAAAAATTAGAGTTTACATAGTAACAAAGCCTACATGGCAGCTGACTTCAAAAAAATAAAAAATTGAGGCGATTTGAATTACGAAAATGTAAAAAAGTCAGGACCTAAGTTTAGATTCCATTGGTTGAATATTATAAATCAATTAACTTTAGTGTTAATATTTAATTATGAATACGGTAAAAAAACAAATTGCGGAAATTATTAGAAAAAGACGGATCGAATTGAACATGACCCAAGCACAAGTGTCAGAACTTTTAGGGTATAATAGCTGCCAGTTTTTTAGTATGGTTGAAAGAGGACTGGCTAAATGCCCAATTCAGACTCTAGGGTCACTATCCGTTATATTGAATATTCCAAAAGAACGCTTTATTTCAATTTTAGTAACTGATTATAAAGATCACCTCTGGGACAGTCTAAATGCTGGATCGAAGATGGTCAAAGTCCCTAGTAAAGCCGGGTAGACGGTGAAGGCATCTCTGATGTGACCAAGAAAGCGGAGAAAACGTCTTCCGTTTTTTGAATCTATTTAATATAAAACTATCCAGGACGCTGACAAAATATAGCCGTTTATTCTATGGAAATTAGCCGGTTCGTAATGGGCGTTGTGGTAACTCAAATCAACGTCGTTGCTGACTCCGATACTTAAATCCAAAGCCGTATTTTTATTGCCCAAGAGTTCGCCTATCTTATAGGACCTGACTCCGACTATAAAAAGATCGTTTATCAGACTATACTCAAGCGTGTTATGAAGCCTAAATGCGTCTTCGTCTCTGAAAGCAAATTGAAAGTATCGAGAACTTTTTATTCGCTCAGCGCTAAAATAGTAGATAGAGTTGTTTTTTGCCATGGAAAGGAGCGCTTTGCCTCCATAGCGCTCTCCTGGAAAAAGTACTCCTCCATACATCGCCACCACTGCTACTAGGAAGGATTCATTTTTGTAAAGGTCGTATTGTAAATTGAAATTTAAAGAAAAGTTTAAAAAAATAATTCGCGTTGGTCCAAACTGTATGCCACCCCTTAAGTCTTTAAACAGCCCGGCTCCCACGCTAATAGCATATGTTGGCAGTTCTTTTACGGTGACCTCTGTTCCATCTATAGAGCTATTCACTTTTTCCTCAATACCAGAAGTCTCAAAATCTATTTGAACAGATTTTCTAGGTTCGAATTCAGGCCAAAACATAATTTTGACTTGGTTGTCATCTAACCTATAGGCCAAAGAAGACCAACTAGTGCTTAAAAATAGAACTGATATAAGAAAAACGGCTATTCTAACATAGTTGCTAAACATACTTGAACTATATTACTTTAGAGATAAAGACCTCAATCATTTTGTTGCAAAAACGTAGATCTCAAGAATGGTCCAAGATCAATAACTCTTTGGGGTCTTGGAATGCTATATGGTGGAATGATAATGATCTTTTAATTGGAGAAGACTTGGAAAAAATATTTTCAATTGTTTTGGCTTTGTCCGTTAGTGGATGTGTAATAACTGGTCCAACGAGATCGGAAAGAATTGCCGTGGCCGATCTTGAATATATGGATGGGATTTCAGCTGTTATCGAAGTTGAAGACAAAACAGCGATTGCAAGTCACGACTTCGATTATATAGATATTAAAAAGACTATAGAAAAAGAAGTAATGAGGCAAAATGAGAGTAGAAAAGAATTGCCGCAGAAACCAAAGTTGAAGTTTACTTATTTAAAATGTGAAACCACCGGACACTTTCCATCAGATTCAAATGGATTAAATATGATAATTCGAATTTTTACTTTTGGTATAGTGGCTACTGGAGATATTAAAAAATGCCCTTCTTTATTGGAGATACAAGATCCAACAACGGGTGTAACGAATTCCAAGTACGAAACTTCTGTTGAAAATAGGCAAGGAGGAAGTATTTTTGAGTATCTTGGGAATCATTCCGAAGTTCGCAAAGCGAATAGAATTCTTATTCCGATGAAAAAGCTACTTTTGGAATATCAGGGCGTAACCAAAAAGTAATTATCAAGAATTTTTGGAAATCAATGTGTGAAAATAATATCTTTAGTTTCACACAGCGAACATACGATTGGGAGTTTTTTTGCAAATGGCTTTTGTTTTTATTAGAACCGAACTGGGAAGTGGAGGCGATTTTAAGCTCAGTTTGGAAAGAATGCGCCGTTGATGGGCGTATTGGCATTAGCTTCCATATTTTTCTTTTAAATCTTGCGATTTTTCAATAGCCTCCGAAATACAATAGAAAAGCTTTTCACTATTAAATTTCTCAACTACGCCTAGAAACGATGGATCAGTATTCTCGGGCACATCAACAAATAATTGGGACGTGTAAAGAATAAAATTTCCGGGATAGCCGAAAGCTGTTTTGAATTTCAGTAAATCGACCCCGTTGCCGTTAGGCATGTTAAAGTCTGAAATGATAAAGTCAAATTTTTGTCCACTCGTAAGAAGGCTAATGCCTTCATTTCCCGAAGATGCGTTAGTAATGTTTATATTTTTGTATTGAGTAGTTAGATGTACGAAAGTTATCTGTTGCAATTCTTCTTCATCGTCAAGCAGTAGAATTTCAATCATGTCTAGGTCCCTTTTTCTTTTTTTGTTTGTCAATTAGGATAGAAAGTCCGTTTTTGCCAAGCATGCCAAGTAGAAGTGAGAGGGCCATTATGTGGCTCGATCTTTTGGAAGGCTCAAACGCAGCAAGAATTTTCAATTCTCTATTCATTCTTTCTTCTGGTGATTCGCCTTGTAAAATTGGTGCGTAGATAATTGTCGTTTTCTCGCCGATTGCATTTTCCGTTCTGAGGCTGTCAATATTTTCAAACTTCACCCGATGGGTAACGCTGACGAAACCAAAAAGATTCGGTTCTTCTTGGCTGCTCTGATTGTAATAGCGATAGAATTCATGAATAAGAGCGTCGAATCCTTGAGCCATGTCCTCAAAATTTTTGAATTTTAGGTCTGTTAGCGAAGGTTCGAGGATTGAAGGATTAATTTCTGGTCCGCGTACTGAATCAGGTTTTAGATGCGCCTTTGACTTTTTAGGAGATGCTTTCTTTTTTAGATGTCTCATTTAATTCCTCATATTCTTTAATATTAAATATAACATATCGTAATTAATATTTAACTACAAAGTGAATTTGTGATAAAATTCGGTCAATTGGATACGCTTTAGGTAAGTCGAGAGGGTCATAATATTAGACAGAAGGCGGGATATTGGCTATTTTAAGAAAATGGCAAAGACTTCAAAAAAATTAAGCGATAAAACTTCGAAAACGGCAGCCCCTGTCAGGGACTTCTTAAAGAAAATTCTTAAAAAGCATATCAATACCCTTGAAGACAGAAGGGCGCTTGCTGAGTTTCTGGGACATTCCCAATCATCTGTGGGTAATCTTTTGCGAGGAGAGGGTAGTTTAGATACTTGGATAGCTGTCGTTTGCTACTACTATAAGATAGATGGTGAAAAACTATTGGAGATTGTTCAAAATTTTGATTCGCTGATGAAAAAATACCAACCAACAGAATCAGATAAAATCGCCGCCCAGATCAAATTAGAAGAAAATAAACGAAAGGCACTATTTAGTGCCCTATTGACTGCCGTTAGAATTATTGAAGAAGAGTAATATAAGCAGTTGTTCTAATTAATACAAACTAGTATTTAAAACTGATTTCTAAGATATAGTCTGGGAAAGACATTTGCTGCTCATTGCCATTTTTATTTGTTGAGCTAATTTTCCAAAATTCAAATTTATCACTTTCCAATTTCCCACTAGAATAACAGTTTTCAATTTCAAGGAAATTTTCGCCGGAACTATCTTGCTCCTCAATTTCGATTTTCGAGATATCGTAGTCTATTTCGCTAATTGGAGAAATCTCCTCTAGTTTCATGAATTTAAGGTAATCTTCATAAAATATTTCGAAACTTGATTTGGGGAAAAAAAATCCGCTATTGTTATCCGGTAAAGGTATAAATCCAAATCTATAATCTTTTGTTGTTGGAAACCTAATATATTTATGTATTTTACTTTCATATATTTTAAAATTTCTTTCTTGTTCATATTCTAAAAACCGTTCTGATTTTACCATGCCAATTGACTTATTTTTTTTTACTTTTCGATGGAAATATCTGTAGAGCAAAATCAGCGGCGTAGCCTTAAACGTTCTTGAAAAGTTCAATTGTTTAAAAATTTGCCCCTCTTTCTTGCCTGACGGATTTTTATTGAATTTATCAATAAGGAGAATTGTTGTAGGTGAATTGAGAAATTTCTTCCCGTCAATTCTGCCAGCAATCGTAAAATGTTTATGAAGTCGAAAATAAGGTTGAGCTTCATCCCAATGTAATTTCTTAGATTGAAATAAAACTTTAAAAACCATATTTTCTTCGTTTTTATAAGTTCCTTTGAAAATAAACAGAATGTCGCTTCCTGTCGAAGCTTCTTTAAAACATTTGTCGAAATATTTGATATCAACGTGGTTAATTTCTTTCATCGAGTTGATGATAGCAATCGTTGTCGCAGTTTCAGGTTGAGTTATTTTAGGATTTTTGTAGGGTTTTAAAAACTCATACACTGAATTGTTTATGAGTTTTATGAAATTGGAAAATGAGGGGTTAATCATTTTTAAAGACTATCAATTAATAACTAAATTTAAATAACTATTAAAAAAACTAGACTTTGAAATCCTATTGCTCGATAGTAGTTCGGTCTTATAAATCGCTTTCTATGATATTAAGACTCAAAACATAAAGTAACTTGATTTGATTATTTGCCCCAGGGTCAATTCTCAATTGCTCTAGCCCTTGCTTCTTTTAAAAACACATTCATTCTTAGTTTTAAAAATAACTCTTAGCTTTTTATAGACTATTTTCGCTATCAACATTATTTATGCAGATGATAAATGAATGTTGTGGTATGTCTCATTACAGCATTTCTTGGGCCGAACTCATTATCTCTGTTATTCTTCTAGGGTTTCGAGGTATACTAGTCCTAACGTCAACAAAGATGTGAACATTTATTCCACAGGAGGAATCATGGGAGCAACAGGGTCAATAGTAGCAACAATTTCTGCAGTGAAGCACACCGTCGATTTAGTAAATATAATTCGTGAAAGTGCCAAGTCACTTAAAGATGCAGAAAACGATTTGAAACTAGCAGAGTTACTCGGCTCACTCGCCAAAGTTAAAACTAACGTTGCAGAAATTGAAAATCAATTAACTGAGAAAGATAGAGAGATTCGTGGGCTTAAGGCAAAGTTAAAACTTCAATCCGAAGTAGACTGGCAAGATCCTTTTTATTTTAAAAAGCTTGAAAATGGAAACCTTGATGGACCATTCTGTCAGCAATGCCATGATAACGATCACAAATTGATTAGAGTTCCCAAAGCGGATTCACCTTGGCTTACTTGCAACACTTGTAAGTCTAACTTTGAAAACAAGAGTTACGTTCCTGTAGATTATTCTGGTGGCTATTCTGCTGGTGGGCCAAACGACTGGATGGGCTAAGTACCTATTAAGTCTCATAGGTGTTCTAACAGCTCTTCTATTTCGGATGTTAAATAGTAAGTAGATCCGTTATCCATCGAAATTAAATTACCCTCAGATTCCTCGAAATTTTCATAGTCAGATTTGGCAATTTCCCACGAAACGGGATCTAATTCTTTCATAATGGTAACGGCATCGAAACTCATCCATCCTATAGTTACAGTTTCGTTTTCAAGAGTCGACCTTACTGATTCCTCAAATGCCTCTTCAGTATTCACGGGAGTGAGTTTTTCGTTTAAAATTTCTTCTATTACCCAGTCTAGACCATATTCGCAGCCGTTCGGAGTCGATCTCATCAAGTCATCGCTACCACACGACTGGCATCGTCCATTTGGACAAACATGATAGCAAGAGTAGCAAAATGGGTTGGAATAATTCGAAGCTAAAATTTCAAGTTTAGATTTAAGATCAGAGTTCATAAGATTTCTCCTGTTTTTGTTTGTGAGCCGCTCTTGTTTGAGCGACCTCTTCAAAATCATTGAGAGGTCCGAGGAGTCGGTGAAAACCCACACCCTAAGAATCTCCAGCCCCGAACGAGCTACTGCGGCAGGAGGTGTGAAAATTTAGAATAAATTGGCGCATCCTCCGTGCTGAGGGGGTGAAATAGAGATTTTTAGGGTGTGAGGGCCAACCATTAAAAACAGGTGAGTTGAACTTCTATTTTTTCTTGGTATCTAAAAATATAGAAAGATGCCTGCGAGGCATTAGGAGCGACATTATTTTCAAACCTTGACCTACAACATGACCACTCATTACTCAAAAATGAACACTGAAAAGTAAAGTTTCGAGCTATTTTGATTTTTTAAATCTAATACTCTGGGCCAGTGTCCAGAAGGCGAAAAATTTAACCAACACGATTCGACAAGTATTGACGTGACGTGTAGAATATAACAAGTTGTGAAGTAGGATAAAGTACATATGGCTACGTCAGACCAAATTAAAGCACTTATAAAGAGTCACTCTGAGGGCGACGATAGTCGGTTCTATTCCATTGCAATGCAAGTAGCTGCGCAAGCGGCGAAGCAAGGGCATTCCAAATTAGCCGACGAACTAAAGAGTTTAATTGATGATGCAAAAGAAAAGGGTCACCTTTTAAAAGTTAGGGACACTCCAAACACGGTTTTTATCAGTCAACCAAGAGGTGAGCTAAGTTCAATTCTTTCTGTAAGCTATCCAGATGATGGTTTGAATTCGTTAATATTGCCCTCTGGAACGTTAGAGAGATTAGACAGAGTAATACGAGAACATAAAATGCAAGATAAGCTTCGTTCTAAAGGTTTGCAGCCTCGTAGAAAATTGCTACTAGTGGGTCCACCGGGATCTGGTAAGACTTTGACTGCGTCGGCGTTAGCTGGGGAGATGGATCTTCCTTTGTACACAATTCAGTTGGATGGATTGATTACTCGATACATGGGTGAGACCGCCGCAAAATTAAGGTTGGTATTTGAGAATATTCAAAAAATTCGTGGTGTGTATTTGTTTGATGAATTCGACGCAATTGGTGGTCAGAGATCGTTTACGAATGATGTCGGGGAAATTAGAAGAGTGTTGAATTCTTTTTTACAGTTTTTAGAGCAAAGCAGTGCAGAGAGTCTTATCATAGCAGCTACAAATCATCCGGAGCTTTTAGATGTGGCTTTGTTTCGTAGATTTGATGATGTGCTTGAGTATAATTTGCCTAGTAACGGTCTAGCTTTAAAGTTATTTAAGGATCGTTTGTCTCTTATGGATACAAAAAAAGTTGATTGGAAAAAAATTGTATCTGAATCACAGGATTTAAGTTTCGCTGAAATAACTAGAGTGTGTGAAGAAACTGTTAAAGAAAGTGTTTTATCAGATGTTGAGAGTGTATCAACAGAAAATTTAGTTGCACATATTAGAGATCGAAAGTTATCTAAAAAATAACTTTTATGGCTCAAAATTATAAAAACAATTTACCGCATCTTATTTTAAATAACTCTGGACACTCTGAAAGTTACTCATCTCCAAGCTCTGCTTTTACTGGCAAGAAATATCCGAGTAGACCTAATCGCAAAAATCACGCGAAGAAATTATTAACAGCACTTTATCAGGTTAATAAAGTGCTGCGAGAAGAAATGACGAATCAGCCTCAAAAGGGTGGGAGTTACATAGAAATTATCGGCCTACCTGGATTTGATTTGAAAACAGAAAGCCTGGAAAATAAACGAAAAGGTATAACCTTACTAAACGTAAGGGAGTTACCCGACAAGGAAAAAGCGGCTACTGTTTTTATTCCTCACAAAGATTTAAATTATTTTGTAAATAAAATTGAAGATTACAAAGAGGGACCGGGACCTAACAAAAAGAACGCTCCCAACAATGATCTCGCCCGAAGTATTGAAAAAATCCAAACAGTTACCTTTCTCTCATTTTATACAGACGATATTTCGTTACTTCCCAATGATTCTCATACGAAAATTTGGTGGGAAATTTGGATCAAAAAAAGTGAAGAAAATAGAAATCAATACTTTTCATTTTTACGTAAAAATCAAATTAAGCACGGCACTTCTTATTTAGACTTTACAGATTTAACTATTGTTCCAGTTGAGTCATCGATAGATTTGTTGGTTCAACAAATTCAAAGTTTTGGTTTTATTGCTGAAATAAGAATCGCTAAAGATGTAGCAGTTGAGTTTGTAGATATGAATAATATTGATCAACGAGATTGGGCAGATGAGCTTCTTAGAAATGTTCGTGTGCCATCTGCTGACTCGCCATTTGTTTGTTTGCTGGATACCGGTGTGAATGATGCACATAGTTTGTTGCGGCCAGCGCTCGCAGCTACAGATGTGCACAGTGTGGTTGTTGGTCAGAACGGGATTGATTCTCATGGGCATGGGACTACGATGGCTGGTCTTGCTGTGTGGGGCCAGTTAGATCGGGCGCTACTAGCCCGTGGTACGGCCGAAATGCCTATTAGATTAGAATCCGTAAAGGTGCGAACGAATGTTCCTAATAATTTACCTTTGTATGGCAATCTTACTCAAGAGGCAGTGGCAAGAGCTGCAGTTACAAATCCAAATGTAAATCGCGTAGTATGTTTGCCGATTTCATTTCCACCATACGCGCACAGAGGAAGTCCTTCTTCATGGTCAGCTGCGATTGATGATATATGTTTCGGTAAAGTTACTGGCGATAAAATGTTGCTGATAGTTGCTGCGGGCAACATTGTAAATGATCCTACAGACTATCCAAATGAAGCATTAACGAGTTCTATTCATGATCCTGGTCAGTCTTGGAATGCTCTTACGGTAGGGTACTTTGCAAATAAAGATCAAATTACGGATACTGCCTTTGCTGGATGGACCCCACTTGCTCCATTAGGTTCTTTAGGTCCATCTTCAAGCACTTCGTTAACTTGGCAAAGAAACAAGTGGCCTGTAAAGCCAGATGTGGTATTTGAAGGTGGTAATTTTGGATTTAATCCTGCAAATAATACTAGTGATACTCCTCCAAGTTTGCAGATGTTAACCTTGCATCATAGGTTTCCGCACGAGTATTTTAATTTAACAATGGAGACGAGCGCTGCAACTGCCCTTTTAAGTAGATTTGCAGCGATTATTTTTAAAACATATTCTTTTCTATGGCCAGAAATGGTTAGAGCACTTATCGTTCATTCGGCATCATGGACCGATGAAATGTTGAAACTTATGAATTTGACGACCAAGGGCGGTCGCGAAAGTTTATTGAGAACGGTCGGCTACGGAATTCCCGATTTGAATAAGGCTTTAAAGAGTGCAACAAATGATTTAAATTTGTTAATCCAAGATGAAATTTCTCCCTTCACTGAGAAGGGAAAAATGAATGAACTTCGAATGCATAAACTACCTTGGCCTAAGCAAGCACTTGAGAGCTTGGGTACATTAGATATTCAGATGCGTGTAACTCTTTCATATTTTATTGAACCCGATCCAAGTTCTAGAGGTTGGGACTATAAGTATCAGTATTCGTCGTATGGGCTAAGATTTGAAGTGCAAAAGAGCGATGAGCCAATAGGCGATTTTAGAGCTCGAGTGAATGCCGCCAGCCGAGACGAAGATGATGATGGTGTTCATGAAGGTGACACAGATTGGTATTTCGGAAAAAAGATTAGATCAAAAGGATCGGTTCATTCAGATTACTGGGAAGGAACTGCAGAAGATTTGGCAACTCGCGACCATATCGCAGTTTATCCAACCTCTGGATGGTGGAAAATTAAAGATTTTAAAAACAATGTCAATCGGTCTACCAGGTATGCATTGATAGTAAGTATAAGTACGCCAGATCAAGAAACTGACATTTACAATATCGTAAAAAATGAAATTGTAATACCAATTGAAGTTTAGCATTGTAACTGCTTTTCATCTGGACATTGATTTCAAGTTAACAGTGAGTCGTATTAGTATTCAGATGGCCATAGGTTATCTCCAATCTTAATTGAATGCGTGGCGGTGTTGTGACGACATGTATGCGGGTTGGTTCGCAATATCTTCATCTGAGCTCGCGACTTAAAATTTTGATGAAGTGGAGGGCTTCGAAGCAACTCAACGTCAAATTCTTCTGGTCTACGTTTACAAAGCACTCCAAACTTTAAAAACAGGTGAGTTGAACGTCTACTTTTTCTTTGTATCTAAAAATATATTCGGACTTCCCCAATTAGAGGCTCTAGATTGGTATAAAAGTTGAGCCTGTGATTTCCAAACCCATCTTTGTAAAACGTCTATTTTTCCAATTGCCGCCGCGCCAATTACTATAGTCATAATGAATGGAATTAGTTTATCGAAGTTCAAGTTGGCCTCCTTTAGAGTACAATAGTTTTGTTTTCAAATCGTTGTAAAATGTTAAGAATGGTCGTTCGTTTCCATTCGCGATGTTTGCGAGTCCTAATTTTCTTGTCGTTCAGATAGTGAGTAATGCTCGTTGCGGACTGTCCAATCTGCCATTGGTTCCAAATTATTTGCAGAACTGGAAATTCTTTTTGGTCCTTTTGTAGCTTACCTTCGAGGTATACGTAACCAAAGGGTGGTGCCGCTGAGCTTTTATATTTCTGACGCGAAATTTTTCTAGAATTGGCGGAATTCTTTGGCCGCAGTGTCGCTCCGCCTTTAACAAGGTGGTCTCGGGCGGTTGTGCAAGCAAATCCGGTTAAGTTTGAAACCTCTGATAAAGAGTAGCCCTGCAAGTAAAGAGGGCTGCAAACATTGAAAATTCGGGAAATGTCTTTTTGAAATAGTTCAACAAAATCATGCTGTTGGTAATAGTTGCAGGTTCTCAGGGGTTGGCTACCAAATTTTCCTATAAGCGAACCGGAGATCGACAGATTCTGGTTCGAACCATCTGCCGCTAAACGAGAGCGGCGCCTCGGGAAACTTTTAAGCCCGGTAAGAAAACGTCAAGCCGTAGAAATGCTAAAACAAAAACACTGTGTATCTGAAAGACGAGCTTGTCGGGCCATTAATCAGCCACGTTCCACACAAAGACATAAATTTGCGGACGAATCATCGGATTCAATTTTAATTCGCCAGCGAGTTATTGCTTTGGCGAAAAAATATGGTCGCTATGGCTATCGCCGAATCTGTGCTTTGCTAAGGACGGAAGGGTTTCATGTAAATGTAAAACGCATTTACAGAATTTGGCGACAAGAAGGATTAAAAGTCCCGTCTAAGCAACCCAAAAAAGCAAGGCTGTGGCTAAATGATGGCTCGTGCATAAGACTTCGCCCCGAGTATCGAAACCATGTTTGGAGCTATGACTTTGTGGAAGACAAAACTCATGATGGCAGAAAATTTAGAATGCTAAATATTGTTGATGAGTACACGCGTGAATGTTTGGCAATCCGAGTGCGCAGGAAGCTAAACTCGCGTGATGTGTTGATGGCGCTATCAAAATTGTTTATCCAGCGTGGAGTTCCTGATTACGTTAGATCAGATAATGGAGCTGAGTTTGTGGCAAAGATTGTTCGAAAATGGTTTGCAGATACCGAAGTAAAAACGCTTTACATTGCGCCAGGAAGTCCGTGGGAAAATGGTTACTGCGAGTCATTCAACGGAAAGCTTCAGGATGAATTACTAAAAGGAGAAATATTTTATACACTCAAAGAAGCACAAATTTTAATTGAGCGCTGGAGAGTTGAATACAACACGATCAGGCCGCATAGCAGTCTTGGTTATAGACCGCCAGCACCTGAAACTTTAACAAACAATCAAACACAAGTTGATTTTAAATATGTCTCTTAGTATTTGGATCAACATCTGGGAGCAGGTCAGTTCTTCGGTCAAAAATTACAGCGGCTTGTTTGGTGGACCAAAAGGGGTTTTAGAAATTAAGAACTCGGTCGTAACGAACGGCTCATTTATTTCCGGAAATATTACAGTCGATAATTCAACAATCTCTTCGGCGCAAATAGAAGGAATGGAGTCAGATTCGGGCTGGTCACCTTTAGATAAAAAAACCACGATCAACTATGCCGATATTAGCAATATAGTTAATGAAGTGATTGATAACAACTACGAGCCGCCAATAAAAATATACGGAAATGTGAATGTAGTTGGAACAGAAAATAAGCGTGTAAAAGTAATTAAAGAGTTTTCACCGACTAGTGTAGTAGGAAGTGATTTTATAAGTGAAGTACCGATAGACAATCCTTACATTTTCGGTCTCCTACAAGAAGTCAATTTAACAGAAGGTGTTGTTGTGAAAGATTCCATCATTGGCGCTATGGACTCGTCGATAAGCAATTACAGGCCAATTAGAATTCTGGAAGAATCAAATATCAATGGTTCAATTCTATACGGTTCCCTAGATATTCTTGGTGGCAGTATAATTGAAAAAAGCTTTTTAAGTAAACGCGGAGGCTCATCCACCATTGTAAAAGCTTCTACAGTTAGCCATAGCAACGTAAATGGTTATGGTAAAGTACTTAGTTCAACGATAAAAAATGGCAGCGCAGTCGGAACTGTGGTAAACGGGATCACCGCTGAAGAAACACCATTTGAAATCAGTGCCTCTAGTTCAATTGATGGCTCAAGCGTATTTGGCAGTAGTGTGCTTAGCAGTAAGATTGAGAAAAATTCTTCGGTGTTGCAAAGTGCAGTAATAAATAAGAGTTTAGTTTCAAAATCCTACATTAGTGAAAGTACGATTGACGCATCAAAAGCCATAGAATCTAGTACTGTATATAGTTCGCAGATAACCACTGGTTCTGAAATTATTCAGTCGTTTATAAATAGTTCTGTGGTTAATAACTCAAAAGTGATGGGTGAAAGTACTGTGGGCAGCTCGACAGTAGTCAACTCAACCCTAAACACTATTTATGCTTCTTATTCGGCTAACATTTTAAATTCGATACTTATGGGTCCTTTGGATTTCAGCGGTAAGTCTGTTAGCAGTAAGAAATGCTATTTAAATTTGGAAACACCGGATCAGTATGATTCAGTTTGTGAACCTTTGAGTCTTCCCTAGTAAGGAGTTTTATGAAGTTTGGTAGAGTATTTTTAGTGATATGTTTAATGAGTTTAACATCCTTAAGTCATGCCAATCCTTGTTATAGGTCAAAAGGCCACCTGCACAAAAATGGTGGAGGCTTTGTGGCTGATAGTGCTAAAGTCGACGAGACGGCGTTTATCGACCGGGCAGCTCAGGTTTGTGGAAATGCTCAAGTTAAAAATTCGGCGAAAATATTAAATGCGGCGATTGTCGATGAACAAGCTATTGTTTCTGAAAATGCCGTTATCAGTGTCATGGCAAAAATATCGGGTAAGTCTAGTATTTCTGGAAATGCAGTGGTGACTGGTGGCGCCAAGGTGTTCGGTGATGCTAAAGTATTTGAAAATGCGAAGGTCAGCGGTATGGCGCAAGTCTACCAGCAAGCGAGTGTGTCGGGACTTGCTAGTGTAACCGGAAGCGCTAAAGTATTTGGCCAAGCGCAAGTTAAAGGTAATTCAAAGATTAATAAAGACACACAAGTAGATGGCGATAGAATAATAAATGAAAAATAATCGAACTTTAGCAGAGGAGATTTCTTGAGAGCTAACTTAGCATGTAATAAATTTCTATTCTCATATCTATTCGTGATCGCATATGCCACTAATTTGTTTGCGGGAAGAATAGAGGTAACAGACGACAATTCACCTTATCTAACATATAAATATCTCGAAAGCATGTCCCATAATACTCCACCAAATGTAAAATTCTACCCGAACAAAGATTTTACAGGAAAACCGACGATAGTTATTGATTCGAAAGGCTTAACTATAGAAGATAAACTAGTGTGTGAGTGGCGAGATACATATAAAGAGAACTATGACAAAAGACTTCTACTCAGCACAGAGTCAGATAATAAATTGGGCGAAAGTTGTTCCAGAACAGGGCCAATTATATCACAGTATGAATTGTTTCGAATCGAAGTAAAAAATAATCTGTCAAAAGATTTCTACGAAGTAACGTTTAATGACAAGACTCTATACTTAGATAAAAAACAAATGAACGATTTTGATTTTCACGAGTCAGTCTTAACTCAAGAGAAAGAAAACCTAAAATCAAATGCAGACGCATACAAAAACCTTAAAGAGCAAGATAAAAGTTTAAGAGTTTTTTTGGAAAATTTTAAAAAGTGCATTAGTAAAAAAGACAAGTCTTGCTTGCCGCAAGGAGATCAATATGAAGCTCTAGATGAAGGGTGGCAAGACTATGTATGTGCATACCATAACTATTCAATCGTGACAGAATCATCCTATTGCGAAAAATGGCTGGCGCATCGATGTCCAGTCTCAAAAGGACTCGAAAATAATGGTGATTGCGATGAAATATTAAAGTCACCACGCCAGCAACGCCCAAAACGAAGTAAGAAAACTGAGAAGCAGCTTACTAATTTTTTGTGGAAAAATTTAGAAGGTTGTTTCTTTAGAGAAAAGGAAGTTAAAGTCTATAAAACTGAAACCTTAACTATAGTAACTATAAAAACTAATGAGCAATACGACTTTGAGTGCGATATATCAACTTATAATAGTAATCAAGCGAAAGACCGATGGTCACTTTCGAGCATACGCGCAAATCCAAGACGGCTGCCTGACACAAACTTTAAGATTTTTGGCCCTTAAATATTGGATGTCGCGTCCTAGTGGCGTAGTCTTTCTTTAATCGGTTTTATTAAGATTGATACGAATCTAGACAAGATAACTCGTCACCCAAAACTTTTTTCTGCTATCTTACCATATCTGCCTTCGCTTTAGCCGCCATTTCGTTTAACTCTGTGGATATCTTTGTGTTATTTCGCAATCGCCACGACGTTTCAGTTTGATTTACCTAATCTTTAAAAATCGGTGAAGTGAATTTCTACCTTTTCTTCGAATCTAAAAATATATTCGGACTTCCCCAGTTAGAAGCTCTAGATTGGTATAGAAGCTGAGCCTGTGATTTCCAAACCCATCTTTGTAAGGTGTCTAGTTTTCCAATTGCCGCCGCACCAATTACTATGGTCATAATGAATGGAATAAGTTTATCGAAGTTCAAGTTGGCTTCCTTTAGAGACGATGGTTTTATTATCAAATCGGGTAAAAATATTAATAACTGAGTTTCGGCTCCAAAGCTTTGGAACGACTCAGCGAAATATCGTTCGTTATAATACTGACGGAGCAGTAGATACGTCGTTTGCGGCCGGTCGTGGTATTGAAGCTATTGTTACAAATTATGATCCTTCTGTTGCTAGCATGCTGGAACTAGCTTCCGGAAAAATTCTTTTACTTAACGATGTAGCTTCTAGTTACAAGTACGATGGCCATGCCATGGGCCATCGCGTGAATCGCATCAATAGTGATGGTAGCTACGATTCATCCTACGTGTTTTATGATCAAAAGCTAAATTGCCATACTACGGTGCTCGCACCCGACGGTGGATTCTATGGCTTTTTTAATCCTTAGGTGAATCTTGGTAAAAACTCGACTATACAAGCAACGTGAGCCTATCTAGTCAGGGAATATCAAGTCCAATAATAGTCACCCCCGCAAACGTGCAGCGGTGACTATCTGGATAGGCATTAGCCGCAAGAACCATTGTAAATAGTTTGACGAAGAATTGTATCCATTTCAGACACAGCCGTGTCATAGTCATCAGAATATGCTTTCGACGCCCGTGTGTTATTGATTTTTATAAAATATCCTTTCTTATCCGAATCCAGAGAAATTTGCTCTAGTACAACTCGACAGGAGCCTACGCCAGCAAGAGCTTCAGCAAACACAAGTTTCTTATCGATATTTATATATCTCACTCGATCAACCGCAATAGGTGCGCCTCCGCAAGAAACAGGAACTCCGTTGAGAGTTATTGAATCTCCCACTTTTAACTCAATTTGTGCACTAGAACTTAGGCTCATTAACAGAAACAGCGGAACAATTGTTTTTTTTAACATAGGTTCTCCTTAGGTTTTTTGGATGTAGTGGGATTAATCTCCCAGTTTTCTGCATAATTTTTTCCACAATCTTAAAAAAAGTAAAACTCACCTCAGACTCTACACAACGTCTACGTTAAGAAGACTGTTGTGTTTTAACTTCAGGTGAAAATGGAGTTAGGCGAAAGCTAAAATCATGATCCAAGCTCGGCAAGCATCCATTGAATACCTTCGCGAATCCCAATTATAATTTGTTCTCGGTCGTTGACTCCCTGAGATTCCATGGTCTCTTTAAAAAAATAATTTATCATGTTTATGGGGTCCACCATGGCTCTATCTGCCGTCATATAAATTAAATCATCACTTAATTGAGACAGGCGAATAAGTTCAGTTTTTAAATCGTGCTCAGTCATCCTCAATGATCGTTCATGATAAATGAAAAACCAAATTGAATTTACAGCACTTGTAAGGCGTGAATTAGACTTCGCTTCTAGTGAAGCAAAAATCCTGTTTCGCAACTCAATATTTTTAGGGGTCCAAAAAACAATATCTTTCTTTTGATCTCTTGTTAATTCAAAGGCCGGAAACCTTTGAAAGGTGTAGTCCTCATTGAAGCCTAAGTGTGAATATCCGCGGAGAATACTGTCTCCAAACAAATTTAACGAAGCGAGTGCATGATTCATGTCGTGAATATAGAAATTCATCGGCTTCATTCGCGTTAAATCAACGTACATTTTTTGGTTGGTTAGACCGATATAAAAAATAGGCTCCCCAGAATTGTTATTGAATTCGCGAACACCAAGTATTCGTGGAGTAAAAATATAAATTAGGTGAGGGTAATTAGAAGCCAAGATGTCAGCTATTTTTTTTGCTATCTTTCTAGAGCGTTCAAAATTAATAGACATTTTGGTAACGATATCATCGGTTATTAACATATATAAGGAACTAAGCTCAACATACTCGTGATAGGTAATGCCGTTCCTATTAGCAAGAGCTTCCTCTTGAAGAGCTTTCCAAGCTAAAAGTGCATTGCGATGAATTATAGATTTTTCAGAATAAATACTTTCCCGGTAGATTTTGTCGAGGTCTTCAATCAATCTAGAGAACGGATTTTGAGAAGAATCCTCCAAGTTTAAATCTCGATCAATTATACGGGAGATTTTTTTTTCTACATTTTCACTTTTGAAAGTGACAGATCCCGCATGTGAGTAAAAAGAAAGACACACAGATTGTTCTGAGGCAGACGCCAATAAAGGAAAGCCAAACGCAAGTATAAAAAGAACCCCAAATTTTAAGTTACCACGAACGAAATTACTTTTTTGGGGAATAGAGAAAACAAATTTTTTTGTTTTGTCGCCTTTTTGCATTTGTATCAATTCCGTTGGGATGAAGATTATATCTTTGATTCGTTAAAACGGTCCTTTTGAATTTAAAGACTGCGATAATCACACCAAGGCGTAATACGTATTACCTTTATTTGAAGTCAAACTCGATGTCAGGAATGTATACAAGTTGCCCAAAAATAGAATAGAAACCTAGCTCTGTATGTTGTTAGTTACCAAAAGGTTTTGAGTTCAACTTGTTTCCATCCCTAAGCTACGGCGTAGCTTAGGGATTCTTGTTTTTACTGTTTAATTTCGATGATCAAAGGCTTGGCCCCAATTCTAAACTTATATTTGTTTACATTGGCTAAACTGTGAGCCTCTTTATCCGAATCGACCGGACTAAAAACCTTTAGAGTTTTAGCTATCTTGCCCAGATCCAGGGTGATTTCCTTTTCAATGTTAAGATCCTGCCGACCGTCCCAAACTTTTTCTTCATTCCAGATAACAAGATAATAATTACCGTTGGTTTTTTGCAGCAACATTGAATAGATTTTATCCGGCAACTTACCCAAACTGTATCTCAAAGATCTGGGCTGAAATGTAGACTGCACGCCAGTATCTTTTAAAATCGTTGTTAAGTTATGAATGGCAACAGCAGCGGGTTTAGCCGTATCATCTTTTCTGTATAGACCAAAACTTTCATGGTCATCGCTCATCGTATACAGGAACGTTTTGTGAATTCCCGCTTGAAAGGCATCAAAAAAGATATTTAAATTCATAATCGCCTGTGCCGTTTCACTCACCCCATTTTTATTGGACAAATCCGTGGTGTAACCCGTTTCTGTAATAACCGTTTTACTGGGAGTCGCACTGAAATAGGCCCCCGATAGATTTCCTAACATTTCGGCTCGAGGTTGATTTCCAGACGTTGGATACGGATGAATATTGGCATAGTCCGCCTGACCTTTTAAAGTCAGCAACCCATATTTAGCGGCATTTACAGCCATATAGCCACTTGTTAAATGAAATACCGGTAAATGTTTTAAAATAGAACTATTTTTGACTCCCTGATACATTTGAGTCATCAGACATTGGGCCGCGGGTCCCCCATTAAAAGTCGGAAGTCTGATTTTTATAGGCTGTCCACTCGAGTCTACCAACAGATCGCCTTTCGCATCTTTTTGAAAAACAAAATTGCCTTCCGTGTCTTTTTGAAAAATGTCATAAGAAAGACCGTCACAAGATACTGGAAAATTATTGATTTCATTCGGTCCTTCGATAGCAACCACTCCGCCTGGTTTTAACTTTACAATAGTTTCCAAATTTTTGACTATGGCGGCAGCGCTCGCATTGTTATGGATCAGGCTTATTTTAATTCCCGCATCCATTACGGTTTTGAGCTGACTTGAATAAAGTGGATCTGCATGTTCACGAATTGTTGATATACCTAAATAATTAAGCTGTCCAAGAAGAATGGTTGTATTACGATCGGTTCCCTGATCGATATGTGTCCCGATACCCATAGTATTTATAAATGATTGTGTTGACGAGGCTTGAGCCTGATTTACTTTAGCAAGTCCATCCATCAACATGGTCGGTGTCGGCGTACCTCCTGTTTCAAAACTGACTTTATAATATCTGTCTCGTATTGTTATGTAGGATTCTTTCGGTGACAGCGTTAATGCTGATCCGTTTCTACCACCTGTATTACTGAACCAAACAGGTTTTCCATTTGATCCATATAGAATTAAATGACCATCACCTTGAAACAATAAATAACATTTTGTAGGCGTACACGTCGTGTCGTCTGTATTTGTGTGCCAAAGCACGACTTTATCTTGAGTTCTGAAAACTTGAAGGTCACCTGCGTGAGTTACCCTCAATGCGACACCAATGGATCCATCGGTGGCTTCCCCCGCCCGAATAGTTAACGAACCAGCCGGAAAAACTTGAACAGTCTCTGGCCCCGGAAGTGGACGAGTTGAAGCAAAATGTCGATTGTTCCTCCATATAAAACGTCGGCGGTACTCTGTGTTTTCGCCATATAAAAAACTACTTAAGAGCGAAAACCGAGTTTTCCTTCCTGAGTCAATTTCACGTGTCCATGCTTCTATGCTGCCTGGATCTGGGGAGCGATTATAAATATCTTCATACAAGGATTTTACGAATCCTTGAGTCGTACTCACGTCTGGTCTTTTTCTTCTGTATTCGTCACTATTTATGGCATCAAAGGCAACTTGAGCGTGCTTTTGCCAGCGACAAAGAAAGAGTTTTTTACCACTGGTACCTTTGCACGTGTTTGCCACATGCACGTCGATGGCCGCTATTTTCGGGTTAACGCCAATCACATCTTGGCTCGGGTTTCTTTTAAAAAGGTCTCGGTAGAGTTGCTCGACAAAAAAACGAGAACCATCAATAGCCGAATTACCTTCCGTACATGAAAAACGATTGCGATAGTGTTCGCCGCTTAAGAAACCGTAAATAAAATCCGCTCTTGAAAGACCAGTGTTAAGTCGATGAGTCCAAAAGTCATGGCCCTCAGAATCCGGATCACGTCGAAAAAGTTTACGGTAAACGACTAAAACAAAATCTCTGTTTGATGCTAGATTAAGCTTTGATTGCCTGCTAATAAATTCAGGGCTTTTCATAAACCCTTCGACTGTGCTGGCATAGATATGTAAACGGCACGTTTCTAAGGCGTCACCACCGAGGTTTCTACATTGTGAAGCAATTTGATCCTTAAGGTTTTTTAGGTTCGTATCAACTCCGCTGTCGCCATCCAATGTTGCGCGATCTAAAACATCCGTATACAGCTGATATATGAATCTTTCCGGCTGATCAATTTCACTCTGTCCTGAACAGACCGTAGCGGCGTAGCCAAAACTCGTTCCTAATAAAATAGTCGCAAGTGATACATACTGAAACAACCTCATATATTTCCCCCCGGAAACCCTGAACAAAAGACTTACATGCAAAGTGGGTGCTGGATAAAAAATTTAGGCAACACCCTAGAATACCTAGGCGTGAGCATTTATGAGACTGTCGAACTTTTTGAATTTGTATCTTTCCTGCGCGATAGTCAAATTGATCGACGCTATGGTTTTGGGACATTTTTTAAAATGCCGAAACACATTTTATCCATTTTTCGATGGGAAAGATTCACAGTTGTGAGCTTTTTATAGGCGTTAAATTACCGGTCCCTTTGCTGTTGGATTGTCAATCGCTGCCCGTGTGGAATGATCGTCACTGGTTCTATTGCAATTTAGTGCAAGTGTTTGAACTCTGGTGAGGGAATGAACCGGG
>CAWVRN010000034.1:0-41218 GCA_963932905.1 uncultured Bdellovibrio sp.
CTTGATTTGACGATATTTTAATTGGCCTTAGCCGCAGGCTAAGGGGCCAGTTCATTCAATATAAATCTTCCAAACTGTATCGATTTTAGAAAAGTAACCTAAGTACTTTATTGAAGGCATCTAGTTTATTTAGAACGGTCGAATCAGGTTGATACCATTACTAACAGATAAATTTGTTCTTTAGCAGTCTTTGTTCTTGCCGAAGAGCTTGTTGCTGTTGCTTCCGACAATGCGGTTGTCAGTGTAGTGGCCAGAGTATCGGGTAAGTCTAGTATTTCAGGAAATGCCGTGGTGACAGGTGGCGCCAAATTATAGATAAGAAGTAGCTAGGAGTAAGAGATGAGAATCAGATCAGAGGTTATTTGGTTGTCGGTATTTGCATTGGGAGCGACGCTCGTGGGATGGGCTGATGAAAAAGATTGGTTGGATCGCGATTCGCCATATTTGATACTTAGCTATTCTAAACGAAAGGCACTACGCGAACCACCTCCGGTAAAATTCTACGACAATAAAGAGTTCAAGGGTGATCCCGTTATGGTTATGGATAAAAAGGGACTAAGCATCCGGGGTAAACTAGAGTGTGACTGGCGAGGTTCTATAAGCGAAGGGATGTTGAAAGTTCATGAAGAGGCAGTAGCCGGGAATTATTTCACAGTTTGTCCCAGGAAAGGTCCGATAGTATCAGGGGACGATTCTCCGGTGATAATTGAAGTCAAAGATAATCAGTCAAAAAATTTCTATGAGACTAAAAAGTATGAAGACAGGGTATTGTATGTAAGCAAAAAAGAAGCTGAGCTTTTTGAGTACAGAGAGTCAGAGAATTCGGTTCAAAGAGCAGAGATAGCAGCCAACAAAGCGTCATATGAAGCCCTTAAGAAGTCAGATAAGAGTCTGGTGGAGTTTTTAGAAAAGTGGAATAAGTGTGTGGAACAGAAAGATGAGAAGTGTTTGCCTAAAGGGGACGAATCAGAGCTAAGTGTCCGTAAGCCGGCAGATCTTTGGCGTGACTATGCCTGTATAAAAGGAGAGGACCTTTCTAAGGATCCATTTTGCGTTGAATGGCTTAAATATAGATGTGGATTCGAAGGCGAACTAAAAAGAAAATCTAAATGTGACAGGGTGGAGAGTTCTGACGAAAGACCAAAGGCTTCGGAGAAATTTGATAAAAAGGCTAAAGATTTGGTTTGGAATTTTTTATCTCGTTGTTTCTTAAAAGAAAATTTGGAAAAAAACTATGTGGTGGTGAACAGAAGCAGTATGGATATTATGCTAGAAATAAAAGCTCGTGGTGATTTTCCAGACGGTAGTTGTGTAATACAAAAAAATTTGGAGAAACAGTCCAACTGGAGACTAATTCAGATGGTAGATGAAAGTGATTTTAGACTCGACGGTACTTTTGTAATATATTAACGATGTAATGGCCAGAGTCAGCGGCATGGCTGAGGGTAGGCGGTTTAAAGCCCGAATTGTTCAATTTCCACCACGTTGACGATTTATGTCGGCTAACGATACTTTCTTCGTTTAAAAAATAGGAAATTAAAGGATTGCTGGCTCGGGCTGGCGTTTCAAATTAAGGCGGTTGGTCTAGTTTAAGATTGTTTGAATTTTAACCGACAAGTCGTTGGTGAGTAAACAAATTACGTATTCAACCACTATGCTTTTTGCGATTTTCTTTGCTCTTTTTGCTTCAGTTGGATGTATGATTCAAGAGCCAAAAGTGATAGAGGGAAAATCGACTTCTATTTCTCAAACGGCCGAACGAATAGTATTTAAAGATTATCCACTTAATGGAAACGCCGATTCTGTATGGGCTGTTCAACCACTTGTAGAATTATATGATAAAAATGGAGATCTTGTAACGACGGGCGCAGATGCTTGGGCCGCGATAACGTTATCCATTTATTCAGGTACTGGGGAATTATCTGGTCAGACGACCGTTTATGCGATTCGGGGCCGGGCCCAGTTTGTCGGTCTTAAGATTAATCTTTCCGGGAGCAAGTCTCTGAAGGCAGTTAAGGGCGATTTATCTAGCTATGGTGGCGCTGAGGAACTTAACGTCGTAGGCGAAAGCTTTTCAATTAGTTCAGCTTCCGCCAACAAACTAACTTTCTCAGGAAGTGCTTCTGTTCAACCTGGTTCTTGTAACGCTTATCAAGTGTTGGTTCAAGATAGTGGTGGCAATAACGTAAGTCTTTCTTCTGACCAGGGCGTTGGGTATACTTACACGGGCAATGCTAGGGTTTACGACGACCCGGGTTGCAGTAGTGCAATAACAAGTTCTAATATTCTTGCCGGAACATCCAGCACTACGATTTATCTCAAAACTGAAGGGCACGAGAATTTGAAACTGTTTGCGACCTCGTTTTCAGGGGCCCTAAATTCGGCCTCGTTGGAAATTAAATCCGTTGCGATACCCATTTCTGACTTTTTCATTTCTCCGACCTTTTCGACGAAGTGTTTTTTGTACAGTAATGGTAATGCGTATTGTACTGATACTGGCTTCGTAACTTTTGTGGGTAAAAAGATTCAAAAAATGTCGTTGGGAAGTGGCTTTAAATGTGCGTTGCTTGATGATGGCACTGTATGGTGTTGGGGGGATGGAGGATCTGGCCAGTTAGGAAATGGATCTAGTATTTCTTCGTCCAATCCTGTGCAGGTCAGTAACCTTGGCGGAACGGCGACCGATATAGTTTCAGGAAATAGTCATACGTGTGCTCTTGTCACGGTCTCGGGATCAGGTACTGTTAAGTGTTGGGGATCCAACACTACACGACAAATTGGCGACACCACGTCTATAACCAGAAATTCAGCGACTCAGGTGGTACTAGGTCTGACGGGGCTTCAGTCCGTAGTTGCTATTTCGAAATCTATCGGATCGTTAGAAAAGAATTTTGCTGTTCTGAGTGACGGCTCCGTAAAGGTGTGGGGTGGGGGAACCACCACGTCGTTTAATCCAGCAACTCTTTCTGGAGTTTCAAATGCTAAAAGTATTACCGCCTACTTGTCGGGGAGCAATTATTACTATTGCACTTTAAATACCACCAACACGGCAAACTGTTGGGGAAGTGATAATAGCTATGGTCAAATTGGATCTGGAAACTTAACAACTTACACCTCGCCAACTGCTGTGGTCGGACTTTCAGATATTAAATCAATTGTGAATAATTTGTTTGGTACCTGTGCTATTAAGAACTCAGGGGAGCTTTATTGTTGGGGCCTTCGAGGAAATTCAAGTTATATTTTGAACGAATACGGATATAGTTCTACATCCACCAAAACTCAATCTGTCGCGACCCCGGAAGAAATTAGTTGGCTGCCAAAGTTTTCGCTTCTGAAGTCACATTATAATTATGATAGCAACTATGGAAAGACGAACAATTATTTTTGTGGAGTAACTACGAGTGATAGCACATTTGTATGTTTTAAATGGCATACGGGAAATGATCTGCCAGAGATAATTTCTGAGAATAAAAGTAAGTCCTATCAAGTCTTGGTCGCCGAATCGAGTTCAAAAAAGATCCTAAGCGGTTCTTGCCAGAAGTTATCTTTAAAAATTTATAACAACGGGGTAGCTGTCGGGCTTAGCTACAATCTATTGATTGATCTTTCTATTACTAGTGGCTTTGGTGAATTTTATGTTGATTCAGGTTGCAGTCAAAGTGTAACCCAAGTGAACTTGATATCTGGTCAGACTTATACCGATGTTTATTTTAAAAGTAACAATCTTTCGAGCGACCCAAAATACTCTTATATTTCCCTGAGTACAAATGATCTAAGTACGGGAACTATCGGACTGTTGATTCAAACAAATGGTCTCCCTTACGATTTGGGGGATACTTATGATGTTGATCAGTCCAGTGGAGTCTGTTTTCCTTATACATTGCAAATTGTTGATTCGTTCGGTAATTTTACAAAAAATGCATCATCGGCCACTTCAATAAATTTTTCTATTTCTGATTCCAGCGCTGCGAAATTATATTCTGATAGCAATTGTACGTCAGAGATTTCTTCAATGAGTGTCCCGGCTGGATACTATTCCGGGATCGTTTATGGAAAAATTTTAGCTAGTTGTGGAGGAGCCACTATCACGGCTACTCCAACAAGCTTAACGACCGGTGCTCCAAAAGTTTTTAGCTTCTATGAAAATTGTGGTTGCGACTAGGAAGTCTAATTAAGGTTAATTCACTGGTCGCGTCTCCAAACATGATGTTGAATATTTTTAGCAGAGCCTTTCGACAATTAAGGAGAAACCACGATGAAGGTTATATACGAATACGCAACAGGACTGATGATTTATGGCGAAGTATATGAGCTTAGTGGCAAAACTGTTAGTGTCAGCAACGTTACTTATCAAAAAGGGGAGTCTCGTCGGATTGGCAAAGCCTCGGTTAAAAAATTTGAATCCGATTCCTTAGCCGAAAAATATTTTCAAATGCGTATAAAAGGAGCTCAAAAATTAAATTGGCAGCTTGTGGAAGGAACGCTGCCATCAGTTGATTTAGCCGAAAACTTTATAGCTGTGAAAGATAAATCGGAAGCTTATCGTTACTTTGAAAACCCACAAACCGGAATGTTTGTCGATATTGATTTAGACTATACTGATGTGTATATCCATACAGGGAAAGTGGGCGAAATCGGCAAAGAAGAGGTGATCTCGTACGACTGGGACGGTGATGCCACGAAAGCTTATAAAAATAAAATCAAAGAGTTTATAAAAGACGGCTATATTTTAAAGCAAAATAATTTTAACTCAAAAGATCTATCAGCCCTTTACGGTTTAAAGTTCCCGAAAGTTTTAAGTGATTTTTACGACAAAAAATTATACGAGGAATATGAAAACCACAGTATTGGAAATCTTCCCACCTATAAATCGGAATCCCATTTCATGGTTCAATTCAATGATCCCGGTCTTAGTGGGCGATTAAGTCAAATTAATTTTGATAAATCCAAACACCCAGGTCTTATCCCGTTATCCGGCCTGGAGGAAGAACCCGGACTACTCATGGTCCAAACAAATCAGAAAGACTGCCCTGTCTACCTCTTCATGTCTTCAGATGCTGTCCCTCATTTAGTTAACGAAAGCCTGAATGGGTTTCTAAAATCTCTTTCAAAACCAAAAGAAAAAACAGCGTCTAAAGTTTCTAAACCACCCAAAAAAACTGAAAAAATAAAACCTAAAGGCCAAAAGCTACTAAGAAAAAAATGAAGCGCCAGCAAGCGCATCTTTAAAACACCTAGTGGCGTTTCAAAGATTGGGAGGACTAGATCGCTAGCCCTTTCTATCGAAGTCGTGCTTTGATTCGACTTAATGCCACCGGCGTAATACCTAAATATTTTGACAACTCATTTTGCGTTAGTCGGCCTACGAGCTGGGATGACTCCCGCTGAAATTCAACAAGTCTTTCTTGCGGGGTCTTTGTTAAAAAGTCGAGTTCCCGTTTTTCCTTTTTTGCCGCGATGGAGAAAGCATATTTAGCGACTAATATGGCAAAGCGGTGATCTTGCTCAAGTAAAGCATTCAAATCGAAACCACGAATGTAGGTGAATTCGGTATCTTCCATGGCTGTTAAGGTAAAGCCGGCCGGAGCCTGCAACGTGAGTGACAGCGTCGAGGCCACGATTTGTCCTTCGGCAGCAAACCATTTAGTGACCTCTTTGCCTTCGCTTGTTAAAAAGGAGGCTTTTGTGAACCCCTTTTTTATTCGTAACACATCCATAAAAACGTCGTCCTGATGGAAAATTTTTTGGTCGGCGCGAAAGCTCTTTTCGCTGATTTTATCAGGAATAAGAGCCTCCGCTTTAGAGAATATCTGTTGTTCAAGTGAATTCATTTTTAAAGTCTAAAATGACATATGCAATTAATCAACGGAAGCCGTCAGCTCAATTTCCACTAGAGCATCAGCGTTGTCAAAGCGCTCAACACCGATTATCGTCGATGCTGCAAACGGCGGTTGCGTTTTCAAGTCTTGAAACGCCTTTTGCACTCCTAGAAGAAACTGGGATTTAGAATTTTTTTTGTAGCCTTTTATATAAATGCGAACGTGTACAACGTCCTGAAATGTGGCTCCAGCCGCTTTCAATGCCTCAAATGCATTCTTAATCGATTGCTGGGCCTGTTTTTCCAAGTTGCCTTTGCCGACGATTTTCCCGTTCACGTCCACGGCTGTTTGACCTGAAATATAAACGGTCTTCACACGATTCGTAGTTACTACCTGAGCATACGTAGGGTCGTCATGCAGAGTTTCGGGATCGAATCGGTTGATCTCGTTAGCTAAAAGTGAATGACCAGATAATAGCCCGATACAGATTGCCATAAAAAACATCTTTTTCACGTTGTCTCCTTTTGTTGTTGTTGTTCGTAGTGCTTAAATCCTTCAATGATTCCCATTTGAATTTTTACTAAATCGAAATACTCTTCCGTAAAAAATTGCGAATCTTTTAGCTCTTCAATAAAAAAATAGTAGCGCTGAATGTCGCTGGTGGTTAGCTCTGCGATATCAGTTACATCCGAACTAAATGCTTCCAGATCTATCCAGCTGAAATTAATTTCTCTGAATTTTCCAATGAGTATTTGAATCTCGTTTTCAAATATTTCTCGGCGTCTGTTTCGAGAAAGCTTTAGCCATTTGGGTAACACTTTAAAATGAAGATAAATACGATAAGACATTTTCAGCTCCTTGTTAGTTTTTGCTCATTATTTTCCGCGCCAGCCACGGCGCTACCCAAGCAATGAGCCGTAGCGCGTTTATAGAACCGATATAGATATCCATGTGGCGACTTTCTAAGCCTTTTAATATTTTTAAAGCGACGTCGGATGGAGAGCTTAATTGCGTTTGCGTAAGTCGTTTTTTTGTCATTTGCGTGTTCGTAAGCGGAGGGAAAGCTTGGTATACGTCAACACCATGACCCCGCAACTGATAGCGAAGCGAGCGAGTAAATGAAGTGATGGCCGCTTTGGTTGCACAGTAGACAGCAGACGACTTCTTCGGCGCTAGGGCCAGTCCAGACGAAATATTTAGTATAAGTGGCGCTTTTTTTGATGCGACTAATTTAGGTAATAAAAGATAGGTTAATTCACAAACGGCTGTAAAGTTGATGGAAATTTCTCGGCGAATGCCTTCGAATTCAAAGTCATCACTCAAAAAGTCGGGGTAATATTGAACTGCCGCATTGTTTATCAACATATCGATACTTTCTAATGATTCTAGTTGGTCTACGCAGTGTTCGATGTCTTTTCTTTGCGAAAGATCGCATTGGAGGGTGACGATATTTGGAAATGCATTTTTAAGTAAATTCAGATTGTTTTCATTACTGGCGATAACCAAAAGCTTATTGGATGGGTATAAAAGTTTGCACAGCTCTAGTCCTATACCTTTGGTCCCGCCGGTAAGAACGATTGTTTTGTTTTGATACATGATCAGACCTCCTTTATTCCATTTATCTCATAATTCTCTGAGATAAAAATTAACCTGGGTTAATTTTTACGAATAAAATAAATGCGTGCTTATCCAAGTAATTAACCGATTACATTGCGTCCTGTTGATAATCCCATAACAATACAGGACTTTTTACACCCATCTTTCCATATTCATTCATTATTTCAGTCTTAAACTGAAGGCATGAAAACAGGTGTCTTAGAAACCTTAATATTAGTAACTCTCTTAGCGATGGCAACGTATGCGGAAACTTATTCGTTGAAATCGTTCCTGGCTAAAACACTCGAGAAATCCAGAGATGTCGAGTCAGAATCGGCAAATCTTCAGAAAATGCAAGACTCGGTTGAAGGCAGCCGATCTGGTTTTCTTCCTGATGTCAATGCGACGATCCAGTATACGACAGTGGGTACTCGTCAAAATCAGGTCAACACATACAATCAAACAGTCAATGGCACCTCGACAAAGATCAACCTGACTCAAAATCTATTTAACGGATTAAAAGATTTAAATTCACTGGAAGCTGCCAAACACAGTCGTGATGCACAAACTTACAAATTACAAGAAAAACGTAAAAGTGAAATAGAATCCGCTTTGAATATCTATTTTAAATTACTGCAATATCAAAAAGACATCGAAAACCAAAAACAGGAAATCAGACTGTACGAAAAAAACTTAGCAGAGTTAAAATCACGCGCGCAAAATGGTAGTGCCCGTCAAACAGAGGTCATTAATCTTGAAGCTACATTGGCCAATTCCATCATTGACCTTGCGACGTCAGAAAACAGTTTGAAGTTAGCCCAGGCTGATGCCGCCAACGTCGTTCGGGTTTCCGATGCTAATACTGTTTTTGTATCGTCAAATAAACTGTCATTTTCTTACGAGCAAACAAAACCTTTGATCGACAAAATGGATTTAAATAATCGCGACGAAGTACGATCACTAACCTCTACCGTTCAATCTAAAGAAAACAATATTAAAATTCAAAAAGGATACTATTCACCAACATTAGATTTATCGGGCAGTTACTTGGTTAACAGCAGCGATACGACTACCAATCAAAACACCTACACAGCCGGTGTCGTGTTAACAATTCCGTTTCCAGTCAGTGTCAACAAATCAAGCGAGCTGGCAAAAGCTCGCACTGAAAAAGCTATTGCCGAAATCGAATTAGAAAAGAAAAAAGAAAATTTGCAGAAACAGCGCACGCAGTTGATTCAAGCCCTGCAGAACAGTGTAAAACAAATTGAATTACTTAAAAATGCTAAAACATTAAACAAAGCGAACGTAGATTCGTTAACGCGGGATCATCGCAGTGGGCAAGTCAGTTACAGCGATGTGCTGAATGCATCGATCACGTATCAAAAAACGGTACAAAAATATGATCGCGCAGTGCTTGATTTTGAATTGAATTGTTATCAAGCATTGTTGTGGTCTTCTGATGTGGATTCCGTCATTGCGAGTATAGGTGAATAGTATGAAAAAAGGTAAATATATTTTAATTTCAATCATTTCCGCCGTCACTGTTTTGGGATTGGCATTTAAACCCAGCAGTGGAGCAAAACGAACAGTACAGATTCATCGCGGTGATTTAGTCGAAGCCGTTTATGCCATCGGATCTGTCAAAGCCGAGCGAGTGTTCAATCTAAAAATCGGCGTCACCAGTAAATTGCTAGAACGTTATGTTCGCCCAGGCGACAGAGTTAAAAAGGGCGACAAGCTGGTGCAATTTGAAGGTTTGAAAACGATCTATGCGCCATTTGATGGAATGATCACAACGGTCGCATATGAAAAGGGCGAGCTAGTTTTTTCTCAGACTGTAATCGTTACGGTCGTCGATACCTCGTCGTATTATATTGAAATCAGCGTGGACGAACGCAATGTTCCTTTGATCAAAGCAGGACAAAATGTGGACATCAGTTTCGAAGGCGCGCGCGATCAAAAAATTTCAGGCAAAGTACGATCTGTGTATTCAAATGCCGGTGAATTCTTGGTCGCTATTGATGCGGACTTGTCAAAAATATCGCTGCTGCAAGGGATGACCTGTGATGTCGCCGTCAGATTAGATGAACATAAAAATCAAATTTTAATTCCGCTTGGGGCAATTGATAAAGACGGCCACGTAAAAGTAATCCGTAACGGCCGACCACAAACGGTATCGCTAAAAATCGGTGCAAAGAATTCACAATACTCGATTTTAAAAGAAGGCGACATTTTTGAACATGACGAAGTCGTGATCGAAGACACGGGTAAACGTGGACCGGCCGCGGCCGATGGCTCTGGCGAAGGACCTCGCCCATGATGATCTTTCTAGCCCTTAAACACATTTTATCTAGGAAAAAACAAAGTATTGTAACACTGCTTGGAATTTTTATGGGAACAGTCGCGTATATTATTATTTCGACGTTCTTTCAAGCGTCACAAAATTCGATGATTGCATCCATGGTTTCTGGCGATCCCCATATTCGTATTCAAGCTCGCGAACGTGAAATCGATCCGCAAGAAATCAAAGACGTTTTGTTGCCAGAATTTGAAACAGTGATTTGGAAGCGAACGCCGTCAGGTATCCGTGCGTCTGCTGCGATCGAAAATTCACGTGGCTGGCTTGATTTTCTAAACATCAACCCTAATGTCGTTGCGGCATCACGTGTGTATTCCACTACGGCACTAGTGACCTATAACAAAACGACGTATTCAATCAGCATCACTGGGGTGGATCCGCAAGAACAAGTAAAGGTAACTAATATTGAAGAAAACATGGTTGAAGGCAGTTTGCTAGACTTAAATAAAGGCACGGCACGCATCGTAATCGGGCAAGAACTGGCAACGACGTTAGCAAAACAAATCGGCGATAATATAGTGCTAACCTCAACGAAAGGATCCCAAGTTCCGTATAAAATCGTAGGCCTATTTTCAACAGGAAACAAATTTTCAGACCGAGGATCTGCCTACATGCAACTGTCCGACGCACAGAAACTGGGTGGGGCGAATGGAAAAATTTCCCAGGTGTTTGTGAAGGTAGCAGATTTTCGTCAGGCAGCAGATATTGCTTCCAGCTGGCAGGTGATTTCGGAAGACCGTGTACGCAGCTGGGATCAAATCAACGAAAACCTATTGTCTATGTTTCGGACTCAAGACGTCACTCGGTACACGATCACTGGTATCATCATGTTGGTAGCTGGTTTTAGTATTTATAATATTTTAGGAATCGTAGTGACGCAAAAACGCAAAGACATCGCGATTCTCAGATCCATGGGATATGAAGCCAACGATATTACAACGCTGTTTTTGTACCAAGGGCTCATATTGGGACTGGTCGGCGGTTTGTTAGGTTGCGCGATTGGATATATCATTTCGATCAGCATTGGTGAAATTTCAATGGGTGGCCCGCGCAGTACCGTGTTTCGTTTAGAATTTAGCTGGAACATATATCTGATCGGAATTTTAATTTCCAATGTGGTAGCACTGCTTGCCAGTTATTTCCCAGCGCGATCCGCGTCTAAATTATCTCCAATTGAAATCATAAGGGGGGCTGATTGATCGCTTTAAAAGTTGTTAATTTAGAAAAAGAGCTGGGTGCTCAGAAATCACTGATCCTTAAGGGATTAAATTTTGAAGTCAACGAAGGCGAATTTGTATCGTTAACAGGTAAATCGGGGTCGGGTAAAAGTACGTTGCTGTACATCTTGTCGACATTGGATTGGCCAACGCGCGGTCAGATATTTTTGGGAGACAAGGACGTCCAAGCGCTGTCATCCAACGATTTACACAAGTTAAGAAATAGAAACATCGGCTTTGTCTTTCAATTCCATTATTTACTGCCTGAATTAACTGCACTAGAAAATGTCATGATGCCCGCACGTAAAGCCGGTGTTTACGAAGAAAAATTACCATTTGCGAAACAGCTTTTGGAAATGGTCGGTCTGGGGCAACGAATAAATTATTTACCTAAGGAGTTATCGGGTGGGCAGTCGCAACGTGTGTCGATTGCACGGTCGTTGATCATGAATCCAAAGTTCTTGTTTGCGGACGAACCGACAGGATCACTGGATTCAACTAATTCAAAACTGGTGCTGGATATTTTTAAAGAAGCGAATAAGAAATACAATACCACCATCGTTATGGTGACTCATGATACGGATATGGCCTCGGCGACGGATAGGCAGATTCATCTGGTTGATGGCAGGGTACTAGTCTAAGAAGACTGTTCCAACATCCAGCTGTATATGTAGTGAGTTGTTTTTTGAACCTCAGGGACTAGAAATTCTGTTTTCAAAGACGCATCCAGGTAGTTTTCATTTTTAATATCTTCTGTAATCTGATCACAGAGACGGGCAATCGCAGAACCACCAAAAGTTGAAGCGGCCGATTTTAATGTATGAGTCGCATTCTTAGCTTCACTTTGACTTCTATTGGTGATTGCGGTTTTTATAGCTTGAATCCGTGTCGGTAAGTTTTTTTCAAATATTGACACTGTGTCTTTGATAAGATCGTCAGAATTGTTGCTGGTTAATGTTTTTAAATCATTTAGAATTCTTTCGTCAACGAGGATGCTTGTTATAGAAACGTCTGATGTTGCAGTCGTTGAATATACTTGAGAATTTCCAGGTCTAAGCCATTTTGTCAAAACGTCGTTTAGAATTCCTTTGGTGAAAGGTTTACTAATATAGTCTGACATACCCGCATCCAGGCAATGTTTGCGATCTTCTTTGCTAGCATGTGCTGTGATTGCAATTACGGGAATTTTATTTACTTCGGTAGTAAGATTTCTAATTTTTCTAACGGCCCCTAAACCATCTAGTTTAGGCATTTGACAATCCATTAACACTAAATCGAACGGCTGACTTTGGACGATGGCTAGGGCCTCTTCGCCGTTTGAGGCGAAGACATAGGAACAGCCAAAATCGGCAAGCATTGTTCCTAAAACTTTTCTATTTGTATCGATATCTTCAGCGACTAAAATCTTGGGATTTTTTTCGAATCTATAAAAAGTGTTGGTGTGCATATCAAAGTTTTGGTCTTTGACAAATTCGTGAGGTAAATCCAACGTAAAGTGAAATTTAGACCCGCGACCTAAAGCGCTTTCAATTAGAATTTTAGATTCCATTAATTCAGCCAAAGTTTGGCTGATGGATAATCCCAAACCCGTTCCGCCTGATGACCGCGACAATGTGCTGTCCGATTGGTAGAACGGTTTGAATAACAGTGCCTGGTCATTGGCCGAAATTCCTATGCCGGTATCAATGACCTCGAAATAAATTTTCGATATTGTTGTACTCGTTGTAGTTACCGAAACATTCACATCAATTTTTCCTCGTTCGGTAAATTTGATGGCATTTGAAATCAAGTTAGTCAGAATTTGTTGAATACGATTTCGATCGCCATAGAAATTCAGGCGATCGGCGCCTTTCACAGAAAACGAGATACCTAGTTCCTTTTTAAAAGCCGCCCATCTCAATTGTTTTTCAACTTCAACCAGTAATACCTTTAAAGAAAAGTAGCTAGGAACTAGTTCCATTCGTCCAGACTCGATTTTGCTAAAATCAAGAATATCGTTCACTAAATAAAAGAGAGTGTTTGCGGATTGCTTGATGGTGTCTACGATATCATATTGCTCTGAATTCAACTTCGTTGCCATCAAAACTTCGGACAAACCAATGACGCCATTCAGAGGGGTACGGATTTCATGGCTCATTGTTGCCACAAAATTAGATTTTAAACGTGAACTTTCCTCGGCAGCACGTTTACGGATTTCAAGCTCTCTTGCAATTTTCACATCAGAGATATTTCTCCATACGGATCTGCTGTTTAGGATCTCGCCATTTTTTCCGCGAACTAAAGTGGAACTTAGGCTGACGTCAATTCTGTTTTTATTTTTTGTAAGGACCGCAAGCTCAATGTTGTTGATCGATCCGGTTTTAATAAAATCCTTTGAAAGCTGAGGGATAATTGCGATACTTTCTGGAGTGTAAAATTTTGAGATATGATGACCGACAACTTCGTCCATTTCATAACCCAGATTGTTTAACAGCGTGCGGTTGCATTTAAGAACGATACCGGTATTGGGGTTAACAGATAGCAACATATCAGGAGCTTCGTTGTACAAATCTGTGTACATTTTTTTTGTTTCAATAAGGTCATTTAACGTAGCACTAATTTCACTGATATCGTGAAGAGTACCATGGACTTCTTTTTTCCCGGTGACTTTGTTTAAGCGAAGCTCGGCGCGACCATGCACTGTTTTTTCCGTTCCATTTTTTTGTTTGAAGGAATGCTTAATATCGACGGGCGTCCCTTTTTCAATACAGTTTTGCATTTGCATTTGAATATTCTTTAGGTCATTTTCTGCAAAATAGGATTCAATAGTGGATAGAGTGATGGGTGTGCCGGCCGGAATTCCATAGATATTGTACATTTCTAATGACCAATTTGGATTGTTGGAGCCGACTTCTAGAGTCCAGCTGCCGACATGAGCCAGTTTTTGAGCTTCCATTAGATCAAATTCTTTTTGTTTTAAAACATCAATGGCTATTTCTCGTTCGCGATCATTTTTATTTAAATAACGAGTCGTAGCAAACAGCGCAAACCCAAAAATAATGAATGAACTAATGACAATAATGTTGAATGCGTAGTGAAAATCATAAAAACCATGCTGGCTACCCAAGCTGGCGATTATGGCCGTAATGGCTAGTAACGGAAATGCGAATAATGTTGAATTTCTTAAGTGTCTGCTGCCGATGTTTTCGGCAAATACTACCGTCATTAGTCCGTCGGTAGGCCTTTGCATCAAAAGCGAAATTGAAAATAAAAGTATACTAATTGCAACGGGCAAGGACGTGTCACTAAAAAAAAGTTTTGATTGTAGAAGTTGAGAACCTAAAATAAAAGCAAAAATTGTGCTAATTGTAATAAGAATCGTACCAACACTGAATAGCTGAGATATTATCAAAAACTTTACCTCTTTAGATTTTCGAAAAAAAAGAGCCTGCGTGCTGCTTAAAAAACATATTAATGACTCTAGCGAAATTTGCAATTTTTCGTTTTCTGGTGAGCCGTTTATGAATGTGTTTATAAAGATCCACAAAAGGTAGACAGATAGAAAGACTAAACTTGAATAGGCGAAGGAGGCCAATTTACCAAGGCTTGTGGATTCAGGTTCTGTGCATAGGGCAGCAAAAGACAATATAAATATTATAGCTGATTCGGCATTGCTTGTGTAAATTCCAGGAATTTGAATATTTATGAAATTTAAAAACAGATTGATTAGCGATAGAACGGCTAGAAGATAAAGTGCATTTTTGGAAACCGCTTTTGTTTTTTGAATCAAATTTTGGTCAAAGGTAAATGGGATGTTCATAGGTAAAGTGTATAATATTTCCTGATTTTTAAAAATTAGGATAATGGTGCCGGGCCTAAGGCTAGACAGGGTGTCTAGTTTATCTAAGTCCACTTTTCAGGATTGGGGAATAAGGTATCCTTAAAGTTATCAAGGTGAGGACAAGTAGATGTATAAAGTGTTGCTGGTAGAAGATTCGGAAGAATCAAGATTGGTAGTTTCAAAAGCATTAGCCAATTCAGACATCGCACTTGTTATTGCCGACTCAAAACAAAATCTAAATCTACTTCTTGAAAATCAAGATGCTAATTTTGATTTGGTTATTGTTGATATCGTTCTGCCGGATGGTACAGGTTTCGAAGTATTTGAAATTTTACAGACACATGGTTTGAAGAAAGAGACTCCGGTGTTTTTTTTGACTAGTTCCTCGGAACTCGAATCAAAATTGTTAGCTTTCAATTTAGGAGCTGACGATTATTTAGTAAAGCCAATTAGTCCTGTAGAATTACGAGCGCGAGTAGAAACTAAACTTCGAAAATCCAAGCAAATCACAGCCGACGTCATTACAAAAGGCGATTTGCGGGTTGAACTATCGCTACTTAAAGCCTACCAGGTTAAAGAAAGTCGAAAAATCGAAATGCCGTTAACCGCAACGGAATTTAAAATTTTAGCATTTTTAATGCAAAATGAAAATTCAACATTTTCGCAAGAAGAACTGATTCGCGCCGTTTGGGGAAAGGACGTGCATATTCTTGCTAAAACAGTAGTTTCCCATGTCTATGGATTAAGGAAAAAACTGGGTGCTGAATCTGTCTATATCGAAAATATCCCACACGTAGGGTATCGATTCAAAATTCCTAGTACAAAGATTGAAACCGCGTAGAATGTATCTATGCGATTTCAATCTTTGTCTTGCTTAAGAATTCCTATGCCAAACTACACGTCCTTGAATCCTGGATCGTCAGATGAAGGGACATCATCACCTGAAGCTTTACCTATTCGTTCAATTGATTCAAGCTTCGTTGATTTCACTTTGGCTAGATCAATAAGGTTGTTTGGGGATTTCCTTGACTCGTTCATAGCCCCCGTAGAATAAGAATGGCCTGTTTTTCCGACTACTACTTGTAAAAGCTCGGATACAATTTGATTCATTTGATCAGCCTGATCAGAAAGCGAGTTGGCGTTTCCAGATACTTTCTGTGTGGTCGTTGCATTCGCATGGGTGGTTTGATCAAGTTCATGCATAGCTCTTGTAATTTCGCTAACGCCTTGAGACTGCTCTTGGCTAGCGACACCAATTTCTGCGACCATGATTGCTAGGTCATTGACGTTAACGACGACATCATTCAGAATTTTGCTGCATTGATCAGCGATCGTAATACCTGTGCGTAGTTTTTGACGACCCTCCGAAATAAGTCCTTCCACTTTACGCTTACTTTCCGAAACTGTGTTTTCAACGTTTTTAATACTCTCTGTTAACATTTCTGAAATTTCTTTTGCCGCATTTCCGCTCATTTGAGCCAAATTTCCCACTTCTTCGGCGACAACAGCAAACCCTTTACCGTGTTCGCCAGCACGGGCGGCTTCAACCGAAGCGTTAAACGACAGGAGTTTGGTTTGAAATACGATATCGTTAATAACTTTTGTTTTTTCGCCGATTTCGGCTATGACACGGGCGATATCGGTGATTTGATTGTTACTGGCATCGATTTGTTTTAATACCGCTTCGTTGCTGACATTAATTTCGTTGATAGCGTGAGACATTTCTTCAACTGATTCCTGTCCTCGTTTAGCTATTTCGGAAGAATTTTCCGCCACTTGTCGTGAGCGAGTTGAGTTTTCGCTGCTCTTCTTGATCATCGCGTTTATTTCTTCAATCGAAGCCGCGGTTTCTTGTAAAGCCGATGCTTGCTCGGTAGTAGATTCTGACAGACTATGTGCTGATGTAGTTACTTCAGATGCATTTGCAGACACTTTGCCTGATTCAATTTCTAGCCTTGAAATAATTTTTTCAAGGCTACCGCTTGTACCTTGAGCAACAAAAACTGTAAAACCAGCAATCACAACTAGCGCCAATAATCCGGTGATGGACAACATGATACTTTCACGGATAAACTTGTCACTCTTAGGAACTTGTAATGTAACCGTCCAGCCTTTGCCCGGATAGCTAGAAAAACCTAGTTCACGAGAATAAGCTTTGATGGCGACATCATTTATTCTTTCTCGTTCATCAACCATTTCAGAGGCCCTATTTGATTTTCCAGAAAGAAAATTCTCGGCACTTGAATCTTTGCCGTTCAATATTTTGTTTGTATCAATGTGATGTAAGAAGTCACCTTTAGAGTTTAACAAGTTTGGTACTATGGTGCTAAAACGTTCACTCACTAATTTTCCACTTTCATTAACAATTAGATCTTTTACGACGTCGTTCCAGCTCATTTGGTTACTCCAAACTCCTAGAATTTCACCGGTAGCGGCATCTCGGATGGGGGCGGCAAAAGTCATAATTTTCCCATCTGATTTAACTGCATTGCCTATATCAGTATCTGTATAAAGGTCTGTGTAGTATGCTTGGCCAGGCTGTATTTTATTTTCGACACAGTTTTTAAACCAGTCTTTATCCGAGAAGTTTTTTCCTTTTACGGCGGAGGTATCTAAAGGATTGCCTTTTTTATCTACTTTGTTGATCGCTACGACGTTCCCTTTTTTATCTAAAACAAGCATCACATCATAAATAGGTGCGTAGGCGGCCATCATATCGTTCATAAATTTAGTGATTCTGTCAGGATCGCCGCTGCGAGCCGGTTCTGACAGCGCGAATGCTTGAACGTCGCCAAAACGTTCAAATAGATTGCGATCAATTTTGTCGGCAATTCCGTCCGCAGCTTCACCCAGCAGTTGGGCCTTCATCGAAATACTATCGTTATATAATTTATAGGTTAGGAATCCGCTCGTCAGAACAGATACTAAACTGAGTGCGCCTATTGCTATTTGCAACTTCTTTTTAAATGACCAATTACCAAACATACCTACCTCCAAGTGGTCCAACTAATATCCCATACCGTTTAGGTCGGGTGGTGTTTACATTTCTGCAAACGGACTATCGGACGTTCGTTAAAATAACTTGATATCTAAATTAAAAATCTGGACTTATACTTTTTTATTAATCAACCGACAAGGAAGGAGAGCAATTTCTGGAAAAAGGAGAATTCCGTGAGAGTATCACTTTGCTACATGTTATTGGTTGGTTCTATTCTGTCTTCGGGTTCAGCATCGGCGTTAGAGGCCTGCGGATCAGTGGCCTCCTTAGAAGGGGCGACTTGCGAGCAATTCAAAGTTCAATTTGATTTAAGTAAATGTGAAAAGGATATCGGAACGGTGGTTGCTGTTCCTTCTTGTGAGGGCGACAAGGTTGTGGCCACATATAAAACTAAAACCGCCAATTACCGAGCGATTTTTGAACCAAAACAGTTAGGTTGGGGAAAAGTCAGCTATGAGCTTCAAGGAAAAATTTGGAAGCATATAAAGAAAAATAAAATCGTAGTTAAAGATATCGTCAAGAAAGATCCCGTTCCTTTGCCAGCTCCAGTTAAGCCGGTGGAGCCTGCAGTGCGGGAAGTAGCGTCTGTGTTTGCACCACCACCGCCACCAGCTCCTAGTAAAATAAAAGAGGAAGAACTAACGAATATCGCCAATCTTTTTTCGGGAGTCAGTATTAAAGGTTCGGTGGACGCCTACTATGCGGTAAATTCAAATAACCCGGCTCCATTGACAGGTACGCCGACGGCTTCGGCTCCTCAGGTACAAAATAAGTATCACGTGTTTGATACTTATCACGATGATCTGCAATTAAGTTTTGCGCGTTTGCAAATTCAAAAACGTTCTGACGATGTAACAACAACTCTTGATTTTGGTTACGGCCCAACCATGCAGATTGTTTCAGGAACTAAAACGGACGCGGCTCAATTTAATTTAAAACAGGCGATCATCGGTTATAAACCAAGTGATAAGGTTAATATCGAGATTGGCCGGTTTGTTACCTTTTTAGGATTCGAGTTAATCGAAACTCAAGATAATTGGAACTATTCGCGCGGATTATTGTTTGGGTATTTTGTTCCATTTTGGCATCAAGGAGCCAAAGTTACATATTCCATAAATGATACTGTTTCCGTAATGGGAGTTGTAGCGAATGGATGGAATAATTCCTATGAAGATAACAGAAACAGATCTTACGGAGCCCAAATTGCTTGGGTACCGTCAGCAAATGGATCTTTATATGTAAGTGCTTTGTCGGGCCCTGATGCAACTCCGACTAACGTTAATCCCGATGCAACAATAGAGGTTAGGACGGTGGTTGATGTAGTTGGTACGTATAAACCTAATGACAATTTGTCTCTGGGATTCAACTTTGACTATTTATCCCACAAAAAAAATGCGACAGGCGTAGCCGGATATTTACGATATCAAATTGATCCAAAGTGGGCCGTGTCGCCACGAATTGAAGTTGTAGAAGACAAAGATAACTTAGCGATGGGTGAATCCTTAGACGGCGGTCAGAAACTGTCTTCATACACACTAACTTTAGAGCGAAAATTAAATCCCAATTTGATTCTTCGATTAGAAGGTCGTTATGATACTAGTAATAACAAAGTATTTACAAGCAATAACGAACCTAAATCCAGTCAGACGGTTGGCATTTTAGGTATCACTGCCAGTTTTTAATGAAGCTGTATAAGGAACCTGGTGATGAAGATTTCTGGGTTTTGTAAGCTATTAGAAACTATGGGAAAAGGCAGAAAGGCAAGCTTTAGTTAAATAGGCAATTGACCGAGAAGTAGAAGGCAGAGGTTGTACGTATGCTAAAGCCGAATATTCACCACCAAGAATCAGACAGGATAAAAGCTTTAAAGGCATTATCACTGTTAGATACAATGAGTGAAAAAGAGTTCGATGAAATCACTTTTTTGGCTTCAAAAATTTGTGGGACCCCGATCGCGTTAATTTCTTTGGTGGATGAAAATCGCCAGTGGTTTAAATCGAAACAAGGTCTGACTATTGACGAAACACCAAGAGACGTTTCGTTTTGCGGACACGCTATTTTAGGCGATGATATTTTTTACGTTCCGAATGCGTTGGAAGATAAACGGTTTGCAGATAATCCGTTGGTGGTAGGGGAATCACATATCGAGTTTTACGCGGGCATTGCTATTTGTGATCCCGTTATGGGTTTACCGATTGGAACACTGTGCGTGATAGACAACCGACCAAATCAACTTTCTGCCGAACAATTTGAAGCCCTGCGATCATTGAAGAACCAGGTCCAGAGACTACTGAAATTACGTAGTCAGTTGGAGGCAAGCAAAGAACTTGAAAGTCAGCTTAAAGTTCAAAATCAACGTTTTGAATTTATCTTGGAAGGCGCTAAATTAGGATCTTGGGATTGGTGGCTTGACACCAATGTTGTGCATTTTGACCGAATCTGGTGTGAGATGCTTGGATTGGATCCAAACACGACAGAAAATGTTTTGGCGACTTGGGATGCCTTAGTTCATCCTGATGACAAGGCTAAAGCATATGAAGATATCAAATCTTATTTGAATGGAACTGCGAACATTTACGAAAATTTGCACAGACTAAGACACACCTCCGGAGATTGGGTGTGGATCTTAGATCGCGGTCGTATCAGTGAATGGCATGCCGACGGTCGTCCTAAACGATTTACGGGAACTCATTTTGATGTAACAAAGCAAGTGAAATCTGAAAAACAACTTGAGGAAGCACAAAGCATTACGAAAATAGGTAGCTGGAGTTTTGATTTACGAACGCACAAACAGTCTTGGTCCAAAGAACATTACAATATATTTGAAATAGATTTCTCACATTCCGAGGATACGCTATTTCAGGCTTATAGAGAACGCATTCATCCTGATGATCTGCCCGAATTAGATCGTATTCTTGAGCGCGCAGTGAGTTTCGCTGAAGGATTTGTCTACAATCACCGTGTCGCTCTGGATAAAGGAAAACGTATTAAACATGTTCAAGGAATTGGAAAGGTTTCTGTCGACATAAATGGGAAAGCAATTTCGATTTCAGGTACTTGCCAGGATATCACTAAAAAAGTTGAAATTGAAAATGAACTTGAATTAAAACGGTTAGAAACAATTCAAGCGTCAAAGATGGCTACGTTGGGCGAAATGGCGGCCGGGGTGGCTCATGAAATCAATAATCCGCTAGCCATTATAAAAGGAAATATAGCCTTGATTCAGTCAAAGCAATTGGACAACCAGAAAGTTGAGGAGCGAATTAATACGGTTATGTCTTGTATCGATAGAATTGCAAAAATCGTAAAAGGTTTGAGTCAGTTTTCTAGATCATCGGCCTCGACCGAACGTGAAAGTTGCAAAGTTAAAAAATTGATCCAAGATGCGATGTTTCTAAGCGATGTGAATGCTAAACGGCAATCCGTGAAAATATTATCAGACTATTCTGGAGACCACGAAATTTTTTGTAATTCTGTAGAAATAGAGCAGGTTTTGGTAAACCTCATCAATAATTCAATTGATGCTGTCAAGGAATCTGAAGATCGTTGGGTTTCTATCGATGTTGGCGTAGATACAGGATCCATCTATTTACGAGTGATGGATTCAGGAATGGGAATCCCTGTTGAAATAGAAAATAAGATATTTCAACCATTTTTCACAACTAAAACGGTAGGGCGGGGAACGGGATTGGGTCTGTCGATCAGTAAAGGAATAGTGGAAAGCCACAACGCTAGTATCAGTGTGAACAAAAATTTTAGAAACACATGTTTTGAAATCAAATTTAAACGATATAAGCAAGCCGAAGCTGCGGCCTAACCGTGAAGTTAAAGGATTTATGGACGATTTTGAGAAGGAACTAAAAATTGGATTTCTAGCCGAAGCGAAACAGGCGACCGCAGATGCCGAGCAATGTTTTTTGGATTTAGAATCTAATCCCGACGATGCAGAGACAATGAATAAAATTTTTCGCTTGGCTCATAACCTAAAAGGGTCATCGAAAGCAGTAGGTTTTATCGAGTTGGGTGACTTTACCCACGAATTTGAATCTTTTATTTTAAAAGTAAAAAACGGCGAACTTAAAGCCAGTGCAAAAGTTATAAATATTCTTCTTCAGGGCAATGACCATATCATTAAAACTTTAGATTTATTAACTGAGAATCTGGACGCCCGGATTGAGCCGATTGGTTTGGTTCAAGAAATGAAAATGTATACCGAAGAACCAGAAGTTGAAGAACCAGTTGTTCAGGAACATGTCAGCAAAACAAAAGAAACGATTGAAAGTAAAGATCTTGAAAATCCACTTCCTGACTTGGATTTTGACCAGTCCCGGTTTCAAGAAACTCAACCAGAAACACTGGAAGTCGCCACTCAGGAAACCAAATTGCTCGATACGGTCCTTGACGTAGTGCCAGAAAAGAAAACTCGCGCGGCTTCAGCAGGGACAGACGAAACCTTACGTGTGTCACTTCAAAAAGTCGAATCACTGATCAATTTTGTCGGCGAGATGGTCATATTGCAAAGTGGCTTGAAAGAACAAGCCCAGTTGTCGAACTCGACGGCACTAAAACGCATCGTTCAGCATTTGAATAAAGTCAGCAAAGAAATCCAAGAAACATCAATGAGTTTACGGATGGTTCCCATCAAACCCGTTTTTCAAAAAATGCAAAGAATCGTACGTGATACTTCGCTATCCTTAAATAAGGATGTGTCTTTTCGTCTGATTGGCGAAGACACAGACATTGACAAAACCATTTTAGAAAAAATCAGTGATCCGTTAGTGCACTTAATACGAAACTCTGTAGACCATGGAATCGAAAGTGCCGAAATCAGAAAAGAAAGAAAAAAATCTGAAACGGGATCGGTGGTGCTTAAAGCATTTCATCAAAGCGGCAAATTAGTAATTGAAGTCATCGATGATGGTGGTGGACTAGATCCCGAAAAACTCAGAAAGAAAGCTATCGAGAAAAAAATTATTTCTTCTGACGTTAAGTTAAGCGAAACAGAAACATTCAATTTAATTTTTGCACCGGGTTTTTCAACTAAAGAGTTAGTGACGGATGTTTCTGGTCGTGGTGTCGGTATGGATGTGGTGAAAACCAACATTCATGAATTAGGTGGAGAAGTTCAAATTGAATCAAAACTGCATTTAGGTTCAACTTTTCGAATTATACTGCCGTTAACTCTGGCGATTGTTGACGCCATGATTTTAGCGTATGGAGACGAAAAATTTGTTGTTCCGGTAAACCAAGTTTTCGAAACTGTAAAACCAGAAAAAGGAAATCTAAGATCCACTACTTTGGGTAATATATTACTCTTGCGTTCGGAAAATCTGCCTCTTTTTAAATTGGGCGATTTCTTATCAATAAAAAACTCGAGTTCAATTGAAAATATGATTGCCATCGTGATTAGAGCTGGTGGAAAACCATTTGCGTTTCTAGTGGATGATATTCTGGGACAATCGCAAGTGGTAGTAAAACAATTAGGCCCAGAACTACAAGGTATTGCAGGTATCAGTGGAAGCACGATATTGGGTGATGGAAAACCTGCATTGATTATTGAGGCACCGGATCTATTAAAAAGAACTCGTTCAGGTAACACTAAGAATTTTCAAGAAAGGATACAGAAATGAAACGTCAAAAAAGCATTCTTGTTTTGGATGATGAACAAGACATCGGCGAAATCATGTTAGATATTCTAAATCCGGTGTACCAAGAAGTCGTATTTTGTTCCTCACCAATTCGGGCCAAAGAGCTGGTTGCTGAGAGATCTTTTTCTATGATTTTGACTGACGTTCAAATGCCTGAACTGCCAGGCCCAGACTTTGTGAAATATGTTCGTTCGATGGGTAAAATTGACCCGATTATATTTGTGACAGGAAACGCGACGACCAGCGTTCTTTTGTCGGCATTGCGCTTAGGTGCATGCGATGTGGTTGAGAAACCATTTGAGCCACAAGATTTGCTGCAGACTGTCGAGCGCGCTTTTGAAATAGAGAAACGACGATACCAACTTTATGAAACTATATTTACGAAAAAAGATAATGAAAAATCTGTTGGTGGACAAAAACGGATGATCGGGTTGTTGCAAGTTGTAAACGGAAAGAAATAAATATTTAAAGGAAGTAACGTATGAGTCATTCAATCAGAAATCATAATTCGCATGCCGACAGCGGTAATCGGTATTTATGTTTTTCGTTGGGAAAAGAGAAATTTGCTATTCCACTTTTGCAGGTAAAAGAAGTAATTGCCAATACTGCGACCACGACCATTCCTCAGGCTCCGGCCTATTTTAAGGGAATTATGAATTTACGTGGACAGGTGATATCTGTGATCGACTTGCGTTCGAAACTGAAGATTGCCCATGCTGAAACAAGTTTAGAAACTACTATTGTAATTTTGGATATAAATGGTCTGTCGTTAGGGGTCATCGTTGACTCGGTCGACGCGGTATTAGCATATTCTGCAGACTCGATTAGCGATCCTCCAGATCATGACAACAGTATGAAAGCTGACTATATTGTTGGTGTCGCTCGAGAAAAAGATCATTTAACTCTGATACTGGATTTAAAACGGGCGCTAAACACTGATGATATGAAGTCACTAAGACTGCAGCAAAAAGCTACGGCTTAGCTATAAATTAACATGACCCATAACTGAATAGATGTTTGTGGTGATGATAACATCATTTGGTTCAAAAGCTTTCCATGAAAAATTAAACTTATCATCGGCTCATTCTCATTGACGTGCGGTCTTTCCAAAGTATTCGTGGATAGAGTAATTGATGTGAAGCCTTAAGGTCGTGAATGAATCGCGCCAAGTATAGGAGGCTATATGGATATGAAACATATTTTAGTCATCGATGATGAGCCTTATATGAGATCATTATTGATAGATTTGGTTTCTGATCTGAACGTCCAAATTGACGAAGCTGAAGACGGTGTTGCCGGTCTAGAGCGACTAAGAAGATGCCAATACCATTTAGTAGTAAGTGATATTAAAATGCCGAGGATGGATGGAATCGAGTTGTTTGAAAACGCTTTGAAAGAAAATATATTAACACCTTTCATTTTTTTAACGGGCTACAGTGACGATGAAAAGGTTTTAAAAGCTTTAAGGATGGGTGCGGCTGATTTTATTGCTAAACCATTTTTCCCAATAGAACTTTCTAATGTGATTGTAAGAATACTTGAACTTGGACAGCGCAGAATTGAATTGTCTCGTGAACTGATGGTATCTAGTCCGCATCTGTTCAAAAAGAAGTAGTGATAATTGTGAAATCGGCCTGAATCTCCTGATTCTTAGAAAAATACGTTTTGCACGGATGTTTTTTTTAGTCCTGCGTTTACCTCTGTTAAATTCCAAAAACTAGGCCCCACCCAGGGTGAAATGAATTCAGATGGATCGGTACAAGGCGGAACAATGGGTTTATCCGTTGGTGGCGGATGGGGAAAATTTTCGATCTATCTAGAGCCTGGACCAACGTCAATATAACAATATTATTAAATACCGATACTATCTACGTGGGATTATTCGGTTTATTAAGTTTTATGGCTCTACTTTTTTCTAATTATTCGCATGCAATGAATGACGCTTATTTTTTTGGTGGAGTGGAACACGATGAAAAGCAGGCAATATTTAAAACTGAATTTTCATTGCTGTTTGCGGGATCCGGTGCGGGCAAATGGAAAACTGAATATTTATATAGCGAAAACTCGGGAAAAACGGAGTCGTTTACTAGAGGCAACTTCCAAAAAACGTTAGATAAAATAAAAGAAAAATTGAAGGATCGTATTTCAGGCAAAGAAACTGGAGGCAAAGACGATCAGCTGCTATTGTATATATCTGCCCATGGCAATGAGCCCAAAAAAGACGATAAAACTCACACTGTGGAAGCTGCTGATGGTTCGGTGAGTATGGATGATTTACAAAGCATTGTAACCTTGGCTGAACAAGCCAAGGTGAAACTTGCTATAGTTAGTCAAAGCTGTAATTCTGGAAATATTTTAAAATTAGAAACAAACAATACATGTATCATTTCAGGCAGCGGTGAAAAAAGCGGTGCCTATTCAGGCGGTGCGGAATATTTCGCATTTGAAATTCAAGACGCTTTCAGAAAAGGAACCAGAAATGTTTCTCTAGAACAGGTTTTCCTAACCGCAAGGAAAAAGCAGGTGGAGACCGCAATTCCCATGATAAACACCGACGCTGGAAAAAAGGCTGCCGAGTTTTTAAAGAGCGTCGAACTATTTTTAACAACCACAAACGAGTTTCATTTACGCAATGTGAGTGCCTGTTCACAGGATAAAGCTATCTCCAAAAATTTTTTAGGAGTGTTAGATGTGTTGTTAAGAGAGCAAGTCAATGACCCAAAACTACGCAAAAGACTGATGAACCAGTTTCAGGAAATCGAAGTCCAAAAACATAAAATGAAATCCATATATCGTGCCTTGGCAAAACTGGAAAATAATCCCCCTTTGCTGTGTCAAAGGAAAATTACTGTAAAAAATAGTGCCCCTAAATTTCAGCACTACAGCCCAAAGTATGATGCGGAAGGAAATATTGTTACTAGTTTTAGTGATGACCAACCAGATGTGGAAGTTATCTACCATTTAAGGAAAAACAAAAGTCAAAAAAAGCGTAACGAAAAGTGTGAACCGTTTGTTGGTACCTACTGGGCCTACCTGAATATCGATCAGGTGATCGAAAATACGACGGATCCCGATATGCGCATGGTACTTTATCACTGGAAAGATGTTATAGACACGATCGAAGATAAAAAAGGTTTTAAAAAAATCCTTAATAATTCTATTCGCACTAAAAGCCAACTGGATGCCGCAATGTTATCTAAAGCTAAAGCCCTCGTCGCTAAAGAGAAAGAGGTGTTTCAAGAACTGTACTCTTATTTCAGATCCCAGGAATCGTCTAACGCTTGTTCTGAGTTTGTTCTGTAAATAAAACTCTTAAAGAGAGCGGGGTAAACTTTATATCTAGGGACAAAGTGTCCTACGTACTGACTTTTTGTCATAACCTCATATTTGAAACACAACCTAAGATGTTATGGGATCGACTTGATCTGGCATCTGCCGTGCTTATACAGCCTATAAATGAAGAAAAGATTTTGGGTCCTAGCTGTAGTTTCTATTTTGAGTATTCCGGTTTTAGTAGTTTATTTGTACAACGAAAAAAGTATTCAAATTGTCCATCCAAGTCGGGGGAACATCACCGAAGCGGTCTATGGTTTGGGGAAAGTAAAGTCGGACGATCGATTCGAAGTTATATCTGCTTTGATTTCCACAGTTACTAAGAGATACGTGAATGAAGGCGATATTGTTGAAAAAGGAATGCCTTTAATTGAATTAGACAACCACGCTGTATTCCGAGCCCCATTTAAAGGGACAGTGACGGCGGCGAATCGATTTGTCGGTGAGACCGCGATTCCCAATAGCCTACTTCTTCGGATCGAAAATTTACAAAAAAGATATATTGAACTTTCTTTAGAACAGCAGTCAACCCTTAGGGTTAAACCCGGACAAGTTGCTCGCGTTTCTTTTGAGTCACTGCGGGGAAATATATTAAGTGGAAAAGTAACTTCTGTTTTTCCTCGCGAAGATGAATTTATTGCGCGAATTTCCGTGGATGGCTTGGATCCATCGATCCTTCCCGGGATGAGTGCCGATATTACTATCGAGGTTGGTCGTATCGAAAATGCGTTGCTTATTCCGATTAATGCAATCTCCAATGGTTTTGTTACCGTTAGAAAAGGTAATCAGTGGAAAAAAATAAAACTAGAATTAGGACACATTGACGGACTTAATGCGGAAGTAAAAGGTAACTCCATTAATGTAGATGATGAAATTCGTTTAAGTAAGGGGAAGTAAATGTTTTTCTTATCTTGGCGACAGTTAATCTCTAAAAAAAAACAAACATTTCTTATTTTAGTCGGTGTCAGCCTAGGCACAACTTTATATATAGCCATTGCGGGACTTCAGTTGGGAACGCGACACTATATGATGGAACATCTTTTAAATAATACATCCCATATTTTGGTTTCCGGTGCGGAGCGTATGATCGAAGAAGAAGAGGTTCGAAACGAATTTTTTAGTGCAGAAGCCAATGTTCGATGGGTTCTGCCGCCGTTTGGGAAAAGGGAAGAAGTACGTCTTGAAAATTATCAAGGATGGTACCAGCGATTTATGTCTGATACAGACGTACGTGATTTTTCGCCACGTTTGACAACCAATGCGATTCTATCCAACGGGCTTTTTACAGCGTCGGTAGGCTTAATCGGAACTATTCCCGAACGCCAGGCACGTACCACGTCGGTGGAAAGTTACATGAAGGAAGGTAAATTTACAGACCTACAATCAGGGGCAAATAATATTATTATCGGTAGCAAAGTAGCCCAAAACCTGGGGGCGAGGGTGGGCCAAATCATAAACGTCAGCACCGGACGTAGTTCTATGCGGGGGTTTAAAGTCGTTGGCATATTACATTTTGGTAGCGATCAAATTGACAATTCCATAGCCTTTGCTGAACTAAGCCACGTTCAAGTATTGACTAAGAGTCCAGGACGAGTAAATGAAATTGCGGTTGCATTATTTGATATCGATAATGCGAATCAAAAAGCGGCAGAATGGAAAATGTTAGGAACAGATAAAGTTCAAGATTGGCAAGAGGCCAACAAAATGTTTTTAGAAATCATCAATGTCCAAGATTACACTCGATATTTTATTACTGTGACCATTTTAGTGGTGGCAGCGTTCGGCATATATAATGTTCTAACAATTATGATTAATCAAAAACGAAAAGAAATAGCAATTTTACGTGCTATTGGATACGGTCCTCAACGTATTTTGCAGTTAGTGGTATATCAAGGCCTGCTGATGGGTTTTTCTGGTGGGGTATTAGGAGTTTTGTTAGGTTTTTTGTTATGCCTGGTCATTGCGAATATCAATTTAAATATTGAACTAGGAGGCAGTCACCATTTGCTGGTGGATTTTAGCCTACAAACCTATGTTGTTGGCTTTTTAGCGGCCAATGTAGCGGCTCTTTTCGCATCCTATTTTCCAGCGCATTTAGCTAGTAAACTATCGCCGATGGATATTATCAGGAGTGATGGATGATCCGATGTCAAAAACTTACGAAGGAATTCGGTTCGCCGCCACAGCGTATTTTACATTCGTTAGATATAGAAATTAAGGATGGTGAGTTTGTTTCCATTTCGGGCAAATCAGGAAGCGGAAAAAGCACACTGTTATATATTATCAGCACCCTTGATAGTCCAACCCAAGGTTCCGTTGAAATCGATGGTAAAAATGTATCCCAGATGAATTCGGATGACGTTCATTTATTTAGAAATAAAGAAGTGGGGTTTATATTTCAGTTCCACTATCTACTTCCCGAATTGACGGCAATGGAAAATATTTTACTTCCTGCCCGTAACCTTAACTGCATGTCGGAAAAAAAAGATCGTGCGAATGAATTATTAGATCAACTGGGATTGTCAGGTAGAGGAAATAGTTATCCGTCACAGATGTCGGGTGGAGAGCAGCAAAGAATTGCAATCGCACGCGCCTTAATTTTGAACCCAAAATACATTTTCGCTGACGAACCAACGGGAAATTTAGATACCGAGAACGCGGAAATAGTAATGAATCTGTTGAAACAAGTTAATCAGTCGGGAACAACCGTGTGTTTAGTAACCCACGATCCTGATTATGCGGCTATGGCGTCACGGGCAATCTATCTTCGTGATGGTCGACTGGCGTCTGCTACTTAACCAGAATTAAAAATGTCGAGGTCTGCATGTCTGAAAAAAATTGTCGAGTAGTATTAACGGGAGGCCCAGGCGGCGGAAAAACCACGGCCGCGGATTTATATCGCAGGGAAATTGGTGATGAGGTGGTGATAGTTCCTGAAGCAGCCACGTTACTATATTCGGGGGGATTTCCTCGTGGTGGTGAAAATGGTGTTCGGCGCGCTACTCAACGTGCAATTTATCACGTACAACTAAATTTGGAAGATGCTCAATCGGCTCACTATCATAGCCGCGTTTTACTTTGCGACCGTGGTACGGTGGATGGGGCAGTGTACTGGCCTGATACACCTGACCAGTTTTTTAAACATTTGGGAACGACTCTAGCTAAAGAACTTTCTCGTTATGATGCCGTTATTTTTTTTGAAACGGCAGCTGTCGGTGGGATTTCCATCGAGGGAGGTAATCCAACCAGGATTGAAACCATAGAACAGGCTCTTCAAATCGATTCGAAATTGAAAGCACTATGGTCCCAGCACCCCAACTTTGTATTCGTTCCCCATGAAAAGTCATTTATCAAAAAGGTCAATACAGGACTGCAGAAACTAGCCGAAATCGTAGCGCAGCAGCGACCAAAATAGTCTGGCCTCTATAACTCTACCCGTGTGGATTCTGTAAGCGAGTTTAAAATTTGCCGGTAGGGAGTGTTGTCCATGATCTGGCGAATGATATTCGCCATTTTTTTTGCAGTAAAATTAAATTCTTTTTCCATTTTAAGAGAAATATATCGTGGATGTCGAATCCAAATATTTGTTTTAATTGCATCATCTGTTGGCGATAGCAGTTCTAAAACCCAATCGTATCGTTCCGTTTCTGTTTTTAACGTACTATGTATATTATCGAAAAAAGATTCCACACTTTCAGGCCAGTATCTAAACACATCCAGTGTGCTGCCATCACAAATAACAATTTTGCCGTCAGATCCCAAACTGACAATCTCTTCTAACTCTTTTTGGAAAAAAAAGAGGGCGCGTTGATAGTGTTTAAATGCATCCATATTTTTTGTTTCTGGAATTGACTCTTTTTTAATTATTTCAAATTTGTCAGGAACCAAAGTTACTTCTTCGGGATACTGAAATTGTAAAATGTGTACTAAAGTTGTTTTTCCTAAATTGGGTTGTCCGACAATGGCAAGTTTCATAAGGCCCTCGATGTTATAAAATATAATAAACTCTATTTATAGATAGCAACGGTGGTGCCATCTGGTTGTACCAATCCAGTAGGTGGATATCGCCGCGCACATAAAAAAAATTTCGCAGTGACTGAAACTTGTGACAATTTGGCACGCCAAGAGATTCCTATCTCGACATCTATTATATACGCTATTTAAGTTCAGCAGCGCTTAAAATTGTCACAACAGATACGTGATTTTTAATGAATAGACGGTCAGATGAAAAATATATTAAGTAACTTTATGTATTAATCCACTTTTTTAAAAACAAAAAAAATCAATTTGCTTTTCATCTGATGAAATTTGTAAAACATTTTAACTTGAATCAATTTTGTGAGGATTGTTTATATGCGTACATCTAAATCAAAAAAAATGCAGGCTATCCTTAAAACTATGGATTCCATTGCTTGGTCTAATGCTAATGTTCTTATTACGGGTGAAACAGGAACTGGAAAGGAATATGTCGCAAAATATATTCATCAATCTGGTGACCGTGCTAAACAAAATTTTGTATCGATCAACTGCGCTGCGATTCCTGAAGCACTTTTAGAGTCCGAGCTCTTTGGATATAAAAAAGGTGCATTTACTGGTGCGTATGCCGACCAAATAGGTTTAATAGAAAGAGCAAATGGCGGCACCGTTTTTTTGGATGAAATTGGTGATATGCCAATGTCTTTGCAGGCCAAGATCCTTAGGGTGTTGCAAGAAAGAAAAGTTCGACCAGTCGGTAGCAGCACAGAAAAACCTGTCGATTTCAAATTGATTTCTGCCACCCATAAAGATTTAAGAACTGAAATTGAAAATAGTCGCTTTCGCGAAGATTTATTTTATAGGCTTAATGTTATCCCTATCAACTTGCCTCCCCTTAGACAGCGGCGTGAGGATATTCCGAATCTAATAAACAAATTTGCCTCACATTTTTCAGAAAAGTATGGTCTTCCTATGCCTAAGTTTACACCGCAAACTATAGAAGATCTTTGTCAGCGCCGATGGCCAGGAAATATCCGTGAGCTAGAGAATTTAGTTGAACAGGTTACTGTGTTGCAAAATAAAGAAAGCGATTTTGTGCAGGTTCATGATTTACCTAGAACTATCGACGAATGCGGGCACAAAGGTATTAAATATGTTTTTGAGAACCTAAACGAACTGCCGTCTTTGACAGAACTTTCAAATCAGTATGTGGATTTTGTTTTAAAACATGTGAGTTATCATCAAGGTAATGCAGCGGCAATTTTAGGAGTCAGCAGACGCACGATATATCGGAAAATCCACAAAGAAATTTTGGATTTTACTAGTTAAGTAGTTTGAACTAGCTGATAGTGAAATCCTACCGGCCTATAGCACTCGATAAAGACATTTTGGCATCTTGGTTTAAATTGGATAAAATCGCGAGCAACTTGCTTTTGGGAGTTTTTACGAAATCCTTTTTTATCCAATTGACCACGACCTTTTTAAGATTTGCATTCATTGAGGCACTGACTTTTCCCATAAATCCTGGTTCAGCCAGTATAGTCAAATTGAGGAAGTGATTTTGCCGTCTTTCTTCTTCCAAATACAATGCGATTTTTTTTGCGAACTGTTTGGCCGCGATTTCGTGGGGATCACTGCGTTTGGGGTGAGAATAGCGGACGGTAGACATGCGACCAATTGTTTTTTGTTCATGTCCTGCTTGTTTGCGAACAAGCGATCGATTTCTTTCCCGGCCCAATGGATTCTGAAGTGTCACGATTTCTTTCAAAGAATTTTCGCTATCAACTTCTGAATAAATTTTTACTGTGTTTTGATTCATAATTGCAAACCAAGGTTTTTGCATATTTACCTCTCTGTTCTATTTATGGTTCAGCAAAGTCTATTCCAGTTCGATTGAAAGCACGCGTTCGTATTGTGTTTATAAGGTAAGAAAAGTTGTCTTGATAAATGACTTTTTGTCTCAAATATTTAATGGCGACAGTTTTGAATTAACTTAAAATTGGTCCGGTTGATGCATTGTCGACTGTGGAATGTCCGAATCAATTCGATTCGTGCCAATTAAATGGAGGAAAAAATGAAAACAGATTCACAAATTCAAAATGACGTGATTCAAGAATTAAAATGGGATCCAAGTGTAACTCACGAACACATTGGTGTAACCGTCGATGATGGGATTGTTACATTGTCAGGAACAGTACCAACATATATTGAAAAATGGGCGGCCGAAAAAGCAGCGCAGAAGGTGGCCGGTGTCAAAGCAGTCGTTGAAAAAATCGAAGTTAAGCTGGCCAGCTCCACCGAACGTGATGATAAAGCGTTGGCTAAAGCAGTTGTACAACAATTTAAATGGAACGTACAAGTGCCAGACCAATTAATCAAAACCAGTGTTGAAGATGGTTGGGTCACCCTAACAGGTGAAGTTGAATGGGATTTTCAACGAAATGCTGCCGCTAAGTGTATTCGCGCCTTAAGTGGAGTACGCGGTGTTTCTAATGATATTACTATCAAAGTTAAAAAAGTTCAGCCTGAAGTCATCAAACAAAAAATCGAGGAAGCTCTGAGACGCGAAGTCGAACGGGAAGCACAAAAAATTAAAGTCGACGTGAATGGAAGTAAAGTCACTTTATCTGGAGATGTTCATTCTTTCCGTGAAAAATGGGATGCTCGAGGTGCCGCATTAAGCGCACCTGGGGTAACGACTGTAGAAAATAATTTACAAATATCACCCTATTAGACATCGCGAGTTCATTTCAAGCGGTGTAAGGAGACTTCTTTGATACTGGAAAACAGAAAACAAGCCGGACACTTGTTAAGTGAGCGGCTTGTTAAATATAAAGGTACAGATTCCTATATACTGGCGCTCCCTCGTGGTGGAGTGCCAGTCGCCGCGGAAATCGCATCAACTCTGGGCTTGCCTTTGAATATTCTAGCCGTTAGAAAAATTGGCGCGCCTTTTCAGCAAGAAATGGCAATTGGTGCCGTTTGTGAAAATCGCGATCCTATTTGGATGCATTCCATCTTGTCCAAGTTGGGGCTGCAACCCGACGATATGGGGAAGGCGGTCATTAAGGAAAGAAATAAAATACGACAGCAAATTGAAATTTTTCGTCATGGACGATCGTTAGAGAATCTATCTAATCGCAATGTCATATTAGTCGATGACGGACTGGCTACAGGTGCGACTCTATTCGCTGCTATCGATTACATAAAGGAAAGTGGTGCTAGAAAAGTAATTGTCGCAGTGCCCATAGCGGCTGAAGGTTCATTGGAAAAAATCAAACTGCGAGTAGATGATTTCGTTGCTCTTAAAATAGTAAAGAACTTGGGCTCCGTCGGTGAATGGTATCATGATTTTTCCCAAGTTTCGAATGCCGAAGTCGCGATGACTCTAGACAAGTTTACAATATAAATCTAGTTTATCAGTTGTGATGTTTCGACAGCGATCGATTTAGCAGGTAGGCCCCTTTCCCGCGGCCTATTTGCTTTGGGCTTATGAAAGATAAGCACAGGACATTTCGCTAGTAGTAGAATGTCTCTAACCGTTCCACCCAAAATAGCTTGAGATAATCGACCTTGATGGCTAGACAAAGCGATCAAATCAAACGATTTTTTCGAAGCTATTTCAAGAATGTCTTGGGCTAACGATTTTTTCTGTGCTTGAACTATTGAATCACATTTAACCCCTTGATCTGTTAAATTATCTGCTAAGTGAGTTAATTCTCTTTCATTGGCTTTTTCTGCTTCTTGCATCATTTTTTTCCACTCCAGAGCCAACGAGAAATCAGCGTAACTTGGCACAAACAAGCTTGGATTTTCAAGTTGATTAAACAATGTAATTTTTGATTTTAATGGTTTAGTCATCGTGGCTAAGTTTTCTAAAGCCAGCTTTGAATCACGAGAAAAATTGGTTGGGAAAAGGATGGAGCTAATTTTCTTGGAAGGGCGAGCCGCATGATTAAATAAAAGCACGGGGACTCGTGATGTTGCCACCAATGTTTCGGCAAATCCGCCCAATCGAAATGGATTCCATGTTTTTTTTGCTCGTGTATTGGCGAAAATAACTGACGTATTTGATTTTTCGGCATAGTCGGATAGCACCGAGGCCATCTCGCGATTAGACAGACTTTTTGCGAAAACAACATGCGCAGGAAGCAAATTTTTTACATTGGCTTTCTTTAAATAGGAATTTAAAGTTCTATAGGCATGGTCTTCAATTCCTTTGGTCCAAAGGTCCCTCAAATTTGTATAGTAGTCTGCTGTTGATTGAGAAAAAACCGCAACCGGCTGAATTTGACATTTCAGCCGCTTAGACCAAATTTTTAACTCCCTTATAATATTTTTTGCGTCTTGTGGATGTCGCATAGGATCTATCGCCCATATAATTTTATTTTTTGAATTCATTCTATCTCCCGGTGATTTTGGTATTTTTTTAATACCGATATGAAAATTATTAATTGCAAGGCGGAAGCCAGCTTCATTGCCAAAAAAAATAAGTCCGCAGTTAACACAGGACTAAGTGGCTCATTTATTTGACAGAAAGTCTCGATATCGGTTTTGTCGTTCGCTGTTATCTAAAACACGTGGAGGTTCCATCGATGGCATTCACCTTGCTAAAGCATTCACCTTGCAAAAGGTTGCTTACGCGAAGAGAGGTACACATCGGAAAGGAAGGACAATGTTAAAATTATTGATAGTAGGTCTGGTTAGTTATTTTGTTATTGAATCATTCGCATTGGATAAAGTTCCAGCGCAAGATGCGGATTCTAGATTGGCACATATCGAGATGCACAAAAAAATGATGGCGGCTCATCAACAAGCAGCCGAGTGTTTGAAATCTGGCAAACAAGAAGAGGATTGCAGGGAAATTTTCCAAAAAATGTGTCTTGAAGCTAACGGACACAGAAAATGTGGACCTTGGATGATGAATCAGATGAACAAAAAAGACGTAAAAAAGAAAAAGTAAATTGGAGAAAATATGAAAGCAGAATGTCATTGGAATGGGAAAAAAAATTTTATTACTAATATTAATGGCTTCAAAGTACACATCGATGTGTCGCTCCCTCTGGGAATGGAAAAAATCCCGACCATCAAACAACTTGTACTGGCTTCATTTTGTGGGCGGGCAGGCATGTTTGTTATTAACATGCTAACACGAAGTCAGAACAGACCTTCTAAGTTTAGAATCGACGCTGATTCTAGAATTTCTGAATCCTATCCTTATGAATTAAAGGAAATAAAATTGAAATATTTTATTGAGGGTGACTGCAGTCCTGACGTAGCTAACGAAGCTGTCGTTGTATCCCAAAATCGATACTGCGCCATCAGTGCCATGGTTTCTCAGGGTACCTCTATCGATTATGAAATTTGGTTAAATAACCGTCGAATCACAGGCGCAGAATATTTAGCACTTCCGTTTGCATCGCGGATGAATGACCAGGTAATGTACTATGAAGCCTAATCATGGCCAAATTTGGCCATTAGAGCAGAAGGAAAGTATCGAATTTGAGGAACTAAGTGGCGATATAGCCACCCTTGGTATGAGGATGTTACTTAGAAGAGTCTTGTCAGTGGAAAAACAAAAACAGCGATCAGAATTAGAAATTGATTTTTCTGCACAATTGGAATCTGCCGTGATTTATCGAATGCGTATGCAGAAAATGACTGGCCGTTTTGAATAATGAATTGAATAAAGAACCTGTTTGGGGTGGAGGCTGATTGAGTAACTCGCATACTTTAGATACCGACTATGAATCGCTTAAACAAGTTCAAAATCATGAAAAATTTTGCAGTTGGACTTGGGATATCGCAAATGACAGCCGTCAATGGTCCGATGAAATATACAAAATAGTAGGAGTTCAACCAAAGAGTATTGAACTCAAACCGGAATATATTTGGGAGTTTATCCATGTTGATGACAGGGAAAGAGTAAGGAATGCCGTTAACGACTCTCTTAAAGACGGAAAACCCTATAATATTGAATACCGTATTATTCGAAAAGATGGCGTTGAAAGAATTGTTCATGCCGTTGCGGATGTGTATTTCGACGATAAAAGCCATCCAGCCAAAATGGTAGGTACTCTGTACGATGTGACCGATAGTAAAAAAAACATCGATAAAATATTTGAATCTGAACAAAAATTTCGAGGTTTGCTGGAAACGGCTTATGACCCAATTATTATTGTGGATGAAAAAGGAAAAATTGAGTTTGCGAATAGGCAAACTAAAAACACATTAGGCTATAGTTCGGAGGAGCTGATGGGGCAGCCGGTTGAAGTTTTAGTTCCAGAATGGCTTCGGTTAAATCATCAAAATAAACGAGAAAACTATATGAAGAATCCTTTGTCGCGACCCATGGGGCATAGTCTTAGTTTGGCAGCCAGGCGAAAAGACGGCAGTGAATTTCCTGTGGAAATTTCTTTATCGCCGTTTAAAACTAGGCGCGGAACAATTGTCACAGCGTTTATTCGTAATATGACCGATATTCGGCGTGCAGAAAATCAACAGAAGTTTTTGGCAGAGACTAGCCAGTTACTGAGTGAAACGATGGATTTGCAAGAGCGCATTCATCTTATTTCGGACCAGGCGGTACCGACGTTAGCAGATGTTTGTGCGGTGTACATTCATGATTCAGCAAAACTGAATTTAAAGGCGGTGGCTCATAGCCCAAACCTGGATGCAGAGCATGTCCGAAATTTAGTACAAAATGGTTGTTTTTTTAAAGATGATAATGGATTGAGTTTCACCTCAATTGCTAAAACTGGTGTACCTAAACTGATCGATCATATTAATGATCAAGTGTTGAAAGAAGTTACTTCTAGCGATGAAAACTGTGAACAGCAATTAAAAGGTCTGCATGTTCAGTCTTTGATTGCAGTGCCCATGCAGGCCAGAGGGCGAACGATTGGGGTCATTTGTTTTATTCGGTGTAAGCCGTTAAATTACACTGAAAAAGACTTGGGTTATTTAAAAATAGTGGCCGAACGAGCGGCATTTGCTTTGGACAATGCAAGGCTATATAAAGAAGCGCAAGATGCCATACGCCTACGAGAAGATGTGTTAGCCGTTGTTTCCCATGATCTAAGAAATCCACTTGGAATTATTCATGGATTTAACGACCTTTTAGCCGAAAGCTTTCGAAATTCAAAAGATCAACAGAGGGAAGAAAACTTTACGGAAGCGATTGGTAGATCCCTTAGGCATATGGAGCGACTTATTGGCGATCTGTTGGATTTCGCAAAGATTGAATCGGGAACGTTCACTATCGAGGCAAAACCTTATCAGATTGGTAAATTGTTCTGGGAAAGTGCCGAGCTAGTAAAAAGACACGCAGATGAAAAAAAAATCCAAATTTTCCCCAAATTTTCTCCGTCCTTATCGGAAATAATGTGTGACTCTGATCGCTTAAAACAGGTTTTTATGAATCTACTTGGGAACGCGATTAAATTTTCTCCAGTTGGTGGTGTTATCAAAGTGGGTGCGAAAGAAACACCGGTTGGAATCGAATTTTCGGTAACAGACACGGGACCGGGAATACCTACAGAAAACCTACCGCATATTTTTGATCGTTATTGGCAAGCGAAAGAAACCGCTAAGCTGGGGACAGGTCTAGGGCTTTCTATTGCGAAGGGGATAGTAGAAAGTCACGGTGGCAAGATATGGGTAAAAAGCATGATGGGTGCAGGTACGACCTTCTATTTTACCATTCCCAGAAATAGAGCCCTTAAGGTCAAGGTACCATACTCAAAAGAAATCAAGAACGTCGAACTGAGGTTACATTAAGATGGAGATTGCTATCGCATACTATTCCGATAACGGACAAATTAAAAGGATTGTAGAAAGTATTAAACAATACATCGTTTCCCTTGGGGTACATCAAAACAATATTCATGAAATTGATATTTGCGACGAATACGCTTTTAAAGATTTATCGCATAAAACAGATCATTTAATTATAGGGTGTCCTTTTTATTTTGGACGTATTCCAAAGAAAATGAAAGATTGGATAGAAAGGAACAAGTTACACCTGGCTGGAAAAGACGTTTCGGTGTTTAAGGTCAGTCTTACTGAGGATAGTTCCTTGAAAGAGGGAAAAAAAAATGATCTACAGAATTTTCTGTCAAAAAATTTAAGTGCCACGCCAAAGTTGCAAGTTTCGTTTATCAGTGATCTTAGATTCGGCAGATATGGTAAATTTTTGAATTTTCTTTTGGATACCACGCGACGATCGGGTGGTTCAGTAAACGACCACTATACAGATTACGAAGCGGAGAACAGGAATAGGGTAAAAGAATTTGTAGAAGGAATATGGAAGCAACTTCATAGATCTCGTTTTGAGAAAACTAGAAGCTATGGTCCGACATTCGAGTTCCGTGAAGACTTTACTCCGAACTAAATATTTTAGGTTTTATTAACTTGTTCATGAGTTTACTTAGAATTTTTGGACGTCGTAGAGAATGAAAAAAAGGAGGAGCTCTGAAACAGGATGGAATGAAAATCTAGATCTTAAATTGAGAATCTCATAATTGGAATTTTGTTTTTAGATCGAATATACCGATTTAAACAAAAAATAGTAGAGCCGTCAGAATTGTCTTTATTTATTGCCCCAAAATCTCTGACAATAGAAAGAGTAGTACTGGCAAGGGGAAATACAGATGTATACACTTTATAAAGCTATACTGTTTGTCTTGTTTATAGTTTCGATTGCTTTGTTTCAAAATTGTAGTAATGGGTTTTCTTTGCAAACGTTCGATTCGGCATCCGTTCAATCTGACTCTGCTGGGACTTCGTCTAGTTCATCTAATAATTCAAGTTTACCCCCGTTGGCGCCTGCAGAAAGCTTATCTGAATGCTTGAAGAGTGTTACGGATCTTTCTGTAACAACAAGTGGCAATGGTTTCATGCGAGTAGAAAACATTGGCCCTTGGAACTATCAACCTGTTTATCCTAGTCAGTCGGCTTGTGCTGTTGGGGAAGGTACTGTGTATAATGTCGGCCCTGGGAAAACGTATTCGTCTCCTAAGACAGTGCCGTGGTTTAATATCAAGCCGTGTGATGTGGTGAACATTCATTATAGTTCGACACCATATCGTGATATAATTTACTTTTCCATGAGAGGCGAAAAGAATAGATGGATCATTGTTCGAGGTATCCCGGGACCGAATGGTGAGAAGCCAATCTTTGACGGCGACAATGCTGTTATGCCAAATGATTCAAGAGTTAATCCGAACGTAGATGCCGCTGGATTATTTATCGTATTCAAACCGTCTTCGGACGTTGCGCGTGCTAATGATTATAAACCTGGCTATTTGCAAATAGATGGTTTCACATTTCAAAATGCTCGTGCTCCAGCAATGGTAACTGCGGCTTCAGGAGAACGTCGGCAATGGGGATCTTTTAGTTCTGGATTGTATGTGACGGGTGCAGATTTTGTTGCGATCACAAACAATGAGTTTAAAGGCAATGGTTTAGGTCTTTTTGCTAACTCAAACGATGCCGGTAATGCATTGCAGACGGTGAGTCTTTTAGTAAGAGGCAATTACTTTCATGACAATGGTAATCCCGCTAGCTTTAGCGAACATAACTCGTACACGGAAGGTATCGGAACGATTTATGAGTATAACTATTTTGGACCATTGGTGGATGGTTCATATGGTGACAATATTAAAGAAAGATCTTCGGGCGTTTTATTTCGCTATAACTATATTGAAGGCGGCGCAAACTTAATTTCTCTGAGAGATCCTGAATCTAACGGTGCTTATGAAGCTGCTCAGAAAGATGCTTGGGGCGAGCGCATGGTGACGGCTGCGTTTATTTATTCAAATATTTTTGTAATTAGAAAAGATACTTCTAATATGATTGGTCACGGTGATGCCACTCACGGAACCAATGCCCAATATCGCGAAGGAAATATATATTTTTATGGGAACAGGGTTATTGGCCGAGTGAATAATTCTCCGTTCTGGTTTAATAATGCCTACTATGAAAAGTCAGGAATACCGTTGTTTGCGCTAAGTAACACGCGCGCTCCGACTACGGTGGTGGCTCGTAACAACCTATTTGATGTACGAAGTTATACCTCGGATTCGTCTTCAGCTGCTTTTTCAATTTTCTATTATCAAGGGCGAGCTGATTTCGAATCGAATTGGATCAATTCAGCGTTTTTACGAACATACGTAGATACTAAACCCGCGGATAGTATGCTGGCTGTGGGTGATTTATTTGATGGTGTTGGTGTTACGTCATTAACACCGAGTCTGGGTGTCAATCCAGGCTTTGTTGATGAAGCAAATGGTAATTTCCTGACAACCGCAAGTTCACCATTTGCGTCTCTTAATGCCGCTTTGCCGACAGCCGTTAATAAGCGTTGCCTTATGCCTGCTGGAAATCCTGTCGTTAAACATTAAGAACTGGCCCCTTACTTTGCATTTGGAATAGTATTTGTTTAAGGCTCATT
>CAWVRN010000035.1:0-33657 GCA_963932905.1 uncultured Bdellovibrio sp.
ATGCTCCTTTTTTTATGACTAATTGCTTCCCACTAAGACCCGTTATGAACCTCAATTCACTGTTAAAAATTAGAACTGGCTCCTTAGCTTGCGGTTAAGAAGCTAAATTCTATTGGAAAGACAGTTGTTTAGTTGAAATTTAAAAGAGCTGTCTTGAAACAGTTTTTCAAAGACAAATTATTATCCGAATTAACTCGTAATACATTCGAGTTTCGATCCCTCAAAAAAAGCGAGCGTGTTGAATCTTTCTGGGTTTTAGATAGCACGTTTTAAATTCACTTGATTTGACGATATCTTACTTGGCCTTAGCCGCAGGCTAAGGGGCCAGTTCAGATGATTTTGCCGAACGAAAGCCTCAGATGCTGCGATTGCTTCCCACTTGACGAGGCAACTCCAAAAACATGTAATTAGATATGCCAATTCCCATTCAAATAAAAGATCTAATTGACAGAAAAGACATAGGAGCCATTTTTCTAAATCAAAAAGGCCTTTCGTCCATTGAAGTCGCCGGAAAGCCCCAGGAACTATTCGAAGTTTTAAACTGGACCGAGATTTTGCGTTGGTTAGAAAGTTTAATTCCTGAAAAGCAGACGACCCATAGTTCGAGTCTCTACACATCAGAATGGGGTCATGTTACATGGATCCATTCATTAGATCACAACGTCGTGAAAATTGAAAAAAATTCTGCTATCACTATAACACCCGAAAAATTAGTTCAGTATGGATTATGCTCAACTGAAATGATTGAATTTATTCAATTGGCATTCAAATCATCGGCAAATATAGTGTTCTCGGCTAATTCTGCCTCTATGCTCCATTTTCCGTTGAGAAGTTTTCTAGGTGATTTCTCTAGCAATCCTTCTTCTTTAGTAGTTTCTAACAGTTCAAAAATTCCATTCTTAGGGCAAAATGTGGAACAATTCAAATATGCGACTCGGGATTACTACGGCCTCGCATTCGCATTAAGAGAGATGAATCACGATAGAATTTTATTTTATGACTCCGAGCCCGAATTAATATTCGCGGTGACGAATCGTTTCAACAGTAATTTTTGCGGTCACACTTGGTTAGTATCAGCGTCTTCTAATGAAGACTGCTATCATCATTTTAATCTGCAACTGCGCCAAGGCGCCTACCCCGTAAATTTGAACACCCAGGAGACAAATTCACTCTTAGACCGCTCGATTCACCTGATGATTAACATCGCACGATTTCCTGATGGTTTAAGACGGATTTCAGAAATTTCTGTTTTGCATGACGGAAAACTAAAACCCCTGTGTGGTTTTCAACCATCGGCAATGGATGACAATGGAAACATCACGGGAACGTTCGGTTGGTCAGGCGAATTCCCCGTCCTCTTGAACTATTTCCAAGACGACGAGCTCACCCCCGCCCTACGCCAACTAAAAACTATTCTGAAAAAAAAAGTTTCTTAAAAAAAGATTTTTCTCAAGACAAAGGAAGGAAAGAAGTCTTCCCTTCAGCGACGTTTAAGACAAGAATGGGTCACCTTGGGCCAAGTTACATTTCGTCAATCACTTATTAAAGTTTGCAAGCGCCCTTAAGTTTTGCCATAGAAAATGCGACATGCGTTTTCTTTAATATGCATCTGGAAATTCTTATTTTTACCTAACACGCGCAAGAACTGCTTTTGCTTTTCGCTTTTGGTAGCCAAGGCTATAACGTCGTTGAATTCATGTTTTTCAAGCTTCTGTTTTTTGAGTAATTGACTGGCAACCATATAAAGTGTCGGTAGCTTTTGGCTTAATTCTGTTCTTGCTATCGCCATACCTTCAGCAAGAATGTCTGAAATTAATTTACTCGAAATGGGATGAGTAATAATAACTTTTCCTTTTTCGTCAAGTGGGAGTGAAGTCACATTTTGAACCAATCCATTTTGAATCATTTCGATTGCTTTCTTTCTGGCCATTTCTAAATCTTGCCGCCATCCATTGCTTTTTTCGAACCCAGCAAGTTCTTCCGCTTCGCCGCCTGCCAACATTTTGGCAATCTCCGCAATTTCAGATGATCGGGTAGCTATTTTGGATTTAGGCTCTGCAAAACGAACGTAGCCACCGTAAGCTCCAGCACTTTGAATAGTAATATGTTCTACCCTGTTCGGAGAAAGAAGCGCATGGCCAGCCTCGTGGAAAGCAAAACGTCTAAGGTCCTGCTTGCTTGTGACAATTTTTTCACTAGCATACCGAGTCGCATCTAAATCATATTGCTTAGTTTGGCCATTAGGCAAATTGACGGTTAGCAATAATTTTACGGCTCTATCATTTTGCATACGCTCTGCGTATCTTACATTGTCGTAATTATCTTGAACATCAATACTCAATTTCGAGTTAGCCAATAATGATGCGTCAACCGATGAATCAAATACAAACTTAGTAACTAGTGTAGTCACGGCTTCATTGGCCATATCTCGTATCATTCTGGCGCCTTGAGTATGTGAGTAAAATATCTCACTTACTTTTTTATAAAAGATATCCCCAATATTTAACTTGAATTCATATTCATCGGCCAAACTATTGACTGACGCCAAAACCAGTTTCTTCGCAATGGCGGGGCGATGTTCGCCTACCAGCGGTCGAGCCATCACGACATTCACTCCAAATCGGTTAAGCAGAGCTTCGGGCCAACGATGAGCTTGCTTTAAATAATCGGTAATTTTCTTAGGATCGACAAATTTTTTATGAGCAGCCATCCGTAAATCATCCGAAGGTAAATCCATCATTATCTCTTGTCCTTCATTAGACGTAAAAAGGAAGAAAAACTTACTTACATCATATGTTTTACCAGCAGGAGAGGTCCACTCGCCCTTATCTAAAATCTCGTAAAACTTTTTCCTCATAGCATCTTTAACATGTTCATTGACAGTATTTCCAATTTCATCCATCAGCGCTACGCCACCATTAGGGTTATTAATAAGAAACTGTTCAAACGGACCGAAGGAATCCGAACCATGAGTCGAGCGAGGTGACCCAAAAATATTATTAAGATCTGCCATAGACTGAACATCGCCCATCACAAATCGTCGAAAGCTATTCTCACCACCATAGCGTGCAACAGCAATCGCTAAAGCGAGTTCAGACTTTCCAGTACCCGAAGGCCCAACAAATAAAAGGCGACCAGGTTGTTTAACTGAAGGATTCGCTGCCTTTGAAAGAATGGACGTAGTAGCTGCAGTTACTGCTTCAGGTTGCCCCATAACTATTTTGGAAATATTGGCTTCCATTGCCATTAAAATAGCCCTTTCAGCTGGATCATGAACAGGAGATGTTTTTTTTCTATTTTTAATAGGTGGGACTGTAAGCTCTGCCGTCGTTATATCTTTACTATTCTGGATCACGAATTTTCCTCCGGAAGAATCTGCGTCCGGAACAAAACGCACTCTATGATTGGCTTCTTTTGCGTCCTTCTCGATCAAATCTAGAATTTTAAAAAACATTGTTTCAAAGGATCTTTTTAATCGTCTCACACCATATTGAGGAACGTAAGAGGCGTCTACCACTCGTTGGAAAACCGAATTATCGAATTGTAGGTCCAAACCAGTACGGCTCTTGTAAATTTGTCGATAGATTTCAAATTCATTTTTAACGATTTCAACGGCACCTTCCCACGATGGTGGCCCAACCGCGACGGCGCCATCTAATCGCTCTAGCACTTCTTTGGGAATGCTTTTAGAATTATCATATGGATTTTGAGCATGCTGTTCGTACGAAGCTTTAATTTCCGCCTCGTCCATATTTTTAATTCTATTTTTTAGCTCTTCACGATTTAAAGGTTTTAAAATACTGCTTGGATATATTTTTTCACTGTTACGATTCGACGTAAGCACAAATAAAACCTTACCGAGCACAATGGGTTTTCCATTTGAAGGACTAATGATTCCTTTATCAAAAATTTCCATGAATTTAGTAGCAAAAGCGACCGAAGCTTTATCAAACTCATTCAGAACAATGACGGATTCATCCTTGTTTTTGTGAATAAACTCCAAAAATGGTGTCGGTTTTTGCGAATCAGTGTAGCCAGGGTCGCTGCCAAATAGAGCTGACACATTTGCACGCTCGTCGGCGTATTTTGTACAATCAATTTCAAAAATTGAGTCAGGCCGTGATTGAAGATGTTTGGCATAGGAAGTACCCAGGGAAGTCTTTCCTGATCCAGTAGTTCCATCTAACAATACGACTCGGTGATTGCGGGTGGAATAGCCGCGGTCCATTTGCTTGCGAAGGTCGATTAATTTATCAATCGCTTCTTCCTGATCCACTACGTCTTTACTCATTTTTACTTTAACCGCTTGATAATCGCTTTCGGCAAGAACTGGTTTTGGCTTTTCTTCAGGATGGGAACTTGATTGATCACCAGACCAGATTTTTTTCGTTTTTGTTGCTGTGTCAATTATAGCTTTACCGATCCTTTTTATAATTGGACCTTTTCTCCTAAACGGAATATCAAACAGAGCCCCTGTGGTTTCAGCTGGAAAATCCGATAGCTCCACTGACTCTCCAAATATTACAAGCCTGCGAGAACCAAACATAGTAGTGACCTCGCCCCAAGAGTGGATACCTTTGGCATAGTAAACATCGTGAGAATTGCGAGATAAAACTAGCGTTGTTCCCTTTGAGAGTACCTTAGAAATTACTCCCGTCCCTCTTTTTATAAGCATCACACCTAAAAATTCCTCAGTCGTGTCATTGGAATATTTAGAAGGAATATGCCGATGAGAGGTTTTGATATCGACAGTTTCAGCAGCAAATTCTGCCGCAACAGGAAGGGTTCGTCCGTATTGATCGACTAGCGTGTATTTCCCTGCAACTTTAATTAAAGCGGCTGCAAGTTCTTTCTTTTTTATAACGTGAATTTTATTTTCGTCTAAGTCCGACGCCAAGCTCGCAGAGATTGTTGCCGCCTCCAAGTTTCCACGAAATAGTATTCTTGAATTCCCCGTCGGATCCACAAATCGAACATTTACGTTACCGCCGTTTTCTATGTTCTGATAGATTAGTTTGCTTCCATTCTCGAACTCAAGAGTAGCATTTGCCTTGGCCACCCCTTCGTCAGATGTACCTTCGTCAGCGTATGAAAATTGAATTCCAAACTGACAAAGAATCAGTAAAGTAGGAATAAATATGATTTTGCGAAATAAAATACCCATATTTTTATACTCCATGGACGAAACAGAAATCGTCAAAATTTAAAAATTGCAATGGGAATACCGCATTTTACGGTACCATTTCAACTGAGCATATAGATGAGAGTTAAAATGCAGCTGCGGCAAGAATTGATGTGCATGTGTATAAAAAATAGACAGTCGGAATTTCCGGGAATTTTCTTATAAAGAAGAGCCTCGAATATAGACCTAGCATCTCCATTGATTCCTTCACTACTCATGGTGATTCATGAAGAACCAAAACATTATGTCGTTATTACTGAGTCAGTTCAGAATTATTTTTCTTAGATTCAGACGGAGTTATTTTTTTTTCTTTAGCTTTTACATTGCCGGCAAATGCATCTTGACTGTGGCCCGAACAGTTTTGAAAGGCGAACACTAAAGAGGCAAAGGACAGTGATAAAAGTATCGATTTGAAAAAATCTTTTTTCATCATTATTTTACTCCATTCTTCTATCATCAAGGAAAATGGAAAACATTTAAAGAGCCGTTCTCAAAATACGACGATGTTAATTCGGCACTCGCTTTATAAGCAATACAGTGCTTGGTAAAGTCGCTCTACAATTTGGCGTCAAAAACATGATTAGACATCGCAAAAAAATTGCCTCAGACTGATATACTATGCGGTGGTTAAATGAAGCACACTGGGTTTCATTGCGAATTGGCAAAACAGTTAACGGGACATTAATGTATATCGCTTCCTGGAAAAATGCCCCAAAAATATCGGCGAGTACTGAATAAATAAATTTACCTAGAAATATCTTTGAGCTGGTGTGTGTGCGTGGTAATTGCACGCTTGTGGATCAGATGTACTTTTTGAATGAAAGTTTTAGTGCGAATATTTGTCGAAAAATAGATTGGTCTAACCATCCTCTTGGTCCAATCGAAACCTGGCCCCCCACACTTAAGGCAACTCTTTCTATTATTTTTCAAAATCCTACGCCCATGTTTCTATTCTGGGGGCCGCTGTCGTATTGTTTTTACAATGACAGCTATGGACCCATACTAGGACCCCATCGTGCGATAGATGCTATGGGCCGACCTGGTCACTTGGTGTGGGCTGATATATGGCAAACTACGGGGCCGCAGATTCAGCGAGTCCTTCAAAATAGAAAGTCAGAAATGTATAAAGACCTGCCTCTAAAAATCTCTCGCAAAGGAAAGGACGTTTTAACATTTTGGAATTATAGCATTTCGCCCGTCCTTGACGACAACGGCGAAACAGTAGCTGCACTGACTACGTGCGTGGAAACGACAGAAACAGTGAAAGCCTACCGCAAACTTCAATTGAAAGAGGCCCACTTAAAAAAAGCACTCGTACAAGCCCAGTTGGCAGAAAAAGAAGCTGAGGAGGCCAAAATCGCAGCTGAAAATGCAAATGCAGCCAAGAGCGCATTCCTTGCGAATATGAGCCATGAAATTAGGACTCCACTGGGGGCCATTATGGGCTTTTCACAGCTGGCTTTAGAAAAGGACGCGACCGAAGAAGACCGCGACAAATATTTATCTGTAATGACTCGTAATTCACACCAAGTATTGCGTATCGTTGACGACATCTTAGATTTAGCAAAAGTCGAAGCGGGTAAAGTTGTACTTGAACCAATCGAAATAGATCTTGCTGACTTTCTAAATGAATTTGTTTCAACCATGAGTTTTCGCGCCAATGACAATGGAATAGGTTTCATGGCAATGGCAGAAACGGCACTGCCCGAAAAAATTATTTCGGATCCGACTCGATTAAGGCAGATTCTAACCAACGCTGTTGGGAATGCGATCAAATTTACATCAAGTGGAATTGTTCGACTTCAAGTCTCTTACGAAGAAGGCAGAATGGCTTTCGTAGTAATTGATACCGGCCGTGGCATATCGTCAAAACAAGCCAGACATCTTTTTAAACCATTTATTCAAGCCGATCCATCCACCACCAGAAAATTTGGCGGTACCGGTTTAGGTTTAGTATTGACTCGAAAACTATGTCAGATTTTAGGTGGAAATTATAGTTTAGTGCACAGCGAGCTTGGTAAAGGATCTACGTTTAAGGCCACTGTAGAAGTCAAACTACCTGTGGAATCTGCGTTACTACCTCAACGCTGCTTTTTCACTAAAGGATCAGCGCATCAGTCGTATCAATCTTTACGGAACCAATACCGAGGAACGAAAGTATTGATAGTTGAAGATTGTTTGGACAACCAAGATTTACTAAAAATTTTATTAGATCAACATGGGGTCAAGTTTGATCTTGCCGAGAATGGTCGCGAAGGTGCGGAGCTAGCTTTGAAAAATGAGTACGACTTGCTATTGATGGATATCCAAATGCCAGTCATGGATGGGCACCAAGCCGTGCGCTATTTACGCAGCAAAAACTATAAACGCCCTATCATAGCGCTCACAGCCCACGCGATGAAAGAGGAAGCTCACCTAGCAAAAAAATCGGGATTTACCGAGTATCTTTCTAAACCCATCACCCGTGAATCGTTAGTCACCACTATCGAGAAATACCAACAGCACTAGAGCGCGCACAAAAATGGCCTCATAGCTGCATCCTAATGGGACCAGAACCTTCAAGAGGAATTTAAATGCATCCGGTACGTTCTACTCGCTTGATATTGGCGCTGTTGACTATTTTGCTTACAGTGAGCCACCCTTTGTTAGCTAAACCTACGTCGTCGCAATGCTTTGGTTTTTATTCAGGTATTGTCAATCCGTTTAGAAACGCCAGCGCGCCAGTCTCACCTAAAACGAAAAGTATTGTACTTAAAATAGAATCCGATTTGCAAAGCAACCCTGGTTCGGTTCGCACAGCACTCGATCTTGGAATTAGAGAAAAAATTGTTCTTGTCAGCGATGTAAGTCCTCTAGTGTCAGAGTACACGGTCCTGTTTAATCCCAAAATTACTCCAATGACCAGTGACAAGAGCCTTTCCGTTTTGGAATGCTTTCAGGGATGTGGCTTTGTTTCGCGATTTGATCACATTCGCACGGAATACCAGGATGAAAATGGTCATACTCAAGTATTAGAATCCCATGGTCATTTAGCACATGTTCTGCAAAAAAAGATCGAACAACTAGAAGAAATTCAAAAACCGGCCCCCACCATCCTTCGTCTGTTTTCAAAGAGTGAATCTAATAGACAACGAAAATTACTACCCGATGCTCTTCAAAAACTAGCTTCCAAAATTGATGATTCTGTCGACGAATCCTATAATCCCTATTCGCTGGTATACGATGTTAGAAAAGCTGAGGGGGATGATGCCCAGTTTAAAAAATCCATTGATTCCCTATTGACGGCAACCATAGGGCAAACAACTCCAAAAGCTAGAGGGCGCGCTCTGAATTCTTGGATCACATCGGAAGCCCATGCTTTATTCGTTTTCGACCTGCTAAGCCAATCTGGTCTAAGCAGTTTTAAAACCGAACTCGCTTATCTTTTAGAACATAGTGTGTATTTCATTGAAAGCTTTAAAAGTGGCGATTCATTAGTTACCTATTCTTTTGAAAAAGAAGGAACGAGTACCGACATCAGCATGTTATTTCGCCCCACTGAATTTTCTGAAAAAGACTGGATGAATAAAAGTGATGAAGAGCGTATAGGGTTACTGAAAAAAGCCAAAATCCCAACTAAAACTTTTATTCGTGCTAGTAAAATTATGCCTACGGATTTCAAACCCGATGCCGTTGGTGGGTATTCAAAAGAAGTCAGTGATCATCGTCGTCAAGGGTATGGCTGGGAAATATCTCATAAAAAATATGAAATCAACCAGCAGCGCTTGATGCGCGAAGTGCGTGACGTATCGATGCTGTTTGACCAGAAAGATTCCTTTCATGTCCATATTTCTTTTGAACTACCAAAAAATTATACCCTGTATGAAAACTTCATTCATTGGTTTAAACATTTAAATGACTATCTCTATTTGAAAGGACTAGAAGAAGGCCTGCATGGAAATGACCTTACTGGTGTTGCTAATTTTGTTTCGGATCTTTCTGTATCCGAACGTGTTCGCAGTTTCTTTTCCAGTTTGTACACAAAAAATACTATTCAAGAATCTCAGCAAAAATTAGATCGCAGAAATTCTAAATTTTTCTCCGCTGGTCTACGTGCAAAAATATATGGACCGGCATCGTCTCCAGATAAGATGCGCCTGGGTATTGAACTTCGCGACAGCACCCGAAAAATGGATTTGCTAGATCACTACTCCGCTGCCGTAGGCAAAAGTGTTTCAAAACAAATCTGGGAAAAATCGAATGCAGCGGAAATCAAGAAGCAAGGACTTCGCCTAACTTCCGACAGAACTACGGCGAAAAAAGATATTTCTGGCGTGGTGTCGCCCCGCTTCGCCAAAATGTTTTCAGAAGCCGAATCCACAGTTGCTTTCGGTTTGCACCACTATGAAGAACAGCCCATTTATAACTATCGGACCCATAGCTGGGTAAAAGTTTCACCCGAAGTGGGGGAACGAATCAAAAATGCTAGAAAATTCTATATTCAAGAGTTAGTAGATTTAGAAAAAGAACTGACTCATCTAGAATCAAAAGGTGAAAAAACCGAGACCGAAATCATCAAGATGGCTATCCGTATGAGCCTTGCTACGTGGGCTAAAAAGGCTCGCGTAGCTGAACTATATGAGTATTTTTAGGATTTGGGAGTAGGCTATGGATTTATTAGAAACGTTTGAACATGCCATTCAGAAAAAAGATTCCGAACAACAAATAGCCATTTTGCAAAAAGCCCTCAAAGAGCACGGCTTCAAATCGGCCCTCATGAGTGATTTAGCTTTATCCGTTGCTAATCATAATCTACCCTACATAGCATTCTTAGAAGCGTTCTGCGATGAAAATGCAAACATTCCACACGGAGCTGAAATTAGAATAGCCGATTTTTATGCTGGTCGAGACAAGCTTGATGAAACGACCGCGCGGGCGCGTCGATTCCTAAGTAAATTTCGCGGTACTGAAACGGAAAAAAATATCTCCGAGCATCCAGTCCTATTACCTATGTTTGCTCGTTGTTATTTGCTTATGACCGCGGCCTATACACGCATGGGCTCGCGCAGTTATAGCAAGCGAATTTTAAATAGAGCACTTCAAATCGGTTTACCGAAAGCCTTCGAAGATAGAATGACAAATGAAATTAGAACCTTAGAAACAGAACTGCAGAACGAAGCCAATGCAAATTTGGATAAACAGTGGGAAGAATTTTACGCGACCGGCGCCAACTACAAAGAGCTACATGATAGGTGCTTAAATAGTCAGTACCTTCAACTAGCAAAACGTATTGAATTACTCAAAGACAGGTTCAGATTCGACAGCAATTTCAAAATGGGTGAGTCCGAAATGTTAATGGATATTTTTGCTTTTAGAAAAGAAGGCGATGAAGAATCAAAACTTACTTTCACACTTCGCTAAAAGTTTAAATTTAAATTCAAGATGACTCCGGGACGACCTCGAAAATCATGCTCGCGGGCAAAGTTAAGATAGGGAATCAACTGAAAATCAAAAATCTTCCTATATACCAGCTGACTCCAAGCAACTGATAAATCGTAGCTATCTAAATGGTAGTTAGGCTGATTTTTTCCATTGAATATCAAACTATAGGATATCGAATTTTTTCGATCGATAAACTGACCGATAGAAAAACCATTCGCTGTTGTTAGCGAATGTTTTTTATCGCCATAGGTTCCGTTGTTTATCAAAGTTAAACTATAGTATTTCGACAATCCAAAACCAAAATTCAAAGCGGCATAAAACCCGACTCCATCATTCGGATCAGCAAACAACTCGAGCTTAGGATTTACGCTATACTTGGGAAGTTCTGCTAAACTTTCAAATGTGATCGAATGAGAAATTTTAAGAGGATCTCCCAAATCAATACGTGGCTGGAATGATGTATTTACTTTACCCAGTTTACGAAAGAGCCCGACCGATGCCCCGTAACTTTGTTGACGAGGTGTTTGACGAAGGTAGCCGTTCTGAACCCCACGGCGCTCTTCGCTTTCATCATATGTTGTAAACTTCAACATCCAATATTCTTCGACATTGGGAAGCCTTAGATTAAGGCCGATACTGGTTGAATTTTGGGTATTTTCACCCTCAAGTACGATTGTATTATTTTGTACGCGAACGCTGGTTTCATTGCGGCGTCGGGTAATGCGTTTACCCATCAGAAATGTGTCTAAACCGTCCGCTAGGTCATCAAAGTATTGCGAAACAGCGATGTTGCCTTCGATAAATTGCTCTTCTAGCTCTGGATTTAAAATAAAACCACCACCCGACTCTTTCTCTTCTTTTTCGACGGGGCTGGTTCCTCCCACATCGACTTTTCCTGCGGCTTTGTCGGCAGCTTTTGTTTGGCGGGGAGCCAAACTCAAAATAAGACAAAATAAAAAGACAGAAAACCTCAGCACACTATTTCCTCAAAAGAATTAAATTGAACTTTACTGATCATCGGATCTAATCTGCAATCATGCAAAACTTAAAATGGGTTTTCTTCATCTTTTTTTATGGTTTCACAGAACTGACTTTGGCGTACACCCCTAAAGAAGGAAATGTCACAGCAAATTTAGGTCCGTTTATTTATAGAACTAATTTTAGAGGCTCGGATTCAGGAATTCAATCACCAATCAAGACAGGTACTGCATTTTTGGTTAATGGTGATATTAATGAAAAAGGTGCTCTGGAAATTGGAATGTTCTACATGGACAAATATTTCTTCCGCGAAAAAGATAGTAGATACCTTGCCGAAAATACAGATTTAATTCACATCACGATGGGCTACCGACGTTTTCTAACATCAAAACTATCAACATCGCTTACCCTGTTTTCGTCTTATTCTATTGGTGACCCACATATATACCGTACCGAATTTACTACCGATCAAGAAGTAGATACTTCGGCACGAGACACCACAGAGTATGGCTTTGATTTAGCTGTTCAATACGAACTATGGGAACAAGAGCGTTTCGCAGTTGTAACCGATATACGCTATTCTTATTCGGTTACAAATAAGCTGAATGAACGTGGCGATCACTATGGAGCCTTTATTTCCTTGCGTTACTTTGTCCAAGACAAAGAAGGTACTTACAAAACGGAAGAGAAAAAACCTTAGCACGTTATATGCAATACAAATCCAAGTCTGAAACTAGAACGACGAGGATGATTTATGCCTATTCGGAACTTCTTTAAGTCCCTTTTTGCCCGGTTTGATCTGGAGCAAACGTCCACATTTGCAGCATCGCTCTCCTTTTATACGGCGCTATCGTTGGCGCCGCTGCTTATTATTTTTATTTCAGTTTCATCACGTTTATCCGGCAATCTTTTGGAAAATTTTATTTCTCAAGTGTATAGCCTGATTGGACCAGATGCCGCAGCGGCGTTTGAACTTGTTGTGCAGAATGCAAAAGAACGCCCGGACTTGGCATCGACATCCGGCATATTTGGCGTCATTACCCTTCTCTTTTCGTCGAGTCTGATTTTTGGTGAATTAAAGTTGGCGCTCAATCATATTTTATTCAAAACCACGCCAGCCGCCAGTGAACAATCTACCTGGGAATTGATTAAACTTTTTGTTAAATCTCGAATTTTACATATTGGATTGGCTCTAAGCTTTATATTTATTATGGTCGTATCCTTGACGATTTCGTCTGTTATCGCGGCCACGTTTAGTTCCTATCAAGATTTCTATCGCATTCTAAACATAGGCGTCTCGTTCCTATTTTACGTTGGCATTTTTTCGCTTCTATTTCGCTATCTTCCAGACAAAAAAATATTCTGGCGTAACAGTTTCTATGGAGGCTTGATTACAGCTTTGCTATTTGTCGCAGGTAAAGAATTAACTGGACTCTATCTTGGCAATAGTGCCATTGGCTCTGCCTATGGTGCCGCTGGCTCCCTCATCGCTCTTCTAGTTTGGGTTTACTATTCGTCTCTTATCACATTTATTGGGGCACATGTGAGCGCACTATTATTTTGGAAAGAGAAAAGTATATGAAGCCTTTAAAAAGAATATTTCGTTCACATTATTTCTGGGGATTCGTTCTGTTTCTTTTGATCGCCCGTACAATCATACCAGAATTTATCTTGCACCAAACTAATAAATTTTTGGCCACTTTTTCAGAAACCTACCACGGCCACATCGAAGATTTTGATATTAGCCTACTGCGCGCTGCGTACCAAATGGAAGGACTCAGTTTGCGCCTCAAGCAACATCCCGATGAAGAATTTGCATTTATCGACCTTGTCGATGTATGCCTTAGCCGCAGGCTAAGGGCCAGTTCAACTATAATGAGTAGCGAGATAAATCAAAATAGCCCGCGTTCACTGGATCAGTCTCTACGAAATTTTGATTGATGAAATCATAGAAGGTCCAAATGCGCGGATCTACACGCAATAGACCATATTGTTGAAAAATAGCGTTGTAATCAGACTGGTCAAAAATCGCTAAAACTTTATCAACCATCTTTGGAAGTTCTGTAGCTTCTATTGCAAAAATTTGATTCGGATACGAAGAATAGTAACCTTTACCAATCATCAAAGTGTCTTTGCTCGGATCCAATCGCATTGATTCCATCATAATCCAAGACACATTTTTTAACTGACGATTGTGGACAACAGAATAAGTACGTTTAGGAACTCCACCCTCAGTAATTATGATAAATGCTACCTCTGGAAAACGCCGATTAAAATAGCCTTGAACACCACTAAGTCTAGCCAGTTGTTTTTCTTCATCTGTTTGATTGGGAACTGACTTCAATCGTTTCCAGTTAATAGGATCGGTTGGACCACGAACTTTTTGGTTTAGCCGTTCAAATAAAATACTACGAACAAGATCCAACTGACTATCACCATCTTTAGCGAATTTGATACCGGCAGGGATCGGCGAAAATTGTTTTTCTTCAAATAGATTTAACTTATAAGATGTCAGGAATCCCTGATACCATTTCTTTTTTGTTTCCATACGTTCTTCTACAGGTAAGAAATCTAAGAAATTATTTTCTGCTTCCATACGAATCAAATCCATATAGACGCGAGTAAGGAACTGATGACCTAAGTTTCCGTACACATCGAAATTAACAACTAAATTATAAACCAAACGTTCCAACAATGAATAGTCGACAACAAATGCAGTCATGGAAACATCGCCAAAAGCACCTTTAACAACACGTGCACTTCCGCCATGCCTCATGATAGTTAGAACTGCGTTGTCGTTGTTTCCGTCACCATCCCAAATATCATTCAAAGTCAGTCCATTCGGTCTAAACTTCTGTAATTGCTCACCACGTTTTTTACGATATAAGTTGCGATTGTTAATTAAGTCTTGATAATCACCCATCATCTTGCTGACTTCAACTTCAGATCCCCACTTACCTGGAAGTACGAGTTGTTCCATGACTTGCTTTGAATACTCGGGACTCAACACCATCAAATCAGATTTTGGATCAATGAAGAAAGCATAGAATTGTTCTTGAATAGAATTCACGGCACTTGTTCCATTACAAACGGGTCCCTTAATAAAGGTAGAAATATGATACTGTGAATCTTCAAGTAGGAATCTATAACGAGCCATTTCAGGAATGGCTTTGAATGTTACGAAAGGATTGCCAGCAGCCTCACCGCTATAGTCCATTCGTCCGTCGGTCGTCCAATCACTGTCCATAAAATTCTTCTTAATCCAAGCTAACTTCGAGGTCGCCAAACTGTATGGAATGTGAGTTTTATCAACCGTAACGCCCGGGGATTTAATAAAACAATAGAACCAATCATCTACGCCTGGATTGTCATTCGGACGACGAGTGGCAATTATTTTTACGTCATCACCACATGACGTCGATGATCGCACTAACTTCAAGAAATAACGAGGGTTAGTTTGTAAATAAAAATCTGCTAAAAATAAATGCTCATACAAGTACCGCGCTACCAATTTGGATTTCGCATCTTTTTGATTTAGAAATTTTTCCCAAGCTAATTTTGCAGAACTTATTTCTGGTGGAAGTAGTGTCACGGAATCCTTAGGCCCCGGTGCCCCAGCCGCGACCCAGTCACTAATCGTCTGCATATTTTCTTTCGAAATTGGTGGCAAGCCATAGGGCATCGCCATTTTACGATCCGCATTTTGAACAATAGTGAAGTCTTTCATGCTATCAGCACAGTATTGATTTTCTTTTACTTCATCGTCAGGAGGATTCCTATCCACGAAACCCATTTTTAAAGACTGCAACAGAATAGATTCCGTCGGCTTACCGATCACATCGTAAAAACCCATCGCGCGCCAATCTTTCACATTGTGCGCATCTTCAAATAAACGAGTCAGTTTAGCTTCTTTAATGCGAGTCCCATTGTATACAAGGTTATTTCTGATCGCTCCACGCTGAATGCCTTCGTAGGATTGCAGATTTAGCTGACAAGGAGATTCTAAGCAACTATGGCAGGCTACGCAGCGTGAATTAAAAATCGGCTGCACTCGATTCGTGTACATATCTTCATCGACAGAAGCTTCCACAGACTGCGTCGTCCGCGACCCAGCCTTATCTTGCATGATGACGCAGCTAATGATGGCTGTAAAGCTGATGAAGAAAACCGAATAAATTACATTTTTAAAAAATTTGTTCTGCATACTACTAAGAATAAATGTAATAAATTTTGTAGTACAGATTATTGTGTCCAATGCCATAGGATTGGATGTGAGTATGGGAAAGTAAAATTTGCGAAGGTTCTAAGCCTAGTTGAGCAAACTTTGTACAGTGAAGTCACCTTGGACTTTTAGAGGAAGTTCCTTGTAATCCGTGCTGTCTGCCGACTTATATTTTTTTTGAACGCCTAAAACTTCCCACGTGCCCGTGACACTAAATACACCGGAACCTTCAGGTATAGTAACACCCCCGCATTTCAAGCTACATCCGGTATAGCTATTTGAGGTAATCAAATCTTTAGTACTGGGAAGAGTTCCAGAGCCAGTGTTCCCCAAAAGACCGCTCCATATTCCAGTTACGTTTCCAGCGGCTGATGGCGTGATTTTGTAATATAGAGACCCTAAGGCCACATCTGAAAAAATGCAGGAATACTCTCCACCAATTTTAGGTGATTTCATACTCAGTTTAACTGCAATAATCCGGACCTCTGACAAACCACCATCATCAAGTGTCCAACGAAAATTTGGGTTACCCAATGAAAAATAAGCACCAGACACACTGCCAACGCCAGTCTCACCCTTTGATAGTTGTTCACAGCTTTGTGTTGTCGCCGGAGCAGGAATTAGAATTCCCGATTTTGAACCCAATTCAAAAGTCAGGTACTGACTATTATCATCGTCGCTGCTAGAGCAGCTGAATAGACCTAATGTTATGGCAGCGAGAATAATTTTTAAACCGTTTTTCATAAGTAACCCTTAATTGGATGTCGTGCCGTCATTCTCATTATAGCTTAGAATCTTAGGTGTTAGGAAGACTAATAATTCTGTGTTTGCTTTTGCTGTCTGACGTTGTCTGAAAAGAAATCCAACGATAGGTAGGTCTCTCAAACCGGGTATACCTAACTCACCTTCAGATGTGTCACTTTGAAACACACCGCCGATTACTGATGTTTGACCGTTTTTTACCAAAACGTTTGTTTGAATAGATCGTTGATATTTTGGTGCAGAACCCGGAATTGTTGGATCTGCTGCTACTCCCGCGAAATCTCGATTGACATCAATTTTCATCTTAACGGACCCGTCGTTTGTCACTTGTGGAGTAACATCTAAGGTTAATTTCAACTCTAAGGGTGTACCTTCCGAAATCTTTCCTGTATTATCTTTTGCAACAGTTTTAAGCTGTGCCGTTGTCATAATTTTGGCTGGGTTATTGTTGATAGTCACAATACGTGGAGCTGACAATACTTTCAATTTATCTTCTTTCTCTAACAGAGCTAACGAGGCTTGCAGATTTCCGATAAAATCAACAACTCCGATTGTAAATCCCAACGAATTTTCGGCACTTTCTTTAATTGATCCAATTGAAAAGTTAGGAATGAAATTCGTCTTGGCTCCCACTTTCACTGGTTGACCAGAAAATCCCCAGTTGATACCCATCTGCTTGCTAAAGTTATTACTAGCTTCAACAATTTTACCTTCAATCAAAACTTGCTTGGGCGGAGTATCCAAATTTTTGATCATGATACCAATTTGACGAAGGCTATCTTCCGTATCCGTTACAATAAAAGAATTAGTTCTAGTATCAAACGTCGCTGAACCGCGATTTTTACTTAAAAATGTTTGTATCAATTTTTCTAAATCTTTACCTTCAGCAAAGCTGATTGGAAAAAGCCTTACCTTCAGTGGTGCTAATTCTTCATTCTCTTTTTGAGCTCTAATCGCATCTTCATTTTCTTTTTTAATATTGTCCAAAGTCGAAACTCTTAAAATATTTCCAATTTTTGAATAGCCTAATTTTTTGAGTTTCATTACTACCGCTATACAATGATCCCAAGGAACAGTTTGAATATTAATATCAACTGTCGATTGAGGGATATCATCAACGATAATATTGGCACCAATTTGTTCGCCTAGAGTCAGTAATAATTCACGTGTGTCAATGCCGTTAAAGTTACAATCAACGTCTTCACCTTCAAAAGCCTTTGAACCAATAGCGTCAGCTAAAGACATATTTTCATCGTTACTGCTGTTTTTCGCTACACTTGAACTTGTTTCCATTTTATCTGTATTGACTACTTGATCTGTTTGAGTCGCTGACTCTGTAGTCACAGCAAGCAATGAATTTAATTCTGGCTGAATCAAAATCTCTGGAGCTCCGGGGCGCAGTTCAAGCACGATCCGTGTTGTTTGATTTGAAGCCGTATAATAGGATGAAACAGCACCAATGCCACCCTTAAAATCTTTCAGCAATAACGGGCGCGACGCTTTTTTATCTAAAATAGAATTTGGAATCTCGATGATCAGTTGATTATTCGCCGTATTTTTTGACTGAGTAAAATGAAATTCACCGTTTGTCGAAATAACAAGTGTTCCACCCGACTCATTTCCTTTGAATTCAATATTAGTAATTCTCACTGCGCGATTTACCGGGGGAGCCGGTTGTTCTTCAATAGTAGGCACAGGCTGCGGTGTCGGCGTGTTTTCAACAATAGGCGCCGGCTCCTGAGTAGGAGCCTCTTGCGGGGCTAAACTATCTTGAGCGGGAGGTTGTTCCGCACCAAATTCATTTTGCGCTTGCTGTGGGTCAGTCGCAGGTGGTTCAGTTAAGCCATCATTTGTTGCCGGAGTCGCATTCTCTGAAAATTCATCCGCAGCAGGGGGAGTATCCAAATTTTCATTTGATAAATCCGCATTACTATCCGTAGGTGCTGAGGCGTCCGATGCCGCAAAATCCTCGTCGCCATTTGTCGGGGTACTCGAACAAGAGGTCAACATGTAAACTGCTGCCACTAAACAAAAAACAATTCTTTTTACGTCCATGTAAAATACCTCGTTTAAATTAATTCTTTTTAGCTCTAATTTCTAAAATAACTTTTTCCGTAAACTTTTGTCCGTCGAAATCCTTAACCTGCTCAACTATTACTTTATCTGGCTGGATATCGATTACTTTTCCGTCGTTACGACCAATCGGTGAATTAAGTTTTAATTTATTTAATCCTTTTACACCTTTAATCATAACCAGAGCTATTGGATCTTTCTTTTTATATAAAATCCCTTGAACCACAACATCGTCCGGGACAACAACACTTCGTATATTTTTTGTAGTCGACTGTATGCTTGTGCCAGTTGAACCACCTGATCCAGATGTTCCCGTAACAGTTGTGGGCTGTATATACTCTCGATATATCTTAAACGGGTCTCGACCTTCATTTCCATCATAACTAAAAATATTTTTATTAATAACTAATCCGGATCCATCTAAAAGTTCCTCAACGCCTTTATGCTGTTCCGAGCCGGCAGGAGCATCTGGATGAGGTACAATTGGAGCCGTCTGCGCTGGAGGCACCTCTCCATTTGGGTCGGGTACCGTCGGTGGAGTCTGGGCCCTCACTAGACTCGCCACTGAAATAAAAAACAAAATAAAAGTTAATTTAGAAATCATTTCTGTTCCCTTTTAACTTCATCTTTAGCTTCAAATGCACGATAGCCGTTTATTTCCATTTCAACCTGCAAAGACTGAGAGTCTTTGTCGGCAGCACGACGTATCGTATATTTTGGAATCGTCGTAATACGATCATAATTTGCCGCCGCAACAAAAAACTTACCCAGCTTAGCGTAAGTCGCTGTAAAACTAATGCTTACAGGTAACTTCTCGGTTATGTCTTCCTTCATTGGGGCCAACGGAGTTTTCGAAGAAATTTGAATTTGAGTTTCTCTGGAAAAATATTCGATAAAAGAAATTACGTCGGACGTAGTGATATTACTTGGCAGACGCTTTTGTACAGTGTCTAAGTTTTTACTTAACTCAGCCACATTTTTTTTAACTATTTCTGCTCTTGATTCTGTTTCTTTTGTATCTTTTGCTTTTGCTTCTTCCTGACTAAGAGTCATTTTTAAACTTGTTAATTTCGTTTCCAAACGTGTTGTAGTGTCTTGAAAATATAGAAAATAGTATAGCCCGCAGAAAAACAGACCAACAAAAATTACTTTAGGATAGTCTAAGGATACAATCCGCGCTAAAATCTGAATCACAGTCTTTTCTCCATTTTCACAATTAGCTCAAAACTCTCAACTTTTTGATTTTCGAAATCGACTGTATTTTGCTTTTGAATTTCACACTCAGTAAACAGAATATTTTCTTTAATCGCTTTCCTTAACAGCTGAATATCCGATGGATTGTACGAAAGGCCGCGAATTTTGATTTCGCCCTTTACTCCTGTTTCTGATTTTTGATCGAAGGTATAAATCATTTCATCAAACCACAATTTTTGAGGAAGAGTTTTTTGAAAAAATTTATGAATTTCAATTTCATATCCACGCAAAGCATCTAGAAAATTAATTTTATTGATTTTATCTTGAATCAATTTTCCTTCTTTTTCGAACTGCTTAATATCATTTACGAATTTTTCTTTGGCAGCATTGAACTTCCCAAGCTCATCGATACGCTGTTCTAAAGGAGGAAACTGAGACTGTACTTCATCTTGATAATAATAATTGTCATACAAGTAAAAGAAAAATGGGAATAGGATCATAACCGCAATTTTTGCTATGGCTTGCTTTTGGATATCTTCGCGGGTCATCACAACGTCAGCGTTGATCGCGATTGTTGTCAATTGTGGATTAACCTGGGAGCGAATCTTCTGGTTTAAGAGATTAACTCGGATCATGATCTGAATCCTCTCTTAATGCTAAACCTAGTGAAACTGGTGATAAGTTTGCTATCTGTTTCATATAGGCGGACGAAAATTTTTTAGGATTTGATTGAATTCGTTTAAATGGATTCAACGGCTCAAAATTAATTCCGGTACTTTTAATAAGCGAATCCACTAAACCCAATGTCTGACAAGATCCACCCGTATAGAAACAACGATTCAGAGTTAGACCATTCGTCGATACGTTTAATAGGTCTAATGAGTTTTTAATCTCTTCGATAATCGATTCTGTTGTGAAATTAATAAAGTTAACTACATCTTCTGGAACATCACGCTTAGTTGATGCCGAAACTTTTAACGCTTCCGCTTCAGGAAACGAGATACCAAGATTTTTTGAAATCTCGCTTGTGTAGTTCATTCCGCCAACTAATATATCACGACAGAATACCACATCGCCTTGACTGATAACTACAAAGTTAGTTACCGAGCTACCGAAATTAAATAGACCTATATTTTGATCTTTAATTTTGCCGTAGTTGAATTCAAAAGTGTTTGCCAACGCAAAACCAGTAACGTCAAAAATATTTGATTTTAAATTTGCATTTTCAATAGTTGCCAAATACTGCGTGATGATTTCATTTTGTGCCGCTACCAACAACAGATCCATGGTTCCACCCTGGCTAAGTGAAGGTAAAACTACATGAGTTAAAGAAATATTATTGATATCAAATGGGATATATTGTTCTGCTTCAAACTTGATTTGCTCTTTTAATAGTTTTCCGTCCAGCTTCGGCATCGTGATTTTTCTGACGATCACCGAAGTTCCGCTCAGGCCGGCGCAAACAGCTTTGCGTTTAGTTTTTAATTCGGAAATTAAATTAGATATTGCTGACCCTAAGGCAGAAACGTCTTTAATTTCCTCCGGTGCCATAGCGTTGATCGGTGTCGGCATATAACCAAAGTTCTGCAACACGGCCCCGCCTTTGGACACCTCCAATTCGGCAATTTTTATAGAGTTAGTCCCAATGTCGAGACCTAGTACTTTTTTTGAGCTGAAAAACATATATAGATAAATATTAAATGGACCTAGAGCAGAGTCAAATCACCTACAGGTTCAAAATCCAGGTAAAAACAAATTAAAGTATTGAATTGCCCATTCGTTGCCACCAAAAATGTACAAAACCCCACCTAAGGCTAGGTAGGGGCCAAATGGAATTGCCGTTTTCAGCCCATCTTTATTTTTTACTGCGATCGCAATTCCGATTACCGATCCTAAAATAGCTGATGTCATAATGATGAATGGAATCGCTTTCCATCCAAGTAAGGCGCCCATCCAAGCCAGCAGTTTTATATCTCCACCACCCATGCCTTCGTTTTTAGAAATTAAATAGTAAGCATAGGCCATGAACCAAAGAAAGCCTCCACCAAAAAGCACCCCCAGAAAGGCTTCTAGGAATTCACGTTCAGGATTTAATAAAGCACCAATCAATCCGATTACAATTCCACTCAATGTAAATTCATCCGGTAAAATCATGTGATCGAAATCGATAAAACTGCAAACGACGATTCCAAATTGGAAAATTAGAACTTCCAACAAAAACCACTTATAACCGATAAAATGAAAACTAAGCACAAATAGAAGACCCGTCAAAAATTCGACGAATGGGTATCGCCAAGAATAGGAAGCTCCACAGTTGCGACATTTCCCTTTAAGAATGAACCAGGTAAATATAGGAATATTGTCATACCAACGCACAGGTTTTTTGCATTGAAAACAATGCGAGCCGGGCTTAATAACCGATAGGTCTTCAGGCAAACGATAGATGACTACGTTAGCGAAACTTCCTAAAATCGAGCCCATCAGAAAAAAAAAGAAATACTGGACCTCGGTCGGTAACTGCAAAATATCGTTTATCATTTTTCGATTATAAACATGTATCCTAATAAATATGAAACGAATTTTCTTCAGCTTAATGGCTATAATTGGATTCTTGTCATTTGGATGTGCAGGTCAATTTAAATCCTCGCAAGCACTTCTTAAGCGGGAACCCGCAGCAGTAACAAATGCCAAGGTCACTAGCCAGACAACTAAACCAGTAGACAAATACCTTAGGTATTTACTAATTCGCGACAAAGGCTTTGCGAACGTCGACAAACAAGATTGTAAGGCCTACGCACAGAAGAGTCCCACACTGTGCAAAAGTGACGACTGTAAGGCCATCCTATTCGAACAGGAATTCAGATGTAAGGAGTCTAACTGTAAAGCCCTTATCTTGAACCGTGAAGAACTTTGCACCGATGACGCGTGTAAGGCCTTAGTGAACTACCAAACAGAGAAATGCAAACACGGCGATAAAATTTGCCAGTCTATAATAAATAATGAGTCGGCTGCTTGTGACAATGCTGATTGCAAAGCTCTAATTGAAAGTAATGGGTTCACATGCACATCTATGCAATGTAAAGCCATCGTGAATGAAAATATTAATTTTTGCGATCTAAAGCCTGCTCAATAGCAGGCTAATTATTGATGACTATATCTCGCTTATTAAAACCGCGAACAGCCAGCCCCATTAGAAATACAATCCAAATAGTAAAGTAAGCCATCATTACAAAAAATTCATTTAAATCTGGCGCCGCTTTCAAAACGTAATAATTTTTCCAATTAAATCTAAAAAACTGTGGGCTTAAAACTTCTAAAACTCGTTGCAGAGCAATCAAATTTTCATCTCTAGTTTTCTTAATCAAAAACTCGACACTATTAATACCATGCCCGTACAAATAGAAACTAAGACCAAACAACAAACTGATCACAGGACGAATGTAAACAGACAGCAAGAATACAAGAGACAAAACAACAAGTATTTTAAAATATATGTTTACCAAAATAAGTATCGAATTTCCGATAAATTCTGTGTCCCACAAAATCAAATTCAACAACGCCGTTAATGCCACCAAAGTTAATAAAATAAGCGCACTCAGTCCCAAGAATTTTCCAATAATAAATTCCATTCGGCTGATTGGTTTAGACAATAGCAGTAGGCACGTCTGTTTTTCGATTTCCTTGAAAATCATAAAAGATCCGGAAAATAAGGCAATCCCAAGCGCCGCCAATTCCATCGACGACAGTGAAAAGTCAGATAAAATGCGTTGAAATTCCCAAATAGACAGGTTGCTTAAAGCGATGCTAAACAAAAACAATCCTACAGCTAAAAAGAAAATAATAATGAACATTTTTTCACGTATTAACTCTCTAAACGTAGTTTGAGCAATCGTATATACGGCTCTCATTTTTCCACCTCTTTTTGTTTATTTCTAAAAGCTTCCTCCAGAGATGGATACTGACTCATAAATGACTTAAGATCGGCATTATAAATCACTTCGCCGTGATGAATGGCTACCAGATGATCACATAATTCTTCCATATCTTGCAACAAATGGCTGCTAAAGAAGATGGTGATTCCTTTTTTCTTTTCTTCTCTTAAGATATCTTTCACCATCAGACGGCCATCGGGATCTAACCCTGACATAGGCTCATCCAAAATTAAAATTTCTGGCTTATGAATCAACGCCTGAGCCAGTCCTGCCCGCTGAAGCATCCCTTTTGAAAAAGTACGCAACGCTTTATGCTTGGCTTCTAAGAGTCCCACCTTGTCCAACGTTTCGTCTATCAATGAATCCACATTTGAAACATCCGCTCCAGTCAGTTTTAAATGAAACTTCAAAAATTCTTCCGCAGTTAAAAATTCATACAAATATGGGCGTTCTGGCAAATAACCGATACGCTTTCTTATTTCCGAGCTCATCTTTTGATTGAAGAATAAAACTTCGCCTGAATCTTTGAATATAAATTCAAAAATACATTTCAGACTAGTAGTCTTACCAGACCCATTATTTCCAACAAACCCAGTGGTTTTGTTCTTGGGAACTTCAAAAGAAACATTTTTTAAAACCTGCTTCTTCTTTTCATAAAAAGATTTTTTAAACGACTTATTCAAATTTTTTACTTGGATCGCATACTCTGTGTCAGCCATGGATAAAAGTATAACTAATTGATTTGAATATTCAAATTCTTAATTACTTCACGAACAGGATCGTATTGACGGCTGGTTGCCGGCATCAATGTCTTGCTTCCCAAGATATCGACATACTTTTCTTTGTTTTCTGGCTTTTCGAAAATATCTATGATTCCAACCATTACCTGATGGGCGGTATTTGGGTATTTATCATAAAATTCCTGTCGAACCGTGAAGGGATCTGACGGCACGGGCTCGCTAACCCACATAACTTTGTATTTTTTCTTATCTAGCGCACCAAATTTAGTCCACGCTCCGGCAGTTCCTTTGGCATCATCACTAAATACTGCGATGGCATCGACCTTACCTTCTTCCAGCATTTTAACCGACTGTGAATGATTTCCCGAATACAGGACCTGTTTAAAATCACTATCTAAAAAGTTCATCTTTTTTAAATGGGCTTTGGGATACAAATACCCCGACGTGGATTTACTGTCTACATAGGCAATACGTTTGCCTTTTAAATCGATAAAACGATCAATTTTACTGTTACTCAAAGTCACCAAGGCAGCATAGTAATAGGGCTCTTGATAGACTTTTTTTAACAATACTTTCGCTTGAGCCGTTTTCTCTGCATACACAAACGTTAACGCCGTTAAAAATGCAAAATCGACTTTCTTTTCTTTCATCGCTTCAATCAAAGTGTTGTAGTCTTTAGAAATATAAATGTTTGTTTTGATCTTGATGATCTCTTGCAGGGCCTGGGCTAAGGCCACCCCCTGCTGTTTGATCTGAGTCGGATTTCCCCCAGGAATAACTCCAATGGTAATTTCCTCGGGATGATCAGATGCTATTGCCAAAGTGGAAATGAACACCATCAATGATAAAACTATATTTCTACAAACTTGTAACATCAAAAGATCCTTCATTCCGCTTTTTAAGAGCGATCAAGAATGCCACGCTGGCATCACTTTCTGTGATGCACGGAATACTATAGTCGATGCAGGCGCGACGGATGTCAAAGCTAGCCTCGATGGCTTTTCGTCCGGTCGTCGTGTTGATAACCAAAGAAACGTTACCTTTGCGAATATGATCAACGCAGTGAGGACGGCCCTCATGGACTTTCTTCAGTGACGCACATTCTAAACCATTCTCATTAAAATAGGCTGCTGTTCCCGTTGTCGCTGATAACTGATAACCCATATTTTTAATTTCGCGCGCGATGGGCAATAAAAGATCTTTATCTTTTTCACGTAACGAGAAAAATACTTCGCCTTTAGATGGCAATTTTACATGACTAGAAATAAATGCCTTCATCAACGCTTCCGAGTAATCGCTTCCTCGACCCATTGATTCACCAGTGGATTTCATTTCTGGCCCCAAGATCGAATCGGATTCAGAGAATTTCTTGAATGGGAATACAACCCCTTTCACACAGACATTTTTAATGTTGCGCCAGTTGTATTTTTCTAGATTCAATTCTTTTTTAGTTTTACCTAAAATTGCTTCCACGCCTAAATCAACTAATGGAATTCCAGTGGCTTTAGCGATGAATGGCACTGAACGCGAACTGCGCGGATTAGCCTCTAGTACATAAATCACATCGTTCTTAACTGCCATTTGCAAATTCATGAATCCGATAATTTTGATTTCATCTGCTAAAATACGCGACAATTCTTCTATCTTCTCGCACGTTGAATCTTTTAATCGTTGAGGAGGAATTACACCCATGCTGTCGCCAGAGTGAACCCCGGCCGCTTCGATATGTTCGATGATACCACCAACAAGAATCCAATCTTTGCCGCGAACGACGTCGACATCGACTTCCAGTGCGCCTTCCAGGAATTGATCCATCAGGCAAGGTTTATCATCCGAAATGAAATCTTTGTGACGTTCAAAGTAGGATTTCAATTCTTCAGGATTTTCTAGAACTTCCATGCGGCGTCCACCCAAAACGAAACTTGGGCGACAAATCATAGGAAAGCCAATATCTTTTTGAACTTCAAGCGCTTGCGAGTAACTTCCCACCATTGCTGACTTAGGAATTTTTAATCCAATTTTTTTACAGATATCACTGAACAAACCACGGTCTTCGGCTAGATCGATAGTTTCCATCGACGATCCTAGCAAGTTAAAACCATTTCTCAAAAGTTTATTGGTTATATTGATTGGGGTTTGCCCACCCAACTGCGAAATAAATCCTTGCGCACCTGTAGCTCTTAAAACTTCGCTAACACATTCAGCAGTTAACGGTTCGAAAAATAACAAATCTGACGTGTCGTAGTCTGTCGAAACAGTTTCAGGATTAGAATTAATCATAATCACGGGTGTGTTATTTCGCTGAATAGCCTTCACGCCGCGAACACAGCTGTAATCAAATTCAATACCTTGTCCAATTCGGTTTGGACCACTGCCGATGACAGCCACAGGTTTATTGAATGTTGGTAATTCCGATTTTGTCGACCAGTAAGAAGAATATAAATACGGCGTGTTGGATTCAAACTCAGCAGCGCATGTATCTACACGGCTGTATTTAGGATGCATGTCCCATTTATTTCTAAGAGCCAAAATATCGGCCTCGTTACGGCCCACAAGTTTTGCGATACGCGCATCCGAAAACCCCATGCGTTTTGCTTCTAGCAAAATTTTATACGATTCATTTTTACGGTTTTCGTCAAACTTAAACTCTTGAGCAAACCTTTTTTCAAACATCACGATTTGTTGAACTTGCTCCAGGAACCAAGGATTAATCATCGTTAAGTCTTGAACCTCTTCGATAGTTTTACCATCGCGGAAAATTTGAAACACGGCCCAAATACGTTGTGAATTTGGATAAGACAATTGTTCTGACGTATAGGCCACATCAGGAATACCTTCCGGATGGAACTCTAACGACAGCAATGATTTCATCAACGATTCTTTAAATGTGCGTCCAATTCCCATGACTTCGCCGACGCTTTTCATTTGGGTCGTCAGCAAATCTTTGGAGCCCGAGAATTTTTCAAATGCAAATCTTGGAATTTTTGTAACGACATAATCAAGCGCGGGTTCATAGCTGGACGGTGTCGATCGTGTGATATCATTTTTTAATTCATCTAATGAATAGCCCAGTGCTAGTAGCGCTGCAATTTTTGCGATCGGAAAACCAGTGGCTTTACTGGCTAATGCTGACGAGCGACTGACTCGCGGATTCATTTCAATAACGACCCGCTGACCAGTCACGGGATCAACGGCAAACTGCACATTAGCGCCGCCCGTTTGAATACCAACTAGATTAATAATTTTGTAGGCTTCATCACGCATTTCTTGATATTGCTGGTCGGTCAGGGTCATTTGAGGAGCCACGGTGATACTATCACCAGTATGAACACCACATGGATCAACATTTTCAATATTGCATACCACAACGAATGTACCTTTGTGATCACGCATGACTTCAAGTTCAAATTCTTTCCAGCCAATGATGCTTTCTTCAACTAACACTTCACTGGTAGGCGATTCATGCAGCGCCTGAATTATCATCGAGCGATATTCTTCTGGTGAATAGGCAATACCGCCACCACCGCCGCCCAATGTGTAATTTGGACGCAAGATCAGCGGGTAACCCAGTTCAGTAGCCACTTCCAATCCGTATTCGTAAGTACGAACCAAGAAACTACGGGGGTATTTTGCGCCGACTTTATCTAAAATGCCGCGAAAGATTTCACGGTCTTCGGCGGCTCTGATAACTTCGGGAGTCGCACCTAAAAGTTCAACATTGTATTTTTTCAGAATTCCTTTTTCATGCAGTTCCAGCGCCAGATTCAATGCCGTTTGGCCACCTAATGTTGGGATGATCGCTTGCGGCCGTTCTTTGGCCAGAATTTTTTCCAGGAATTCTGATTTTAGCGGTTCGATGTAGGTTTTAGTTGCGATCTCGGGATCGGTCATGATTGTCGCTGGATTTGAATTCACCAGTACGACTTCGATACCTTCTTTCATGATCGCTTTACAGGCTTGGGTGCCGGAATAGTCAAATTCACAGGCTTGCCCAATCACGATTGGACCACTGCCCAAAATTAAAACCTTCTTCAAATTGGACTTTTTCGGCATCTTAACTTCCTCGCTTTAAGCTAAAACCTCTTGAGAATAAATCATCTCGGGTTTTACGTGTTTGTACTGTTCAAACTTGTAACGCATTTTCATTAAACGAAAGATAAAACTTTCAGGATCCAGATCCGTATTCTTACGGAACTTTTTAACTTCCGTTAAAATAATTTTTTTCACAGAGTATGGATGGAAACAAAATCCTTTAAGGAAACGCCACTGGCCATTCAATTGAATCAAACGTGCCTCAAATATTTCCTCTTCATTAAATCCAAACAACACATTTGAGTCTTTCACTGTGATTTTATTATTTTTGATAACGTCTTTGATATAAACGTCTTTGTCTTTGATTTTATTGAATTCAAATAGAGAATGAACGTTTTTTTTCAACGTTGCTAAAATCAACAATTCATTTTCATCAAAGCGTAGTTCACGTACCAGCAAACAGGCCTCTAATGGTGTCTGGCCAAAGTTGGATAGTTTTCTAGAAAAGAAATACCAATCAAAAAATTGGTTCATACGAAGTTCGTAATGGTCATTTCTGTCTTGGTCCATAACCGCATGATCAAAGAATTCTTTTTTAGCTTTTTCTAATTCCTCGGTAAAATCGCGTCCGGCGAAATGATTCAGAATTTTTTCTATTAACTTTTCTACTTCATCCATAATTTCCTCTAAATTTCTTCCTAAGCTCTAACTTAAAACTTGTAGTTCGCTACCATCTCGTCAAAAAAGAAACCAAACAGACCTTGAGCTTCGTGTGGCCCTGGGCAAGCTTCCGGATGGTACTGAATACCCAAAATATTTTTTTCTTTCGAATAAATACCGGCAACACTTTGATCGTTCAAATTTGTATGCGTAATTTTAACATCGCTTGGCAATGTCTTGGGATCAACCGCATAACCATGATTCTGGCTAGATACATAGATACGATCAATCACTTCATCCCGAATCGGATGATTACTGCCGCGATGACCGAATTTCAGTTTATAGGTCTTTGCACCTAAAGCCAGACATAGAATTTGGTGCCCCATGCAGATCCCGTAAATGGGACGCTTGCCGATAAAACTGCGAGTCGTTTCAGCGGCGACTTGCACATCGGCGGGATCGCCCGGTCCATTGGTTAACAAAATCGCCTGCGGGTTGTAGGCATTAATTTCTGCCGGTGTCGCGCGACTGTTAAATATTTTGACTTCGTTGGCATATTTCATCGCTAGGCGAACGATATTTTGTTTTGTGCCTAGATCCAAAATAGCCACCCGAGGTCCCGACGCGTTTTCGCCTTTGATGACTTGGTTGTCTTTGGCACTAACTGCGTACACCCAGTCTTTATCAATACCGCGCTTGGCTTGAATAAGTTTGTCGGCTTTGGTTTTCGCCGTTGTCGCAGTCTCTGCAACCACGATGGCACCCCAAGGTGTTCCACCGCCGCGTAAACGCATTGTTAAATCGCGCGTGTCGATGCCCGTTAACATAGGAACGTTGTGTTTAATCAACTGATTTACCCAAGAATTTTCGCGTGCCGTTTGTTGAATTTCTAAAGCGATAAAGCCTTGAATATGAATGTCTTTGGATTCCCAGAAGTCTTTCGAAATGCCGTAGTTGCCTTGTTGAGGAGCCGTCATCACAATGATTTGAGAAAAATATGAAGGATCGGTCGCAATTTCTTCGTAGCCCGTGTTCGACGTGTTGAACACGACTTCACCGGCCCGTTCGAAATCAGCCGTGCTAGTTGAGGTATTTAATATACAGCCCTCATAGCATTCACCGGTTTCTAAAACTAAAAATCCTTTGGTCATAGTTCACCCTTTGACACCATGTAAATCAGTGCCATGCGTATATAAACTCCGTTGTTCACTTGATCTAAAATCATGCAGCGAGGATCTTTTAAAACTTCCTCAGTCATTTCGACTCCCCAGTTTACAGGGCCCGGATGTAAAAACAAACTATCACTTTTCAAATACTTCAAAGTTTCTGAGTTTAGTTGAAACGATTCGGTTTTGACGGCTTCGCTGCCGGCTTGATGACGTTCTTTTTGAAATCGTAAAAAGATAACTGTCGTTGCCCAGGCCATACCTTCTTTTAGTGTCGAAAATACCGGCACTTTCGAATTCGCCGGCATGTATTCCTTGGGGCCACAGAAAGCGACTTCGTATTTCATGATATTCGCTAGTTCCAAATGCGAAGACACCACACGCGAATGCTTGATGTCGCCAACAAACAACACACGCTCTTTTTCCATATGTTTGTCTTTTGATCTTAAGGTGGCAATGTCCAGCAATGCTTGAGATGGATGACCTTGTTTGCCCCAGCCAGCGTTAATGATGGGAACATCAATTTTCTCACTCAATGATCGTAAATCCACGTCATCCCCGCAGCGGATAACCATCATGTTAGGTTTCATCGCAGCGATATTTAACAAAGTGTCCAGGTAAGATTCATCTTTCTCTAAACTGGTTCCAACCTTGCCGCTGAATAAAATCGACTTGGCACCCAGCCTCATCGTGGCCATTTCAAAACTCATGCGCGTGCGTGTGCTAGCTTCAAAGAAAATATTGGCTACGATGGTTTCAGAAAGCAGAGGATTAACAGTTTTTGTTTTAAAGAAGTCGGAGTTTATAAAGGCAGACTCGACTTGCTGAAGAGTGAGGTCAGAGAGCGAAACGACAGACATCTAGAAAAAATTAACTTGCGGAGCTATCTCTGTCAAAAGACTTTCTAGGGTTAACACACATCTGTCTAAAAAGAGTTAAAACTCGGTGTTTTTTGCTGTCATCCTATTAATTAAACTAGCGAGGAACGCTAAGCAATCGATCCCATTTCATTTGGCCTTGCCCTTCGGAATCTTGCCAATTCACGGACAATGCGACTAGGCTTACGCGCCCTTTAATTAAGCTGGCTTTAATCGGGCCCCACTGACGCGAATCTTCGGTGGAATCGCGGTTATCGCCCAAAACAAAATAATGGCCCTCGGGAACAGTCAAAGGACCGTAGTTTTTCTTGGCATAATCCTGACTACGTAGTGTTGACCACAGATGCCCTTCATAAAGTTCGGTAAAAACTTCGAAAAGCGCAGTGGCATCCGCTTGATCAGGGTGTTTTTCGGTCCGCAATTCTTGCCCGTTAATAAGCAGCAATCCATTTTTGATCTCTACAATATCTTTGGGACGACCAAGAACACGCTTAATATAATAAGTGCCGGACGCTTCATTTAATTTGAGCAGAACAACATCACCGATTAAAGGCATCGAGGCCCCGATCGGTTCTGACACCGGAGTGAATTTAAAACCATAAGCGGCCTTGTTCACCAAAACAAAATCACCGGGAACGAGCGTAGGAGACATAGATTTAGAAGGGATTCTATAAACAGAGACCAACGACCACTTTAAAAAAAGGGCAAACGCCACCGACAGACTGATTAGAGTCAAATACTGCGAGGTTGTTCTTACGCTCATAAAAAGTTAAAGATCCGCTTCCATCTCATCTTTAAAGGATCACAAATAAATCGCGCATCTTCAAGGGTTTCTTCGCACGCAAGCCAAATCATCCAAGCTTTGCCGACTAGGTTTTGCTCAGGAACATAACCCCAAACTCGAGAATCGCTAGAGTTGTCGCGGTTGTCACCCATCATAAAATATTTCGCTTCGGGAACCTCAAAATTCATCTCAGCGCCATCGGTTTGCTGTTGTGAATGAATAATCACAGGATGCCCGGGATGATCAGGACGCGATTCAGTGAAACCGTATTCTGTGTCAGGCAAGGGTTCATATTTTAACAACTGCCCATTGCGAGTGATGTAACCATTGTTCACCGTAATTTTATCCCCGGGCAAACCAATCAAACGTTTCACGAAATAAACATTAGGATTTTCGGGATATTTAAAAACGATGATATCATCGTGCTGAGGTTTTCCCCACCGCACCAGCCACGTATCAGTGAATGGAATTTTCAAACCAAACGAAAATTTTTTTACAAGGATGTGATCATGAACAAGAAGATTAGGAACCATACTTTCTGAAGGAATGACGAACGGTTCGACAACGGCCCAACGTAAACCTAAAATTAAAACAAGCGGACTGAAAAACGTAACCAGTGCTTGTTTCCAGGTTCCTTTTTTCGACATAGAATTAGTTCACTTGGTGGTAGAAACGTTTCCAGCGAATCGTAGTTGGGTCACATAGGAAAGGAAGACGTGGTAGAGTTTCCCCGCAGCTTAACCATACAAACATAGCACGCCCAAGAATATTTTCTTTCGGTAAGAAACCCCAGTACCGTGAATCACGAGAATTATCTCGGTTATCACCCATCACAAAAAGATTTTCTTTGGGGACTGTAATCGGACCAAATTTTGAATCATCAATACGATTTTTGCGCATGATAATCGTATGTTTTTTATCAAACAAAGACTCCGTAAAATGAGCAAACTGATCGGGACCACCCTGCCCTACGTGACCTTCTTGAAAATCACGATCGGTTAACCAGTTCCAGTCTTCTTCAGAAATAGGGACATTTTTTTCGATCACTTTGTCGTTCACATAGAGAACGCCATTGTCATATTCGATTTTATCGCCAGGTAGACCGATCACACGTTTGATGTAAAAGGTGCTCATGTCTTCGGGGTATTTAAAAACGATAACGTCGCCAGTAGCGATGGGATTAAATTCAACCAGCCATTTTTCGCTGAAAGGAACACGCAATCCGTAAACGAATTTGTTTACAAAGATATGGTCGTGAATCAAAAGCGAAGGCAACATACTACCAGACGGAATGACATAGGCTTCAAAAAACGCCCAACGAATAAACAAGGCAATCATCACAGCTGTAATGATAGATCCCCAACCTTCCGTCCAAAATGTTTTCGCAAACACATTATAAGGCGAAGCCTCTTCCGTCTTTTTCTGCTTAGATTCACTCATTAGCAAAGTCCCCACATAGTAGTTAAACTTCACTATTGTAGGAACAATACGAAGGCTTTGTCCCCGGATAACGCAGAGTCAAAACTAAGAAATCTATCGGAAAATAGGTATTTGCCATAAATTAAGGCTTATAATGTGAGAACTGGCTCCTTAGCTTGCGGCTAAGAAGCCAAATTCTATTGGAAAGACAGTT
>CAWVRN010000036.1:0-32954 GCA_963932905.1 uncultured Bdellovibrio sp.
CTGTCTTTCCAATAGAATTTAGCTTCTTAGCCGCAAGCTAAGGAGCCAGTTCTCACAATTTTGCGATTTCGAAAAATCGATCTAAAAGACGGAATAGTACAATTTTTGTGGCTTCACACTTTTCACTACTGAGCTCTATGATCTTCTTTTCGTTTTGGACAAATGTTCCTCCATCGGCAAGATCTGATCTTGCATTTTCTAAGAGTTTTTCAATGGCATTTGGCGACATTTCAAGGTGGCATAGAATGCCAAGGATATGCCGGTCCAATAAGTACATTTGTACCTGAGTTGCATTGCTTTCAGCCAGTTTTGTGGCGCCATAGGGCAAGTCAAATGCGTCTCTATGCCAGTGAAAAACATCAATCGTTCTTTCGTTAAACTTATCAACTACAGGATCTGAGCCTGCTGTAAAATAGACTGGAAACCAACCGAGCTCTGGTTCGCGATTACGGTAGACTGGAGTCCTTAAAACATGCGCGATCAACTGAGACCCTAAGCAGATACCAATAATGGGCTTCTTCGTTTCAATGAAATCCAATAGAAAGGATTTCTCTTTCCGCAGCCACGGGTAGCGATGGTCATCGTAAATTCCCATTGGTCCACCCATCACGACCAGCGCATCAACGTCGTCAAGATCGGGTAGTGGATCGTCGTTATACAATTTTGTAACTAAAAATGTGTGTCCATGTTCAATGGCCCAAGTTTCAATATGGCCAGGTCCTTCGAAATGAACATGCTGAAAAATTTGGATTCTCATGCTTTTTTCTCCGGCCAATAATACGAGTCTGGTCGACTCCTAGTTCCAAATACCGCTTGTCCAACCCTAACTAGAGTTGCGCCTTCTTCGACGGCAATTTTAAAGTCAGATGACATTCCCATAGAAAGCTCGGACATTTCAATTCTGTCTATCGCTTCATTCTTGATTTCGTTAAAAAGGCGCCTCAGGGTTTTAAAGCAAAGCCTCACCTTATCCTGATCGGCGGAAAACAAAGCCAGTGTCATTAATCCCTTAACCCTGATCGTTTCAATTTTTGAAAGTTGCCTAAGAAATGCATGTAAATCTTGGGGCTCAAGTCCAAACTTTGATTGTTCATGTGACGTATTCACTTGAACAAATACATCGACCGATCGACCCTGTTTTTGAAGTTGTCTATCGATCTCTAGTGCGATGCTCATTCTATCTACAGATTCAATCACCGATGCGACGTTTAGGCATTCCTTAACCTTGTTGGACTGCAGGTGCCCTATAAAATGCCAATTGATGGGATAGGAGGCCAGGTCGCGAGCTTTGACCTTAAGCTCCTGAACCTTGTTTTCCCCAAACAGCGTGTGGCTAAGATCGATGGCAATCTTGACGTATTCACTTGGAATCGTCTTGGTTGCAAGCATCAATCGAACATCACGCCAATTTCGATCTGCTTTTTCGCAGGCCTCTTGAATTTGTCTTTGTACTTCGCTGTAGCGAGATTTTATTTCTAGTACCTTAGCTAGTTCCAATCAATCACCTCACTTAAATTCGGGCGGTCTGTATGGCTTTTCAACTTCGATTGCAGACCTGCGATGTACTGAGGATAACTTAGGCGTGGACTATCTAAAAGGTCCACTTTATAAATAGTAAATAGTCCACTTGAAATGAGTGTATTTCGGCATGACTAATAAGGAGCCTGAAAAAAAATGGCAAAGCGTTGGGATTTAATCATAAGAATAGATAAGCTTCTTAAGAAGCCGATCTTTCAGCAAATTGCGGAAGAGATCATAAGGCACATAAGTTATGGAAGGCTTAAGCCCGGCTCAGTCCTCCCCGGAACCCGAACGTTGGCCGACCAGCTCAAGCTTAATCGAAATACGGTAACCGAGGCTTACAGTGAACTTGCTTCGCAAGGTTGGATTGAGTCCAAAAAAGGCAAAGGCAGTTTTATTTCACACTCGTTGGTGACGGACTCGTTAGTTCTTAAAAGACAGCCGCCGAATAGCAAGGGCAAATTAAGTTCCATTGCGACTTCAAAATCCGCTTTGATTCTCGATGATGGGTCGCCTGATTCAAGACTCTTTCCCATGCAGGAATTTGCGCGTGCATTTGGACGAGTGAGTCGCCGACTTGGAAACTCTGTGTATACACGCGTTCCGTCAGCAAAAGGCTCTGAACGGTTGCGGATAGAGCTTGCTGAAATGCTAAACTCCAGGCGTGCGCTTAGTGTTGATGAGGATAGGCTCCTAATTACCCGTGGAAGTCAGCATGGAATATTTTTGGTTGGTCATGTGCTTGGCAAAGAGTCCGGTGCCGCTGTCGCGGTTGAATCCCCTGGCTATGTTCCCGCTTGGGATGCCTTTCAAGAGGCCGGACTAAGAATCGTCGAAGTTCCTGTCGATGAGGAAGGAATCGATGTCGAGTCGCTGGAGCGATCTTTAAAGAAGGGCCTAAAAATTAGCGCTTTGTATGTAACTCCACATCATCAGTTTCCCACGACCGTCACGCTGAAAGCAGATCGACGGTTAAAACTTCTGGAGCTTTCAGATCGATTCAATTTTTGGGTCATCGAAGATGATTACGACCACGACTTTCATTTTGATTCTAAGCCTGTGCTTCCTCTGGCTAGCATGAGTGCACGTAGTAAAATCATCTATATCAGCTCTCTATCGAAGCTCGTTACGCCTGGAGTTCGTCTGGGATACCTGTCGGCGCCCTCGGAGTTTTTAAATCAGCTCATAAGAATTCGGACAATTATCGATAGAACGGGTGACCCCATTTTGGAGGAAACCATCGCAGAACTGTTGGTCGAGGGGGAAATCCAAAGGCACGCCAATAAAATGAGATCTGTGTATAAGTTTCGTCGTGACGAATTCGCAAAGCGGCTACTTCAGAAAGCGCCGATTCATGTTGAATTCCAAATTCCGGCCGGCGGGATGGCTCTCTGGTTAAAGTTTCCGGCTCGAATCACATATGACCCATTCGTTACGTCAATGAGGAACCAAGGTGTGGTTCCAATTGATCGTTCTCTTTTTCACAAAATGGTCAGCATGCCTATTCACGGTACTCGCATTGGATTTGCTTCACTGAATGACAAGGAAATCGAACTGGCCTCGTCGGCCGTTGCTAAAGCTTTAAAGTGACAGACCGTGATTCAAGTCTGAGCTGATTTTATTAGTATGAGCTGCCTAAGCGAGGCCCTGGAAAGTAATCCCTCGTTTCCTGAAAAGTCGATAAGGTAAAAACATATGGTCAGATTAGTTTTGTTTTTTGTTGCCGTTTGCAGCGTTTCTCACGCTCGGGCCGTTTATCGGCAATGTCACTTGTGTTATGAACAGTCGTCAAAGGTATCAACGTCTGTTTTTACTAACGATTTTTCTACTGAGCGAACGGCTGTTGAATATTTATTAAAATTTTCCATACGCAGCAATATCATTCATCCATGGGAAAAAACTGTGGTGTGATTGCCCTTGAAAAAACTCAGAATTATATTGAAATTCCAATACTCCAGCTAGAAGGACGGGCCGGGGAGGGCCAACAACCTCCCAACTATTTATTTTCCCCAATTTAAGTCATGTAGAGTAATTCCAATTCACTATGAGTGAAAATGTTCGTTAGCATCTTTCACCTACCGTCCCGGTGCACAACTAAATCATATTGAGCAAGAAAGTCCCGAATTTCAAAGTGCCTATGCGATAAGGAGGGCCAATGCGCAGGATATAACTCCGAATAGGTAGACACTTGAATAGCCGAAACTATTTGCTACCAGGTCAGCCAGGGGCCCCATAACTCCAAGTGCGAGATCAAAAAAAGCAACATAAGCGCCTAAGGCAACACCCTTGAATTGTGGTTCAATATTCTTAACGGCCTCCACTCCAAATGCAGGAAAGGCAAGTGAGTAACCAAATCCAGTCAGGGCGGACCCGACTAAGGCGACTATTGGCGACGAGGCTTGCCAAAACAGGGCTTGTCCAATGAGTTCTATAGCAACGGAAGCAGCTGCCACCCTTTTGCCGCCGTACTGATCTGGGGCATGAGCAAAGAAAATTCGAGCCCCAATAAATGCGATTCCAAAGGCTGTCATAACGAGGGAAGTGAACTCCCATCCTTGTTGCCTGAAATAAGGTGCCGAAAACCCTGAAGCCTTTGAAACGGCGGCTCGACTTAGGTGTCTAGTGACCGCGCCGAAGTCTTTTTTTGAACGAAGCGGAGGTTGGTATAAATTGTCGTCCTGTGATCTGCCTGTCACCACTCCGCGAATACAGATTGCACAGACTTGGCATCCTCGTTATCAAGCTGATCCTGAGCATCAGTGGCTTCGGGAAAAAATCAAAAGTACTTTTAGTGATATTTTAGGAGTTTAACTAATTTTAAGATGTAATTTGAATTTCATGGCTGGCTAAACTCCCTTTTTCGTCGGAATCATAGGCTTTAACGACCGTTGCTTTTTGTCCGGAATTTCTTATAGAAAAGAGGTCGTTCTCAAGGTTTTTTTTCAGTCAGGTAGTTGGAAGTATATTTATCAAATATTTTTTTTAGCTCACCTTTTTTATCAAGCCTATAAATGGCATTTTCGAGTTTCTTTTTTGTTTCAGCGGATACCTTTTTTGAAAGTGCTAAATATTGTTTTTCCTTACGGATATTAAAGGGTAAAATGACGATTTTATCCGTGATTTGCTCTTTTTGTACTATTCCCTTTAGAATATATCCGAAATGAATAAAGACATCGCCACGAGATGCCTTTAGTTTTTCAAGGTTATTGATATTGTCTCCACTTTGAGCATCGATCTTGATTCCCGGAATATTTTCTAGAAAGTTAACATGGGGTGTACCTAGCGTTGCAAGAAAAATCCATTGGTTTTGGGTTTTCATCTGATCCCATGACGTAACTCGGGCTGCAGGGGAATCTTTTAGAACTGCCGCTTGGACATCATTTACAAAAAGTGGAGGCTCAATAAAATCTATATATTTTTTTCTTTCTTCGGTGGGAGCAAAACATGCAAATGCATCCAGGGTGCCGTCCTTGAGTGAACTGTGGATTCGCTTTGTCGGTATGAATTTCTCCATACCGACAAATTTAATGGTCGGCTCCATTTCCTCAATAGCTCGCAAAAATGCAGGGCATAGGCCAGAAGGGACACCTTTTTCCATATAGTATTTAGGATAGGCCTCTTGAGAGACTGTCTGTAGAATAGTAACAGCTAAAACGTCGTGATTCCAAAAAAGGAAAAGAACTGCGATGGGACTAAGTACCAACTTAGGTAGCGATTTTTTATTCACTAAAACTCTAATCTGTTTTTTTCTCGGAGGAAGACGGAACCAAAAACTTCTTAATGATTTGGCTGAGCTGTGCAAACTCTTCTTTGTTTAAAGCCATATCAGCACCGACTTCTTGACACTTTCTAGCGATTTGATCGTTGATTAAAGATGAGAAAATGACAACAGGTACTGTTTTGTCTAATTCTTTGATTCTTTTACAGCAGCTGAAACCATCGACTTGTGGCATTTCTAAGTCGGTGAGTATCAAACCTACTTTTTCGCCCTTTGTATGTAGATCGGAAAAGCGCTTGAATAGCAGAGCGCCGTTTTCGTAGAATTCGGTGTCCTTTGCTTGCACTTTGTCTAAAAGCCATTTTATTTTTTTGCGAATCATGGGAGAGTCATCGGCCACCAGGATTTTGAAATTCACAGGAAAGGGTAACGGTGATTCATGATCTAAATTATCACTGATTCCAAAAATCGTGAGGACAATTGATTCTAAATCTAACATCGAAATTTCTCGCGCGCCGGAAATGGCAACACCTGTAATTGCATTTGTTTTTAAAATCGGACTTGGGGACTGAACATCTCCCCAATCCACCCGTTGAATGCCTAGGATTTCGTCAACGACGAAGCCGATGACTTGGCGATTGAATTCGCTCAGAATCATGATCGAACGTTTACTATTTGGATTTGGTTGAATCTTTAATATTTTGCGTAAATCAAGAACCTTAATGACCTCTTCGCGTTCTATAATTGTACCAAGCATTCCATCGGGCATTAGTGGCAATTGATTGATTTTTCCTGGATCGAATTGAACCACGTGGCGAATTTTTAGTGCGTTTAACCCAAATCGCTGGGAACCCATAGTGAACTCAAAAATTTCTATTTCGTTCGTTCCCGACTGTAGTAAAATATTGCTTTGTGTATTCATATAGCTTCTTGTCGGTCGATCTTTAGATTTTATGATATCTGTATCTTGTCGATTTTCTTTGATGTCGCTGGTCTGGCTCGACAAACCGCTAGTTTCTACAAAAAGTAGACAATATTCAAAGAACCAAAACCAATAAATCCGCCGCGTTCTTCGAATTCAGGTGAACGAGTTACAAATCGCCAGACCACATTAAATGGTAATTTTTGTAAGCATACTCCGAACTCGGTATCAAAGTTAAATGGATACTTGTGAACATGATGGCTGCTTTGAAACGTATTTCCATCTAAAAAAATATTTCGGGCGACTAAGTTTCCGCGCGCAGATGCAAAGGCATAATAACTGAATTTTTTGGGCTCATCCAAATTCATCGGCGAAATAAAACTATCGCCATCGTTAGATGACGGACGGCTGGGGCCAAAATCATCTAACAAATCCGAACCAATTCTTACGATTGCACCAATATGTGCACCGATCAGCACGTTCCCAAATCCCGCGCCGTAGAAAGGCAGAAGATCGACATTTCTATTTTCTATGATTTTAAAACGTTTTTGATAATACAATTGTAATGTGGGCTCGTCATTGAGGCCGTTCTGCCAGCCCATCCCGTGTTGTTTCGGAATCATGTCATGAACGGTATTTTGTACTTGTTTTCCAAGGGCGCTGGGGCCAACCATTCCAACATCTAATTCAAAATACTGTGCGGACTGTTTTTCTTTTAAATTAGCGCTGAACCCTAAATAAAGCCAACCTGCATAGGGTCGATCGTTAGTGATTAGCTGGGTTTCACCGAGGTTGTTGGGGGTATAGATCTGATGACCTAGCGACATGGCCAAGTTAATTTTTGTAGCGTCTGGATTTTTTTCGTCTAGGACTTTATATTTTTCAACCGTACTACGTGCCCAACTGGGAATTTTGTTTTCTGCGTAGACGTAGGAAAATTTAAAACCGTTGGTGTAGGCTTGATCGGAACCCGGGCCACCCAAACTGCGCGTGTCGTTTTCAATGTAAACGGCAATGGCATCGCCGACTTGGTTATCTGTTTTTTTTATATCTTCTTTTTTATCGTTAGAGGCGTCTTCAGCAAAACTAAACAGAGATAGGGTTAGTAGTAAAATTAGAAGTTTCATATTCGACCACGCTAGCACGTGGATAAATACTGGACAACTCAATCATTTGTGTATTTTGTGGCTCTTTAATTGCTGCCAAAAGTCCACATGGTATTTCGTACGTTATTACTGACCACAGCTATGAATCTATTGGCTTTTACAGGTTTTGGTTTGCCTAAGAGTGGCACGGCTATTCAATGTTCAGACAGTGTTTTTCAAGAAAGTCTTAACTCAGTTAAAACATCCGTTCAGCTTTTGAATAGACCTTTAAGAATTTCTTCGATTTTGGCCATTGAGGTTTACGGGACGATCAATCAAATTTCACAAGCTAATTTTGATAAATTAATCGTCGATGTCGGTGAAGAGGTACTTTCCATAGGACCTACCTATATTGACAGCACGATTCGGGTTAGTCGGAACTATTTCGAGTTCTTAAAGATTCAGTCGATATCGGCACGCACGATATTTAACTTTGTACTGGCTCATGAGTTTGCTCATCATGTGCAGAGTCTGTATTCTAGAAATATTAATCTGGACCGCACTGTTGGCGGCTATGAATGGTTAAAATTATCGGACTCATTCGAACGGGAAGTCTACACTCATGCTCAGATTGATTGTATGGCGCTGTCATTGATGAAAAATGCAGGGATGAGTTTTGATGTTAATGTTATCGAAGAAGGACTGATTTCCATTAGAGACGAATGCATAGAATATCGCGGAAAAAAATTCTGTGATGAGGCTCATGAAATTCGTTTGGAACATGTAAAAAAATGGTTTGATTCTGTAAATGATAAAAAATGAGAAATCCATTTATTGGGTTAGAAGCAGCCATTGCCTGCCTAGAAAATCGTAGTTTTAGTTGAAGCTTCTCGTTAAACGTGAAATTATTCGGGAATGATTTTATCACTTCCTTTAGTATTGGCATTAGTTGTTTCCGGTGTTTTTGCCGGTCTGTTGGGTGCACTTGTTGGTATTGGCGGTGGATTGATTGTCGTGCCGGTTTTGGTGTTAGGTTTCGGGATCGATATCAAAATTGCGATTGCGTCCTCATTGGTGGCCGTCGTCGCCTCCTCGACGGCTTCAGGCAGTGTTTATGTTGGTAAAGGTCTGACCAATTTACGTTTAGGAATGTTGTTGGAAGTCGCTACAACCATTGGTGGAATCACTGGCGGATTGATTGCTGTGTATATTTCGCCAACTATTATTTCGACCCTATTTTCGATCCTGATGATCGTAACCTGCGTCTTGATTTTGCGAACTAAAGATCCTGTAAAAAAAACGAATCTGGTAGGCTCGGGTGCTGGTACCATGGAAACGGCTAAAGAAGACGTGGGTAAATTATCTGGTTCGTATTTTGACCCGTACTTAAAAACAGAAATACATTATGATGTCGAAAATGTACCATTGGGAAGTTTTATTTCTTTCTTCGCAGGAGTATTGTCGGGACTGCTGGGTGTTGGCGGTGGATTTGTTAAAGTGCCAGCCATGGCATTGGCAATGAAAGTTCCGATGAAAGTCGCTGCGGCGACGTCGAATTTAATGATTGGTGTAACCGCCATTTCTAGTTTGTTTGTTTATTTCGCACGTGGATTTGTGCAGCCCTTGATCGCCGCGCCGGTGGCATTAGGTGTGGTGGGCGGGGCGTTGTATGGGACATCATTAGCACAACGGATTTCACCTAAATTATTAAGAAAAATATTTGCCGCTATTCTGGTGATCGTTGCTGTCCAAATGATATTAAAATCCATGGGGGTATCTGTTGGAAAATAATATTCAAGCACCACCATCAGATCGTAAATTAGTTCAGTTTTTGTTACGTTCGGGTTTGATCATTTCTATGTTGTTGATGGTCGCGGGATTGATTGTCAATGTGTCAACTGGACATATAGAATCGGTTTCTGTGGGTATGTTCGAGTTATTAGGTGAATCTTTATCGTTAGGTGATCGTCTTCTTGGTATTGGCGTCTTGGTATTGGCACTGACTCCCGCATTGCGAGTTCTGACTTTGACAGCATTGTGGACGCGCGAGAAAGATTGGAAATTCGTTGGTATTTCTGTCGTCGTAATTATCGCTTTGATAATTTCTGTATCCCTGGGCGGCCACGCATAAAGGCCCAAAGGTACCTCCTAACATTCTGGAGCCCAGCGCGTTGAACGCGGCGGGCTCCAGAATGTTAGGAGGTACCCTATTTTAATAGCTTTATTTTTTCTGTGTTGCCTACGATCCAGAGCAAGTCGCCGTCTAGTATGGGTTCGGCAGCGTCGGGATTGAGTAGGCGTTCGCCGTTACGTTCTAGGCCGACAACTAAACCGTCTGTGGTTTCGCGGATCCCGCTTTCGCGTATGCTTTTGCCGATAAATGGGTTTTGTCCACTCATGAAAATGCTTTTTAAACCGTAGTTCGCGACATTAACGCCGGTATGTAGGTCCGAATTTTTTGAAATGATTTCTTTGAATTTTGAAACTTCGTCGTCATTGCCGATCACGGAAACTCGGTCGAAAGCCATCAGGATATCATCACGACGGGGTGCCAGGATTTTCTGACTGCCCCGTTCTATCATCGCTATGGTCACACCATAAGATTCACGGATACCGATGTCGGCCAGTTTTCTTCCAACTACGGATGAATTAGGGTGTACATCTAACGTGGCCAGATGTGCATCCCAAGGCGCAAGGATAGGGTATTCTTTTTCATTGTTGATACGAGCTTTATCTTTTTCGTTCAAGTGGCTTAAAAATTGAGTTTCAAACCACCCATAAGTTTTTGAGAAATTTTTAAATCCAAGGACCGCCATCAACATTGACAGACTGGCGGCTAAAGCGAATGTGACGAAGGCCGATGTAAACTGCGCGACGATAAATCCCAAAAGGAAAATTGCCAGCAATGCACGGCCAAACAAACCCAGTACGGATTGATACGACATCTGCCGCACATCTTCGATTCGTACCATGAGTTTGTCAACTGAGCGAGCTTTTGAAAAAATCGCCCATAACGACGGTAACGATAAAAACATAGCAACCGCTACAGACACAAGCGCAGCCATTCCTTCAGACGGCAGTTCTTTTGCCAAAAATGGCAATAACCATTTCGAACAAGCCAACGCAATACCGACCACCAAAACTGAATTTAAAAATACGCGTGGCATTTCTTGAGCTAACTTTGATGATTGGATATTGGGATTTTCTATACCAGTGTTGCTACGTAAACGAGTCAGCCATTCAGCAGGTAAACGCCTTTCTATCCATGTGTAGGTAGCGTCACTTGATTTAATTAAATACGGAGTCGTGAGTGTAGTGATGGCCGAAACAGCCACTGCCAGAGGATACAAAAATTCTGAGGTTACTTTTAATGTCAGACCAAGTGTTGCAATAATGAACGAGAACTCACCAATTTGCGCAAGACTCATTCCTGTTTGTAACGACACACGCAAGCTTTGCCCCGATAGCAATGCGCCAACAGTCGAGCTAAATAATTTTCCAAAAATCGTAACAATGGTGATAACAGAGACGGCAAACCAATGCTCACGTAACGCATCCAAATTGATTAACATACCAACGGATACGAAGAACACCGCCGCAAAAAGATCTTTTACTGATTTTAGAGTGTGTTCGATGCGGGCTCCGTCTGGTGTCTCGGCTAAAATAGATCCCATGATGAACGCACCAAGGGCCGGCGAGAATCCAGATTTTGTTGCAAGTAGCACCATCAACAAACACATTGCCAAAGATACGATCAATGACGTCTCTTCATTCATCAGCGAGCGTGTTTTGCGTAGGAACCAAGGAACGATGAAGATTCCCCCCAAGAACCACAATGTCAGAAAGAAGGCGAGCTTCGCTGCCGAGGTCAGCAACTGCGCGCCTTCAAATGTATTTGAAACCGCGATGGTTGATAGCAATACCAGTAACAAGATCGCCACAAGATCTTCAACGATCAAAACACCAAACACAAGTGTGACAAAACGTCTTTGTCGAAAGCCAAGTTCATCGAATGCACGGATAATAATAGTCGTGGATGAAATGGCTAGGATACCGCCAAGGAAAATGCTGTCCATGGTGTTCCAACCAAAACCTTGTCCTAACAAATAACCAAGGCCCAACATAAAAAGAACTTCAGTGATAGCCGTTATCGATGCGCCACGTCCTACCGACGCCAATTTTTTAAAACTGAATTCTAACCCCAGACCAAATAATAAAACAATGACGCCGATCTCTGCCCAAATTTTGATCTCTTCGTTTTCTTGCACTGTGGGAAAAAAACTAACTTCGGGTCCCACAAGAAAACCGGCAAGCAAATATCCCAACACGACGGGTTGACCAATTTTTTTGAAGAGCAGCGTGACAACACCTGCTACAGCCAGAATTATTCCCAAATCTTCGATCAGTGTTGGTAAATGTAAAATAATTTCCTCCCGTTACGTCATCTTAGTGTACTTAAATTTTTACATTACTGAATTGAAAAGTGAAAGAGTAATTTTGCCCCCGATTAATTTTATGAAAAAAAAAGTTGTTCCAAAAAAGTCCAAAATGGAACCTCTAGATGCCATTTTTGTATCGGCATCGCGATTGCTTTAGCCACAATCAATCAACAACTCGTTCAATAGACCGGACGAAAAAAACAACCAAGGAGATTTAGGTTATGAAAAAATATTTCAAATATGCAGCGATTATCGCTTTGCTAACTGTCGGCGTCGCTTGCGAAAACAAATCGTCTAACAGTGAACCACAAGCAGTAGCGGCGGCGGCCGATCCATCAGCCGATCCGTTAGCTTCCGGTGATGCCGCCGTAGCGGCACAAGCTATGATTACACCCTCTGGCGGGGCGGTGACTACGTCGACAGTAGTGGCTCACGAATCTAATGTTGGCGAAACGCCAGCAAGTAACGAAGCAATGACTTGGGATGAGATTATTGCGGCTTACCCAGCATTAGCTGATCGAGTCAACTTCTTAGCTGGCATCGATAAAGTAGTAGAGACAGACGCGCGCACATTTGATCTATATTCTGGTGGAAGTATTGTATTAACTTTAGAATACACAGCAGCTAATGACGCTTTAGTTGTTAAAAATTCGGCGCATGCAGGTTTTGCCGCCGACCTAATTACTGTTGAATCTGTTGCGGCTGAACAAACTCAAGGTAAAGTAGTAGATCGTCTAGATTTTGTAATGTCGTCATGTGATGTAGTTAAAGAAGAACCGCAACAAGAGCAAGAGCAAGCACAAGCGGGCAAAGAAGCTCCGGTAAAAGAAGAACCAGCTAAAGTAGAAGAAGAAAAAGCTCAAGAACAAGAGCAAGCACAAACTGGTAAGGAAGCTCCGGCTAAGGAAGAGCCAAAAGTAGAACCAAAACAAGAGTGCGCTTCCATCGTAGCTAGTTTAGTTCTTGAACAAGTAGTTGAAAAACAAGAGCAAGAACAAAAAGAAGCTCCAGTTAAAGAAGAGCCAAAACAAGAGGCTAAGCAAGAAGCTCCAATTCAACAAGAGCAAAAATAATTTAAATAGTTTAATTGTTTTAATCTGGAAGGGCGCATGGCTCTTCCAGAAATAACGACGGCAACGATGGAGACTTAAGGTGAAATTCGCGCTTGTACTAGGATTGTTTGGGACATTACTATCTTGTCTGACTTCATGTCAGAAGTTTGAATCGTCCACTGCGCCATCTCCGGAGATTACATCTAAACAACTCGATTCTGCCCCTCGACCTAATGTCGCTATCTCGATATCGGAAATTCAACTTGGAGAATGCATGAGTCTGGCTTTACTTGTAGACCGACTTTCAGACCCCATGTTTGATTATCCATCGGCCCTGATGGTGACAGATTTTCATGTTCTGGATGAAATTGTGTCGAGTGGAAATGCTAAATTTTTAGCTTACTCATCTTTTTATTACCGAAATGCGCCAGCTAAAGAGCTTGTGCCTTTCACAAAGGCTTACCAGTCTGATTGCAAAACGTTAAAACTAGCGATGGCCTCTGGGCAATTGTTAACGTATAATATCTTGGAATCCTCGGATAGACATTTGAAGCTACAACTCACTCATGAGTTCGGAGACGAAGTTCCTAGTTTTCAAAGAGACGCTCTATTTAAGCGATATCAGGCAGACGAGATTTCAATCCAACTTATTTCGGAATCAGAAATTAATATAAGTAAAAAGATAAAAAGTTTCGATCCTTTCTGTAGAAAGAAAAAGAAAGGATATGATGTAAAAATGACTGAAGTGTTTTCATGGAAAAAAGAACAGGCCGAACTCCCTGACCAATATCAAATTGAAAACGGGTATTTGCAACTGGTAATGTCCGCCTTGAAAACCGCTCCGGAGATGGACGCAGCAAATCCCGCGTCGGTCGCGATCATTAAAACTATTATGACAACTCCAGTACTTGAAGAAATTAAATTGTGTGAGTAGAAAACATTTAAATTGTAGGAACGAATAAAAGTGGCTGATCAATTCAGCCCACTTTTATTTTAGGACTCTTGGTTATTTTAAAGCGCAATTTTTACTGGTGCGAGCTAACATCACTGCTGTGTATGAATCTACGCGGCCGCCAGCACGCACCTTATCTTGAAGCGCCGGTAATTTATCTGAAGATTCACGAATGAGATTCAAAATTTGGGCAGGATCCAAATCGGGGTTGGCCGCTTTTATTAAAACGGCCAGACCAGAAACAATGGGCGTCGCCATAGAAGTTCCACTCATCATTTGGTAGGTCGAACCCGAAACGGTCGAATAGATTGCATAGCCCGGAGCCGCCACATCCACTTTGTTTTTTGAGAAATTAGAGAAGTCCGTTAGACGATCACCCGATGTTGTAGCCGCTACGCTAAATACGTTCCACTGGGGGTACGAAGCTGGATACCATGGAGTCGAATCGATATTATAACCAAAGCCCTTATTGCCGTTTCCCGCCGCCGCAAAAAACAAAATTCCAGCATTGGCTGCGCGAGTAATTGCGTCGGAAAGAGTGCGTGAATAACGATTAGAACCCCAACTATTATTGATTAGAAAAACCTTCTTATTGATGGCGTAATCAATGGCTCGAACGGCGTTAGAGGTAATTCCAGCGCCAGAATCATCCATAAATTTTAAAGCCATCAGTTTTGCTTTCGGAGCTACGCCAACCACACCAACGTGATTGTTTCCACGTGCGCCGATCAAGCCAGCAACATGCGAACCATGCGGAGATTTAGAAGACGATCTGGGATCATTATTGTTCACGGCGAAATTCCATCCGTACACGTCATCGATATAACCGTTGCCATCGTCATCTTTACCGTTATTCGCGATTTCATCTTTATTGATCCACATATTTTCTGCTAAGTCAGGATGACTGTAGTCAACGCCGGTATCAACAACCGCTGCGACGATTTCTTCTGATCCCTCGTTCACTTGCCAAGCAGCCAATGAATTCAAAGTGCTGTGAAACCACTGCTTGGAAAAATAAGGATCATCAGGCATAACAGCCGAAGGAGTTTGTGGAATTGGGTCAATAGGATAGTCAGGTTCCACGTAATCGACATCAGATTCTGCGGCTACAACGGCCAACATTTTTGCTTTTTCTTGAACAGAGCCTTTGATTCGCAAACTGTAGAGATCCCCGGCGATCGAAGTCAATTTCATTGCCGAAACTTGATACTCGTGGATGGGTTTACCACTGGATTTGAGTGCGTTTACATTTTTGTATTTAACTATATACTGACTATAGTTCGGATCAATATCGCTGGAGGACGACGTTGTCTTGGATGCGTTCGAAAGAGTTGTACTTTTTGGCCCTAATGCTAAGCATGTTTCAATTCCGTTCGTTTTTGATTGTTCTGTGGCGATTACGCCACCTTCGTTGTTCTTGGATGGGGCACAAGCGGCTAATGACAAAATACACAGTACGGTTACTACTTTCCTCACGAACATCCCTCCTTGGAGTATTTGTTTGGTTTTAAGTAATAATCGTAACTGAAAAAATAAATGAAATGATATTTTTTATTTAAAAAATCAGCGAAAAGACATAAAGGTACGGCAATATTTTTTTGAAATATTGCCGTTATACATGGAAAAAATTATATACAAGTTTCGAAAAGTTTTACTCGACACTTTTGCTGTGTAGTTTGTCAACAATAGTAGCCATAACTTTTCCACGCTGTGAGGCAGAAATGGCACTTTGAGCGATGTTGGCAGGCAACGGTCCAGTGTTATCCCACACTCCAAAATCTTGGATATCTTCGCGAGTGCGTGCTTTTAGCTCATCAGGAAATGTCCACAGAAAATCAGGTTGATCTTCGGAATACCATTCGCCGCCGACTACGTTGTGATTTTCATCCAGTTCTAAATCATAGATGAATGTATGAGTCTGATATGCGTTACCCATTTGTCCCATCGTGGGTTCAATCAAGGCGGGATGAAATACGTCCATAATTACGCCAACGACAAATTTTGTTTTTTCGCTGCGTACTTGAGCAAAATGATCATTCGTTAAATCAGAAATGGGAACTATCGCCGATTTTATCGAATGTACCGGCTCAAATGTTCGCGCATTAAAATAACTATAGTCGTAAGAGCTGATTGGGTAGTTCCAAACTTCGGGGCCTGAACTGGAATCCATCACGAAACTTTTGCCATAGCGACCAACGCGGTTAGTGATGGAAAGGTGCCAGGTCATCGGGTTGGTATCAAGACAGCTGACTTCCAGTGGTCTTAATAGTGGATCACGCGTAACGGGAAATTGATAACAGCGATTACCAGCTTGTTTTGTTTCCGGTGGTGATTCTGCCCATAGGTAAGAAAGTAAACCTTTAATGTCACTTTCATAAAACGTGATGGAAAACGAATTCGTCGCGTCCCTCATCACTACACTATGGCGCGGTGGTGGTGAATCACGCTGCGAGATGGCTGACCAGCCATGGCATATCCCGGTCCACTGGGCCACGATTCCTTTTTCTTGGTAATCATCGTAACCCTTCTTCCACATTGCTTTCGTTAGCGACCAATTGCGATCACCCACCAATAAGTCATATTTTTCAGCTGGAGATAGTCGATCGATGCGATTTTCAGAAATATAGGTTTCGGCAGGATTGGCCGTGTAGGCATTGAAATTGTCCATGAAGGCTTTAGAGTTATATGACGCTTTGTCGGCATAGCGAAACGCCAACACGCCACGATGGATAGGCCAATAGGAACTGGCCCAAGGCTCGTAGGATGTTTTTCCTTTTACTAAACCGAGCTCTTTTAGTTGCATAATATTGTAAACTGGGCCAAGTGGATTTAGCAATGTCATGAAATCATCGTTTGGAAGAGGTGCGCTGAGTTCGCTTTGGTTTTGAGCGTTTGAATTTAAAGACACAAATAAAATTAAAAATAGAGATAGTGTTTTCATTGCAAACTGCTTAGTGCATTTCCTGTTCCCGCAATTAGAACATTAAGTATATTTTCCAAGTAACTATAAATCAGATTCTATATGTTCTGGACCCGAAATATTTCCTCGTGTTGGAATTTCTGCCCCGGGTGTTTTTAGAAAATCAGACTGTATATTGGGACGACAGTGACTAAAGAAACCTTAGCCTTATTAGCTAGTTTCATCGCTCGTATAATTATCTTTATTTGTCGCTAGACAGACTTAATCAAAGCCTCATACTTAATGCATGAGTCCACAAATAGTTTCCTCTCGTACAGTGATTAAAGAAAATTGGTTAACTCGATCTCCCAGTGATTTTGCGTATCTATCAACTTTGATTTTTGGTGTCCTATTAGGTTTGGTTGGTTATTGGTATTTAGGCGGAACATTTGGAATCACGCCATGGATGGCAGCTAGTGGACAAAATGTTTTGGTCAAAGGTGAATATTGGCGTTTGTGGACAGCGCTGTTTGCCCATGCGGATACGGCTCACTTGTTGGGTAACTTAAGTTTGTTTTTACCGCTTGCCTTTATGTTAACCGGACACTTTGGTGTGTGGGCTTTTCCTGTACTGGGAATTGCGCTGGGGGGGCTAATTAATTATATTGCCATCCAGTTGATGCCGCCAGAGGTTGGTCTGATTGGAATTTCGGGTGTTGTGTATTGGATGGGTGCGACCTGGTTAACGTTGTTTCTATTTATTGATCGCAGAAAAAGTATACGTCGAAGAATCGCATTGGCTTTATTCCTGACCGTTGTTTTATTTATTCCTGAAACTTACAAACCTGAAATCAGTTACATGAGTCATCTAGTCGGTTATCTATTAGGTGTGGCTAGTGGAATTATGATTTACTTTGTTCGCCGCAAAGAAATTGAAGCCACCGAGGTCGTAGAAACTATTTATGATCGCCCAGAAGAGGAAGTGAATCCTGAATTCATTACTCCCGATATTATTAACGCTGACTGGAAGCCAGTTATAGATTCATCACAAGATGACGTTCGACCTCCAAAATCGGGGATCTAAGCGGATGAATCGCAATTTTTAAGTCTTTGAACTTCTTTTTACTTAGTTCAATTTCCTCATCAATTTTTTCACGACGACCTTTTAATAGAAAGTAACGACCGCCTTGTTTATAGTAATTGCGACTAATATCTAAAATCACATCGAGTGGCTTAAATGCACGTGCGGTCACTAAATCATAGTCTGTTAGGTGTGGTGGAATTTCGCCTTGAATTTTTAAATTAGGCGCGATGGTTTGGCAGCGCTCTAAAAACTCGCGCTTCTTTGCACTTTTTTCAAAAAGAGTGAACGAAATGTTGGAAAAATGAATCGCATAAACAACGCCCGGAATACCACCGCCAGATCCAAAATCGGCGACATTTTTGGATTCCTTAGGAAACATTTTAAGTGGTAACAAGCCATCAATGATATGATTGTCGATTAATTCTTCGAAAGTCATCTTACGACTGATTAGGTTCAATTCTTCGTTAGATTTCCAAAGCAAATCTACATAGGCTTTAAGGGCGTCAATACCATCTCTACGAAAACCAAGTTCAAGTATTAGGGGGATTCTGGTCTCAAAATGCATGCAAGGATAGTAACCCAATTTTAAGCGGGTCGGAAGCAAATATCTATTCGGGGTTAGGATGATGTAAATACTGCTGAAATAACGTTCTTGTGGTGATGGCTATTCAATGCTAAAAACTTTAACCAATGAATCCCACAATTCTGTATCTAGCACCTATGGAGGGTGTCACTGACTTTGTACTTCGCGACCTGCTAACTAGCCAGGGCGGAATTGATTTTTGTACCACAGAATTCCTGCGCGTAACGGACAAACTTCATCCTAACGCAATTTTCTTACGTTACTGTCCGGAGCTATTAACAGGTTCTAAAACTCGTTCGGGTACACCCGTGTATGTCCAGCTTTTGGGTGGGCAGGCGGGGCCGCTGGCAGAGAACGCAATTCGAGCCGTTGAAATGGGCGCGGCCGGTGTAGATTTGAATTTTGGTTGTCCGGCTAAGACTGTAAATCGTCATGATGGCGGTGCGACGTTATTAAAATCATGCGATCGTATTTTTACCATTGTTAGTACGGTCAGAAAAGCGGTTCCGTCTCATATTCCAGTCACTGCGAAAATTCGTTTAGGTTTTGATGATCCCGCAGTGTGTTTGGAAAACGCGAAAGCGGTAGAAGACGCGGGTGCGAATCATTTGACGGTCCATTGTCGAACAAAAATGGATGGTTACAAGCCTCCGGCGCATTGGAATTGGATTCCTAAAATCAAAGAGCATGTGAAAACGATTCCCATTGTGGCCAATGGTGATATATTTTCTGTGAGTGATTTCATTCGTTGTCGTCAAGAAACGGGCTGCGACCGGTTTATGATCGGACGCGGAATTATGAGTGATCCATTCCTATTTAATAAAATTCGAAGCCACCTAGCAGCCGAAGAACAGATTCAGCAGACAGCGACTGAATCTTTAGCTCGTGAAATTCAAAATGAATGGCGTGTATCTTCGGAAGTGATGCAGACATTTTTTGATCGTTCGACAGATTATATTAATGGCCACTTTGCGACCGCTAGAACTAAGCAATGGTTAAAGGGACTGGCACTACGGTCAAATGAAGCCAAAGTTTTGTTTAATGAAATCAAAGTGATTAAAAATCCAGACGACTTCCGTGAGCGTTTGATTCAGTTTTAGCTTTATCTATTTTAGACCGCGACACAGCTCGCGATTAAATTTCAATTTTTTAGCTATGGGTAGCAGGGAATCAGCATCCGCCGGAGGATAGCCCTCTTTGATATCGGTTTCGCTCATATCGGCTTGTTCATCAAACGGCTTGATTAGATTCAAACAGTCATCTTTTTTATTCAAATTTTTGTACGTGACGGCAAGATCATTAACGACGTCGAGTTCTTCAAAGATCGACATATATTTTTTGCAGCTATCATACACTTTACGTAAAGTTTTTTCAGCTAAATCATATGTTTTTTTGGAATAGTACGTTTTAAAAAGTTTTAGGTTTTTATTTTTATTTTTACCAAGGCAAATATCATCTATTTTGTAATACTCTTGGTCGATCGTAGCCCGGGCACCACACATACCTTGGCACCCGTCAGTAGTGCTGACTTGAATTAAATCCGACTTCGGGGTGAACGTGATTTTGCAAGGAGTGTCTTGACCCATATCCTCTTGGGTATTGGTGTTGTTTTCAGAAATGCCTTCGGCAAAACAGGAATGCCCGTTGGCTCCGTACCCATTAATTTTAAAGTATTGGCCTTTCTTACGAGCCGTGATCAACAGATGGCCGCGACCTCTTTCAGCTAGGTATTCCCCGGGGGCCATCGTAGTCGTATCGGCCTTTGAAAACAGGGTGAACAACAGTGTAATTAATGGAAGGGTGATTGAAAGTGATTTCATAACGGCTCCTGCCTAAGCTGTGCTCTTATTGGAGCATAATTTCTTGTCGATGGTCACTATAATCTTTTCATCGTGGAAGTTGGTTGTATGGAGATAGCTGGACCTGCTATATACTGCAGGAACATGACAACAAATTCTACTTCAAATATTCTATTCACGGACCTTGCCCTTGATGCCGCTCTTCTAAAAGCGATCGAAGCCACAGGGTACACAAAACCAACCCCAATCCAGGAACAATCGATCCCGCAAGTATTGCTTGGAAAAGATATCTTAGGTGCCGCTCAAACGGGAACGGGCAAAACAGCAGCCTTTGCACTGCCGATCCTAAATCACATTATTAAAAACAAAGTTCAACTAAAGCCAAAACACACACGTGTGTTAGTTATCAGTCCAACACGTGAACTGACGGTTCAAATTCACGATAGCTTTAAAGTTTATGGTAAATTCACTCAGTTTAAATCCGCTGTTGTATTTGGTGGTGTGGGACAAGAACAACAAGTGCGCGCGTTATCACAAGGTGTGGATGTGCTGGTGGCGACTCCTGGTCGTTTGCTTGATTTAATTCAACAACGTCACATCGTTTTAAACGGTCTAGAAATCTTTGTGCTGGATGAAGCCGATCGTATGTTAGATATGGGTTTTTTGCCGGATGTTCGTAAAGTCGTTAAATTATTGCCGCCAAAACGTCAGAACTTGTTTTTCTCGGCAACGATGCCAACCGAAATTCGCGGTCTAGCGGATTCTTTATTAACAGATCCTGTTCACGTGAAAGTCACTCCAGTCGCATCGACGGTTGATAAAATTCAGCAATCTGTCATGTTTGTTGATAAAGCTCGTAAGAAAGATTTGTTGCTGGACCTGTTCCGCAAAAACAAATCACTTAAAAAAGTTATTATTTTCACGCGCACGAAACATGGTGCCAATCGCCTAGCAGAAACGCTAGCAAAAAATGCGATTCCGTCGCAAGCGATTCATGGCAATAAATCTCAGAATGCTCGTCAGCAAGCTTTAGAAAATCTGCGTACAGGGCGCAATCAAGTGCTAGTAGCGACGGATATCGTGGCTCGTGGTATTGATATAGATGAAATTTCACACGTAATTAATTACGAATTGCCAAACGATCCAGAAAGCTATGTACACCGTATCGGTCGTACGGCACGAGCTGGCCATTCTGGTATTGCGATTTCTTTTTGTGATCATGAAGAAAAATCGTACCTACGTGATATCGAAAAATTAATCAAAATTGAAATCACTCGCGATCGTGAAAGCACGTTTCATTCGGATTCTGCGGAAAATGCGCGAATGATGTCGTCTGGTAAAGCTAAAGCGATGATCGAAGGTCGCGAACGTTCAGGTGGTGGCGGTCGTAACTTCCGTCCTAAATTTGGCCAACGTTCCAACGGAGGCGGCAACGGCGCTAATAAGCCTCGTTTTGGCGGCGATAATCGCAAACCTAAACAAGATGGGCAAACGGCTCAAGGGCAACAGCAGCAACCAGCTCGTCATAAGAGCGGTTTTAAAAATAATAACGTTCAACATAAAGAATGGTAGTCCTCCTTGATTAGGGGAGGATTCTGGCTATTTGATTTCCAGTTTCGTTTTCTTAGATTTAATCTCGGCTTTTAATTGTAGCTCTTCGGCAAGTACGGTGGCATCGATATCTTTTAGTTTCTTCAACCCCGTAAAATCAAATGTCAGTGCCGTTCCGTTCACTGGTTTAATACAAGATAAAGTAAATTTCGCGATGAAATCAGCATGCGATCCATCGGCTACCATATCGATCGATTTTTTTTCTATCTTGCAACCAAGGCTAGAATCAAACTGAACATAGGTAGTGATTTTGGATTCGAAATCATTGATAGCCTTAGTAACTTTGTTTTTATCACTGTCCGATTTTGCCACATGTTCAAAACCGACGACACTTTCGGCCGGGGATTTAAATTCTATTTGTCCATTTAATCCATCAAAGGCAATCGATAAATCGGCATGACCATGGCTGTGAGCGCCGTGTTCGCGATGCTGATGTTTTTCCTTTGCAAGTGTATTTGTCGACGTTATGGCTAGCGATATAAAAATTATATTTGCGATAGTTGATTTCATAAATCCCCAAGTCTGAATTAGTGGTGATGGTTCGTTTCAGGAAGAACTACGTTAAAACTACGAGTTTCTTTAACACCGTGTTTATCAGTTAGACTAATTTGTACTTCCCAAGTGCCGCCCATCACGAAATAGATATTTCTAACTGCGTAGCGCCCTTTAACTACGTCACCGTTAGCATCCACAACGCGGCTAATGGAGGTTGGTGCTGAACCGTGCCCCATGTCAGGCATCCATAGAACGACTTCTACCGTTTCATCAGCTAGTTCAACCGCAGAATGATCCTCGCCACTACGAGTATTTAATTTTAAAAACGATTCTGTTCCCACAGCAGGTTGGGCCGTAAATTCGGTGTGAACATGAACCGTTTTGTTTTTAAATTCCAAATGCGCTTTGAGGCTGTTTTGAGCTGAGTGCTCGGTGTGGGCCCAAGAGGCGGCTGCGATAAACACAAGTGAAAGAAGATATTTCATCATAAGTCGATCCTTTATTTTAACATTATTTGTGCGCGGTTCATGACTAGTTTTATTCTTTTATAGTAACTGCCTTCGCCCGGTCCAGGCATTTTCGAAAAGCAGGTATAATAGTATTTATCATCCATCATGGCTTTGTCCTTGGGTGAACCTTCCAATGGGAACTTAAATACGCGTGCAATGGGTTGAGCTTTTTTAGCCGATAGAACGGAACTAACTGTGTATCTCCATAATGGCATACCGTAGAAACTGAGTACTAATGAATCTTGATCAGCGGTGATGCTGTCTAAACCGGGCGGTAGATCACCAATTTCGCGAACCACCGTTTCCGTTTGCATATCAATAACTACGATGCCACGGAACGGAACTTTTTGATGAGCGCTAACCAGTGTATAGCTGTCTAGAACAACGAACGCATACTGACCAACAACAGCGACACCCTTCGCCATCGATTCCAAGTTGCCTTGAGAAATCAAAGGGACTGTTTTAGTGACGCGTTTTAAATTCAAATCAAAGATCGAAACCCCTAAGCGGCCGTGAGCTACGATCAATTTGTTTTGGTAAAGAGCCATCGCTTGGGCGTGTTCTTCGTCGGCGTAACGGTTGTCTGAAGTGTTAGTTTGATAAATGCCTTGGCGTTGACGATTCGCGATGTTCCATTCCTCAAGACCGCTATATGTTAATACATAAGTTTTGTTTTGGTGAGTCACAAGATCAATCGCCGCATCGTCCGTCATGACTTGGCTTTCTTTTAAAGTCGCGATGTCTATAAAGCGTAAAACAGACGCCTGTGGTTTGCGGTTAATTTGTGAGCCTGTATAATAAGAGCCAAAACCCGTGTAAACGTATTGATTATCTGCGCGCAAAAAATTCCCGCAACCAGAAATGTGTTCGACCGCCTGTTTCAGAGCTTCGGAATTTGGGGCCGCAAAAGCAAAAGATGTACACAGAGCAAATACTATAGAAATTGAAAAAGGTTTCATATGGTTTCCTTTAATATGGGCTCTGTCGTACCAAAAAAAATTAAAGAAGGCACTCCACTTTTATGAAATAGTGAGTTAGAAATACGTCATGGGAAACATAGTATTATTTTCGATGGTTGTGTGGAGTTTTTCTTCGTTTTCTGCTGCAAATTTGAGCATAATAGATGGGGCAGATGTAATGGCTAAGGTGCCGATTCATCAAACGGCAGAAGGTAAAAAAGGTATTGTGATAGTGTTTCTATCCGCGAAATGCCCGTGTTCAGATAGCCACATCGTGGAAATGAAAAGTCTGAATAAAGATTTTCCTGATTTTGCGTTTGTCGCAGTTAATTCAAACTCAGATGAAACTAACGAGGAAGCGCAAGAGTACTTTAAACGGAGCGGTTTAGAATTTCCCGTCATCAAAGATAAAAATCTAGAATTAGCCGATCGTTATAAAGCATTTAAAACACCGCATGCATTCGTGATGAACAATGAAGGCAAAATTCTATATCAAGGCGGCGTATCTAGTAGTCGACAATTTGCTATGGCTGATAAAAAATATTTACGCGAAGCTTTGACTAATATCCACGATGGTAAACCGGTCGTGATGGAAGAAGGTCGAACGCTCGGCTGCGTGATTTCACGTGGAGAAAAAAATGTTTGGTAAATTTGGTTTTGTTTTGTTGTTGGGGCTTCAACTGGTCAGTTGTGCCAAGCCCAAATATGTTCAAGATGAATCGATCGCGAATCAAAATAAAATCGCACAAGAAGAAAATAAAGTCGATTGCTCCATTTTGTTTTCAGAATCTAAATATTGTTTGTCTTGGTTTTGGGAAACAAAACCGACGGCGTCTCAGCCAGGCAGTTTGATTTTTAAAATATTTCGTCAAAATCAATTCGATCAAACGCCAGTTGAGCTGGATATGGCGCAAGTTCCTGAAGTGATTTTGTGGATGCCGGGAATGGGGCATGGATCGTCGCCAACGCAAACAACTCGTTTAGACGTCGGAACGTATCGAGCTAGTAAAGTATTTTTCATTATGCCAGGTGAATGGGAAATTCGTTTTTCTGTTAAAGAAAATGGGCAACCCAATAGTAAACCAATAGATGGAGCAGTTGTTGCGATTACTATTTAATCTGTTTCTACTGTTAGTATTTCGTGAAGCGGCCTTTTCAGCCGCTTGTTGTGGTGGCGGGATGTCGGTGCCGACGATAATCATTGGCGATGACCGAGCACAACTTTCTGCTTCGTATGGTCGCATGGATGTTTCCGTCGACAATGTGGATAGTCAGGGTGTCTGGCGTCGCTGGGAACAACATCAAAATGTTCAAACTTTAAAATTAGAAGGCGCGCATATTATCGGTGACCGCTGGCAAGCCGGTGTTTCGTTGCCGGTGGTTAATCGTAAATACGGCAGCGATAGCTATTCAGGATTAGGTGATATAGCTACCTCACTGAGCTATGAATATCTTTCAGATTGGAATTACAATCCGTATCGTCCCAAAGGAATTGGTTTTATTCAAGGCATCGTTCCCACGGGTAAGTCACGTGCTGATTCCGAAGTGGGTGGCCTGGATTCGCGAGGCAATGGATTTTGGGCCATAGGTGCTGGTACAATGCTGACTAAGTCATGGTCTTTGTTTGATGTGTTTGTAATGCTAGAATGGCATCGCTCGTTTGAAAAAAATGTGGCGACATCGACGGTGCAAGGTAAGGTCGTTCCAGGACGAGGATCTAATTTAGGTTTTGGATTAGGCTATAACTGGGCAATGTATCGCGCGGGGTTTAGTTTAACACGGACACAAGAAGATCCTATTGAAACTCAGTTTAATGCCGGTGGTAGTAGTTGGCAAGGACAAGAACGCTGGGATACCATGGGTTTATCTTTTAGTTATTTGCAAGGTGAAGAATGGTCATGGACTGTCAGTTATAGCGATCAAACTGTTTTCGGCGATCCGTTAAATACAAGTCTTGGAAAAAGTTTGGGAATTCAACTGCAGCATCGCTGGGCTCGTTAATAAGATATCAACTAAAAATCACATCTGATACTATCAAATACACATCAACGAAAAATGACCAGAATCGATTTTATAGACGAATTATCGTCCCGTATTTGGATTTCTTGATTTCCGTCTCATTGTGAGACTTTTGGTCAAGTTTAATTAAAAATTTACCGAAGAAAAATATATGAAAAATATATTCTTTTTGCCGATTATCTTTTTCCTGATTCAAGGCTGCACGCGGGCGGCGAACACAGACTCGTCTAGAATTCAAATTCAGCTACCGTCGGAGTCGACATTGAGTTCAAAAGCTTTGGGCAGTATTTCGGTGGCGGAACCTGAAACTTTGGACCAAATAAATTGCTATGGAGTCTTTGTTGGTGGACCTGACGAGAGTTTGCGACGCAATGTTTGTACTTTGGGTACAAAAAGTGAATCGCCATCACTGCGTTCAGGTGGTGTCGTGTTCTTTGGTGACTGGATGGCCGCTGTACCCGCAGGTAAAAAATTTGAAATGGAGGTTCCGTCTGGTGTTGATCGCGTAATCCATTTAGTTGGTTTCAAAACGGATTCAGCAGATGACTGTAATGATTTTAAAATAAACGGCGTTCCTAGCGAAGATAAAATGAGCAGCGCTTATTTGTTGGGCTCTGTAGGCAGACTAAATCTGAAACCAGATGAAACTGTAACTGTCCCTGTGGCTATGAAATTAGATAGCGGTAAAACCATCACTGGGTGCATTGGTCCTGATGCCCCCAAAGGCAAAAACGATGATAGTGGTGGCAGCTATATCCCATATTTAAGATTTGAAGGTATCGGGTCCTACAATGCCGATCTTAAAGTAGACGAAGCTGTGGTATACACGTGTTACGCCTTTCAACCGAGTTTATATATAGGGCAAGGCATCGCGTGGACCGATCGAGATCGCACCGGTGATATACATATCGACGTCACGGCATTGTCAGGTCTTGGGCAATTTTATTCCGGGTCAGGGTGCACAAACCAGACGGTTGATCTTGTAATTCCTGTTGGGCAAAACAAATCGGCGGTGACTTATTATTTTAAATCTAATGTTTCAGTTACCGGTAATTTGGCGCCCGTAGTGTTTACAGGAAATACGAAAGAAATCACCGGAGCTCAGCAAACGATCAAAGTTCGATATTAAAATCTGCGCGTAAATGAAAACTCGATGAAATCCTGGTATAATCGTCGTTTTGTTACACTGAACTTGTCAAATAATCCTTGGCTAACGTTTTTCTTTATTAGATGATATTTCGCATATGATGCATTTACTTGATATAATACTGCACCTTGATGTGCACGTGGCGGAATGGATTCAGATGTTTGGTCCTTGGATCTACGTACTGATGTTTTTGATTATTTTCGCAGAAACCGGTCTTGTTGTGACTCCGATACTACCTGGTGATTCTCTGTTGTTTGCCTTAGGGGCTTTTACCGTTATCGATGGCGGACTAGATTTATGGATTCTGTTAACTACATTATCTGTTGCCGGGATATTGGGTGACGCCGTCAATTACCATGTTGGTAAATACATGGGACCAAAAGTCTTTGAGCGCGATTCTAAAATTTTCAAACGTGAGTATTTAGAACAAACTCAAGCTTTCTATGACAAGTGGGGACCGTTTACGATCGTAGCGGCGCGGTTTGCTCCAATAGTTCGTACCTTTGCTCCGTTTGTGGCAGGTATTGGAAGTATGAACTACCGTAAATTTTTCGTATTTAATGTTATTGGCGGAATTTTGTGGGTGTTTACGTTTATCTTAGCGGGGCACTTCTTTGGCAATATGCCAGCCGTAAAACGTAATTTTCATATTGTGATTTTTGGTGTGATTGGAGTGTCTTTGATTCCTATAATCTGGCCATGGATCTCTAGCAAAATTAGTAAAAAAACAACACTGTCTAACTGATTTAAAAGGAGTTAAAGATGAAGGATAAAAAATTAGCCAATGAAGCTATTGATATTTTAAATAAAATTTTAGAATGCGAACTAGCGGGTGTGGTTCGTTACACACATTACTCGTTGATGGTGTTTGGTCACAATCGTATTCCGATAGTTAAATGGTTACGCGACCAAGCGTCGGAATCATTAGCTCATGCTAGCGAAGCTGGCGAGCACATTACAACATTAGGCGGCCACCCTAGCTTAAAAATAGGTAAATTAATAGAAACGGAAAAGCATTCTTTGAATGATATTTTAAAAGAGAGTCTTGAGCATGAAGAAACTCAATTAAACAATCTCTACACGTTGTTGAAGTTGGTTGAAGGCAAATCTGTATTCTTGGAAGAATACGCACGTGAAATGATAACAGAAGAAGAAGCCCACGTAGCAGAAGTAAACAAAATGCTTCGTGTTCAGCCCAAGTAATTTTTAATGTCATTAGTGAAATAAATTGAAATGCTCGCCTTTAAAGCGAGCTTTTTTTATTTTTGATAGAAATTTCTGCACATGGCGGCTTTCTCTGCAGCGCCGTAATCTCCGATAAATTCTACAGGAGGTAAACCTTTGTGACGGTGAAAGACGGCGTCTAAATGAATAAATAAATTTTTAAAAGATAATAGGGCGAAGTTTCTACCACCTACGTGTAGTAGTTGATCCGGATCGTTTGATTTTCCTGATTTGAATGGTGGAGTAATGAACGGAGTTGTGCTGTGCAAGTGGCTAGATACAACGACGTAGGTTTTGTAACCGAAGACACTCTCGGGAACTTGTCGGACTTCAGAATAGTGAACATCACCCGTTAAGAAAATGGCTTTTGTCCCGTGGCCGCGGAAAATATTTCTAAAAGCTTCCCATTCATTCGGGGCATCTCGTTCTAACGATTCTTGTTTTGCAGAGATGTTGACGATCGACATTCCGCTGGCAATAATCACTTCTTTATGTCCACGAACTTGCTCTTCTATCCAGGCAATTTGATCCATACCTAGCAAAACACCACCTTTGGCATTGTAAAACGAACGATTGTCTAACATTAAAACTTTTTTGCCAAAAATAGAGAAACTGTATGATACGCCGGGGCCGCGACTGATAACTTCATCGGCCGGTGGAATCGGATAATAAGATCTAAATAGATCTAACATTTTCTTCTTGAAAGGGTTCGTATAGTCAGCCGCATCGTATCCAAAATCGTGATCATCCCAAACTGAATACACTGGTATCATTTTAGCTTGGCGATAGATGCGCTCGTTTTTCCAAGAATCGATGTAACGTTTTTGGATGTATTTATAGCTGGGATGGTAGAAATAGTATTTGCTGATCGCCCATTTTAAAACTGCTTGAGCAGCGTTGTCGCCGTAAACTAAATCACCTAAGAAAAAAATGGCATTTGGTTTTTGATCCATCACACGGTCCCACATAGAGCGTGTTTTATCGTCAGGACTTAAAATCCCTTGACGAGAGCACGAGCAGACGGCGGCTTTTGGGTTTTCTTGATTTTGATCTAAGGATTGAAATTCACGCGCGTCCACGACAATCCCGTATTTGTTTTTGATGACAAGTTTATAAGGTTGGCCCGGTTTCATTCCAGAAATTTCTAAAGTATCGACCAGATGACCGAAGCCAACGTCGTTGGCGTGGATTTTAACTACGACCTCTTTCTGATTGATTTCGTAACTAAATTCCTGGCCCGGTTCGCGAAGGGCGGTGATGTAGGAGGTGCTTTCATTTGTGTAGCCTTGAAGAACAGGAACTTTGCCAGTAAATTGGGATTGGTTTCCTGCAAATGTTAAAACGGATAACAACAGGATTGTTAGGAAAAGATTGATAGAACGTACCGCTTTCAAAGTGCCTCCGTCATACCTTTAGACAGTGCCACTAATTGGGCTTCTATTTGCCTAATCTCGTGCCAAATGAAATTAAACTCTTTTTGCCTGTAATTAAATCGGCTTTAGAGTTTATTGTCCTGTCGGATGGTATTTACTCGATTTCGTGAAGGGAATTGCAATAGTTATGCACAGAAAGTGGGGGGCTAAAAGAATAAAAAAAGGTGAGGCCTCGTAGCTACGAGGCCCTTATGTAAAAACTTTGAATTTAGTTATTGCTGTTGAAAATGTCACCTTGGTTGTTGTTAGCACCATTGACTTCTTTAGGTTCAACGCCGGGTAACTCCATTTCTTTGATCATGTTTTGGGTCGAATCCCATTCGTCCCGTTTTGGATTTAGGAATCGAACTGGCTTGCCGCCGAAAACGTTGCGGATTAACTGACCGTGAACACGTAGTTGAGCTTTTTCGGCATCTGTCATTGAATCGTAAAGTTTACGCATGCGAACGAGTAACATACTTGGATCACGTTTGTAATACTGATCTCGGAATCCAGATAGTTCGTCGTACTGAGTTTTCATGAAACCTAAAGCAAGGTTCATTGTCCACAATGAGAGGTCTGCAGTCTGGGCGCGAACGGCTTTACGAATTAATTCCTCGTACGTGGCTTTCACAGTTACGCTAATTGTTGAATGGTGCACACGAGCAGAAATAGCGATGTTTTGATCTGGTTTAGTGATCGAAGAAATCCATGCTAAGCGCTGCGTAACTTGAGGTTGTTTGATGCGAGTCAGGCCGTTAACACGAACTGTTGGCTTGTTGTTGAATGACGTAATCTGATTTTGCGCTGGGATTTCAATGGCTACATCATCAGCGACCATACCGCGATTTGCGATATTTTTTATAACCACATTGAATGTGTCACCGTACGTAACTTCAGATTTGCCCTCTTCGCTGACAATTTCAGCTTGGATTTCACTGATGTTAGGATTGTTGCGTACTTGTTTTTCGATTGCTGCGAAATTGCTTTTATAGAAAGGAAGGTAGCTTTCGTTGAATGCTACAACAGACGCATCATTGAACACGTCATTATAACCATGGTAGTAACCTAGATCTGCAGCGTAGCTTGCGGCCTCTTGAAGATATAGAGTTTCACCGAGGTTCATGGCCCCCAGGTGAAGGCTAGTGACTTTACGATTCCATTGTCTATCTAATGCCCCATTTGTTCCGTTATCGACATTGCGATTGAAGTCAGATTTAAATAGAGCACCGTTTTCAGAGGCTTGTTCAAATAGTGATGCATTGGTAATTTCTTTGTAGAAGTTGCGAGCTTCGGTTGCGGCGCCTGAACTGGTACGTAGATCATTGTCATACCAAGTGCTGAATGCATACGGAGAGTCTAAATCACTTGGCTTGCGTGTGGCGTGATTGTTATAGATAGATGATAAACTAAATAGTCCATTTGTGAACTGACTAGGAACATCTCTACGAAGTAGTCGACGGATTTGTGAAATTTTATAAGATTCATTGTCGCTCCAGCGTGATTCTATACTACGAGGAGCCGTTACATTTGAAGAGGCGCCGTTGAATAACACCTTACGCGGAGTTTGAGTGAACTTGATGGCCGCTCCGGTATCTAAGGTATGATTGATAGCTGCGTTGATGTCTGATTGAGCGACTTGATTCGATTGGTAATTAGCTGAACTGCGACCGGCCGAAGCGCCTTCATTTTTACCATTGATGCGACCACTGCTGACACCATTTTGATATTCAGACGAGTTTTGCACGACAGATTCTAATTCGTAGTTTCCGATACGGTTGATGGCGCGTAGCATACCTTCACGAACATTGTAACGAACTTGATAGGCTTCACCTACGATATCTAAAACATCACGAATGTAGTCATTAGTGGCGCGACGAACGATAACGTCTAAACGATTTCTGTCTAATTGTTTTTTGGGTGGCGGTGTTGGAGTGACGGGAGTTGAGGGTGTCGGTGTTACTGGTGGTTTTGATGGCTCTGTAGATTTTACGGGTTCTGTGGGCTTAACTGGTTCAGAAGGGCGCATCGGTGTTGCGGGCGAACGGGGTGGATTTTTTGGATCCAGAGGCCTGACTGTGTTTTGAGCCCAGAGAGATTGGCTCACTAGAGCTAACGTTAGTAGCGAAGTTATTTTGCGGTTCATGGTTTTCCCCTCATAATGTTTCCCAAAGCGATGTCTTTATGGCACCGATTTGGGTTTTTAAAATCGACAATGGGGGAAATTGCAACGGGCAGACCAAGTTTTATTGGGATCACTTTGTCCCGATGAAAATCCTTTGTTTTTTATGAGCACGGCAGTCTGTTTTCTTAAGCTTGGAATCAGGTAATGTGTGGGGTCTTCCTTTTTAAGGGATTCTTTTTAAAGGCATATGGAAAAGCCTCGGCAGTCCTCGCCGTGCGCTTTGCGCCGGCTGTGGAACTCATTTTTCCATATGCCTTTAAAAAGAATCCCTTAAAAAGGAAGACCGGGCTTGAATTGTGCTTAAGAAAACAGACTGCCGTACTTATAAAAATTGCCCACACCACACCGATTTTTTATGGTGCGTTCCGCTATTTGGTGGGATTTGAAATTACTTTTTAGTGACAGGCTTAAACGATTTTTTCCAGGAAAGTTAATGAGCGGACTCCGAACCAGCTGAAGGATTGGCCGTCGACGATGGCTGATGGGAAGGGTAAGGATTTCAATTCTTCTGTTTTTTTGTGGAAGGGGTAGGGCTCGCTAGAGAATAGTAATAGAGTGTGGTTGGGATCTAGGGTTGTTAGGTCTATTTCTGGGTAGTGTTTTTGGTGGGTGGCTGCCGTGTTTGATAGTGGTAGTCCTACCATTTTGGCGAGGTCGCCTATGAAAGTTTCCTTTGTGGCTGCCATCCATGGGTTTTTCCAGATGATATAATAGATGTCTTTTATTTCGGTGGTTGGTTGCTTTACCCATTCAATTAAACCCGGTAGGGTTTGCCACGAGTGTTGTTTGATTGGGCATTTGTTGGCTATTTGATTCCATCGAGTTATTACCGCATCGAAATTTTCTTTTGTTGTTGGGTTTAGCGCTGTGATGGCGCTGGCAATCAGCTGGATGCCGTCGATGCAGCTTCTGATGTTTTGTACATGCGTCGCGATGAATGGGATTTTGTGGCCCTCGATCATTGATTTTGGGTTTTCGTCTTTATCCAAGATGATTAAGTCTGGCGCCATGGACTCTATGAGTTTTAAATCCCAGTCTTTGGTTCCGCCTACTATGGGTATTTGTTTTACCTTTGTGCTTGGTTCGATGCAGAACCGGGTGCGGCCGATGACGTCAATGTGGGTGTCTAATCCAATGCTAAGGAGCATTTCGGTCCAAGAGGGTACCATGCTGATGACTCTTGGAATTTTGCGTGTGCGTGTCATGTTAAAATAGTCGTCTGTTTTATAATTGAAGTCCATATTTTTAAACTGGCCCCTTAGCCTGCGGCTAAGGCCAAGTAAGATATCGTCAAATCAAGTGAATTTAAAACGTGCTATCTAAAATCCAGAAAGATTCA
>CAWVRN010000037.1:0-26903 GCA_963932905.1 uncultured Bdellovibrio sp.
TCGGGTGGTACACTATGATGGAAATTTACTGGTACATGATGGCGGAAATTCGACAGTAAAGAATGAGAAATATAAAACCATACCGCCCACCATCTGACGAAGTCCCATTAAATCGGCAGGTCCCAGTTTCTTTTGAAATACATTATTATAATTACAGATAGCTTTGCCGGATTCTTCATCTACCATTTCACAAGCGTATTTACCTTCTACACCGACATTCACCAGCAAGAATAAAGGATCTAAATTCAATGTTAAACTTTTATCGTAATTTTTAATTAACCATTTTCTAAAACCATTCCAGTTTTGTTGATGCTCAAAAAAGAAATTTTGCAGGTCCCCGACTGTTTTTATATCTTCAGCACCATCAAGAAAATATTTTCTAGCGGGAACATTTGGTATGTTGTTAATCAAATTTTCTAGTTCTTTAAGTTTGCCTTGTTTACGAACGAAAGGTTTAATACGTGTCAAGATTCCTTTGTATACAGTGTACACCTTAAGAAAACCCTCGGTATAGAATTGCGCTTTCAAATTTTCAGGATTCTTGATCAACGCCATTTGAAATGCTTTTTCAGCCAACGGGAATGTCGCGAAGGTCAGTAGTTGCTCACCTGAATCAGCTAGCTCCGCATCTGTCATCGTCTCTTCGACCTTAACAATCTTTTCATCGACTGGTTTCTCGATCGTTTTTTCGATGACTGTCTCATTTGGCTTACACCCTATGATTAGAATCATCAGCGTTGGAAGAAATATTTTGAATAGTGTTTTCATAAACAATCCCGTAAATGGTTTAACTTAAACCTATATTAACCCTCTACTTGATAGAGAAATAGGCACATTTTGTAAATAGTAAATACAATAATTTACCATTTGGTAAACAGTATTCCATGAGGCGTCTATACTAAATTCACTACTATCTAGACTTTAGCCATGGTCATTTTACAAATGAGAAAGAGGGTACCTCCTAACATTCTGGTACCCGGCGCGTTAGACGCTGCGGGTACCAGAATGTTAGGAGGTACCCTCTTATGCAAAAAACCCAAGGTTTTTAAGCCTTGGGTTTTAAGAATTTATTCAAATCTATTTAGAACAAAAATTACTTAGGAGTGTTAGCTTCCCAGTATTGTAAGCCTACATTTAATTGCTCGATAGCTTTATTGTAGATGTCGTTTTGAACCGCTTGGTTCTGAGCATTTTCCTCTGGAGAACTAGAAACTTTAAAGTTTTGTTGTTCCATTTTGAAATCCTGTTGAACTGAAAGTTGGATTTTCTTTAACAGAGGTAACATCATTTTAGGATCTAATTTTTCTTCGATCGCATTTGGATATGGAGCCAAGAAACCAGAAACTCTATACGCTACTTTTTCAGAGAAAGGCAGACGCGCGATGAAATCCAATTGCTGAGCATAAACTACAGCTTGGTGGATTTTACCTACTGTAGAAAGAGGCTGAGAAAGTAAGCTCTCTTTTAAAAGAATGTCTCTTACAAACTGAGCTCTGAACATTAGAATCTCGTACGCTGTATCTTCATAACGAGAGTGATTTTTAATGTGTGTTACGATCAACTCATTTACTTTTTCATCAGATAGGAATCCACAAACTGTTTGGATAGCTAAAGTGCGACCCAATTTAATTTTGTTGATACGGTTAACTTCTGCATCTGTGTATGCGATTTCATTGCCTTCTTTGTCCATTTGTTTTGTAGGATTCACTTCACGAATCTCTTTTTGCCACAAATAAACAAGCTCAGCTAAATCGTTAACAGTAATAGCTTCAGCCAGTTTTTTACCGAAAGGCATTAGTTGTGAAGGGATTGGGCTTAATTTTTCGTAGTTTGCTTCGTCCATTAATTCTTTAACTGGTAGAAACACACGTTGATCGTTAATACCAACAACAGTTGAATCCATGCCACTAACCATTTTGTCCATGTTATTGTTAGTCGTATCCATGCCCGTTGTCATTTTATCCATTTTCTTATTCAGATCGTCCATTTTATTCGGAACTTCGATAAGGTTATTAACTTTATCACAAGCAACAATTGAAAATAGAGCGATAACAATTACTAAAAATTTCATTTCATTCTCCTAATTATGAGGTATTATATTACTTAAGTAAATCTGCTTTTAAACTTTTCAAACCGTCGTCAGCTGGAATGCCTAACCACATCGAAAAAATATTTTTTGTTAAATCTTTTCCAACAACAGTGCTAACTTTGCCGCTGTTATCTTCGAAATAAAGAGTTTCAGTTCCATCTGAATTTTTATTAGTTACGAACGTTAAAGTTTTGCCAGTTTTAGCTTCACCACCAGAAACCATCGCTGCGAACAATGATTTAACTTCTGCAGAGTTGATATCTACATTGTTAGCAACTAAAGCATCACGGAAAGAAACTTGAACTTTATCAGCTTCAACATCACGTAAGAATGTCAATTGAACTACGGCTGTTTTAGACTTCGCAACAGAGGCTAAAAGATCAGCGTCCGTTTTAACAACAGTTTGTGGTTCCGAAACAAAAACTTCTGCAGTGTATACTTTCACGTTTGCAACAAGAACTTTTTTAGTTCTTAAACCAGATGCCACTTGAGTTAAGTTAACATTGTATTGGTCAACTTTTACTGAAGCTGCTTTTGACAATTTAACGCCTGAATTTTCTTTACCAGAAAGTTCTTTAGTTAAGATATCGGCAAAAGAAACTGATGCTACTAGTGTCAAAGACACGATTGATTTAACGATTGTATTTAAAGACATAGGTCCTCCGTTATTGTTGATGAAGTAGTTACCTATTTGGAATAAAATCATTTGTCACTCATTAATTAGAGTATTTACCCAGCCGCCGTAAGGGCATGAACTTTTTCCAGATGATAAATTATGCAAGTTATTTAAACCACTAGGGATTTAAACAACCACCAGGAATTATTTTCCCTAACAAAATTAGCTTTAGATCTTTACTTTTGTACAAATTCCGCTATGGAATAATAACAAATCATGAATTTATCCGGAACGAAATATCAGTCACAAATTGAACACGATTCCTTGGTGTTAGCGAAATGGTACGAAGCTAACCAACGCAAACTGCCTTGGCGAGAATCTAAAAATCCATACTTTATCTGGATTTCAGAAGTTATGCTTCAGCAAACGACCGTAGCTGCCGTTATGCCGTATTTTGAACGTTTTATTTCGCGCTTCCCTACCCTGGAATCCTTGGCAGACGCACCTATCGAGGACGTTCTAGAGATGTGGAGCGGGCTTGGCTATTACAGTCGGGCTCGCAATCTTCACAAATCGGCTAAAGGCCTACGCCTAGGCCCATTCCCAACTACCTATCAAAAGCTTATCGAGTTTCCAGGATTAGGGCCCTATACAGCCCGAGCCGTTACCAGTATTGCATTTGGTGATCGAGCCGGTGTAGTCGATGGCAACGTGATTCGAGTTTTGAGCCGCCGCTGGGGCCTTGCTATCGAGTGGTGGAAAAATAAAGAAAAAGATAAATTACAAAAAATAGCCGACGATTTGGTTCAGCACGCCGACCCTAGTATGGTGAACCAAGGCTTGATGGAATTAGGCGCCACCGTTTGCTCTAAAGAAAAGCCGATTTGTGGGTTATGTCCTTGGCGCAAAAACTGTTTAGCTTTCAAAACTGGCGAAACCGCCAATTTGCCTTTAAAAAAACCAAAGAAAGAAAAATCACTTTGGCTTTATAACGCTGAAATCATTCAAAATAGAAGTCAGATTCTGTTTACTAAAAACAGCTCTCTCCCAGTCCTAAGCCGTATGTGGATGATTCCTGGAAAAATTGAGCGAATAAATAAGAAACCTAAAAATTATGATTTTACTCATTCTGTGACAGACCACATAATTTATGTAGTTTCGAAGAAACCACGCACCAGTATGTTATCTGATGCGCGTCCAGACAAATCACCTAGTAAAAAATCCAATACCCTTTCAAAAGCCGATGAAACGGATTTAAAGTGGATTGCGTTACATGAAATCGGAAAATTTTCACAGAGTTCGCTAACGAAAAAACTGTTGAAGAAGTGGGATCTTTGATCAACGGCCACCAGTCTTTGGTCCGCGCCCTTATCAAGCAAAATTGAGGTCTGTGATTGACTACGAATTGGTGATTTAGTTGCCAAATTTGCTATCATAAATTCTATGCTTATTCAGTTTCCTAGTTTTCTTTTATCCACGATAGCTATTTTAAGTTTAGTTGGTTGCGGTACCAGTAAAACCAAGCCAGAAGCGACTTCTCCCAATATTTCTATCACTACTAACAAAGAAATTAATTTAGTCGAAACAGAATGCTTCAGTCCGCAATTCTCTTATCGTGGGGATCAAATTTTGTATATCTGCCAGGATAGAAAATTTAATTCTCAGCCCCAATTATTTATCGAAGATCTAAATACAGGACTACGCAAGCAAGTGACGTTTCAAGATGGTATATTGAAAGAGCCGCATTTCCTGCGACCAGATTTTTTGATATATCTATCAAGCACAGATAAGCGGAAAGAACACATTCCATTGTTAATTGAAAAACCGAAACCAATTGATGAACTTGAAGTGTATTCATTTGATTTACGTAACGATGAAATCGAGCGGGTCACTGATAACTCAGTTGATGAAATCGCTATTGTACCATTGAAACACATTGATCCAAAAATGGCGCTCGTTCGACTAGAAGCCAATACTTATAAAGTATATTTAAAAAATCTAGCCAACAGCAGCGAGAAACTGATGTTTAAAACCAATCACAAAATTTCAGAAATCGGTGTAAATGACTCTAATCAATTACTGATTGTAGAAGATACGGGATATAAAAAATGGGTTCGACTGATTGAGAATGATAAGAAACAAACTCTGTGGCCGGAATTTAAAAAAGAAGCTCAATCATTTTCCTTAGATAGCAAAACTGGTGACCTAGAATATCTAGAAGATGGTAAGGTTAAAACTCTTTCACTGAAAAACTATTGCGAAAGTGAAGTTTTTTCACTTCCTGGTCCAGTGTTAGAAATCCAAAAATCTCCGGTGGTGGATAACTTATACGTTTATACGACTTTGGTTCAGGGCTTACGTCGCATCGAGCACAAAGTTATTCAGCGAAATCCCACCCAGTCTTGCAAAAAAATTGTAAGACGGAGATAATTGTTTTATGTATCACACAATGAAAACATTAATTTTAGTCGCATTTGTAGCCCTAACGTCTTGGTCTGCACCTTTTCCAGTCAGTGGAACATCCATGATGACGGATCCTGAAGAAGGACGTTTTTTAGAGCCCCACGGTTTTAATTTAAAAACAACAAATCTGAAATGGACTGTGGTTCCAGACGAAAAAACATCGATCTTTCAAACATTCCGTTTTGCTCCAACAACCAGCAATCAAACAGCTCAATTGACGGTTCGAAAAGACGATTTAGGTCAGCAAAAGAATTTAGAAGTGTACGCTAAAAAATGGATGCGTGAATATCCTCAGTATGGATTTGAAATCCTAACAACTAAGAACATGAAAATTGGTGGCGGAGATGGTTTGTTAATAGATCTTGTTCACCGTGGTAAAAGCCAGCAAATTCGTCAGCTGGTGCTACAAAAAAATAAGAAGGTCGTTATCCTGACTTGCCTAGATGAAATTTCAAAATTCAGATCCACGGTTTCAGAATGTAACCAGATGATGACGTCATTTTCGTGGAAATAATTTCAAACCGCATTTAAACACTGATTTTTCCAGCCAATTCGATTAAAAACCTACCAATAGCTAAACACATTTGGCGGTTTTTTTTATGCTTAAATTAATTTTAATATTTTGTTCCGTTGTCGTAGTCGCTTCAGTTAAAAAACCGGAAGTGTTTACTGAAAAAATCAAAGCCAAAGATGTTCAGAAAAAATTAGTTTTCCCAGGTATTGTTCGTAGCCAGAAACAATCTTTGATCCTTGCCGAAAATTCTGGTGTGGTAACTCGCTTGAAAAAACAGTTAGGCTATTCTGTTAGCAAAAATGAAATTATCGGCTACATCGAAAACCCAGATCCAGTTTACCAATTCAAACCGCTGCCAATTCGTTCTCCTATTGCGGGACGAATCACAGATATGCGCTTCTTTGAAGGGTCACAGGTTGAAAAGGGTACCCACATCATTACAATCACCGACCCAAAATCTTTAGTTGTAGAAGTTCAAGTCCCTGCTAAAGATATCGCATCTTTGAAAATCGGTGGACCTGCTGAATTTAATGCCGGCGGAAAATACGCAGTGAGGCTTTTAGGTCTATCACCAACTCCCGATTCATCATCACTGACATCAATGGCGTTGTTTTCATTCACAGATCCAAAACAAATAGCAACATCTGGCGTACAAGGTTCCGTTGAATACATATCTTCGGTGAAAAAAATGATTCTTGTCAGCGAATCTAACTTAATTAGAAAAGCACAAAAAGTTTATTTGCGTAAATACTTGGATGGAAAAGCTGTTTTCGTGGAAGTAAAAACCGGCGATCGCGTTGAAGACCAAATTGAAATCGTTTCTGGTTTATACGAAGGTGACGAGTTTATTTCTAAAACAGCAAAGCACATCAAAGACGGCGACGAAGTCACTAAAGCGGAATCTACGAACTAATGAAATTCCTGTTTCAAAATCCACTTAGGGTATATTTAGTTTTATTTATGCTTTTTTTGGTGGGTTTGTATTCAGGTTCTCAGTTACCCATCTCCTTGTTCCCGAATTCATCTAAAGCAACTGTTCAAATTTGGATTCCGTTGTATTCAATGTCCCCAAAAGATTTTTACGAAGACTATGGCTTTCGATTGGAATCACAGCTTCGCGCCATGGAATTTAAAATCAACACTATGACCGCCGACTACAATTACGGCGATGTTTCATACAAACTGGATTTCGACTGGTCAGTCAGCGGTGAAGTCGCCCTCAGCAAAGTTCGCGAAGTCATGGCTGGAACAAGCGCTGCCTTTCCACAAACAATGCGTGAAAATTATCACGTGGACAAATGGTCAGAGAATCGCACGTTTGTTGCGCTTGCTTTTTATAGCGATACCAAAGCGCCAGATGAAATTTATAACATTATTCAGCCAACCTTGGAACCCGACATCTTGGCAATCAAAGAAGTTCAGAGCGCCTACTTATACAATCCTCAGCGCAAAGAAATTGTTCTGGAGCTATTGCCAGAAAAACTATCTTCGTTTGGGTTACATCCGTCGGATGTTGAAGGTATTCTAAAAGGAGCCACGCGTGAATTTAACGGCGGGCGTATCGAATATCAGAACCGTCGAACGCAGATTTATTTTGATCCCTGGATCAAAACGAAAACGGATTTAGAAAATTTCTCGTTTTACATAAATAAAAAACAAATCGTTTACCTGAAAGATATTGCCGATATCCGCATGGGTAGCAACGAAACATCTAGCAATATTTTTAGAACGTCTGGTTCGTCGGCTCTGGTATTGTGGGCTGGGCCCAAACCAGGTGCTAACGTTAAAAAGATGTCCGAACAAATCGTTGATATCGTAAATACCAATCAAAAGCTTTGGCCCGAAGACATTAAATTCAAGTTTCTGGTTAACCCCGCGGAATTTATTAATTCCAGCGTTAACCATGTAGCGTTTGAAGTTATCTTGGCCGCTTTTTTAGCCGTGGTGATTTTATTCCTTTTTATCGGTTCACTTAAGAATGTCATTACTGCTGCAGTGGAGATTCCGTTAAGTATTATCCTGGCATTGATTCTGATGAAAATCTTCAATATGAATTTGAATTTGATTTCGTTGGGTGGATTGGCATTATCTGCCGGCATGAACGTCGATGCGTCGGTTGTGGTGATAGAAAACATCTTCCGTCATCTAAAACTGTTTCCTAATCGTAGTAAGTTAGATGTAATCGTAGGCGCCGTTTCAGAAGTATATCAGCCGATTCTAGTTGCAACCTTGGCCTCTTTGATTGTGTTTTTCCCTATTATCTTCACTACGGGTTTAACAAATTCACTGCTTGGCGACTTGGCCAAAACCGTAATTTTCTCGCATGGCCTGTCTGCAATTGTGGCCTTAATTTTGGTCCCGACCGTTCGGCTGCATTTCTCTAGCTGGTTCGCTAGCGAGGGACACTCGCCTGTCGAGCCGTTTTTGCTAAAGTTAGAGAACTTTTACGAACGCACGTTAGGAAAACTAATTCAGAATAAACAACTAGTCGTTATCATTTCGGGTTGCGTGGCCGCTGTATTCATTCTGTTTTTAACCGTTCTACTTCCGCGACTTCCCAAAGAGCTGATAGGAAAACCAGAAACAGACTGGTTGATTCTAATCACGAATTCAAAAGACTGGCAGACATTGGAAGATTACGACGAAGGTATATCGAATATAGACAGTCATTTACGCGAAAAATACCCTGATAAAATCGATTACACTTTCTCGCAGATGGGTGCCGGTTGGGGAAATGTCATGATTCGATTAAAAAACAAATCCGATTTGGAATTTTTTAAAAAAGAAGTCGAAAAAGAATACCCAGATACCCCAAACTTAAAAGTTATGACCGAGCCCTGGAATCCGTCTGAACTTGTAGTACCTGATCCCGCTCCATTTGTAGTTCACTTCACCGGCTCTGATTCACGCAAGCGTGCAGAAATGGCCGAATTGTTTTTGCAAGAGTTCGAAGATCAAAACATTTTTCCACGCACTCGCATTTTCCCCGATGTAACTAAAGACTATGCTTTAAACATTCGTACTTACCGTCCCCAGTACGACCCTGCCACTATATCATCATTTATTTATCTATCTGGCCAATCACGCTACCTTATGTATGTGAAAGATCCCATTACAGATAAATCAATTAACATCAGTGTTCAATTCCCCAAAAAATACACTCAGAGCTTGGAAGCTCTAAAATCTATGCCATACCATCAAAACCAGCATGTCGTGCCACTTTCAGCAGTTGGTAATTTTGAATTTGTAGACGAGCCCAAAGGTTTCTATCGGTTAGATGGGAAAGATGTCGTTTCTATTAACGGCCGCTTGGACGACCCCAAAGAAAAAGACGAAGCCGTTAGAAAGGCCGCAGAATTTACGAAGGATTTTAAAGAGCGTCACGAAAAAGATTTAAAAAATATCAAAATTGAAATTCAAAATTCTGAAAAGGAAGTCACAGACTCTATCGATCAGCTACTAACTGCCGTTCTAATTTCTATCTTGATGATTTTCATCTTGATGGTTTTATTGTTTGGAAATTGGATCGATGCTTTCCTTATTCTACTGGCTATACCGTTTGGAATTATGGGAACCATCTTGGCCCTGACGGTTTTCCAAAGTCAGTTATCGTTAAATTCTGCCCTTGGAGTTATCCTACTGAATGGCATTTCTGTAGCAAACTCGATCATCCTTGTGGACTTCATCAAGCATTTGAAAAACGAAGGAATGAGCGCCAAAGATTCTGCCATCAAAGCGGCCCGTATTCGTCTGCGCCCCATCTTGATGACATCATTAACCACCGTCATAGGTATGATGCCCATTGCTTTCGGTTTTGGATCGGGGGGAAAAATTCTACAACCCCTTGGGATCAGTGTTTCGGGTGGATTATGGGTTTCTATGCTGTTTACGCTTTATTTCGTACCGACGTTGCAATGTTACTATTATGAATGGAAGGAGAAGAAACCATGAGAATGACTATCTATTTTTTGCTAATGCCTATTCTCCTGTTTGCTAAAAAAGACATCGGCACCATTCAGAAAGACCAGTGGAAAACTCGTCTGGATTCAATTCTTCCACAAGATCCAGAGTACTCTTATGCAGATCAAAAACTAGAAATTTCTTCTGCACAAACTCAGCAAGCCAAACTTTATCTAATTCCTCGTGTGGAATTGTTTCATACATCGTCAATCAGTCGCGCCAATTCTTCATTCAATAACTGGCAAAGTGGTATTTCAGCCCAGGTAAATGTATTTCAGTTCGGTCGCAGCCATTACAACTATCTTGGCCAAAGTTCTATTTTTGATGTGGAAAAGTTAGAACACCGTCAGAAAAAAATCGAGATTGAAAACCGATTTCTAACCAGTTTATTTAAAAACACCTTACTGCAAAGAAAACTATCGCTCTACACCGAAATCGAAAATCTAAAACGAAAAGCTTTGAAAGTAGCCCAGCAACGTTATGATCGCGGTAATTTACCACGCCAACAAGTTGAAAAGGTCGATATCGATCTGACTAATCTAAGCTCACAAAGAATCTCTACGGAACGTGAACTTGCGGATAGCGAACTCGACATCCTAAAGTATCAACTAAGTGATTTTAAACGAGAATGGCCATTCACAAGCGCTATCGTGAAATCTAAAAAATTGAAAAAGACCGATGATTTCTTTGATATCAAGATTCTAGATTTGAAAGCGAACGCCTACGAAAACCAGTTAGAATCATCGCGCCGAGCCTACTACCCGTCTATCGATCTTTCAGGCCGCGCCTATCAGTTAAATCAAGACAATGTGCCAACGACTCAAGAATGGGATATGTCATTGACCGTGACTTGGCCTTTATGGGATGGGTATTCCCGACGCTTAGAAAACTTAAAGTCCTATCGTGAATTCCAATACTGGCAGACGGAAAAAAATCGAATGACTCGTGATTGGGAAAAACGAATCCAAACTAAAGAAGAACAACTGGATCAGCTGACCGGGCAATTAAATCAAAGCGCGGCGAATTTAAAAAAACTAAGTGCTTTATATGCGGATACGGAAGCCCTGTTTTCACAAGGCCGCATTACTGTAAATGAATTATTTCAAGATCAGCAATTATTGTTCGAAACTCAGATTAATTATGAAAACGAAATGTACGCGTTTCATCAGTTTCTGTTAGAATACTGCACGTTCCATTCGGAACGTGTCTGGAATTGTTTTTAAGTTGATTTCTGCGCACTAATCAGTTCTGGCAAAATACCTGCTGATTTCGGAAGTAGAATCAGCTCCCCTGGGTTATCTGTCATTTTCTCGAACTCTAAAGTGGCAAACAAAGCTTCTGCGACTTCTTTATCCTTAGAGATATCCTGCAACGCTTTACCTAAGATATGCGGACGAATCGCTGATGCTTTCGCAAATTCTACGGATGCCGTTCTTTGTGCCGAGTTCGTGATGATGTTCACTTGGTTCTCGCCATCTTGTTTAATGGAACTCGTCACCTGACGTAAACGATTCACTACTTTACTTTCGATCTCGCGGATCATGTTAGTATCACGGAAATGTACTTTACGGATGTACACAGATCCTAATTTATAGCCCCATTCTTGTGATTTTTGAGTCACTTCTTCGCGTAAGTCTTGGCTAAGTTCATGGCGATCAGACAGTAGTTTTATCAGTGGAAGATTACTTAACGTTCTAACAGCCGCGTTGCTAACGTTCGCAGACAATGATCCTTTTGGATCCGTATTTTTAAATAAATACGACATCGGATTGCTTACGAACATTTCGTACCAGATACCGACACCCATCGGTGCGCCTTCTTCAGAATTAACTGGCTGACTACGAAGATACACCTGGTCCATACGCAGATCTAATGTGTACACTCGACCCATCAAATTGATGATCAATGCTCTCCAGGTCAATCGCGGCCACAAGAAATGTAATCCGGGCTCGTCTATAATTGCGACGACTTTACCGAATAGGGTAAACACTTGGCAGGTCGATTCATACACCGTTGTGTAGAACAAGAAAAAGCGTAGAATTTTTAATGTCAAAACTTCAAAAATAACAGCGGCAACAAATCCAATTAATATTTCCATGTGTTACTCCGTTGGGTAAATTATTTTGTCGGCTTTTTTGATAACGTTCAGGCGCGCGTTGCGCACAAAGTTCTTCAAAACATCCGGGCCACTGGCTTTTAGTTCTTTTATTTGCGCTGTCAACGCTAACAGCGGTTCAACTTCGGCCTGAGCTTTTAGTGTTTCAATTTCAACGGCTCTGCGCGAAAGTACGATCGTTTGATCGGCGCTGGCCTTTGCCAAACTGATTTCTGATGAAACGTTATTGTGAGCTGTGTTAATCGCGGCTAGCGCCGATTCGACTTCATGAGGTGGTTCGATTCCCGTGATCAGCGAAGCATCTAAAATAATCCCGTACCGCGCATTCGATCCTACACATTCGCGCACCATAACATCATTTAAATCCTTCAAATTTTTACGTAGGTCATTGATAGAAACGGCCTCAGCAATATTCACATCGCCGCTGACTTGTACCTGTTTATTTTCAGTTCCAAAGTTTGCGATGCGTTCACGTAAAATCGAAATGAAATAACCCATCACGTGTGTAATTGGATTTTTAATCCCAAACACATAGGCATATAGGTTTTGTTCGGAAATGCGATATCGAATTTGGCCAGTCAATCCAATATTCAACTGATCCATCGTCACGGCTTCCAACAACGTTCCATTGTTATTGGCGGTCATGCTTTCCGGATCATAAGCCATATTCATTGTTTCTGTAGCGATAGATACCTTGATTATTTTTTCCCAAGGAAATTTGAAATGCAATCCAGGTCCAATAGACTCAAGTATCGGAAAATTATAGCGTTGCTTTTCTTCCGCCGTAAGCATTTCGGCAATTGGCGTTTCACCGGTTGTTTGCCCGGGCAAACGTTGGGCGCGGCCGAAAATAGTTTTTACGCCTCTTTCATTCTGATCGATAGTATAAAAACCCGATACGATACAACGAATGACGAAATAAATTAGAACACCTAAAATAAACGACATCACAATCACCTCAATTCACAGTTTTTTCATAAACAGTAGAATTAGGCTAAACTGAGAAACCATAGATATCAAATCAGTTTTAGAAACTCTTTGCGTCGTTAAGGCAGGCATTATCAAACATCACGGCATTTTGACTAGTTTGATATTTATCGATGAAGGCAGCCAAATCTGAAGGTCCTTCGTTCAAATAGTACATAACGCAACTTGGGTTAGAACAATGCGCCCCGTGGGCCGAATCATGATGGTCCGATGTTAAGGTAACCCCGTTATTTACGAAACCAATGGCATGTGCTAGTTCATGAACGATAGTAGATTGCTCGACAAACTTAGGTACAGGTCCTGTGGGTGATACACCCGAAGCTTGAACGACTTGCTTAAAAATTATGATTACATTCGTTCCCGTAACTGAAAATCCAATAACCTGATTATCTGCGGTACCGTCAGATTTTGCCGCGTAGCCTTTTACAAATGCGATAAATATTTTTCCCGCAGTACCTGAGGAATCTCCGTCACGATATTGATTGGCTAAATTCAGAACATCTGTCGATGACCACACTGAACGATTCTGTGAAGTGATTTGTCTCATTTCCGGCAATGTTTTTGGAATCGAAAACGTTACGTTGCGACCAGTGAATAATGCCTGCAGATTTTGCAAAGTGACATCCCAGTAATTTAAGCCAGCGCCACTAGTACCGACAAATGGTTCGGCACCAGATTCGTAAACTACATCTAGTTTTAGTTCCGTCATTTGTTTAAAATAGAATGTAGCGGAATAAATTGAATTACCGGTTCCATCACTACCCGATCCGGATTTGCAAGAACCCAATAGAACACTCACCACAACAGTAAAGTATAGAGCGAAATATTTCATGCCTTAACGCTAACACCAGATTTTCACCACTGCATCGAAAATTAATTAAGCAGGCCCAAATATTCTTTAGTGCCGATTTGATCCAATACCCCAGGAAGTTTACCCTCAATCCGTTCTTTTTGGCGATACAGTGTTCTAGCTTTCATTACGATCATACAACCCAGTGCACCACTACCATCGGCATCTTTGACGTCTGTATCACAAGGAATTTCCATGGCATGTTCATCTTCGCGTTTAATTGGAAAGCTAGACATCGAAAAAGTGATCCAATCCACATCGAATTTACGTCCTTCGGTTTGGTCGTATAGAGAACGAGTCAAAAGTGCATTAAAATTATCTTTCACGAGGTAAGACATATAAGTTGTTGGTAGAACGATAGCGACACGTTTTTTAGAAGCAATAATGTCCTTAATCGTGTTTACAACTGCTGTTTGATTTTCAATCATCGAAATCACTTCAGTTGACGGAATCAATTCCTTATAAGGAAGGGAGCTATCAACAATGATATGTTCGAACTTGTTTTCATTTTCTAACGAATCAAACAGACCCTTCCATGCTAAGTAGTGATCTTGACGTTCTGGCAATACTCCGAAAAATATTAAATTTTGTCCTAGGATTTCTAATCGCAAACGCTTGTAGACACTGGAACCAAATTCTTGCGGATTTACAAAGTGACTCCACGATATTTTTGGAATTGGTTTCGGTTTTAATCCGAATGTAACTGCGAAATAGACTCCACCGATAATCACGGCTGATGCACCAAAAATGTAGGCCAATGTCGATTTTTTCATGTCCAAGGAATTACTGTATTACGCCCTTAAAGCCAATTAAATTAAGAATGATAGGCCACACTGATCATTGGCAACGATCTATGACACCGACCTCGAATATTTACTTTACCTGGAGGAACTAACCATGCTACATGCTTAGGAAAAGGACTTGATTCTAATTTAACAGAACAGGTACCAAAGAAATGAAAAATTTGAATCGTAAAACACAGATTTGTCTTGTGGGAAACGGCCGTTTGGCGACCCAACTAGAAAAGGTACTGAAAGAAAACTCTTTCACACATTCCCATATCTATCGTTCTCAGCATAATTCTGAAGACATAAAAGAACACATATCATGGGCCACTCATATTTGGCTGGCTATTAGTGACAGTGCGATAGATGCGTTCTATCAGCAGTATTCAGCAGCCAATATCCAAGCAACTTGGGTTCATTTTTCTGGTGCTCATAATTCACCAAATGTTTTTTCGGCTCATCCGCTGATGACATTTTCTAAGACACCGATGGATCAAACGGCATTTGATAAAATTCATTTCGTTCTGACGGCACCTATTCTACGCAAAGAACAGTTTGCTTTTAGTGATATTTTGCCAGGCCTTACAAATACTCATAGTGTCTTAAGTCCGGATAAAAAAGCTTTTTACCATGCGCTATGCGTGGTAGCTGGTAATTTTCCAATGATTCTCTGGAGCGAGGTTTTAACTCAGTTCCAAAATCTTCAACTACCCACCGAAGCTTTGCACACCTATTTAGATCAAATTACGTCTAACTTTAAACGCGACGGCGCCAAAGCCCTAACTGGACCTATCGTGCGTAAAGATACTAAAACCATCAACGACAATCTCGATGCTTTGAATGGAAATACGTTAAAACCAATTTATGAAGCATTTTTGAAAGCGAAAGGTGTCAATTTATGAAATTAAACTCTCTTACCTTTTTAGATAAAAAGAAAAACAAAGAAAAAATTTCGATGATCACGTGCTATGATTTTTCTTTTGCTCAAATTATCAATGAGACAGACATAGATTGTATCTTAGTTGGTGATTCTGGTTCGATGCTAATGCATGGATTACCAAATACAGTTCACGCGGACACACCGATGATGGCAGCAATGATCGCAGCGGTTAGTCGCGGGGCTCCGAAGAAGTTTATCGTGGGTGACCTACCTTTCCTATCTTACAGAAAATCACTTACGGCAAATATGAATAACGTAGAAGCCTTAATGAAAGCCGGCTCTGAAGCTTTAAAACTTGAAGGCGCAATCGGTAATTTACAACTCGTCAACCACATGGTTCATTCGGGCGTTCCCGTCATGGGCCATCTAGGTTTAACACCCCAATCTGTTCATACTTTAGGTGGCCATAAAGTTCAGGGCCGCGAAAAAGAAGCCCAATCACAAATTATCGATCAATCTAAAAAATTAGAAGATGCCGGTTGTTTTTCTTTAGTTCTGGAATGCGTTCCTTCTGCCCTAGCCGCGAAAATTACCGAGGCATTACACATTCCAGTTATCGGCATCGGCGCGGGACCTGACGTCGACGGGCAAGTTTTAGTTCTTCAGGATTTACTTGGCTTCAACGAAGGCTTTAAACCTAAATTTTTGAAAAAATATTTTAATGCAAACCAAGTATTTAAAAATGTATTTAATGACTATCATAAAGAAGTAACTTCTGAAGCTTTCCCTACCGCAAAGGAAAGCTACGAATGAGCCAACCTATCATTTTAAAAACAACAGCCGAACTGACCCAGTGGCGCAACACTATCAAAGATAAATCCGTGGGATTCGTTCCTACTATGGGTGCTCTGCATGAAGGGCACGTAAGTTTACTGAAAAAAAGCCGCGCTGAGAACGATATTAATGTTTTAAGTATCTTCGTCAACCCAACGCAGTTCAATCAAGCTCAGGATTTAGCAAAATATCCTAGAACTTGGGATGAAGATTTAAAGTTGGCCACAGCCGCCGGAACCGATGCGATTTTCTTTCCTACGTTCGAACAAATGTACCCCGATAACTACAATTACTCGGTTCACGAAAACGATTTCAGCTTGATGTTGTGTGGTGCCTCACGTGCCGGCCATTTCCAAGGCGTTCTTACGATCGTTTTGAAATTATTCAACCTAGTTCAACCGACTCGTGTGTATATGGGCGAGAAAGATCATCAGCAATTACAGTTGATTAAAAAAATGGTGAGCGCATTGTTTCTGCCAACAGAAGTTATTGGCTGCCCCACTATCAGAAATTCTAGCGGCCTGGCATTAAGTTCACGTAATGCGCGACTGACAGATGACGAGCGCGCTCGATCAGCGCTTATCTATAAAACGATCACGACCGCTGCCAATACGGATGAAGCTAAATCGGTTTTGGAAAAGGCGGGATTTAAAATTGATTACCTAGTGGACGTAGAAAACCGTCGTTACGTAGCTGCCTTTGTTGGTGATGTGAGGTTAATAGACAATGTCGAACTCTAAACCTAAAATTCTATTTATTTTCACGGGCTCAATTGCCGCCTACAAAGCCGTGACGTTAGTATCGCGTTTAGTTCAACGCGGTTATGATGTTGAGTGTGTCCTAACGAAGTCTGCTTCTAAATTTATCGGGCGCGCCACTATTGAAGGTTTGATTGGCAAATCCGTGCACACAGATTTATTTGATTCCGACAACATCATGTCGCACATCCATTTAATTCGCGACGCTAGTGCAGTTGTGGTGGCTCCGGCGACGGCGAATTTTATAAATAAGATTGCTCATGGTTTTGCCGATGATTTAGCCAGCACGTTGTTTTTGGCTCATGATTTTCAAAAACCGTTTATCGTTGCTCCAGCAATGAATACCAAGATGTATGAACATCCACAAACTCAATCGTCTATTAAACACCTAAAAGAAATTGGTGTGACGATTCTAGAGGCTGGTTCCGGTATCTTAGCTTGTGGTGAAGTAGGCTATGGCAAATTGTTAGAACCAGAGATCATGATTGTCGAGATTGAAAAAATATTGAAACAAACGCCGACCCCAATCGCAAAACCAGTCACTAGTAAACACGTACTGCCACGTATATTAATTACTGGGGGCGGGACGGTTGAAAAAATTGATGATGTTAGATCTTTAACAAATTCCAGCAGCGGCGAAACAGCGATTTCGATGGCCAAATACTTTTATGATTTAGGTTTACCCGTTAGCTTAATCGTAAATAATCAAAAAGGGCTAGAACTGCCAGCCAATATGGATGTTACGCAGTTCTCGTCATTTGCAGATTTAAATTCGGCATTAAAAGAGAAACTCTCGACTGAGAACTTTGATTTTGTCATACATGCCGCCGCAGTGAGTGATTTCTCGCTGGCAAAAATCGAAGGCATTGGTTTTAAAAAATCACCGCGCAAAATTTCATCTGCAAAAAGCATCAAGCTGGTTTTGAAACCCAATTTCAAAATTATTTCAAAAATCGCTCAGTACAGTAAGAATAAAAAAATTAAAATCATCGGTTTTAAATTAACCTCTCATGCGGATAGCAAGATCGTTAAACAAGCTGTCGACAAAGTATTTGCCTACAAGCAAGTTCAGTACGTTGTACAAAATGATGTGACCAAAATAGATCGACAAAAGGGAATTCATCGATTTTCACTATTCACCAAAAACAGTTCTGTGCCTCTGGAAATTGAGTCTCGGGAACATTTACTAGCGCAGTTGGCACAAACTGTGACGAAGGAGTAAAAAATGATTCTAGCACTAGATGTGGGCAATACCCAAATTTATGCGGGTCTATTTACGACCGACCACAAAATGGTGGCTTCGTTTCGTAAAAACTCAAAAACAAGTTCCTCTTCTGATGAAGTCGGTATTTTCTTGCGTACTGCCATTCGCGAGAATGGCTTCAACCCTGAAAACGTGCAGCAAATTGCCATTTGTACCGTTGTTCCCGACGTCTTGTATTCTATCAAAGGCGCTTGCAAAAAGTACTTTAACTTAGCACCTTTTGTATTGCAGGCCGGAGTTAAAACAGGATTAAAGATTAAGTACCGTAATCCACTGGAGGTCGGTGCCGATCGTATCGCGAACTCGATTGCGTCTAGTCAATTATACGCAGACAAAAATCTGATTATCGTTGACCTGGGAACAGCAACGACATTTTGTGCGGTATCGAAAGAAAAGGAATATTTAGGCGGAACTATTATAGCAGGTTTAAAAATCAGCATGGAAGCCTTAGAGAGCCGAACGGCTAAATTGCCAGCGGTAGAGATTGAAGAAAAATACGAAGCCCTGGGACGTTCTACCGTAGAAAGTATCCAGTCGGGTTTATATTACGGACATCTTGGCCAGATAAAAGAAATTAGTCAGCGATTAGAGGCTGAGTGTTTCCCAAGTGATCCTCCTTTTATCATCGGCACGGGTGGATTTTCGCATTTGTTTGAAAAAGAAAAAGTATTTAATCGGATTGTTCCCGATTTAGTTTTAAAAGGTTTGCTCGTATCACTGTCAATGAACATGAAGGAATCGTGAGGTTATTATGAATGTCGAATTAATGAGATGTAAAATTCATCGCGCGACTGTAACAGAAGCCGATTTAAATTATGAAGGCTCTATTTCTTTGGATCCTGCTTTGATTAAAGCCTCGGGATTGTTCCTGCATGAAAAAGTAGATATTTTAAATTGTAATAACGGCGCGCGATTTACTACCTACGTTATTGAAGGAAAAAAAGGCCAGGTTTGTCTGAATGGAGCTGCGGCTCGACTGGTTCAAAAAGGTGATCTAGTTATTATCGTTGCTTACGCCAGCATGCCGATCGAAAAGGCCAAAGGCTACAAGCCTGAAGTCGTTTTTGTCGACGCAAAAAATCGTCCGCGCGAGAAAAGACTAGAAAAACATTCGAAAACGAGTCAGTATTAAACGATGAAAAGTTTTATTATTGTTTCTTTGTTTTTTGTTATGCCGAAAGCATTTGCTGATTTCGACCGTCCGGTTTTTAAAAATTCGCAAATGATGGAAGATAGCGAGGTCGTTGAGGATGAAAAAGTAAAACTAAACTGTTATGTATTTAGGAAATACATTCTTCTTGAAAAAGAAGAGCCAGGTTTTTTAGGTAAAAATATTTATTACAAAGAAAATACTCTGGATAAAAAAGTACAGCCGGAATCGTATTGCAAAGATATCAAAATGGACACGTTCAAAAAATTGGATTCGGCAGGGGCCTCTTACCTAGGAATGTTCCGTCGTTTTCTGTTTGTTCAAGATCCAGATGAATTAAGCGCCAGAACTAAGTTCGAAGTTTATAACTTAGAATCAGGACAAAAGACATTCTCGGGAATTAAGAACAACAACACCTTGATGAAAATCATTCCGATTTCTGAAAAAACTACGGCACTTGAATATTTTCAGCGCTATCTTGTAGATTGCGATTTCAATTCAGATAAAACACATCTTAAATGCTGGTCTGACTTCTTGGCGTCGATCGAAGTGCCGAAAGAAATTAAAATTGGCTATCCTGTTTGTCCTAAATCAAAATCACCAAAAAAATTTCAAATCTTCTTAAAAATCTTGGTACCTGATATTCAAAAAAGTAAACGTACGTTTTTGTGGGCTAAACCTATTTGCGAAATCGCACCGTAATTACGAAACGCCCATAAATTAGGGATGACCGGCGTAGGTCGTCTCTTCTGATTCTTTATCAAATGGAAAAAACTTAATTGATTGATAGCTGATGGGCACGCCACCATTATAATCTTTTTGAATTAAGTTAGTGATCTGAGTTTTAATTTTACGTTGAGCATCCCGCCAGTCACGACGAGTCCCGTTGGTCTTCATGTTGTACATAAAATACACGCTACCTTTTTTAGTCGACATAATCCCAGCCAATAAAATAGCGGGCGAAACTGTCCCCGTTTTCGCAATCACTGAATTTTCTGTAGTTTCGTTCTTGTAAAGTGAACTCGATGACGAAGTCGAATCGGCCCCTACCACACTAACAATGTCTTCAAACTTTAAACCTTGAGCCTTTAGGACGTTTTCAAAATCCACTAAGATTTTCAAAACAACAGAACATCGGGCCGAATTGTAATTGCCGTTCTGTTCCACAGTTAATTTATTTCCGGAACCGTTAAAAAATTCAATGTCGTCGATTGTAAACTGTAAGCGCTTTTCGATGAATTTTTTAAATTCAGCGGCCCCCCCGGTGAATTCAAATATCAAATTCGCGGCATAGTTATTTGAATTGCGATTCATTTCTTTAAGCAATGACTGCAGAGGTGATGATTTGAAAGTGAATGCACTAAAATCCTTAGCTACAAATTCCGACGACTTTCTGAAAGTGAATTTTCTCACCCATAACTGACCAACCGGAAGCATCGAAATTCCCTGATCTTTGGCCGCTTGAACCGTTTTAGCGTAATCGGTTGTTAGGTTTTTAAGCTTGGTGAAATTCCTAATGACTTCTTCTGGCGTCGGCGATTCTGGCGTATAGTCCCCAACCGCAGTCGCATAACTATTCACATTCCACACAAACTTGAAATTCTCGTCGAAAGACAATTCTTTTACTGATTTGATTCCCTTAGAATTTAGTTCAGAAATTACTAAATGCAAAAACTCCTTGCTAAAATAAGGATCGCTGCCACCTTTGAAATGAACCACATAGGAACCATCAGAATCTTTTTTATAAAATACTTTTGTTGTAAAACGATGGCCTTTACCCAGCTTTATCAGTGACCAATACGAAGTAATTAATTTTGAAACGGAAGCGATCGGTAGTTTTTCTTCAACATTGGTTCCCTTGATAACCGATTCACCCTGAACAAAATGACAGAATGAATTTAAGCTAGAACCAAAAGAGAATCGGGCAGTTAAAGCAACAATTAAAAATGCCAATATCCCCTTCCAAACGATCATCCTTATTTACCCCTCAAATAAAAATTTTTGACTGAGCTAAGCACTACAGCAAAGGGAATGCCCCCCTTTGACGATGCGACCTGCGTTTAAACCAGATAGGCCACTTACGTCCCTAAAAAAATTTCAAAAATGATCAATTTTTGTTCACTCGGAATCGGATCAAGGCCATACCTTCTGAGTGCCATTTCAAACTGTTTTTTCTAAACTTCTACTCGCTTCGGCTATCGTGTTGGGAAGTACCTTTGTACTGATTATTTCTCACTCGTCAGCTCAACGAATTTGCGTTAAAAATCGCGCGATCGCATCCATCGAATGGAAAAAAACAACAGTTCCTTCATGTGACACAAACAGTTCCGCAGAATGGGCCAAAGACACAATTAAACTTGCAGATACGATCAATCGCCAGCTGGACACATTTACATTCCTAACACCGGGATCTAGATTCGTATTAAATTTAACAGACGATAACACACCGATGGTTTTCAGCCGTCGTCGCGTGACCCTGCCGACAAGTCTAATCGAAACCACTGACATTTTACCTTATACTATCGTTAAGCACTGGGTAGAGGATCAAAATAGGAACCTTCCTCGTTTTGAATTACTGCACGAAACCGTAACAAACTTTATTTTCTACAGTGTTGTTGGCCGCGAACCGATTCTACCCGCACAAAGTGAAACCCACGCGCCAGTCTTCTGGAAATCAATCCAGGCCAGCAGCCATGCGAACTGTATCAGCGACTGGAAGTTAACGCCTAAATGGCAGCTTTGCATTAATCGTCATTACCAGTTTTTCGAAACCCGCACTGATTTCATCAAAGAACGCCTACAACACAAATTCAATCAGTCATGGGTATCAGCATATCAGCGTCTAAACCTGAGTGAAAAAAGCCAATTATTTAAATTTGTTCTTGGCCGAGTAAAGAATTTCAATGTTGATGATGGCGTTCTAAAAGAAGCCAGCTTTTCTAACTACATTCAGTCCATGTCGTCGTTTTGGCATTTGAATGAATACTTCCCAACACAAAATGCAAACAAAGCCATGTTAGCTTCAATCATCAAAGATTTTAACCAGATCAATTTTGTGAACATAGTCGATAAATCAAAATTTGATTTGGTTATCTTTAAGGAAGGCCTAAAACTGGCTACTTTTGATGGATCTGAATCAATCTTGAAACCATTGAAAAACAAAGAATCGGCGCTGGTAGCCCTATCCAACGGTGATGATTTTTCTGTGTTCCCAATCAAGAAAACAATCAAACTGTCTTCATTTTCTAAATGGTACGCAAATCAAATCGTAGTTGAATCATGCCGCCCCTTGCGCATGAAAGAACTTTTGAAATACACAGAATACACCGAGAAACTATTGCTAATTTATACGTGCCAACCTTTGAATGCCGAAAAGGTCGCTCAGTTAACTAAGTCAGGAATTCTAAACTACGCTCAGCTAAATAACGAAGAGATGTTCGCGCATTTCCATTTGCCATCGCTGGTTTCAAAGCGCAGTCTAATTGATCCTAATATGGAAGTGTTTCAGTTCTTAACAGAACGTACGCAAAAAAATTCAGTGTACGAACTGTTTGGCTGGCGCGAACTTAACTGGGATCAGATTTCTAAAACGTACCGACCCAAAGCGGTCGTGGACGCAGTTAATTTATTCCGCGTCCAACTTTAATTTAGATTTTAAAATTTTATCTTTAAGAGAAAATCTTCTTGAAGAATCCAACTACTTTTTGTTTCAGGCCAGCTGCTTTAACCATGTCGGTTTTCGGCGCTGATTTTTTCTCGTAAGATCGTGGACCTTTCGAATAATTTGGTTTCCCGTTTTTGTAACGTGGATTGTTTGGTTTTTGCTGATGAGATCCCTCTTTCTTAAATGGAGTGGCACCATTTTGATGAGCGGATTTGTTGTTATGCTGACCTTGTTGGTTTGGCTTACCTTGGTGAGGACTCGCTCCATTACGGTTGCTTTGGTGCTGCGGCTGTTCACCACCACGATCTGGTCTAGCTTCGTTTCTTTGCGGACGAGGACCGCGGTTGTCGCGATCTCTATTTTGACCACCACCTTGCTGGCCTTGAGCATTTGGTTTGCCACTATGGCGAGGACCGCGTTCTGGTCTGCGACCACCACGGAAATCTTTGCCACCCTTTTGACCGCCGCCACTATGTTGTGAACGGTTGCGGTCACGATCAGAAAATGGAACGTAGTCCGTAACAAGTTCGGTCGTTTCTAAGTAGTCTTGATCAATTTTACGTTTTAAAAATTCTTGAATACGAGTCAATGAATCTAAATCACGATCGCTACAAAGATTTAAAGCTGTACCTTCTGCATTGGCGCGACCTGTGCGGCCGATACGGTGAACATAGGTTTCACAATCCATTGGCAATTCGTAGTTAATAACCAAGTCTACACCCTGAATATCTAGGCCACGAGCCGCGATGTCAGTCGCCACAAGAATGTTTTTTTCATTCACAGCTTTGAACTGTTCAAGAACACGTGTTCGTTGTTGCTGAGTCATTAAACTTGAAATAGCGATAGCTGGAAATTGATTCTCTGAAAGAAACTGAGCTACGCGTTCTACATTGTTTTTAAAGTTTGTGAAGATAATCGTTTGTTTAGGATTTTGTTTCTTCAGCAAAGATAATAAAATTTGCGGTTTTTCGCCATCACCCACATGGAACAGGCGATCTTTTACGTTATCGGCAGTTGCCTTGTCGCGAGAAATATTAATTTCAACTGGGTTTGCGCCAAACTGATACGCTGTATTTAAAACATCTAGATTCAAAGTCGCGCTAAATACTAGGAACTGACGTTCTCTAGGAACTCGCTGCAAGATGAATTTCATATCATCTTTGAAACCCATATCAAACATACGATCGGCTTCATCGAATACGATGGCGCGAACTAAGCGCAAATCAATCAAATGTTCTTTGTATAAGTCGATCAAACGACCTGGAGTAGCAAAAATAAACTGCACGCCATTTCTTAAAGCAGTTTTTTGTTTATCATAGCCAACGCCACCGTAAACTGAAATTGAATGCAGGTTCATGCCTTTAGTGAACAATCCAAAATTATCGTAAACTTGTTCAGCCAGTTCACGAGTTGGCAAAAGAACTAAGACAAAATTGTTTGATTTCCAGTCAGGAAATTTACGCTGAGCTGTTATTTCGTCATCTGAGGGAGTTTGAGAGCGAAGAACGCGATCGATAAGAGGTAGTAAAAATGCGGCGGTCTTGCCTGTACCCGTTTGAGCTAACCCTGCTAAATCTTGGCCTTTTAGGATGATTGGCGCCGCCTGTTCTTGAATAGGCGTTGGGGTCTTGTAACCAAGATCGATAATATTTTTTTGTAAATCAGGAAGTAAATTCCAATCAGTAAATTCCAAGTCATCTCCATCAACAGATATGTGACAATGTGTAAGTCTCTTTCTGTCATTAAAGATCTAAAAATTCAATGATTTATCCTATCCAAGAAAGACTCTAGTTCTTTAGTAAACACTTCGGGTTGATCCGAATGAATCCAGTGTCCCGCGTCAGAGATTTCGACTCCTGTAATAAGCTTATTTTGCAGAAGAACTTGCTCAAACACAGGTTTTTTCAAATCTTGCGAGTTTTCACCACGCAAGTAGAGTGTCGGGACCGATATATGATCAATCAGAGGCCAAGAATCTTCGCTTCGGCCCTGCTTTACAGAATCGATAATCCCTTGTTTTGAGAACTTCCAATCAAATTTTCCGTCTGATTTTTCTTCCATATTGGCGATCAAGAACGGAATTATGGTCTTTGGGTTCTCTTTAGTCTTAAAATCTGTAGCGAAACGGTGCTCAAAGTAGTTCTTAATCTCAGTTTTACTAGAAAACGGGGTCGGAATTACGCCCAGCATGTTTTCATAATAAAGGTAGCTATCCGGGTCGCCCTCAGGGCCGATATCTTCAATCACCAAACTTTTCAAAATATGGGGGTGAAGATAGCTAAAATATAAGGCATTACGGCCTCCCATCGAATGCCCCACAAGATTGATCGAGTTCCAACCAAGCGCCTCTAAAATCTGAAAAAGGTCATCGGCAAAATCCTTGGGATGGTAGCCAGACAAGGGTTTCATCGATTTCCCATGCCCCCGCTGATCGTACACCAAACACTGATATTTCGAAGACAGTCGGCGAGTCACAGACCCCCAGTTATTTAGAAACCCCATAAGCCCATGCAGAAAGACGACCTTGGGTAAATGGTCGTCTCCGGTGATGCGATAGTTAAAATTATCTAAAATAGACATGCCTTTACCGATTAACATGGTTGTCAGCTATTGAAAATCGAATTCAAATCCTTTATTTTTAAAAGATGCGTCCCGAACTGCACCAAGACTGGATCGACTACAAAGCGGTCGAAATCGTCGAGCGATTACAAAGAAAGAATTTTGAAGCCTACCTGGTTGGTGGATGTGTCCGCGATTTGTTAGTTAATGAACATCCCAAGGACTATGACATTGCGACCTCGGCTCGTCCCGAAGAAGTTCGAAGAATTATTCCTAATAGTTTTCTGATCGGCCGACGTTTCAAATTAATTTTAGTTCGCCGTGGTGTTGCTCAATACGAGGTTTCAACCTTCCGTCGCAGTCGTGGAATAGAGGATGAAGCAGCGTCTGAAACTGAAGTAGTAAACGAAGATAATTTTTACGGTACGGTAGAAGAAGATGCCGTTCGCCGAGATTTCACAGTGAACGCGCTTTTCTATGATCCTTTAAAACAAAAGATGCTCGACTACTGCAATGGCCTAGCCGATATCGAAACACGTACGATTAGAATTATCGGTGATCCTGTAGCCCGCTTAAAAGAAGATCCAATTCGTATTTTACGCGGTATCCGATTAGCTCATAAATTAAATTTCAATTTGGAAGCTAGCCTAAGAAGCGCTATCGAAACAGATGGTTCATGCTTAAAAGAAGCTATTCTTCCTCGTAAGCGCGAAGAGTTTTTAAAAATCCTACGATTAAAAGATCCAGGTTTAACGTTCTTAGAGATGTTCGATTTAAAAATCCTTCAGTACTGTTTACCATCGTTGAATGATTTATTCCTAAACCAAGAAGCCCAAATCGTGTTCCTAAATACATTGGATGATTTGAAGAGATTGGTCTTAACGGACACAGAACCATCCAGTTTATTCTTAGTATTCTTGTACGCCTTTATCAAAGCGGCACTTGATCCAGTTGATTTCGGTAAAGAAGATTTAGAAGCTAATCCACTTTTGAACAAGTTAATGAAAGATGAACTGGGCGTTTTCAAGCAAGAAGCGATTCATTTTTTCAAAACACTAAGCTTCATGCCGTCACTAACAAACATAGAAACATTCAACCGCAAAGGTGAACGCCGCAAAGCAGGTTTCTTATCGCACCCATATCTAAGCACAGCGAACGAGCTATGCTTGTATGAACATCTTTATAAATATTCTGATTATTTTTTCTGGAAAAAACAGATCGAGGCCGTTGCGGGTCATCGGACCGCGAACTAGAAACTTCGAACCAGGCATGCTTAAATTTAAAAACAAAACTCGGGCGTACCAAAAAAACGGGCTGCGGCTCGGCCCTCCCCGGTGTGCGTATTTTTTGTAATTGATAATCCTTCTTTCTTCTTAAGCGCAAATCAAGCTCGGTCTTCCATTGAAGAGAATAT
>CAWVRN010000038.1:0-26848 GCA_963932905.1 uncultured Bdellovibrio sp.
TTTCTGGATTTTAGATAGCACGTTTTAAATTCACTTGATTTGACGATATTTTACTGGCCTTAGCCGCAGGCTAAGGGGCCAGTTCATGACATATATTCCTGTCGTTTTTACATCATTGAGGACCTATCCTTGTGGAAACACGGGATAAACGGTAAAAAATGGCATGCAAGAAATCGACAAAATTCGTTCAGAGATTGACCAAATTCACAAGGAACTAGCTAGCCTTTTTCAACGTCGTTTGGTGCTTGCAAAAAAAATCTGGGAACTGAAAAAATCCAATCAATTGTCTTTTGTTGATCCTAAACGTGAAGAGCTGATTGTTCATAGTTTTGATGATAAAATTGCCGACGCTGACGAGCGTGCAGCCGTACAAAGTTTTTTTAAATCATTGCTACTTGAATCGCGAAAATATCTAGAGGCAAAACTAAAATGATGACGTCGGATTTTGAATTATTGTTACCAGTGGGACAAAAAGAAATGGCCGAAGCCGCTATTCAAAATGGCGCAGATGCCATCTATGTTGGTTTCCCGGGATTCAATGCACGTGGCCGTAGCTATGACTTTGAATTAGAAGAATTAAAACAAATCATTCAGATGTGCCATTTAAATGGCGTTAAAGTAAATCTGGCGTTTAACATCGTTATTTTTGAAAATGAGTTGCCATCCATCGTCGAAGCTATCAAAAAAGTTCTGCCGTTAAAACCAGATGCATTGATTGTACAGGATTTGGGTTTAGTCAGCATTGTGAAGGAAATGTGCCCAGAGCAAATTGTGCACGCATCAACACAAATGACTATCACAAATGATTTAGCGATTCAGTTTTTGGAAAATTTAAACATTAGACGTTTTGTGCTAGGTCGCGAAAATTCATTGCAAGAAATCAAATTGATTGCTGAACGTACAAAAAAGGAATTGGAAGTATTTGTTCATGGGGCCTTGTGCGTGTCCTATTCGGGCCAGTGTTTTACATCTGAAACCCTGGGCGGTCGTTCCGCCAATCGCGGGCAATGCGCGCAAAGCTGCCGTTTTAGTTATGATCTGATCGTTGATGGTGAAACTAAGAATCTGGTCGACAAGACGTATCTTGTGTCGCCCAAAGATTTATGCGGTATTGCAGAAATTCCTGAGTTAATGAAGCTAGGCGTGAAAAGTTTCAAAGTCGAAGGTCGCTTGAAAACTCCTGATTACGTGGCACAAGTAGCTAAGTCATTCCGTTCTGCTATTGATAAGACAGTTCAAAATAACTCCTTAACAGAAGAGCAAGTTCTAAAAGAAAAAAACAAAATGGGCGTGGAATATTCACGCGGTTTTTTCCCAGGCTGGTTGCATGGCGTGAATCATCAAGAACTAGTCGATGGCCGTTTCGGATCACATCGCGGTGTTGAAATTGGTCGGGTAGTCATGATCCAGAAAAGTTCTATGACGATTGAACTAAACAAGAACAAAATGGATATCGAGAATGGGGACGGCTTGTTATGGTTCGAAAATGATCAGAAGAATGGTGCTAATATTTATTCAATTACTCAGGCTAAGAACGCCATTACGGTGGAATTTTCGAATTCGACGGTGATTAAGCGCGAAGCGATGGGTTCGACGGTTTATCTGAATCATGACAGGAGTCAAAAGCGTGAAATCGAAAAGTCACTAACAGATAAGAACACGTTTAAGAAAATACCAGTATCAGTGACGTTAGACTTAGTCGAAGGCCAACCACTATCTGTAACGGTACAAGACGATCGCTTCCAATTAAAACTAGCGTCAGACAGTCTTTTATCAAAAGCACAGAACAAGCCATTAAACGACGATGGACTGTTTGATGAATTTTCGTCATTAGCTAACACAGTGTTCAAGCTAGAGCGATCGTCATTTAAAACAAATTTGGATTCAGGCGCGACGCTTTTTTTAAATCACAAAGAAATAAAAAACCTAAGACAAAAACTATTCGCTGAACTAACAAGATTGCGAGCAGAAAACAAAATCGAGTCGGCAATAGACGTGGTCGTTTCTGATTATGTCCTAATCAGGGCGGAAACGGCGACCCCAGAACCCCGAACGATAGCGGTCGGCCTCAACGTCCTTCTGAGAAACAAAGACCAAGTCCGCGATCTAATCACCGCTCTAACTGATGGCACTCTTCGACCTAACAATCTAAAGTCAGTGTGCTTAGATTTTGAATTCGGTCGTGACTACAAAGATTCTGTAGAGGAAGTCAAAGCCCTGGGAATCAAAGTTGGTATCGCAACGACTCGTATTTTAAAACCGCAGGAATATGTAAATCTAAAAGTCATCCACGCAATGAATCCTGACTTTGTCCTGGTTAGAAATTTGGGTGCATTGTATTATTATAAAAACATTCAGAAATTCACCGGTGAATTAAAGGGTGATTTCAGCTTGAATGTTACAAATCACAAAACGTTCCAGTATCTTTTGGGCAACGGACTGGATTCTGTCTGCTTGTCGTACGATTTAAATCAAGATCAAACAGTTGCCTTGCTAAAAAATATCGATGCCAGCAAAGCAGAAGTGACAATTCATCAATCCATGCCAAGCTTCCATATGGAACATTGCGTGTTCGCGGCGTTCTTAAGCAAAGGAAAAAGTTATAAGGATTGCGGTAAACCATGCGAAAAACACAAAGTGCAATTAAAAGATCAATTTGGCCATTATCATTGGATTAAGCCAGATCACGAGTGCCGAAACACGATGTACAATTCTAGCGCGCAGACTGCATTGCCTTATTTATCAGATTGGAAAAACCTAGGACTCGGCGAGATCCGTTACGAAGCGTTACATGAATCGGGTGAAGAGTTAATTTCTAAAATCAAAAACTATGTGGATGTATTAGCAAATAAAAAATCTATAAATGAGGCACTAGCAGATCTTCAGACAAAAGAATTGTATGGTCTATCGCCACGCCAATTAAACAAATCAGTTGAGTATCAAGCACGTAAGAAGGACCACAGTTTTTTATAGTCAACTAGACTAGACCATCGTCAATTAAAGATTCTTTATAGTATGGCGATAGGCTGGTCATGCATACAAAAAACGCACTCATTATCGAAGTAGAAAATGGCGCCACTTTCCCAGAGTATTTTTTGGATATGTTTAAATTCCAAGAAGTAAATAGGATGTTCCTTCGGGATGTCACATCGGGATTTAGAACCGACAAGTACGATTTTGTGCTGTATTCGTGTGACTGTGTGAATGAACGCCAGCTTAGATGGATATTGCCATTTGCGAACAAAAACCCGCGGTCGCAGTTTATTATTTTAACAGAGCAGATTTCTATCCACGCCTATAAACAAGTAACCGAAATGGGAAACATCATCACGTTGCAAATTCCATTAGGTGACCAAGTTATTCAGGCTATGATTAAACATTTGGTACAAGATAGTTCAATGATTGCAACACAGCGGTTTCCAAGATTCATTACCGATGAACCCGTTAGAATGGTGGTGATGGAAACGGGACTACTCATACCAAGTCGTATGAAAAACTACTCGGCCAGCGGTGCTTTTATCGAATATAAAGGCATGCATTTACGAGTCGGTCATACGCTAAAAGTAAATTTACCCAACCAAGAACATCCTCCGACGAAAAAATCGTTGCAACTGGATGGTAAGGTCGTTTGGGTTCGCAGTAGTGAAGCCCATTCGGGTGCTAGCTGTGGTATTGGGGTTCAATTCACTAGCCTAGAAGCTGCTTAGGAACGTTAGTTGAATCCTTTAGAGGTACGACCGCACGTTTAAGTCCACGTTGCTCACGATAGATATGCACACAAATATAAATGCTAGCAATCGCCGCAAAGAAGCACCAGACCGAGGTCGTCGCATATTTCCAAGACGACAGCGTAATTAGCAATCCCGCTAATATTAAATAGCCTGTCGTTTTTACCCACTTTATCGACGAGATAAAAAATGGCAGTACCGTAGACGAGAAATAGAAAATTGCATGCATGTTGGGCGGAAAAAACGATGCGGTGTTTTTTTCAAAACCGTAATTCAAACACTGGCCAACGATTTCACTGCGAGGATTTCCAGTCCAGATAACATACGTCGCAACGACAGCAAAAAATAATCCCATCGATTGGCTGACATACAAAAGTTTTTTTCTTAGCGGAACTGTTTCCATTTTAGAAATAGCCCACGGAATCCATGCGGGCCATAGGGCAAACGCAATAAATATAAATGCGATCACGGCACCCAGTTGGAACGAATACAAATTGCTATCTTGTAAAGTTAACCACACCACGCCTTCAGCGGCTTGCTGTGCACCGAAGATAAACGGCAGGGCCACAAAGCCCCGTTGATGGGGATATTTATTCAAAGCGAGGGCGGCGGCCCCGGTTGTGGCAAGAACGGCGGCCGAAGTGAAACTGGCTGAGGCAGAAAAGCACATAGAACCCCCCAAAATTCAATTTAATCGAAATTGATATTTCAGAAATACATCTCGAAATTTGTATAAAGCAAACGTCGGACCCGAAGTTTGCAAAATGACAACGAGGTTTAATCAAATGTTTGACTGATTTGAACCTGCATTTTTTGTGAGTGTGTTTAAATCAGCACGTTCAATAGCAGAAACTAATCTGTATTTCTGTCTACAAATGACTATTGTAAAATCTGATTAATTTAAATATATTATCGAAATAACTAATAGCATAGGGCCGGTATGAGTTTATCATCAATTCAATTAGATGCATTTTGGGCGTTATCCAAAACCGGAAACTTTTCAAAAGCGGCACAATCTCTTCATATTACGCAATCGGCACTTTCCCAGCGTATTATCAATTTAGAAGAATCTGTGGGAACTACATTGGTCATTCGCGATTCAAATGGAATCAGGCTAACATATACTGGCCAGGAATTGCTTCGCTATATTCAAAAAAAGCAAGCGTTAGAGGAAGAGTTTCAAACCCGTGCTGGGATGGATGCCAGTGGCTCACAAGTCAAACTGTCAGGACGCATTCGTATGGCTTCACTCTCTAGTTTAATGCATTCGGTATTGTTTCCGGCGCTGGATGAAATTTTAAATTCTCATCCTGATGTTTTGGTAGATACATCAGTCGCTGAAATGCGGGATTTAGAAAATAAATTACGCCAAGGCCAGGCCGATTTTGTAGTGACCAACGCGGAATGGAAAAAAGAAGATCTAAAAGGTTATAAATTAGGCGAAGAAGAAAGTGTATTAGTGCGTTCTAAACTAAATAAAGAGCGTGAAAATATTTTTCTAGATCATGATCCACAAGATACGACGACCGAGGATTTCATGCGTTTGAATGGGCAAAAAGCGCGATCCTTTCGGCGATGTTATGTGGACGACATTTACGGAATTTTGGAAGGTGTTTCCCTAGGTTGGGGCAGTGCCATTGTATCCAAGCACTTAATTGACTCTAATCCCAAATATCAAGATACAATTAAGGTCGCAAAAGGTTATGTGCCATTAAAGACGCCTGTTTGGCTTTATCATTACGAACAGCCCTATTACACGCGATTAGAACAAATGGTCATCGATAGCCTATGCGAAAATGTACGCAAGATTTTGGGATAGATAGACGGGCATGGATAAATATGTCAGACTTTTTCAAAAGGGGAGAATGATGTCGATTAGTGTAGCTGACTATCTTTTTAAGCAAACTAAAAATAAATTCTTACGACGGTAAAAACTAATATGACTGGCTCATCGGATGGGGTTGAACATTTTAATAACACAGATCCCGTATTGTTGAGCGAAGCAGTTCATGATGTTCTAGGGATAAATTATGAAGAGTTCAAGGCGCTGATTAAAATTGGCGCTATCTATGTAAATAATCATCGACAATCTAAAGACAAATGGATTTTAGAAACAAACAGCGTGTTTAGAGTTCATACTAAACCGCGACGATTTTCATGCGATTACGATTGGAAATCACGAGTTGTTTTCCAAAATGAATCATTTTTGGTTTTAAACAAACCATCAGGCCTTCCCAGTCACCCTGCTGTAGATAATGCGTTGGAAAATGCGCTAACGCAAACAAGTCTGGTGTTGCAGGTTCCGCTTTATGTGACCCATCGTCTGGACACACTGACTTCGGGATTGATTGTTTACGGTAAGAAAAAGCAGTTTGTGAAAGATTTCAATATTCAAATGCTGGAACGTAAGGTTCAGAAGAAATATGTGGCGATCATTGAGGGGAGTCAAAATTTTCCAAAACACCTGACTCATTATATGGACACGTCACCAGGAACGCCAAAGAGGTTATCTGCAGAGCCACGTGAAGATTGGGAAATTTGTAAATTAGAAATTCTTGATCAAAATGAAGTGTCGCCAGGTAAAAGGTGGGTGAAAATCAATTTATTGACAGGTCGAACCCACCAAATTCGTTCTCAAATGTCCTTCTTAGGCGCACCTATATTGGGTGATAAGTTGTATGGGGCGAAAACAGAATATCAGAAAAATGCCATAGCATTGCGATCATATCAGATTGAGTTTGTATTTGAAGGCAAACCGGTAAAGTTTGCCTTAGAGGAAACATTTATTCTGTAATCTTATTTTTAAAATAAAAAAAAGGAAAAGGCCCGAAGTATAGACTTCGGGCCCTCACTATCGTTGGATGTCAGGCGCGACACTGACTAGGTACCGGAGCAGTGTGAACTGTACAGCCGGCAGGATTGCACCAGTGTTAGCCTGCTCGGCACTCCCTCGGTTCCGGTGATGTGATAAGTCACATCACTGCTTTCCGACTGGTCACAACGTAAACGACCCGTGTATTTAGTACGGGTCGCTGGGTAATTTAATGAATTGCAATTCAAGCGCCTAGATACACTTCGACGTATTACGATTTTAGATAAGAAAAGTTCCAATTTTCCCTATTAGCACGAGGCAAATAGCTTTTGCTTGGTCTGGCATAGATATTGAAATCTTTTTTTGTATGCCTAAATATTTTAGAAAAAAAATGGCCGTTGCTCCTTACACAATGTCAGAACATTTTAATAGTTATTCACTTTTTTTAATTCTTTCGCAATCTAGTCAGAAACGAACTTTAGTAAGCACAGATCGATTTAAACGGGAACTAACTATCAAAGTGGCTAAAAAAAGCAATCGTTCTGAAAAATTAGACTACTGGATTTTTGAAGTTCCTGAAGATGGATTAATGAGTGAAATACAGTCGCAGTTTCGCCAAAGTGGAATCGAAATCACTATTCCTAAAAAAATTAAATCAATTGCAGCGTCCTAAAACGAAAAAAGGCTATGACGTTCCGTCATAGCCCGTAAAAACTATGTTTTCTTGTTATAATTAAGTGGAACAGGTTGAAACACCAAATATTTTGTACAGCGGACAAAATCCGACTATGCCTGTGAAAATTGGAATCAGCCCAAGAGCAGCCCAATTGCTTTTTGGACCCCAGAATAAAAGTGATATAATTCCAATACCTAAAATCACTCTTAAAGTTCGATCTGTGTTACTTTCATTCATTTTCATATTTTATCCTTTAAATCTAATGAAGAGGATTTACTTGCAGTTTGTTTTCTACGGTTGAAACCCCGGGAGCACTCCAGGCCGCCCATTTTGCATTGTCCATGTCAGCAAACGATTTAACATCACCGCGTAGGGTAACTTTGTCTCCGGAGACTTCTACTTTTATATGGTTAGCTTCATTTTTGGCTTCGCGCTTTAGGGCGTCTTCAATTTTTTCAACCACCGCTTTGACACCGCCCACGCGCTGAGTGGCTTTTTCAGATGCCAGTTTCTCAATGAAACTAGGAACTCTACCAGACAAGGTTACGATTCCGTTCAGTATCGAAACACCAATGTGTCCATGAGAGATATTTGGATCCCAATTTAGTTGTTCCAAAACATCGGCTTGGATTTGTGAATCTGATTTCATTTTTAACTCCTTTTAAATGCGACCGATTAGGCACAGGTATACCAAAAACTGGTGCATCAACTGGACCCACTTCAATTAAAGTAAAATTATACCTGAAATATAAATCACGACATAATGTCCAATTTTTTGTCATTTTGTCTTTCGCTATTTTGTATCGCAAGCGCAAATTGATTTAGAATTTTTAAAAGGTTTTCTCGCGTCACTGGTTTGGTTAAATAAGCAGAGAACTCTTTATCTGGAGTTTGATTTAAATCGGACGAAATTGCATTAGCCGTCAGCGCAATTATGGGTTTGGTAAAGCCCATACGTCGCAGGCGTCGAGTGGCCTCGTTGCCATCTAATTTTGGCATTTGTATGTCCATAAGAATGATGTCATAAATTTCATTTGTTGCTTTCTGAACGCCGTCTTCGCCATCCCATGCGGTTTCTAGCTCGAAACCTGAATCTTTTAGGAAGTAGTTTATAATTTTTTGATTATCAAAAGAATCTTCAACTAAAAGAACCTTCAAGTTTCTATTTAGTTTATTACACCCGGGTTTCTGAGTTACTGGAGTTGGATTTTCGGGACTTGGGTAGTCCGTTAGTGCATAGGGCAGAGAGATTCTAAATGTGCTTCCTTTATCAACTTGGCTTTTTAATAGCACGACATCACCTTTAAGTTTTTGAGCCAGCTTTTTAGATAGATCCAATCCTAAACCAGTCCCCCCGTGCTTTCTAGATAGACTGACATCACCTTGTTCGAAGGGGTGAAATAGTTTTTCCTGATTTGAAAGAGTTATTCCAGGACCCGTGTCTTCAACGTCAATGATGAAAAAAGGAACATCATTAACGTTTTTTTTCAAACATAAGATTTTTATTGAACCTCGTTCCGTAAACTTAATGGCATTACCTAAAATATTGTTTACGATTTGTCGGACTCTAAGTGGATCAGATTTAAGAAACTGCGGAATTCCTGTGTCATACTCTAATGAAACTGAAACTGGCTTCGAAAGATACTTAGAACGTAGATCTTGGACTATCTCAGATAGCAATTTTCGCCAGTCGAAAAAGTCTTCCACAATTTGAATATGATCTGCTTCAATTTTAGATAAGTCTAAAATATCGTTAATCAGTTGAAGTGCACTTTCCCCATTTCTCTTAATAAATTTCAAAAAATCTTTTATTTCGGTTGGTTCATTGGATTCAAGTGCTAAATCAGTAAAGCCTAATATAGCGCTGAGTGGAGTGCGTATTTCATGGCTCATATTAGCCAGAAACGCACTTTTAGCGCGACTAGAAGATTCCATTGCACGTTTTTCAGATTTTAGTTTTTGATTCTCTTCAATTTTCTCCTGATCTATAGCACGCTTAATGCAATAACGAATAGAGCGTTCTAAAAGTTGAGGGGTAATTTGATCCTTGGATAAAAAATCAGAAGCGCCTTTGTTCATGGCGATCACGTCGACATCGCGGTTTCCCTGACCTGTTAGCAAAATGATGCATTTTTTAACGTCATATTTTTTTATTTCATCTAAAATATCTAAGCCCGTTCTATAATCAATGCGATAATCCACAAGATATACATCAGCCGACTGATTTTTTAAGGATTCAATTCCCGAGGTTGAATCACTGACCCAGCTTAAATTGTATTTTGTTCCTTTAACTTCATTCAAGAGCGATTGAATTAAAAAATAGTCATCTTGATCATCGTCAACTAAAACGACATTTATAGTATTATCGTTCATTCATACCTTACCTGTATTTTACAAATCGAAAGTGCAGACGAAAGGCCACAGCCAAATCAAAAAAAATACTAGCAGACGAGCAAGCCGAGACGCTTTGGCTATAGGAAATGACAAAGTGGCAAATGGGTCATCTTGTCATAAATTTTATTTAATATCATTTTTTATCGAAATACTTAATTTAACAATGGCAGACGGATCACAAATTCTGATCCCTCGCCTAATTTACTAGTGGCAGAAATGTGTCCACCCCATGATTCCACAATTTTAAATGAAGTCGCCAAACCAAGGCCTGTGCCTTGGCCTATTTCTTTGGTAGTGAAAAATGGTTTGAATAAATTTCTTTGATTTTCATCAGAGATTCCACAACCTGTGTCCTTTACAGATAGTACGACTTCATCATTTTTTAATTCTGTTCTGATGATCACGTCGTGAGGCCGTGTCATTCCCTGTTTACGAGATTCATCAATAGCGTGAATAGCGTTGATGAGTATGTTTAGCAGTACTTGCCCGAGTGGGCCGGCTTCTGCCTTTACCATATTTGCGGCCGACAATTTTTTAATCAAATTGATATTGTTTCGCTCTAGTTCATGTTCGATCAAATTTAGAACGTCTTGAATAACTTGATTTATATCGACTGAGGCACCGGTCTCTGATTTCTGTTCACGCGCTAAATGCAGTAGGGAATTTACTAGTTTAGTAATACGATCAATTTGTGTTACAATTGTAGCTAGATCCTTTTTTAAAGCTTCATTACTTCCGGCTTTAGATTCAGCCAATTCAGCTCGACTTCGAATAATTCCCATCGGAGTACCAATTTCGTGTGCTAGGCTAGATGCAAGAAGTCCCAGGGATGCCAATCTATCTTGTTGAATAATTTGCGCCTTACTTTCGCGCAATTCTTCCATGTCGTGCCGTTGCTTGATGGCATAGCGAATGGATCTTTCCAAAAGAGGACTTGTCAGTTGTCCTTTGACCAAATAATCGGATGCCCCGACGTGCATGGCTTTAATATCTAGTTCAAAATCAATAAGGCCTGTCAGAAAAATGATGGGGCAGGAAAACATTTTGCCACGTGATTCACTTAATAATTCCAGACCGGTTTTCTCGCCCAGTCTATAATCTAATAGGCACGCATCGAACGTCTGTTCGTTCAGTGCAATTCGACCATCATTGTAATTTGATTTCCAGGTGACTTTGTATTTTGATGACATCACATCATTTAATAAATCGCGGATATGCAAAAAATCGTCTTCGTCATCATCGATCAATAAGATGTGGAACTCTGTCATTTTGTAACCTTTTTGGCACAGTTGGGAAGGGCTACTATTTCAAACCAGTACCGGCCAACATCACGCATGACTTGCACTAGCGATTCAAATTCAATGGGTTTGGTGATAAAAGAATTGGCGCCCAGGTTGTAGGATCGTACGATGTCTTCTTCAGCCTGTGACGTGGTCAATACAATCACTGGAATTTGATATAGATGAGGATGTTTTTTCAATTCAGTTAGTACTTCGCGACCATCCATTTTTGGCATATTCAAATCTAGCAAGATCAAACCGGGCATTAGATTTTGACCGTCTTGTGACTGAGCCCATTTATCATGAAGAGTTTTTATTAGCGCTTCTCCATCATGAACAAACTGAAGTTCGTTCAACAATCGACTTTCCGTTAATGCTTCACGAATCATTTCGCAATCATCTAAATCGTCATCGGCCACTAGGATTGGTATTGTATTATGGTCTCTCATACCGGGATCTCCGTCGTTTGGGTTAGTGGAAGCAAAATAGAAAACGTGGCTCCTTGGTCAGGTTCTGATTTTGCCGTTATTATTCCACCATGACGGTCAACAATTTTACGGCAAACCGCTAGACCGATACCGGTTCCTTCGTATTCATGCCGTCCGTGAAGGCGTTGAAAAATTGTAAATATACGATCGACATATTTTTGATCAAATCCAATTCCGTTATCGGTTACGGTAATCAGGCACGCTTTCCCTGGTTTATTCAGCGTAGATGATTCTAAAATAGAGGCCGAGACCGTGACTTCGGGTTTGACATTTGGTTTATGAAATTTCAAAGCGTTGCTTATCAAATTTTGGAATAACTGATGCATTTGAGTTGGATCGGCTTCGATGTTAGGTAAATCAGCTATTTGTACAGAACCGGAGGTTTGTTCTATGCGAACTTCTAGATCAGATTTAACTTGGTTTAAAATTTTATTTAAAGAAACGACTGAAAAAGGATTAGCTTTTGTCGTTACCCGTGAATAAGTGAGTAGGTCATTAATTAAAATCTGCATACGCTTAGCCGATGCCTGAACTCGTTCTAAATAGTCGAACGCTTCACTGGAAATAGTGTCCTTAGACTTAACCTTAACACGATCGGAAAATGTTTGTATTTTTCTAAGAGGCTCTTGTAGATCATGTGCCGCTATAGACGCGAAATCTTGTAATTCCTGATTGCTGATCTCAAGTTTTTTCGAATAGATTTTTAGGCGTTCTTCCGCCAATTTACGTTCTGTGATTTCGTAACGGACGGATACATACTGTTCGGGTTTGCCTTCGTTATCCATAAATGGCACGATGGTCGTATTAACCCAATAGTAGGTGCCGTCTTTAGCTCGGTTCTTGATTTCGCCTTCCCAAGTTTTACCTTGGGAAATAGTTTTCCACATATCAATAAAAAATTCTTTAGGGTGATGATGGGAATTGATAATTCTGTGCGTGTTTCCTAAAAGTTCTTCTTCTGAATATTTGGAAATAGCGCAGAACTTTTTATTAACGTACGAAATTTTTCCGCTTTTGTCGGTGATGGCAACGATGGCTGCTTCGTCAATTGCAGATTTTAAATGTAGGAAGTCTTCGCTGGATAGACCCTCAGTTGTTTTTTTCATGTAATTCTTCCGGTGGTTCAGGGGTATCATCAGACACCATTCCATAAATACGTTCTTTTCTGTATAAAGTTCTGCGACTGATACCCAGAATTCGCGCCGCTTCGTCTTTTTTATTTTTGGCTTCACCCATGATCAGTTTGATATAACGTTCTTCCAGTTTTTCCAGAGTCGGCCGGTCAGAATGAAGTTGATCAATATTTTGCTGAGCTTCCTCTAGAGCACTACCAAGAATGACATTTTTTTCTATTAGTTTCCCAGTACTTAAAACAATTGCGCGTTCGATTACGTTTTCAAGCTCGCGAACATTTCCCGGCCATGGGTGGGCCATCAAGACACTCATGGCTTCAGGTGTAGCGCCTTCAACGGTAGATCCATTTCTAATCGCAAATTTTTTGATAAAAGAGTCGACCAACATAGGAATATCTTCCAGCCGTTCACGCAGCGGTGGAACACGTATAGGTACGACATTTAATCGGTAAAATAAGTCTTCGCGGAACTTGCCGTCTTTCGCCATGATTTTTAAATCCCGATGAGTCGCAGCGATAATGCGAACGTCAATGTCTTTATGAGTATTACTGCCAACGGCCCGTATTTGACGATCCTGTAGAACGCGCAGTAGTTTAGCTTGCAGTTGCAGACTCATGTCACCAATTTCATCTAGAAACAAAGTGCCGTGATTAGCTTCTTCAAACAGCCCTTTTTTATCGGATACGGCACCTGTGAACGAGCCTTTCACATGACCAAATAATTCACTTTCTAATAAATGTTCCGGAATGGCCGTGCAGTTAATTGCAATAAACGGTTTATTTTTTCTGGGGCTGGCGTTGTGTAAAGCACGAGCCACCAATTCTTTTCCAGATCCACTTTCACCGGAAATCAAAACGCTTGCGGACGCAGGTGCCACAACTTTAACGAGTTCAAAAACAGAATTGATGGCAGGACTTTTTCCAACAATAGAATCAAGAGTAAAACTTTTAGTGAGTTCCTTTTTTAAACTCGCGTTTTCTTGTTTAAGAGAAACCCGCTCGCTGGCCCGTTTGACCAGAAGTTTCATTTCTTCGTTTTTGAATGGTTTTACAATATAATGATAGGCGCCCAGTTTCATGGCCTCGATTGCAGTTTCGATGGACCCAAACGCGGTCATCATAATTGAAACAATAGATGGATAATCGGTTTGAACCTTTTTAAGAAACATCAGGCCATCGATTTCTTTCATTTTGTGATCGGTAATTAAAATGTGGGGAAGGTCGGTTTTGAATTTAAATAAGGCTTCCGCTGCCGACGTATACTGTGTGGTAATGTATCCTTCAGCTGAAAGAAGTTCCGCTACGACTCCGCCCATTTCTTTGTCGTCGTCAACAATTGCTACTTTTATCTTGTTTGCCATATCTTTCCTAATACGTTTGTTTGCTTATGTTAGCCCATCAACCTAAATGCCAAAAAGCCTGACCAACGACATTTTGGGAACCCAAGTATAAATGCTTAATTTTATAAGCAAAAATAGATCGCGTGTTTAGGATAGGTGTAATCTGAAATGCACCTAGTGACAACTTGTCTGCTATTTTAAGCGAACGATGACAAGTTGTCACAAAACTATCCGTAATAGAGCTTTATATTCTTTTTCGCCGTTGGCGAGGCTCTTGCGAAGATATCTTAACAAAGTACCCAAGTTCGTGGGTCAATACGGAGAATAATTTGAAACCCTCACCGCACATTCAAAAGTATATGACTTTTCTGCCTAAAACTATCAACCACGATCAAACCATCGGTCATGCCATAAGTTTAATGAAAAAACTCCATATTCGGCATCTTCCCGTAATGAAAAATAATAAACTCATGGGCATCTTAACAGATCGAGATATCAGTTTAGTATTGCGGTTCATAGCGTCTAACCCAGACAAAATTCGCGTGGAAGATGCCTGTTCGCCGCATCCCTATACTACCAGCCCAGGTACTCCGTTAGCAGACGTCGTGAGTTATATGGCTGAACATACCATTGGATCGGCCATCATCGTTGATAATGGAACCCTCGTGGGAATTTTCACCGAAGTCGATGCATTTCGTGCCATCGCTGACTTACTGGAAACCAGACTTAAAGCATAAACAAAATGGGAGGTAGCATGAAACTTGTAGATCGAATTAGTCACGTGTTGATGGATAGTTTAATTGTAACGTCTATTGCCTTTATCGCTGTTTCTTCAATGGCCTTTTCAGGGAAGCAATCAGAGTCTATACCATTTCAAGAGTTTCAAGATGATATGCGCAAGGAAGGTCAGTTCCTAACGGTACATTTGTCGTTGGGAAATCCAATCCGAGTCTTTATTGTTGGTAAGGAAGAAGCAAAAATCGACGTATCTAAATTAGATATCACCATAAGACGCTTAAACCCCTATCCTGGGAAACTTCTAAAGTTAGATAGGTACGATAATTACGTTGTAGTAAATGATCTTGGTGAAATGCAGAAGGACGCGGAACTTGAAATCAAATTAAAATCTAACGACAAGACTGAAAATTTTAAATTTAAGTTAAAACAAAAAGTCCCTTAAGGAGTACGCTTTGGATGGAAAGAAAAAATTAACGATACAATTCTTAGGAGCGGCCAGTACTGTTACAGGATCAAAATATTTAATAAGTAATGGCACCAACAATTTATTAATCGACTGTGGATTATTTCAAGGATTAAAATCGTTACGCTTAAAAAATTGGGATGAATTTCCGATTGACCCATCTAAGATTGATGCCATCTTGCTTACCCATGCGCATTTAGATCACTCCGGCTATATTCCAAGATTAATAAAAAGGGGATTTCGAGGAAAAATTTTCTCGACGGCGGCAACCAAAGATTTATGTCAAATCTTACTAACCGATGCCGGCTATCTAGCCGAGGAAGAAGCCGAATATCTAAATAAACACAAACGCTCCAAGCACAAACCGGCACTCCCCTTATTTACTTTTGAAGATGCGCAGAAGTCGATTGAATATTTTCAAGCCGTAAATTTTAATTTCGAATTCAATCTAAATGACGAAATTAGCTTTCAATTTAGGTATGCCGGACACATTCTGGGAGCCGCATCGATTATTTTAAGGGTCGGCGATATTAAAATCGGGTTTACGGGGGACATTGGTCGACCGCAAGATCCGATTTTTTATTCTCCCAGAGAATTGCCCGCAGTGGACTATCTTATCACTGAGTCCACCTATGGAAATAGGAAACACGTTGATAGCGACCCAATAAGCGAGCTTGAGAAGTGCATTGTAGAAACCGTAGCACGCGGAGGCAGTGTCATTATACCTTCCTTTGCGGTCGGGCGGGCACAAAGTCTGATGTATTATTTATGGAAGTTAAAACTTGAAAATAAAATTCCCAACATTCCGATGTATCTAAATAGCCCGATGGCTACTAATGCGAATGCGGTGTGGACGCAGTATCACGAGTTACATAGACTGAATGGTCAAGAATGTAAAGATGTGTGCGGAATAGTAAAGTACATTCAGGGCGTAGAGGAATCTAAGGCATTAAACGAGCAAACGACACCGATGGTGATTATTTCTGCAAGTGGTATGCTGACGGGTGGACGTATACTACATCATATAAAGCAATTTGGTCCAGACGAGAAAAATACAATTCTGTTGACCGGGTTTCAAGCGGCGGGCACTCGAGGCGAGGCTCTGCTTAACGGTGCTAAGCAAATTAAAATTCATGGTGAGTATGTGGATATTAAAGCAAAAGTTAAAATGCTAGATAATATTTCTGCCCATGCCGACTATTCAGAAATCGTTGAATGGTTTAAGCGTAGTCAAATATCGCCCAAGCGGGTATTTGTCACCCATGGTGAACCTACGGCTGCGGATGAAATGCGAAAACGATTGAATGAATCCTTAAACTGGAATTGTATCGTTCCGCTTCTGAATGAATCCTTCACATTAGAATAAAAATGATTTTTATTAGTGTCTCGTTATTGTTTATGCCATGCGGGTGTAATCATGTGATGTGTGTCGTTCTTTTGTACCTACTTGGGTACGACAGAGGTTGCCAAGACGATTAATTTCATTTCCAAGGAGTGCGACAAGGTCGTCCATCGATACAACTCCTTTTATTTTTTCGTCCTGGTCCAAGACCAAAAGTCGTCGAACTCGATTTTCTTCCATTTTTTTAATCGAGTCTTCTATTAAAGTAGTCTCTGTTACAGTGATAAGAGAAGTATTCATTATTTTTTCGACTTTTTCTATTCGTGTGTCGATGTCGTTCTTAATGCATTTGATAACGATATCCCTATCTGTAACTATACCTACTGGTTTACCTTCAGAATATCGCTTAGTAATCACAACCATGCCTACACTTTTTTCGTCCATGATTCGTGCGACATCTTGAATTGTCGTATCCTCGAAAACAGTGACGACGTCGCTGCCTAAAAATTTTTTAATCATATACTTTCCTTTGTGCATAGATCAAATAAGCACTATTTGTGCCATTGTCATAGTGGTTGGTGTGGATTGCTATGAGACACGATGGACAAAGCGACAAGGTGGCGTGACAAAATGTCTCGTAGTTTTGGTTCATTGCGTTTTAATGAGACTTCGTAGTGGTCCGGCGGTTGCTGTTAGGAGAAACATACAAAAGGATATGAAAATGAAAATGAATGTTGGAATTCACTCGTCCCACAACGTGGTGTATGTAAATCGATTAGATACGTTGCAAAAGGCCTATCACCTGATGACCAAAATTTCGACTCGTCATCTGCCGGTAGTGGACGAGAGTGGAATGGTGATTGGGATGTTGTCCGATCGCGATATTATTCGCGCGATGAAAAAACCAATCGGCAGCGATTGGTATGCGGTACCATCCAATCCTGAATTTAATCCAGATGAAATTGTACAAAATTATATGAGTTGGCCGATCGGAACGATTGATGAAGAAGCATCCCTGACTCAAGCTGCGCAGATAATGCTAGATAGAAAAATTTCTGCTTTGGCTGTGACACAAAAGGATCAAGTCATTGGAATTGTAACCACTGAAGACCTTTTAAAGGCATTCATCAATGACCATAAGACTTCTCTTAGCGATGTAAAAGATAGAATCGTTGGTGCCGTCTACCGATCACCAGTTGGAAGTATCATTCAAAGTTTATCAAATGCAGGGATATAAAAATTATGAAAGGAAAAAGTATGTCAGATTATATTGTATGGTTGGATTCGGAAAAAGCTCATGTTTTTGAACTTAATGCTGAATTGAAACAATCTAAATTACAGAAAGAAAATTTCGAACACCAAATTAAACATAAAAAAGGAAATCATGAACAGCACCTTAATGAAATTCTTTTTAAAAAGATCGCAGAACGCCTAACTGAAAGTAATAAAATATTACTGATGGGGCCCGGCCTAGCAAAAAATCAGTTTCGTGTTTACTTAGATGAACATCACACTCATTCTTTGGGTAAGCATGTGGTGGGTGTTGAAACATGCGATCATCCAACTGATAATCAAATATTGGCGATCGCGCGTAAGTTTTTTGCTCATTATGATTTATTCAATGAACCAATTTTAGCAACTGGATCTAGGGATTAAAGCGATGAAAAAAGCAGCTCCAAAAGTTCAGAAGTATATGACTCAGTCACCAAAAAGCATTGGCTATGATCGCCCACTGTCTCAAGCGATGGGTGTCATGAATGAAATGAGAGTGCGCCACTTGCCTGTGTTAAAAGAAGGTAAACTGATTGGGATTTTAACCGACCGGGATGTTAAACTCGTAGCTAGTTTCGAAGAAATCGATCCAGACAAAATTTTGGTGGAAGAAGCATGCACCTATGATCCGTATTGTGTTGCACCAACGACTGACCTAAATGAGGTCGTTGATCACATGGCCAGAAAAAAATATGGTTGTGCCGTAGTAATGGATAGCGGTAAGCTGGTCGGTATCTTAACAGAAACGGATGTTTACAAAGCATTTGTCGATGTTCTTAATCATTAGCTGTATAGACTTAAACGCCGTGGGTACTTCTACACGGTAGTTTCGATTAAATCGGACAATTTGTAGTAATGGCACCTATTGAATAGAGTTGCGAGGTCGATCTCGTTGACATTCTTTCCAAGAGTGCGGTTCAAATGGCTGAGACGCATATGACCAAGCGGCGCACAAGAGGATTTGTTTTGGAAGCAAAAATTGAGGCCTCAATATTGAAAAGTTTAATCATTGATGACTTATTCACTTAAAAAGTTGCTTGTGCTTGTTCATACAGTGACGCTGCTGTCGTTAATTTTGACATATGTCGAAAGTGCTACAGCAACTCAGAGTACATGTGTAGAGCTTTACCAGGCACAAAAACAAGGGGCAAGAAATCCATTGTACTCATGGCTTAGCCAAAGAAAAGAGAGGCATCCTCGTCGGTGGAACACGATAACGCAAATAACAGTAAGTGGTAAAACTTATCACGAACTCACTAGTCTTGGAGATGGTGGCGAGGGAGAAGTTTATTTCGGCCAAAGCAATACGGGTCCAGCAGCAATTAAAGTCTTCCACAGCCGGGAAAATTTTAAAAAAGCGAAAAAAGAATATAAAATCTATGCACGGTGGCTACCAAAGTTAATAACCGCTGATGAAGCTACACACACAATTGTCATGGAATATAAAGAAGGTATAGATGTGTACACAATTGTAAAACATGGTGACGAGTTCGGCATCAGCGACAAACAAATAGAAAGTATAAAGCTGCGTTGGGAAAAATGGGCTGGAGAACAAAAGACTACACTTTTTCCTTTGTTTCGCCGACGTCCCACTTTTCTGTGGCAAAATGTAATTTACTCTTTTACTGAGGATCGATTTTATTTGATAGATGCTTTTTAACCCTACGTTAATTGGCACTGAACAATCTGCGCTTCTCAGCTTTTCCGACCAACCTTTACAAAGGTAATTCGAAATTTCTCTCCTAATATCAAAGCGAAAGTTTAGCCATTGTTTCAACTGCAATCAGACGAAGTCGAAATCGCCTTGCGAGAAGTGTCAGGTCGATTTTAAGTTTATACTCACTAGTTTAATTCTTTCTGCAGTCTTCAAAAAAAGCACGTTCTAAATTTTCCCGATCATCTGGATGGGCCAGTTCTGTAAGAGCTCGTGCTCGTTGATGAATTGACTTTCCGAACAGATTGACGGCGCCATATTCTGTTACGATATAGTGTACATGGGCACGTGTTGTAACGACCCCTGCGCCAGATTTTAAACTAGAAACTATTCTTGATGTTCCATGTTTTGTTCTAGAACTTAATGCAATGATGGGTTTTCCTCCATTAGAAAGTGCGGAACCACGAATAAAGTCAATTTGTCCTCCGACTCCTGAAATCACTTTGTGTCCAATAGAATCAGCGCAGACCTGACCGGTTAGATCTACTTCTACGGCTGAATTAATTGAGACCACTTTGTCATTCTTTGCAATAACGGTAGGGTTGTTCACATAGTTGGCTTCTAGTAGAATTATAGAAGGATTATTATCAACAAAATCAAATACGTTTTTGCTGCCCATTACAAATGTAGAAACAGTTTTGCCTTGGTGAATCTTCTTTTTAGAATTGTTAACGACTCCACTTTTTAATAGCTTTAAAGCGCCATCTGACCACATTTCTGTGTGAATACCTAGGTCCACATGTCCGCTAAGGCATGATAGAACGGCGTCAGGAATAGTTCCGATTCCCATTTGCAAAGTAGATCCATTTTCAATAAGTTCCGCTGTGTTTTTGCCAATTTCAAGTTCAATGGATGATAATGCCTTGGGGTGCGATTCAAGCAAAGGTTCACTGTGTTCTACTAAAAAATCGATTTCATTAATTGAAACCAGTGCATCTCCGAATGTTCTTGGCATTTGTGTATTCACCTGGGCAATTACAATTTTCGAATTAGCAATGGCTGATTTCACTACATCCACGCTGGTACCCAAAGAACAAAAACCATGTTTATCGGGTGGGGAGACTTGAATTAACGAAACGTCCAATGGAATGATTTTATTCTTGAATAGCGTTGGCATTTCAGAAAGAAAGCAGGGGATATAGTCAATGCGATCAAAATCTATATAGGGGCGAACATTAGATCCCACAAAAAGATTCATGACTTTAAAGTTAGCACTATATTGCGGTTTTAAATAATCCGCATCACCGTGAGTGTGCAGATGAACTAACATAACATTTGTCAGACGGTCTGCTTGGCTTACTAATTCTTTTATTAAGAAATTGGGGGTGGCGCAACCCCCGTGAATGAAAACATTCTGAAATGAATTGATATGGTTGATAGCGGATGAAGCAGAACATTGTTTGGGTTCTTTATAAGTACCCATTTATTGTGCTACCCATCCGCCATCAACCACAAGGGGATGGCCCGTGACGAACGATGATTGCTCAGAACACAACCATAGTACGGAAGACGCAACTTCTTCGGGCTGGCCAAGGCGGCCGATGGGTTCGCCATTTACAAATTGATTTCGTATTTGCGCTTCGCCATGGGTAAATCGGTCAATCATGGGGGTTGATATGACGCCCGGACAAACTGCATTAATACGAATATTAGATTTGGCATATTCCAAAGCGGCGGTTTTGGTTAGTCCAATCACTGCGTGCTTGCTAGCTACATAGGCCGGGATTCCGGGAAAGCCAATTAGGCCAGCTATTGACGAGCAATTGACAATCGCTCCGCCACCTTGTTTTAGCATTCGAGGAATCTGATACTTCATACATAGCCATACGCTTTTCAAATTCACATCCATAACATGATTCCAATTATCTTCGCTGGTATCTGCCGTAAATGACTGAGTCCCTTCAATGCCTGCGTTATTAAATGCATAATCAAGGGCCCCAAATTTATCGACGGTTTGTTGGATTGAATTTTTCACCTCTTCACGTTTAGACACATCGGCGTTAATAAAAAGGCCTGTTCCACCTGCTTCGGTCATTATATGCAACGTTTTTAAGCCATCGTCGACATTAATATCAACCAGTGCCACGCGTGCCCCATAGCTAGCAAATGCCAGAGCTGTGGCGCGACCGATACCGGTAGCAGCACCTGATACGAATGCGACTTTGTTCTTAAAATTATAAGCAATTTGTGTGTTCATTTTGTCCCCTATCTAAAAGACGGAAGTGTTTGAAGATTTAAATGTTGATTACCAAACTTTGGTAGCAGCAGGTAAAGAACACCATTTAGATAAATAGTTTTAATTCCTTTTCCACGAGGCACCGCCCGAAAAATAACTTCCTTGGTTCCAGAATTATCTTTTTGGCTTTCTATCAACAATTGCTTTTTTGTTGTCACGATTTGAGTTGCGATGGCTGGTATAGAAGGAATATCTACTGCCACCAAATAATGAGTATCAATTTCAGCTAATGAAAACAGTGCTGGATTTTTTTTTGATAAGTTTTTGAAATTGAATGTGGCTAATCCTTTTTTACCCATTTTTCCTCCTAGTATTTTGATAAAAATTTTAAATTGCAATGTATAAGCCAATCGAAATATGCGGATAGTACCGACAGATAACATCTGATTGATCTAAGCTGAGTCATTCTGTCACGTGTGCTGGACGAAACGTCTCAGTAATTGGATCTAAGCCTAGAATTTGAGGTACTTGCATATGGCCTCTTGGATGCTAGTTGTTACACGCAAGGGGGTATTGTGACACTTGATCAAGAAAAGAAAAACAAATTTAAGAACGGTTTTATAAAACGTTTACCACTTGCGATTTTAGGGATGATTCTTTTAACCGCTGGCTTAATCTTCGATAGATGGTGGTGGCAGGCAGGATTTGGATTCCTATTTGTTATAGCCATCGAGGCCTTGTTTTTATATGTAGTTTTAGATTGAGCCAGTTAATGCACCTTGCTGCAAGGTGCATTAACCGGTATCTAAGAAATCTGTGAGGGCAGTACTAAATCCGAATCAGAGCTAAATCGTAATTTAGCTTGTTTTCTTCTTGCCGATTCTTTTTTGATATTTTTAGATAACTGCGGTTTGTGCATCACAAGTACAGGGCAAGGCGCATGTAGCAAGACGTCTCGCACTGTGCTTCCTAATATAGAGCCGGCAACTAATCCGCGTTCGCTGGTCATCGCAATTAGATTGGCATTTGTTGATTTGGCAGCGGAAATGATATCAAAACTTAAAAGTTTTCGTTGCCGTTGAATTAGAGGTACTGCTTTTACACCTAATTCAGATAAATATTCGACCCATTTAGCACCTCGGTTATGTCGTTGATCCTCTGTCGTTTTTTCAAGAGACGGTAAATCAAGGGTCGGTGCGTATCCAAAATACAAAGGTGAATATAACGACATATCCGTCCTTTCAACCTGATTGAAAATTTGAACTTTGGCGTGATAATTTTTTATTAATGACGCCAAGATCGTCAGGGCCTTTCTTGAATCACTACTGAAGTTAGTCGGGAAAAGAATAGTATTCAATCGTGCTTTAGTTTTCACTTTGTCATTGATAAGCAGAACGGGAATTCGGGAAACAGCAATCAGTGTTTCGGCAAAGCCTCCCAGTCTTAGCGGATTCCATGATTGTTTAGCATGAGTATTTGCAAAAATCATCAACGCGTTCGATTGTTTTGAAAAAGTCGACAGATCCAATGCCATTTGACGATTTGACGCTTTTTCTGAAAAAACAATTTTTGGTTTTAAAAATCCTTTGGCCTTGGCTTTTTTCAAATAATTCTCTGCTGCGGAGTAGGCCGCTTTGGGAAAATCTCCATTAATCGACGATGCGATCTCTAAAGGATATTTTAAAAGTGAAGTGGACACGATCGCAACTGGTTGTACATCGCAATCGAGATGCTTTGCCCAAGATTTTAGTTCGGCAATAATGTGTTTTGCTAATTTGGGATTCTGGAATGGGTCAACGGCCCAATGAATTTGGGCTCGTTTTTCAATTTTTGAAGTTGGATTCATATTTACTCCGATATTTTGAAGTGCATGTTATTGAACTTTGACTTCTTTTGCTTTGGTGGCTTCTGTTTTTGGCGCCACGATCGTCAATACACCGGCCTCATAGTGAGCTTGGACTTGATTTTCATTAATGGCCTGAGGTAATGAAAACGATCTCATAAACGATCCATAGTACGTTTCATTGAGTGTATGCTTTGCGTCCGATTCATCGCGTTTATCTTTGCGTTCACCGCTGATAGTAATTTGATTTGCCTCGACTTCAATTTTAATGTCTTCTTTTTTGATCCCTGGGACGTCGATTTGAAAACTGTATTCTTTTTTGTTTTCCTTAATGCTGCAAGCGGGAACGAAAGCCGCATCTAAGTTTTCGGGCATTAAAGCAAGATCAAATGGATTTTGACGAAACCAACGGTCCATACCGCTTTCGAAATCATTAAATGATTTTAGCGGACTAAAAAAGCGATTACGTTGGCTTGGCAATGTCATTTTTGAAACTAAATTTTTCATACATACTCCTTTGTGTGAACGTGTTCGTTCTGGTTGGTTGTATGGAAAAAGAAAGCAATAGTAAGGCCAGGTTTCTATCTGCGATAGAATTAACAAGAAGAAAATTGACAAGACAACTCGACTCAGGACATTGACAATCTGTCATGATTTTTCTGATTTTAGCCTATTAAGATCGACTTCCACTTTTTTAACTTCGATTTCTAAAGCAGAAATTTCGGGAGCAATCAAAGCGGTGACTAGAAAAGCCATATAGGACCAGACAAATAAAGTTCCAAATAGCATCATCGAAATTACGGTAAGTTTGCCTCCGATGGTTTGGGGCGCATAAGTATTATATCCGATTGAAGTTGTTAAGCTTGTGCTCCATAGTAAACAGTCTAGGTAGTCTAATTTATTTGGAATTATTGGGGACTCGAAATGATATATCAAAAGGCTGCCTAATAATATGACTAAATTTCCAAGAAAGGTGAGTATCCAAAATAGTGGAGTTTTAAAAAGCGCCTTTATTCGAATTTTGTAGTTGTAATGTCTAAATCGATTCATTGATTTTTAGCCAGCAAATAAGATGCCTATTCTATTTTTTGAATTTTAACTTTTTGATACATTTTAGATATTTCATTTCTGCTTCCTAAGTTCATACCGGGTTCAAATAAGGTGGCTGCGGCGGCGGCAAGTCCTCGTTTTAATACTTGCGATTCGTCCACATAGTTTTTATTTAGCTCGTAAACCATAGCTCCTACCAAGGAATCGCCGGCACCAACCGTCGATTTTATTTTTATGTTAGGAACCTTGCCAAAATAGATATTTTTTTGTCCAACTAAAAGTGTGCCTCCTTCCACAGAGGAAACGCAGATATATTGAACGTCATTTAAATATCTTTTAGCTTTTTCAATTACAGAACCTATCGATTTAACGTGTGAACCAGTGAATTCTTGAAACTCTTCTAAATTAGGTTTGATAAGAAAAGGTTTTGCCTGAATCACGGCTCTTAATATTTCCCCGGGACAATCTACAACTGCTTTTATATTTTTTCTATGAGAAATTTTTAAAAGGTATACAATGTCTTTAGATGTAAAACCATTTGGAAGAGAACCTCCCAGTAACAAAAATGATATATTTTTTTGAGCCTCGTACAAACGAAACAATTTACTTTTTTCAGAGGCAGAAACTTTAGGCCCAGGGAAACTTAGACGGGTCTGGTTGTGATTTAACTCGTTGCCGACTGTGACATTGATCCGTGAAGGGCGTTTGATTTGAATAAATTCAGTATTAAGATTTTCTTTTTTCATCAAAAAATTAATCTCGTCGCCTGTGCTGCCGCCCAGAAATCCAGACAGGACCACGGTCGCCTTAAGACGACTTAAAATTCTTGCTGAATTAATTGAGTTTCCTCCTGGTGATCTAACAGCGTTGTATACATAAGATTTTTCATTCGGTTTCAGGTCTTTGACAAATCCACTAAGATCCAGTGCTGGGTTGGGAGTGATGGTAAATATTTTTTTCTTCATAAATTTCTCTACTTTTTACATTCAGAGTAATCCTTTTTCTTAATAGATCAATATGAGAAAATCATTGAGTCGAATTGTCTCGTAAAATTGAATTTTTTGACAACTTGTCTTTTTTTCTTGGTTAGTTTTCTCGTTTTGATACCTTGGGTGCTTTCATATTTGTTTTTACATTTGGCATACGGCCTGCTTTTTATTTTGGATGGAGGGTCCAATGAAATTCTTGGTCGTTTTCGCATCAAAGCATGGACAAACACGGACTATCGGTGAGTTTGTTAAAAGAACAATCTTATCTAAAAAGGAAAACTCGGTAGAATTTTTAGACCTGGGTTTGCGTGAAGATATACCCGAATGCGAAAGTAACGCGAATGTAGTCATTATTGGAACCCCTATTTATGCGGGCCGATTTCACGATTCAGTAGTTAATTGGACAAGAAAAAATAAAAATAGAATTTCTTCGAAACGCCTAGCGTTTTTCACCGTTAGTTTAAATGCCGAAGATAAACATCCCGAGGCTAGGGTAGTTGATGATCGCAAGCTAAAAGATCTTATTAGAAAGACAGGTTTAGTTCCAAATTTTGTGGCCAGTTTTTCAGGGGCATTGAATTATTTAGAATATGATTTAGTAACCCGTTGGCTTTTAAAACGTATCAGCAAGAAAGCTGGGGGCCCAATCGACACAAGTCGTGATTATGATTTTACGAATTGGGATCACGTAGCTGCTTTTGTCAAAGCAATTGAAGATAACGAGTTGAATTCTTGTTACTCTGTAAGTAGACGTCTACCAAGCGAAAATAATTTAAACAACGTGATGCCTGTGTTTGAGCAGGTTTGGTCGCGGACATTGAATGTTAAACGATCGCCGGCTGAAGTATTTTTTTCGTTTATGTCACTAAAATCTAGTGAGCTTAGAATGGGTGACGTATTGGCAAAAATAAGAAACTTGGGCCGAGAAGAAAATTCGACCGAGGATGAATTGTTCGTCACATCAACAGAAAAGTTTGGTGGAGTTGAACTGTATCGCAACGAACCTTACGAGGTAATTTCTGGCTTAGTTGGACAGTTTTGGAGAATAGATTTTGGTATTAAACATTTGGCCGCAGCCGAATTCAAAGAATTCGATGAACTTCATTATGCCAAGGTTGTTACACAATTGGTTTTTAGACCAGTGAATGAAGGCAGAGAATGCGAAGTCTATTGTGAAATGCGTGTCCATTCGACCACAGAAGCGGCCGCGCAACGATTCAAAGTTTACTGGAACTTATTTAGACCGGGAATCAATCTCTATATGCGAAGTCTTCTAAGGGCGATTAAACGTCGTGCAGAGCATGACTCTGATCATTTTTCGTTGTCGAATAAGGAAGTTAAGATTTTCTAAAAGCCAGAACTGGCTCCTTAGCTTGCGGCTAAGAAGCTAAAATCTATTGGAAAGACAGTT
>CAWVRN010000039.1:0-26824 GCA_963932905.1 uncultured Bdellovibrio sp.
CTTGATTTGACGATATTTTACTTGGCCTTAGCCGCAGGCTAAGGGGCCAGTTCAAAAACAGAATAGCCGGGGCACAAGGCACCCCGACTAAGATTAAGATAATTTAAATTAACGAACCACAGTACCTTTCGGTGCTTCTGGTGAAACGGAAGTTCCTGGTTCCTGCACTCCAGCAGGTTGCGACGGTAACATTTTAATAGTTTGATCCGCGTTTACGCCTTCATTACTAATGGTATCCGTCTGTGGTGAAATCACTGTGCTGTCTGGCGAACTCATCATTGAGTTTGTCGGGGTAGAATCCATCGCGGGCGCTTTATCCATGGCGGCTGGAGTTCTTTCCACAGGAGTTGTTACTGGCGCATTCACTTGATCCGCTGGAGTAACGACACTTTCCGTTTTATTTGTACTGAACGCAAAAATTAAGAGTACGGCTAACGCCGCAGCAATGGCCCAGTAAATCCATTTGTTGTATTCTTTTGGTGTCACATCGGGGGTTGTTTGTCCCATTGTTGTAGTTGCCATAGCACATCCTTTCGAGTTGTGGGTTATTAGGATTCACATGCAGATAGATTTGCAAGATTAGGGCTACTTGCTATATGGCATGTATGACCTGTGTAGATTGATAGATTGCATTTCAGTGTAACCGAATATTTATAGATGCGATTGAGTGGGTCAAATCTCAGCAGGTCGTGCACCGAGATGACCCACTTGTTTTTGGTAATAACTTCGTGCTTGTCAGATTTAAGAACATCCAGAAATGACTCAAACTGTTTTAGCACCAGGTAGAATGGGCATCGGGGCTGCAATGGATTTACGCCTTAACCCCCAACTTGCCGAGGTAAAACATTTGTGACTTATAAAGGTTGGTCTATTTTCACTATTGCCATGATGATTATTCCATTGAGGTCTTATTCATTGGGATTCGCTGATATTGTGGATCAAACCGCTGTAGGTCCTATGCTAAAATATAAACCTAAGCACGAGTACACACCGGCATTAGGGATCGGTCAGCGTATCACTGGTTTAGAAATTAACGGCACTGGTTCGATGACTACGACGAATCGAAATAGTTATTTGATTGGATTAGATGTCGATGGCAGTAGTTCAACGATCAGTGTTCCATTCCGAGATCCTAAAAGTTCCACGGATAGCCGAGTCGATTCTAAGTTAATCTACGCCGGTGTTAGTTTAGTGATTAATCCAAATATTCGTTTTGATGCGAACTATGATTATACGAAGGGATTCTTGATCGAGGACAGCACGCCAGATAGAAACCCGTTGTATACATTTCCTAAATTAAGCTACGAGAAAATCGATTTCTCGTTGAGCTATCTAACTAACCCAAAACATACATCGTTTTTGTTTTCGCCGATTTTATTCCGCCGTTCTGAAAGTTCAACATCATGGATTATTAGCGCGAATTTGACTCGTTACCATATTGCCAATATTGATTCGATTCAACAGTATGATCTATTTAGAAAAGATTCAGATTTAACATTCTCGTCTATTTACACATTCACCCCAGGGATTGCCTATAGTTCGAACTATTTCTACCAGCACTTCTTTATGGGCGGAGTTCTAGGTATAGCTTATGATTTTAACTACCTTGAAAAAAATTATCAGAACAAGGTGACTGCGGGCGAACAACAAACGACGGCTTCAGCAATTATTAATTTAGCATGCGGTTACACATGGAATCAGCTGACAACGGGTGTTTATATTACATCTCGAAGTTGGTATGTGGATATCGATAAAAACCATATACAAAACAGTCACGGTAAGTCGGGTTGGTATTTTTCTTATATGTTCTAGATCTGGCTGAAAAAAATCACTGTAGGCGTGTTTTTGTTCAGCTCAGTAACTCCGCATTCTTCAGTCATGCGAGTTTGATTGTTTTAATAAACAATTCGATGCGGTCTTTTAAATCGTCCGCAGTTAGCAGATTTAATTCTAGTGCAATTCCGTTATGAAACGACATGATCATACTAGCAACAGTTTCTGGATTGCTCTTTGTGTTGCCTTTTAAGTTTTTAACTAAGGCCTCTCTTAGGTTATCCATGTGGTTTGTTAATGCTTGTCGTGCGGGGGTTGGTAGAATTTTAGATTCGCGGATAGAATTTGTGGCAAAACAGCCTTTGTTGCCTTGGCAGGTTAGGGGGAGCATTAGGAACTTTTCGATGTTCGCCCAGCCTGGAGGCTCGGTGTTGAAGATGTCGCGAACATCTGTTCGTCCTAAATATTGTTTTAGGGCGCAGGCGTACAGATCATCTTTGTCTTTGAACTCAGAATACAGGCCTGATTTGTTTACTCCCGTAATCTTTTCAAGGTCTTGGACGGACGTTTCCGCAAAACCCTTCTTCCAAAATAGGCTTAATGCTTTATCTAATACATCTTCACGTTCGAAGTTCTTTTTCCGGCCCATAGGACGAGTGTACCATAAAAAACCGAACGGTTCAATATTTTATTTGCAAAACTTCAATAGTTTGCTATTTTGAACTGAACGGTTCAAAATAAAAGGAGAATCAAAATGAGAAAAATCGAAAACAAAATCGCACTAGTGACGGGTGGTAATTCAGGAATTGGTTTAGCTACCGCTCAACTCTTCAAGGAAGAGGGTGCTAAAGTGATTATAACGGCTCGCTCTAAGGCGACCTTTGAAAAAGCTCAAAAGGAACTGGGCGACCAATTTGACATTGTACAAACGGACGTAAGTCAGCTGACTGATCTAGATCGTTTGTATAACCATATTAAAACTAAGTACGGTAAGTTAGACATCCTGTTTGCAAATGCGGGGATCGCTAATTTCAGACCAACATCAGATGTAGATGCTGCTCACTTTGATGCTCAGTTTAATACGAATGTTAAGGGTTTGTATTTCACAGTTGCGAAAGCTCTTCCTCTTTTGAACGACGGTAGTTCTGTGATTTTAAATGCTTCTGTAGCAGCTCAAAAGGGTATTCCGGGTTCATCGGTGTACTCAGCGACTAAGGCAGCCGTGCGCAGCTTCGCTAGAAGTTGGACCGCTGAAATTCCGGCCAGCCGCGCGCGCTTTAATGTCTTGTCCCCAGGGCCTATCGAAACACCTATCTTTGACAAGATGGGAATGTCTACTGAACAGGTTGATGCGTTCTCTAGCGGAATCAAAGCCACGATTCCAGCGCGTCGCTTTGGGAAACCGCGTGAAATGGCCACCGTGGCCCTTTTTCTGGCAAGCTCTGATTCTAGCTTCCTACATGGCGCTGATATTTTAGCGGACGGCGGACTAGGACAGATCTAATTTTCTACAAGTCTCTTCGGGCGGCCCCTTACGCTCCTTCTGCCGCCTGTCTCTTGGCCCTTCATCGTCCGGTGAAGGGCCTTCTTTTTCTTCAAAAAAACTCCACACCGGGCCTCGCAGATTGGATCGCTCGGTGAGCTGATTTTGAATACGCTACAGCTTTTAAAAATTCTTTTTGTAAAATCTAGAGATCGAGTTTTCTAGATAACCACTGATCTAGGTCCTTAACTTGGTGAAAAAATAGGTCAGTTCCGGCCTGTATCAGTGGGTTTTTCGTTGCGTGCGGGTCCCATAACGCCGAGGCAGAAATGGCTCCAATGTTTTTAGCGCCATGCACATCGGAGGGACTATCACCGATGACGATGGCTTTGTTTTTTGCGACTTTTTTCCAGTCAAACTTCAGACTCTGGGCGTGGGGTTTTGAATCAACTTCGTTCGCAAAGCTTAGAGTGGTAAAGAAATGCTCGATGCTGTGTTCTTTTAAAATTTTTCGTGCCGAAAACTCATCACGTGCGGTCCATAAATGTAGACGAGCATTTTTTTCATACAGGCGATGAAGCAGTTTCAAAATATCTTCGAATAATTCATACGAGAATTGCGAAGAAACTGTGCCCCAGGATTCTATCGCTTTTTGTTTTCGCTTTGAACACACTACCCCAAAAGCTTCAAATAGTTTTGAAAACTCAGTGTGGAATTTGCTTTTTGATTCTTCATGTGAAATTTCGCGTTCCGTGGCGGCGCTAAAAACGATTCGGTTAATTTCGTATATATTTTCGCGGGACTGAATAATAGTTCCATCAAAATCAAAGATAATATCTGTTAAATCTGCATTTTCGATTTCAATGACTCGATTCAGTGGTTGATGGTGAAATTTGACTTGCTTGGTTCCGATTTTTAAAATCAATTCAGGATTTAGAATTGGATTGCCCGACACTTTAAAATCTAAATTAGGGTGTAGAGTCGAAAAACTTTCGAAACTTTCATTTAGAACAAATTCAGCGTGTTCGAAACCAGTGTCATAGTCAGTTCCTGGCTTTGGGTAAGGTAGCTCGACCAAATGTACCGTGTGGTTGTTTGTCGTGAACGGTTCGTTCATATCGAATGTGCAAATCGGGCGTCCATTTACTGGTGCTTCTGTTAGCAGGCGTCCGTTCGCAAGCAAAGCCGATTTATAAAATTCGTACTCACTGGGCGTGCAAACTCGAAAACAAAGATGATCACAGGGCATAGACAGCACGGGAAGCCCGTTCTTAACTAGGTCGGCAACTAATGCATTGAGAAAATTTTCGCCATCGATTTTGAATTGCATAAAATTGAAATTTAACATGCGGTCTAACTATCATGATGAAGCGGAAATTGAAATTAGATTATTTTGACTTATTAAGTAAGATATTTTTACTAGTGACATTAACTAGCCACCGTTATTGGGGAAGACGTACATTATGACGTCGGTGACGGTAACATTTTGAAATGTGCGTGTGTCGCAGCTTGATTATTCTTGCCCTTCAAGATCGATATAGGCTTTTAAAATATCTCGTCGAGCAATGATGCCGACGACGTGTTGGTTATCGTCCATCACCAAAAGTTGGCGAAGATTATTATCTAAAAACAAACGGAAAATATCGACGAAATGAGTATCAGGTTTCACACTTAAAATTTCAGATTTTTTAGCCAGGCGATTTCTAGATTCATTTAACGTGACACCGGTTCCGTCCAAGGCACCGATTTGCATCAGGTCTAATTCACTGACTAGACTTACAAGTTGTCCCAAGTGATCAACAAGCGGGGCTCCGCTTAATTTGTAGACCATCAAAAATCGAATAGCATCGCGAACAGTCATCGTCAGCGTCATAATTTTTACTGGTGATGACATAATCTCGTGAGCTTGTTTATGTTTGACCGAAATCTTGTTTTTCATACTGTATTGTATTCAGTATACCGCTTACAGACACAAATACAAAAAGCTCTGTCTCGTTTTGAGAATGAGTATGTTGTTTATCAGTGCATTCGACTAGGAGAGAAGCTGTTCTGTGTAAATTCTCTATATGTTTTAAATAGTTACCACCTTCTTAAATATTCATTTGTGAGAATATTCCAATTAAGGTATATTGTATGTATAGTCGGGGGATACACTGGTTGTAGCGATGAATATAGGCGATACACGGACATTAAGCGCATTAGGCGAACCTAATCGTATGGCGATTGTTGAATTGCTTCGTGAAGGCGAGTTAACGGTAGGCGAGATCGCAGGGCGATTGAAAATTCGTCAACCACAGGCTTCAAAGCATTTAAAAGTTTTGTCTGACAATGGAATTTTGGAAATGAAAGCCGAGGCCAATCGCCGCATTTATAAATTGCGAGCGGAGCCATTTCAATCGCTAGAAACGTGGGTTAAATCGTTCGAAAAAATTATGGGCGAACGTTATGACAAATTAGATGATTATCTACAGGAAATTCAAAAAAATAGAAAAAGAAATCTAAAAAAGCTAAAAATAAATAAAAAAAAGGAGAGAAACAATGCCAAATCCAAATATGACTTCAAGAATAGAAAATGAACGTACGCTTGTTTTAGAAAGAATCTTCAACGCGCCTCCAGCCGTTGTTTTTCAGGCTTACACGAAAGCTGAACATTTAAAAAAATGGTGGGGACCTCGTGGCTGGGATGTCACACATTGTACGGTCGATTTCCGTCCAGGTGGTATTTGGCATTACTGCATGAAGTGTGTTGATAAAAACCAAGGTCAATATTTCGGTATGGAATCTTGGGGCAAAGCAATTTACAAAAGCATGTCAGCGCCGAAAAGTCTTTCATACACAGATTTCTTTTCTGATGCCGAAGGAAATTCTAATATGGAATTGCCCTCTACAGATGTAGAAGTCGAGTTCGTTGATGTGGATGGCAAAACTAAAATGATCACTCGCGGACAATATGCAACGAAAGAAGCTTTGAAAACTGTAATGGATATGGGAATGTTGGAAGGTATTTCGCAAACATGGGATCGCCTAGATGAACACTTGGTTACGATGAAATAAGGAACTATTGCATTTCTGGTTATTTCTCATGGACCACCAATTGCATTTCAAATTGAAATACTCTTTTGAGGGAGGAGAATTGGTGGAGCATGCCGTGGTTACCCTCGTCGGTGCGTGTTGTAAGTTTAACAAATCAGTGGCGTTGCCAAACACCACAGGTTTAACCGAACGTTATCCTTAAGCATTTCCTGGTTTGTGACTTAGAATTATGAAATGACGGAATAGTCGCAGGGAAAATGGCATGTAGGCGGCCCATATAATGGCTACGATCGGATAGAAATCAGGTGCCATAATATATACCTGAGTATCGAGTCCTCGATAGTAAGCCAAGGTACCGCCCGTAGCGCCCAGCATCGCCGATATCCAAATTGGAAAATCTAACATTTTTCTAAATACATCTCCGTAATAACCCAGGAACAATAACCATAAACACGAAATGTAAAGTGGCGGCCATTTGGTTCCAAAATCGATTTTTCCAAAATAAATCAAAATAGAATCCTGAATAAAACCGGATACGTAGAAAAGCAGCATCACGGCTAGGTAATACTTAAACTGGATAAGTCTTCGTACGACAACGTAATTAATTAAAAGTATACCGACAGAAATCGCTGTCATAACAATTGGATCCATTGCAGGACCGTGTTTGACCATTAAGTTAAACAAAATTTGCATGACTATAATTTTACCTACTAAAAACGGCCATGGTCGTTTTGGTAGCGATGACAGAGTTGCCTTTCTATCCATATAAAAATATACTAAACCCATGAATCCACAACAGGGAAGACCAATTCGCAAAGTGCCATTTTTGCAAATTCTATTGCACTTCTTTTCGATTAAGAGCCACTTACTGGTCCAGCTCGAGAAGTTTCACGGCCAATATGGTGATGTCTTTGCTATCCAAGCTGACAATTTGAAGTGTTTCATCAAACGTCCGGATATGATTAAGCGTGTGTTGATGGATAATCATATGAACTATGAAAAAAGTGTCGGTTTTAAAAACTTCCATGTTTTATTGGGAAAAGGTTTGCTGACCAGTGACGGCGCCAAGTGGATGGGTGATCGTAAAGTTTTAAATACAGAATTTAGCGGTATTAGTCGGGCAGACAATATAAAAATCGCCAATGAAGAATACCAATCGATGCGATCAAAATGGGTCGTTGGACAAGAAATTAACTTTTCCAAGGCCGTCTATGAACTGGTGGTTCATACGGTATGTCGCGAAATATTTCGCATTAAGTTTCCATCCTCTTTGGATGAATTCAAAGTGGCATTCATCGATTTTGATCGTTATTTAAGTTACCAACAGCGATCGTTAATTAAATTTCCTTTTTGGTTTCCTCATCCCGTTCTGATTCGTGCTAATCGCGCTAAAAACAAATTAAGAAAAATTGCAGAAGACATTGTAAATGCCGCTTTGGATGAACCTACACCTAATATGATCAAAACAATGTTGCAAAATAATTTTCCTCGCGAAAATATTTTGGATCATATCCTGACATTTTTCATTGCGGGACATGAAACGACAGTGAATTCGTTGCTGTTCACAATGTTGCTGCTGAGAGACAATCCGGTCGCTTGGACTAAATTAAAAAATGAGATTGATCAGGCACCTGCAAATCCGGATCCTGATACATTAGACAAGTTAGAATATTTAGACTGTGTTATTAAAGAAAGCTTGAGGTTGTTTCCAACTATTCCGTTATTTCCACGGGTGGCCAAAGAAGACGATCAACTAGGCGAGTTTCAAATTCGTAAAGGTGATACCGTCGCGTTGTCGCCATGGTTAGTTCATAGGTCAGAAAATTTATGGCCAGACGCTTTGAAATTTAAACCAGAACGATTTATTGGTAAACGCTATGAACAGGAATATATTTATTTTCCGTTCGCTTTAGGGCCGCGTAAATGCATTGGTGCCGCTTTATCTTCGTTAAATATGAAAATATTCATTTTCTTACTATTTAAAAATAATGATTTTAAAATCACGGGACCAAAAACAGAAGACTACATTCACAATGTTTCTTTGGCGCCGGCCAGCGATTTAAACCTTTTCTTGAATTCTAACCAATAGTAAAACAACACTAAGAATTTATTCAGGATGCTGATCTTAAATTTTGGATAGACAAACAGCTGCGACGGCAAACCAAAAATAGAAGGACCTATGTATAAATTAGTGGGACCAACTATACTGTAGTACTGGCTTAATTTTGTCGATTGATTGTGTCCAAGTAAATATTGGCTTTTTGAGCTTAAAAACAATTCGAAAATATGAATCCATACATTTTGAACCATTTCAAAACGAGTGATGCAGGGTTCTTTCCACATGCAGACGATTTCGCAGCATTGGTCCCATTTGAAGGAAGGGGATATTTTGATTTCTGCGTTTTTAGGTACAAACTCAAGAAGGCGAAACGGTGAAGTGAATCCTAGAATGAAACCTGCGACCATGTGGTTGTTTTGGTTAAAGACCGCATAGACTTGGCAACGTTTCATATATTCTAGAGTCAATGGAACTGTATTTTCCGGTTTGGTGCTTTTTAAACTTTTACTGAAGTTCTGCTGGTAACGGATCAATTCTTCATCAGAGAATAATTTTTTTAGTTTAAGCATGGGACTTCCTTTGGCTTAATATAAATTCTAAAAGATTCACAAACTGAGCTCGGCTGTCTTGAGTGATTTCCAGCGCCCAGCGGTTGGTTTTTGTTTTTAAAATTATAACCTCGCCCCAGTCTTGTGTATGAGATTGAATATCAGAATAAGGAATGGATAAACTACCAATAGTTAAGGAGTCTGCACCAAGAATTAAAAGGTCTGGTATTTGGGCTATCCAAGACCCTTTTGAAATATCGTACGGTTGTATAGAATGCGTGGACCTGATTTCTTTTTGCCTAAGCCACTTACTGGTTGTGGTTTCGAAAGATTTTATAAATAGATCTTTTACTTTTTTGTCTTTCGAATGGATCACTGTATTGTCTGCGCCAATTTCCCAAACGTCGCGGCAGCGGTTGCAATTTAGTTTGTAACCATTTTCAACAAGGCTGTTGTCTTGACTACATGTCGGACAGTAGACCAATGTTTTGGCCAAGCCTTGGGCCGTGTGGGCGCAATAGCTTGCAAATTTTGTATTGGGTTTATCCAAGCTAAATAGTTTTTCAGTGATAATTGAAAGAATTGGATCTTCTTTTCTAAATGTTTGTGCCGGATGAATAGTAATTTTTATTTTTGTTTTACGCATCGCTGTCGCCCACAACGGTTTTACGCGATCGCCATTAGATAAGTGAACGATAACAACGGGCAGGTTAAGAAAACGGATCAATTGATCTATTCCCGGCATTAGTGGGGACGGTTCACCGTATAGGGAAAAAACGCCTTCAGGGAACAAGGCAATGTGGGCACCACAATCAGACCAGCGTTTTAATAGTTGAATCGATCCAGGGTCCAAATCCAATTTTCGTTTTGCCACATGACCAAATAACGAAATCACTTTTGAAACTAATCGGGGTCGCATAAAGGATTCGGAAATTAAAAATTGCAAAGGGCGTTCACCAAAAAAATTAACTAACAATGGATCCAGTGCGCAGGAATGATTCATCAAAACTAAATAAGGCCCACCACGCAAATTTTCTTTGCCGACAACTTCAATTCCTAAAAACAATCGCGATAATAAAAAGCGAAACAGCGGACCTAACAGTACGAATAACCAGCGATACAAAGCGTATTTGTACTTTGAAGGCTTGGTAGATGTTAAAATTTCGAACGAGCTGTTTAGATTTTCCATAGTTTGTATCTGCTATTTAAAATGGGGAATTACATCTTCCCCAATTGTGCGGATAGATTCCATGATGAGTTCATGTGGAATGGTTCCTGATTGAATTACAAAAATCAATTCATCGACACCAACGTCGACAAATCGACGGATAGTTTCGCGTGCAGACACAGGGTCGCCAAAAATAGCGGATAGCTGGGTTCCCGGGCGATTGCGATGCTTTTCAAAAAGATCGACTTCATTATCAGACGGAAGTTCACGTGGACTTCGAACAGGCCCTACATGGCGGTTTTGAGTCCAATAGTAATGGGCCATAGATCGCGTAAAGAATTTTGAACCGCGAATTCCGTAACGTAATGCTTTTTTATCGTCTTTCAAAACAAGAGTCGAAGGGTTGCAACAAAAGTGGTTGGTCACGACACCCGTGATGGGGGTTGATTCGTTAATGGCGGCTCGATAGTTATCGACTTTTGCCTTTAGTTGTTCATCGTGATAGATGGCAAAGTTCAGTGCACCTAAACCTAATTTTCCAACGCTGATCGCATTTTCAGGACGACTGCACGATGCAAATGCCGGCGGTTGTTGGGTTGGCTTGGGGACGACATGTATGGGTGGAATGTCGTAGAATTTTCCTTTCCATGAGAACGCTTCGTTACGCCACATTTTAGGAATCATTTCCAAAGCTTCAAGCCACTGATCATTTAATTCTTTGGGGTCGATTTCAAAAGCCCCTTGTTCCATTACAGTCCCGGATTTGGCGCTGCCCCAGTAGACTCGGCCATGGCTTAGTATATCCAAGGTAGCAATTCGTTCAGCAATACGAATCGGGTGATTGTAATTTTTCGGCAGCAACGTCGATCCGTGACAAATATTAATTCGTTTTGTTTTTGCCGCAACGAAAGAAAGAAAAATCTCAGGAGCCGAACTGTGGGCATATTCATACAGACCATGATGTTCAACGGCCCAAATTCCATCAAATCCAACGGCGTCAGCCAATACAGCTTGCTCTACGCAATCGTGAAACAACTGTTGTTCACTTTGCGCGGTAGGATCAGAAATCTGCATTTCGTAGAAAAGTGAAAATCGCATTAACTTTTGCCTCCACTTTCACGTAGGTCAGCAGATAAACGAATCGCGCTATCGGCAATCAGTAATTTTTGTACCGCTTCGGTACCTTCATAGATTTGCAAAAGTTTTGTATCGCGAACCAGTTTTTCGATGCGATTTTCTTCTATATAGCCAGCGCCACCGTGAAGTTCTAAACAGTCGTTAGTAATTTCACAAGCAATCTGCGCGGCAAGTAGTTTTAAACCGCTTGAATATTTTGTGCCGTGATTGCCATTTTCTAATTCCCAGGCCGCATTGTATAAATAGGCTCTAAGCATATCTATTTTCGCTTCCATCGTTGCAAATTTAAATTGAATGTCTTGTTCAAAAATAATCGGGCTGCCTGAACCCGTTTTTCTACTATGACAATGAATTTTGGCCAGATCACGTGCCCGGCGAGACACACCCAAGGCCATGGCACCAACACCGATACGGCTTGAGCGAAGTGACATTAAAGCGATCTGTGGGCCCTGACCGATTTTACCGATTAAGTTTTCCGTAGGAACAAAGGTATCAAAGAATTTCATTCCCGCCGTGTCGGCGGCTCGTTGTCCCATCTTTTTCAAAGGAGGTGTAAGCTCGATCCCTTTGGCAGTGCTAGGAACGATGAAACAGGAAAAGCCGCGTTCCTGATTTGCCTGCCGTGCGAACACGGCATAGAATTGCGCCACACTTGCGTTAGATATTGTTGATTTTTCGCCGCGAATTTTAAAACCGCCGTCGACGATTTCAAATTCAGTCGTCGCAGGTCTAGATCCCAGATTGGTGCTGCCCTCCGGTTCTGTGAATCCAAAGGAAGCGAAGCCGAGTTTTTGAGTCAGTGGGGTTAGCCATTGTTGCTTTTGATTTTCCGATCCAAACAACAGTAGCGGGCCTAGTGCCAAACGGCTAACAAAAGCGGATGTTGTAAAGCCTAAATCCCCATATGCACTTTCTTCAACGGCAAGCAATGTATCTATAAATGATTTTCCCTGGCCACCGTAGGCTTTGGGGATGGCCGTTGTCATAATTCCAGACTCGAACGCCTTCTGATACAGATCCATAGGGAAATGCCCATGCACATCCAAATCAGTTCTTGAAAGAACGTTAGCTTTTACAAAGTTTTTAACGTGATCTCTCCAAGCTAAACTTTCAGGCGCCAGTTTGAAATTGATCATTGGATTAAACCATGGACCTTGTCACACAAATCATTTACGTCATTGATTTCAAAAAATGAGATGCTCGATGTATCGATTTTTAATTCATTGTCGAATTGAACCATGATCCAAATCATAGTGATGGAATCAAGTCCAATCGCACTTAGAGGTGTATCGATCAAAACCCGCTGATCTACAGAATTCGCAATGGTGCCCAGTTCATCGGAGCTTAAATTAGGATTGTTGTTTAGATGACTTTTTACAACGTTAGATTTGAAAAAATCAAATATTTGTTCTTTTGTCATTGGAAATCCTTCGTGTTAAAAATGTTAAAATATTCGTAAATGAATTCGTTGAGGCCGCTTTTGAAAGGCGTCCGTCTTTCCATAGTTGAATGTTCAAGCGCCGTTGAATTTTACCTGAACTTGTTTTTCTTAAAGTTCCTGGCGGCAGGACTTCAACTTTATACAAAGGCAAACCGGCTTTCTGAATAACTTTGGCAATTTCAGATTCAAGATTTAGTTTCTTCTGTGCATCTATGGCTTTACTAGTAGATTCTGCCAAAACGACAATTTGATCCGAATCAAATTCTGGTAATTTGATTGATGATACCAAAGCTTTTCCTTTGCGGATATCAGCTATTGATGATAGTTTTTCTTCATACAATACCGGGTAATGATTTTTACCATTGACGATAATGATGTCTTTCAATCGGCCACATATATAGAGTTCATCGTGAAATAGAAATCCTTCATCACCAGTTTTTAGCCAGCCATCGCTGCTTAGAAGTTCACTATTTAGTTTCTTGTTTCTAAAGTAGCCGCTTGTTACACAAGGGCCCTTAATGTGTATTTGGCCGACTTGACCTTGAGAAAGAGATTTACCGGCAGAGTTTACTATTTTTAATTCGAACGTCGGTAAAATGCGTCCCACGCTACAGATTTCAATTCCATTTTCATCTAATGATACAATGCCGTTTTCTAATAAATCAGAATTTAACTTTAGGATTTGTAACTCTTTTTTCGGACCGGTAAAGCTAACGGCTAGCGAAGCTTCCGCTAGTCCATAAACAGGAAGGAAACTCTCGGCAGGATACTGGGCAGGTTTCATATGTTCGATAAAATTTTTGGCTGTTTCAGCACTTACATTTTCGGCACCACACAATGTGCCCTTTAGACATGATAAATCTAAATTTTGAATTTGGCTTTGAGGAACGCGTTTACGAACTAATCCATAGGCAAAGTTAGGAGCCGTAGTAATTGTCGCGCGGAAGTCATGCATAGCCTTGAGCCAAAGAAAGGGGTTAACCAAAAAATCGTGAGGATTAAACAGCAGCAGCGGCGTTCCATTGACGATCGAAAGCAGCAAACAACCAACAAGACCCATATCATGGTATAAAGGTAACCAACACACGATCGCGACATTTTCTTTTTCTAAAGGCAGAGAACTTGCGATAACGTTCGTATTTGTAATTACATTTTTGTGAGTGATCATTACGGCTTTGGGACGGCCGGTGGTTCCGGAACTTAATTGAAGAAAACTAATTTCATTTTCAGAATACGAATTGGCATCAAATGGTAGGTTTAGTATAGCCGCTAATTCCGACCCAGATTTATTTTTTGAAAAATTGGAAGCATACTTGGACAAATTAATAATATGAATTTCTGAATCCGTATTTAGCTTATTTAAAATTTTTGCGCAACGATCATCAGTGATGATCGTTGCGCAGTTTAATTCAGATAAGGTATTGGCTATGCTATTGAACCAGTCGTTTATATCCGTCAGCGCTGTTGGAGATGCAAATGAAAAGGGAATGGCGTGTATATACTGGCAGCCGAAAAAACTCATAAGGAATTCTTCTTGCGTGGGCAGGATGATAGCGACCACTTCGCCGTTTTTAACGTCGGCTTCTTTCAATAGATCACTTACGTGTACAATATCAAGCCACAGGTTTTGGTAGGAATAATGACGGTAAGACCCCTGTCTATCCAAGAATTGAATGTTCGACAAAGCGCTTTTTGCGCGCTCGTTGAGTATAGGGATCAGGTGATAGCCTTGTTTTGAGCTTTCCATGGTACATGGGAGGATTGCTAGAAATATGCCATTTTTATGAAATATAGTTCGATTTGCGCAAAGTAAAATGTCTTCAAGTTAGACAGTTTAGCAAGCTCGTTTAAGAAGTAGACGGTGATTAGGAGTGAGTCAGGCAGTCGACTGCCGATTTTTTAATGGTTCCTTTAGCGCTAAAATAGGACGCAATAAGGCCCAACACGATTAACATCAAAGCTAGGAAGAGTAAACTGGTGACGTTAGGATTTATTTGCAGAACGACTTTTTCTGAAATCATACCGGCCTTGTAGTAGAACTGAATTGAATTTACGACACCTAAAAACAGGTAACCCATCACAAGACCAGTTAAGACGCCGAAAGCGCATAGAATTGCACTTTCGAATAGAAAAATAGTTAAAATTTTTTCGGGAACAAAACCAAGACTCTTTAGTAAACCAATTTCCTTAGTCCGTTCCTTTACATTTTTAGAAAATGTCATACTGATAGAAAATCCGGAAACACATACCAACACGAAAATTAAAAAATTTCTAAAAATTTTCAATAGGTTGATAGTGCGATTGTAAGAGTCTCCGACAGGATGTTTTTGCCAACGCAAGATTTGAATATTGGGATCGTTGAGGTTGGTATTGAACTCGTCGATAAATTTATCAATAGCAGCGGAATCGAACAAAAGAACGGTGTAATAGCCAATTCGATCCGTATTTACCAAAATTTGCGCATCTTTTAAATCGGCAAGCACATAACGAGCATCAATATTACGAATGCCGGCGTCAGTGAGTCCCGAAACGATCATCGATAACGAATTAACTTGGCCAGATGCGGTTGTTGTAGTCAGTTGAAAATCGTTTGTGTCGCAGTTAAATTCTCGGTTGCCTTCTTTGAAACCGCCAGCAACATTGACAGCGTTTTGTTTCACCTTGGCTTTGCAGCCCAATGTTCGCGCTAAGGACTGGCCCAGCAGAATTTTTTGTCCGGGTTCGCCGACGTGCAGTGGTTCGCCATATAGAGCATTCCAAGCCCAATCCGTGCCTCTTAATTTCAATCCGCCAGGCTGATCAAAGGCCCTTGCCGTGAAGATAGTTGAAATGCGTCCGTTGCTGATCGTTCCAGAGAAATCCAAATTTTTAACGTACGCTAGAACATCCGTGGGGCGAGAGGATAGGTAGGTTTCAATTTTATATTGTTGCTCTTGAGTAAGTGAGTACGCAATTGGTTCTGCTTTACCTTCTTTCTGTTTAAGCTTTGGATTTTGAATAATCAGATCACCATACATCAAACGGTAGCGATGAACATTGGCATAAAGACCGGTTACATTTTTAATGTATCCGTCGAAAATCAAAATCGAGAAAAAAGCCATCGCCACAGATAACAAAGCGGCCATCGAGGGCCGCAAGTTAGCATGCACATTTCTGTAAGCGATCAGGAACAGATACTTCATATTTTATTATTGAGCACTATTAGCATCCAAAACTTGGATGCGTACACGGTACTCTGGATCTGAACACTCAATAGCATGGCTACCTAAAAAGTATCCTTTACCAATATTGCATCCTCTGACAGAAGGAGGATCTAGTGGAGAAAGCAAGATACGTAAAGAGGATCTAGGGATGTCTGAATAGTATTTCGCAATTATTTTTTGCGTTTCGAAATTAATTGCTTTTAACCAGGCCGCCTTAGTTAAGGCGATTTTTGCGGAATCGCCTTTTTTTAAACCTTCTACTGAACCTTGCGTAAATCCATAGTCTAATGCCAACTCACCAGTATCGTCTTTGAAATCAAGCGTGTATGTTTTGTTGGGTTTCAATTCTAGACCGAAAGAAAACGAGCTTACGCTTGAAAAAATATATTTTTGTGTGCTGTCGGTTGTTTTTTTCGAAACGGGAGGCATATCACCCGTGGTAGTAGTTATGTTAATTGTTCTTTGAATTTTACTGATGGAATAATTAATAGCTTCTTTGGGCTGAAAAAAGTTACGCGAACCAGAGTGTCTTACGGATTCGAAGTGATATTCTGTGGTACTCAAGATTTTTTCTTTTGGAACAACAACGATCGGTTTTGGCTCTAATGAAGACATGTAGGACATAATAACGTCGGTTGCTTCTGCAAATAATTCTAAAGCAACCTCTTTTAGTTTTAATTGAACACGTTTTAATGTTTCTTGGTCTTGTAGGTTGTTAGCGCGGCATTCTTGTTTTGAGCGTTGGACAACCCAATTCAAACTGCCGGAAGTGATTTCGCTTTCTTCAGCCTTCAGTTGATGAGTGTATTCGGTTACCTTTTGAATTAAGCATTCTTCTGTTGGCTGTGCGACCTGCGGCTTTGCGTCCTGCTTAGCTGGTGCTGAGGAAGCCTCCGGAGCCGGCGCGCCAGAGCTTGGAGCTGGCGGAACAGTTACTTTGGCAGGTTGACCTTTGTTAGCGTCGTCGCCATTGGATGTCAGGGCTGACGTGTCAGCGTCTGGAGTTGAGACTTCATTATCATTTTTTTTAGTCGGGTTTGAGTCGGCAGGATTATCGTTTCTTGGAGCAGCGGGAGGGGGCACCTTTTGGTCTTTGTTTTTGCCGTCAGAAGTATCCGCAGCCCCTTCGGCCTTCGGTTTTGTTTTTTCGTAAGTAAGTGGGTCTGGCTTTTTCGCACACGCGGCAAACATGATCGAACTTAAGAGTACTAATGATAGTTTTGAAATATGCATAGGACCGCCTCACAGAGTCTGGACATGAGTGCCCAAACATAAGAGAGAATTGCAACCTCTGCGCCCGTGGGAAGCGTATTTAACTATAATAGACGGGCTTTAAGAGGGCACAGTGACCATTTTTGCAGGCGGAGGCAGGTGTTAGTCATAAAAACTATCTCAATCTAAGAAAAGTACGAGGCAACCTTCGTTAGGTTTTCCGTTAGATTGCTTTTCATAGGCCCAATGATAACCACCGAGTTTAAGATATTTTATGACGATGGCTTTAACGATACCAGTACCTTTACCTGTCATGATACGGGCGCGTTTTAAATTTGATTTTGAAATTTGAACTAAAAATTTATCGACAGCATCTTCAACAGTGTCCGCTTTGTAGCCATGCAAGTCTAATAAATCTTTGGCCATATTTTTTATCCTTCGGTCGCTAGTTTTTTAAAAACATCCGCAAATGCTTGAGGTGGTTGGGCCCCAGAAATAGCGTATTTTCTATTAAATACAAAAAATGGAACTCCAGAAATACCACCTTCATGAGCCATTTCTTCATCCTCGCGAACTTCAGCAGTGTAGGCATCGGATTTTAACATATCCATCACATCATCTTTTGGTAATCCAATAGACGTTGCTACCTCGATAAGTACATCGTGGTTTGATAAGTCTTTACCGTCTGTAAAATACGCAGCAAATAGTTTTTCTAAAATCAAGTTTTGCTTTTCGTGCTTTAGCGCCAAGTGCGATAGGCGGTGAGCATCAAATGAATTGGTAGGAATAACTTTGTCCATATTAAATTTTAAACCGACCGCCGCGGCGGTATTTACTACAGACTTATTGGCCTCCTGTGCCCATTCAATCGATTTTCCATATTTCTTGGCAAGCACTTCATAAATTGATTTCTTTTGGTCTTTTGCCGCCGACGGGTCTAATTCGAAACTACGGTATGAAATAGTCACTCCCTCTAGACGGGGCAGCTGACTAAGAGCGTTTTCAAAATTACGTTTGCCAATATAACAAAACGGACAAACCATATCGGACCAAATCTCGACGTCAATCATTTCAGAGCTCCTGGTTAAAAATCTTATTTGGCTGACAGGAACCTGTCATGTTAAAATTTTGGAAATTCATCGTGGTAAATATGAAAAGTGAATTTGATTATAAATTTTCTTTGAAATGCTTAAAAGAAGCAATAGACTATCGAGTGGCGAGCCAAGTTTCAATTTCGACCAATGTCATTTGACTGATTTGTGCGTGCGGTGGGCTGCCTGGCCAGAATGTTTTATCGACGTGATGATCTAAATGATAAATCAGTTTTTGAATGAACGAGATGACGTCGTTGGATGCTTTCTTTTTAATGGCTTCATTCATCGTTTCTTTTATTTTGTCTTCGACCACTATGTTTAGAGCGCGGTAGCCGCGTCCCAACCAAAGTTTCGCATCGTTTTCTTTTTCCATCAGTAGGAAAGCGGAAAAAAGGACACCGTAAGGATACCAGTAATGACATTCTCCCGCTCGTTCTGCGGCCAAAGCCATCAAGCAAATATCGCGAAGTAGTGCGGGCTGAATTTGGCCTGCTGGTATGGATTCGACGGATTTAATTAGGTATTCGGTGGCGTGACTTAGATAGCTAATGTCGTCTGAAAACAATTTCCAATTTCTTAAATAATGACTTTTGATTTCTTCACGTAGTGCTTGGGCCTGTTCGGGCAAACAAGAGTTATCGAATAGCACGGCTCGTTTTTCTTTTACTTGAGCGATATAAACGTAAATCAAAGAAAACGCACCCGGTTGTTTCAACGCCCTGCTGAACAAAGACTCAGCGACTAACAAAAAATCGTCCCGTTTAAATCTGGCTCCTTCTGTTGAAAAGGTATGGCCTGCAGTAATCAGATCAAATTTTTCTTCGCTTGTCGCACATAGGGTAGCGGCTTCAAGCATTCTTAAAATCTCGAGTTCAATTTCAGGTGATGTCGGTAGTTCACGGTCGGTCAGCCAACGATGAAATTCAGTTCCCATTTTCAAAGCAAAAATAGGATCTTCGATTGCTTTTTCATAACACTCGGCGAAGAATGCACGACGTTGGTTTTGAAATCGTTCCACCAAATGTGCTGGAATATTATCTTGGTACAAAAGGTATAAATTAGATAAATAGAATCCATCAGCGGTCGCATTAAACCTTTCGGCGACTAAATCTAATGCTTTTACCAAAAATATTTCAGATTCTAGTGGGTCGTTTGTTGGGAAATATTGGTAGGTGTAGATTAAATTAGAATACGCGACACCGTTGTCAGGATTTTCATGAATGAATGGTTTTAATATTGTTTCACTTTGTTTGTAATACTCTTGAGCCTGGGCTAAATCATTCTCTCTTTTTCTGAAATCACCACATATTAAAATATATTCCACGCGGTCGATAGTTTTATCAGAATCACTTAGAATTTGCAGCGCATCGATTCCCTCGGCATAGGGATAGTCTGTTGGATCGCCGCCCTTACCGCAATGAAAGTCATACATCCACACTTGCAAAATGCCTTCAATGGCGTCGAGCAAGTGTGTGCGATCGTCTTCATTGCGAGTCGCAACGACTTGTGGGACCAGTTCGCACAGTCCTGGAACATTGTTTTCCTGTTTATACTTTTCAATTTCTGCGGTTATTGAGCTCATGACCTAATTGTGCCTTGGGCTAATTCTATTTCCAAGAACTTTAAGTCTTTGCGTGGCATAAAAACCACGACATCCTTATGAGCGTGATATCTTTGTCCGATCGACTAGGGAACAGTCACACATCGATGTAAATTTTCTACGTATTTTTAAGAAATGTGGTGTTAAAAAAATATCAATTTTCACTAGCGGCAAATAGCGGGTATATAAGGACTTATAAATAGGGGGTTCCATGAAAACATCACTTTTTATGTTTTTCGCTTTGATTGTTTTTTCGGTGGTTGGATCTGCTCAAACTAGTTCCCAGATTCTTTCAAAGAACGCTCAAATTCAGAGCCTCATGTTAACAAATGAAAACTGCGCCGCGGAATTATTAACAGTAAAATCATTTTTCCAAGATTTTAAACCTGTTTCTTTAAATGCCAATGAAACTCCCGGCCTTCTAAGATCGATGTTTACAGCTCGTGTTTCTTTGCACGATCAGTTATCGCATTTGTCTGAAAAATGTGCGGCGACAATGCGTGGAGTTTTCCGGGTGATGCGTGAGGCTGAAGACAGCATCGGTGTTCATGGTTATCGGGACACGCAATTGAATGCGGCAGATTTAAAATTCAATCATCAACCTGTCCCTTTGATAGAATATAAAAAATATCGTCCTTACCAATTAAATGTACGTACTTTCCAGTTTCAAAAAGGCGATATCATGATCACCAAAGGTGTCAGTATGATTTCATCAACGATTTCTGGTTTGCCAAAAGAGCCGTCGTTGTTTAGCCACATTGCATTTGTATACCAAAATGATGAAACCGGTGCGTTTGGTACGATTGAATCTTATATTGGCGTCGGGGTTAGATTATACACCATGAACGAAGCGCTGCTAAATGAAAATGCACGCATTTTGGTTTTACGTCCGAAAGATCAAGCACTCGCTCTGGCTAGCCATGATTATATGTATAACCGAGTGAAGACTTCGATCGAAAAAAATCAGTACATTCATTACGATTACAAACAAAATTTTTCAGACAATGTGACACTAAGCTGCGAAGAAATTGCGTACGATGCCTTCTTGCAAGGAAGTCGCGGTCAGATGAAAATTCCCTATAGCCAATCGGTCGTTGATCTGAAAGACGAAAAATTTTTGAACAGTGCCGGTCTTGTTAGGGGCGAAAACATGTTACCTGCCGACATGGAAGTTGATCCCAGATTTGAAATCGTATTGGATTGGACGGACTACCGCATCATGCGCGATAGCGCTCGAAAAGACGCTATTATGCGCGAATCCTTGCGTTGGATTAACGAAAAGAATTACGTAATGTACAACACATTTCAAGCTGTGCTGGGAAAGATTCTTTGGGGGACTCGCGAAATTGATTTCTTGTGGCCGATGTCTTCGAAATTAATGGGCGTTCCTATAGATTATGAAAAAGATGTTCCAGGGTCAGGTGTTGCGATGATGGCTAACCTTAGAGTCTTGGGCGCCTATCTGCTGCCGGCTCTGGCTAAACAAGATCAAAATTTCTTCTCAGAAAATAATCGCTGGATGAGCATGATGGAATTACGATCGGCAGTAGATAATTTAAGAGCCGACGACGAGGACCATTACATCCAAAATCGCAGTAGTAAGTTTCATTATTTTTTTAGAAATCCAAAAACTGTGCAGAAGCCAAATAACTAAGTCTTTAGTTTTTGGTACATAGGATTGCAGTGAACAATAAGTCATAAGGCCTATATCGTTCGTAGGTGTACGATTTAGCGAGGAAATTTCATAGTCCATTTGACTAATTTACCAAAATGCAAATTAGGTTTAGGTTCCTGTCACTTCATTGAAAGGGAGGTACTATGAAAAAAGGGTTAGTTTTGGTTCTGATGACATCGGTTTCATTTTGGGCATCGTCTGGTTTAGCTCAAGAAGTAAATGGAAACTCGCTCAACGATATGAACAGCTGCGCTGTTGTCTATGTTAAGAATGACAACAGCCTGCCGAATTTGACTATAGCGTGCGATGGCGAACGAGTACTCAGTCATACTGTTAGAACAGAAAAGCAGCTAGAAGATGCGAAACAATTTAAAGCAGATTTGTATGCAGCTTTTCAAAATATGGTGAACTCGGATCAGAAGAAAAAATGCGATCAATACGACTTGGATGGAATTTGGTGGGCTATCTGTTTCAGATAGTAACCAGATTGGGAAAAGCTTTGTGACGAGAGTCACAAAGCTTTTCATTTCATCTATTGATCTTCCTGGATAACAATTCGTTCATACCTATTCCTGATTTGAAACTATATTAAATACAGTCGCTCGTCATAGTAGACTTTTTCCCCAGGGATTCTAAACTCCATGAATAATCTCTTTCCAAAGATTCTTAAAAGCTTCGAAAGTTTCCGAAGGCGCAATCGGAGTTTCACGCACTGGACAAATCACTTCGGGCTGTTGAGCTTCGAGTTGAACATCGAAACGTTGCGGTTGCCGATGCAAATCCAAGATTGATTCCCTATCTGAATTTTCGTTCCAATCTGTGTTGTTAATAAATCCCAAAATTGCAGTCCATATTCCGAGAAGTGTAAATGATATGATTGCTAGCATTTTTATTTCTCCGTTTAGTCATCGTCGCCATCGTCATCTTTTTTATTCATGGTAGACCCGGCTTCGTCTGTATTGCCTTTCTGGCGCTCTTCGCCTTCGCTGCCTTCATTTTCATTCTCGTTTTCCCCGAGCTGGAGTGATTGCCCGAAAATGCGTAGAGTCCGGTTTTGTGAATCAAAGTTTTTGAAAAGATAAAGTCCACCTGAAATTACAAGTGCTAGCAGCATGATTGCAGCCAATCGTCTTGAGGAAGGAATGGCGTCTGACTGTCCCGCGGCTACTTTTTTACCGTCGACCATACTGAGTGCGATGGCGTCTTGATGTCTAATCGAATGAAGAATGACGCCGGCCACGTGCAGTATGACGACAACGATAAATGTGTTGGCCATCAGTTCGTGAACGTCTTCAAAGGCCTCTTTGTTGCCGGTACTCATAAGATATCCCGTGATGGCTAACCCTAAAGCCAGTATGAACATCGCTGCGGCGGCCCAGCTTGAAGCCGGATTATGACCTAGCCAACGTTTTTTTGAACCCGAGAGCATACCTAAAAAGTAGTCTTTGAGATGTATTGGATTTAAATTAAATCCAGAAAATCGAGCGTGCTCAGTGCCTATAAATCCCCAACCTATCCGCCAGATAACCAGACCACCTAATAGGAGACCGGAAAGCATATGGTAGCTGAAGACCAAAGACTCATCGTCGACAGTTTCAGCAATGATAAAGGATAGTAAAAATAGGCCGGAAAAAAGCCAATGGAAAAGGCGAGTTGGTAGGTCGTATACTAATGTTGATCTCATCTTGAGCCTCCTAGTGGTTAATTGGAAGTCTGGTCGTTCTTAGTCAAAGTGTCGGTGCGTTTGGATCGGTCGTCCATAGGCTAAATGACATATATAAATTCTTTTCAGCTACTTAGACCGTTTGCCCAATTCCCAAAATTTGAATTGGGCACGATAGTCAAAATTAAGAATTGGGAATTACCCCATCGAAAAGGAGACGCAAAATGAAACATCTTGTTATGGTATTAGCGCTTTTAGGAGTTTCGACTTCAGTTTTTGCTAAAAAGAATTGCACAACTGAACCACAATCAAAATGGATGTCCGAGGCTGACTTTAAAAAGAAAATTGAAGCCGAAGGCTATAAAATTTCGAAGTTTAAGCAGCCTGGAACCTGCTATGAGATATACGGAACGAATAAAGAGGGAAAGAAGGTTGAAATCTATTTCAATCCAGTCGACGGCTCGATTGTGAAAGAAAAATAGCTCGATCTTTAGGGGCTAAGTGCAACAAGGTGCTGCATGAGGCCTCTTTTCGGTGCCAGCATCAGCCGTTTGGGCTATATCGTTTATCGTGGAAGCCATTCATCGATTACAAAACTTTTGTATGACCCTTCGAGATTCGAAACGCCATAAAGGCGTACTTTCAGTAATTATATTTGGAGTCGCCTACTTCTTTCGCTTTCCCAAAATTGAAGGTCATACCGAGAATGCAAAGCTCAGTTGGCTTGTTCGCCTTCGTTGGGGTGCCATCGCTCTATTCTTTTGTATGGCGGGACCCGGTTATGTTTTCGGAGCCTTGAATCGCTCGACGATCATAGTCTTCGTCGGGATTATTGGCGTTCTTTTTATTTTTAACCTTTTAACTCACCTCATTTTTGTTGAGAGCAAAACTCCTGTTGGTCCGCTTTTTATTGGGTTTCAGCTGGCATTTGATTTAGCCGTGTTGACGGCTTTGTTATTGATCTCGGGAAGCTTCGGGAATCCGTTTGTTGCTTTATTTCTGTTGAATGCAGGATTGGGTGGTGTGTTGATTCGAGGACGAAACTCATGGCCGTTTGTTGTTCTTTGTCATGCCTTCTTGATCGCTCTTCAAATTGAATTTGCGATGAGCAACATGGAACTTAGTTCTCAAACGTTTTGGATTTTTATTTTTGTTGCGCACATTCTGCTGTTTTCAGTCTGGATGGTAATGCGTTCATTGGGAACCTATCTAGAGGGACATTTTGAAAGTCTAAGTCTATCTCGAATTCAGAACGAAAAACAGGATCGTTTGCGCGCCCTCGGAGCTTTGGCTGCAGGTTTTTCGCACGAGTTCGCAAGTCCCTTGAATGCAGCAAAACTTCGTTTGGATCGGCTCGATAGAGCTTTTGAAAAAATCGAACTAACCCAAAACTGGTTAACCTCAGCCAAAGAGAATTTATTCGAAGCTCGAGAAAGTATTAAAGTATGTGAATCGGTGATTCATTCTATGAATGCGTCACAACTTGATGTTCGGGACTACAATTTGAAACCTGTAAACCTTCATGAATTCATTCAGGATGTCACCGCGTGTTGGCTTGAGGAGCATCCCCAAGCTCGATTGAAGGTCGATAACCCAATTGCGATATCTCTTTTGGTGTCTCCGATTAATTTAGCTCAAGTGATTTTGAATCTTCTGGACAATGCGTTTGAAGCGAATCCAAAGGGCCAGGTGATTTTGAGGCTCAACGAGGTTTCGTCAAATATTGAGTTATCTGTTGAAGATGAAGGCCCAGGATTCAGTGATCGTGTCTTAGATCGGCAGGGTGAACCCTTTGTGACGACGAAGCCAAATGGAACAGGGCTTGGCCTGTATGTGAGCGAAATTTTCGTCCAAAGTCTTGGCGGCAATCTTTCGATCATTAATAAAGCAAATTCATCAGGTGCCGTTGTTACGCTTTGTTTTCCGCGTCCAAAAATTACTTTAGCTGGTACCGAAGTATGAAAAAGCATACGTTGATTTTAGAAGATGATGTCAGACTTGCTCGCGGACTGCAGCGAGATTTCGAAGACCACGATTACCATGTGACGATCGCGAATCGAATCGCCGATATTCCAAATGATCAAAATTTCACTCACGCCGTGATTGATCTTAGGCTTTCTGGCGGTGACTTCGGTCTTGATGTCATCGCAGAACTAAAAAATCAAAATTCAGAAATAAGAATCGTTGTTCTTTCGGGTTATGGCAGTATCACGACGGCCGTGGAGGCTGTCAAACGCGGAGTCGTTGACTATCTGACAAAGCCGGCATCATTCACCGAAATTGAACTAGCTTTGAATGGCAAACGGGTAAAGCCTGAAGCCGAATTTAAACGACGGTCACTTTCAGAAGTTGAGCACGAATACATCGATTTTGTTTTAACTAAAAACGAAGGCAACATCAGCAAGACGGCGAAGGATCTGGGGCTTCACCGTCAGAGTTTGCAGAGGAAGTTAAAAAAATACACCTAAGCGATGTCTTAAAAAGGAGAAACGATCATGATCAAAACCAATATGCTGATTGTAGGTTCAAGAACATGAATATTCAAAAGGGTGCCTTGGTAGCTTTAAGGATTTTAACGACCATTGCCATTGCGTTGGTCATATTTTTTGGATTTTGGATTTGGAAGACCATGAAAGGCCCAATTTTTGGTGGTGATTTTATATTAACATACAGAGGCCAGAATTGGACATTTTCGGCGGCACCTAAAAAATTGAATCTACTTTATTTCGGATACACGAAATGCCCCGATGTGTGTCCGATGTCTTTAAGCTACGCTGGCGGAGCATTTAGAATGTTAAATAAAGAAGAACTTAAGGATATTCGATTTATTTTTTTAAGTGTTGATCAAGCGCACGACAAGCCCGACGAAGTTGCCGACTACGCGACAAATTTTTTCCCAAGTTTTATTGGTCTCAGTGGCAGCAAAGAGCAAATTGACAAAACGATTGGTCTATTTCCGGCAAGCTACATCCTTGAGGAGAACCCAAAGTCATACTTGGGATACTCGATTTCGCATACTGACAGAATTTTCTTTCTAGATTCTAAAGGAATCGTCATTGATTCAATACCTGGATCGAAAGAAGGCTCAGAGTCCATTTACAAAAAAATTAAGGAGAATTTATGAAAAAAAATATTTTATTAGCGACGACCATACTAGCGTTCACATACACAGCTTCAGCCGATTGCGATTTAAAAGCAAAGGTCGAGTTTTCAGAATCGCGCATCTTTACGCCACTTAAAGGCTCAAATGCCACTGGTGGTTTTGCAAAAATAAAAAACAACTGCGCTGAAGAATTAGAGTTGGTATTTAAGAGTGCGGACGGTTTTAAAGCAGTCGAGTCCCATGTCACAGTTGAAGAAGATGGTCGAATGGCTATGAAGAAAACCGACTCTTTTAAAATCAAACCAGGCGAGACTCTTGAATTGGCTCCCGGTGGCAAGCATCTCATGTTTTTTGATCCTCAAACGGAAATCACGGAAGGCTCAGAAGTTAAACTTACTTTCATTTTTAATAAAAAGGAACTTTCTGTTCCATTTAAGGTCGTCTCAAGAATTAAAGAACTGGCTCCTTAGCTTGCGGCTAAGAAGCTAAATTCTATTGGAAAGACAGTTGTTTAGTTGAAATTTAAAAGCGCTGTCTTGAAACAGTTTTTCAAAAGAAAAATTATTATCCGAATTAACTCGTAATACATTCGAGTTTCGATCCCTCAAAAAAGCGAGCGTGTTGAATCTTTC
>CAWVRN010000040.1:0-25779 GCA_963932905.1 uncultured Bdellovibrio sp.
TTGATTTGGCGATATTTTACTTGGCCTTAGCCGCAGGCTAAGGGGCCAGTTCATATGCAAATAGAACTGGCTCCTTAGCTTGCGGCCAAGAAGCTAAATTCTGTTGGAAAGACAGTTGTTTAGCTGAAATTTAAAAGCGCTGTTCTGAAACAGTTTTTCAAAAAAAATTATTATCCGAATTAACTCGTAATACATTCGAGTTTCGATCCCTCAAAAAAGCGAGCGTGTTGAATCTTTCTGGATTTTAGATACCACGTTTTAAATTCACTTGATTTGGCGATATTTTACTTGGCCTTAGCCGCAGGCTAAGGGGCCAGTTCATAATAATTAACATACCGATTTTGACACGCTCAGTTTCATCGCAGGACTAGACAATTTAGGAAATAGTTTCCATGATGGTTTCATGAATCAAACTCCAGCTCCTGCGCAACGAGAAAATCCGTTACTTAATATCCTATTCAACATCGTTATTCCGATCCTTATATTAAACAAAGGTGGAAAATGGTTTGGCCCAAAGGAAGCTCTATTTGTAGCATTAGCCTTCCCAATTTTTTATGGCATTTACGATTACGTTCAACAAAAGAAAACAAACTATATTTCATTACTAGGTATTTTAAACGTTGGCTTCACTGGTGGTTTTGCATTATTAAAACTGGAAGGAATTTGGTTCGCAGTTAAGGAAGCTTCATTTCCTATTCTGGTTGGATCATTCGTTTTATTTTCCGCCTTCACTAAAGCTCCCTTTGTAAAAACATTGTTTTTAAATCCTCAACTACTAAAAATGGATAGCATCCTAGCCTCTATTGCTGAGAAAAAACGTGAACAAGAATTTGAAATGCTTTTAAAACGTGGCACAATTTTACTCTCGTCTTCGTTCGTACTGAGCGCCATACTTAATTTCTCGCTAGCGTACTATATTTTTACGCCCATTGCCGCTAGCCTTGGCGAAGAACAACGAGCCGAAGTATTAAATTTACAGATTGCTCAAATGACTCAATGGTCGTTCATCGTCATAATGATTCCTTCAATGCTGGCCTTAATTTCTATTATGGTTTACCTATTCAACCAAATGAAGCGAATCACCGGTTTATCGAACGACGAACTTCTACAAAATACCTAGGAAAACACGACACTCCCTAAGTGTTTAATGTTTGAACATTTTCTAAATTGTGGCCGCATTTTTTGGCTTTTCCTTCATGTTCTTGGTCGTCAAATTCATTTATATGATTTTAAAATGTCATGGTTTTTGAATCAACCGGCTTAGGACATGAAAACACGTTTACAGCTGATCTACCTATTGTCTGCCTACCTCCTGCTACTTAGTGGTTGCACGAAGAAAAACACGTCTATGTCTCCGGACAAAAAGAAAGCCGCAGCCGCGACTAAGAAAGCCACTGACGCTGCAAAAGATGACACCAAGGGCACAACTCCATCATCACCTAGCCCGGCGCCTTTGGAAACACCAGTCGTTCAGCAAACACCAGCTACTTCTGCAGACGAAACCGCAACGGATTCCTCGGTAGCAGATTCGTCGTCGGCAGCTACCGATTCCAGCGTCGCAGCGACTCGTACTTCCAGCAGCGCAGACACGGTCACGACGAGTGACGCGGGTGACGCCCCATCGACGGTAACGATTCAACCGGAGAAACCAACGGCGTCGACCGCTACCGAACCTACCGCGCCGACGGCTGACGCGACAACATCGCAATTCGAGAAATGCTTACAAGAAAAATCGTCAGCTATCGTGGCCACACTCAAAGCTATCGAGCCACGTGAACCGACACCATCAAACTTTTTAAGTCTAAAAGACTTATTATTGAAATCGTGCGAATCTAAATTAGAAAACAAAGCAAATAGCCCCGATTCGTATCAGCTAGAAGCTTCTAAGCTTATTGCCTCGGAAACTTTGAAAGCCTTCCCAAAATATGAACCGATCGTTAAATTCTTCAACGCCATCGAAAACAATACTACGCTTACCCCCGAACAAAAAGAAAACATCTACAAGTACTACGGCAGTGGCGGCGAAATTAGTTCAAAAGATATCCATTTCTATGGAAAACTAGAAGGTTCAAAAGCCTCGCCCAATGTAATATCGTACCTAATCACGAGTGCGACAGGAACACGTACAACTCGCGTATTTACAAACAACAAAGAAATCAAAAAGACGGTTACTGATTTAAAATCATCACCAAAGACTACGAATCGCTACACATTTGACTTCAGTCCGACACAAAATAATACTTACACTTTAAACATCAGCAACGGCGAAGCTAAACTGGTCGTAAATGTGACGTTCATTAAAGGCGACATCAAAACCTTACGCGAACGCAAAGCTGTGATCGTGGCGCTGACTGCGGAGTCGTGGTCAAAGGTACAAGAAGAACATTTACGCCGATTGATTTCGTCGGAAGCTAAAGAATTGATTTCGATGCCATTCGCATTAGAACGTGAGCAAACGAACATGGCACTTGTTCGTACTTGCAGTTTAGATGCGGACTATATTGCGTGTACGGATCCCGATTTCACATCACGCGCAGTAGTTAAAGCATCAGCGAAAGCTAAATAAAGAGTATTTCCGCTGACCATTTGATTGCACCTCAATTTGCAAAAACCATTTTATCCAGTCGAGCGGGATTTCATCGACAGAAATTCGCTCTACCCATTCTGTCAGCACAATAGAATCCGGATCTGCGAACAAATCCCAAAATCCAGATGAATCGATGTCCTCTGACGATTTCAAGCGATACAAATCAACATGGACTATAGATAGACCATAAGCCTTATATGTATTGTACAAAGCAAATGTGGGTGAAGATACCACCACGTTTTGATCACGTAGCAGTGTTGATATAAACGTTGTTTTGCCTGCCCCCATATCACCTCGAAAGCCAATAAAGGTCTTTGCCTTTAACCGCTGCAGAACAGCAGCCATAATTTCATTGTGATCTTGAGTTTGCAGAACGAGTGCTTCCGTCATGCCTATTTATTACGAAGCTTTCAGCAATTCTTCAACTAAATCATCTAATTTTTTAATTTGCGCCGAAATCTGTTGTGATGATTCATTCGTCATCTGGGCGATATGAGCATTTTTCTGAGTCGATACATCCATTTTATCGACAGCCATTTTGATCTGTTCGATTCCGACAGACTGTTCTTCCGTTGCAGATGAAATTTCTTTGTTTAAATTTTTAAGACTCTCGATCGATTTCACGATCGCAACCAAAGACTCTCCGCTTTGATCTGTTTTCTTTTTACTGAGTTCTATCTGATGTGCACTTTGGGCGATCAACGTCGAAATCTCTTTCGCTGCTTGCGCACTTCGTTGCGACAAACTACGAACGGCATCCGCAACTACCGCAAACCCACGTCCCTGCTCCCCCGCGCGAGCGGCCTCGACAGCGGCATTCAAGGCCAGCAAATTGGTCTGAAAGGCAATATCATCGATCAGGCTAGTGATATCTTTGATTTTATTTGACGACTGTGAAATTACGTTCATCAGCTCGATCAGCTCGTACATATTTTGCTCACCGGCTTTTGCTGCAACACTGCTGGAAACAGACAGTTCAGAGGCATTAGTTGCATTTTGATTATTTTGCTTAACCATCGAATTAATTTCTTCAAGAGATGCCGCTGTCTGCTGAACTGCATGAGCCTGTTCTTGCGATGACGACGTCAACTGCTGACTTTGCGATGTCGATTCCGCCGAAGACGAATTGATATTTAAAATCAGAACTTTAAGTTCCTCAATAACAGAGCCTTGATTCACGATAATCTTCTTAAACTTATAAGACACATACACAGTCGGAATCGCTTCTAAAATAACGAACAGTGCATGAACTATAACAATACCGAAAGTTGCCTCGTAGTTGAAAACGCTTTTTGGCAAAAATAACCAAAACCCTACGTGATGAACCGCGATGGTTGCAGCCGCTGCCACGACCACCCAAGGGTTAGCAAAAATAACCAACAACGCCAAACCCACGAAAATATGAAAATGCATCTCGATCATTCCGCCAGTGATGTGGATCAGCAAGGCACTAAATCCCATCAATGCGACACCCATAGCGACCGAAGCGACACGAGATGATTTTTTTAAAACAAACAACAGCGCTGGCCCAGCCAACAAAGCGATGGATAGTAACGAAGTCAAAACCACATCGGATTTTAGGAAGTAGGCTAAACCAACCAACACAGGTAAGTGAACGGCCAGGATGCTTAACAAGATAATATTCATTTTCTGCACATAACGACGTTCTAAATTGTTCACACTCAACTCCTTAAATCATTCTTTATACCTAAATTGAAATGGATCCATCGCTGTTTTCAAGGCCGGCGACAACGCACATCCCATTACAGGAAACGATGCCACCGTACGACCCTCTTGAACCATGTTGATAATTTCAATGTCGCGACTATCAACTTCGTCGATATTTTTATACCCACCCGAATACTTCAACTGACCGTCACGGCCCGTAACAATCAACACTGGCGCACTTTCTAAATTCAAGGAATCTTTCAAACCGTTTACTGATACATGACTAATATGAAAGCCTTTGGTCGCAAGTTCAGATTCGTTTGGCAACTCACCATCAACGATGATAATCGATTCATCCAAATTTTGTGGGCGAGGTTGTTCGGCAAGATAGCGACCAATACGCTTTGAGCATTTGCATTTTGCCCCCAAAACATGAGTCACACTTAAATAAGAGTTTTGTTGGACTGTTCCTGTTTTCACATCAACAGAAAAAGGAAGATTGTGTTGGGCCATCAAAATAGATAATGGAACCGACACGACGACAAACCAAACTACAAGTACAATGACTTCCTTTTTCATCTGAAAAACTATCGGCCTATTACCAAAATAATTAACCTCCTGTCTGCCGAATTCTTAATATGAGACAGTAGATGCCGCCAGCTAAAACACGGCAGTCTTCGAAAAGTCTTCAGAACTAAAAACAGCTCCAGAAATCGCGATCTCTACGCGGCATTGCAACGACAGATCGACACCAAAACCTTTAAAGCCGCCAGGTTACACCTTATTAGTCGTTTACTATGTCATTCCTAAACATCAGCTAACTAACTGTTTTTACGCGACATTATAGACCAACTCCTATCAGTGTCCAAATTCAGTACGAAATTCCCCCTGGAAAACGACTTGGCATCTTTGAAAGTATTTTTAGCGTGAACTCTGGAATACTGACTTTCATCGCCACGTTTGCCCTACTTTCCCCTGTCCTTAAGGCGTCGGAAGGACCGTCGTGCCTTGAATTCTACAGCGGTAAACCCAAAACTGACCGCCCAGCTAGAGTGATCTACGAAGCCTCACGGCGCATAGCTGCTAACTTTAGGGAGTTTTTCGTCAAAGAAAATCTACATATTGAAGTTACCTCGCAAAAAGATCGCGAAGAATTTATTCGTGCCGACATCCAAGTCGCACGACCAAATCGAATCGTGATTGAGTTTGAAAACTCAAAACTAAAATTTTTAAACGATGTTCTAAACGATAAAGATTTAATTACATCGATCGATAATTTTGCAAACCAATACATTCTAAATCAAATCAAAGGTTGGATATATGGCCACTTTGATCTAGGTGTCTCGTTCAAAACATATTCGGATGGGAAAAGTCTTACGATCATTATTGACTCGCGACAACGCTTTACTGATGCCGACCTTGAACGCATTGATAAGGTATTTGAAAAATTTCAAGCTAATTTGGGGGAAATGCTCAAATCGAAAAAACTATTTCGAGATTCTGATAAAATCGAAGAATGGTTTCGTATGGGTGTAGGCAGAACCGCCGATGAAGCCTATTTTTCTGCACGCGTTTCGCGAAAACTTTCCGGACCAAATGCCGTTAAACATTACTCAAACCCGTACATACAGAAAACCTTAACCACCCTCTTGTTTCACGCGGAATACAGTCGGGAGCAGCTCACTCAAATTCCAGAACTAGCCACTTTGCTAGACAGAGAAGAAACGACTGGGAAATTGATTCCTAAAATGGAATTGTTTGAAATATTAAGAAAAATTTCCGATCAAGAAGAAATCAGAATGGCAATTAGCGAAAACCTACACATCGAAATTACCAAAGATCACGCAGAATCTTTATCAATTTATGCTGAAATTATTGATTTACTGAATCCAAAATTTTTCGTTGTTGATCAATCCGTGGTGACACTAGAAAATGCCGCCAACGGCGGCGTCGTGATCGATCGTAAGGGCATGGGATCAGCGAACCAAATGGCGACCGCGATTGCCGCAGCCAAGGCCAATACACCTTTTGAATTCTTAGTTTATAATCGCGTAGAAGAGAAAAAAGTCACCGACGAAATTAATCAGTATCGCCAATCCATGGAAAAGCAATGGGGCGCCAAATGTCGCGGCGATGATTGTGTGATAAATGACCTTAAAAACATTAATGTTGCTGAGTTTCTAAATGATCCTTTGATCAAAGGACAACGCGTGGTTTTCATTCCACCCGGCATTCAGCAGTCACACCACCGGTCAGAAATGTCGACTCACGGAGAAGCCATTGAAAAACTGTTTGTTAAACAGTTAATCAAAGCGATTTCGAGCGCTGATTACAAAAACCTTACGTTTGCCGTAAACTTCAAAACGACAAATATGAATCAAGGGGCCATCGAGCTGCTTGTGAACCCACTAGATCATGGAATTGCGGCCGAAACTCTGCAAAAAATTCGCGACAGTTTCCAAACAGCTTTGATCGACTTCAATGCATCTCGAGTGAAGCTGGGTAAGCCGTCGACCTACTACCCTTTCGGTATCCAAGTACTTGGACAGTGACCCTACAATTTGTCACACTGACTTTCTTTTAGACATCTGCAAAAGTCCTTGCCGCGTTTATAGCGTCCATAAGCTGTCCTATGGTTTGCATGGTTTGCAAAAGCCATCACAGTCAGAAAATTTAAAGGTACGTTATGAACAAAACTAACTTGTTTTTAGTAGCTATTGCTATAACTGCAACTCTGTGTTCGGAATCATTTGCCGAAACAAACAATTGTATTCAGATCTACAGAGGTTCTTCACGTGCTAAACTCACAGCTGAGGCCCCTCAAGATCCTGTACAGCTTCAAAATACGAAAAATTACTTCGCATCTTTGATTGATGTGGACTTACTACAGTACCGCGGTCAAGAAATCGAGCAAGTGGCTTCCGGCAAAAAATATAGTGGTTCACGAAATTTAATTCCCAATGCAGCCATCGATGCATTGACCGCTAAATACGGCCGCAGACGCTGGACAGACCAACAAATTGTAGCCGAACTAAATGATCAAACTCTAAAATTGCTAGAAGCGTACCGTCCCGATGACGATTCGGATAAACGTTTTGATTTTCTACCGAGCAAAGACCTGGGTTTAAAAGTCCTAACATCCATCGAGGAACATCCTGTTGTGGCCCAATACGCGGCTAACAAATATCAACAAAATGGAACCGAGATTGGTTACTGTTTCGGTCGTGGTTGCTATGTCGATTTGATGTTAATGAGACTGGGTGTCGACCGCGATTCTATAAAAAAAATCTGGGCCGTGGGTCCTATGGGTGCTGGAGAAATCACTTGGCAATTTCATATCGGGCATATGGTTCGCCTACCTGACAATACATGGATCGTAATCGACAACGTACCAAGTTACACGGAAGTCCTTGAAGCCCGCGCCTGGGGAGAACACTTCAAAGCCGAAAATCCAGATGGCAAATTACGTTTGTACATCACGGATAGTGATAAATTCACACCTAGTTTAGGGAAATATGATCCAGTACAATTGGGTCTAAATATCAATCGTAATCGCGATTGGTACAAAGGTTATTTCCAAGATCTAAAGACTTGGTTCGAGAATACCAGTGACGCCGAATTGGCAAAGTTCTTAGGCATCAATGTATTGCCAACTCGACCGACCCCGGTCAACCCAACTCCGCAAGAAATCGCGGTATCAAAAGCCGAAGAGTGGGCGTTCTCACAAATACCACCCCAATCGTTACCGAACACGGGTGTACAAGATTCGAACGCACCTCATAACCGAGGCCGCTTTAGCAACATGTGGGATCACATCAAGAAATTTGGAAAACGCTTGGGTTTCGACGAGGACCAACAACAGTAACCTCTATGCTGTATAGAAGAGATCTTTCAGATCTCTTCTGTACGCGCGGGTCGAGATCTTTCAGATCTCTTCTGTACGCGCGGGTCGAGATCTTTCAGATCTCTTCTTCGAAACGACATTCGTGGGGAGCGTAGTCCATGATGTAGTCGTAGCTTTGACCTTGAATTTCATAACTGACACTCACTGTGTATTTTTTAAATTCGCCACTGGCTGTTTTTGTAACGACTTCGCTGCGGCTGATCTGCCATGGTTTGATTTCTTTTTTTGCTGACGTCAAACTTTCGCCACCGCCAACACAACTGAAAATTTCATCATTCAATCGTTTGCAGTTCTTTTTATCCCACCGAAGCATGATGTCATCGCCTGTATTCTTAGCCACTTCGGCTTTATCTAACAAGCCCGCCATATCATTTGGGACAATCAATCTTTGGACAAACGGAGCATATAGAGTTCCGTTGTGATGCATGACTCGCACGTTAAAATGATCGCCGTCGTCAGCAAACCAAAACGAGGTCGTCGGAAATTCAGTCGTGCATTTAAAATCAAATGGTCGCAGAATCTTTGTAACTTCAACTGACTGAGCTTGACTCACGGAACCCAATGTTAAAAACGATAAACCAACGATCAACAGAACAACTGCCTTTGAAATAACCATATTCTCCTCCTTAAACGGTTCATCCTATTCAATGGGATTGGACCTCCAGGTTCAAGAAAAATTCAGCTAAAGCCGCAGATTGACAATAGATTTCTATTGAGTAAGGTTAAACACGGAGAGTTTTTATGTATCTGATGAAAAAAAGACCTCGACGCACTCGTAAAAATCAATCTATTCGCAATCTGGTAGCCGAAACTGCCTTACCTGACGCGAGCCAGTTGATCTACCCCGTTTTTATTCAAGAGGGCCGAAATTACGCTCAAGAAATAGCCTCAATGCCTGGCCAATTTCGGATGAGCGTCGACACGCTTTTACAAAGGATGGCAACCTGGAAAAAATTAGGGATCAACAACTACGCCCTGTTTCCTAACATCGACGACAAATTGAAAAATGCAAAGTCCACCGAAGCTTTAAACGCTAATGGTTTTTTGTATCAGGCCATTAAAAAAATTAAAGACCGCTACCCTGAAGTTAATATTTTTGCCGACGTCGCATTAGATCCCTTCAATTCCGATGGCCACGATGGCCTTGTCGAGAACGGTGAGATCGTAAATGATAAAACAATTGAAGTTTTATCTCGTATGTCAGTCCTATCGGCTCAAGCTGGCGCTGATTTCGTTTGCCCAAGTGACATGATGGATGGACGAATTGGAAAAATCCGTAAAGCTTTGGAAGCCGAAGGCTTAATTAATACGGGCATCGTGGCTTACTCGGCTAAATATGCCTCGTCATTTTATGGACCATTCCGCGACGCCTTGGATTCTGCACCTCGTGCGGGTGATAAGAAAACCTATCAAATGGATTTCAGGAATTCACGTGAAGCGATTAAAGAAATCGAACTCGATATTCAAGAAGGTGCTGACATCGTGATGGTGAAACCGGCACTCAGTTATTTGGACATTATTTCACAGGCAAAACGCCACTTCAAGTATCCGATCGCGGCTTACAACGTCAGCGGCGAATATGCGATGGTCAAAGCCGCTGGTAAAAATGGTTGGCTAGATGAAACGAAAGCGATGATTGAAATTTTAACTTCAATCAAACGCGCAGGCGCTGATATTATTTTCACATACCACGCCGTGGACTACGCTAAATTAAGGGATGAACAATGATTATTTCACGCTGGCAAGGGACACAAGAATTGTCCGTCGATAAAATTAAAAAATACTACCACATTCGCGAAGACCAAGATTTCAAAGTGGAGAAATTTGATTCTGGCACTGTGATCAAAGATCACTACCATCATTTGCTTGAAATACGCATTATTACGGAAGGCCAGTTGCTATGTAATATATCGGGCAATCAATTACTACTGCGCCCAGGTGATCGCATTGAAATCCCCGCCAACACGAAACACGCCTACAGTAACAATTACCCCGACGCGTGCACGTGCTTGGTCGGCTACTACACGTTTTAATATCCTCGTCTGCGCCTAACACGATTTCGCCGACGCTGGTCGAGTCGGCATTAAAACGTAGACAAATAATACGATTAACACAATAGTTTCTATGTACCTTCTCTATTTAACGATGATTCTAAAAAAAAAAAAAAAAACGAATTACGAGGAAAAAAAATGAGATCTCAATCTAAACTAATGTCGGCACTGGCCGGACTATTAATTTCCATTGCTATGTCAGCTCCGGCGCTAGCTAAGGATGGCGTTTACCCAGCAATTGCGGAATGCGAAGCTCAAATTAAAAAACAAGCGGGCTACAATGACAATAAAAAGTTAACTCAAAGTCTGGATTTTATCTGGGCTCAGTGGATGAAAGAATACCCGGAATGGGCTACTTACGTCGGTTACCCTGGCCAAGATGATCGCTGGACCGATCGGTCCCTTGCCACCGTTGACAAGCGTAAGCAATTGCCCAATTGCCACGAAAAACTATTAGCGAAAATCAATCCCAAAAAATTAACCGAGCAGAACAAGCTGACTTTAAAATTGATCACTAAAAAAATTAAGACTCAAATCGAAGGTTCACAATTTCCTTCGAAATACTTGGTCGTCGATCAATTGAGCGGTGCCCACATGGATATCGTTGATCTTATGATGAGTGCATCGAAACTGACTCCAAAAGATTATGAAGATCGTTTGTCTCGATTGGATAAATTCCCAACATACATCGATCAAACAATTGGCTTGATGGAAGAAGGAATCAAGCACAAAATCACCCCAGTTAAGTTCTTGATGGAGTCGGTACCTAAACAGTTTGATACCGTTTTAACAAAAGATGCGAAATCAAATCCGATCTACAAGGCATTTGAAGATATGCCAGCTGCATTTGATTCTGAATTTAAAAAGTCAGTATTGACTCGCGCTGAAAAACTAATCACTGAAAAAGTAATGCCGAGTTTAACTAAATTAAAAACATTCGTGGTTGAAAAATACATCCCCAATTGCCGTACGGAAATCGCAGTGTCGACATTCCCTCAAGGTGACAAATGGTACGAATTTTTAGTGAAAGACCATACGACAACAAACTTAACAGCGAAACAAATTCACGAATTAGGTTTAGCGGAAGTCGCACGCATTAATAAAGATATGGAAGGCATCCGCACGAAATTGAAATTCAAAGGTACAAAAGCCGAATTTCATAAGTTCATCCAAACAGATTCTCAGTTTTTCTTTACTAACCCAAAAGATTTGATCAGCGAGTACCGCAATATCGCTAAACAAATCGATCCTGAACTTCCACGCTTTTTTTCCAAAATGCCGGAATTGCCGTATGGTGTTCGCGAAATGCCAGCTTACAAGGCGGCTAACTCCCCGACTGCTTACTATTACGGTGGCAGCATTAAATCTGGTCGCCCTGGTTATTTCGAAGCGAACACTTACAATTTAAAATCACGTCCTAAATGGGAAATGGAAGTCTTAACTGTACACGAAGCCGTTCCAGGACATCACTTGCAAATATCGATCGCTCAAGAGCTGGGTGATTTACCAGAATTCAGAAAAAATGAAGGTTACACAGCGTTCGTTGAAGGCTGGGGATTATACTCTGAAAGCTTAGGTGATGAATTAGGTTTATATAAAGATTTATATTCTAAATATGGTCAGCATTCCTATGAAATGTGGCGCGCGGTTCGCCTAGTTGTCGATACCGGCATGCATTCGATGGGTTGGTCAAAACAGAAAGCGTTAGATTATTTTATGGAAAATATTCCTAAAGATCGCTTGCAATCAGAAAACGAGATCGATCGTTATATCACTTGGCCTGGACAAGCACTAGCCTACAAGGTCGGCGAACTAAAATTCAAAGAAATGAAAAAACGCGCACAAGATAAACTACAAGATAAATTCGATATCCGCGAATTCCATAAACAAGTGTTGGGCAAAGGCGCCCTTCCCATGGATATCCTGGAAGAGGAATTTAATAATTGGTTAGCTAAAAAACAAACAACTAAATTAAACTAAAGGATTTTGAATATGAAAACTCTATTAGCAGGATTGCTCTTTTTAGTTTCAACTCGCGTCATGGCGGCTGGCCTTGGCAAGACAATCACTTACAAAGAAAAAGACACGGAACTTGAAGGCTATATCGCTGAAACGCCGATGAAAAAGAAAAAAGTCCCAGGATTTATTATCGTTCATGATTGGATGGGCCTATCTGAAGATAATAAACAAGAAGCCGATAAACTAGCTGACAAAGGCGCTGTCGCTTTAGCCGTCGATATCTACGGTAAAGGCGTACGCCCTAAGAACGCAGAAGAAGCGGGTAAAACGGCAGGTATCTACAAAAAAGATCGCGCACTACTACGTGAGCGAATCAAAGCCGGTTACAATACACTACTTGCGAATAAAAAAGTAGATCCAAAGAAAATCATCATCTTAGGGTACTGCTTTGGTGGTATGACGGCGTTAGATCTAGCACGCACTGGGGCTGACCTAGCGGGCGTGGTTTCTTACCATGGCAATTTAGATTCAGTCGACCCTAAAGAGGCAAAAAACATCAAAGGCAAAGTGCTAGTCATGCATGGAGCGATTGATCCATTCGTACCAGCAGCGCAAGTCGACGCTTTCCAAAAAGAAATGGATGAAGCTAAGGTTGACTACCAATTAATTAAATACAGTGGTGCCGTTCATGCGTTCACTAACAAAAACGCAGGAACAGATATTTCTAAAGGTGCCGCGTACAACGCCACAGCGGATGCTCGTTCTAGAAAACTATTTGACTCGTTCGTAACCGAAGTTTTGGCTCTGTAGAAAATAGGTCAAATTTCCGAAATAGAAAAGCCGATGTTTATAAACATCGGCTTTTTTTACTTAGCAGCCCGTTTAATCGATTGAATGACTTGATCCAAAGTCCCTAGAAATCGAGAGCGGGCTTTCTTGTCCATGGGTGCTGGACCGCCACGCATTTCGCCCATATGGCGAAGGTTTTCCATTAACTCGCGGCCGGCAACGGCGCTGCCAATGTTATCTTCGGTGAATTCTTCACCTTTAGGCCCTATAACTCGAACGGATTTTTTCACGCATCGATCGGCCAGCAAAATATCGGCCGTGACAACTATATCGTTGGCTTCAGAGTGCTCAACGATCCAGTTGTCAGCGGCATCAAAACTACCACTGACAACTTTCATTTCGATCAGTGAACTCATGGGAACATTCATCCACTGATTTGCGACCACTAAAACTTCTAACTTGTATCGTTCGGCCACCCGATAAACTTCGTCTTTTACCGGGCAGGCATCGGCATCAATGAAAATTTTCACTTAAATCAACTACATTCTGGCTTTGTACCAGCATGAAGGACGCAATCCTACTTTGAATCCGCTAGTGGCCGTACATGATGTCATCGCTGCTTGTCTTTCTGCGGCTACACCTTTTTTACCTCCAGGTTGTTTTTTACCTGGAACCATAGCATCGATCCATCCCATAGGACAAATCGCACCTTGGAAATAAGTATCTAGGCGACATTGCGCCTCTGGATGGCCATCGTATGTTTGCGCAACCACAGCAAGACTTGGCGTATGCAATTGCGGGTTACCACGTTTACTCAATGACGCTAAAACTTCAGCTAAAGATTCTGCCGCTGTCACCGAACGATAGCACAAGTTTTGATCGGCTTCTTTTTTCCAGATTTTATCACATTCAGATTTCACCAGCGCCGAAGCCGTTGATCTGAACACTTCGTTTTCTTTAACTTCGTTTGCCCAAATCTTACGCGCGCACACTTGTGTAGCGTAATAATCAGCTTCTCCCTCGTTAGACACCCAGTTCATACCGAGCAATGCAGCCAATCCTGTTTCCACAAATGGGAAACCCGCTAAATGATGACCGATTTCATGACATACCACTAGCGCTATACCATCTTTTGACATAGCTGGATGCCGAGCCAAACCGCCGGTGATAACCACTTGCCAATTACCAAACGTTTTTTTTGCGAACGCGTTTGGTGTATTATTACCCCATTGTGCCTTCACCGATAATTTACCACCCAATTTTCTAACGATTGGAATGTACATATTTTCAATGTTCTTAACGACACGTGTGAACTCGACTGGTTCAGTCAATGGTGAATTTGTAGCGTCGTTCAAGTCGATCGGACCTGACATTTCTTCCGGCACAAACACCGCATGAGCTTGAAAGCTCACGAACAAAGACATAGCAATACATAGTGATTTAATAAAACGAGACATATCCCCTCCATAAAATTAGATAAAATCCATTTAAGTTTAAACAATCGACGTTATTTCAAATTCCCCTCGAAAAATCGTCTGTCTGAAATTTTCAAACGCAAAGGACAACCGTGTCTAGCTTTATTTACAAAGACTCCCCCAAATATTTTTTATTGACGCTACAGGAAATAGCAAGTGATCATCAGTAATGAGCGAAAGAGACGAGAAAAGAGACGAGAAAAGAGACGAGAAAAAACCAGCACGACGTGAACCACCCGAGGGAGTCACATTAGAAATGATGGTAGAGGCCCTTGTTGCAAACTATGGGTGGGAACGATTGGGCGAAAAAATTCGGATCCATTGTTTTACCGAAAACCCAAGCATCAAATCCAGTCTTAAATTTCTGCGCAAAACGCCATGGGCACGCACAAAAGTAGAACAGCTGTATATCTGGAGAAATAAAACAGGTTGGGACCCGAGAGATAACGACAAGTAGAACTATTTTCCTTTAAATTTAAAATAGTACTGATCTTCCAACATTTGATTTTTGAAAATCAAATCACCTGCCGTAATAATTTTTTTGTCGCACCTCACGCTTCGACATCAGACTCAATGCGTTTCCTTTACGAGAAAAATTTTCCTCACCTCTAAACAAGAAACTCTATTTAATTTCTTGTTTAGCTTTGCGTAACATTTCAATCACAAGTTCTGCACGGCGCGTGGGTTTGCGGCCAACTTTCTGACATAGGTAAATCGGACACGAAGCCGGTTCATTCTTCATATCTAGTTCATACAGATCTTTATTATCGATTTCATCAAATACACAGTGACGTGGTAAAACGGCTATCCCAACGCCTTCCCTCACTGCGTGAATAGCACCCGCAAGTGTTCCGATATGCAATGAAGGTTGAATCATATTCGTCTTGAACAATTTGATAAATCCATTTTTCTTCATCCATGTAGAGAAAAACAATTCCCAACCTGGATAAGAGATAAATCTAATATTTTTATGATCTTTCTCTAACAAAGGTTCAAATAATTTTTTATCTGAAGCTAAGCAGGAATACACCTCATCAGAAAATTTATCAAAACGAAGTTCCGGTGTTAATTTATCGCCCGTGATAAAACCAAAATCATAATGTCCGGACAAAATACCATCTGTAGTATGTGTTGTGGGTTTGATATCCACTTCAAAATGAATATCAGGGTAGGTTACGATATCGTGAACGATTTTCTTAAAATGCGGTGTCCACTGGCAGCTCTCAGGCATTGCATAGCGAACCAGTCCTTTTGGTTTATTGGTAAAGTCGGCAACTTCATCGTTAAACTTACTAATTTGATCAATCACCTCTTCGGCATACGAAGATAACTTCAGGGCCACAGCCGTCGGGATTAAATCATGTCCGTGACGTTCAAAAAGCTTTTTTCCAATATCAGATTCTAGTTTGGCGATCTGTTGACTGACTGTGGGTTGAGTAATTTTCAAATTACGAGCCGCCATCGAGAAAGATTTACTTTTTATAACTTCTAAAAATATTCTGAAATTTCGGGTATTTATGTCCATAGTAAACTCCTATACTTAGTATATATTTTTCGCCAATTCCCAATTGTCGGTCAGGTGTTTATAACCATTTTCGAAATGAAGCAATAGTTTAAAAACAACAAGGAGTTTATTATATGAAACAAATATTTTTAGTTTTAAGTTTACTAGTAGGACAATTTTCAATGGCCAGTGTTTATTTAAACAAAGCCACCGTAGTACTAAAGGAAGGCACTCAAGATCGTTATTTTGCCGCCGCAAAACAATTTGATATCTTGACCCAAACACGTAAAGAACCAGGCAATTTGCAATATATTTTAAAAACAGATCGTTTAAAACCTCGCTTAGTTATTTTTCACGAAATCTGGAAAACAAAAGCCGATCTAGATGCTCATTTACAAACACCTCACATGGCTGGTTTTTTCAAAAGCATCAATTTTGATCCTGCACTTTACAACATTACAGTTAAAGGCAATGCTGTTACGTTCACACCAAAAGCTATTTTACTTAACTACGTGATTGAAATGTTAGTATTAGAAGGTGTTGAAAAATAATCTCACTGACTAAAAAGCAAAACTAGGCTGTGCCTAGTTTTGCTTTTCTTTTTTTGAATTTAACTTTAATGCATTCTTCATCGAACACAACAATTTGTATCCGTTCACAGAATTTGCCGACTGGCTACAATCAGAATTTAAACATATTGTTTTATCAAATTCAGCACCCATTAAAAGATCATTAGCAAATTTAAGAGTCACATATAAAACTCGTGCGCCCATCGCCGTCAGAGACCGTTCGCTGTTTGAATATCGATTGGTTTGACTACTAAATGTCTTTAGATAATGGTTTCCAAACATCCACCTCTTGTACCCATTTCCCTTTAGATAGACGAACCAGCACATGTGCGTTCAGGTAAAATCCAACGGCGGCACCAGGTAGCTGAGGAAGTATAACAAACAGTCCGTAAAACAAAATCGCCATTCCTTTTTCCCAAGTCATCAGTGAGGGCGCATCCACGATCATACTATAAACAATGATCGTCGCCATCAGGGATAAATAACCCGCAATCACATGAAACAGAATCGAAACGAAGGAGCCAAACACAGGACGCTTAAAATAGATCCATTCAAAGCAGCGACGACGAAATGCCCAGCTGACGAGTATCATTACCACGGTAGACCCGAACAACCAGCTCAGTAGTTCAACCGAACCTTTCCAATTTTCCTTCAAAGATACTAAATACCAAACCCAGGCCGACACCACCGGTAAAAACCCAGTCCCTGCCAAAACCCATTTTGCGACAGTTTCATTACGCTTATTCTTTGAACCATTATCTCTATTTGAATCCACAACCTTGTCCTTTCAGCTACTTATGTAGCATTTTTGAACATGTTTAAAATATAGATTATTTTTTAAACATGTTCAAATATTTTAATTTCTATGCTATAAACGTTTCATGGCAGATCAAAAAACCGTGTCTAAATCAGAAGTTACCGCTCGACGCCTGTATGAAATATCGATGCGTCAGTTTCTTGAAAAAGGATTCGACGCCACAACCATGCGTGATTTAGCCGCCGCCGCGGAACTATCCCCGGGCGCGTTTTACTATCACTTCCCCAACAAGGAAGCGATTATTCAGCTTTTCTATCAACGATCGTTCGATTCATTTCGCGATGCCTGCCAAGATGTATTTGCCAAAACAGATGTCCTAGAAGAGCGATTCATCGGCGTGATTGAAGCGCGCCTAAAAACATTTGATTCATCCCGTGAACTATTGGTCGTACTGTCTCGCAGTGCTGTGGACCCGCAGTCACCGCTATCCCCGTTTGGTCACGAACAAAAAGAAATTCGCGAAGCCACGATCACCCTGATGAAGGAAATGATCGAAGGCAGCGATCTAAAATGCGAAAAAGGACTACGCAGCTATTTGCCCGATTTATTCTGGATGTACATGATGGGTATGATTTTATATTGGGTATTTGACCAAACCAAGGATCAAAAAAAAACTACGGACTTGATCAAACAACTGACTCCACAGATCTGCAAACTAGTCCGCTACACCCGCATTCCTTTAAGCGGCACTGTTCTAGCACCACTTAAAAAAACTCTGCAAACGGTGTTAGGTAATCGCGGTTAGCTAGTGACAATTGGCAGTTTTGTATTTTACAAAGTTCGGTGTTTTCGCCGAACCAATTGAAATTTGAAATTCCGCGGATGCCAGTTGCTGAATAGAAATTTCAATATCACTGGATTCAACAAGACGACCATCAGGTTCCATTTGATAACCCACACCACCGGGAATAAGTGCGACGATTTGATTCTGTGCTGACAATAGGGATGCCTGTTTAAATCCAGTCACGAATTCATTGTCTTTTGAAAGTACAGTCTGAGTTTGGAAAGAGGTTCCTTTTTTAAATACGTCCAATCGAATATCCACCACACCAAGGTCGGTGTGGATAGAAGGGTCAATACAGGAAAAATGCAGGGGTATAAAGGAACCTAATTCTACCGCCCTGACATTTAAACTTAAGCTTAATCCAATTAACAATCGACCTAAGAGTGTTTTCATCCTAATCCCCCATTTTACAAAATGAAGATTGCAACTATAGTTCCACAGAAACAGGTCTAGGCCATCAACTCAGTAGCTGGTACTGCAGCCAAATAACCTCCGGCGGTCGATGGCACATTCAATCCATACTGCGCACGAAGCGTAGTCAATGGGGTTGCCCAATTCGCTTCCCAGTCTAATGCAAAAATCGACTGAGCGTCGTTACCAAGCTTCCAACCATAACTCACTCGCTCGTACACCAATGCGGTTAACGGATGATTAGTTAGTCCCGCTTTTAGAAATGCACCGCCAATAAGAATACTAGCCAATGGCGCACGTGTTTGCGCAAACATAAAGGCCTGCAATCCTAATTCATCTTGTACTTCTGTCGTAAAGCCCGCGAGCACATGCCAAAGGTCATGAGTCTGCCGTAATCGCATCATCACATAAGTTTCATCGTTGCTGACATTCAGCTTGCCATAAAATTCAGGATCTAACTTGTTTCTAAGCATATGATGAGCAAAAGCATAACCAAGCGAGCCCTCGGGATTTTTTTTCAACTCATGGAGATCTATTTTGTTTAGCAATTTGCGCTGGCGAATTAATTCTAAATCTGCCGGATTTTCATTTAGCTTTTTACGTGCTTGCTCCACATACCCTAGACGAAACAAGCAAGGTCCAATGCCCAGAGCCGCGGCCGTGTCCTCGGGATTTCTAGAAATACGAAATACATAATAAAGCAATTTGCTAATTAACCATGCTTTCTTCATAGACGTCTCCTTCGCTAGGCAACGGGAAGATAGCCGATCACCTGGCAAAATCAAGTTCCGACTTGCCATAAAGTCAACGAATTGCAAAACTAACACAATCTAAAAGGATAGAGTTATGAAAATCACCACAAAACAAATTGGACAAGGCTCGCGCCAAGCAGCCTTAGTACATGGGCTGGGTATGTCAGGTGAAACTTGGCTAGAGTTAGCCGAAATGATGGCAGAACGTTATAACTACACTGTTATCCTTGTCGATCTGCGCGGCCATGGCGAAAGCCCTAATACGAAAAGCTACCTCATTCGTGAATTCGCACAAGATTTAAAAGACACTCTTCCCAAAGGATTAGATGTATTGATGGGCCATGCTTTAGGTGGTCGAATTGCCGCCGAAGCCGCTGCATACCTGCAGCCTCGACAATTAATTTGTTTAGATCCTGGAACGCAAATGAGCTCCGTCTGTCAGATGGCACTGATTCACCTATTCCCTACGTTTCTTAGAAATGCATTCGATGTTGTTCCCAAAGGCGTTTCGCCAAAAACACGTCGCCGCATCTTGGATGCCATTAATAATTGGGATGTGGATATGATCAAAACCATTTTATCCGAAGGTGTTCGTCGTGACTTTCGTGCCTTGCCAACAACGATGTCATCGACCGTCCTGCTAGCAGAGAATAGCTTCGCAGTTTCAAAAGAAAAAGAACGTGATTTGGAGCTAGCGGGCTGGAAAATTCGTCACAAATCAGGCGCGACTCATCAGATGCATTGGCAAAATCCCGAGGGCACCTTGTCCCTCATCGCTGATCTACTAGGAAATACATTATAATAATAATTTAGGAACGATGTTTCGCAGTTGTTGTTGTTCTTCTTCGGTTAACGGCTGAAGAAATACCGCTTCCACTTCTTTTATAACTTCAGCAACGATTTCGAGTGTCTTTTTTCCTTTCGGAGTTAGACTTATCAATTTGATTCGACGATCGGTTTCATGGCTGGTGCGATTCACTAATTTTAATTTTTCCAACTGGTCAATAAATTTGACCATCGAAGCTTTGTCGATAACAACGAAGTCGCCTATGTCCTGCTGACTGACGCTGCCGGCTTCGTTAATCACTCGCAAGATACCTAACTGCGGAGTTACTAAATTATAACTAACCAGTGCATTGAAGAAATCTTCACTACGATAACGCCTTGCGCGCGCGACACAAATATTGTCAGCAATCGACGCCGGTGTATTATTCTTATCAATGCTTTTTAGCCCATCTTTTTTAAAAACTTGGCATCGATTAAAACCATATCTGGTAGCGGCGGTCATTGTTGTGGGTATTTTTCTGCTAAAAAGTATGCTTAACAGCGTATTCAAAATTGATAGCCCACTACTTTTATTCTTTACCGGAGTTACTATTTCGGCATGGTACGGAGGATTTTTTCCGGGCATTTTAGCAACTTTTTTATCTATTGTTGCCATTAAATTTCACTTTGAACCCATAACGATTCCGGCGTCGGCTTTTGCTTGGAATACACGTTATTTATTTTTTGGTATTGATTGCCTTTTCGTTTCGGCCGTTTGTGGACAATTACGCAGTTCTCGCGATCGATTGCACCAAAGCGAAGGCCGTTTGCGAAAAGTTTTTGAATCCAACATGATTGGCCTAACGTTCAGCACAGCGGACGGCGAACTGACTCATGTAAACGATTATTTTCTTAGGATTCTTGGTTATACACGCGCCGAATTTGAACAAAAAAAACGCACTTGGAAAGATCTAACCGCGCCCGAATATTTAGAAACCAGCATATCTGTTGCTGACAAACTCATGCAAGGTCAACACATGGAACCTTTCAAAAAAGAATACATCCGCCAAGATGGCAGTCGTATTCCCGTTTTGATTGGCGCCACCCAAGTAGATAAAAATTCCTTTGTCGCGTTTGTGCTGGATATCACCGAAATCACAAAAACTCAGCATGAATTATCACTGACTAAGCTTTCATTAGAAGAACGCGTGGCTCAAAGAACGTTGCAATTGACTGAAGCCGCCGAAGAATTACGACAGTCACGTAGCTTTCTTGACTCCATTATCGAAAATATTCCCAATATGATTTTCGTAAAAGATGCTAAAAATTTACGATTTGTTCGATTCAACCGTGCCGGAGAAATATTATTAGGACGCATGCGCGAAGAGCTCGTCGGAAAAAATGATTTTGATTTATTTCCACGCACCGAAGCCGATTTTTTTACTCAGAAAGATCTAGAGGTACTAAGAAACCGCAAAGTCGTCGACATTCCCGATGAACCCATATCGACGATCGACGGTTCAATTCGATTTTTACACACAAAGAAAATTCCAATATACGACAAAGACAATCAGCCTAAATTTTTAATGGGCATTTCCGAAGACATCACCGATAAAAAGAAGGCGGAAAATCAACGTGCCGAATTGATCCGTGCCCAGGCCGCCCGAGCTGAAGCCGAAAAGAACGCAGAAAAAATGGCGTATCTAGTAGAATCGGCCAACGAAGCCAGTCGCGCCAAGAGCGCGTTCCTTGCAAATATCAGCCATGAAATTCGCACGCCCTTAGGCGCCATGCTGGGGTTTACAGAACTAGTTCTGGACGACAAAACGTTAACACCCGCACAAATCCAATACCTATCTACGGTCGAACGAAATGGTCGTCAGCTACTGCGTCTTGTAGATGAAATTTTAGATTTGTCCAAAGTGGAATCAGAACACATTCAAATCGATCAAATGACATTTGATTTAAAAGAACTCGTTAACGACGTAACAACTTCACTCAATTTAAAAGCAAATGAAAAAGGGTTGTTGCTAACTACGACATTTGAAAATGCACACGACACAGGAATCATCACCGATCCAAGTCGCTTGCGCCAGATCATGGTTAACATTATAGGCAATGCCATCAAATTTACAGACAGAGGCAGCGTCAGCGTGCATGTCAGCTTGACCACAGCAAAAGATCGCCACAATGGCACAGTCTGTATTGAAGTCGAAGATTCCGGTATCGGCATTGATCCTAAACAAGCCGAATCACTATTTAAACCCTTCGCTCAAGGTGACGAATCCATGACCCGCCGATTTGGCGGCACTGGTTTAGGGTTGTTTCTTTCTAGAAAGTTGGCCCAATTAATGGGCGGCAATGTGACGCTCGCATCCAGCCAACCCGCTAGAGGCAGTTGCTTTAAAATCGAAATCGCCGTGGGACTCGCAGATATTAAGGTCAGTGAAAACATCCCTGTTCGTAATAAATCCGCACAAAATTCAAAACAAGGACGCGTTCTTATTGTGGATGATGCTATCGACAATCGTCTACTCTTAGAAATGTTTTTGAAAAAATACCAAGTGGAAACGGTCAGCGCTGCCAATGGACAAGAAGCCGTTCAAGCTGCTCTGAATTCGCATTTTGATATCGTTTTGATGGACGTACAAATGCCGATAATGGATGGTTTTGAAGCAGTTAAACAGCTACGCGATCAAAACTACACTCAACCGGTGATCGCACTTACAGCGCATGCAATGCGTGGCGACCGTGAACGCTGTATAGAAAAAGGCTTTGATGACTACATCCAAAAACCTATCAATCGCCAAACATTAGAAGCGTGCTTAAATCAGTATTTGCCCTACCCAACGACTCCGGAAACAAAACATTAATTAGTGACCGACTAAGTCAGCAGAAACACTTTTTTGAAATCGCACAGCGATTGGTGTTTGAATTCTGAGCATTTTATAGCGCATACGCAGACCTGGAATCAGCGCTTCACTTTTCACAAAGTACACCAGACACATATCTATATTTGTCATTGCTCCTGGTGACTGCAGAAAGGGATCCTTATCAGTACCACGAACGCAGTTACCGATGGCGCTACCCTCAACTCCCGGGAACTTTGAAATCACTGGATCCAAGGCAGTCCTCAATGTATGCACATCTGTGTAATCCATCGCATAGGTGGACAAGGCAAATAGGACGGGAATAAAAAATAATTTTAATACGGAATTCATATAATTTTTTCTTATTTGAGCTAATCCGGGTAGTGCCACTACCCAGCGCTGAAGTAAATTTCTAATTTCGCTAAACATTTCATCTGTGTGAGATAAACGCATTTCCATATAAAACCTCCTGTTTTATGTTTTAAAGATCAGCCATGATCTCGCTAATTTTTAGTTTGTTTTTAAAAAAAGAAAATTCAGAATCAGTTTCGACCATAAAAGCAAACCCTAGACCTTTAAAAATATACTGATGAACAGTATCCGAGTTATCTATTTCTATTGAAATAACATCACGCAAGGAAAAATCCACATCGCGGATGTATTGAAGGAGTTTCGGTTTGCTACTTAAAAATGTTACTTTTGGGTCGTATCGCTTCGTCATACTAAATATGTAAATTATGTGTAATTATTCTTCAAGTATAATTTACACATTAATTACATATTTTATAATTTTTAGACTTTAGCAGGGATTAAGGGCTATTTTATAGCCCTTTGGTTGCGTTTATCCATAAATAATGAGGCCAAAATGGACGAGCCGATTAATACAGCGATAATAGAAAGTGACCATGTAATGGGAAACTTGCCGCCGAATAGACCGTTTAAATAGACCATTTTCAATCCGACAAAAATCAACACCGCTGCCAGACCATATTTTATATAGATAAATCGATCCATTACGCCAGCTAACATGAAGTACATCGATCGCAATCCCAAGATGGCAAATATGTTACTAGTAAAGACGATCAAGGGTTCTTTGGTTAAAGCAAAAATAGCCGGGACAGAATCAACGGCAAAAATAATATCTGTTAGTTCCATGAAAATAAGGGCCAAAAATAGAGGCGTTACAAATGTTAATCCGTCTTTTTTAATGAAGAATTGCTGACCTTCAATTTTTGGATGGATCCTTAAAAACTTCTTTAGTTGTCGAACGATAAAGTTTTTCTCAAGATCCTGCTCTTCGGTGCCGGCAAAAAACATTTTTACGCCCGTAAATATTAAAAGCACACCAAAGAAAATAACCACTGCATGATATTGCATCAATACCGATCCAAGGGCCACAAACAGAGCTCTAAAAATCAGGGCTCCAATAATCCCCCAGAACAGAACACGATGTTGGTACGCTTTTGGTATACTGAAATAAGAAAACACGACAGCAAAAATAAATATATTATCAATCGCCAATGCTTTTTCGACTACAAAGCCAGTCAAAAATTCCAGAGCCACTTGTTTTGCTGAGTCCCCGGGATCAAAACCCGGAATAGCTAACAACCTAGGATCGGCTGCAAACACCCACTCGCAATATTTATACAGAAACACATTGAAAAGCATGGCTAGCGAAATCCACACCCCTGTCCAAATCGCTGATTCCTTAAAGGACACTTCATGGGCCGTTTTATGAAACACTCCTAAATCTAGTGCTAAAACCGCCAGAACAAAAACGATGAAGCCTGCATAAAATGGCCAATACTCGACAAATGGAAATAAAGACATAGGTTACCTCTTCCCTCTACTATCGACGTTTATCTCGTATTGTTCAAATAGATATTAAGTTAAATATACATTGTTTTAAACAATACATGAATTTATAGTATTTTAATGAGCCAATGGATTAACTATCACCACCTTTTCTACTTTAAAGTGATTGCCGAAGAACAAAGCGTATCTAAAGCCGCTATTAAATTGCGATTGGGGCAGCCTACTCTTTCAGCACAGTTAAAACAGTTTGAATCAGCGCTGGGCGTAACACTCTTTGAACGCCAGCACAAGAAACTGTTTCTAACTGAACAAGGGAAGGTCGCTTTTGATTATGCTCGTAATATTTTTAAAATGGGCTCAGAAATGTATGAGGTACTTCACGACAAGATAAAACCAGCTCGGCTGTCGCTGTGCATAGCCTCCCTCGATAGTATTCCTAAACACACAATTTTAGATTTAACAAAAGCCGCCTTAAAAGTTTCCCCCTGCCATATTACATTACTTGAAGGAAAATCAGATGAACTGATGCGCGAGCTATCGTCACACAAAGCCGATATTTTAGTGACAAATTTTATTCCCACGGCGGGCGATGCCCGTGGATTAAAACATCGCTCGATTGCGAAAAACAAAGTTTCTTTTTACGGGGCTCCCCGTTTTAAAACGCTGAAAAGGAATTTCCCAGAATCCCTTTCGTCGGAGCCCGTACTGCTGCCGACATACGATAGTAAAATGCGCTACGATATAGAGCACTGGAGCCAACTAACATCAATTCCGCTAGATATCCTGACAGAAAGCCAAGACATTGCGGTCAAGAAACTGATGGCCGTAAATGGAATGGGTTTATTGCCGGCCGCTGCCCATACCGTAGCCAAAGAATTAGCCGCCGGGGAATTAGTTGAAATCGGGAAACTGCAAGGCGTGCAGGAAGAACTATTTTTAGTGACGGCTCAGCGAAAAATTGAAAATTCAATAGCCAAAGAGTTGTTCAAGAATTTTTCACTATGAGAACTGGCCCCTTACTTTGCATTTGGAATAGTATTTGTTTAAGGCTCATTTATT
>CAWVRN010000041.1:0-25045 GCA_963932905.1 uncultured Bdellovibrio sp.
TCACTTGATTTGACGATATCTTACTTGGCCTTAGCCGCAGGCTAAGGGGCCAGTTCATACATTTTTAGAGTCGTTGCAGATTCACGCAATCGTAGTCTTTTTCAGACATCCAGTTCATGCGATGAAATCTTGTTCGACTCGGTAGTTTTGTAGCTGGTGAAAACGTCACAAAAAAATTGAATCGATAGCCACCGTGGCTGGACTCCCAAGAAAAGATTTGATTGTACAGATTCGTCGAATCGTTTCCATAAATATCATTGCCAGATGCTTTTCCATCTAAACTCATTGCGCAGGTTTTTATGGCTGGATACTCGGGTCTGTGATAATTCGTAACATGTCCTTGAACCACAATCTCATCTTTAGGATGTGAGTCACGATCTGTGCTGAAAACAGGTCGTGTCGTCAGATTGTAGCAGTGCCTTCCTAATGGATTTGCTTCGATATAATCCACATATAAGTAACAAACACGACCCGTAGGCTGTTCTTCTATGTGCTCTTCGCCTTGATAGAGTCCTACGGCATTTTCCGAAACTGTGGCCGCTTGACTTAAGGAAATTCCCAAAAAAACAGCGACCGATAGAATTAAAGATTTCATTGATTCCTCCCTTTTATTAGTACAACAGGGATAATGTCGAATGCTTAGTGTTGTCACTGCAACATCATGTTGCACTTGTCGCAGCGTCAAATACTTTAGACAGATTCAAAGAATTCAGTAATCGCTTTATTAAATTTCATTTTATTTTTTGATTTAAACGATTCTTTTGTTAGCTCACCATTAGAGATTCTATCCACTCTGAAAAAGCGAATGTCTTCTCGCAGGTAATCCCAAGCTAGGATGTGCCAGACAGGCCAGTTAAAGAGTAAAAAATGGGGTTCAATGGTTCGATTCGTGCTGATGCCTTTCTCGTCAATGTAATCAATAACGAGCTGCTTACTTTCGAAAAAGCTGATTCTAAGTGGGACAATAATTTTATCTTTCGGTATTTTAAAACTTGATACAACTTTACTTGGAGCTTTGTCGCCTACCAAAATCCGTTTTCTAATTTCTTGAATATGATGTCTTTGTGATTCCGGAAAAGACTGAGCTATTTTGTAGCGTATACTTCGAAGATTGCTCATCAGAAATGGCGGTTGCAACCTTTCCATCGTGGCCAAGGCAATTAGCAGATCAAGGATTTCGCTGTAATTTAATTGCAATTTGCCCAGCCCCCAGCCTCGCTGGAGCCTGATTCCGCCACCGCGCCCTCGATCTGATTCAATAGGGAAGCCGGCTTCTTCTAGGTCACGCAAGTCGCGCATTAAGGTTCGTAGACTTACACCGAGCAACTGACTTAGTTCTGCTCCATTGCACATCTCTTGCGATTTTAGCAGGCCAACGAGTTTATCGAGACGACTTTTACGGTTTATGTAACTAGATTTCGACATAAAACAAATATGCCATAAAACGACATATTTATAAATAAGATTATAGTTCAAAACAGAGGAGTTAAAATGTTTAGGTCTATAACTGAAGTGAGTTGGCTGGGCGTGTTGCTGGCGACGGTCGTAAATTTCATTTTTGGAGGTTTTTATTTTGGGATCGTGATAGCGAAAATGTACAGTTACGCGATGGGAAGAGAGAATGAGCCAAAAACGAAACCTTCAAATCTCATGATTGCTGGGCCAGCAGTGTGTGGTTTGTTTGTTTCCTTGACGAGCGGTGTGCTGATCAAGACGCTGAACATTCAAACTCTTTCAGGCGGGTTGCTATTTGGGGCGATAGTGGGAATTGGCTATCTCATTCCAATGACGATGACAATAGCGATCAATCCAAATTTTCCACGTCCATTTTATTACACGGCGATTAATGCACCTTACTTTCTCGTGTCAAGTCTTGTGACCTGCACGATCGTTGCAATCGTGCACTAGGTTTCAACGCGGAAACTCATTTTTGTAGTTGGTTGAGAATAGGCGTTTTTAGCTTGAGCCGATGGTCACACTTAAAATAAGGAGACCATCCTCAAATTGTTTTATTATCGAGATTTACTTTTTAGAATAAAGGCTCGCAGTAACTAGACTGCCAGACCAATCGGCGACTCTTTGAATGTCGATAACTTTAGTAAATCCATTATTAAGTAGAATCTGAACATCCGATTCTTTTTGAAGCGCATTTGTGGCCAAATTCACTCCTGCATCACATGCAAGTTTGCCGAATCCACCTAACGATGGTTTTACTAAACAGAACTTTTCACCCTCAGCTTTAGGCACATTAGAATAGATAATATAGCCATCTAAATTCGCAATAGGCTGAACTCCCAATTTAGCAACTTCGTTACCTACTGCTGTTTTAATTGCCGCTTTAACTTTTTCAGAAGCATAGAATGGAACCATTTTTGTTTTACTAATATTTTTTTCAGTCCACGAACAGGCGACTTTGTAAGTGTAAGTGAGCTGAAAATCAGGCATTAAATAATCTGATCCTACACAGTAGCCTCCTTGAGTATTTGCAAAGCTGTTAACACTTAACGAAAAAATCGCCAATGCGAATGTTTTAGAAATTAGATTCATAAATTCTCCTTAGTTTAGAGTATTATTTGTATGAATAATACTCCGAGGCCCGAAATTTTTCACCTGTAGAATTTTAGACGAAGTGACCATTTATGGAATCCCAACCGGGTTCTATTGCAGAAGGTGGAAGTGTATTCGAAATTCAGACATTCTATTCATTTAACATATGAAGGCACTAGTAAATATATTAAATACACCTTACATTGCTATCACCAATGACAACATAGGCGTTTGGGCTGTCAACATTTGCTGTGAAAACATAAACACCACTAGCACAACTTGGCAAAGAGACTGTACCAATAGATTTCGTCTGCCCCGAGTATTGTCCCCCTGAAGAAAAAGATGAATATCTAAAGTCAATAAATTGAATGATTGGAGTTCCGAGACTCAAATCAAAATTGATCCCCTTAATCACACTCGATGCCAAACCACATTGACCAGATCCCAATCGTTCACCTTTTTTACCTGCAATTTGATTAGTTGCTTTAAATTGCTGCTCCACTGTAACTCTAAATGGAATATACACATTCGAAACAGAGCCTGAAACATTTTGAATAATTTGATTTTGAGCCATTACTGAAAAGCCATTTCTGGATGGAATTCTGTCAAGAGGCATTCCAAATCTAAAATCACGACAATATAGTTCAACTGTTGTGGCCTTCGCCAAATCAAGAAAAAATGAAATAATAATCAAAAAAAATAAATTCTTCATTCACAAACTCCAATTAGTTAGTTAAGTGTTTTAAACAGTAAATTAATTTTATATACAAGTTGTTTATACTATTTAATTTATTTTTACTTTTTTTATAAATAGGTAAGTGTAAAAAGTATAGTCTTAGTTACTGACCCTTTCTTCAGAGAAATTCGACTCAAATGATCCAGTTTATCAGTTTAGGTTGGGCTACGCTCTACAATATGCGAGAAAACCCTCTGATTTTTCTGTGGTTAAAAAAAGAAACACGATGGCCGAAGAAATTAAACGTACGGAAATGTCAGTGCTAGGTGAAGAGGCCAGAGTCTTTTTCTGACCTTCAAGCCTTTCAGTTAAAGCTTGAAAACTCGGACCACGAAAAGAAAGGGCATCGACTTTCAAAACCGTATGAATCAAGAAAATATCAGATTGTCGGCATTCCTTTTTACTATTTCCAAGGAACCATTGGCTTGGTCGTGGAATTCCATAGATGACATTATTAAAAGAATCAAACGTGGACATCTTGTCCGAATGGAGATCAATATGAACTTCGATAAATAAATCCAATAGTAGTTTCAATTATTATTGCGGCCGCAGTTGCTGGCGAACTGGAAACTATTCAGCGATGGGTTTGGAAATCACAAGCCGAGTTGCTTTATCATTCTCGAGCATCAAACTGGGGTTCGCTGAGTATTTTTAAAAGTCATTAATAGACAAGGTTACCGCAAAATTTGAGTATTGCGGTAACTCAGGAAATGAGCTTCTAATAGACAGGCCAAGGATCGAAAGTGAGTTTTGGCATCGCGGAGCATGGCGCTGAGTTCCAATTTATTTCTAGATAGTTTTTTGTGCTTATAAATAGAAACGCTTTAGTAGATGAATAATTCAAAAGTTTACTCGCAATGTAACTCCAAATTTCTATTAGTGATACCGTCGATTACAAGTCATAGGATAAGATTTAATTTCACGAGTGCCACGTTTTTCGTAAACCAAAAATGTCTCCATTTTCTGCTCTTTGCACATAAACTGAATACCAATATTTCTATCAAATTCGATCGGGCCGTCGAAACCTAATGATAAGTAAAAGTAAAATCCGTCTGCTCGCGGGCATTCGTTTTCCAATATATTCGAGTACATTAAAGGTTTGACCATAGTAAAATCAAAAACATTTTTACTTAAACCAATCATTCGTGAACCGCTAAAAAAGACGGGTTCCACACTCATCCTACTTGGATTCTCCTGCCAAAAGAAATTTATTGCTGTTAGATCATTAGGCAGAGTTTGATATACACAGGTCATATCACTAGTAAGGAGATTAGGTGCCAAATCTAAAAACTCATTTCCCGCCATTACATAACCAATAGCTCTTCGAGTTCGAACGGAATCTTGTTCACTTGCCCGAAGCCTTAAAAATGCGTAATAAGATTCATGGGCAACTAAAGCAATTTGATTCAATAAATCCATTTTTTCGAAAAGATCCTGATTTAATAGAATTTTTCCACTGGCTTGATAGTTAACAATTTGTTCTATTTTACAATTTGCCGGTTTTGCTACCTCGAAAGAATCTTCGGTTAATTCGAGAGTAACATTTCTTAGACGTAGTAATTTAGAATTCGGCTGTAAAAATAAATTTGATTGTTCTTTCAAAAATTTATATGTGCAATCCTGATCGACACAATTTGATGCCACAACTCTTTCTGCATAGCTGTTTTTTAATTTTTCAAAGATTAAGTTTAATCCACCTTCTAAGCCTGCGGAGGCGAAAGTTTGTTTAGGCTCTTGTCCAAACAATGTTTTGGCTTCCCATAAGTCTAATAGCTCTACTGATTGAATATCATTTTGCAGGTTTCGACAGACTACTCCAACCCCGCCCCCGCCATTCAGAACACCCGTAATACCAAGCTTTGCTATGAAAATGAGTAGAAATATTGATTTCATCCGACCCTCCTGGAGACTAGGAATACTGCGGCAATCATCCGAAGGATAGATTTTTATTCTATACATTTGACGATTATCTAGAGTAGAGGTCTCTACTATGAATACATCTATTTTTCAATTTCAATCTTATCGCGCCTACTTAAAAGAGCGCCTAGAAGCTCTTGGGCCCAAATCTGGTCAAAAAAGAAAGGCATCCGAAGCGTTATCGGTGCATACTACTTTTATTTCCCAAGTTGTCTTAGGTAAAGCGGATTTGTCTTTGGATCAAGGTGAAAAGATGAACGCGTTTTTAAAGCACAATGAAATAGAAGCTGAGTACTTTATCGACTTAATAATTTACGAGCGCGCGATTGATCCTAGCTTGAAAAATCGCTACGAGGCCAAGCTTAAAAAATGGCAGAGCGAAACCGGTCAGATTAAATCCAGAATTAAACCAACCTTTGAGGTAAGCGAAGCCGATCAGGAGAAATTCTATTCATCACATCTTTTTGGAATATTGCACGTACTGGCCTCGATTCCTGAGTATCAAAATAGAAAGGCACTTGTTTCGGCGACTGGATACCCACCAGAAATTACAGCTGAAGCGATAGACTTTCTACTTCGAGTTGGTGTCTTAAAAATTGCTAAAGATCGAATCGTTCACGGTGAAAAGCACGTTCACTTAGGACGAGACTCTAAACTCATAAAACAACACCACACAAATTGGCGTCTAGCAACAGTTCAGCATTTGGGATTTTCCAAGCCTGAAGATCTTCACTATTCGTTAACATTTTCTTGTTCTGAAAAGGACGCCGCAAGAATTCGCGAATCATTGCTTGAACATTTAAAATCGATGACGCAAACAATTGAAAAATCAAAAGAAGAGAAGGCATTCGTTTACTGTTTTGATTTTTATAGTTGGGACTAGTTTTGAAAAAAGATTTGATCCGATAGTCAAACCTGACGTATCAACTTTTAGACCTACACTATAGGCACAATTTTAAAAAGCCATCGCCGAAGTTATAAAATATCTTCTTTTTAATTTACGAAAAGGTAAGTTACCTAAAAAAGTATTCCGAGAGTCACTTTTAAAATCAAATCAGAATTTCTTTTACTCATACTTGATTCGTTTATGCCGGACGTAAATGACGCCTCTTCTTGAAGATCTGAGTGAGTCGACGCCAAAGAAATACCTATTAGCCCCGACCTGCCAACAAATTGATAGCCAACTTCACCAAAATAAAAATATCCATTCGATTTAGTTTCCCCGAGAAAAGTATCAATGAACTTTCTTTGAGCAGAACCGGCTCCAAAAACCAACTTCACAGAATTGTTTAAATATCCTGAGGGGTAGTAGCCCGCACTGGCTCCTCGATAATAAGTCGGCGCACTCTGTTCGCCGATAAAGGAGCCTGACGCCGAACCAGACACTTCGCCGTCATCATAAATAAACTCTCCGCCCAAATGAAAATCTTCTGCGAAAAATAATCTTGCTGAAATCCATGAGCGATCAAATTGTGTTTTTTCACTAGATCGAAGAAGAGGATGAAAAATATCGCCTTCAACGCCTATATTCATTCCAAATAGATTTTGCGACAAGAATATTAAGCACAGAATATAAAATTTAGATATGCTCATGCTTCCTATTCCCATTTGCAAAATCCACTAGACAAAGGCGGTTTTGATTGAGATTTCCCAAATGCTCGCAATTTATAACTTCCCAAAAAGCTGTCTGGGACAATTTCGAAATCCCATTCTTTACTCATCAATTCATTTTTGACTTTCAAAGTCGTTGAATTAAATTCGTTATTCATAAATTGGGACAATGAAATATTAGGCAAAAAAGTTGAAGTTCTAGATGATAAATAAACGCTTTTAAATGCTCTAAAATAAAACGCAACACCCGTAGTTCCATTTCTGATTTCATCAATTCCAAATATTTCATAAATTTCTTGATCAGATCCTTCAATTCCAGCACCACACCATATTTTTTGATTTGAATTCCAAATCGGCGACAACAACGGCTCCGGATTATTTCCTGAAAAAAGCATTCCTATGACTTTTCTGCTTTCGTCTGAGTTAACAGCGCCGTACGTCCTTGCCCGATGATATATCCATTCGTGGACAATGAGTGCTGTTTTCTCAACGATCGAAAGTTTTGACCAATACTCAGCATCTCGATAGATGGTCCCTTCCTTTGAATAGACAGCTATTTGCACGACTTGGCAGTTGCTAGGTAGGTTAGGTAAAGTTGCGTCTCTGGTTGGTGTAAGGCGCTCACCGCTAGCTATATCTTTAAAACGACCAATTATCGAGTCCTGCATCTCTTTAAGCACAAGATCTGGCAGTTTAGGATCGTCCATCCCCTTCAAAGACTCAGAAAGATATTTTGCCATTTCCATTCCGAAAAACTTTATACTTTCTTCGAGTGTACCAAACTTTTCAGTGGGATTAAGACCAGACTTTCTCGCCTCAAATAAATCTAGGGTTTGTAAGCTAGATCCACACATCACTCCAATTCCGCCACCACCATCGACGCCGCCCGCAGCAGACGGGATGTAGGCGGGTTTTGTGTCGGACGCTTCGGAAGTGCCAGAGCTGCAAGATACGTTTACAATACTCAGTAACAGAATCGATGAGAGTAAAAAGAATTTCACAAAACCTCCTATATTTGTTGTTCAACCAAATACAGACTTAATAAAATTTCTAAAAACCGCTACATTTTTAATTTTAATTGTTATAATTAAAATTAACATTTATGCTAACTTTAAAATATTCTATAGCGGGGTAATGCATGAACACGTTTGAATACCGTGATTACAAGCAATGCGTCAACGACTGGATCAAGGGTCAACCTAGCGGTGGTCACGGCCAACTAAGAAAAATGGCTCTTTTTCTGGGTCTCAACTCGGTGGTTGCCAGCCAAGTCTTTCGAGGAGACCGCGATTTAACTCTGGAACAAGCATTGGGTGTTACTCAATTTATAGGATATACAGAGCTTGAGCGGGACTTTTTTTTACTTCTAGTCCAAAAATCAAGAGCCGGTTCCCACGATTTGAAAAAAGTATTAAATCAGCAAATCGAAGATTTTGCCCTATCCGCCCAATCTTTAAAAAATCGAGTTAAGCATCAAAAGTTTACAGATGAAGCCAAGGCTACGTTTTACTCACAATGGTACTACAGTGCTATCAGATTAGGAGTTTCAATACCAAGCCTCGGTGCTATCAGCGCCATTGCAGATTACCTCAACCTTGAGCGAAAGCTCGTTGCGAAAGTAGTGGAGTTTCTTTTAAAACATAAACTAGTAGTTGAAGACAATGGACGTCTTGATATGGGACCACAAGTAACTCATGTTGGTCACGATTCAGTTTTTGTGAATCGGCATCACGCGAACTGGCGACTAAAGGGACTACAGGCTATGGAACAACTAACTGACTCCGATTTATTTTACACCGGACCGATGGCTCTTTCAGAAGATGCCGCTAGCGAAATTCGTAAATTACTGGTGGACTTAGTTGAAAAGACGACAAAAAAAGCGTCAAACTCAGATTCAGAAGTTCTAAGATGTTTAACGATCGATTGGTTTGGCGTAGGAGCCAAAGACGCTCGCTAGTGCATATTTTTCAATTTTAATGGTGAATCTTTTGGCTCTAAAATACTGCGTTACCCAGTAGCGTCGGGATAGGTGATTTCATACAACATTCAAATCCCAAGGTCCGTCGTCGAAGCGATACTTGATAGTTTAGTTTTAGTAGTTTACATTGACTGGGATGACTTGGACTTATTCGCCTCAAAAAATAGAAGGCTCAAACGTTTCGATAGAGCCGTTAACTATGGCGCTTTTTGATGAAACATGCAAATCTCTTATTCCGGACCCAGATGGTTGGTACTCCGTCATGTTTGGACTTAATACCCAAGAGGCATATAAGAAAGAGTTCGAAATCGCCGAAGACATGCGGAAAAGTCAAAATGGAGTGGGATTCGCAATTCGGGATAATTTGTCTGGCGAAATTGCTGGAATTTCATTTTTTCTAAGAATGGATGATGAAAACCGATCTCTTGAAATTGGAACTACGAATATCGCGCCACGATTCAGAAATACCCACGTAAATTCATCTGCAAAATTTTTAATGCTTCAAGAAGCCTTCGAAAAATTGAAATGTATCCGAGTTTCCTTTCGTGTCGACGAGGAAAATAAAATTTCAAGAGCCGCCGTTGAAAGAATTGGTGGCAAATACGGCGGTCTGTTAAGGTCTGAACGGATTCTGCCAGATGGAAGAATCCGCAACTATTGTTTTTACAGCATCATCGACTCAGAGTGGCCCGATGTAAAGTTGCGTCTAGAAAAAAGGACTTCGAGTAGTTAAGGCTATTGGGGGTTGAAAAGGTGAACCATGTTTTTTCATTCGTGAGCCTCAAGGACTTTAATTATTTAAGACAAATATCTTCAATCTTTTTTAAAAAGTCCGAAACAAAGTTACTATTTCCTGAAGTCTTCCCTAGTGCCGCATCTAAACGGTTTCGATCATCAAAATTTAACTTGTGTCCGCTTGCTAGCTTACGAAACAAATCAATGATTTCGCTATGGGCCGAAAATTCGATCAATAAGTCTAGTTTTAAAAGGGCATTGCCAAACTCGCTCATGACATTGTTAAGTAGTTCCGAAGTTCCGCCCTCTAACAACAGGCCAAAATCATCAACCGAATCAACAAAGTCATTTGTGAGATTTGACGATAGATCAACAGATTCATTGGAGTTTAAATTCAACATAAAAACCGAAGCTTGATTCTCTCGATGTAAATCTTTTTTGAGCCCGTTCAAAAATATTTGCCTCAATTCTCTCAAGTTCCCGTGTACGAGTGATCCCCTAAGCGCAAGAAGTCGTTCCAAATTTATTTTTAGATTTGGCGCTTTTACTCTTAGCTCTGGAATTATTTTTTCAATTTTTCTAAATCCCGGAGCAACTAAATTTTTGTTTTTTGTTCGCTTTAAGTCTCCTGAGAGTCTTGTCTCAATTTCAAGCCGACTAGCAATAGTACGAAGCTTAATTTCCCAAAGAGTTGTAACTCCGCTTGCGACTACAGTGTTTGTCCATACGTTACTTAAGTGATCTTTAACGATAGAATCAAATCTGGAAAGAGGACCTCGTTCATCCGTTCCTAATATCAACGAGGTTACCGACTCTGCGTAATCACGAAGCCGCACTTGGCCGGCTGCACTTTCGGGTACTATTATACTACAAAATGCAGAATAGACCTTTTCACGAATGATTTCTTTTTCCCTAAGGTGAATTAGATTTTCTGTATTCAATGGATTTTCTAAAACTACGATTTGATAGCCTTTTAGTGAAAATTGGACAATTTTGGCAACGGACTCTATTCGATTATATATTTTCTTAATTTTTACTATTATGCTCATTTAATCGCTAAGCCCCACTCGTCTAATTATAAAGTTTCCTTAAATCAATTATCTAGTTTAAAATGGCTTCGCCGCTGTTGAATGAGAAGTTTATCAAACCTGTTTCAAATGAAAACCATTAAATAAATTATCTGTAAATTAAAAAATAATGAACGAAAAGCTATCTAAATTCACAAACATAATGGCTAGGTTAATCTAGCACCACTTCAATAGACACTATTTTATGATGAAGCATAAAGAGAAGCTGAAGCCACAGACTCTCTCTAGAGATTGAAAGTTTCACATATCACAATTTCTGAGCCCGAGGAGTTTTAACTCTTTTAAAAGTGAAGGTCAGATTTTCCTATTAGAAACTTCAAACGGCTTGTAGTCTATTATTTTAGTACGACAATCCGTAAACGTTTCAGATACTTTTTTAATATTGGTACCCTCACAAACGATCTGTGCGGTTCGACGTGTAGGATCGAAACTGTACGAAAAACTTCTCTTTTCACCGCTGTCAGTTTCAGCTTCGCAAGTTACGGGTTGCCACGTTGACTTTCGGTCATTGATAAATCCGTACATTGATGTCACGCAATGGCTTCTAGTCGCTTGGCTAAAATTTTCGCCACAGTATGTTTGGGAATTCAAAAATCTCATTTTTCCATACAAAGAAGAGTAGGCATCTATGGCGTTCGTATGTTGAAAAAACGTAGATTCTCCAACACCTGGGTGCTGGCAGACAGACGCTATTTTAGGGTAAACATTTTCATTTCCCATCCAGGCAATTACATCAAAAGTAACTTCAAGTGTATCGCACGCATTATTGGATATTTGTACTTCGAGTTTATAATCATGGTTGGCTTCAATTTTTACCTTATCCAAAACAGATATTTCAGTTTTAATATCACCATCGACTAAATACATCTTTGAATCGGGACCAGTACAATTACCAAAATGCGCTTTTAGTCTTTTTTCTATAACTTTAAATCGAACAGAGCTGCCAGAATTAAAAGTGTAAATGGCCTTGTAATCACTTTTTGAGCCTGTTCCTTTCAATGATACAATGTTATCTTTCGTTGTTTCCAAATCCTGTCCAACCATAGATAGGTTAAGTTTTGATTCGATTACATAATTATTAGCAAGACCACTATCATTCTTGGTCTGAGGAGGGACTGAGTTGTCGGAATTTTGAGGTGAACTAGAATTGTTGCTGCATCCAACTAACACAATAAATAAAACAGTTGATAAGGCCTTTTGTCTCGACATGATTTCTCCAGATGAAAGGTGTTCTATCGCGCTGCCCTTGGAAAAGCAAGTAACGCCATCAGATCTCGATTTTAAGTGAAAATATTAACCAATGTAGTTTTTCATTTCCAGTTAAACGATACTCCCACTATTTATCGCCCAGAACTATAGTTTTCCCACATTTCTTTAAGGTGATCTTCGTTAAACACCCTTAAGCCGCCACAAATACGGGTGGATGGAGTTTTGCTTAAATCCATCCACATTCCCGCCATTATGCCGACGATTTCTCCGTCTTGATTTAAAATCGGGCCTCCGCTATTGCCGTGCTCGCAATCAAAATCCCCGATAAGCATGTTTTTTTCAAAAAGCGTTTGGTCGGATGAACTAAGTTGCATTCCTGTTTTCATCATCCAGGTTTTAACATCCATTCTTTGGCCCCTTGAAAAATAAATGGATTTGCCATCTGAATCAGACGCATTCATTAGCCTTCGATTTGACGTTTCCATCGGAAATCCAACTAAGTATAACAATTCGTTTTCTTTTGGGAGCTTTTGGGCAAATCGAAGAGGCGTTACAACTACGGAAGAACTTAAACTGATTTTAACCAAATCGCTTAACCTACCTAAAGGGGACACCATAGATTCTTTTCTTCCGGTATATAATCTCGAATCCGGATTAAAAAGTGATAGGGTTGCGGATATAGCTCTGGGATCAAAAACTGATTTTCCGGCTTTATCGCTGACCCCCAAAAATACGGGGTAAGAATTTAGCGTGTTAAATATTTCTTTTTTTGATTTTGCACTCTTAGCAGAAACCTCAGCGGAAAGTACTTCGTAAAAATTATGAAGATTTGTATAAAGAGACTGCTTATTTCCAGCAATAAACGAGGTTCCTTCCCCCATTTGTGCAAAGACGATACACAACAAAAATCCATTTTTTTCACAATGATTGATTTGGGCAGTTTGAAACCATTTACTTTTATCTGATTTTAATATTGCTACCGCAGCTTTGTCGGCCAAGTTAACAGTGGAAATGTTGAGTCCGCCTTGAGAATATATTTTGAAAACGGCGCGCGATGCCTGCCTAACTTTTTCTGGAATGGTGGGGTTGGTTTCTTGAAGAAATCCTGGCGCAGCGATTGACGTTAACGCAAAATTCATTACCAGCAGGCAAATAAAATAAAGTCCCGATTCAAATTTCTTCATTTTTACGCCACCTTTTTAAGTTTATGAACCTGGAGCATACTAGGGTAATTTTACAAAGTTGTCTTTCGTAGTTATTTTGAACAGCAATTTATTCAACACGCGCGCGCTTGAACGCTCGCAGCACGCTCCTATATGGCAGGCGGATATTCATAACATCGAGCTTGGAACCCGATCCTTGAGATGAAAATTTAGCTTTCGCATATATAATTTTTATAAAATGACTATTTTGAACTCAAAATCACATATTTCTCAGTAAAATCAACGCTGTGAACAAAAAACATCAGTTTTAGAAGCGCTGAAAATCTAGCACTTATTTTTTTCATAGAGAAATCGACATTTAAATAAAAATCGCAAATGCGGTGTTGATTCAATTATGAGAAGAAGTTTTCAGAAAAGCTGGGTACCAAACTACGCTTGTGAATCTGCAAAAGCATACGGTGTATGATATCACGCTTGGTCGCACGGAATCTAATCTAGGCAAGTATTTGCAGAAGTTACCGGATCGAAACAATTGCAAAGTTATCGTGATGGATTTAAGTGAAACCTATCGGAGTATTGCAAAAAAATATTTTCCCAAAGCGATGATCGTGGCTGATAGATTCCATGTGGTGCGATTAGTGAATCATCATTTTTTAAAAGTATGGTCACAGCTAGATAGTGTGGGGAGAAAAAATCGCGGATTGATGTATTTAATGCGAATGCATGAGTGGTCAAAGATGAAAGAGAAATCGCGAAGAAATTTAAATAGATATTTGCAGGAAAACCCTGCGCTGAAAGCGGTTTACGATTTTAAACAGAGGTTGATGAAGTTAATTTTAACAAGAGTATCAAGCCGTCGACCGGCTCAAAAGCAGATACCAAAATTTTTGGACGCAATAGGGGCTTTAAAAACGTCGAATTTTGGAAATTTAGAAACATTGGGAAATACGTTGGATGAATGGAAAGAGGAGATCGTAAGGATGTGGAGATTTAGTAAAACCAACTCAATAACTGAGGGTGTACATCGAAGGATGGATGAGATACAAAACCGTGCGTACGGTATGCATAATTTTAATAATTATAGAATCAGAGTAAAAGCATATTGTAGCTAGCAGAAACCATGACTGCCCCTACCTTTGGAGAAGAACCGGACACAACTGGGACAAACTCGATTTTAGTGATTTTGCAAAACATAATTAAGTGTTTGATTTATTTGGTGAACCACGCTTCCCAATAACCGAACTCTTGCAAGCTATTGATTTCACCACATTTATCGTCAAAATCAGCAAACGAATTTCTGCTGAAGACAATAAAAACATAGTCGAAATGTACTCTAAAGGCATGTCCCTTCGCAACATCTCGAATCAGCTTGGAATGTCGAAAAATGGTGTGCGCTCTAGCCTCCTACGAGCGGGGCAAGAGCTGCGCAATCCGACTCCTAAAGTCACTCACAAGCGTTCGCTCAAGTCAGGCAAGCAAGCGGCTCTACCGTACTATGGCTTCTGCTACTTTGAAGGGAAGATCGTAAAAGACCCAAGGGAGTTTCCGACTCTTCAAAAAATCCATCGTCTCTGGACCCAGGGACAGACCATCCACCAGATAAATTTAGAATTGAATCGAGCCAAGCTTCCATCTCGCACGGGCAAAACTTGGAGCTGGGCTGCTCTTCAAAACATCGTCGCTCGATTTGAAAACAAACAAGTCATCTTATCCAAAGGGGGAAAATATGAATTTAGATAAACTCATCACGATTGCTGCTGGAGTAGTGCTTGCACTCTCGTTGACTGTGAACCTCGATAAAATTCAAACTCTAATCTGGCGTGCGCAAGCCAAGCTTATCTATGGATCTCGCACAGAGACTTGGGGAAGCCCGCGCTTCTTTCCGCGTGAGTCGGATAAACAGGAAGCAAAATCCTCTAGAGCTGATGCGACCAAATTTGAATAAGACACATTTAGACGCGTCGACCCAAGGTCTCAATCTGACACAAAAGAAGTCAGCGAAAAATAATTTGTAAGATTTTGCGCCTTAAGCGCACTCATCCAAATGAACGAAATCAAAATCGATATTTGGAGGAGAAATGAAAATTAACGGAATTCTTATGGTCATCGCAGTAGCAATGGCCAGCACTAACGTCAGGGCAGGTAACTACAAGCTTGATGAGTCCCACACTCAGGTCGGATTCAAGATCAAGCATTTGGTCATTTCAACAGTATCAGGGCGTTTCAATAAATTCGCCGGAAATTTTGAATTCGATCCCAAAAAAGGTGAAATCAAAGGCTTGAATGTCGAAATTGAAGCCTCATCAATTGATACCAACGAGCCCGATCGAGACAAGCATTTAAAAAGCCCTGATTTTTTTGATGTTGAGAAGTTTCCTAAGCTGACCTTTGTTTCGAAGAAAACAGTCACGAAAGAAAATAAGCCAACGAAAATCGAAGGTGAATTGACGATTCACGGAATTAAAAAGCCAGTCACCTTAGAAGTTGATTACAAAGGCTCGACAACAGACCCTTGGGGTAACGAGCGAATCGCTTTTGAGGCATCAACTCAAGTCAATCGAAAAGACTACGGTCTTAAGTGGAACAAGAATCTCGATAAAGGCGGAGTCATGATCGCTGACGATGTGAGGATTCTCATCGAGGGCGAAGCACTCCTTCAAAAACCTGAATCAGCTGAAAAGAAAGAAACAAAATAACTCTTTGAAAGGGAGGATAAAGTGAAGCAAATAGTTTTAGCAATTCTAATGATAGGATCATTCGCATTTGCGGATGGATTTAAAATCGGACTCGGTGGCCACTGTCCAGTTGGCTATGTCATGGCTGGGAAACAGGTCTTTGGTGATCCGAAATTCTCGTCTGAATATCAGGGAACAACTTACTACAATTCGAGTGCAGAGGCGAAAGCCATGTTCGATAAGGAGCCCGCAAAATACGTCGAGGCTGTTAAATATAAAGGATTCTGCGCGACTGGCTTAGCTATGGGGAAGCAGCTTGAAAGCGATCCTGGAATCTTCTCAAAGGTTGACGGTAAAGTGTATTTCTTTAGCAGCGCAGAGGCAAAAGCGATGTTCGACAAAGACACAAAAAAGTACGTCGGCATGGCTGATAAAGAGTGGAATAAATTAGCTAAGAAGTGAAAAAACATAACAAATCCAAAAGGAGAGCGAAATGAACAAGACAGCAATTTTAACAGCAGCACTAACTGGGCTTATGATGGCAGGTTGTGCATCAGGAACAAAAGCGACTTCTGACTCATCGAGCACTGTTGCTCAGGGCGAGTGCCACGGCGTGAACTCATGCAAAGGTACTGGAGAATGCGGCGGTGCGGGACATTCTTGCGCTGGCAAAAATTCTTGCAAAGGAAAAGGTTGGGTTAAACTTTCTAAAGCCGATTGTGATGCTAAAGGCGGCGCATTTAAAAATATGTAATGAAGATGGATAGGAAGAGAATTGTATGGATAAAACTCCAATGGTTGGTGTCGGACTACGTCCCACTCACTATCCAGAATTAGAAATGGACACAGAAACCAATGCTAGAAAAAGAGTTGATTGGTTTGAGGCTATTTCTGAAAACTATATGAACACTGAAGGACGTCCGCTTAAGATGTTGCTTCATGTTCGCAAATCCTACCCCGTTGCTCTTCATGGGGTAGGCCTTTCTATTGGTTCGCATGACAGTGTTTCGGAAGTCTATTTGAAAAAACTCAAATCGCTCGTCGAGCGTGTGGAGCCTAGTATTGTTTCGGACCATTTCTGTTGGTCCAGCATTGGCGGACATTATTCGCATGATTTACTTCCATTTCCGTTTCATTCGGAAGCACTCGACATCATTTGCAGGAACGTCGAGACGGTCCAAGATTTTATGGGGAGGCAGATTTGCCTCGAGAATATTTCCTACTACCTAAAATCGAAAACTGATGAAATGCCAGAGGCTCACTTCATTAATGAAGTTTGCAGACGGACTGGTTGCGGACTTTTACTCGATTTGAATAACGTTGATGTGAATTCTAAAAATCATGGATTTCGTGCATTTGAATTTATCAACGAGCTAGATTTAAATCATGTTAAACAGATTCATTTAGCTGGCCCTTCGCAAGAGGACGGTTTTGTTTTCGATACTCACTCGACTCCGGTGCCGGATTCTGTGTGGACACTTTATCGGCAATTCACTGACATTAAGAAGAACGTTCCCGTTATAATCGAATGGGATGAAAATGTCCCTTCATTTCATGTTTTAGAAGAAGAAGTTCTTAAGGTGCGGAAAATCCAAAATGCTCGAGAGGTGCACCCGTGAGAAATGAAGACCTCAAAAACTGGCAGGTTCACTTCTTCAGTTATATGATGAACATTGAACAAAGCTTTATATCTAAAGCGACATCGATGAATGAACTTTCTGTTCGATCTTGTGCTGACATTTATAAGCGAGGATACAGCGCCCGTCTTGTCGAAAGTTTGGGTGATACTTACTCGGCAACTTGGTGGGTTTTAGGTGATGATGATTTTTTGAAGTTAGCAAATGAGTTTGTGGGAAACATTCCCTCAAGAAGTTTTGATCTATCAGATTATGGAGAAGAGTTTTCCAGTTATTTAAGAAGTTCCCCCGTCATCGCAGAAATTCCATTTGTTTCGGACTTAGCTCTTTTTGAATGGAATTTTAAGACCTTGTTTCATTCTAAGGATGTTCACGCTGCGGAAAATATTTTTAGTCTCATTGGATCGAATCCGGATGCGAAAGTTCATTTGTTGCCATCAATAATTTTATGGCAATCAGATTTCGCTATCTACGAAATCTGGAAACGTAGAAAAGGAAACATCACCTCACTCAATGAAATTGATCTGGACATGAGTGAATCCATTTTATGTCGTAAATTAGACGGCAAAGTGCACATGAGCTATTTAGAGGAATCAGAGTTTCGAATGTTAAAACAGTTCGAAACACCTCGGTCTATCGAGGAAGCTGTGATTCGGTACCAGCAACTTTTCGGTGAATTGACTCCTGAATCGATTCAAAGTCTATTCGCAAGAATAGGCGTTCTCGGAGTTCTCGGCACCTATTCCTAAATTGGTGTGCCTTCAATATTGAAACTCAAGACTCTTCGGTTTAATATTCTCTTATCCGCAGGAGTTCCATTTGAGTAAAGCTAAGCTGGTTAAATTGATTGAAAGTGATGAAATAAAAAGTTGGCGATTGCTCATGTCTGCATTTCAAAGTGTTTATGGACAACTGGAAAAGGCGCTCGCCGAGAAAGACGTCTCAGTATCTCGGTTTCAAGTGCTATTTTATCTCTATTTTGAAGGTAGTTCGAGTGCCTCAGCACTTTCTCGAAAGCTACTGGTCACGCGCTCGAATATGTCGATGTTTTTAAAGAGAATGGAGTCGGATGGACTCATCGGGTTTGATATTCCAAAGGGACAAAAACGTCCGGGTGTCGAACTGACAGCCAAGGGCACTAAGTTCTTCGAAGAGCTTTTTCCTGAGCACGCAGCCCGCGTAACTAAAATGGTTCACTCATTTGCCCCGCAGACCATAAAAGATCTTGAGAAAATTAGGCAGCGCGTCTCGAGCGATCCCTAAGGGTCATAGGCAGTGACTCTAAGGCTTGCCAAAATAATGTTAATATGTGAACATTATGCAGAATGACAACATCGGGACTATCTACGACACCTGAAATACTGGCTGCATTTCGTTCTCAAAACTGGGACGCCTTAGAGGGTCTTGTTAAACAGTACACCGAAATGTTGCTTAAGGGTGCGCTGAGCCTCGGTTTTAAAGCGCAGCAGGCTGATGATCTAGTGCAGTCAGTCTGGACCACTTTTTTTGAGGTCATCCACACCTTTGAGGGAAGGTCTCAAGTGAAGACTTTCCTGTTCGGAATTTTAATCAACAAATCCCGTGAGCTAAAACGCGAGAATAAGAAAAACGACAGTCATGATCCGATTGATGAGGTTATGGCGGATCGGTTTAGCCAACAGGGCTCTTGGGCTAAGCCGCCTATCGCACCGGACCGATTCGTCGAGAGCATTCAAAGCCTTCAAGTCATTCAGGACTGTATAGAGCACTTGCCGGTCAATCAAAGGGCTGCTTTTTGCTTTCGCGAAGTTGAAGACCTAGAAATGCCGGAAATCTGTAAGATTTTGGACGTAACTAACACTAATCTAGGTGTCCTTCTTTATCGGGCGAAAAATCGCCTGAGAGAGTGCATCGAAAGAAAAGTGGATAGAAAATAATGTTATCCTGCAAACAGACCGTTCAGATTTTGTCCTCAGACCAAGAGCTCTCGTTTCGGCAGAAACTTGAGCTTCGAGCGCACTTATTCATGTGTAAGCACTGTTCGGCCTATTCTAAGCAATTGAAAGCGATCGCCGTTCAATTGCGGCAAAATTTTCGAGAAATCACAAGGACCAACCCAGAGCATGTTCGCGACCTAGAAGATAAAATTATTCAGAACGCTAAAAAGTCTGGAACCCCAGACTAAGAGCGTAAAGTGTCAAAGTGATTCCTTGCCACCTCTTGTTTTGAAAAGTGAACTGTTCTCGATTTTTCAATTCCAAAGGTCTTTTTTAAAAATCTAGATCGAGCCTTTGTTCTTCTTTTCTATTTTTCTGTTTTAGCACCGCCAACACGCTCATAATGAGAAAAAATCATATCCTTTTGATCCATCTTAGATATCGCAGCTCCAGCTATAGGATCCGTCATCACTTGTTCAGAGGCCTTTTTTGCCATTTTTATATTCGACCAAACTACAAAGTCGATCCATCTGCCATTTTCAGAACTATAGTAATAGTCCCTGGATTTAAATCCTTCAAACTTTTTGACTACATTATTTAGATCCCTCATGAGTCGTTTTTGTTCTTCTATATTGACGCCATCTTTGAATTTTACTGAGACAATCTCAAAAGTATCACTTGCTGTGGCTAAATTAGAAAATAACATGACTAAAGCTCCGATAATTATTTGTTTCATACCTATCTCCCGCTTAAGCCAGCATATTTAAATATATGTCATTTTATGTCATATTTTATGATATGGTTTTGAAAATGGCTAAAAATGGTAATAGGTCAGTGCAAAATAGAATGAGTCAACTTCTGGGACTTCTGCGGTCCGATAATTATTGGACAACTGTGGCGTTAGCAAAGGCCCTTAGAGTGTCTCACCGCACGTTAATGAGAGACTTAGAAGAATTGAAGGCGCAGGGATATCCCATAGAATCTGACAGAGGCCGCGGAGGTGGCACAAGGCTTAATGGCCGATGGGGTATTGATCGGCTATTTATCTCAAACCAAGAGGTCATTTCCTTACTTATTTCTTTGTCAGTCACTGAAGCTCTGAGTCCAAATGGCAATGACCTTGGTGTAAAATCAATAAAGCAAAAGATAGCTAGTGCTTTTCCTGAATCGCAAAGACGAACTATCATTGATTTAAGAAAAAGAGTTCTGATAGGTCAAAAAGCCTCCGATCCCATTTTAAAGACAGTAGTTAGAACTTCAGACATGGTCTGGAAAAAGGCGATGCAAGCATTTTTTGAATCAAAGGGCGTAGATATAAAATATCAAGATGAGAAGGGCAATATTACTCACAGAAAATTTGATCCACACTTTCTTCTTTTGAATTGGCCTGTCTGGTATTTGCTTGGGTGGGATTACTTGCGAAATGATGTGAGGGTGATTAGACTAGATAGAATTAAACATCTCGAAAACTTAACAGAGTCAATAGTGCCAAGACCTCGATATATATTTATTGAAAGCTATAAGGAGTTTTTTGAGGAGATTTGATTGGCGAATTGTTGAATGTCTCTCAGAAAAACTGGTGTACTAGCGATCATGAGAGGATATAATTTTCCTTTCATTCTTTACAGATCCAGGTGTTTGTCTGAAAAAATCCTTAAAGGCTTTGTTAAAAGCAGATAGAGATTGGTAACCAATCGAGTAACAGGCTTGATCCACATTCATGCCCGAATTGAGCAAAGTCCAAGACTTTTGCAGCCGCCACCAAGTTAAAAATTGCATCGGTGTAGTACCTCCAATTTTTCTGAATTTTTGTATTAGAGATGACCTAGAAATATGACCACAAGCCGCCATTGAATCTAAGTCCCAATTAAATTCGGGTTTATCAACTATTGCAGAAACAATAGGGTAAAGACTTGAATCAGAAAGAACATTCATAAAGTGCCCCTTTTTTTGTGGAATAGAAATATAGTCACCTAAGGCATTTAAAAATATGAGTTCAGCGAGTTTATTGAGTTTTGCTTTTTGTCCTAAAGAATTTTGTTTCATATTTTCGTAAATAATGAGTTCTAAAATGGGCTGCATCCAGCCTTTAATTTCTGAGTATCGGAAAATAATATACTCAGGTAAAATATTTAAAATAGACTCACTTCCGCGGTGAGCAAAGCGTATATCCGCACAAAGTAAGCCTGTGCTATTAAGTTTACTTTCGCTGTTAAATGAAAAAATTTTTGGTTTTGCAGTTTCTCGAGTTGTCGGTTGCATGCTGTGTTTAATTTCTTTTGGGAAAATAACGAGATCTCCGTAAACAAGATCCGTCGTGAGTTTTGGCGGAATGTTTAGTCGACATCGATCTGATGTCACAACATGAAAGCAAGTTTGTCCTAATTGTTTTTCATTAATTTGCCAGTTACCACAAATTTTAGCATTGTGATAGATATCAACATCCAGGTTAAGCAAGTTTAAAATTTTAGATAAAGCATCCATATTGTCCTTTAAAGTATAAAAAATGCTATTTAAAGCATTATAAGTACATTTTTAATACTATAACATAGTTTTATAAAGCAATTAATGAAAAAGGAGTTTGCTGTGAAAAAAATCATAATACTTATACATATACTATTAGTGTCTGCATTGACTTATGCGACTGATCTACCAACAGTAGTGTTGGTTCATGGTGCATTTGAAGATGGATCATCTTGGAACAAGGTCACATCCCAATTAATTAAAAAAGGTTATAAAGTTATCGCAATACAAAACAATCTAAAAAACCTTAAGGAGGATGTGGATAATACTCAGAAAGTGATCGCTAAAGAAAAGCAAGTCGTCCTTGTAGGGCATTCTTATGGTGGTGCTGTTATTACCCAAGCTGCTTATGGAAAAGCGAATGTAAAATCATTAGTTTATATCACAGCTTTTGCGCCAGATGAAACTGAGCAGTTAGGTCAACTAATTAATAAATTTGAGCCGGCGCCAATTAATGAAGCACTACAGCCAGATGATACTGGTTCTGTCTATATTAAAAATGAAAAGTATAAAGAGATTTTAATTAACGAAGTTTCAAACCATGATGCTTTGGTTATAGCAGCATCTCAACGTCCGATATCAGGTTCTATTTTTGCTGAACCGATGGGAAAACCAGCATGGTTAGAAATTAAATCTTGGTATCTGTTGGCTCAAAAAGACAAAGCTCTTCTTCCAAATGTACAAAAATTTATGGCCGAGCGAGCTAAATCTGAAATTATCACTGTCGATAGTGGTCATGGTCCACACGTTACACATGCAAATAAAGTTACTAAAACAATTATTGAGGCAGCTCAATAACAATAACACAGGAGAATAAAATGGGATTATTTACAAAACACACAATCGAATCAGCACCAGCTGCAAGTCGACCGCTTTTAACAGGAATTAAATCGAAATTTGGATTTATTCCCACGATGTTTGACTACATGGCTGGGGCGCCAACTACAATTGAAGCTTATTTACAGTTGAACGAACTTGTATCGAAGACTAGTTTCTCAGTTTCAGATCAGCAAATTGCATTGATGGCCGTTAGTGTTGAAAATGAATGTGATTTTTGCGTTAAAGCGCATAAGGCAATCGGTAAAATGAAAGGGGCAAACTTAGAAACTCTACTCGCATTATCTGAAGGAAGAGAAATTGTTAACTCAAAAGATAGGGCGTTGGTTGATTTTGTCCGTCTAGTGGTTAAGGAAAGAGGTCGGTTGACTTTGGGAGATCAAGAAAAATTTATTAAAGCTGGTTTTACTCAGCAAAATATTCTTGAAGTAATGTTGATTGTTTCGATTAAAACTCTTTCGAACTATATTAATCATTTAACCCAACCAGAGGTTAATTCTGAGTTGAGGTAGGAGAGCTAGTTTTGAAATGTATAATATAATGCAGGTTCGATTATCGGCACTGCATTATACATCTTCAAAGCTCGACATATACCGTTGATCAATCCAATTTTTGAGTCGAAGCGGCCACTTGCCCTCGAAGCTAAAGCTTCCCCACACGAAACGAGCGGAGTTTTCTCCAGTTATGAGGATGTTGAGTTGTCTGTTCTTAATTTTAAAATCAGAGGGTTCCAAATCGACAAGTGAATTTCTAATACTCTCGACAAGGTGTCGTCCCTGGTGCACGGCGATTACACCAGATCTAGGAAGATTTGGAAAATCGGTCATCTGAGTCCCATCTCCAACAGCAAAAATACATGACGATAATCGAAGTTTAGAATCCACTTTCCCTGCAAATATTTTTGATGGCAGAGTCGGCGTAACTATAAAAATAGAATCGAACTCCAAATCGCCACCTTGATTCAATTTGATGCTCTTTTGATGAATTTGGTTTACTGGCTCATTGAGATGAATTTTAATACCAATTTTCATGAGAGACTGTTTGATCTGCTCAGAAATTTTCTCAGAATAATTCTCACAGAGTCTCGAGCCTTTAGATACCAAATGAACTTCGCTATTCTTTGCTTGATTCCTATTGAGTCGTATTCTGTCCTTCCTGAGACATCGTTTACAGAATATACCGGAGACATAGTTTACACTTTTCCAATCACGGAGGAATTCCAATGGGTTGGAGGGAGTGTAATAAGATGGATGAGAAGCTTAAATTTATAGCCAGATACTTAGAGGGTGAAAAGATCGCACCTCTTTGCAAGGAATTTGGAATCACAAGACCTACGGCTTACAAGTTGATTGATCGGTATAAAATGATGGGTCAATGTGCTTTGGTTGAACAAAAGCGAACTCCGCATCGATATGCGAATTCTTTACCCATTCAGATTGAAGCCATGATTTTGGATCTGAAACGTGATTACCCAAATTGGGGTGCGCCAAAAATCAGAGAAAAAATAATTAAAAAGTATCCTGATGTGAAGACGCCCGCAAAAAGCACAATACACGCGATCCTTGATCGGCATGGACTCGTGAAGCATCGATTAGGCAGAAGAAGATTTAAAGCAACAGGAACCCCGCTTGAACATGTCACAGAGCCTAATCAGTTGTGGTGTGCTGATTACAAAGGTGAATTTATGTTAGGTAATCGGCAGTACTGTTATCCGCTCACGATCACGGATTACGCTTCAAGATATTTAATCAAATGTGATGCTTTATCATCGACACGAGAAGAGTTTGCGTTCGAGGTTTTTACCAGAGCGTTTAAAGAATATGGAATACCAGACTCGTTGAGGACCGATAATGGAAATCCTTTTGCAAATGGTCAGTCATTTTATAATTTAACGAAATTATCAGTCTGGTGGATGAGGCATGGAATAAATTTAGAGCGCATTACGCCTGGTGAACCACAAGAAAATGGCAGACACGAACGAATGCATTTAACATTAAAACTTGAAACGACAAGACCACCAAGACAAACACTTGTGTCACAGCAAGAGGCGTTCGATGTTTTTCAAAATATTTTTAATAACGAAAGACCGCATGAAGGAATAAAAAATAAATATCCTTCAGAAGTTTATAAAAAGTCCGATAAAGAGTTTAAGAAATTAGAGCCGTTGTTTTATCCCATGCATGATCAGACGATTACAGTGACGACCTGTGGAAGAATCTGCACGAAGAAACTGAAAGTCTCTTTAAGCAGATCGTTCGCAGGGCAGCAGGTTGGAATAAAAGAAATGGAAGATGGTATCTGGGTTGTCAGTTTTATGGATTATGACCTTGGATATTTTGATGAAAAAGGCTCAAGAGTTGAACCGGTAGACGACCCCTTCGGGTTCCAAAAAGTGTAAACTATGTCTCCGGTATGGACCGGTTCATAACGGGTCTTAGTGGGAAGCAATTAGTCATAAAAAAAGGAGCATGAA
>CAWVRN010000042.1:0-23177 GCA_963932905.1 uncultured Bdellovibrio sp.
TCTTTCCAATAGAATTTAGCTTCTTAGCCGCAAGCTAAGGAGCCAGTTCTTGGATCGAACCAACTGAGGTTTTGTAACACATCAGATTGTAGAGCTATACTATTTTAATCTGCAAGCAACTGTCTTGACGGCGCCACCGTAAGCTACACCTTTATTAAAAGACACAAACCCAGTAGAAATAAGCTGAATTTCGTTGCCGCTAAATTTGGCGATACCTACACCGCCTTGGAGAGGATACTCATCGTCGGTAGTTACTTTTGTCAGCGATCCAAACGCAGACTGAGTATCGTTACTATAGTCCCAAATGCCAGTGAGTTGCCTCTCTAGTTTTCCAGCAAGTCCAGGTGCATGAATTTTAACTTTTACTTCAACAGAAACGGGGCTCAATTTGTTAAAAACTATTTCAACGGGCCCATATTTAGCATCGCAAGTGTATGTTTCCTGTAAAATGTTTGCAGAACAAACTGTCGCTAAAGAAAACAGCGATAAAAACGCAAAATTTTTCACATTAACTCCTTGCCTATGAGACACTCTATTTTCAATTAATTTGAGCCTCAGAATGACATCGCCCTAGAAAAAATAAAGTGCAGATATTTTTACAGGAATTATTTACCTGTCAAACTTTTGAACGAAAAAGGACTCTAACTGAAGAAAATCTAAAAACCAATCTAGTCTAGCACACTTATGCGGAATTGAACGCATTCGTTTTCTTTACAACAACGCTTGTGTCTGTTTGAATCTAGAGAATGAAGAAATATGTAATTATTTATATGGCCCTGTTAATAATTGGATGTGCCCATAAATTGCCCGATAAGGAGGAAGCTTTGAATGTTAGTCGCCCATTAGCGGAATTTAAGAAAGCATTTGATAACTTGAGTGATACGGGAGGATTATTAAGTCTGGAGGAGGCTAATAGTCTGTTTGGTCCAGATGTTAAGGAAGCCTATGAAGCGATGAGTAGCTGCCCAAATGCAAAGTACAGTGTTAAAGAGGGCGGTGCCGTTATGGTGATTTTTTTCAAGCACGATAAATCACGGTTTTATATGACATCGGCAGTTTATTCGAATCAAAAAGGCGACAGAGAGTTCCTTTTTCCCAGAGAACCTTAATCTGATTTCACAAGTATTGTAGTGACTATTGGTCTGAGGGGAGGTCATTCAATGAAGATGTTTCGGTTGGCTACTACGAGATGTGTTCAGCTTCCGAGCCGCAAATAGGTCTATTAATTACAGAACGCCTGTCAGATGGTTTACAGTAACAAATCCTGGATCTGATGAGTTTTATTTCAAACTTCGCTAAGCAACCGAAGGTGGATTCAAAAGAAGCATGATCTTGTTTCTTAGTGTTTTGATATCACAGGGCTTTGTCATTAATCCAGAGGCCCCAATGCTGCAGGCACTTTGTTCCGTAAGATCCGATTGCCCCGAGATTAATAAAATCACAGGAATCAAAAGGTTTTTAGAACGAACTCTTTTAGTTAATTCAAAACCGCCCATAACCGGCATTTGGACGTCCGAAAGAATTAAATCGACAGATTCAGTTTCCAATATTTGTAAAGCCTTTTCGCCGTTTTCTGCGACAAAAACTTCACTCACTAGGTTTTCTAAAACCGCTGCGAGGATATCTCTTAAATCTTTCTCGTCTTCAACTACTAGAATTTTTTTGTCTTTTAAAGAATTCATAATCCTCCACTTAGGATTTTATTTTAAGCCACCTTGCCTTGGATACTGTCTGCTTTTTTTAAGCGTATTATAAAACGAGTATTGGCACAAGTCTCATCATAATAGAGCTGTCCACCATGCCGCTCTATGATTCCTCGAGAAATACTGAGTCCTAGACCCGTACCTTTACCAATGTCCTTCGTCGTAAAAAACGGCTGAAATAATTTTTCGCGGGACTTGGCATCTATTCCAGCACCGCTATCAGTCAGGGAAAAAATCACTACGCCTTCATCGTGACCTATAGCTTCGATTCGAATCCATGAATTTTTTTGTTCATGAATGGCGTCAAAAGAATTATTAAGCAAATTCAAGATAACTTGTGAAATTTCTGTGGGGCGACCCAGTATACTGAGTTGTGGGTCGATATGTCCACATTCAATGATTACGTTTGATTTACGGAAGCGTTCCTGGCACAACGCTAACGTTTGATCTAAAATTTCGTGAACGTTGACGGAAACCATAGGATCGGAAGATCCATCTCGAGAAAACTGCCGCAACCCAGTTATAATTTTAGCAATATGATCAACAGTTTTCGTAATAGACTGAGAAACCTTCAATATCATCTCAGCATCAAGTTTTTTTGCCTCAAGACGCATCTCGAGTCTTTCCGCATGCAATCGAATCGTGGTTAGGGGCGTGTTGATTTCATGAGCGATACCACCAGCCATCAATCCAAGAGCCGACATTTTACTGGAATGGGCCAGCTGAGCTTGAGTCTCGCGTAAAGTGACTAAACTTTGATTTAATTCCTGAGTTCTGAGTTGAACTCGTCCTTCCAGGTCATGGTACAAGGACGCATTCTCAAGAGAAACCGCAGCCTGCGACGCCAGAATTTTTAAAACCTGAACGCGATCAGGACTAAACGCGCCCGAACTCAAGTTATTTTCCAAGTATAAATAACCGGCAATCCGTCCATGATTAAGGATCGGCATACATAAGATGGACTTATTTTTATTTTTCTCGATGTAGGGGTCGGATTTATAACGTGAATCTGTTAGTGCCTGATCTAATACAACGGGTTCTTGGGTTCTAAGAGCTTCACGGAAAACACTTTGAGCCATCTTATCATAGGCCGTAGCCTCAATATTTACAAGATTCATACCTGATCCTTCGGAGTGGGCACGAACAAAAACTTGCCCGTCATTCGACAAAATCAGACATGCCGTCTGAGCCCCGGCATTTTCCTGTGCAATTTGTAATAGTTTTATAAGAAGTTTCTCCTGGATGATTTCCCCAGAGATCGCTTGCGATGCTTTAATGATAGCCCCAACATCAAGCATAGCAGAGGTCATATAACTAGTGCTCTGCTGCGTAGAACCAAAAGATTTTTGTGTATGGGACGACGTTCTTGTTTGTAAATCTGGGAACTCTTGCTGAAGTAAAGCCATTTTCTTTTTACACGCAAAATTTTCGTACAAGGCATAGGCATCTGCTAAATAAACATAAGCTATTTTTTCATGTCCCCAAACCAACCACGTTCGACCAGCTCTTTCTGCACAAAGGGCGGCAAAAAAGATAAGACCAGATTCTTTAGCTTGCCCGATAGCTAAGTCATAATATTTTAGTACGGTTTCCATTCCGTCTTTACTTTCCAAGTAACTCAACTCAGCCGAAAGTAAATTTTCGATCCAAGCAAAATTCATAGGAGCACTTTTACTCAAGTCTATTAGAATGGCCCTGTGTTTATTAAATTCGGCCATCAATTTCACCTTCTCTGATTCATCGGCATCGCGACAATACGCAGCGTGAGCCATTGCCGAAAAAAATCTATAAGTCACTTGATCTAGTATCATGGATTCAATGGCAGTGAAATTGCTTTCAAGGGCGACTTTTGAAGCGTCTGCGAATTTTCCGTAGTGGAATAATCTGCCAATCAAAAGCAAGCTTGAAAAGGTATTAAATAAAGGTGCTGATTTAAATGTGTCGCGATAGTGAGTATCATTAAAGTGGTTATAATCAATTGAATCTAGACTCGAAGTAAGACCTAAAAAATTCATCGCTTCACCTTTTTGGGAAGCCAGCATTTCTCCCATGGCAAAGTTATTAATTTTTTTCACCCGAGCCAACTGCTTGTCAAAACTTTCGACCGCGCTCAAGAGGTTTTTTTTGCTCCACATAAGACTCAGGCGCCCTAAACCAACAGCAGCGTAGGCAGAAAACAATTGATCACCGGAATCAACTCCTTCTTTATACGCTCTTTCGTAAAGATCATATACTTCTTGATACGATTTTTTAAGAGGTAAGAACATAGTCGCAAAAACGTAAACTAAAGTACTCGATATAGCTTTATTCTTAAATATTTCATCATTTACTCTCAGTGATAAGGCTCCGAGTTCATAGGCGTCGTCATAATTTCGGAAACCTGCGGAAAGAACAATTGCAATACTTTGGTAACCGATCGGCGAAAAAGATGTGTTTCCCTTGCGAATGGTTTGATTGATCATCGTAACCGCCATGACACCATAATAATGAGAAGCGGCGATGAAGACACAATCCAACATGCTAGCACAAATCGAAATAACCAAATCATGTTCAACGGAACGGCTTACCGGAAGGTCATAGAGCGCTTGGATTCCCTTCTCATTTCTAAATTGCAGATAAAACTGATACTCTTTCATAAAGTAACTACCCACGTCTTCAGGTACATGAGTCGCAGGTAGGTGAATCCCTAAAAGTTCCAAGGCCTTTAATCCTTCGGTAATCGCTTCAGGGTAACGACCTACTGCCGCTAGTTGATTTAAGCGAATCGCATATATTTTGCCAGAATCGACGGGAGACTGTGAATTATTCAATGCTTTCATCAAAAATTTTTCAGCTTCGTCAACGTGTCCTAGTAATCCGCAACATCGTCCGCCCAATAAATAAAATTCAAAAGATCTTTCATAAGCGTTATTCCAGTTTTCAGCTTCTGGGAGTGCTAACGCAAAACGGACGAATTCCAGCGCTGCTTGATAGGCCGTTGAGTCTTGAGATTTTTGAGCGGCTCGCAAATTCAATGTGACCAGTTTGTCTATTTCAATAGGTTCGGTAATTAATTGATGGGCTTGATTCAAATGGTTGACGGCCTCCAGGAGGTATTCTTGATTAGCTCCTGTCATGAGCTGATTGAAATGTCGACCGATTCTTAAATGAAATTGTAGTTTTTCATTTTTACTGCTGGAATCATATGCTGCCTGTTGCACGCGATCGTGCAAAAAACGACAGGTAAAATAAGGGCTGATGGCCTCAAGTTCAGTCTCTGTTGCCTCGCCCTGACTGCACTGCCAAGCCATGCTATAATATTTGGTGAACTCATCACCGAATAAAACAACGCCGTTATGAATAGCATCCCAAATTCGTAAAACTGTTTTTGAAAGAGGTGTTCCCTCAAGTTCTGCGATAGTTTTCAGGTCAAAACGCGCACCTAAGCACGCTGCGATTTTTAAAATTTCTTGGGAGTCTTGACTTAATTCTTTCAGGCGATGAGTAACCAGATCAACAACGTTGTCAGTTACTTCCAAGCTTTTAATTCTACTTATATCCCATTCCCAACAACTGGCCAGAGTATTCACTTGAACGCAGCCATCCTTATGTAGTCGTCTTATAAACTCGCTGGCGAAAAAAGGATTTCCTCCTGTTTTTGCAATCACAACTTCGGCAAAATCGAGGCAGTCTTCAGGTGATCGATGAAATGTATCCGCAAGCAACTGCTGCATATCGTTTAGCTGTAATGGCTTTAAACTAATCTTGGACACAGTTTTATTTTTTCCAATTTCATTCATTGCATAGGTAAGTGGGTGAGACTCTGTGACTTCATTTTCACGATAGGAACCTACAAGAAGAAAATAAGAACTTTCAAGCAACAAACTTTTTATTAAATCCAAGCTGCTCAGATCAGCCCATTGCAAGTCGTCTAAAAAAATGACTAGGGGATGCTCGGCACTGGCAAATGCGGATACAAATTTCTGGAAGGTACGGTAGAATCGACTTTTTGACTCCACCGAACTCATTGGAGGAATAGGCGACTGTGGTCCAATAATGTGTTCCAGTTCAGGTATGACATCCACTATAATTCCAGCGTTTTCGCCTAATGTAGAGATTATTTTTTCTTTTATATTTTGGATCTTTGGTTGTGACTCAGAAAGTAAACTTCGTACTAAACTTGTAAAGGCTTGAGTGATTGCACTGTAGGGTATATTACTATCATATTGGTTGTATTTACCTGAAATAAAATAGCCTTTTTGCTTCACTATGGGCTTTTGTAACTCATTAACCAAAACAGTTTTTCCGATTCCAGAATAGCCAGACACAAGAACCAGCTCGCCGCTGCCTGTTGCAGATTTTTCAAATGCTTTTATAAGTTCAATTTGCTGTTTTTCACGTCCATAAAGTTTTTGAGGTATGGTTAATACAAGTGGTACATCGTAAGATGCGATTTCAAAATCAGGAATCAGGCCTTTTTCCAAAAAACTCTGACGACATAATTCAAGATCTTTTCTCAAACCCTGGCCGCTGTGATAGCGATCTTCCGAGTTTTTCGCCATGAGTTTCATAACTATACGAGAAATTACTTCTGGCACTTCATGTGAAACTTCGCTCGGGAATTTTGGCTGCTTAGCTAAATGACAATAGACAAGCTCCATAGGATCTTCCGAAGTGAAAGGAAGTTTCCCAGTTAACATAAGATAATAAAGAACGCCTAACGAGTAAAAGTCAGTTCTGTAATCAACTGGGCGATTCATACGACGAGTTAACTCTGGAGAAATATAGGATAAGGTGCCTTCTAGAGCACTCAGATTTTGAGAGTCTTGGAATTCTACAGCGATTTGAGACGCCGTACCGAAATCAATAAATTTGAGATCACCTTGATTCGACAAGACGACATTTTCAGGTTTAATATCTTTATGAATGATTCCGGCTTCATGAATGCGGCTTAAAGCATCTGCTAAAGAAATTGCAATATTCAAAAAGTCTTTTATTTCGACTTTTCCGTAATTTATAAATTCTTTTAGAGAGAAACTTTCGTGGGTCACCGGCATAATAAGAACCCAGGAATCTAAATGACGTTTTAATTCAGCATTCTGGGGTACGCAGGTAAGATGATTTATCGTTTTAAGAATAGTGTACTCATTTTGAATCCGCGCGATGCTCGAAATACTTGATGGTGAAATCTTTTGAAGTTTTAGATAGGCGGTTTTCGTTTCGTGAGTTCCTAGAAAAACAATTGAGTTGTCAGTTTCTAATACCGTCTTTTGTATAGAGTAGCCTGCGATTTGATGAGTCCTTTTTGAATTTGACACGAGAGCCCCCTAGTGACGGACAATAAACTTCTTGTCGGAACAATGTGTAAGTGAATCAAGACAAAAAATATTTTCCTCATTTGGTCTGATATGAGATCGCGGACTTTGGTTAAAATCATATAGGCTTTATCAGTATGTCATTTTGATACAGACGTCGCTGATTTCTAAACAAGACGGTCGCGAAATCTTTACTTTCATTTACAGTGGGATCGGTGGAGGTTTAAGATTCGTGACGAACAAAATGAAGTTTTATGGGTTCGCTAAGTCATCTAAAATTGGACAGTTTGGTCTGTCGTCGCCATGGCAACATTTTGCTAGATGCTTCAACGTCTTAACTATCGCTTGGAGGACTACAATTTTTTGCTCCATTTCACTAATATGATTAAGAGCTAGATTTTTAACCTCGACGCTTGCTCTTGTTTTGTTGCGCCATAGACTCACGAGCTTTTTGATTTCTTTCATAGAAAAGCCAAGGCTTCGCGATTTTTTTACAAATACCAGGATATTTACATCGGCTTCTGAATAGGTTCTGTAGCCCGCCATCGATCTGCTGGCTTTTGGGATAATTCCAATGGACTCATAGTGACGGATCAGTTTTGCATTCACACCCGATATTGTTGCTGCCTCGCCGATATTCATAGTTTTCCCTTTTGGTTGTACCTAAGAGATGACTATAAACCTTCCCATAATTGGAAGGTCAAGCAATTGATAAAAAGTTGCGTATCAAAGCAATCCATTTTTAACGAAACGCATCTAAACTCTAATTTTCTCTATTGACCTTCCAACCACTGGAAGGTGCATGCTGTACACAAAGAGGAAAACAGACTCTAGCCTTGAAGGGCATTTGACTGGAGAATATATGGATCATTCGAAGCACAACCACAATAAACATCAGGGGCATAGTCATCAACATGACCATTCCCATAGTGAAGGCCACTCGTGTAGCTCAATTGCACCAAAGAAGGAATCCGATCTTGTTAAAGATCCAGTTTGTGGAATGATGATTGACCCTAAAACGGCTAAAGGTGGTAATACGAATTACAAAGGAGAAACTTTTTATTTCTGTAATCCAAAATGCAAGACTAAGTTTGATACAGAACCTTTGAAATATTTAAATCCTCAAGTTGAACAAAATCAGAGAAATGATAAAGAAGTTATCTACACTTGTCCCATGCATCCAGAGATCCGACAAACGGGAGCCGGCAATTGTCCGATATGTGGTATGGCGCTTGAACCTGAAGACGTGTCTATAGAAGATGTTGAAAATCCGGAGCTTGCGGATTTCACAAAGCGCTTGAGAGTCAGTGTCCCATTAACGATCCCGTTATTGCTATTGGCGATGTCCGATTTAATTCCGGGACAACCAGTACAACATGCAATCCCTAGTTGGATTAATGCAGGAATTCAATTTTTGCTTGCAACCCCAGTGGTTCTTTGGGCAGGCTTTCCATTTTTTGAACGGGGATGGCGTTCAGTTAAGTCTCGAAACTTCAATATGTTCACGCTCATCGCTCTTGGAACTAGCGTAGCCTATCTATTCAGTTTAGTAGGAACATTCTTTCCGTCACTCTTTCCTAAGAGTGTCACGATGCACGGTGGAATGGTTCCGTTGTATTACGAAGCAGCCGCCGTTATTACAACCCTTGTTCTGTTGGGACAGATTCTTGAGCTTCGAGCCAGAAGCCAAACTGGAAATTCCATAAAAGCGCTTTTAGGACTTGCGCCGAAGACGGCAAGGAAAGTTCTCGCTGACGGAACGGAAGAAGATATTTCTATCAAGTACATTCACGTTGGCGATTTGTTAAGAGTTCGACCTGGTGAGAAAATTCCTGTCGATGGTGAAGTGACTGATGGCCGCAGTTCAGTGGATGAATCAATGATTACAGGTGAACCAATTCCTGTAGAAAAAGACAACGGGGATTTAGTTACGGGAGGAACCGTCAATAGCACGGGAAGTCTAGTTATGAAGGCAACAAAAGTAGGTTCTGATACTTTGTTGTCGCAGATCGTAAAAATGGTATCTCAAGCGCAAAGAAGTCGTGCACCGATCCAGAAACTTGCGGACACCGTTTCGGGTTATTTTGTTCCAGCTGTTATTGCTATCGCTCTTGTAACCGCCATCGTTTGGTATTTTATCGGGCCGGAACCACGATTGCCCCATGCAATTATAAATGCAGTCGCAGTGCTTATTATCGCTTGTCCTTGTGCTCTTGGTCTTGCGACTCCGATGTCCATTATGGTCGGCACAGGTAAAGGGGCGAATGTCGGTGTGTTAATTAAAAATGCAGAAGCCCTTGAAGGTCTTGAGCGGATCACCACTTTGGTTGTTGATAAAACAGGGACTCTTACTTTAGGGAAGCCCAAACTTGCGGTCGTGAAAACCCTGAACGGTTTTACGGAATGGGATGCTATGAGCCTGGTGGCTTCTCTTGAAAAATCCAGTGAGCATCCTCTGGCAGAGGCCATTGTTCAAGGCGCAATTGATAGAAATATAAAAATTGAATCTGTCGCCGAATTTGAATCCATAACTGGTATGGGTGTAAAAGGGCAAGTTCAAAAACGAAATGTCTTAGTAGGAAACAAAAAACTTTTTGAAAAATTTGGTGTTGATTCGAGCGAACTTTCTCAAATTGCAAAAGATCTTCAAAGCACTGGGCACGGCACTATGCTTGTCGCTATTGACGGAAAACCAGCTGCTGTCATCGCCGTGAAAGACCCGATCAAAGAATCAGCTAAACCAGCTGTTAAGTACTTTCACTCTAAAGGTATTAAGGTTGTCATGGTAACTGGCGACAATCGTAATACAGCTGAAATTGTGGCAAGGGAAATGGGAATCGATAGGGTCGAAGCAGAGGTTCTTCCTCAGCGAAAAAATGAAATTATTCAAGAGCTGAAGTCTGAAGGACAAATTGTTGCCATGGCAGGAGATGGGATAAACGATGCACCTGCGCTGGCTCAAGCCGATATTGGAATTGCAATGGGCACTGGTACAGATGTCGCTATGGAAAGTGCAGGAGTTACTTTGGTCAAGGGTGATCTTATGGGAATTGTTCGTGCTCATAAACTGAGCCAGGCCACAATGAAAAATATAAGGCAGAACTTGTTATTCGCTTTTGGGTACAATGTCCTTGGGGTACCGATTGCAGCAGGGGTACTCTATCCAGTTTTTGGGCTGCTACTGAGTCCAATGATTGCCAGTCTAGCAATGAGTTTAAGTTCTGTGTCGGTGGTAGCCAATGCCTTAAGGCTTAGGCAGAGTAAAATGGACGGGTAGTCATTTGCATCATCACCGGCTAGTTAATCAAAGAAGTAAGTTTATGCAGATCGTTTTAATCCCCAAACCTGAGCCAGCTTAGTGGCAACTTCATCTAAGGGGACTTGCCACTGACTGGCTCCTGATTCCCACGCCGATTTCGGCATTCCATATACAACGCAGGTCTCTTCGTCCTGAGTAAAGGTGAGTGAGCCTTTTTCTTTCATCTTAAGCATGCCACTTGTTCCATCGGAACCCATACCTGTTAAGATTACTCCAATCGCATTTTTTCCAATCGCTTCTGCTACCGATTGAAAGAGATAGTCAACCGAAGGTTTGTGACGGGTCATGGGAGGATCGTCGTTCACCTCTACAAATAGTCCCGAAGGTTTCTTTATAATTTTCATTTGCTGCCCACCAGGTGCAATGAGTACGCGATTCGAATGTAGGGCATCGCCCGACTCAGCTTCTTTTACTTCAAAGGGGCAGAGAGAGTTCATTCTGTCTGCGAAAGCTCTAGAAAAAACGGGTGGAATATGCTGAACGATAACGATCGGTGGGATATTTTTTGGCAATGCAGTCAGAACTTCTTTGAGTGCCTCAGTGCCTCCCGTGGAAGAGCCAATTGCGATAACAACATTGGGATCAAAGGACTGATTCAAAATTCCAGAGGGAACAAACTTCTTTATTTGTTTAGGTATTCTAACTCTTGCAGAGGCGGCATTAATTACTTTCTCTCGAATAAGGGGGGCAGCTGAACTGATATCAGATAGCGATGGTTTTTGAATGTAATCGACAGCTCCTAGTTCCATCGCTTCAAACACCTCATTGCCATCTTTTAATTCCAAAGATGTAATCATGACAACCGGCAGTTTGTATTTTGGAACCAGTGTCTTTAACCACTGGACACCAGTCATTCTAGGCATATGCACATCAAGAGTAATGACATCCGGCTTAGTCGTTGGCAGTAATAACTCGGCCTTAAGTGGATCTTCGGCTTGACCTACGACTTCTATATTGGAGTCTTGACCCAAAACTTTGGTTAACAGGTCACGAATAGTTTTCGAGTCATCTACAATTAAAACGCGCAGTTTTCGTGTCGATTTAGTCGTGCCGGAATTAGAGAAAGAAGTCATCTTCTTATTTGGTAGGCTAATTGCTTTTGCCGCTGATGGCCTAGAGAAGCCCGGCCCAACAAGTGCGACTTGTAAACGTCCGGTTTGGACGTGAAATAGAATTTTACGGCCCCGGGTTCCCCCTACATCTTCACCAACAATAGGGATCTTGTGCTTGGAAAGCATTTTCTTGGCCATTTTTACGTTTTCAGCGCCGACATGTTGAGACGGGTGTTCTGATGCTATATTGTTGGCACCCCCAACAAGTTTTGCTTTGAGTTGATGGCTTTTTACGTCCAGGTGATGGCAAACTTCTAAAATCAATTGTTCTATGGCATAGTCGCCATAGCGCAATGGATTGTCGATTGAATTAATTGGAAGTTCAGGAAGCGCGTAATGAATGACCCCACCACCGTTTACTACTTCAGAGAAAAGACATACTGAAACGCATGAGCCTAGAACTGTACTTACCACGACGGATTCTTTGGATACGACAAGTTCAGCAATATTTAGACTAACGATTTCTTGGCTCATTTTGAGATTTTCCTAAACACCGCGGGTTGAATCGGTCCAAATAAATGCTGTGTTCCTGGAATCGACTCTGAATGTCCGATGAAAAGATGCCCTGGCTGTTTAAGTGATAAATGCAATTTTTCCATCAGTTTATTTATCGTCTGTCTTTCAAAATAAATAAGGACATTTCGACAAAAAATCAAATCAAAGACTTCGTCACCAGGATATGTACTTTCAACTAGGTTATGTGGCTTAAACAAGATTTTTGAGTGGATTTCGTCTGATACTTTGAACCAACCATTCGCCCTGTTTGTTCCTTTGACTAGGTATGGTTGGTATTCTTCGGGTATCTCGTGAATTTTTGAAATCGGGTAGACTCCGTTTTGAGCTTTTTTTAAGACCTGCGTGTCTATATCTGTTGCAAGTATTTTAAAAGAGATGTTTTTAGGAAGGTGATTAAGCAATACCATGGCGATAGTATAGGGTTCTTCACCTGTCGAAGAGGCCGAGCACCAAATTTTGATTTCTGTTTTTCCTTCTTTTTTCCATTGAGGAATGAGGTTGTAAATCAGAAAATCAAAGTGTTTGGGTTCGCGGAAAAAATCAGTTTTATTTGTGGTTAGCAAGTTAACGAATTGTTGGGTAACCGTCGGGTTGGAATTCATAAGTTCAACTTTTAACTCATCAAGTGAATTAAAAGTTGATTTCCGTAAAAAGGATTGAACTCGGGAGCGAACTAACTCCCTTTTTTTTTCAGTTAGATGAATCCCAGCTAACTGGAAGATTTTCTCTTTCAAAAAGAGAAAATCTTCATCCGTAAATACTTCGACGGTCATAGAATCAATTTTGTTCACTATACGTCTTTAAAGCCATCATCGTCACGATCGGGTGTTGATGAATCATCCCCAGATACTTTTTGAAGTGACTTTGATTCAAAGCTATTAGATTTTTTAGTCTTCGCTTGAGCCGATTTTATATGCACGATATTTGACTTAGGCATTTTGGTGACTGTCGGAGTCGGTCGTGGGACAGTAACAGAAGCACTAGAGTTTCGATTTCCAGTAATCACCGCCATAAGATCTTCAACTGAGGCCTTAAGGGATTCGGCTTGGCCAGAAAGTTCTTCTGCGGCGCTGGCGGCTTCTTCACTTGTTGCCGCATTCTGCTGAGTTACTGTGTCCAGCTGTGACATGGCCTTGTTAATTTCTGAAACGCCAAGGGCTTGCTCTTTGGATGCCTGAGAAATTTCTTGCGATAGACCAGACACTCTTGAAACATTTTGAACGATTTCATTTAGTACGTCGGAACATTGTTTTGCTACGGTTACGCCAGACTCAACTTTTGCTTTGCCAGATTGAACCAAACCTTCAACTTTCTGTTGAGTATCTCTGACAATACCTTCAACTTTGGAAATGCTTGCATCTAGCATGTCGGTGATTTCCTTAGCAGCGTTTCCTGACATTTGAGCCAGATTTCCTACCTCTTCAGCAACCACTGCGAAACCTTTGCCGTGCTCGCCAGCTCGGGCGGCTTCAACAGAAGCATTGAAGGATAGTAGTTTGGTTTGAAATACGATTTCGTTAATAACTTTAGTTCTATTGCCAATGTCTTGAATGACTTTTACTATATCAGACATTTGACGGTTACTTTCGTTGATCTGAGTCAAGATAGCCTCGTTACTTTGGCTTATTTCATCCATAGAAGTGAGCATTTGATCCACTGACTCACGTCCTTCTTCTGCTTTTTTGTGAGATTCTGATGAAGTTTCAGATGTATTTTGCGCATTTTCGGTCGCTTTGGAAATCATAGAGGTAATTTCTTCTAGCGAAGCCGCCGTTTCTTCCAGCGAAGCGGCTTGTTCTGTGCTTGCTTCCGAAAGTTGCTGAGACGAGGACGCTATCTGCGAGCTAGCTGCTGCAACTTGGTCTGCGTTCGAAGCTAATTGTTGAGCAACCGCTGTGATGGAGCTTGCTACTTTGGTCGAGAAAATAAAACCTACCATTAGACCTAAAAGTATTCCTGCTATTGATGTAAAAATAACGAGTTGATTTGTACTCTGCCCAGTTGCTTCCGCGTCTTTAATGTCACGATCGGCCTCTTCGCGATGGAATTTTTCTAATTCTTCAATGGCCTCTGTATAGTGTTTTGCGGCTTCCATACAGTCATGCAGGAAAATCTGATTAAGCTGTTCTCTAGCGGACGATGATCCGTCGTCATAAAGAGCCAAAGCTTTCACTCCTATCTCTTTGAAATGCGACCATGCCTTGTTTACATTTTCGTATTTTTCTTTTTGTCCGGGCAAAAATGGAATTTCCCGATACTCCTTATCTGCGGCTTCATAAGCAGCAATCGAATCTTTTGTGTGTTGAACGTAATATTTAGATTGCTCTTGTGAAAGTCCCGCTAGTCCAAGTAACCTAAGATTAATTCGAATGGCCCTATAGGTCAGAAACATATCATGTGCTGCGTTTAAACTTGGCATTGAACCATGGGTGACCTTGTCATAAGTAGTTTCCACTGAGTGTAAACCCCGGTAAGAAATGGATCCTATAACTATACTGACCGATGCCATGAAGGCGCATAGACCTAACAATTTTGCTTTGAAGCTAACGTTCATATAGAGTCTCCTTAAATTTTTTCGACGTGAGTCGAATTTATTTTCTACCGTAAATTACTTGTCGTCTTCTTCGCCAGAGGCAGCACTTCTGCTCTTTTTCCCGCGAGACGCAGCCTTAGAGTCATTGAAAATTACGACCGGTTGTCCAAGGCTCCAAAACTCTACTTCGCCAGAAGCCAAATGGTATATACCTTGCGCTAAAAGAAGGTGATTAAGTTCAAGTGCTTCACGAACAATTTTTGATTTCTTGATAAGTTCTTTAACCGTGGCCGTAACATTGGCCTTAACGGGGCCTTCAAGGGTCTTGTCATCAGGTGAAATATTTTTAAATGCCGAGATTCCCGGCTTGATTTTGGCAATTAAACTATCAAGGCTGGGTGACCCTGCCGATTTTCCATCTGGAGTTGTCAAAGCAGCCTTAACCGCTCCGCAGGAATCATGGCCCATTACGACGAGTGCCTTGGCTCCTAAGTGTTCTATTGCATACTCGATACTGGCGATCGCTTCCGCATTTAAAACATGGCCAGCAAGCCGCACTGTAAATACTTGCCCAAGTCCCTGATCAAATACCTTTTCGGGAGGAACTCTAGAATCAGAGCAAGAAAGAACAATGACAGGAGGCTGTTGACCCGAGGCTAGTTTTTCTCGTGTTGATTTGTCTTGGTTAGAATTATTTAAGCGTCCTTCAACATATCGTCGGTTACCGGCCTGGATTTCTTGGATGGCGGCCCAGCCATCTTTTGAAGATGAGGTTTTTTGATCAGTAGTTCCATGAACTTCCGTTTGCTGTTTAGCAGTCTTTGTTTCGTGTTTGCTGACTTCAGTTTTTCCCAATGCTCCAAAACTTAAAATCGAGGCGATAAAAAAACCTAAGAAGTTATTTTTTAAATTTGAGTTCATTTTTCTCCTCACGCGGCCTTCGTTATTTGTGATTTCATGGTTTTCAGGTCATCAGTGTTCAATACTTTTTTTAAATCTATTAAAAGTGTAAGATCTTTTTCATGCCTAGCTACCCCAAAAATATAGTCAGCTTTTGTGGAGGAGTCGTGGACTGGGGGTTCGCTGATCATGGAATTTTCAAAACTGGTTACCGAGTTGACGGAGTCAACGATGACTCCGAGTGATAAGCCATTCAAATCAAGAATGACGATTGTTGTTTCAGGTGTCGTTTCAATTTTTCCAACTTTGAGTTTGATGCGAAGGTCGATAACGGAAATAACTTGTCCACGTAGATTCATAATGCCCTTAAAGTAAGGGGCTGCTTGCGGAATATTAGTTGTTTCGGTATTGGCGATGACCTCTTTGACTTGCAACAAAGGCATAGCAAATTTTTCATTTCCTAAAGAGAAACACAGAAACCGACCTGCTGATTCTTGATATTTTTTTTCCTCGTTCATTTCTTAATGCTCCATCGACATTAAAGCCGTACTTAGGTTCAAAATCATGAAAAAGTCCTAATTTTATTTTCTACTCTTACAGATGTTTCGGACCAAAGAACTAAAATATTAAGTAAATCTATAGTGAAGATTTCTAAATCTCCGAAACAATCTCAAAATGAGTCATCTAGCCGTAGGTCTGTGATTCCTATTAGGTCCCTATAACACCTTCAATCTCTTCAGAATTCAGCCTATAGTATCTTTATGAGACGTCCCCAAATTCTTGCCATTGATGACGAACCAGCTCTACTAAGAATTATAAAAGACTTCTTACATTCAAGCTATGATGTCTCTTTAGTAGAAAACGCGAAAGATGCGTTTGCTTCAATACTAGACAGGAAGCCTGATTTAATACTGATCGATAATATTATGCCGGGGCTTAGTGGTATTGAGTTCGTACGGGAAATTCGTTCAGCGAGTCATACCAGAAATATTCCAATTATAATGGTTACTGCATTAAAAGAGTCAATTGATCGAATCGATGCTTATAAAGCTGGAGTTGATGATTTTATTTCTAAGCCTTTTAATCCGGACGAACTTCTGGTTCGAGTGGAATCAAAACTGTTAAGGCAGAAAATAATTGAAAAGCAGCCCACCAAATCTCTGATTTTAGGTAACTTAAAAATAGATTCTAAAAATCACGATTTAAGAATTAATGGTGAATTAATTCATTTAACTCAGGTTGAGCTTAAAATTATTGAAAAGTTGATAACTGAGAAAAACCAAATCGTAAAACGCGAAACATTAGAGCGTTTGATATGGCCCGACAATATTCCTGAAGCCAGAATTCTAGATATTCACATAACCACTTTAAGAAAAAAAATTAAGAACTTTGATCATAAAATTGAAACAATTTATGGTAAAGGCTATCTGATTAGGAGTTTAGAAAAATGACTAGTGTAATCTCGGGCGATCTATATAAAAGTGGTCTGAGCAGTGAAATGCTAGAAGAACACATTATCGAAAAAATTCTCTCGAAGTTACAGAATGAACGTCAACTAAATAGTATCGAATTGATCGAAGATCTTAAAAAAGACTTGTTGGATCTTAAAATGAAATTTGGGGAGAGCGAGTTTAAAGCGCGTTATCTAAATACTCGAGAAAAAGCACTGCAACAGTTTATAGATAATTTTCCGTCAATGCTTGGATATTGGAATAAAGAGTTAATAAATGTACATTCCAATAAAGCCTATGCTACCTATTTTGGAAAAAGTCCAAGCGAAATCAGAAACCGAAACATATCCGATCTACTTGGTGAAAAGATCTTCAGTTTAAATTTAAAATATATAAATGGAGTCCTAAACGGTAATCCCCAAACATTTGAACGAGATATTCCAACACCAGATGGACAGATAAAAAGTACTCTTGCCAATTATATACCCCATTTTCTAGATGATGAAGTAATCGGGTTTTTTGTAATAGTCACAGATATTACCGAGAAAAAACAACTAGAAGAAAAAACGAAAACTTTGGAAGCTTCATTGTATGAACAGTCAAGACTTTCTTCAATTGGGCAAATGGCGAGCGGCATCGCTCATGAGATCAATAATCCAGTTTCCATCATCTATGGTGATGCGTACCTTGTTTTAAAAGAGTTTAAGAAGGAATCCCCGGATAGGGATTTTATCATTGCGCGTTTGTCAGAAATTGAAAGCACGGCACTCAGAATCGAAAAAATTGTAGACGGGTTGCAGTCGCTGCATGCAGGTCGTTCAGGAGTCCTAATGTGTCCCAATGTTTTAGCGCAGGTCGTAGATCGTGTTTTAGCAATTTGTTCCAACCGATTTCTGAGAGCTGGGATTAAAATCATTTGGCATTTGCCAGAAAAAGAAATAGGAGCCCTTTGTAGTGACATTCAGGTTTCAGAAATAATTTTAAATATTCTAAATAACGCCTTTGATGAAGTAAAAAAAGTTAAAAATGGAGAAGTTGAAATTCGAATTCTGGAGTCAACCGAACACTGCGAAATTCGAATTTCAAATAACGGACCGATAATTAAAAAAAATGAAAGAGACCATTTGTTTTTACCTTTTTATACTACTAAAGGAAAAAATGGAACTGGGTTGGGATTGAAAATTTCAAGGGATCTAGCTAGAGCCAATGGGGGAGAACTATGGCTTTCTGAAAATGAAAAAACAGAATTTATTTTATCGCTTCCGGCGCTAAAATAAATTCTGACCTGATTTTGTACCTTTTAATTTTCCAACTACGCAGATTTCTTCATACTCAAAAGAAGCTTTATTTTTGATCTTATTTCATTGCTTGCTTGCGCTAGGTTTTCAAGCGATGGTTTTTCAATATAGTCACTAGCGCCTTGAGAAAGTGCTTTCTGAGCAATAGATGGATCGTCACGATTTACAGATGATAAAATGACGATAGGTGCGGAGCGATCTTTGTATTCTTTTAAAAATCCAACTCCGTCAAGCTCAGGCATGTGCATGTCTAAAGTAATGGCGTCAAATTTTCTAGTTTTCAAAATTTCAATGGCTTCACGGCCGTTATTGGCTTTTGCCGTAATCTTAAAACCTTGATCTGGAATTAGTATTTTTCCTAAAAGTGTGTGAATAACAGGAGAATCGTCGATGCACAGAACTTCGATTGGTCTTTCAGGCGCAGGTTTCGGAGTCGGCCTAGAACCATTTACTGTGACGAGTTTTTCCGGCGTCGGTTTTATGTGGGCTTTTTTATGTTGGTAAACTGAAGGTCCTACGGGTTCGATATTAAGAGAGAGCCCATTTAAAGTTTCAGAAACGCCAAGGACCAAGAAACCATCTGAATCAAGGTGTTTCATAAAATCTTTAGTGATTTTTTGAATTTGTTCTTGATTAAAATAGATAAAAACATTTCTACAGAAAATTAAGTCGAATGTTTTGTTTTTTAAAAAAGTTTCTGAATTTAAAAGATTAACTGTTTCAAAATGACAACTATTTAACAAATGATCTTTGGCCTTTGAAAAATTTTGGACATTACCGGTTCCTCTGATCCAGTTGCCTTCAAGATACATAGCCGGAGACTGCCTTAGTTCGTCCGTTTTATAAACTCCATTTTTTGCGGACTTAACTGATGCCGAGTCCACATCAGTTCCCCAAATTTCAAATTTTACGTCTGGGGCCATGTGCATTAGATGAAATCTAAAAAACATAGCAAGTGAATAGACTTCTTGTCCTTTGCTACAGGCGGCGGACCAAACTCTAATAGTTTTATCTTTGCGTTGCTTAGCTCGCTCTATAAAACGTGAAAGACCTTTGTTTAGCAAAAATTCGAAATGGTTGAATTCTCTGAAAAAGAAAGTGTGGTGAGTGGTAAGCAGCGATAGTAGTGCTTGGCTTTCGACTTCAAGGTGTGAGTTCAAATAATTCAAGTAGTCGCTAAATGAGTCTATTTTCAACTTTAACATTCGCGAACGTAGGCGGCTTTCAACCATTGGTCGTTGTTTTTCCCCAAGCTGAATTCCGGCTATGTTAGATACGACGTCCGCGACCTGGTCAATGACGGAGTCAATTGTGCTTTTTGGTTCATCTCGTTTTATTAAATGGCTCATACCGCAATCCTTTTAGTGCTGGTCGTATTTAGAAGTGGCAAATTTTCATTTCTAAGCAGACGTAACTTTTACTTCGTTTTGGAGTGTTCGCTTTTGCTTGCTTTAAAAAATGCCATTTCAGTACCAATCACTAGCGCATTCCTAGATCGGAGTTTGCCCTAACGACTCAAGTACTGAAACGAGAAAACCTTAAATGAAAAAATAGTTTTCGACCTAAGTGTGGTTTGGTTTTTCAAACTTGTATACTTGGTTTCTAGATAATACTCGACCAAAAATGAGCTTCAGTTCTTGTCGAGTTTGGTAAAACGATCATTTTATTGCTCAATTGTTTTGTAATGAGTCACTATACCTATTTTCGACCGGACATTTAGGCAGAATAGAGGTCTGGTCAAAATATGAGTTTGGAGTGGGGGATGCGCATGAAAAGTCAGTCTTTTGATTTTTAAAATCTATTAATAGCTTTTCTATAATTGATGGTTCTACAATACTTGAATTTTCAGGTATTGTTTGTGCGGACGGGAACGTTGTAGACAAAAGAATAGCGATGAGAGAAATAAATATTCTGATCGCTGAGAAATCAAATCCTTTCTTGTTTCTTAAATAAACAGTTTTCATTGCTACCTCCTTTGTAATTTTACTTTATATTATAAATCTCCTAAAAAAAATCTGAGCGTCGATATTATCTTGTCAAGATGTGATGTAAGTTACTGATTTAAAATAGCATTATTGAATTTCTAATTTTGGGAACTTGACAGATTTAAACAGAGTGCACTAGCTTTTTTTAAAATTAGTTTTTTCTAGGAGGATTATTTATGAAACCTATTTTGAAACAAATTTTAGCGCCAGCCGTAGCTGGAAGCCGTAAGTAATCTTGCAAACTTGACAAAAAAATTGGTCAGCACAATTTAAAGATATTGATGGCAGCTAAACATAAATTTTAACCATAGGAGGTATACAATGAGAATGTTAAGCCCATTATCAACAAATTGGTCACGCAGAAACTTCGTCCCATCCTTAATGGTTGGTGATGTTTTTGACGACTTCGATCGTATCGTAGACAACCTGATGAGACCATCTTATGCCAACACAATTGGCTTTATACCCACTTGCGATATCAATGAAACTAAAGAGCATTACCTAGTTAGTTTCGATATGCCGGGTGTAAGAAAAGAGGATATTAAAATTGAAGTAAAGGAAAGTACTCTTTTCGTTTCTGGTGAACGCCATAAGGAAGTAAGAGAATCAAGTGCCCAAGCTACGCTGAGACACGAACGTACTTACGGCAAGTTTGAAAGATCTTTCGAACTTCCTAATACGATAAATGTTGATAAAATTGAAGCTCACTATGACGACGGAGTTTTGAATATCGCCCTTCCCAAAGCCGAAACCGCAAAAGGACGATCTGTTCACATCCAAACAGGGGACGGCGGATTTTTCAGTAAATTGTTAAGTTCAAAAAAGGAAAATCCCAAGGAATTAAAAGACGTTAAAGTTTCATAAAGGTTTGATAGGCAGCTGGGGCACAGACCACAGCTGCCAGATCTATTCTGTTTCGATGATAGTATTTGGACTAGGGGAAACCATCACTGCCAAGAAAGATGGAAAACACGTTTTATCTATTTTAGGAAAGTTAGAAAAACAATGATGAAGCAGATTCATCGACTGAATCAGAAAAGAGTTAGTTCCAGAAAGTCTTATTTTTCCCCAGAACTTTCCAATTTTTGAGGTTGCAATAGGTCCTCTAGAAAAAATGCAGCTAATTCGGATCGCCCAGAAAGGCCAGATTTGGAATACACTGAGATGGCCTGAACTCGCGCCGTTTTTTCTGTAGTATTTCGTATTTCGCCAATTTCTTTTATGGAAAGCCCTTTGAGTAGAAGTAGTGCGACCTCTTTTTCAGCGCTAGTTAAATTCCACTTTGAAAGCTGAAGGTCAATTGAGTTCGATAAACCAACAATATATTTTTGAGCTTCATTTTTCCAAGCGTCCGCTACGTTTGTAAGCTTAACATTTTCTTTCATTGAGTCTGTGAGTTGGTGTTGTAGTGTAAGAGAACCTTTTAAAAAATAAAAAATTCCAAACAGGGCTGCTAGACCCGTGCTGCCTTCAACTAACAAATGCCAATTAGGTACGCCCTCAACCGAGTCGGTAAAAATATCAATGCCAACCATAAACGCGACAACGGAAAGGATGATTACGACAAAGAAACGTTCTTTTTGATTCATGGATCAATTGTATATATAAATGTTTCTTTAGTCACCCGTATCGATAGTTAGATGCGGTTTATCTAAATAGTTTTGGATGGTGTCTTTAATTGCCAATTTGTCCACTAAGTCTTTGAAAAGGGACAAATTGGCAACAGATGATTTCGTTATAAATTATTTTATTTAAAAATGCAGATGACATTCTTATATTGAGTCAGTAGGTTAAACCGTCTTTTCATAGGGGAGATTATGACAGCTATCAAAGCAATCCTGACGTTGGTATTTTTCTCATCGCTTTCTTGGTCTCAATACTTGGACATGAACGATATCACGATTTTACTTCCCGTGCCCCGAGCTGGTGAAGAGAATCTTTTAATTAAACCAACTGATGTCACCCGCACGGGAGAGCTTTTGTTCCCAGCGCAGTATCTTTTTGTTGGATTTGAGTTGGAAATTGGAACTCGTCGTCCGATGACTCATCAGACGGATGATTTCCGCGTGATTGCTATCCGAATTGATCATTACTTGCGTCAGCTATACATAAATCTGGTGTGGCAAAAACCTTCCAATGGCGGTATCTACACGCAAGCATCTATTCATTCGGGACATACGATATTGGACCTGCCACAGTTTTTAAGTAAACTTGAAGCGCTCAATCATCGACTGCGACGTACGGCTCAACGCGGTAGCTTACCTTTGCAAGTGAACCCAACTATTGCGGCTGAAGGCTTCAGGGGACCGTATTACCAAGAATTGAAGAAAGTTGTTATGGCTCATATGAGTCCAGCTTTTAAGGTCACGTTCCGATCATCACGTCGCAGTGACGGTGCCAATGGATTTGCTGGTTGGGAGTTGCCGATTAATATGAATCAACCGTCGGTAAATCAATTTGCGATCATTCCCGAATATCAACCGATTCAAGAACCCTTTCGCAATTGGGAAACGTACATTCCTTTTAATTACCTTGAAATAAAAAACAAACTTTTTTCAAATATCGTGTCAGTGGGTGGCGTTCCACCTTATGCGACAAAACACTTCCAACCACTTATTGAAGATGGATCTCGTGCAGAATCACTGCCGGAACGTGAGCTTTTGGAAATGATGGGTCGAGTGTACATGGTGGAAAATCCCAGAGTAATGCCTGGAGTGGTGCAAACAGAATGCATGAGTTGTCATTTTGCTCAGCCCGTTAGGAATATGACAATCAAATTACGTCCTGGATTGCCTTATGATAAATTTGCCGAGCGTTTGATATTTAATTCGGCACGCTACAATTTACAAAATTTGAGTCCGGCTCAACGAAGCAATTTTACAATGGCTTTAGGTTACGCGGAAAACACAGCTTTGTGGAATCAGCGTGTAATCAATGAAACCGCCGATACGCTAGAAACTCTATATGGCAATCGATCGGCACTGAGTTCAGTACGCATCCGCGGTTCACATTAAGAACTGGCTCCTTAGCTTGCGGCTAAGAAGCTAAATTCTGTTGGAAAGACAG
>CAWVRN010000043.1:0-22632 GCA_963932905.1 uncultured Bdellovibrio sp.
ACTGTCTTTCCAATAGAATTTAGCTTCTTAGCCGCAAGCTAAGGAGCCAGTTCTAGCTTCTTAAGCCTAAATGCTTTTGAAGTTCGACTAAAAAGAAAATGCTGAATATGTTCGAGTGTTCTAATTTATCGTGTTTTAAGGCCGCGGGTTGGTGATCCGATCCGTATAGTCGTTCGTCGATAGAGATCTCGCTGAAATGTATTAGCATGGATTCAAGGGGAATGGCTTCAGGGTTTGGTTTGTAGGGAAAGCCGGTCATGTCGACGCGCTCGTGGGTCTTTAAGATGATCTGTTTGATCGATTCTGGTATTTCCATTTTCCTAGATAAAATCGCGACAAGGCTCATCGAAGGATGCTTTTTGTATTCGTCTACTTCAGTTCTGCTCAACAAGCGGAGATCAACGCCTTGTCGGATTTTTTTTGATAATTCAGGAGCTAGGAATAACAGTCCTAAGTCGGCTAATAGGGCGGCCATCAGAGTGTCTACTGGTTTGCCCATTTTAGATTGGATACCCAAATGAGCCGCAAAAGTAGCGACCGCCGGGCTTCGTTCAACCGAAGCGTAGTTTCCAATCGACGCGTGATGAAATATCGGCCATACATTATCTACAAACTTTAATGTATCTACCAAGTTTATAGCGTTCGCTGTGCACACCCTTAAGAGTTCAGTTCCTCTTTTAAAATTTGAATTTTCGCTATGGTCGCAAAAATACATGATCAAATCAAAATAGCTAGTCAGCAAAGATAGAAATTGCATACGACCATTTTTGATCGAAAATGTTTCATATTTACCGCGATAGTTCTGAAATACGTTAAGGTCTTTTCGCTGAATATAAAGTTCACGAACTTTGCTTAGTTTTTCCATGCGGTATTCGGTGATTGTTTCGTTTGGCCATAAGATAGGAAGGAACTTTTGATTGATCGGCATGGAATGATAGACAAAGCAATTAATAGACGAACCAACACGCAGTTCGCTCATCTTAATCGCTATATGGGATGTCTTGATTTTTTGTAACGCCACAAACTCTAATTTGCTTGAATTTGATAGATCTGAATCTAAAAACACGCAATCGGCGCCCGCTTTTTTAAGATTTTGAGGAATCTCCAAGCTTAATTTCGGCGAAATAGCGACGCATAGAAAAGATTCTGGGAGTCGCTGCTTCAGTATTCTAATATCGGCTAGCAAGTTGCTTTCGCTTTTGTAAGATTCTGTAGTTAATAATACAAAATCGGCGAATTTATTTACCGTTCGGCTTTCTGTAATTTGATAGAACGAGTAACCGGCATCTTTGCAGACTTCTTGGCAACGTTTAACGATTTTGTCGTTTGCAGAAATAACTAAAAAATTAACTGTATCCATTGCTAAGATCCCTTTCGGTTTGTATACATTCACAGAATAAGGCGCATCAGTTTACCTTGCCACTTAAGAAATCTTCAGGGGTTGTGCTAAGTAGCAGTAGCGCAGGATTAAGGCCTATTAAATCGGTCAATATGGTGATGAAGATTTCTTGAGTCGCGATTTCTCGAGTTCCAAATTGAGAACAAAAAAGTAATGATGAATTCATCGGCCACGGATGGTTGATTGCGTAACGGCTCACGGACAGAGCGAACTCCTTTTCAAGTTTTTTCCGTCATTTCCCAGCACTAAAACTCAAGTTGAACGGCCCCCTCGACAGAGGGGGAAGTGGTTTTTCGAAAAAACTACAGATCTTTGGTGCTTAAACCAAATCTACCGCCTGCCTAAATCGTCACTGGTGTCTAAATCTCTACAGTGGATAATGGCATTTGGTTCCCCTATATTGGGATACTGAATGAAAAACTCTATTTTGAAAACAGCTGTGTTATCTCTACTTCTTATGGTGAGCGAAGTTTCTTTTGCAGGGAACTTGGCTTGTCGACAGGTCTACCGTCCGGCCCTAACGGAAATTCAATATTTAATGAATACTAAAGATCTTGTTTCTTTTGTTGAGCGTGGAAATGCGCCTCGACAGGGTATTGATAAAATATGGTCTTCGCGTGCTGTTCTTCAGGAATTATTAAGCTTACGTGGTCCACTTGGTCCGCTTGGCCCAGTAGGTGAGTTAGGACCTATTGGTGATAATACTTGGAATCCGTCGTTCTGGTGGACTCAGTTTGTTCGATCCAATGTTTGGAGGCTATCGGCAGGCAAGCTATCTACGAAGGCAGGCCCGCTGAGTAAGTATGGCTCTTTAAGTGACATTGGTCCTTTAGCTAAAGATTGGGGTGAAGGTGCTTATTCTATCCTTGGTACACGGGGAATTCTTGGTCCTTTAGGCCCTCTGGGCGCATTGGGATTGATGGGTGCATTGCAAACGGTGGGATTAAAAGGTCCCGACGAAAATGGTAACTATCGCTACAAAGGAAGAATCATCAAATCTGTGAATATCGAATGGACCGATGGCGTTCGAGAATTTGAAATCATGGAAAAATACACCAGCAAAGAAGCCCAACGTCGCAGTCGTGATGGATCCCTTGAAAATAGTTACATGGTGGATGCGTCTATGTCGGCGTTTGAATCTAAGCAATCTTATAAATCTAAAAGTGACCGTGAAAAATTAGTGTCGGTATTGGTTGTTCCTGATGCGGGTGCGATGGTGAATATGTTTGGTATGCCATTGCCAACAAATTTTTCTATCGAAGTTCGTGATAAATCAGGCAACCTGATTGGTATCTCGGATATGTCATTGCAAGCTAACTTTGTTCAGTTCGCGGTTCCTAAGAATGGCGAATATGAAGTGATCATTAAACGTCAGGGTTTTTCGGCTCTACCGCTAGGGTATCGTTTGATCTCTGTTGGTGCCGGTGCAGAGCTATTCGAAATGTTCCCTCACATAATAGACGCGAATACCGCAATTAATTTGCACGCGCAGATCGAAGATTACCTGAAAGAGTTGAAAGATAAGCACTTCAAAGAACGCTAGGGATATCACCTGAAATAAAAAGACCCGCGATATTTCGCAGGTCTTTAGTGGTTTTTAAAATTTAAATCAAATTTAAATTAGAATTTGCCAAGTAGGCGGTAAACCATTTTTTGGATCGCGATTACTTGCGGTCCATTTTTATTTACGTAGTCAGAGCCAGAGTATCCGAACCAGTCCCAGCATCCATACGGATTAGTGAATCCAGAACTTGTGACTTGAGGGTAAAGTACGATGATGTTGTTTGTTTCAGCCCACTCGTTAAGACCACTGTTAGTTACATATTGATCTTTGATGTAGTTTGGACCCATTTGGCAACCGTGTAAATTAACGTGTAAACGGCAGCCATTACGAGTCGCTGTTTGGCAAGCTTTTGGTACGTATACATAACCCGTTTGATACAATGAAGAATTGCCAGTTTGGAATTCGCTTTGGTCGAACGCGAACAATTGCTTCTTAATTTCGGCTGGTGCTTTGATTGGAGGTAATAGAGGACCATACATTTGAGTTAAAATGTCGCCAGCCATATCGTAGTTACAGTTAGAAATCCATGGAGATGCTTGTGAGCTGCATGAATTGCCGAACCGATTTGTGATCCAACCGTGACCAGATGGAACGTCGTTTTTGTATTTGATGTTTTTAGCTGATGTTAACTTAGAGTAAAATTCGTAAAGCTTATCACTGTTACCTGGAGCCACAACGGAATCGTTTTTGCCAGCGTAAATGTAAACGCGAGAATTTTTTAAGTTCTCAAGTTTCTCGATTTTACCTGCAGCTTCGTCTGATTTAGCTTTTTGAAGGAATGTCGCTGTGTTCAACATCGCTGGATTTCTCATGCATGTCATTTGCGCTGTTAATGCATTTCCTTGGGCGCACCAGTAAATACCACCAGCTACCGACGCAGCACCTTTAAATACAGTTGAAAGAGCTACGTGAAGTTGGACAGCCATAAAACCGCCAGCTGAAATACCCGATACTGTGATCGTGGAAGGGTTAACACTCAGGGGAGTCAATTTGCTTACTCCGCGGTATTGAGCATTTGCCAATCCAGTGACGAAAAGAACAAGTCCTAGTCCAAGTATTCTAATATTCATAGAGTCTCCTATAAGTTTCCAAAGGGTTGTCTAATTAGTGTAATTAGTCGATATACATAAGCCGCTTGTAGGTACAAGGCATCCTAACCAAAAGCAAACACTATTTTAGAGTGAAAACTGTACATGGAGAATTCTCCATACAGGCTCGGGTATAGAGTTTTTGCTCTATGTGAGTAAAAAATGCAGACTGATAACCGACAGTTTAAGAATTTGCCATTAGGTCTAATATATTTAGCATGCATGCAATCAAATCGTTCATTTTAACTTTAGTGCTTGTTGTTTTGGCTCAAGCGGATAGTCGCCTGACTGTTTATGTTTATCCTCCGAGTCAGCCCCTTAACTGGAAAAGTCCAAAGACCCTGATCTATTCGTTTCTAAGAATTCAGGGCCTTAAGGCAATAAAGCAGATTCCAAGTTCGTCATCATCCTTCGTTTCTGATTTTAATGAACCTGGTTCAATCGATACCATGTACATGTCGACGATGGGGCATACGATTGCTCATGTACAATGTGAATTGGAAAATGGAGTTCTATATGATCGTTGGAGTTCGTTGTCTGGTGAGGATGACGTCAGTGAAGATTATAATTTAGCTTTTAAACAGAAAATTGGCGTGGGTTTGTTATTTCATAAATTTATCGACGGGCATATTATCTCGGGTGCTGAAAACTACAAACGCCTAATTCACTATCGCGGTCAGAAATACAAAGATTCGAATGGTAAAACTCAGGTCTCTAAACCAAAGTATTTATCTTTTTCTATCGACCCTCAACAATGTCAAAATTTAAAAGGCATGATTGATTTCTATGAATCCTTTCATTTTCCTAAAAATACTCCAACCTCTGAATTAAAGAAACGATCGGCACAGCAGACTTTGTTTTTCACAAATGTGATCGATCCGTATGATAGCTACATTGAAAGACAGAAAAACAGCCAGGCGGAAGTGGGCGGTGGTTGCGCGCCCTACGCGGTAGGATTGGTGAAGATGACAGGGTTGTTTACTGCTACTCTTGACAAAATCTGGAGCCGTTTGCAACCGGTATCAGAAAATTTAATTGGTGGTGTATCGGCGTCCGGTCAAACAGTCAGGGCAGTAAATATGAACTCTATTTTGGTCGGTAAGCTGGGCAATCACTGGATGTATGCCGGTCAGCCGAATCAAGTTGTGAAAATGTATGATCCGCAAAACATTTGGGAAAATATCATGGCTCTTGAAAACTGTGTCTCTAAAAAGCAATGTACCGCAGAGCTTGAGGCGATTCAGCGAGAGTTTCAAATGCTGGGCAAGTCGTTGCATGTTGGATCGCCACATGTATTTGCCGATCAATATCGAGCTGGGAAAAAAGAAAAATCCGTTTCGCAATCCATCACTGGGTTAGAAGTTAGATAAGTTTGACAACCATCGATTGATAACCTAGAAATTTTCCTAAATTAGGAGATAGGTTATGCAAAAAATTTGGATAGTGTTGAGCTCGGCAATGTTGTTTTTTTCTACTGTGGGATTTGCTCAAGAACAAACAAAACCTTGGTCAAATGAATCGGAAGCTTCAGTTGTTCAGGTAGGTGGTAATGCGACATCGGAAAGCTACAGTGCTAAATCAAAAACATCGTATAAAATAGACGCCAATATAACAACGGTCACGGGTCGCTACTTGCAAACTAAGTCGTCGGGTGCAGAAACAGCGAAGCAATGGGAAGCTGCGGCTCGCTATGAGCGTGAGTTGAGTGTTGATTGGGCTGCTTTCTTACAGCACGGTGCAGAGAGTGATTGGTACGCAGGCTACGTTCAAAGGGACAATACTGATTTGGGCGGCAAGTATTACTTCACAAAAAATGAATTAGAGACGTTTTTTTCTGAGGCGGGTTTTCGTACATCGAAAGAAATTTCTTCACCAACGAACGAAGTCAGTACGTTTAATTCTGGCCGTTTGTATTTAGAGTACAGTAAAAAGGTAAACGAATCTGTATCTGCGAAAGCTTGGGTTGAGTATCTGCCAAACTTTACGACTCCTGATGCATACCTTGTGAACTATGAGCCATCAATGAGTGTGATGATGTCACAGATATTTTCGATCAAAGTGGCATATCTAGTTAAGTATCATAATAGAACTGATCCGGCGAAACTGAATGAGAAAAAAGAAGATACTACCTTCACAACCGCTCTGGTAGCGAAGTTCTAGACTATTATTACATGTAATATATCGTTTCACCTCAGTCTTAGGGCTGGGGTGACATTGTTCTTTGGGCAAATTCATTTTAAAATGAAGTTTAAACAAAGGACGGCTATGAAAAATTTTAAACTTGTATTAATGACGGTGTTGTTATCAACCGTGACCATGGCTCAAGTAGATTCTTCGCAAATCGAAGCGGAAGAAGCTAAAATTGATTCTGAATCGGCTAAAGCAGAAGCGAACGAAAGTAAACGTCGTGCCGATGAAGAAAAGAAAAAACGCGATCAAATTCAAAGCGAAGCTAAATCATTGATAGAAAAATATAAAAAAATAGAGCAGCAATCAAAAGAACAGCAAGCTGAATCTGAAAAACAAGCGCAGTTTTTTAAAAAAGAACAAGACGAAGCTCAAGCCCAAATGAAAAAAACGGACGAAGAAATCGCCCGAACTCAAAAACGTATCCAAGAAATCAAAGACAGGACAGCTAAAGCTAAAGAAGAAAAAGAAAAAATGGTCGAGCAAAAAAAAGAGACCGAAAAAGTTCTGAAGAAACGTCAAGACGAAGCTAAGGAAGCAGAAAAAGAGCAGTTAAAAGCCGATCAGGAATCTGAGAAAACAAAAACTGAAACTGTAAATCTGCAAAAAGAACAACGCATTAACGAGCAAAAATTAGCTAAATCAAAGCAAGATACAGAAAAAGCAAAGGCTCAGTTAGCATCTAACAAATTAAAGATGGAACAAGAGAAATCTAAAACCGAGAGTGAGCTTAAAAAGATCAACGCCGAAATTGAAAAAAACAGTGCCGCTATCAAAGATCTTGAAAAGGAACTGAAGCAGGTCTCTGAGCAGGTTGAAAAGGCCCAGGCCGAAACTAAAAAGGCAAAAGCCGACTATGAGAAAACTATATCTCAACGTGAAGAACTAAAAAAGAAAACAGAACAGGCTAAAAAGGAATTCCAAGAGAATACTAAAAATTTGGAAAAAGAAAATGCCAAGCTTCACCAAGAGCAAAACGCCTTAAAGGCAGAAAATGATCAGCAGACAGTGATTGTTCGTAATCAAGAAGAGGCACTGAAGAAATTAACCGGCGAGCAGGCGAAACTGAAAGAAGATATCGATCGAGTGAAAAAGGATCGAGATTCAAAAATGGCGCGAAATAAAGAGTTAGAAACCAAGACTCAAGAAGATAAAATCAAACTCGAGACTTTGACTTCGGAATTGGAAACAGAAAAAACAAAGCTAGAAACAGAGAAAATTAAAAACGATGCGCTAGAAGCAAAAAACAAAGAGAACAAGGCGCAGATCGATGAAAAACAAGATGCTTTGAAGAAAGCTAAAAAGAAAAAATAACTTCAAACTAAATTTTGAAAATAAAAAACCCAAGACTAAAAAGCTTGGGTTTTTTATTTTACACTGTTGGCGCCTGAGTCGTTGCGGGTTGAACTGGGTTGAATAACAGTTTTTGTGTTGGATAGGCGATTTCAATTTTCAAATTATTAGCGATTGTTAATATCTGAAATAGAAAATCTTGTTGAACCAAGTTTTCAACCTTAACGTCTGGGCTTGTGGCAAAGAACGTGACCTGTACATCAACGCTGTAATTGCTTAGGCTAATCAAGTTGATTGTGATATCGCTGTGGTCGACTTGCGGATGCTTAGCTAAAAATTCGTTCACGGCTGCCATAAAACTACGAATCGCATCCGTCGACGTATCGTAAGACAGTGTAATTGTATGGCGAATACGGCGTTTGTATCGAGCCGATAAATTTTCTAGTTTTTCTTTTGCTACCGTTGAGTTGGAAATGGTTACAATGGAATTAGTGGGTGTTCGGATCTTTGTTGAGCGAAAGCCAATTTCAATAACAGTGCCTTCTACATCCATAACTTTGATGTAATCATTTAGTTTAAATGGTTTATCCGCCAGAATGGTGATTGAGCCAAATAGATTAGCGACCGTTTCTTGCCCGGCTAACGCGATAGCGATACCACCGATACCCAGACCGGCCAGGACGCTGACCACATTAATTCCTAAGTTTTGCAAAACGATTAATACACCTAGAATAATAAGGACAAATTTAGCGGTCTTAACGGCAAATGGGATGATTTCATTGGGATGGCCATCGGGATCACCTATGCGTTGAGCCCAGTGAACTGATACAATGTCGATACCTATAATTAACATTTGAAGCCAGCGGAAACCGATCAGGATTTGTGCGAACAACGTCATGTATTTATCTAGATTTTTGGGAAACCCTAACATATCGACGACCGAAATAAAAATCATCAATGAAATAATCCATCCTAAGGGACGCTGAATTTCCGTTTTAGTGATTTCGGCAATGAAAATATTTTTATTATTAGAAATTAAACCACTATTTTTTAGCTGTTTTAAAAAATGCTCAACGGCACGACGTAAAAATGGAAATAACATAATGACGAGTGCAAACGCCATCCATTTCCATGTTGGCATTAATACATATTCTGTTTCGATTATAGATTGAAATGATTCCACATGTACCTCTTACTGAATAACGAATAAAATGATTGCGCCTAAAATAATTCTATAAACACCGAAATGTTTAAACCCGTATCGGCTAACTAGTTTGATAAATGTTTTTATGGCAACAATGGCAATTAGAAAAGACAAAACGCAGCCTATCAGTAGCGTTGTGATTTGGTCGGTAGTGATCGTGGGAAGAATTTTGTAGGACTTATATAGGGTCGCTGCCGCGATAGTTGGCACAGCTAGAAAAAATGAAAACTCAGCGGCTGCTTTTTTGTTATATTTCATGGCTAACCCACCAATGATAGTTGCGCCAGATCGGGAAACGCCAGGAACCAATGCCAAACATTGGAACAGTCCTAAATATAGACTCTCTTTATAGTTTAATTTGTCCAGGGACTTTCCCTCAGTGGCGGTATTTTTAAAAATATAATCGGATGCGATTAGCGCTATACCGCCAATAATTAATGACCATGCCACAATTAAGATACTGCCCAACCATTCGTTTACAAAATTTCTAAGGGCAAATCCAATAACCGCCGCGGGCAGAAAGGCCACGAGCAAATTTTTGTAGAATTGCAACGAAGACAAAAATGTTTTCCAGTAAACGACGAGCACAGAAAAAATCGCACCGAATTGAATGATGACTTCGAAACTTTTGATGAACAGATCATTTTCTTTCGCCAAATAATGAGAATAAATAATTAAATGTCCTGTAGAAGAAACAGGCAAAAATTCGGTGAGACCTTCAATCAACGAGTAAAAAAATATTTCCCAAATAGTCATAATGTCCCCACGCTCACAGCTTGCGCGTAGCAGCGAAAAACTGATGTTCGCGACAAGTTGAAAATAGTTACGTCAATGCATCACAATTACAGCTAGTTATTAAAAATTCAAGCAACTCAAGTTCAGAGTCAATTTGAGTATAACCAGTTGGTATTGTCATTGCTTAATCGATCTTTGAATCATCAGAAATATATCTGATTAAATCAAGGGGGAAAAAATGAAAATGACAAATCTACTATTAGCGGCAGTGACTGCACTTCTAGTTTCTGAAGCCACAATGGCTCAATCAGGTATCCGTTTAGGAACTCCACAGTATGGTGGTAACGGATGTCCGGCAGGAACAGCCAGCGTAACACTTAGCCCGAGCGAAGATGCGATTAGTATCTTATTTGATGCTTTCTCGGCGTCAGCAGGTAGCAGTTCTGGTAAACGTGTGGATAGAAAGTCGTGTAACCTTTCTATTCCTGTAACTATTCCGCAAGGATATAGCGTATCAGTTATTCAAACTGACTATCGCGGTTTTAACTATGTTCCGGGTTCAGGTGCTTACACTCGTTTGAACACTGAGTATTTCTGGGCTGGTATCCGTGGTCCTATGTTTTCTAAATTATTCACAGGCCCACAAAACAAAGATTTCACGACATCAAATGGAATCATTGCAGAAAGCCTAGTTTGGACTCCATGTGGAGCGAGCATCAATATGCGTGTCAATTCAAGCATCATGGCTCAATCTAACTATAGAATGGATCAAACAGACATCATGGTTGACTCTGCTGACATTACTGCCGGTCTGGTTTACCACTTACAATGGCGTCGTTGTAACTAGTAGTTACTCATAAAACTAACAGCGCCGAAGTTCCGGCGCTGTTTGGCTTTTTACTTTAGTAAGTTTCGCCTTTTTTAAGGCGATCGCGGAATTCTGCGGAGAGTGCACTAGCTTGATATCCAAAAGTTAAGGCTTTTTGTACTGTTTCTATTAAATCGAACGGCTGAATCGGTTTGTTTAAATAGTCAAAGTGACTATAAGCCACAGCTTCACATAAATTTCTATTATCTAAAGAACCAGTCAGCATAACTACAGGAATTTTAAATTCATTCAGTTCTAGAAATTTAAGTAATTCAAGTCCTGTCATTTCGGGCATATTGATATCGGTGATTACCAAGTCCGGGCTGTTTTTTGAAATTTGGTCGAGGGCGAGTTTGCCATTGGCAAATGTTAAAATATCTAGCTTCAAAGAAGATAAGATATCCACAACAGTATCTAATATCCACTGGTCGTCATCACATACAAAGACGGTTTTTGGTCGAGACATTCCCATTCCCCTTATACAACATCGTAGCGAATGTTCTTTCGGCAACAAAAGTGAAATATTAAACAGTTTCTTTACAACTATGTCTCATATCAATACGTTCAGTGTATGTTTTGCTGAATCGAACAATCAAGTACTCCAGTTTGATACAAAGCTGAATCAACTGAATCAATTTAGTCCTTTGTACCTCAAGAAAAACGGAAACAAAATTCTTTAATGGTAAGTAAATACTTACCGATATGTTTAGTGGCGGGGGAGTTCACCGTTGATGGAGACCAAATGCAATCATTTATCATGACAACGTTTGTAATTATTATGGCGTTTTCACTGATCAATCTATTAATTAGTCTCTCTATATATGCATCCTCTCGACGCCCACTCTACGCTCGCACTGGTTTATTCTGGTTTACTCTTATTATTAACTTTTTTATTCAATCTCAGGCTCAAGAAGGCGAATTTTTAATTATTTTAGGTGTGGGTTTTTCTCTTGTCCCATTGAACTTTCTGGCCTATGCGTGCTTATTTTTTTCCGGTGTTGCTTATCCAGGTCGGATACTTGTGCCTCTTTCAATTTTCTCTTTAATAGTGACACTTGCATTAAAAGATTTGCCCATTTCCTTTACCCTGAAAGCGCTTCCATTCTCTATAGCGACGGCCGTTCCGTTGCTTTATACTGTTTATATTTATTTGTTTAAAAAACGTGAACGTACTACGAAGCTTATGTATGTAAACGCCGTGGTTTTATCATTGGTTTCTGTTCATTGTTTTAATTTTGCATTTTTTAGAATGGAGCCTGAGGCGCAGCTTTGGGGTTGGCCCGTCGCGTATGGACTATACCAAATTCTAGCTATGCTGATACCGGCTATGACATTAGAGTTCTACCATGATGAAGAACAGAGTCGGTTAAAGATGGAAGTTGAGAAGCGTACTAAAGAACTTGAAATTAAGAATCAAGATTTAAATACCCTAGCGAAAGAAAATCAAATGCTACTGAATATTTTGGTTCATGATATTTCAAATCCAATTCAGGTCATTATGGGGTTTGGAAATAAACTGAGTCCACAAAACCTCCCACAAGATATGCATAAAGGTCACGATAGATTTAAACGGGCTTTGGAGTCGATGTATGAAACTCTGAGAACAGTCCGAGAATATCACGGAGCTAAATTAGGAAAAATTATTCCGACATTGAAGATCGTTTCGATCGTTGAGCCAATAATGGAATGTATTTCTTTATACGAAGACAAGATTGAAGAAAAAAAAATTAAGCTAATTTTAGATAAAGAAAATGGAAAAAATATTCTATTGAAGACCGATGCTTCCTGGATAAAAAATCAAATATTCGCTAATATTATTTCTAATGCAATTAAATTCTCCCCCGTGGGCGGAGTGATCTTGATTACATTTAGTAAAATGGACGAGTCGGTAAAAATCCGAGTACGCGACCACGGTGTCGGTATATCAAGCGAATTGAAGGAGTATATTTTTTCTGCCACAAAAGCGACGACTAAGCTTGGAACATCCGGCGAAAAGGGAATTGGATTGGGTATGCCGATTGTTAAAGAATATGTGGATCGTTTGGGAGGAAAAATAGAAATATTGAATTTGGAGCCCGGAGAAAAAGGAACATGCTTCGAACTCGAGTTCAAAATCTATGAAGAAAGCAAAGCTGCCTGAGCCGGAGTTTGTTTTGCTTCTTTCATCTTTTTCCAGAGTTTTTTCGTAGCCTCTACTACACCTGGTAGCGGACTTAGCTGCGAGGAATCCCGAGTCAAATAACAGAAATCCACGGGCACATTATATGCGTTAGTTTCTGAAATTTTAATGGCGCCATGCCTGTAGAAGCTTTGAAAGAAACTCTTGTCTTTTCTGATATACCCAATCAGGTTTTCTAGTCCACTCTCCCAAAAGCGCATCATAGCTAACGAAAATAATAAGTCCGGTATTGGAATATCGGTATCTTTAGTTCGCCAGTTTTCGTGAACGGTCATGTATGTTAAAACCATGACTTCCTTAAAGTTGTTATTTCTAAGGTGCTCAATCGTTTCTTTCGGATAATTTTTGAAATACGAATGACCAACTATTGAGTCTCTAGAAATATCAAAACGATTTGCAAAGAAAAGGGCCACTGGTTCTTGATCTGAAAAAAGTGCTATTACTTCTCGATCTAAAAAATCATCTGCTGATAGGATACCGTTTTTATCGACACCTAAACTAGAAAAAGTGGCTGACCAGCTTTTATGCCAAAAGTAAAAGGCTTTTTCGCAAAGGTCTAAATGTTCTGGCATGGGATTGCGAGTGTTAATTAAATGAAGAGATAGATTAGATGTTTCTTTTATAGAAGATATTTTATTTGTTTCCATCAGGCCTCCTTCGTTCATCTTGGTAGTCACGATTTATAATTTAACTCTTATTCATGCGTTTAAATCTGGACCAATTGTAGTTTGAACGGAATCAGCGCATGCGTTGATCATATGCGCATAGGATTTAGCGGTCTGAATGACATTAGCCATGATAATCTCTTGAAGCTCAGGTGATAGCTGGCTTGTTAATGCGATCGCTTTTTCGGTATGATCGGGATCTTCTTCTGCATGTACCTTTAAAAACAGGCTCGCTTTTTCTCCATGAGCTTCTTTTACGGCTTCATAAAACTTAGGTAGATAGACCGATGAAAAATACTCAAGCGCAATAATATATCCCATTAGTGATAGTGGACTTTCATGTAAAATCTTATAGTATTGAGGTTCCCACAATGCTTTCGTTTCAGGCAAATGAACAAATTCATTTGGTGTCATTCCCAGTTCTTTTAGATCGCGTTCTGCTAATACTTCATGGGCGTTTTCTTCCGCGATATGCTTGATAAAACGTCTAAAATGAGGTTCCTCACTTTTTTTCAATAGCCCGGCGGCAAAAGAAAGTAGACGCGTTGAATGACAAACATAGTAGTATGATTGGGCTAAGAAATTTCCGTAAATTTTTGGATTTTTAATATCCATTTTTTGTACGGCTTTTCCCATTAATGCAATTGGCAATTGATAATATTCTGCGGTCATGCGATCTCCTTGAATAAATGCTTAATGAATGATTCAGAAAGATAATATTTCGAAACTGCAATTTTACACGTCAAGATTTCTTGACGTTAATAAATCTACTTACATTAGATAGACTTTAGATTGTCGGTTTTTTAGTTTTTTGGAACCACCACATTTCGATGGCTAAATATACGACCGCGGACACGGTTAGTCCGACACCTTTAAGCAAAGCCCAATTGACAGTGGTCCAGTCGTAGGCGGCCCACACGGCTAGAATACTGTGGGCAAGAAAGAAAATTCCTAAACGAAATGTGATGCTAGAGAAAAAATCCAGCATGTGGGGTGGAGTGTTAGGATTTTGTTTGAGCGCCATTTCGCGCAAGAAAGGTTTTTTAAAAAAAAGAGATCCCCAAAGAACGATAACCATCAACAATTCGGCCAATGCGGGTTGAAGTTTAAACCAGATGCCGTCATTCATATATAAAGACACGCAACCAAGACCGATAACCATGGCATTCACAGTCCAAGTCATCGTGCTGACTTTTTTATACATTATTTTTTCAGTAATAATTTCGACGACGCCTAATATTAAACCGGCAATTAGTCCCCAGTAGGTGCCGTAAGTTTCCTCTACGATCGTGTAAACAACCAGCGGAAGAAGGCCGGATAATAAAACGAGCTTGTTACTTGGCGATGGTGACGGGGGCCGCTGACTATGGGAGTTCAAAATTAACGCCTTCTCCTGAACTTGGTGTTATGATTTGATCGTCAGTCATACACACGCGTCCATTTAGAATGACCATCGTTGGCCAACCCGTAACTGTTTTCCCGTCAAAGACAGTCCATTGTGATTTGGAAGCAATCCACTTGTTTGTTATTTGAACTTGTTTTTTCATGTCAACCAATGTGAAATCAGCGTCCATTCCTACTTGAATGCGGCCTTTGTTTTTCAATTTAAAAATATCACGCACGTTTTCCGACATCATTTGAGTTAGTTTTTCTAAACTCAAGCGGCCATTGTTTACGTGGTCTAGCATGATAGGCAAAATTGTTTGAACGCCAGTCATGCCACTAGGGGTGTTGGGATAGCCACGATTTTTTTCTTCCGCAGTATGAGGTGCATGATCAGATCCAATGACATCGACAACATTATCTGTGATGGCTTTCCACAAGGCATCTTGATGAAATTTTTCACGGATAGGAGGGTTTTGCTGAGCAAATGTTCCCCAACGTTCATAACACTCGGGTGCCGACAAAGTTAAGTGTTGTGGTAGCACTTCGACAGTAGCAAAATTTTTGTGCTGGGCTAACAAAGCCATTTCCTGCGCCGTTGTAACGTGAAGCACATGAATCGGGTGATTTGTTTTTTTCGCTAGGTTGATAATTCTTTGCGTGGCTAAGAACGCGGATTCGGCATCACGCCAATTTGGATGATCTTTTGGATCAGTCGAATTGGCGAAAAGTTTTTTTCTGTCTTTTAAGCGGTATTCATCTTCACAATGGAAAATCACGCGACGTTTGGTGTTGTTTAATATTTTTTCTAAATGACTATCGTCTTCAACAAGCAAAGTTCCAGTGGAGCTGCCCATGAAAACTTTGACACCAGAACAGTGAGGCAAACGTTCTAGTTCCGACAAACTTTGAAAGTTGTCTGGGCTGCCGCCAATGAAAAACGCATAGTGTGTGTGGCATCGGTTTTTAGCACGGTCTAGTTTTTGTTCAAATGCATCTTGTGTTGTCGTCGAGGGCGACGTGTTCGGCATTTCAAAAATGCAGGTTACGCCACCAAGTAAGGCCCCGCGAGTTCCAGACTCAAGATCCTCTTTATGGGTCAATCCTGGTTCGCGGAAATGGACTTGTGAGTCGATAATGCCGGGTAGCAAATGTAAGTTGTTTGCATCGATAATTTGCTTGGCAGTCGCGGATATTAAAGATCCTATTTCAGCTATTTTTCCATCTTTGACAGCCACGTCTAACGATTCTGTTTTTAATGTCGTTCTATGTCTTAAGTCGAGGTTTTCTGGAATTAAGGCTTTTGCATTTTTAATAATCAAATCGTAGTTCATGAAAGGATACTACCGCCTGGATGGTCTAGGGTCTAGCTACGAGAGCTTCTTGACGAGGGTCGTTGTTATTCGCGAGAATATAGGGAGTGAACTTTGAAAATTTTTTGCAATTTTGGTCAGTCTACAATCGACAAATTATCGAATTTGTTTTCGTTTCTACGTTTGTTTTGATTTTGTTCGTTATCTATCGGCAGTTCTTTTCCAAAACAGAAACTGTTGGTGGCGGTGATGTGCATGCGACTCCAGTCAGCATTGACACCTCAGAAATAGAAGAAAAGCTCAAAAAAATTCTAGAAAACCAAGGCGCGTTTAAAGCTGTCTCTGCGGATACTCTTGCGACGGCAGGTGCTACTACGACAGCGGCAACACCAGGTGCAATGGTGGACACACGCGAGTTAGAGAAATTGCGTAGCGAGATTAAAGAAAAAGAAAAAGCAATTGAAGAAATGAAGAAGGCCGCCACGGCGGTTCCTGCGGGCACAGGTGTAGTGGCAACGGTCGATACAAAAAAGTTTGAAGATAAAATTAAAGAACTTGAAGGTCGTTTGCAGGAATATGAAATCATCAGTGAAGATATTGCTGATTTATCATTTTACAAAGAAGAAAACGCTCGTTTGCAAAAAGAGCTGAGTAGCAAAGGTTCTGCTTCGACAACATCTGAACCCACACCCGCGCCAGTAGCTCCGGTACAGGCGGCACCTGAGCCGCCGCCGGTGGTTGCGACGCCGCCACCGGCAGAAACACCAGTGCCTGTTACGACACCAGAGCCGACTCCTGCAGTCGCTGCAGCCGCGCCTGGGGCTATTGATTCTGTTATTGACGATGATATTTTAAAAGAGTTCGCCGCGGCCGTTGAGGGGCAAAAGGCTGCAGAAAAGCCCAAGAATGTCGCTGCCGAAGCGGTTTCTACCGTCGTCGAGCCAGCAGCACCGCCGACGGGCGAGCCTGCCCAACCCGTTGATCCTCAGAAACTAAATGAGTCAAAAGAGTTGATGGGCGAGTTTGAAAATTTCATAAAAAAAGGATAGATCCTTCATGATGACTAAATTTATTGTTTTATGTCTGGTATTGGCTTCGATGACATTTGCCGCCGTTCCTGCGAAACCGACAGCTAAATCAGCAATTAGTTTGGATGCGGAAATGGAGATTCTGGCTTTGCCACTGAGCAATCAAAAACGACTATTGAAATCGGATACTAAAACACTCGAGCGTTTGATGATGGTGGCTCAAGATACAAATCTATCACTCGACATACGCTGGAAATCCATCATGGCTTTGGGCTTTTTAGAAAGTAGCAGTCCGAATCCAGGCTATATGACTTTACAAACCTCGAAAGAATGGTTTGTAAAAAACGGATTGTTAATTGCCATGGATGAAAACAATCATCCGCAGCGCTTTGCCGTCGCAAAAAAGATGGTAAAAGATCCGTCATTGATCGTTCGTTCGCAAGCGTTCGATATTTTGATGCAAGAGCCACATAACCGCGATCTTTTATGGGAAGAATTATTTAGTGCTCAGAATATTAAAAAGAAGAGGTCATTGTGGGTTCGTCCCAAAATTATTGCCTACATGAATAAAAATCCTAAGTCTTATGAGAGATCATTTTTCGAAAAACTAGCTAAAGAAAGTGAGCCAGAAATCACTAAATTAGCAGAACAAGGTTTAAATAAAATTAGAATGATGGGCTCAAACAAGCCAGTAGAGCCAGCTACAAAGGCGTACTAACTTCAGAATTGGCCTTTTTTAAGGCCTCTTCAATCACAAGTTCGCGTTCCAATCGATACAATATCGCTTTTTCTTCTAAATGATCCGAATCCAATGATTCCGGGTCAGAAAAAAAATCTCTAATGCGTTCTAGCTTTTTATCAACGGTGACTTTTACACCTGTTTTGCCATTCTCGGTACGCACACGTACTAGGCTAATTGCGATTTTGTAACGAATGCCGGCAGAGACATTGCTAGACCCATCGGGACGTGTCCAGCCACCATCAGCGGGTTTAATGTAATCCGTTTCGATATGTCCCGTTTCTTGGTTTTGATCAGTAATAGAATATTTTAAAACGGATAGGGTAGAGCGCCATACGCTATCGTAAGAATACTGAAATACGCGGGCTGGTGGTAGCACTGCAGATCTTCGTTTGTTTACCTTGTCCTCTTGCAGTTCCAATAAACCGCAAGAAGTTAAGAATAGGAAACTAGTAATCCAAAGCAGCTTTAGTAAAATGAGTTGAGTTTTCCACTCTTTCTTCATGGGTAGAGATTATCGTAACTGGGTTTTGTTGACCAGAATTATCTACTTTTTTAGCCAGCAAAGTGACTTCCACGCGTTTCGGAGTGCTGTTTGGCGTATCAATATTAGGAATCGCTAAATGATTCGCCCATTGAGTCGTGTGAATTTCCCACACGGGGATTTTGTACTTAGCAACTTTGCCGTCGGGTAGACTTAAATTTTGTAATTCAGAAACAACAATTACCATACCTTGGTCTTCGTAATCAGTTGGCGAAACAGTAGGCATATTGATTTGCAAATTCGTAGTAGAAATCCAAGTCGGTTGATTCATCAACGGTAAATAAGTCATCGCAGTACTTGGGGTATCAATGCTGACACTCATTCGTTCTGTGGTTGCAGAATCGCCGTCAAATTCATTGCTGTTTTTTACAACGCCAATGAAATATGGCGCCGTCGTCGCCGTCGATTTAAATTTTGTGATTTGTTCGCTTTGCATATATTTTACGTCCAGAGGTTGATATGTATTGTTTTCTTTAAATGCGCTTATGCCAAGAGCCACTTGTCCGGTGGTCACTTTAGGCGCTGTGATGGTATAGTTCTTGTCGAGTGTATACTTCGTTGAGTCTACAATTGGTGATCCGTTAGCGGCCAAATAACCATAAGATAGTTGTCCCGTGGATGAGAAATCAAAAAGATTTACTAGTTCATAATAAGGTTTTTTATTCTGCAATTCAGAGATCACTTTCTTGAAAGGGAATTTACCTTGAATCGCATAGATGGATTTCTGACCGTAAGAATCATAAGGCAAATTGAACCAAGGTTTTTGGATCGTGACGGAAATAAAATAAGACTCTTTCTGTTTTGGAATAAAAATATTTTGAGGAACTGGAAATTCAAATCCGGCCGCTGATATTTTTTCAGTCCAAGGACTTACGATTTTATTCACGTTGAAATTCAGAAGATCAGCTTTTGCCATAGAATCTAAAGCAATTGCGAAATCGATAAAGCCGTCTTTATCTTTAGGGGCAAGACCAGTAACACCGCCTTTTAAAGACAACGTGGGCAGTTGTGATTTTTTCCGAAGTACCACGTTCATTGGTTTTGGAGCTTGGTCCTTGACGGTGACTCGAATATAACCGGGAGCTTCTACAGTGATGTCTTGATTTTGTGTCCAAGAGGCTGGGATGGCGACTTGTCCTTTTTCATTGGCAACAATCCAGTTGTTGACGGCCGTATTTAAATCGCCAAGTAAAAGGCGGGCGGCGGGAACGGTTTGACCTTGATCGTTTGATATTTGGATAACAAGAGATTCGCTAGTACCGATGGTTTCATTTTTGTGAGGGGCTGTTTTTGTGTCTTGATTTTGTTCTGGATCATTGGACCTGTTAGTACAAGAAATAGTGATCAGTAGAATCGTGGCCATAGCCGCGATGAGTGCTCGTTTCATGGGTGCTCCTGATAATTCTTTGGGATCTATTTCCATTTCGAAGTTTGCCGAAAAAATAGTCAACTTGGGCTGCGGTGACCACGACGGAAACTAGCCAATGGGACGTGTAAGTACCTGTATTTACACAATTGATATTAGAAATTTGGATGAATAATTGGTTATTGACATAGGCCCCCATTTTAAAGTAACTCATTAGTTCGCAAAACACGCGATGGTATGGTGGGGTAGCTCAGCTGGTTAGAGCATCAGAATCATAATCTGAGGGTCGGCGGTTCAAGTCCGCCTCTCACTACCAATTCTTAGAACCTGCAACTTTTCGATCTCCAAATTATCAGAAGGAAGACCAGAGTCAGCCGACTCCGAATCAGCGACCGTAGCTGAGGTCTTCGCACGTCTTTTGTCTGCCATTTCTACGACATTATTTTCATTTTTTAGTGACGAAATAGCTTCGGGCGTTAGGATTTCAGAATTCAATCCTTCTTTCAGTCGATACTCAATTTGCAGTCCCTTAGGAACTACAACCACTGCAAATAATAGGTCTTTAAAGAGACTCTTACGCATCGTTACGCTGGCTTTCTTCCAGCCGCGAGTAAATTGTTCAATTCGAGTTTTAAGATCAACAATAGAATTGTCGACGTCATCTTTATAGGACTCCTGAGACTTAAGATCTCGAAGACGAACCTCAAGCGAGCTTTGCTTGCGTCCCAATTCTTGAAGTTCTTGGGCTACAAGTTTGATGCCTTCGGAATCGGCATCCATTTCAGCTTGAATCTTAAATGTTCGGCGAATGGCGATAGTCGTTTTTTGTATCTCAGCCTGGATAGCTGCAATCTGACGTTTGATCTCTTCAGGAGCGGTTGAAACTTGCTTTCTAATATTTTCTGAAACATTTTCAAAATGTCCTGCTCTAAGTAAAATTTCTGTCAGGCGATCAACGAGACCCGTTTCGATTTCATCGGCAGAATATCTTTTTTTAGGGCATTTAATGGTATCGCCCATTTTACTGGCGTGGACGTAGTATCTATGAACTTTGTTTTTACCATGAGCTGAAGATCCGACAAGTTTTCTGCCACACTCGCCGCAAATTAAAATTTGCGAGGCAAGAAAAACTCTTTTCACAGATGTGTCTAATCTTAAGCGCTCTTTACTTTTGCTATCTTCTAAAATTCGTTGAACATTTTTAAAAGTGTCTTCGTCAATTATTGCTGGCCACGAAGCCTTAACGATTGAGTATTTCTGCCAAGGCTTAAGATAGCCTTCCTCTTTATCTTTATTGGCCTTATTGATTTCTTTAAGACCAATGTATGATTTATTCTGCAGGACAGAACTTAGCGATTCATACGTCCATCGACCTTCAGCAGCCAGTCGCTGTTTTTTACCTTGCCTGGCTTTCGGCGTAATTCCCATTGCCTCTAGTTCTCGAATAGTGCGTCCCAGGGTCAGGTTTTCAGTGTAGAGTTTAAATATAGTCCGAACGCTACTAGCTTCAGCTTCATTGACCTTAAAAGTAGTTTTATTGTCATCCAATTTATCATAACCCAAGATCGCAGGTCCTCCATTTAAAAGTCCGCGAAGGGATCTAGAGTGGCAGTTAACCGCTACACGTTCTGCGGTCTGTTTTCTTTCAAATTGGGCTAGGCTAATCAATTGATACAGCATTAACTCACCGGATGGAGTGGACGTATCAAATTGTTCTTTGATCGATAGAAAACTTACGTGATAGTCATCAAATAGTTTTTTCAAGGCGCAAAAATCAGGAATATCTCGCGATAATCGAGAAAGCTCCGTCACCATGACCATATTTACTTTGCCGGACTTGATATCTCTGATCAGCCGCTGATATTGAGGTCGTTTGGTGTCACCAGCGGAATAGCCGTCATCAATATAAAAATCAACGATGTCACCCCAGTTCTTATCTTGGATATTTTTGAACTCAACAAAAGATTTCATTCGGTGGCGCTGGTTATCAAGCGATCCCTCGATAACATTTGCCTGCTCGTCCGTGGAAACGCGTCCGTAAGCAGAAATTTTAAACTTCATAGGTTCTCCATTTTGCAACCATTAGGCAGCCTCGTTAAAAGACTCGAATTTTTTAGGTCTACCACGTTTTTGTCCGAGCAAAACAATTTTAGCAACAAGTTCATCGATTCTCTTTGATCTAAGTTCGGCTTCTGTTGTTTCATCTTTTCGTCCTGTCATTTTAACTTCCATGTCGTCAGGATCAAGCTTTACAGCTTTTTCCAGCCGATCCACCATCATGGTTTTTTAGTCTTCACTGACTTCTTTACTTTAGCCATGTGGTGCTTAATATCTTCAATAAACGTCATCGCTTCTTTATTAGAGAGACTATCAACATAGCTCATTACGGCTTGAACAAGTAAACTTGGCGTCCTAAATCCAGTCTCATAATGACTTATCGGTTTATATGTTGAGACACCAAGAATTATTGATAACTCCTCTTGTGTGAGGCCGAACTTTTCACGAATCTCTTTAAACTTTGCCGGACTCATGCCGCCTCATTTCTATCAACAGTATCTATGATACTATCTGTTTTCAAGTTCTTTTTGACTTTTTTAGACACTCCGTTGCCACCGCCAAAGAAATGCTGTGCTAGTGCATTTTTTATTTCTGGTGGCAGGTTTCCAGAACTTTTAGCCCTTTTTAAAACATTTTCAAGCATTGTCATCTCATCCGTACACGACATTCTTAGCTGATGAATCACGTCATCGGTTATATTCGATTTAAACCAATCAAAAATAAAATTTATGACATCAAGTTTAGTAGCGCGGCCAGCTTCAAATCCATCATTGACCCGCTCTAGAACCTCTGAGGCGATCTTTTCAGCATCCTTAGATATGACAACCCTTGTGATATTTTCATCCCTAGCACTTACTATGCTAGCACCAGATTCTACTATTTTATTTGCCTCTTCCTTTTTGTTCTCCATTCCTTACCTCCTCATATTATTAATTATTTATATTATTATTTTGTATTCATTCTTCCCCCTCACCACCCCAGACCCCGTTTCGTAACCACTTTCCATCAACATCGTTGGG
>CAWVRN010000044.1:0-22259 GCA_963932905.1 uncultured Bdellovibrio sp.
CTTTCAGACTCTAAAAACCGAAGCTAGTAAACGAGGCTGGGTCGCTGATCCTTAAGAATATGGCAAATCAAATATGGAAGGGTTCCATACACTTTGTTGCACACCCTACCAACTAACTTTACGGATATCTGCTTCATAGGTCGACTTTTCAATGACACCTGTTTCGTCCATAATCCATTTTGTTTCAATGGTACCAAGGGGCATAGATCGGTCGGCCCACGCAGAAGGGCCCAATAGAAAGTACACGATGCTATCAAAGCGCGAAAGGCTGTAATCGGCCTCAAGGTCATGTTCGTAGAAAAAAACAGCGACCCTGTAACCGGCTGAGGTCGTAGTAGCTGAAGCATCTGATATGCCCGGTAACCCACGATTTATTTGACATTCTGCAATGGTGCCTTGTCCGTAGGTACCTGTGCACAGTTTCACGACACTGATCAAATCGTTAGTGGGCGGACCACTGGCTGGAACGACTCCTTCACTACTAAAACCGACATTGAGATAAACATTTCCTAATGGCGCAAATCCAATCACTGGAAGAGACGAGTGATATCCCCCATGCTCTATGTAAAACGAAGTTTGCCCTGCACGAATGGCGGCCAAATAATTCATTCCGGCTGCGGCCCTCGCTTTAGCTTTAAGTTTCGAATACGTCGGTATGCCAATGATGGCTAATATTCCTATAATAGCGATTACGGATACAAGCTCTATTAGCGAAAAACCTTTCCTGTTTACTAGACTCTTCGCCATATAACACCTCAGATAGCAACAGATCGGTTGAAAGTCAAAAATACATTAGACCAAGGTCGCGTGCGCCCGACAGTGGCCACATACCAATGTGAGGCATTTTTACTTAAGCCCAATTCACTTGACTACTGAAGCGATTAAAGAATTCACGGTTGTGTCCAACTAGGTGTGGACAAGCATCTCTTTAAAGGTTGAGGTTTAACTGTCAATTACTATACCTTTGAAAAAGGGTATCTAAGATGGTTTTTTTTAAAAAAAGTGGAAGTTCGCTGATAGAGGTAATGTTTGCGTTAGTGCTTATGTCAATCACAACCCTCGCCATTTTTCAGCTAGCGAATAACCATAACAGGTCAATAAAGGCATTAGGGGAAAAGCTACTTAGTAAAGAAATCAAAAACTCTCTTATGTATCGATTCACTAATATGGATTTTTGTGGTTGCATTTTCCGGGGAAAAACTTTCGATACAACGAATAACACATTTAGTTCAAGAATAAATTCTATTCCTAATAGCTTTACGAATATCCCTACTTTTCCAGCACTATGTACTCCATCCTCTCAGGTTTTAATTCCCCCACTTAATCAAAATTTTGGAAACGAATTTCAAGTTAAAGTAGGCAATATTGTCCTTGATAATATTGCTGAAGTCGCTCCGGGATCAGGAAATTACACAGGAAGTGTGAGGGTCGACTTCACTAATTCTTTGGCTGCAATTAGGCCAGTCAGCGTTGACTTCGCATTTAATGTCGATCTATCTCAAAATTCTTCGACAGATAGACCATTTGCAGGCTGTGGTTCTAAAAATACGATTCCAAATATGGAAATTCGAGAATATTATATTCGTGCAAATCGAAACGAATGCCGAGACGTTTGGTCGAATTCAGCTCAAGCTCATAGGTTTTGCGCACTGAAATATATTCGTGGCGGCGGAGACTCTCACAGTTGGGCCTGCAATGTGGAAAATCGCGGATCTGGTGTTTGGCGCTTAGAAGCCTGCGCCGCCGATGATCCATGGGCTGAATGTACGATGATTTGTCACCTATAGATGTTACTTATCTAATGTGAGACGATACAAAGAAGCGAATTTTTTCTCCATTTCTCATCGAATCGGAAAAATTTTGAAGAAAGAAAAGAAATCTCTAAATTCAAATATCCTTCTTTAGCGTAACGACCGTCGGCGCTTAAAACATAATCGCCTATTTCCCCATATCGACTAAATAGCCGCAAATTCAGGCACGCAATTGTGCTAAAGCCTTAGCTCAGCAACACAATGATTTTCTAACTCAATCATCCAAGTATGTAAGAAATGAAAAAGATCCGTTTTATAAAGTTCAAGACCGTGGAAGTGAGCTGAGCGAAGTCCGGCATTTTAACGTTTTAAAGGCGTACGCCCCCGAACATAAAAAAAGAACGTGTTTAAGTGATTATTCAAAAAGACAAAGCCTCGATTTCGACTCAACGTCAGTTTAACAAGGAAATAAAAGACGAAAGCGGAAAAAATCGCAACGCATTCGGCGCAAACATTGCGGGAAGAGTTTCCATTCGAGTCGCCCATTATTTCCGAAGGCATCGCTCGCGAGCGTAGTGGCGACTACGTTCTTGTGACCATTCCCAAGCTTCAACCCTTCAAAAATTGGAATAATAAAGGGTAGATCTCAATCGAAATATCCGTTAGAACATAGGTTAAACGTGACCTTATAGCTCAAATGGATAGAGCTACGGTTTCCTAAACCGTCGATCCCGGTTCACGTCGGGGTGAGGTCTCCAAATCCTCCAATATCCGAACAGGGACCTGGCGGTTAGATTTCCCTAGGGAACCATAGCTATCCCACTTTCAACCTTCTCATTTCGAAGGACATATATTGTTTTAGCTTTTGAGCGATACCTTCCAGACGCTCGGACATCAACTTCAAAGTCTCAGATCCAAAATCACCCTGAGCCTGGAGACGAAATATATTTGTTGTTTCCTGTTCGAGACTTTTCAGTTCAGCCTTAACCCGGGAAATCTCTAATGTGTTGCTCGAAACCAAGTTTCTGGAGTAGTCGGCAATTTTCTTTCGTAAGCGTTCAACATATCCCGCCTTAACAAGACATCTCTTTGAGATGTTTCAAAACCGCATGTTCAACCTCATCAGCCGCAATACGCTGGATCTTGCATCCGTGGTTGGCACTCGTTGTGGTATGCCCGTAATAGCGATACACGTTCTTTGCATCGTGAGATGCCAGCGGAAGACACCCGAAAGAATTTAAAGGCGTGGCTTCGCAGCTTTCAATCTTGTTCGCTCCAAATCTGTGGCTGCTTCAATTTGATCTTGCACGCTGTTGAAAAGACCCTCGGATACGATTGCAGGCCAAGAAACCTTCTCAAGCTGATAACGTTGATTTAGTTTCAACGTGCCTTGATCGAAATGTTTCTTCTTTTTCTTCAAGTCCGACATCATTAGCTGATAACCCGGACGATTCGTTTCCTTAGCTGAATACCACTCATCAGTAAAAAACTCAACAATAGCTCCCAAGTCTGTTCCTACATATTCTTGGCATCGACGTAGTTTTTTGACAATACTTCTGGTTATCAAGCGAACCCTCGACTGCAGCAGCCTGCTCCTCGGTACTTACTCGCCCTGTATCGCACTGGTAGCTTCGGCACCAGTGCGCTGTAGATTCTTTTTAGTTTTTCTGGGGCCAGGATAGCAAAGAGGATTTCCCGAATATTGTCTGGGACAATATCAGTTTCCTCAGAGCGTTTATAGGCACGCTGGAACAAATCAATCTCGTTAACGGTTCGCATAAAGACTTCTTTAATGTCGCTATCTGAAAAGTCAGTACAGAATTTCTCCAAGATAAAGCTTGCCAGATTCCATTTCGTGACCTTAGTCGTTGCTTCATTTGTATTTGCTCGTTGCAGAAGACTTGAGAGCGCTTTTTCAGCTATCGTCTATAAAAACTAGCGCATTGTTGAACAGCGGCGGACTGTTTTTTGAAGTCCGTCAGAAAATTTACCAGATTTTTTCCTTCCTTATCGTACAGAATCCGATGCCGAGAAGAATGGACTGAATTTTCCGCACTATGAACCGCGGCCTGAAGATAATTTTGGGCTGGGTGATTCGCTGGCAATTCCGACACTAAGCCTTTTAAAACGTAAATAGCGATGTGGCGCGGAATGTTTTCCAGTAGCTCATAGATAATATCGGGATCTAAACTACGAATATTGACGACGTAATTCCAAAGCGACGGTATTCCTGCCAAACCACTTTTCCAACTGTATAACTGAATGACGGCACGATCAAATTGGGTGGATAATCCCTGATCAGCACGAACGACGGCCTCTGCTCGAAGCAAACAGTTCATGGCTTTCACTAAAGTCGCCTCACTTAGCAAAATGCTCGTCGCTTCAAGCCAACCTTCAAGCATAGGTTTGTAACGTGTATCCGTATTTGCGGTGGCGGCCATGGCGGCTTCGATTCTGGATCGATCATTCAAAGAATTTCGCTTCAGGGTCTGCGCTAACTGATCCAAAACCCCCACATCTTCGAGCCGAGTCAAGGAAAGAAGTTTAGCGGCCATTTTATCGGCTTCACGGTCCACTCTGCGCGTTAAGTGTTTTTGGATCGTCAGCAAATCCGTGGTCTGTAAATGGATGATGTCCTCAAAAATTGGCTGGGATTCTTTTCGATTCAGAGTTTGAATCAAACCCATTAAAGCTTCACCGCTTAAGTACTGCCCCGTGATCTCCGCGTAAGTCACGTCGTTTTGTCGCGACACGAGCTTTTGATCAGATGTGGGGAATCGATGAAGTAGATGCCACGCTCGAAAAAATTCGCCAAGAGATCGGCTAGCGGGCCCGCTTCGTAAAGTTTTCTGCAGGTTGGGATTTCCTTTGGCCAAGACGTTGAGCTCAACAATCAAATCCATTTTCACCAAGGGTTTGGATTTCAACCAAAAATCCAATATTTTTTGATAAAAATTGATTTCCGAATCAGAGCCGATGATTCCAATAGTGCGGGAATAAGATGTCAGGTTCACGACTTCAATCATTTCCCGCTCTAAAATTGGGATTGTTTTAGTTTCATCTTTTCGCAGTAAATGTTCTTGCAGTCCACGCAGCAAATGACCTAAGCCATCTGCCATATCCAGTGCCGAAGAGTTCTGAAGCAAAACGAATTCATTGACGATGATGTCGATTCCGTAATCACGGGAAAGAATCTCAAAAACATCACGTTGGGCTTGACGTGCTTCCTGCTGGACGCGAACTCCGAAAGCAGAATGTTGCACCTCGGACCAATCCAGAATTCTGAGCCTAGTATCATTCTTAATTTTAAGCTTTAAAACAACTCCATTTAAACCAGAATATTTTTGGGCCAAGGTTAAATTTTTCGAAGAATAAGCGCCTCGACCAAATAAAGCATGTCCTTGAGAATCCTTACTTAAAATAAGGCCTTGACGCAAAATCGCCATGGCTTGATCCATGGTGGAAGTTCCATGGAAAACGTAACTATGATCCGTGAATTTTTCCAAGAACTCTGGCACCCGCAGCAAAACCTTCTCAGGAATTTCCTTGAAAGAATCTCGGTTTTCTTCGTTTTCTAAAGGGCGATGCTCAATGAATTCTGGGAAATACTGAATACCTTTCAGTTGATAAAGACTTTTTAAAAGTTTCTGAACCAATTCATCCAGACTTTCCGCTTCACCACGGAAAAATCGATTATGAGCCCCACCGTACCGGGCATTTCGCAAAGTCTTACCAAACTGCTCTAATGCTTTCGCGCTTGGTGAATAACCACGTTCAGCGTTGTGGATCATTTGCTTTAATTCTTCTCGCAAAATACTTTCGTCACGGTAATGAACCCAGGGCAATTCCACTAAGCTTCGAAGGCCCCGCACCAATTGTTTTTCCCAATCTTCCACCGCTTGAGAATCAACTGGCGGTGCATAATCGATCACGCCCCCGATCAGATCATTGAAGGCCTGAGGGAAGCGGAAGGGATCCACGATTTTTTTCGTTTTCAAATCGTAAGCTAAAAGATCCACTGTGCTTCCACCTTGATTAGCCGCGCGGTGAATATGTTCATTGTAATCCTTCGTGTCACCGACAGGAAAAAAAACCCGTTTCATACTGTGACTTGAGGTCGAAAAATGATTTTCCGTTTCCGCGCTATTAGTTAGCCCCAGGAGTTTTTCCTTCAGTTGATTAAAATGGTTCGACAGAAGAAACACATCTAAATCCCCGCCAACGCCCCGAACTTGTGCCGCCGGTAAATCAAATTCATCCACGTAAGCGATTCGATGCAAAACGCGCTGTGCCGAACCGGGTTCTTGCGCTTCGGCGATCAGCATCTGATCGTATAAATAGGTCAGGGCAAATCGGACCACGCCTCCACTGGGAAGGACGTGGGCTTGAGGATCTATTTTTTCCAGCTCATGTTGAATTAAGGGAAAATATCTTCGCAGAGCTGTACTGCTTTGCCCGTCCACCGCCACCGGAATCGTCAATCGAGCGTAAATGCTGCCTAAAGCAGCTTCAATCAAAGTCCGTTGCGTTTGAAAAACCGTTTCGGGAATTTGCGAAGGATCCAAACGTCGGTATTCCTGCGGCAAATAAAGATTAGCAAACTCCTTTTGTGCTCGAAAGCTAGAGCCACCCTGATAGGAAATGGCGCCAGCAGACCATGACAACATGGACACAGCCAGAATATAACTTAGACAGATTCCCATTTTACGCCCTACGCTGCGAAAGCAAAGAATAAAAGAGTTCACTCCAGACAACACTCAAGCCTCCAATCCAAACACCTTGAACGATTTGAATTTATTCTTATATTCAAAGCAATTCTAAGACCAGAATCCACGGGGGCCAATGGGCCTATCCGGGCGTATACCGAATTCTACGGGCGTGTCTTAAAGTGAGACAATCCGCAGGAACACCCAAAAACCTCACAAGCCTCTCATTTTTCCATTAAAAATTTCTCCACGTGTTTACAGAACCCGGTGAATCGAGGCGCCTCGCATATTTTTGGTTTAGTAGCTATCGATAAAGTGCCGGTAATCACCGCGAAAAGACTTAAGATGAACATCGTTATCGTTAGAATTATAACCAGACCTTGAGTCCAATAATTAGTTGAAATGATTTGTAAGTCGATTTTCGTTTTTAAAATATTTTGCGTCGCTGTGACCATTTCAACTAAGCTTTTTAAAAAATACTTTGTATTTCCAACAAGATCGTTTTGAAGATTTGAAACATATTTTGATGGCAACGTCCTTATAAATGCAGGAAATCCTGCACGCGAGAAAACTGAGGAATAAGTGCCTAAATCGAAATCCTTTTGCAATCGTTTGTACTGTATTTCTATTCCAAAAAGAAGGCCGGACCAGTAAAATGCTTTATATGTCCTTATTCCATTTATTTTTGAAAAAAGCCGAACGCGATGTGAACCAATATCGTCTAAAAGGTCGCGATATATTGATCGGACGCACCACAAGCTTAAAAGCGCTGGAATCCAATCGTTTACCTGGTTTTCTACCTGACTCTGAATATTTGTGTATCCCGAACTTAGAGAAACTTTTTTCAAATCGCAAACGAATTTAATAGAAAGATCGGAGAAATCACCACTTGGCAATGTTACTGAAAAAGTATCTGATTGCTCCTTATATGTTTCCCAGCTAAATTCCGAAAGGCCGACGCTATCCCAAAATGTTTGAAAAGGAGCCTTATTGGCAGTTTGAGGTACTGCGGAGTTATCTTCTTTAAGCCAAAGTTCGACAGAAGGAACAATTTGATTAGCTTTAAAAAAGAGTCCATTTACATATGGATTTAAATATCTGGAACATTCCATTTTAAATTCAAATAATAAGTTTTGAAGATCCGCTCGTTTTTGTGACTCCCCTGAAATAATTTTGTATCCCCACCGATCCTTAAAAATACTTCTAAATTTCCGGGGTGGAAAAAGCACAGAGTGAGGCATCGTTTCAGAGTCTACCATATTAGCTATTCTTTGCTTGAATGAATTTTTTGGAGTTACGAAAAAATAAAGCGCAACATGTCCTCCTGATAAAGATTCAACTTCTAAGGTCATGTAATCCACTTCTTTAAACTTAGTAACCTTTTCAAAATCAAGCAACCCAATATTGTGCCATGAACTGCCAAGAACACCTTCCTTCAATCCTTTTAAGGCTTGAAAAATGTCCTTCGTCTGTCTTGCTCCGGGAAGGAATCGTGTAGTTTTATGATTCTGTATTAATCTAATTATAGATGCGATTTGTTTTTCGAATTGCTCAATAGGAACAATTTCACAGATCCAAATGCATTCTAAATCAAGATTAAGTCCTTTAGGTTTAGCATTTCTAGTTAAGCGAGGCTCTCGCCTAACTTTTTGAAGCCAACTGAGTAAACCTCTTTTTACTGGTGGCAATGATTCCGCAAAATCGATCAAAAACTCAGATATTTTATTCCAGATTCGTTCTTTCAATGATAGCTTTTTTCGTTTCGGCACAAAACCTTCCAGCTTTTTTATTTAAATGTAATTCTTAGTCGCTAAAAATATAGAAAAATCATGACACTTTTTTTTATCAAAACCCTCGAATTCTTTTCAATCCTATTATTGCCATATCTTAAATAAACAAAATGCGAATATATTTAAGACCGCTAAATGCACTTTCGATGTTGGCCTTTGTCTGATTTGACCAACCTGTTGAAGATATACAAACAAAATGACCTACATTAAAGTCGCGGCAAAACTTTACGTATCTTGCAAGTTGAGGATTCTTAAGGGTTCCGTTCGTCTTACATTCGGCGACCAATAGCTTACCGTCAAAATTTCCTATAATATCAATTTCTTGTACTGCGTTTTGATTTTCATTGCATATCTCTACTTCGCATTCAAACTCAAAATAATTTTTAGAAGTATCCTTAATTTTTTTTGCGCCATATAGAACGAGATCGCTATTTGATTCTTGCAACCCATAGACTAAAGGATTCTGATCATAGAGAAATCTTGGATCAATGTCGCCCGAGGATAAAATATTGCGGGTATGCATATTAGAACATCGATTGCATTTAAACTTACGACTTACACTCCCTTCAGAATAAAAATCCACCCATCCGCAGGTCTGACAAATCAGTTTTTCTCCACGAATTAACACCTCACGCTCAATCCACTGATTCAACAAATCAATAGTTACCGAAGAAAGGGGCACTCCAAAGGCTTCCGCAATAGGCATGCTAAATAGGAATCGATTTTTAATCACAATTCCAGCATGAAGAGCAAGCCCTAGGCTTGTTTTATTTTTGGCTTTCGATCCATTTCTAAATACTTCAAAGACATTGCATGAATCTGAGTTGTAATATTCTTCGTAAAACAGATCGACACTTCCGGACCAAAGATTCAACACAGCATCTATATTCATAGAACCTATTGATTTTCTCGGTGAAAGATTCTTCTTTGAAAGTATCTCTTTCAAATCTTGAAAGAATTTATTTTTAACCAGGCGGGGACCATGGAGGGCCGACTCAATTTGTTGCCCAGCTCTAGATAGATGCATAATAGGATTAAATGAAACGCCTCCGGTATACGACCTTCTTGCATCATCATCTAAAGCTATTCTCTCGTTTGGCCATCGAATAGGCACCGAATCTATCATATTATGTCCGAGAAACTTATAAGCTGAAGTATGCAAATCTATCTGAAACTTCGCTTTACTCGTTTCCAATTTAAAGCCCTTTGGTGAAAGCAAGGGGGCCTTTTGAATCGACGATGTCCCCTTAAACAACATTGCAATTTCCGAGAAATTATTCGGTTCTCCCCACTCTAACCAGTTTTTGACAATAGAATTAAAATCAACATCAAAAGAATATCGAGGTCTCATAAAAGACGAACCAGAAATCTTCGATTCTGTTCTACTAATCGAATCCGAAACAAACTTATTCAAATCAGCTTCACTGAGAGACGCTGAAGTAAAAACACATCCTTTTTCTCGATCCTGATCCGTAACCATTCGATACAATAGAAAGTCAAATTCACTAGGAATACTCTCTTGTTTTGGTATCAACAATGATGTCGGAATCCAGCGAACTGAAAAATAGAAATTCTGAAGAGTCTGAAATAAGCACCAATCTTCAATTTTATCTCCCACAATAACGATATAGGGAATTAAATAAGGAATAACTGGGCCATTTACCCCCGCAGCACCAAGAAACCTGTTGGTCTCTTTCATCGGGCTACCATCAAAGTTATTTGGATATCTACAACTTGCGATATCTACGCAATTGTTTTCAATGTCCTGGATTGTAATGTTTAAATTGTTAAAATGAACCAAATTAGCATTTACACAAACGTCTTTTTGATATTTCCCACTCCTTCCAAAATGGGAAAAAAACCACAAATCATGTACTATGCTTTCAGTCGGGCCATATTCGACCATCGTGGTCATTTGCAACTCACCTGAAAACAAGTCCTCGAAAGGCATCGTATAATGATGCCCTCGATGAACCATTTTCGGAATTTGAACAACTTCGGAATCAAATTGAAATATTTCGGCCCGAGTTAACAAGCTCTCGGATAAGAATTCCAAAAAGCTTTCGGAAAACGAAGCTGTTGAGACAATTCGATCAGGATCATACTTCTGTAACAATTTAATCCAAACTTGAATATCTGGATTGTTTTGCTCATTCTCACCTATCGGCAGGAAAAAATAATTCGACCCACCCCATACTGTTGAAATCCAGGGCAAAACTTCGTCCATTATCCAAGATAGCGGAGATCTAATATCTATGAGAAAAGCAATGCGCGTCGGTCTCAATGTTGCTGTAACGTCTACCGTTGTTATTTCGGTTTCCATAATGAAATTCCTAAAAATTTTTCCTAAACGACGTAAAAGGACCCATTCACGCAAGACAAAAAATAAGGGGTACCTTTCACTAAATCATTTTAAATACTTTATTTTCAAGATTCGCTCGAAGCAAATAAAAAGAGAGTGAAATAACAAGTAATGCCGCATTTATAGGATTTAAAAGTGCCAACCCTGTCTCTGAAATCGCATATCCCAAATACATTGGGTGCTTAATGTGGCGATAGATTCCACTGCTTACTAGGCCACGATTGGCTGGTGATATTCCAATGGAGACTCCAAGTTCAATTGTCGCGAAGACCACTATTAAAAAGCCAGATATAGCTAAGAGGTCCGAAACAAGTAGTAACGATTTGGTATCGACAGCAGGTCCCAAATAGAGAAGTGGCATCGCCGAAGATACATAGGCCAGAACACTCGGAATCAAACCACCTTCTGATCGGCTAGGTTTCCTTTTTAAAAAAAAGTACCCCGCTGCAAAATCCCGCAAAACCAACAGTAAAAAAAACATAAGCTGAGTCTGGTGCCAGCGATAAAGTGCTATCACACCAAACCCGATCATCATTGCCGAGCCTAAATATTTTCCATAGTCTTTATTCAAACTAAATCCCAGGTTCCCCGCAGACAACAATTGGCCTCACTTTGGATTTTTCAATGTCGCTTATATAGTCATTTCCGGCATCTGCCTGATAAGACTTCATAGATTGAAATCCTGCCACGAGAGCAAGTATAACGGCCAACACCTGTATCATTTTTTTCATTTCTCCCCCTTATGATATAAAAATTCTGTTTCTATTAAATTTGAAACCTTATCGGGCTGGTCCATAGTTACGAAGTGACTCGCATTTTCAACTTCGAAAAATTCAAATCCGCCTGCTAAAGAGTCATTTTTTAAAATATCTACGTCCAAAAGTTTATCGGCGCTTCCAGCAATGAAGATCTTTTTCTGTTCAATTGTCCGAAGAACATCCAACAAGTCTTCTTTTCCTAAAACATCTGCTCGGTTATCCAAGAAATATTTTGCAGACACCCTGTCATTTATCAGAGCATCTTTGCCTTTTGGTGTTAAAAAATACATATCGCCATACTCCGAAACCCAATTAGCAAAAGACGAATCGTCTCGCATTTCGGTCCATTTTAATTCTGCGTCACTTAAAGCGGGTGACATGTTTTTCAAATAATTATCATTTGCAGATGAAAGCGCTGCTTTCGAAAATGGAGTCGAAATACAAACAAGTCCTGAAACTACGTCACGAACAAGTAATTCTGCGGCGACAAAGCCTCCGAACGAATGGCCTAACGCATATTTCAAACCGGATTCACTTTTTACAACCTTTTCCAACGCTGTTGTGATTTCGGTGAACGTTTTTTTTCCTGTATAACTGGAATCATTCGTCCCCTGGATATCTACATAAATAAGTTCAAAACTCCGTTTGAGCACATCAAGGCCTCGCAAAGTAAGCGAACTTAACCCAGGTCCACCAGGAATTATGAAAAGTTTCGGTCCATTGGGTGAGACAGACGGAACATAGGTTAATTTAATCATATGAGTGCCTCAAATTTTTCTTTAAAAGCTTGTGCGCTTTATGTTTTGTTAAGATTAAAATCCTTCAACCAACGATAAAGAGTGGCTTCGCTAATTCCCAGACTTACAGCAGATTTTCTTTTATTGCCGTTAAATTCATTCAACGTTTTGATTAACTCTTCTTTACGGGCATTAGTTTCTACAACAGCAACCCTAGTAAGGTTTGTTTCGCTCGGAGATTGGCCATAGCCGATGGCCTCAGCTACGACTCCACTATCTATAGTAGTTTTGGAAGACAGGACTATGATTCTTTCAATAACGTTTCTTAACTCTCTGATATTTCCTGGCCAACGATACTTCAGCAACTCTAACTCTCCATCTTGAGTTAAGTGAAACCTATCCCCATTTCGAGATAGTTCGTCAATAAACAGATTTGCATAAAAAATGATATCCTCGGGACGCTCTCTTAAAGACGGTAACTTCAAAACGAATGTATTAAGCCTTTGAAGAAGATCGAGTCTAAATGTACCGTCCGCGACAAGTTTGTTTAGGTCCCTATGGGTAGCAGCGATGAAGCGTACATTTATTTTCTTGGTTTTATTTGAGCCCAGAGGTTGAACTTCCTTTTCTTGAATTACACGTAAGAGTTTAGATTGAACAGACGAAGAGCATTCTCCAATTTCATCAAGGAAGAAAAGGCCATTATGTGCCGTTTCAATCAGACCTGTCTTATTTGCAATGGCTCCAGTAAAAGCACCACGTTCATGGCCAAACAAAATGCTCTCAGCCATTTCTTTCGGTATGCAACCCATATTGGTACTCACCGCTTTTAATTTAAGATTATGCGCTATATGTTGAGCTAAAAATTCTTTCCCAGTTCCAGTTTCACCCAAAATTAAAATTGGAGACTCAGAATTACTTCTAAGAATAGTATTTACCTGACGAAGAACGTTTTTTACCGACTCGGATTGAGTAAGATATTTAGTTTGAGCTTCCGCCTTGGTGGCAATCCGCAACTGAGTTGCATTCTTAAGAGAACTTAATAGAAATCCAAAGTAGTCGATATCTTTAACGATGAATTGAAAATGTTTTCTTCTGGTTGCCTCAACAATCCGCCGTGTACTTGTATCACCGCTGAGCACTATCAGGAAAGTTCCCGCAGATTGCTTGTTCATAAAATCCAAAAGATGAATTCCATCGAATTCTTGACCGTCAAAATTTAAATCAATGATAGCCGCATCAAAGTCGGTTTCTAAAACAATTCTTTTTGCTTTTTCTACGGTATTTGCAGTAACGACCTCGAAACTTGAACGGAGGCTTAGATTAAGAGTCTGTAAAATATCAGAATCATCATCACAGATAAGTATTTTTGGCTTTATGTTCATATAATCCCCAAACGAATCTCAAAGCTAGAGCCTCCGAGATCACTTCTTTTATATATCAATTTTCCACCGTGAGAATGAACAATGTGATTCGTCGACGAGAGACCAAATGCCTGTCGATTTGCTTTCCCCGATTGACCTCGCCCCTGAAAATAAAGTGGAACCTTGCTTTCATCCATGCCGATTCCGTCGTCGCAGATACGAATGATAGCATGGTTACTATTTTTAACTACTGAAACACGAACTTGGCTTTTCGCCGCTTCAAGGCCATTTTCTAGCAGGTTTACTAACGCCCGTTTTAAAAGTACGGGATCATGAGGAACACCAAAATATTCAGATTCAAAATCAGCATAAATAGTTTTTTTATTTTCAAGGGTTTGTGCCTGATAAATTCCATCTTGGATACAATTGATAATGTTCAATTCCCTTAGAGCAATTGGTTCATCTTCTAAATTTTTCTTTGCGGCGGTAACTTGGCTCAAAATCTGGTCAGCCAGTCTAGAGATACTATCGGCAGCCTCAATCTTTGTTTCCAAGTCTTGAGATTCATCATTCGCAAGACTGCTCATTTGCCTCAACGCCGAAACTGGATTATGAAGATCATGAATAAGTCTTTTGTAAGCATCCGTAGAAAGTTTTTTTGCTTTAGATTCAGCAATTTGGTCCTTTGCATTCTCCAGCGCCGTTTTTGTCATGCGTACGGTATTTCTTATTTCTTCAAGCTCCCGTATTTGGATAGGTGCCGATTCGCCAATATTTTCAGCCAACATTCCTTTAATCTCGGCGTGAAGTTGATCGATCGGACGCAACGCTTTCTTTATGGCTTTTCTCATTTGATGGGCCGACAACAGCGAAACTAAAACACAAAGAAAAAATATGCCACTGAAAATCCCTAGGGTGCTCGCGATAATTGGCTTCAAGGGAGAAATTATATAAATTGTAGCATCTAAAGGAGCTTGGCCCGGTCGTTTAATTTCACTTGAAGTGATAATTTCACTACGGCCAATATCCTTATTCCACAATTTCAGTATAGAATCTGGTTTGATAAATGGACGATCAAGTTCCTCAAGACTTCGACTTGAGGCAAATACGTCACCGCCTTGGACAACTATTAGGTCTGATCGAATTGCCTCAGAAGTCGACTGCAGAACTCGCAAAAGTTCGGGGCGATCTGAAGACTCAATCAACGTTGCAAGATAAGGAGACAGAGACTCCGCCGTCTTAACGTTTGTCTCAAATTTTGATTCAAGAGAGTTTGCCGCAATCAAACATGATACAGAAACAGCACTAACTAGTGATATCGTCCATCGATACAGACTAAGTGAACTATTGACGTGCTTAAAGAAAGTAACTCTTTTCATTACTCCGCCACTTTTTCCGGCAAGCAATTTGTCGAAAGACTTACATTAGTATAATCAATATAAACATCTGATAGAATATTCGGTCTAAAATTTTGAACACAGTTTGAAATCCAATAATTTGCTCTAGGGTGGAAAAGATTTACCGTAACGGAGGATTTCTCTGTCAATTTCAAGGCCTCAAAATAGTAAGTTTCCCGTATTTTTCTATCTTGCGTAGCCCGTGACTTTTTCAAAATCTCGTCTAGCTTGGCGTTCTTTAGTCCACTAAAGTTATCTAGGTTATCCGATTCAAAATTTTTCAATAGGAAATCCGCGTCGGGGTAGTCCATGTTCATCGCTACTAAAAATGCTTGATGAGACTTTTTAGCATACCCGTCCATCAAGCTATTCCAAGCCATCAACTCCACTTCAACACTCCAACCCCTATTAGACATTTCTTTTTCAACCAACACTTTCATATCTTTGGCCCTAGCTAACTCGGCAGGAATAGCGATTGTAATCTTTTTTCGTATAGGGCGAGCCCATTTAACATTCAAATCTATTTTTACTTGGGAGCCGGAAAGCCCATTGGGAACATAGCCATTGGCTTTTACAGAATCGGGATAAAACGATTGACGGAATGTCTCGACTGGAAAACTGACTTTGAAAAGTTGCCTTGTATTTAGATTATCGAATGGTGGTTTTAGCGTATTCATTCCTATAATCCAAGTTGAAGCTACCGGACTAGATACCTTTTGACCCATGCGAAATATTGGATCATTTTCAGTCAATGGCCAACTTGAGAGGTCATGAATGTTTCCAGACTTAGCTAGTTCTAGAGCGACGTCTTGAGTTGTTTCTTTTAAAATTAAGCGATCAATTTTTGGTTTACCCGCATGAAACTTGGAAAATGCCTCCAAAGACATTTCTTTTTTCGATTGATTGATGCCTATAAATTTGAATGGACCTGACCCTATCGGACTATGAAAAAAATTAGGATCGAGTACTTTTGATCTCGGAAGAACCTTTGCTGTCGCACCCGCCAGAACCGATAGAAACGGCGGAAATGGGTACAGCAATTCAATCTCTAAATTTTTATCATCAATGGCCCGAATCTCTTTTATCGAGTCATAAAACTTGCGAACCTTGCTTTCTGGCAACAATGCCCTCTTCAATGAAAACTCGACGTCGGCAGCAGTAATGGCATCACCTGAATGAAAAAATATATTTGTCTTAAGCTGGAATCTAAGGGTACGGCCGTCTTTACTCGTAGACCAGGTATCAGCTAAAGCACCTTCAATTTTAAGGGTAGGAGAGAATTTCAATAGTCCATCATAAATTAGATTAGCAACCGTCAGTGAGGCTGTGTCGTTCATTTTTATTGGATCGAGTGAAAGTGGAAAAGAATAGATCCCTTTGAAATAGGTTTTAGACGAATCTTGAGCATAGGCTGAGGCTTGCACTAAAAAACCAATTGAGAAAAATATTAAAAACAGCCATTTTCCAAGAAACATTTTAACCCCTTATTGGAAGATCAAGTTATTCCTCCCAATTGCGGATATTGTGCCAAAGCAACCCACCTTAAATAAGCTGTTGCTAACTAAATAATCAAGCAATGCACAATTCTAAACCGTTCCAGTGGCTTAAACGATTTTAATTGATTTACAAAAACAACCGGCATGAATGAATTACATACTTCTCAGAGCCAGAATGGCTCCTTATCCGTGAGAGAGTCTCTCAAAAATGAGAGACTCGGAAACCTTGTTACTAAGTGTAGTAATAAAAAACCGTCGCGATAAAAGCTAAATTTCTACTAATTTGTACTAGCTTAGTATTGATCTGATAAATCCTCGAAGTAATTTAGGCTACTTATCAAAGTTTCGCTTTATTTGATCGCTATTTAAGGAAACTCGGGCATCATATTCGTGACTATTGACCTCCACAAATACCACGTTACTTCTGGTAAGCCATACTTTAGATATTACCTTGCCTATGGCAAAGTTAAACTTCTTGCATTCCGGGTTATAGGAAGCGTAGGACCCCGGTTTTTTTTCGCAACGTACCCGCCCTATTGCAATAATAGAAGTCATTTTTCTTTATCCAAAAGCTCTGCATAGGCAGCCTTTGTGTATATTGTGGTCGATGTGCCATTAGCCAGCCTCACAAGCTATCTCTTTAAAAATTAAATTCGATTTAAAGAAACTGAATTCGGAATCCGTATTAACCACGTAGGTAAACGCTAAACTTTTAAAAACGAAAGAACTTTCTCTAAACTCAATAGAAATTATGGAATCCAAATCAAACTTAACGCTATTCAAATAGCTCAAAAGCTTCGGTTTAGACTCTAAGAAAATAAGTTTTGGACTTTTATATTTCATTTTCATAATTACCCCTTTTTAAAAACTTTTCTAATGTTTGTTTAAGCACTTTATCTTTTTTAAACTCGTCAAAAAAGTCTCTCTCTTTTCTAAGAATTGAGACTGCGTATAACCAAGCATTCCTGCTTGCTTTTACATTTTTATCCGACAACCGAAGTTCGGACTCAGCGATATTAACTAGCTCGTCTAAGTTACTCATCAATGGACGCTCTTTACTACGCATCGACATGGTAACAGTTCGGCCATTTTCAAACTTAGCCAGGTAGGCTTTCTGCCTGAGCCGTTTAAAGAATTCCAATAAAATTTTCCATTCTTTTGGCACCATACAAAATATGTAAATTATATGTAAATAAATATCAAGGCGATTTCTAACAATTGACCTACTTTGTCGTTAAAAATAGACCTCTAGACAGGTAAGCCTTTATTTGCAGGGTAATTGTGGATAAACTTTAACACTATAGGAGTTCAAATGTGCTACTCTGCTCTAGTCAAACAAGAAGCTAAAAACCTTGGCCTTTCTTTCCATGTCAAAATGGATGAACAGCTCACTTTTGATCTCTTTGTAAAACGTTCTGAAGGTGAAAACATTAGAATTCCCAAAGCCTTTGAACAAAACTTTAAAAATCCCAACACCCCGTTTGAAAAAAAAGTCTCTAAGTTAATAGAGACATATCGTACAGAAAAAATTTCCGAACTTGAAGCTGACCTATTTAAGCAAAAGAATAGACTTTACCTGGCAACCGAATCACTCAAGAAGAAACAAACCAAGAAAGCATTGAATGACATTGAAGTGTCTGGACGCCAAATTGACAGGATTCAAAAAAGGCTAGAAAAAATCAAAGATACAAAAATTAGAGAAAACGATTCCAGAATTTACGCTTTCTATTATGCACCTATAATAATAATGGAAAAAGGTAAACGTAAACTAGTTCCAATGCGTTATCACTTACGACCTCCCGGAATGAAAGCCGACTTCGACAGAAAATATCCAGGATGCTACAACGCCAGAAGAGATAGTCTTGCTGAATTCTGGAAAAAGGAATTCGGTTCTTTCCACGGTGTGGTCATTCTTGAGGCTTTTTTCGAGAATGTAGCTAAGCACGACTTTGAAAAACGAAACCTACGCAAAGGTGAAACTGAAGAAAATATAGTTTTAAAATTTGAACCGAAGGGAATGGACTACATGGTTGTTCCAGTTATTTGGGACGTTTGGACAAATGGCAAAGAAAAACTCTATAGCTTTGCTTTGATTACTGATGAACCGCCAGTTGAAGTATTAGAGACCGGACACGACCGCTGCCCCATCTTCCTAAATGAAGAAAGAATTGATGATTGGTTAGAACCAAAAGGTATGATCAACGAGGCCTACCTTTGCAAAAACGTACAATTGCTGGCAATTTTGACTATAACTATGACCTAAATGGTCAGGTTACTTCGTCAACGTCATCAGCTGGCAATGAAACGTTCTCATATGACGAAATCGGAAACCGAATTTCCGACAATCTAGGTTCTTATGGATACAATTCCACTAAACAAATATTGCTTAGCACTGTTAGTAGTTCCTATATAAGTGACAGAAATGGCAATATCGTTGGGAAAACAGCAATATCGGACGGCGCAAATGAAAAATACATTTACAACTCACTTAACCAGCTTAAAGAAATTCAAATTTATGCGGGCAATTCTCAATTGGAAAAAACGATTAAGTACTATTATGATCCTAAAGGCAGACGGATATATAAATCGGTTGTAAATAACATCGACAGCAGCAAATCGTTTTCGCGAGCATACATTTATGATGGAGACAACGTCATTTCAGAATTTGACAACTCTGGAAATCGCCTTACAACTCATATTCATTCAAGCCTTCGAGATGACGATATCTTGTCTACTGAAGTAACCACAAATGGAAAAGATTCCGGAATTGCTAAAAACGCCGGAAGATATCACTACATTAAAGATCATTTGGGATCGATCGAAGCAGTTACAGATAGCTCCGGAGAAATCATTCAGAAAATTTCCTACTCAACATTTGGTAAAGTAGAAAAAATTGTTGATCGAAATAGCATTGATATTACGAATAGTCCTAACGTGAGTACCGCATACTCGTTTAACGGAAGAGAATTGGACCGTGAAAGTGGATTAATTTATTACCGTGCAAGATATTATAGTCCTGAACTGGGTAGATTTATCCAAAAAGACCCTGATCCAGGTGTAATTTCTAAGCCAGCAACATTCGCAAATAAATACGCTTATGTTGAGAATAATCCGTTAAAGTTTAGAGACCCAAAAGGCAAAGCTAAGGTTCCAGGAGATTGGACAAATGTTCACGGTGCCTATTGTGGTTACTCAGCAAATGGCGCAGTAGACAAGCCAAGAGGAGAAATCATTGTAGATCCGGAGGATTCTCTGGATTGGGCTTGCATGGACCATGATCGCGCCTATGCAGAAGAAATAAATTGGACTAGCTCACGGTTAGACTATTCCTTAGGGCGAGTTGCCGGAGATATGAATTTGTTTTTAAATGGCATCGCATATATGACGATAAAACCTCTAGACGGATTTGTTGTAGCTACAGCAGGCGCTTTGTGGTTAACTTATAGTTTAGATAGAGCTTTATTGATTGATATTCCTTTAAATTATATTACTTCACTATTAAACTTAGTTGGTATTAAAATTAAACTATAGGATGTATGACGAACTTATTTAGTTACTTTTTATTTCTAACCCTAGTCAACTTTAATGTTGTTTTCGCAGACAATATTAAAGTTGCCGTTGAAAAACAGATGCCCCTTGCCGGAGGTAAGAGTACTAACAAGAACTATCTACAAACCGCGTGGACAAGTGTAGATCAACTTTCAATAAGCTATTTTTTAGGTGAAAATAAAGGAATTTATTTTGGTCTAAACTACTCAAAAGAATTTACAAACCACTCACAAAGAAGCTCAGACACTAGACCCGATGGAGATTTTACTTCTAATTTTGTAAGTATTGGGCCAGAAGTCGGCTTCTGGGTCCAACCTGCTGATCGTTTTAGAATAGAAATGGGTCTTTTCTTGGGTGCGGGCGATTTTAAATTTAGTGGTTCCGATTCGCCGTTAACAGAAACTCAATATGCTAGAAAAGTAGATTTTCATATGGGCGCTATATATTCTTCAGCCATTTTAGGTGCCGATTTACCCATAGACTTCATTGCAAAATATGGAATCTATAAAGTATTTTTGAACGAATTTACCTACAATAATATTACGTATACAAGGTCAGAGCTAGATCTAAAATTCTATTTATATTTTTGTCTTGGTGTTGGGTTGAGGTTTTAATAATCTGTAGAATATTCTTGCTCCTATAAATTTGATTTCTAATGTTCGACTGCCAAAGCATATTAAATTGACGATGAAAACAAAAACACTACTATTTTATAGTTGTACTCTTTTAAATTCTGGTAAATCAAAAGGTTAAAATATTAGAACACAGCTAGCCACAATATTTATGCAAAGAATACTTTTACTACCCGTTTTTTTAATTGCGGCCTCAATATTTAGTGGATGCGTTGTTAACCCTAAGTATTCCGATAACAATCGTCTAGCCCAGGACCAAGCGCAAAAATATCCAATTAATGCAGACCAAATAAAAAATAACAAAGAGGCCTACGATCAATGGTATGCTAAGGAACTTTCAAGCCCGACCTCTTCTGGAAAATACGAAATAACGGATGAAAAAACTTCCGGCTGGTCAATGGGAGATCCTAACGCATTTCTACACGTAGGACATAATAAATATAAGTATCATCACAAAATCACGATCAGGTTTGTTTGCCACAAATCTAGTATAAAGCAGTTTCCAATACCTAATCTATCTGTGAATTGGAAAATATCAGAAAGAATTTTTGATTCATCCCAGACTTTGCGATCCGGTGAATTACCTATTCATTTTGTTTCCGATAAAACCGATAAATACGAAAAAATATCGATTACGTCCAACAAAAATCAATACGTGCTTTCTCTTACAAGCGATCTAACGATAGATGGAAAACCAGGCGATTGTAATGATTAAAATAGCCCTCGTTCTTATAGTGTATTTTATTAATGGATGTGTAATTACTGGCCCAACCAGATCAGAAAGGATTGCGGTGTCCGACCTTACGTATAAATTCAAAATCTCACCGCTGATTGAAGTCGAGGATAAAACTGAAATAGTTAGTCATGACTTCGATTATATCGACATAAAAAAAACGATTGAAAATGAGGCCGCTAGACAAAATGATAAATTAAATGAAATACTTCCGGAGGCAAGGTTGAAATTTACATATTTTAAATGTGAAACTATTGGGCACTTTCCAACTAATATAAATGGCTTAAATCTCTTTTTAAGAATTATATCATTCGGATTTATTCCAACTGGTGACCTAAAAAATTGCCCATCCTCTCTAGAGGTACAAAATACAAAAAATGGCGAAACTATATCAAAGTACGAAACTTCGATTGAGGCAAAACAAGGTGGAAGCATTATTGAGTACTATATGTATATGTCGGAAATAAAAAAAACGAATCGAGTTCTAGTTCCAATGAAAAAATTGCTTTTACACTACCAAGGCGTAATTCAAAAGCAGACTGTTGAAATCGACTTGCGACTGCAACGAACGAACTAAACGTCAAACCTCAAAACAATGCGCGTCTTCAAACTGTTGGTTTGCTCGGCGGGTTTACAATATTCTCCGCGCTAGTGAGTCAGGACCTCAGCATTGAAAAGCCAATTGCTTTACTTAGCGCCGATTCATATTTTAGAGAGAACTCCGTCTGGTAAGATGGTCTGAAAGGGAATGACAATTTAAGCGCTGGACGAAATAGTTTTGACAATTACCTAGTTGAGTTTCGAAGCAATTAAGGCAACAATTTTTGGTAGATAAACAAAGTGCCCCTCGTCTACATCTAAACGATTTTCTTTAAGCATAGCTCGAAAATCTGATTCCGATGTGGGTATTGATGAAAGAACTTGATCTAGTTGCCGAATTTCCGCGATTTGTACCAGGCGATTTCCTGATAGTGTACCACTTGT
>CAWVRN010000045.1:0-17611 GCA_963932905.1 uncultured Bdellovibrio sp.
TCCAATAGATTTTAGCTTCTTAGCCGCAAGCTAAGGAGCCAGTTCTAACAGTATATGAACTGGTCCCTTAGCCTGCGGCTAAGGCCAAGTAAAATATCGTCAAATCAAGTGAATTTAAAACGTGGTATCTAAAATCCAGAAAGATTCAACACGCTCGCTTTTTTGAGGAATCGAAACTCGAATGTATTACGAGTTAATTCGGATAATATTTTTTTTTTGAAAAACTGTTTCAAGACAGCGCTTTTAAATTTCAACTAAACAACTGTCTTTCCAATAGATTTTAGCTTCTTAGCCGCAAGCTAAGGAGCCAGTTCTAACAGTATAAGGACGACTATCGCAAAGCCAATCTCAATCAAAGAAAAGAATTGACTCACATTCGTAACCGAATCGAAGGGATCGTTAGTTACTATATTTCAATACTATCCGTAACGACCTCGCCATCAGCGTCCACTCCCGTTGATATAAGTAAGAATGTCGCCATTGAACACAGAATCCTTCGGTAGGCTCGCAAATGGTAATGCTTTTAATAGATGTTTTTCGTACCCGTCGGCAGGAGCAACGCTCATTCGGACCTCTTGACACATTTTTATAAGTCAGTAAGGTGTAAGGAATGCGCATACTACACACGATGATCCGAGTTAATAATTTGGAAGAGTCTTTAAAATTTTATACCGAAGTTATCGGCATGCAGATTCAATCGCGCAAGGATTACCCGGAAGGGAAATTTACCTTAGCTTTTGTTGGATTTGGTCCAGATAAAGATCAGGGTGGATCGATCGAACTAACTCACAATTGGGATACATCGAGCTACACTTTGGGAAATGCATTCGGCCATATCGCATTAGCCGTTGACGATATTTATGGCTTTTGTGAGCGAGTGAAAAGTCGCGGCGGCAAAGTCACCCGCGAACCAGGCCCTATGAAGCATGGCACGACGGTCATTGCATTTATTGAAGATCCAAACGGATACAAAATTGAATTAATTGAAAAGATCTAAACTGTCGAATATTTCAATCGTCTGAATCAATTTGGACCAATTCTATCAATTGCGATTTTGTCTTTGCAACCACGGATATAACCGACAGCCGACTTGTTCAATAAACTTTTGATAGTGATTTTAGATTCAATTGTTTTTGGATCTAACGAACTCGCAGTTAAGTTAACCTGAATTTCTGTTAAGTTTGCACCTTTGCAAATCAAGACAAACCGCTTACTAGCACCTTTACCAAAAGATTCATCCAAAGCCTTAAGCAAATCTGATTTTTTTAGGTCCGATTTGCTGACGTGTTTTCTGATCAAATCGCCCGCTTTTGAATGATTAAAATCTTTCAAAAGAATGATCGCACGATCAAAGTATTTCGCTGCATCTAAAGTCTGGCAGGTGCCGTGTTTATGCCATTCGTGACGTTCTAGACATGAACCAGCGGCTCTGCTTGGCATGACAGATTCTAAATCTTTTTCTGTGCTTTGATTTGCGATGTTTACCTCGGGGTAATTACAGAAATCAGATTGGTTTGACTTTACATCTCCGCAAAACCCATAGTTCTGACCACAACTATTTTTATTTGGCCACATACCATGCAAAGTAAAATTTGAAGCTTGGTAGGAATCTGTCGCCAGGAATTGCGCTAGCTTACATTCTGGTTTGCTACGCTTTTCTTCGCAAAACGCAGGCTGCCAGCTCATGGCTAAAACAACCGAATCCATTTCACTCAGAGTATTGCAAGAATTAGGTGCTACCGGAGCCGGTGGAGTCGTTGGACTAGAAGCACCTGGTTCCGCTGGCGCATCCGCTTTGCACACTTGCGGTGAAATGCCGCTGGCATTTTTAAAGTTCTGCAAACTTTGTTGGTAGTCGATAGTCCCATCGGCATTTAGCTTTTTTAATGTATCGTCGTATTTTAACTTAACTTCCTGACCGTTTTTTAAACCGTAGGCAATACCATCGGCCTTGAAGTAAAATTTTTGGTAGGTTGAAAATGGCTTAGCCTTAATCCCAAAACACTCATTAGCCATTTCCATTGACTGAACCGCGGCTTGATCCTCGGGTGCTGTCTCAGCGAACGTCAGTGTTGATACGAACAAAATTGCAGCGATAATTGATTTCATGGAACCATCCTTTACAAGACCCTTCTCTTAATCCCTAGCTCTTAGAAGATGTTTGCAACAGCTAGGCCAGTTTTGTAAGTTAACATAAGCCTAGCACAGAGAGAAAAGGGGACAAAACGACTCTAGATTTCTACGCTGCAAATATGAACATCAACAGCCACTTGACGATGATACTTATCTTGACCCGCCTCTACGTATTTAGAGCACGAAATAGACTGTACGAACAAAGATCTTTCAGAAATACCACCTTCAGTTTTTGTGGCCTTACCCAAACGAACACCGGCTACAGCCAGGGCACCAATTAATTTATCTGACTGAGCACTTGTTAACGGACCAAAGTTGTTGTCACTGTCAAAACTGCAATTAGAGATCGCTAAAACTTCAGCTTTTTGGCCCGGATCACCACTTTGACGTTCATAACGAACAACGCAGTAGATACCCGACAAGTCAATATGAGGACCTTTTTGTGGCGCACCCACAGCTTTTAGCGTTCGGAATAATACTTTTGATTTTGACGTGTTTAGATTGACAATTGTATTTGCTAGCGCTGATTCAGATAGAAAAAATAACGCTAAAACACCTGTAACTAGTGATTTGATCATGGAGTTCTCCTTGGTTGATGGAGGCACTGTACTCTGTTTTCCCAGGAAGTTAAAATGAACAAAGTTTCTACAGGTAAATTCTATTTTACCTGCACCACAGAGGTAATTTTAGGATCGTTTTTAGTGTCGATCTTCACTACATAAGTTCTGAGCACATATTTTTCAGAATCTTTCTTCACCATCTTTAAAATCAGACTTAAAGCTTCGGTTCCATTGAAATTGGTATCTCTGCCTTCATCTTGCTTGGCAAAAACTTCTCTTAAATTATAGCGGCCAAATTCAGAAATGGTTTTCACATTAATCACGACAGTAGCGATACTATTGATTTCTGAAGCGCTTTCGATCTTGATTTCTGTTTGAGCCCCAATGATGCTGACATAGCGTTTGTGAAATATAGGTTTATTTCCTAAGGTCGATCTAGATTCGTTTGTTAATTCACTTTCGAATTTTTGCTTAACGGCCTCCAAGGCCATATCTTTTTCTGAATTCCAGAAACAACCGCTTACTGTCAAAATCACCATTAAAATCAGACTTTTTAGAACCATGTATTCATCTGAGCATCAAAACAACAATACGGTCTAGCCTAAAACGCCACGAGCTGGACCTGTGATTGGATCGCATAGGTTTCGAGGAACTCCTCAAAAAAGGGTTTGGTTAAATCGCTGTCAAAAGGCGCAATTTTTTGCTGACACAGCTTTTAATAAAAGCTAAAAATTTCCGAACACGGGAGGTCCCATGACTAAACTACTATTTTCACTGATTTTTGTTTTCGCTTCGGGTTTAAAAGCAAACGAAGACAAATCTTGCTTTACCATCGATACCGGCGAAGAATTCTGCGATCTTGCTTTTAAAGGCAATGCCCAACAACTATGGATAGCTGGTTCTGGCGATTTAGAACACGTAAAAAAAATCGTAAGTCCCTACGGCGTTAAACCCGTTCTGAACAAAGAAGGTCGCGCTCTAGTCTCCTTAGCATTTGTTCAATATGTTTCGACTTCGGTGGGACCATACAATGAACTGATTGTCATGTATGCGGTACAAAGAAATGACAAAAATATAGGGCCCTACTCACCGTTTATGTACACTTTAAAAAACGCTTTAGTTCAGAAAGATAAATCAAATCCTGACTATGGTTTCTTTATGAAAAAATTGGTCCTAGGTGGCGAAAATAAAAAAGCCGTTCATGCGGGAATTGAAATTGGCTTAAAAATTCATGGCATGCCTAAAGTTTCTGGCGACATCGACTATGCCTTGGATCCTTCCGAACAAATGCATGTGTCCGTTAAAAGTCATGACCAGTCCGTCGACATCGAAGGCACATTCGACAGTTCTTATTTAGGCGGAATTAATTTGATGGCAACTCCCGTCATCATTCATGCATTGTCGACTGGACTCGGCCATCCTCATTGGTCCAGAGCCGTTGGTTTTGCATGGGGCGGAACTCCCCAATCTACGAAAACATTAAAATTAAAAATCGATGGCAGCGAAATGAAAGATCTACAGTTTCAACCGGGAGTGGTTGTTTTTTCCGGACGATACCGTTTTGAACTAGAGGCACCGAAAAATTAGTACGAGACGTCTCTGGTGCTGATAAAACTTATCTAAAGGGAACTATTAACTATGACTCCAGCAACGACTTCAAATTTAAAATGGGTGCGCGCCGAAGATGGTATTATCGGAGGCATTTGCCTTCAACTGGCACGCGAACTAAATCTAGATCCTTGGTTGGTACGCGCAGTTTGGCTGATGACAGTTTGCGTGCTTGGAACGGGATTGTTGGCTTACGTGGCTTTGATCATTGCCCTTCCACGAACCGACCGGCTGGATAAGGCAAACGAGAAAATGGTCTTGGGAGTTTGTGTTCGGTTGGCTCAACGAGGCGATCTAGAGGTCGGCTTAGCGCGATTGATCGCTCTCTTATTGCTAGTTATTTCATGTGGCGCTGTGATCCTTGGCTACTTTGTGCTGCATTTTCTTTTGCCAAAAGCAACACCGGGACAAACAACACCTCCAAGCAAAAGTCTTTTTTAGAAATACTATTTCATTGCTTCAAAATTAAAAAGGCAGATCAAATGATCTGCCTTTTTAATTTATCTCAATTTATAAAACGGCTTAACAGCTTACGAAGTTCTTAATTTATCCAGCTCAGCTTGGTGCTTGTCGTGCTCGGGGCCAAAACCTTTGCGATTAACATATTCTTCTTCCGTAAAGTCATCCACTTGGATTGCTTCCCAGCGTAATTGTTCAGCCTTCGCTAGCTCGTTGAATTCGTCTTGAGTGATAATTCCTTTTTCTAGTGCTGCTTTTGAAGCCGCGGAACCTTTCAATTTAGGAATTTGTTTTTCTTTAACGGCTTTGCGAACTTTACGATCTGTTGCTTCGGCGCGTTTTACCACTTCAAATACATATTCTAATTTACCGAATTGTTCGTCCGTATTTTTAGGTACATAAATACCTTCTGAGTGACGCTTACGAAGTTCTTGGTTATTCAAGATAGCTGTCGCAATTTTATGCGTGTGCTTATCATTGGCTTCTTCTGCGAAGGCGTTCATGCTCGACCACATCTTTAATGGACCGCGGAAGAACCAACCCAATCCCGGAACATCAAGATTAGCAAATAGATTACTGAAGCCCTTTTGGATCTCATACAAAGCGTGGTTCATGGCAAAGTGAACGAATGGCAGATCTTCTTCACGACGACCTTCTGCTTCGTAACGACGAAGTACCGCTGTGCCGATGTACATCCATGACAAGATATCTGCAAAACGACCAGTTAGCTTTTCTTTAAACTTCAGACTACCACCCAGTGCACCCATCGCGATATCAGTCGTGATCGCAAATGAAGCCGACGCCCATGACAATTTTTTGTAGTAACGTGCAGTCGCACCGCTGACTGGCGAACTAGCCAACGCACCACGAGTCACACTGAGTACAATCGAGCGGAACAAGTTTTTAACGATATGACCAACGTGACCAAAGAACGCTTTATCAAACGCTTTGACGTCTTTGTTACCAATCGAAATCACTTCATCAAATGCATACGGATGTGCACGAAGCGCCCCTTGACCAAAAATGATCAGTGTACGAGTTAAAATGTTCGCACCTTCCACCGTGATACCAATCGGTGTTCCAATATATAAGTGTGCTAATAAATTTTTAGGACCACGTGAAATCGCCGCGCCACCCATTACATCCATGCCGTCATTAATTAACTTACGTGAAGTTTCCGTTTGGTAGTATTTAGCAATCGCCGTAATAACTGACGGTTTTAAACCTTTATCAATCGCGCCCAAAGTATAGCGGCGCATAGCTTCCATTAAATAGGTGTAACCACCGAAACGCGCTAAAGGTTCTTCAATACCTTCAAATTGACCAATTGGTACGCCGAATTGTTTACGGATAGATGCATGAGCACTGACCACACGCATGACTAACTTAGCACCGCCCACTGCCTGTGCCGGAAGTGAAATACCGCGACCAGCCGCAAGACATTCTGTCACCATTTGCCAGCCACGACCGAAACCTTCTGTTGAACCGACCACTTGGTCGACCGAAATAACTACGTCTTTACCTTGAGTCGGACAGTTATGGAAAGGAACACCCAAAGGATCGTGACGACGACCGATAGTTACGCCGGGAGTTTTTGCTGGAACAAGGGCCGCTGTAATACCTAGATCTTCACCTTTACCCATTAAATTTTCTGGATCACGAAGACGGAACGCAAGACCGATGATTGTTGAAATCGCAGCTAAAGTGATCCAACGCTTGTTCCAATTTAAACGAATATACAATTTGCCATCATCACCTTTAAACAAAACGCCGTTTGAGGTGATCGATGCGGCATCCGAACCTGCGGTTGGTTCTGTTAAACCAAAACAAGGAACTTCTTCACCTGAAGCCAGCTTAGGCAAATACCGTTTCTTTTGTTCTTCCGTGCCGTAATGAACTAAAAGTTCTGCAGGTCCTAACGAATTAGGAACCATAACCATAATCGACATTGGCAGTGATCGGCTTGATAATTTATGAACGACTTCACTGTTTGCCATCGCCGAGAAACCAAGACCACCGTATTCTTTAGGAATAATCATACCTAAGAATTTTTCTTTCTTAATGATTTCCCAAGCAGCGTCTGGAAGTTTACGAGTCTCCCATAATTTCCAGTCGTCAACCGCGGCGCACAGACGCTCAACGGGCCCTTCCATAAAGGCTTTTTCATCCGCCGTTAATTGCGGGTATGGTTCATTAATTAATTTTTTAAAATCTGGGTTACCCGAAAACAAATCTTTCTCTACCCACACAGAACCCGCTTCGATCGCGCTACGTTCCGTTTCTGAAATCACAGGCATAATTTTAGCTAGAATTTTTATTAGCCAGCTAGAAACTAGCACTGCACGCAACGGCGGAATTACAAAAATCATGCTTATTAAAAAATAAGCCGCGACGATTCCCGCAGGAACACCAAAACCCCAAAGCACCGCCGACACCCCAATCGTCCAAACGATCAGTGGCGCGCCCAAAAAACCTAGCGCAAAAACCGCTAAGATAGAGCCAAGTACTGCATAGGTTGTTATACCATCCTGCAGGAAAAAGCCCTGAAAAAATTCCGATTCCATATAACCTCCAAATGTTACTAACTAACCTTTTTAACTTGTTTCTTACTTTTCTTTTTTATGGAAGACGCTTTGGCGTTTACATCCACTGCGCGTGACATATCAAGTAGGCGATTAAACGCGCGCTTCAGATGAAGATCAGCCTTGGGATCATCTAACATTCTTTTAAAATGAAAATACCCCAGCACATGCGAATACATCGACCAAGCAAATAATTCGACATCTAAGTCGGTTCTGAAATGTCCCGCTTCGACCGCAATCCGCGCTGCTTTTTCTACATTCGCGACTAAGTCCTTCTGTACATTTTTGGCAAAATCGCGAAGGGCACCCGGTCGGTCATCTAATTCTATCGATGCCGCTATCAGAATTCGCCCACCCTGAAGCGTTCCATCGTCATTTAAGTGAGCCAGCCAGTTTTTCATCATGGCTTTTACACGTGGCTCACCGGCAGCACATTTAAATGCCGGCCGCAAAACAACATTCACAAATTGATCGCGGGCCTGCTGTAAAACCTCAAGCTGTAGTTGATCTTTTCCTTTGAAGTGAGCGAACAACCCGCTCTTCGACATGCCAACAGCTTTAGCTAATTCACCGATTGTTAGACCGTCAATACCATCACGGCTGGCAATTTTCACCGCAGTTTCAAGAATGAGGGCTTTGGTTTGACTTGCTGACGACATCTACGTGCTCCAATAGGTCCAGAATAGCACGACCGTTCGTTCTGTCAATGATACCGAATATTCGTTCTATTGCGAAACGCGTCGACATAGACAAAATGTCTCAGGTTGAGGCAGTTAGCTAAACTTTGCGTATTTCATCAGCATCGATTCTAATGCCCTTAAATTTTTCGACAATTAACTTTACCGAGATTTTCTTCGACAAAGGTCTATTAACCTAGTCACTTTGCGTGAAGAAGAACCTATTTCGGGGTATCCTAAAGCAGAATGAAATGTTGGTTGTTATTATCTATTAGCCTACTTGGGGCAGCGGATGCCATCGCGCAAATCAAAGATGCTGCGATCGATTGGCAATGTAGCCAATCCAACCCCGAGCAACGCCCGCTGCCATCTAAAACCAAAGTTACCAGTCAGTTTAGCTGGAGGGGTGATCAGGCTGTGATTAACAGCAAAGCAGTTAGTGATTTTTTAAATCGCGCACTCGGCAGCGATTTTAACTACTATCAATGCAATCAAAATTTTATTTATCAATTGAAATTGGCCACTGATGCATTTTGTGAAACAGGAGCAACACCCGCTGCAAAAACTAATTGTAAACTGTCCGCACAGAAGACATACAACGCTATGAATTTCAAAAATACGTTTGCATTGGAAAAACAAAACCTCATCATTCCTGGTGAATCACTAATAGGGACAGTCAATGAAAACGATATGACGACAGCACGACTTGGTTGCTTTTTAGCCAAGGAACAAATGTCGAAGCAATACATTGAAAGTTCGCTGAGTTCCTACTTAAAATCGCTAGATCCCAAATGTCGCCAACGCACAATCGAGTCAACAGTGAAAATGCTAGCCAGCAACATAGCCTACACTTGCAGAAATCAAAGCAAGGCGGCCTGCGAGCGAATGAAAAACGCAACTCCCGCTTTGATGAATGCCTTAAATCAAGCTCAAGATAAACCGATTTCTAACTTGTGCCTGCAGCCCATTAATATCCCTGTCGAAATAGAACGACTAAGTGAGGCCGTTGACCAGGCTCAACGATGCTTACCACTTGCACAAGGACAAACTCGCATCGTTGACAACATGGCTAATCCCAATGTTGTTAACAACTACGCTGTCACCCGAACAGGCGGAAATAACTTTCGGATCGATATGCATATTGAATTCAGCCGTGATGACCAGGACGTCGCCGAAGAAGACGTCACTCAACTAAAGAAAAATATGGATGCCTGCCTGCAAACTGTGAATCAGAAATTAATTGGTCCTAATGGTGAACGCATGCAAATTCAAGTGAACGGCACCAATGCTCCTAAAAATATAGTGAGAAATAGAATTTCACTTGTGCGAAGTGTGGCTCGCGAAAGTTCACGCAAATGGACGCCGTACATCGATTGCCCCACCATGACCCATGAAATGATGCACTTATTGGGCCTGGTTGATGAATACCATGAAAAAAGCTGCGGGTTTTTAGTGAACCCAACTTCGGGAAAACGTTCCGACCTGATGGAGGGACCGCCTTCACAACTGAATGGAAACAAATACGTCCCGGCTTTTGATTGTCGCAGTGAGGGGCCTAAAAATTCGATCATGAATAATCATGGTCTGGCTATGCGCGAAACATTTGGTGGAATAAAGGAATATGACAAGTGCATTTGCACTGAATCCTCCCCTTCGAAGTGTAGTTTTCTAAACAATTTGAATGCTAAAAATATTTACGATATTTGCCAAGGCCCAGGTAGAATATTTGAACACTATCAGCAACTCGGTGCCAATACGCCTCCTCCACCCGATTCAGCTAATTCAAAATCGATTGTGACAAATAGATATCCTGAACCTACAAAAAAGAAGTCCATCTTGCTGCCGGCCCAATTTCGACAAATCATTCAGCCCAATTGTCGACAGACAAATAACGCATTTATGGAATGCTCTAAAGGTTCACAAGAAAGCTCGGTTGTTGGACCATGCCCCCCTAAACCCGACTACTGCAAGGATCCAAACAAATGGCTTCAATAATTTTAACATTACTGTTTTCATTTCATGTGATGGCTGCTGACCCTATACGAATCGTTTTCAAAATGGAAACACCCGACTTCACTCACCAACTAACGGCAGAAGAAATCGGCAGCCAAACTTTGCGAATTACTTTGAATTCGAACACTTTTTTTTCAAATAGTTCGCATGTACGAATTGGCGTATGGAAAGTAAATTCACTACGTATTTCCGATTTTATAAATTCTGTGAACGCCATGAATTCGCAAAAACCTGAAATCACGATTGATCGTCGTGGACATGAAACACAATACTGGATTTCTGGAAAGAAACTTCACCTAGATTCTGAAGAATCAAAAGCCTACTCTGAATTACTAAAAGCATTCTTAATGGCAGACAATGCCGAACTTGAAGAAGGTTTTGAATTTGATACTACGACAAAAAAAATCACGCGTTCAAAGAAAACGACAGAGCCAAAATATACCTGCGACAAAAAAACCAAACAGTGTCGTTTTGAAAACACGGCACGAATCGCGTTTTGATTTAACGACGTTGAATTTCCTCAGGCCAAAAAACGACCCCGGTTCATCTTGTACTTTTTCCAAAGCTCAAGAATTTTGAACAATCCAAGTTTATACGATACCGCTTAGTTCGTGTATCCAAGGCACCTCAGTCCTGATGACTTTTTCCGGCGCAAAGGGGCAAAATGTCTATAAAAAATACCTAAAAACCGACACTCAATTTTTAGTTTGTTCTAAAATCTATTTTTGGGCTATCACCTATGTGGAAACCAAAATAGGGAGATTTTATGTCAAAAGTATTTTTCGCGACTTTATTGTCTTTAGCTTCTTACTCGTACGCTGGTGTTGAATGTGATTGCAATTTAGTTTACCCAGTGGTTGGCAACTACGAAGCAAACGTCACTGTGACTCGCGTAACTGGCATTTTTAAAATCGACGCTGATTCAGCTTGTAAAAAATCAGTGATCGCAAAAACGAATTCTATGATCATCAAACCTAGAGTTTATTCTCACCGTCTAGTAAACTGCATCTCTACAGCTCCGGTCGTTACTGAGTAGTTTATCTTCATGATGAAGATAGTGGTTTTCCTTTTTATTATAGTCGCAGCGGTGGTCTGTCATGCTGAACCAACGGTGGCCCTGACTAAAAACATTCTGATTTTAATTGGCTATGCTGATGATCACCATGTAGATGGAAAGCCGTTACTATTTTCACATATTCATCACACCCAAATTGCGGTGGAAACGGAAAATGTACTAAAACGTTTTCTAACTGGATTTCAATTTCAGCAAAACGGATCTGTTTTTTCATCCGGAACGACACAAATTACGTTGTTAAACGCCAATGTTTTGTGTCCGGGTGAATCGCTAGATCAAACTCAGCACAGACGTGTTTCGATTTGTTCGGCTCAACGTGAACGTTCGGAACTGATCATGCGTTACCTTGAATCGCATGTGAATCAGTTCGACGAATTTTACTATATCGGTCATGCCCGTAAAGGCCATGGCTTAGGAGCAGGTCCTTTCACCGATGAATACACATTTCCATTTAAGTTTCATAACGATATTGAGCTTGGCCATTTAAAGAAGATCGTCCTAGGTTCATGCGATAGCATTCGTTATTATTCTTCGAAAATCTACTCTACGAGTGGCGTTGAGTTTGTGGGTATCGAGGGCGAAAAACTATGGATGCAGGATCAGCTGACCTTCTTAGTGGATAATTTGTTCACGGCACTGATCGCTGATTTCCAAAAAAACATGACCCCGTTGCAAATAAACGCCTTATAAACACCGATTTAGACTATTTTTTCAGCTATTTTGCCTCTTGCCAGAAGGACCATAATTATGTAATCTGGGCCGCGTCTTTGTACTCGATGGTGGCCATAGCTCAGTTGGTAGAGCATCGGATTGTGATTCCGAGTGTCGCGGGTTCAACCCCCGTTGGTCACCCCAATTTGACAAGTACTTGAACACGAGACACCTAAATTTTGCGCTAAGTCAGACCCAAGGGAATCCCCCTTGGGTTTTTTTTTGCTTTCTTCCAGAAAACTAGCCACATAACTACTTCCGATTTTGAAATAAATCTCTAGTCCATCTTGAGTTACCAAAATTTTGTCTACCAATGTCCGAATCATCCGAGTCTTAAATTTCATATTCTCACTACCATTTCGGCTAAGAACTATTTTTAGCGAATCTAAAAACGCCTCATAGGTTTTTAGATCGCAAGGAATGTCTTTGATAAAACCATTCTTAGTCATCTCATTTAACTTTTCCTGCGACAGTCTCTTCAAACTTTCTAATTTTTCCATCTGCTTAAAGATCGGAGTTGCCGAAATTTCCTTTGGAAGGACTGATAGCCTTTCCGCTAAAATTTCAATTTGTTGTTCGGTCGAAAAAATAGTCTGGTTATATTTTTCAATTTCCTTTGAGCCCGGATTCAGCCTGTGTGACCTTTGAGCCGAGTTCAACAATTCCTCTGCAAAATTTTTACTTGTTATTAAATTTTCTAGCTCTCGCCAAACACATGGTTCAATTATTTTAGCCAATGTTCTGTAGGGGAAACAGCCCCGTTTCAGACTGGGATCAATAGCCATCCTTTTCGTCGACAAAGCGTGTTCATAATACCCTATCTTTTCCCTCTTACCATGCGCCGATTTTCCAATTAACCGATCACCACAGCATTTGCAAAAAATCAGCCCAGGTAAAATATAGGGATATCTTGATTCCATATTCTCTTTGTTTCTACGATGATTAGAATTTAGCAATAAGTTTGCTTGCCGGAATAATTCAATATCAACAATTCCAGGCCATACCGCCTCAACCTCTTGAGCAACACCTTTATTCTGAAAGGACCTTATCCCAATGTAAAACTTGCTTTTCACAATAGCTTTCAAATTTCCAGTAGTAAAATAACCCAGGCGACTTCTGATTCCACCACCCTCTCTTTCAATTTTCATTCGATAGCCATTTGCATTGAGCCACTTAGCTGCTAAGGAAAGAGATCCCTCTGTAACGTATGCCTTAAAAGCCACTCGAATTGACCGAGCGGCATCCTCATCAACCTCTAGATAACCAGGTTTATCTAGAATTCTTTTGTAACCAAAGGGAATCGCGCCACCGTTAAAAAGTCCGCGTTGCGAGCGAACATTAAAATTAGCTGAAACTCTCTCTGAAATTTGCCGTCTTTCAAATTGGGCAATATTAGCAACCGTAAATAAAACCATTTCCCCTGCGGCGGTGGTCGTATCAAAATTTTCTCTCAAGGACTGAAACCCGCATCCATTATCTTTCATCATCTGCCAAATGTCCGAGAAATCCTTAATGGATCTTGATATCCGCGATAGCTCACTCACGAGCACAAGATCAGTTTCACGCTTTCTTATGGCCATTAATAGTTTTTGAAGCTCAGGACGATTCGTATCCTTTCCAGATTTTGCGCGATCTACGTACACAGCTACAATATCACCAAAATGGCCTTCCATATTTTTTAGCTTAACGGCCATACGAAGGCGCTCTTCTTGATTTTTTATTGAGCCTTCCGGATTAGAGGCCTGCTCTTCTGTTGAAACTCTTATGTAGAAAGAAATTCTGCGACCGGCGGATTCTTGTTTTGTTTTTTGCTTACCCACTAGTCACCGCCTAAAAAGCTCATGCAACGTGAGTCCATATTTTCATTTATGCTTACAAAACGAAAGCGGTTCTTCTTAGCGAATTCAAAAAAACTTGAAAGTCCTTTTAAACTTCTAGAAACACGATTTAGTCTTGAGATAAATACAAAATTAATTCGCCCTTCGATAATATCTTTTTTAAGGCGCAAAAACTCCGGCCCATCATGCTTACCTGATTGATGAGCATCAGTGTAAATACTGATTTCGGCATTATTAACGCCAAAACTGGTAGATTCTTGTTCCAATAATCTTCGTTGCTTTTGAAGATCACCACTATCTCCGGTGGCAGATCTTAAGTAAAAAGCGACTTTATATTCATCGCTAATTTGGTTTTTAGTAGTTCCTCTTTTATATGAGGACACTTTAACTTCGTTATTCATACGCTGACCTTCTTTCTGTTTTGAGATGCAAACTCCAAAACCGACTGGCTATGCGATGAATGGTCTATTGATTTATTTGAGCCTGGCTGACTACAGAGTTCATCATATACAAGACGACCAAGGTCTGCAAGTATTTCTGAAAATTCTGAATCTCTTATAACTTTAGGCATCACAAGGGTTTTACAGATCGACCATTTTTTTCGTTTCGCCATAAAAAGATCCTTTAATAAAGATGAGGGCAAAACGTGGCTAAAATAACGGGGCTAGTTTGATTTACCGAAAACTGCTATTGCGGACTCTCTGAATTAACACCGGGAAGCGGCAATTCCAAGGCGGCGACTTTAGCTTTTCTCTGAGCGCGAGGTTTCCTAGTTTTTGCTGTTGATTCATTAACCATAAATTCGCTACTTTTTTCTAGAAGATCTTTTAGTGATACCTCCGAGCCCTTGTTCTTGGCATCTTTAGCCTGAGTTTGAAGCCAGGATAGACATTTAAAAACATCAAAATGCGTTTTTCTAAATTCGTCAGTTTCCATTTTAGATAATTCGCCAGAATGAAGTTTTAAAATCAGATTCACGACATCACTTTTACTGACCTCAGCAATTCCTTGAAGTGAGAGATTCGCCGCCGTCGTTAGTGAATTCAATTTGTCTTTTAGTTCATCTTCGATTGTGACGCGCTCTAATGGCTTATAGATTTTCTTTTCATTTTTCTTAGGCGTTGTATTTTCGTTATTCATATTACTCCTCTGACTTTGACCAAACGGCTGGTTGAGAAATTGAAAACTTCCAGTGTCCGGAGATATACTCATCACCTGAGATTTGATCTGGAACCCAGACTCTGCGAACCTCAGGCCGATTCAGCCTTGGCGCAAAATCTTTTATGTTTGGGCTAGTCTTAATTTCTCTTTGCTTATTTATCTTAGCATCACTTATTAGATAACCAAGCACGCTACCTAATACGGCTCCAACTGCCAAGGTCGTATTCTTTTGTGCGCTATCTTCTTGATTGCTGCTAATTATGCCTCCCACCCCAAGTCCGATTGTTGCCCCTAGAAGTGTTCCTTTTGGAACACTTGAACAAGCCGCTGTAAAATAGAACATGATGATTAATAAAAATTTATTTTTGAAATTCATTTTTTTGTCTCCGTAAATATAGTGTGATTGTAAGGGGACTAGATAAAAATGAGACTAAATGGATATGGGGCTGGTAAAATACGTGTGGGTATATACTTAAGGGTTTGGTGGTTTTTCGTTTTTGGTGTAAGTGGCTGATTTGTTTAGCGGAACCGATAAGTTTAGAAGGTCTGAAGTTATGAACTGTTTGCTAGGAGTTTGGCACGACTTCCCTGGGGAGTTCCCTAGTGACTTCCTAGGGGGGTGCTCCTGTTTTACGAGGTAGCTATTTAAAAATTCTGCTAGCGAAACATCGATCATAGTTTTATTTTTAAATTTTGCCTGCCAGAGCTGCTTTGATACTTCGTCTAGTGACAAAAACAAATGGTCCGATGTTTTAAAGCTAGAGTGTTTAACTGAAACCCTGTGGATTTTTTCGATCAATCCTTGTCCACGCACCACCCAAACGATCTTATCAATAGCATAGTAATTGTCATAGGATTTTATTATTTCGACATAATCGCTTTCTGATTTAGGATGAAGTTCAACTTCAAGAGCCACATACTTTTTAACTTGTCCAATTTCAAACTGCCAAAGACCATCAGGTCTTCGACTATCAGTTTTTACAAAGCCAGCAATGTCCTGACTTGATGATAATATCTCTTGTTCAGTAATAAGCGTTGCTCCATAGGGGCGCTCGGTAAACCAGTCCCCCAGTAAGATGGCTGAAGACAAATGATCGTGCTTAAAACTCTGAGGGCGACTGCCTATAGGTTGCAGATCTCGGCCATTTTCTTTTGCAAAAAAAGCAAGACCTCGTTTATCTAAGGTAAAATATTTCCCCTTTGTCCCATCGTCTGATTCAACCGACAAAAATCCATTATTTCTAAATCTATAAAGTCTATTGTAACAGGTTCTTAGTGATGACTCATGGTAAAATAATTTATATAGTGTTCGAAATGATGCGACTCTATGGTTCCATAGAAATTCAATCATGGCACGATCTCGGGCTGATGGCATAACGGCCTTTTTATTTCCACGAATCGTAACACTAGATGCTGACGTCATCTAAAACCTCTTTTCTTTGTGGTAATAAAAGTTCATCCACCTTTTGTGGCAATAAAAACGGCGTCTGGATTTCATGCTCATCTGCACCGCGAAGGTAAATCCCGCGTCCTTTTATATTGGGCAACTCGCAGGCTGTTTTTGATCCTAAGACGGCAAGACTTCCGCCTAAGTCGTTTAACCTGAAGCAAATGGTCGATGTGAGATTGGACCGGACTTGCACATCAACGATGTTTCGATCGGGCCTTTGGGTCCCAAGCACTAAATGAATTCCGCAGGATCGTCCAAGCCGCGCGATTTTAGAGAGTGCTTCTTTAGCAGACTTTACTTCGCTGGTCTGAAGCGTTCCGCCGCTCAAGACAAGTTCGGCAAATTCATCCACTACCATAAAAATTCGGTGGCCACATTCATCCTTAAGTCTTTCTTCTTTAGATTTTGATAAAAATATCTCGCTTTTGTGATACTCAGCGAGATTTTCCTGCCCCAGATTCTTTAGTTTTTCCATCCGAATTTGAATTTGTTTTACGACCCCTTCAATCATGCCAAGGGCTGTCTTAGCGTCAAACGCTAGATCCGCTCTATTGATATGTTCAAAACCTTTAAAATCACCGCCATTCTTTAAATCCACGATTTTTAAAACCGTTTCTGGATGATTTAATTTTATTGTGGCAAGCATTTGTCGAATAAAGTATGTTTTACCACCGCCGCTTTCCCCAGCAACAAGCATATGGGGGTCTTGCATAAAATCAATTTCAAATTGAGTTGTTCTATTTTGCCCGACTAAAAATCTGTAGCCACGAAATCTTTCGGGATACGTTAGCGTGAAATGGGTAGGCATTGGACGAGTTGAAAACACAATTTCGATAATGCCTTTATCCTGAACCATATCGATCGTATCAATATAAACTCTTAGATTAGCCTCGATACGCTCTTTTCTTGATCTCCACTCGTTAAGACTGATGCCGTTATTAGTCAGTCTTAATTTTAAAGACTCATCGTCTTTTGTCTCAAGAGAAATGAAACTTGGATATTCTTTGAGCGCATTTTGAAGACCGGACCTATCAAATGAGTTTCGTAGCTCCAAAATGAACATCGTTCTTAGCGCCGCATGGTAGATCCCATAGATAAGCACAGGAGCAGTTCCAACAAAAAACTGCAAAACTGAGTATAGGTGATGATCATAGAAACTGGCTTTGCCATAGTAAAATAGAATTTTTCCATCCAGTCCCAAGATGAAAATTATAAACATCAAAGTTGTGGCGGTGAAACACCATGTGGCATCGGCATATCCCCGAAATGCGGCACAAAAAGGCTCGCAAATAGCCCTCCATAAAAAACCGATCACTAGTAGAAAACGATCCATTAACCAGTTGT
>CAWVRN010000046.1:0-16216 GCA_963932905.1 uncultured Bdellovibrio sp.
TCAAGAGCACCTGAGAGAAAGTGGCAATGAACCTTGAAACTTTCCTGTGGTGAGGACTAAGAGAAATAACTTGTCCATCCAAACTATGTCCGATCCAAGTGATCGGCGCATTCGGTACATGGGAAATGAGTTCTTGGAGAGAATTCACCATGCCACGAAAATCGAAAGTCAGAACGGAACAATTATTTTTGGCAAGAAACCTGGCAAACGACTTGTAACACTCTTGTGAAACGCCCATAGTCCAAAAAAGTAAAAAGGCTCTCTTGGAACTAGGTGATGGATAGAATCTGTCGGATAAGGAATAACCGTCTTCCGTTTTTATCTTGATGGGCAATGTGTTGCCTTGATTTTCACTCATAAGTTCTCTCTCGATCGTTGATCGCCTTTAGGGCATCGTAGTATTTTATTGGGGACTGAGTGGAACATAATTTGACAGGTATTCATTTCACTCATTCTAAGGAAAATTACGCCTAGAGACTATTAAAATTTCTCAATAGCGCTGCCGACCTCCTGATGACTTATTGTGCCTAAACTTACAATCCAATTTTTAAAATTCCAGAAGAACAATAAAAAGAGCGTGAGGCCGGCATAGAAATAAATCATTTTATCTTTCAAAAGGTAAATAACTTGAGATCCAACAGTGTTATAACTTACAAAAGCAAAAACTATTAAAATCAATAGCACTAACTTTTTTTGAAACCATGAGTGACTGTATTCTAAAAGCACAAAAACCGCCGGGAAAAGAAATAATATCTGATACCACCAAGAGAGAGGCGAAAAGAGAAATATCATAATCAGCCAATAAGAGGCATTGATCGCAATCGTTCTGTTTTTCAACACCTTGTTTGCTGGCAATACCACTTGATCAATATAGACACCGATCCCCATTGATATAAACATTGTGATGAGCCAAAACACTCGAGCCTTAGCAAAATCAAAGTGAATCATAAAAAATCTAAGAAAGCCTTGAACTTCAAACGTATTATATTGATCAAATGACTGATGCAATAACAGTTGGAGCCAGGACGAATATATTGAAAACGCCTGCATCGGACCATAAGAAACCATCAGGGCCAATTGAAAACAAACTAGCCCAATGATGCTACCATAAATGGCCTTCCAGTTTTTGAAAATTAAAAAGACTCCTAAAATTCCAAAATTCAACTTTAAACTGGTGAGTAAAAAAAGTATAAGCCCTTGCTTTAAGTAACTATTACGATCTGTTTCTGCCAAATAAAAAAGATACGTGGTTCCACAAAAAAGATAGCCATTGAGTTGCCCATAACCCAATTCAGCAGACAATGAATTTAGAACAATAACCATAAGAATAAAAATATTATTAATATCGACTCGTTTTTCAAGAATGCTCATCCATTTTTTAGCCCCCAGACACCACATGTACAAATTTAAAATGTTAAAAATCAATTTTGAAAAACCCAAGGGCAAAATTGAAAATAACGAAAAGATCAGGGACCAAGTTGGATGGTACTTAAACGGAGACCAGCCATCAGCATTCTGATAAAGACCTTCATTCTTCAGAAGCCTCTGCCCTGTTAGGCGAAAAACCTCAAAATCTGCCCCACAAAGTTGACCATAGTACAACATTCCAATTATCGGAAAGCCTATAAAAATAGCAGAAAAAACCTGTCTTTTGCAAAATCTGAGGGGCATAATAAGGGTCCTAAGTCTCAATCAAGGCAAGGCCTCGCTTCTTTTTTAAGCACTTGTTTCTTCTAACTGGCCACGCTGTTCTCGGTAAACATGAATCCAAATATAAATACTAGCGATCGCCGCGAAAAAGCACCAGACCGAAGTCGTTGCATATTTCCAAAACGACAACGTGATCAGCAATCCTACCAATATTAAGAAGCCGGTTCTTCGGACCCAACGAATCGAAGAAATAAAAAACGGCAACACTGTTGACGAGAAGTAAAAAATTGCGTGCATATTAGGTGGAAAGAAAGACGCTGTGTTTTTCTCAAACCCATAATTCAAACATTGACCGACGATTTCACTGTGCGGGCCTCCCGTCGAGATAACATACGTTGCAACGACGGCGAAAAAAATTCCCATCGCTTGGCCAATATATAGATATAGTTTTCTTCGAGGAACGATTTCCATTCGTGAAATGGCCCAAGGAATCCAAGCGGGCCACAGCGCATGCGCAATAAACATAAAGACAATAACAGCGCCGAGTTGAAAAGAGTAAAGATTGCTATTTTGTAGAGTTAACCACACAACGCCTTCAGCGGCTTGCTGGGCACCAAAGATAAAAGGGAGCGCTACAAAGCTCCTTTGTTTCGGATCATTATTTAGAATCATCGCGGCCGCTCCAGTTGAGGTAAGAACGGCCGCTGATGTAAAACTAGCTGTGGCAGAAAAGCACATAGAACCTCCGCGCCGTATCAAAAATAGATCGTATTGTGTTATGGCGATTGATTGACATATCAACTTTATTTACCTACATTAGTTGATATGTCAATCAATGTCATGCTTCTTGAGAAATACGGTGATGTTAGAAGAGCTGTGGGCCGCATGGCAGTTCATTTCCTTCGTGAACTCGGTTTTGGGCCGAAGCAGCTTGTCGCATTAAGACTGATCGGTAAACGAAAGCAATGCACGATGGCTGAAATCGCTGAAGGAACAAACAGCGATAAAGCTTCTGTCACCCGTGTGGTCAGCTCACTAGTGGAGGCTGGCTGGTTGCAACGTGAGCACGGAGTCTCTGATAGACGACAGGTCCTTATTACGCTTTCGGCCAAGGGTTCTCGTAATTTTTCAAAAATCGAAAAAACATACGGACAAATTGCAGATCATTTAGCCTCGGTTCTCGAGCCGAAAGAGCAAAAGGAACTTTTGCGACTACTTTCTAAGATCGAAAATGGGCTTGGCGCTGAAAGCTGCAAGACAACGGAAACAAGTGTGGAGTCATAAATGTCAGGGACTGGAAATTTGACTATGGAGCGGCCAATCGAAAATGCTGGTAATAAAGAAATGGACAAGGCCAAGTGGTGGCAATCGACCAGATCCAAACGAGTCGGTGCCGCGTTACTTGTGGTCGCAGTGACCGGGACAGTGATTTGGCGAATTTTCTTTTACCCTTTTGTCTCAACCGATGACGCGCGAGTTACTATGACGGTTGTGCGAATAGCATCGTTTGGTACTGGCGGGCGCATCATTAAAGTTAATGTTGAGGAAGGTAGTCGGGTCAAGGCAGGGGATGTGCTTATTGAACTCGATCATCGCGTCCCTCAGGCAAAATACGACCGAGCAAAGGCAAAAGCTGATTTTGCAGAAAAAGAGTTTCAACGTATGCAGCAGCTTTTCAAACAAGGTACTGTCACTCCACAGAACGTAGACAATGCACGATCCAACTATGATTCCGCAAAAGCTGATCTGAATGAATCTGAAGTTGCATTAGAAAATACTTTTTTGAAAAGTCCGTTTGATGGCGTCGTAATTCAAAAAGTGGCCGAAGTCGGCAACATTCTTGAGGCCGGGCAGACTGCCTTGGCCGTCGCAGATGCAGATCACGCTTGGATTTCAGCGAATATTGAAGAAACGTCGGTCGGGTTAGTGAAGATTGGTCAGCATGTACATATCTCTGTGGATGAAGGTGGAGAACTTCAGGGAAAGCTCAGCGAAGTTAGATCAGCTACAGCTTCTCAGTTTGCGCTTATTCCAAGTGATAACGCCGCTGGAAATTTCACTAAGGTCGTTCAAAGAATTCCTGTGAAAGTGACTCTGGAGGCGGGACAAGGATCACACCTTCGCATCGGTCAGTCAGTCGAGATCAAAATTCGGGTACACTAATTATGAATTCAGTTGCTGGAATTGACAGTCAGTATAAATGGCGAGTGCTCGTGGTGGTCATGATTGGCACCATGATGGCGGCGCTTGATTCAAGCATCGTCAACGTCTCAATCCCTGCAATCATGGCCGACTTTGGCGCAAGTCTTGACGATATTGAATGGGTTGTGACGGGTTATATGCTGGCATTTGCGGCCCTGATGCCACTCACTGCGTGGTTCAGAGAGCGAGTGGGCCATAAACAACTTTATATCGGAAGCCTTGTTATTTTCACCGCAGGTTCAGTTCTTTGCGGACTTGCGTGGGATACGCCTTCGTTAGTAATTGCTAGGATTATTCAAGCAATCGGGGGTGGAGCACTTACACCCACAGGAATGGCCATGATCTCGGAGGTATTTGAACCTCATGAGAGAGGCCGCGCCATGGGGTATTGGGGAATCGGTGTAATTCTCGGCCCTGCGTTTGGCCCCACGGTCGGTGGTTATTTAACAAAGGCCTTCGGCTGGCCTTCTATTTTTCTCATAAATCTTCCTATTGGTATTGCTGGTGTTCTTATGGCGACTAGCATGTTGGCGCCAGATAAGCCTCACCATACAGAGCATCGTCCATTTGATGGATGGGGTTTTGCGTTTCTTACGATATTCTTAATTTCCTTCTTGTTTGGAATTTCTAAGGGAGAGCACGAGGGGTGGACTTCGCCATTAATCGTCTGGTGCGGGATTATTGCTTTGTTTAGCTTCATCCTTTTTCTTCTTGTCGAATCTCAGGTTCCTTATCGTGTGATTGATTTAGAATTATTTAAGTTTCCGGTTTTTACGGTCAGCATGATTTTAACGGCTACTAGGTCCATGGCTCTTTTCGGTGGCGTTTTTCTTCTTCCGGTGTTCTTGCAGCAAGTGAAAGGGCTTGATGAAATTGAAAGTGGTCTGATTCTTTTGCCAGGATCTCTCATCATCGGCTTTTTTATGCCGATGGCAGGAAGGATGAGCGAAAAAATTGGCCCCAGATATCTGGCGCTTGCTGGCCTCTCGGCCCTTGCCCTATTCATGTACATGTACCGCGACATCAACCAGGACACGAGCAATTGGAATATCATTTTACCAACACTTGTGCGTGGCTTTGGCATCTCATTTCTGATGGCGCCGCTGATGGCGACTATGATGAACTCAGTCCCCAAACATAAAGCAGGAATGGCGTCATCAATGATGAATATCGTCCAACAGGTTGGAGGATCTCTTGGCATTGCCGTTCTTGCAACAGTGCTTAGCAATAGAATTCATCACCATCTTTCGGTCGCAGGAAGTTTGATGAACGCCTCCTCTCCAGTTTTTCAAGAGGGCGTAAAAAACTTGGCCGAACGCGCTCATGCAATTGGATACACACACGCCAATGCAGCGTTGATTGCAAAGAGTGTTTTAGCAAAGACTGGCGCGATGAGGGCTTCTGAACATGCGTTTCAGGACGCATTTTCAATTGGTGCCATCATTGTGGCTGTAACCATTTTTCCGGCGCTATTTTTGCCGGGCGAACCTCCGCAGCACAAATCGGAAGAACCAATGATTATGGAATAGGATATGAACATGAATACTAAAGCCACTTTAATGCACATTTTTTCGACAATTACGCTGCTTGGTTCGTCCGCTTCCTGGGCTCAGGAGTTAACGCTTTCAGATGCTCAGAAAATGGCTCGTGAGAACAATCCAAGTATTCGGCAAATGAATTCGGAAGTTGAAATCTCAAGAGCCAAAGTCACAAAAGCTCTCGCCCCTCAACTTCCTCAAGTCAATGCAACAGCTCGGCACCTTTTGGATCAAAAATTTCAAGTCATGGAGGTAAGCCTTGGCCCGACGCCCATTGAGTTCCCAGTTCGTCAGCCCCTGTCTCAGGTGACCTTGGGTGCATCACTTTTGGTTTTCGACGGTTTTGGTACTTGGAACAACTATAGATCTGCTAAGTATGAGCGCTCAGCAAAAGAGCTTGAACTTGAGCGAGCGGAGTTTGAGCTCAATCAAAGAGTCCGCGATCAATATTTTAAAGCTCTTGGTTCTCAGGCTCTTGTTGAAGTAGCAAAGCAAAGTGTGTCGATGCTTGAGGCGCATCTTGATGATGTTAAAAATATGATTAAAGGAGGAGTTGCGACTAAACTTGACCTCTTAAAAGTTGAGGTTCAGCTCGAAGATGCCAAGACTGATTTGCTAGCTGCTGAAGACAATGCGGTCTTGTCAGTAGCTCAGTTGGCACGAGTCTTGGGAGTCAACTCGATCACTGGCCCACTTCACGGAAAACTTCCAGTCTTAGAATCGGAGATGCTAAAGAAACTAGATTTGACGAAAGCTGAACGTGTTGATCGAAGAGCACTTCTCAATAAAGAAGAAAGCGCGATAGCAAAATCCAGCGCAAGTCTTTCGGCTTGGTCACCTAAGATTTACCTTTTTGGACAGCAAGAGTGGTACAACTTTGAAAGCTCTGACATTGGCGGAAATTCAAGATTCAAAGACGCCTACACAGTTGGAGTGATGCTGAACTGGAATTTATTTGATGGTGGTGCTTCTACTGCTGAGCGAACAATTGCTCTTGAGGAAATTAAAAAAACACGTGAAGGCTTGAGAGCTCTCGATCAGTCGATTCCGGTGGATATCGACTTTTGGAAACGCAAGCTCACGCACGGAATAGCCGTTTATCAATCTGGTCTTAGTGGAATTAAAAAGTCCGAAGAAACAATTCGGCTGGCTAAATCGGCAGTTCGAGCAGGAACAAGAACTAACACTGAAGTACTCGATGCAGAGCACGACTTAAATGTGGCAAAGGCAAAGGTGGTGCATGCTCAAATCGATGCGGTTGAGTCCGTTTCCAACTTGGAGCTTGCGCTGGGAAAGAGCTTAGACATTTTGCCTGGCAAAGAAAAATAGCGAGGTTTGCGTATGATTTTAAAACCAGGTCAAATTGTTGTGGGAATCGACCTTGATGACTCTTCAGAGTCTGGAAAGTCGAGACCTTTGGCTTTAGTGAATTTTGCTAAAGCCCTTGAAGATTGGATAAAATCACCAGTTCATTTGATATTTGCTACAGATACAAGTGAACACAAGGGGCATTCTAAAAATCAACTAGAGCATATTGAAAAGCTTCAGCAGCTAGCCAACAATAAAAATTGGACCTTTAGTGTAAAATCTGGATCTCCCGTTACTGAACTGCTTTCTGTGGATAAAGACAGTGCCAATCCAGTTGAATTTTACATTTTGGGCGTAAAAGGACTTGGAGTTGTAAAACGACTTTATCTTGGCTCAGTTACTGAGGAGCTGGCAAAGAAATCTGAAAAGCCCTTAGCCCTTCTAGGTTCGCACGGGATTAGCGCTTGGGAAAATAAGTCTACGTTTTCAAACGATCGCCATCTACTAGTGGCCACTGATCTCTCAGACCGCTCAAAAATAGTCGAGGGATTCGCGCTCTCTTTTGCCAGGCGGTTGGGTGCCACAGTAACGCTTTTGCACAACACGTGGCGTACTTACAAAATGATGGAGGATATTGCGATTCAGACAGGAGCAGTACCCTTAATTTTTGAAGAAACCATTCAAACAATCGAAAAGCAATCTCACGAAGCGCTTTCAGAAAAAAGAAAAATATTTGAAGATCAGGGTATAAAGTGTCAGATGATTTTGGATATTGAAGCCCGCTCAGTCGCAGAGTCTATTCTAGCTCTTCAGGACAATGATTATTCAATGCTAATCATGGGATCGAGGACCCGAAATCGAGTTGTTACTGCGGTTTGGGGAAGCACTCTTCGAGACACATTGGCGAAGTCAGCATTGCCAACTATCGCGGTGAAATGTTAGATTTGACTACGCCAACGTCGCAATCAAATGCAGCGTCAGTTATGAAATGCGATGGCCAGTTTTCATTACGCAATGGTGGACTTGAATCGCGCCTCTGCCGTAAAGACCCAGATAGACGCGTTTGAAGCGCTCGGACAGTTGATGGGGCATCACGACTTAAAATGTGGACGGCTGATCGGGTATCACAACTTCTTACGCACGTGCACAAATGACGAAAATAGAAGAGAGCAGCAAAATCAACATTTCTTTATCTCGTATGCAGCCAGCTTTTTGGTCAAGTCTCGCGATCGTTCAAAAACCTATTTTAAGTTGTCCGTTGATAGTGGTCAGAACTGGCCAGCGAAGAGGAATATTGCATGTTCTAAGACTCAGCGAGTTCCATGGAAAGAATCCGCACCAATCTTTTCAACTCTTCCCTCATAAGAACTAATCGAGAAATTGCGATTTCTTTCCCCAAGGTTTCAGCTACTTGTAGGCCGACACAGGGAAGCTTTGCCCTTAATTTCTCCCCACGAGCTGTCAATTGGACCTTCACACCTCTGTCATCTTGATGATCTGCAATTCGTTTCACGAGGCTCTTCGCTTCAAGCTTTTTTAAAAGAGGAGACACGGTACCAGAGTCCAGAAGGACCAACTCGCCCAATCTCTTCACGGACAATTCGCGGTGCTCAAAGAGAGCCAAAAGCACAATATATTGCGTGTAGGTAAGATCAAAGGACTTCAATATCTTTTGATAGATTTGGGTCAATAAGCGAGATGAGCTATACAGGGCAAAGCAAAACTGACTGTCTAGCTTCAATAGGTCGTTTTGAGAAACCCCGGCTATTTTAATTGTATTCATGGCATAACCTCAATTTTATTGCATACAATTTAATTGTATGCAATCATAATCCAAGTGTCAAACGCAATAAAAACCAAAAATGGAGTTCCTTAATGAAACCACTTTATCAAGCACACGTGACCTCGTCCGGGGGCAGAGATGGTCATGTTAAAATCATCCGATGGCCTCATTGATTTTCCGGTCTCCGTCCCTAAAGAGATGGGCGGCAAGGGATATGCCACTAATCTAGAACAACTATTTGCCGCGGGTTATGCCGCCTGTTTTGAAAATGCGGTTATCCACTTGGGGCGCCAGAAGAAGGTCAATGTCGGCAACACGTCGGTGGATGCCACTGTTAGCATTTTCCCCAATTCCCAAGGCGGCTTCAGTCTCGCGGTGGAGCTTTCAGTCGGACTACCGGATATGAATCCCAATCAAGCTCAAGCATTGATCGAAGAGGCCCATAAAGTTTGTCCATATTCGAATGCCACCCGTGGAAATATCCAAGTGGATCTGAAACTCAAGTGAACAAGTAATCATGCAAAGAATCTCATAAAATGAAAAAGGAGGCGGAATGTCACTACAAAGTATTTCGTTTAAGAAGATGGATGGATTTAGCGCCAGTCTGGCGGAGTTTTCGGGCCAAGTGCTACTGATTGTGAATGTAGCCTCCAAGTGTGGTTTAACCCCGCAGTATGAGGCTCTGGAAAAGATCTATCGTAAGTATCAAAATAAGGGATTCATCGTTCTTGGTTTTCCGGCAAATGATTTCAGGGGGCAAGAACCAGGCAGCAACGAAGAAATCGAGCAATTCTGCAAGACGACTTATGACGTAAATTTCCCGATTTTTCAAAAAATCTCCGTCAAGGGTAAGACGAAACATCCTCTTTATGCGGCGCTCATCGAGGCTCAACCGAAAGCGATTGAATTGGACGGCGGCTCATTAAAGGCAAAGCTGGAACAAATCGGAGAAACGCCGGACTCTCCCCATGGGATTCTGTGGAACTTCGAGAAATTCCTGATTGATCGAAAAGGAAATGTTGTTGCGAGATTCGCTCCCGATCTTCCCCCGGACTCGTCGGCAGTCACAGTCAAAATTGAGAGCCTTTTATGACTGCATTGAGACAAGCATGGAGCAGCATGCGGCAACGTCCGCTCTTCTATAAAGAGCGGTTGGTTTTTCTCAAATCCAGAATCTTCCGAGGATTAGATTTGATTCTTGGCCAATGTGGGGCGTAACTATTTGTATGCTGTTTTTCGCCATTATTCCGATTTTATTATGGTCTAGCGCGACAAATGCGAGTCTTTTGGGGACAGTGCCGAGGGTCGATACTGGGCAAGTTCGTCTTTTGACCGAAATGCAGTCGGATCTTTGGACCTCTCCCAATCAAGAAAAGGCCGATCCCTTAAGGCGCTATAACTTAGCGGGAAAACTGCCAGTCCTATTTAATGACCGTTGGAGCGCCAGCCTGAATTTGGAGGCCGAAGGATTAAGAATAGGCCGACCCGGTCTCATCATCGGTAACGACGCGATCGAGGTAAATACTGACCTGCGTAGCCAGTCGGCTGGCGTCGGTGTCCAAAGGCGCGACGAGGACGGAAGTTGGTTCTCGTTATTTGGAAGTTATGAATCTGCCAGCAACGAGCCCTTCAAAGACAAACGCGACCGTTATTTCGCTGGGACCGCGATTTATGCTTTTGAGCCAAGCGAGAAATGGCAGTGGATCGTTGGTGCAAATCAATCGAACAATAGGGGCATTCGCAACGGTCAGATCATGCCTATCGGCGGGGTATTTTATCGCCCAAACCTAAATCTCACGGTGGCCTTTGGCCTTCCATTTTTATTGATCGAATGGAAGAACGAAAGCTCGGTTTTCAATCTCACCGCAACACTGGTCGGGATCGAGGGAAATTTACGGAAGGATTTCGCGAACGATTTCTTTTACCAATTTAAGTCAGGTCTTTCCTCTCGCGCTTACTTGCACAATGACCGCATCAAAGACAAAAACCGCATTTTTTTCGAAGAGAAATATATCGAGGGTGGCGTAGGTGTTCGGTTAAGCGCAAGAACTCATACGGTTTTGGTGATCGGTCAGTCTTTCGATCGCCGGGTTTACGAAGCTGAAGCGATCTTTAAGAAAACCGGGACCGACCATCGCATCAAAGCCGACCTTTATGGGACGCTTGGCTTGGAGTTTATCTTGTGAGACGCCGGGCATCGAGTGTTGTGTTGATCTCGCTATGTTTATTGGTGTCGTGCGCGCCGTTTCAAGATTCACCATTCTCTGATCAAATTTTGCACTCTGAAAGAGATTTGAATGCCAAGGCTATCGGCCAACTCGCTCAGATTGAGGCCGACGGAAGGATTCGTATCGCCATATTTACGGACGCCCATCAGAATTACATGGCGCTAGATCGTGTGATTGCGCAGATCAATCAAGAACCAGCGGTCGATTTCGTGGTCAATCTCGGAGATTTTACGAATAGCGCTTACAACATGGAATACGACCAGTTTCTGATTTCTTATCTGCAACTTCAGCGGCCAACCGTCAGCGTGATCGGCAACCACGACGCCATAGGCGCCGGGCCAAGCCTGTTCAGAAAAATATTCGGACCGCTCAACAGCTGGTTCGAGTCGTCTTCGGCGCGTTTCATTTTGTTCAACTCCGCTAACCTCGAAAGCCCGAAGGACTTTAACATCGATTGGCTGCTGGAAGCCGTTCGCAGTTCGGTCAAACCGGTATTCATTTTCACACACATTCCCCTGATCGACGCGGAAAGATTCACCGGAGGCGTGGCGACTACGATGTATGAGATTATCAATCACCCAAACACCAAAGCGATTTTCAACGGGCATAATCATGTTTATGGTTTTCAAGTCATCGGTGGCACGATAATGGCGCAAGCGGCCCGGGTTGAGTCCAACAAGTGGTTGATGATTGAGATCACTGGAAATCAGTTTGAACTACGCGAACGAAACGGCGGAGGTGCAGAATCACAAACCTTAAAGCCATAGTTTCGTTCATTGCACTTTTAGCTTGCCCCTTCGCAAGCGCCACTTGGTCCATCGAATTGGCGAGGGCGGGTTTTATGGGTAGGCTAGCCGCTGGTCCAATCTACGAGTTTAATCCCTATCACGCCATGGCCTTTACGGTGGGATCTTACCAAAATGACACCGGCCACTACGCGCAGTTGAATTGGGCCTACCGTTACTCACACTGGCAATTCGAACGGCCCGGGGTATTGTGGAGACCACTGCAGATTGGGTTGTTCGCTATTTACTCGACCGATCAAGATCGCTACTTCATTAAATCGCCAGACAAGTATCCCATGAGTGGCTACTATGACGAAACCGCCTTAAGAGGCGGTCTTGAGTTCGGCAGCACAATCATTCTGCACAAATATCATTTGGGTCTTGCTATGTATCTCCGCATTTTAGACAATGGCATTGTCGCCATCGTAAACAACAGACACCGCGATCTGCAGTATTATAGTTCCACGGGGTTGGCCCTTCAGTATGTATTCTGGTAGAAAACAAAGCGAAACCTTACATCCTTTTTAGAACTCGACTTTTTATCTATCTTGCACCCGCTTGAGTCGCTAATTTCAATCTGCGCCCTCTCCTTATGTGTGTGGCTTTGTTTTGAAGTGTAAGGCCAGCAACCCCTATGTTCCCCATGATTTCGCGTTCACCAGGAGATTAGAGTTTACCAATTCCAGTGGAAATTTAAAGGAGCGATGTGATATTGTCCAACCGGGTCGTTCTTTAGAAAACTGGAAGTGTATCGAAAATAAAACAGATACCAATTAATCCCTAGTCCCACTTGCCACTCTACTCTCTCTTCTTTAATTTCATGACCATAAAATTTACTACTGAGTTGATCCACTAGTTTATATTGCCCAGTAAAGGCTAATTGCTGATAAGAATACCTTAACCCACCAATGACGTATAAATCATTCATATAGGGAGAGGAAAAAACTCCGCACCCGCCGTACCAGTATTGATCTTCATAAATTAATTTAATTCCAGTAGATACGGTAATAGTTGTCTGTTCTTTCCCGTATAGGTTATAGTTTAAGGTACTGCCCACTACTTTATGTACAAAATTATATAACTGTTTTGCATTTTGATTGCCGCTAAAAATTAAGTTTATTTCTGGATAAAGCACCAACTTAGCATCAAGTTGAATATAGGTGGCCACACCGATGGTGGTATCGTCAGATAAAACACCATAGGCCTGATTTAATTTAGGACTACCATAGTCATAACTTAAGGCAGGAGTTATGAGTCTGCGGAATAAACTAAATTCCCACTTGGATTTGTAAGTATAGCTGCCACCGGTAGAATTAGTTAAATATTTATCAGTACTACCAATGAAGTCGTTATTAAAGAGTTGAAAATAGGTAGAGCTATTAGTTAAATACAAGCGTTCCACTTCTCCCAGTTGTCCATTAGGTTGAGGAAATAAAGAAACGTGCGTGTAGGCAGTCTGAGCCAACAAAAAGAACCATAATAAACAATGTTTACTCACTATTTTAGTTTAACCAAAAGTTTACTTAAATTCCAATTCTCTTTACAAAAGTACCTTTTAGATCTGGGATATCCACCAAATAAAGTTTTAATGCTTGGAGTGCGGTGACTTTTTTGGTTTTACGACCGATGCCGACGATAAATCCACAATTCTTATCCAATTTTTTAAAGAGAATCGTGTTGAGCGCGGAATCCTGGGAACTAAGGGTTGGTGGTTGATTTGTTAATAAAGGAGTCCTAACCCGCCGGGGAATACTTAGGAAGGGAAGGCGAAACAGCTTTAATCCACTTTAGCCTTTTTAAGTTTTTCGATAGCTCACCCAATTTAACTTGCGTTGAAATCATTGGTAATGATTTTCAGCGTCTTGAGAATTTGTGGAAACTCTTAAATAAGCAAAATATGTCATAGAAAGTGATTAAATATGAGAATTCCAGAAAAAACCAATACTGAATTAAATTGGACTAATCGCGTTCAATTTTAAGATATTAAAAGTGGGCGTATTCGTTCGGTTGAAACGGCGGTTTTGTCTGAACACTTGCTAGGCATTGGAACTGTTGCAAAAATCGACCCGTTTTCTATTTTTATGCGCTTGCCCTGATATTAGACTGGATTCTGCCTGAGCGCTCGTCTTAGGATTTTACCCACATTTGTTTTGGGTAACTCTTTTCTGAATTCTACTATTTTCGGAACCTTGTAATTAGTTAAACTCTTTTTTGCATGCTCAATAATCACCGCTTCTGTCAAAGAGGGATCTTTTTTTACTACGACTACTTTTACGATTTCTCCAGAATGCTGATCGGGGACACCAATGGCAGCGACCTCAAGTACTCCGGGGTGGCTAGCAATCGCATCTTCGACTTCGTTTGGATAAACATTGAAGCCTGAAACTAGGATCATATCTTTTTTACGATCGACGATTTTAACGAAACCTTTTTCATCTAGGATGCCGATATCGCCTGTGTGGAACCAGCCTTCTTTGTCGATGACCTTTGCAGTTTCATCAGGACGTTCCCAATAGCCCTTCATAACTTGTGGACCGTATACGCAAATTTCTCCAGGCTCTTCGATGACTTCATTGCCGTCATCATCGACGAATTTGATCCAAGTATCAGGCACCGGTAATCCAATCGTGCCTACTCGATCTGTACCATCAATTGGATTACAGCATGCAACTGGTGATGTTTCGGTTAAGCCGTAACCTTCGACGACTTTAGTTTTTGTTAGTTTTTCCCATTTTTCGCTGACTGCTTTTTGTAACGCCATCGCGCCGGCGACGTTAATTTTCACCTGCGAGAAATCGATAGTGTTAAAATCTGGATGATTCATTAGTCCGTTATACAAAGTATTTACACCAGACATCACCGTGTACTTGCTGGATTTCATTTCCTTAATAAACGCGGGGATGTCTCGAGGATTTGTAATCAAGATATTCTGAGCTCCGTATCGCATGAAGGCTAAGCAGTTCACCGTTAGCGAGAAGATGTGGTAAAGTGGAAGAGGCGTAAGAGCTATCTCTTCACCTTCCTTTAGCTTCGGTCTCATCCAATTACAAATCTGTAATATATTTGCGATAATGTTTCTATGTGTAAGGATTGCGCCCTTGGAAACGCCCGTCGTTCCACCCGTGTATTGCAGAAAAACAATATCCAATTGGTTCATTTCCACTTTTTGGAAAGTAGTCAAACGGCCAATTTCCATAGCTTGATTCAACTCGTAAGCCTGCTGCGGTAAGTGAAACGTTGGGACCATCTTCTTGACATATTTAATAACGAAATTAATTAGAATGTTTTTCGGGAATGGTAAGAAATCACCAATCTCTGTCACAACAACGCTTTCAATCTGAGTGTCTTTAATGACGGACTCAAGTAAATGAGCGTAGTTTTTAAGAATCACTATACATTTAGCGCCGGAGTCTTTAAATTGATGTTTCATCTCTTGAGCTGTGTAGAGTGGGTTGATGTTTACTATAATCAACCCTGCCTTCATAGCGCCAAACAAAACTACTGGATATTGTAACAAATTAGGAATTTGAATCGCTATACGATCGCCTTTCTTCAATTTTAATTCTTGCTGAAGGAAAGCAGAAAAATGATCAACCTTTTCCGAGAGTTGTTTGAACGAATACGAATGGCCAAAATTGCTGAACGATTTTTTATCAGTATATCTAGCAACGGCTTGATCGAAAACCTCTAGGATATTTTTGTACTGATCTATGTCAATTTTAGGTGATACCGAATCTGGGTACTGTGAGCGCCATGGATCTTTTCGATTCAACATAGGATTTGTAGAATGCTGACTTTTTTCATCCACAAAAACTCCTTTAATATTCATTTTTAATCTTGCTATACTATTAATGTAACAGCATGTTCTGTCCATAATTTTATTAAGGCGTGTTGACGTTTCATGGCGACAACCAGAAGTAAGAGCAAACCAAGACCAAAGACCAAGATAATTTATTTTATGTTTGTCAAACCTGGTCGCCGTCCCACGAAAACGTTTGAGTTTAGCAAGAACTTTTCAAATTCACCTTTTATAAAAATGGCGACTGTTTTTTGCAACCTGTTTTGTGATTAGATTTTAAAGATGCCTTCATAACTCATTTACTCGTTAAATATTTAGACTAAACTCGAAGTTTACAAAAAAGCGAGGCGGTCTTTTTTAATTTTCAAACCTATTTGTCATAACCGTTTATCCTAGGAAAGGCCACTTTCGCTTTTCGGTAAGCTCTCATTAAATACATCAATTTTCAACAAAACCTTAACACTTTTTTAATTTGCTTCCAGCTAGTTTTGCTGTCAGGCTCTTTTGCGTATGCTGGCTCTATGATTTTCTAAGCTTTTCTTTGTGGACATCTAAAATAAAGAAGCGGTTTTTAATATTGATCCTGGGCCGGCATCACCTTTTTTCTGCTTTACAAAAATCCCGAACTCCAAGGATCTTTGCCCTTCACCTCAGTAATCTTCGCTTTGATTTTGCGCTGCTTTTCTTGCTCGATCGCTAGCTCCCGTTTTTTCTCTTTTTCATAAACGCTCAACGATCTCTTTACTGCGGGCTTCATCACGCTCGCGGCGCTCCGCTACTTCCTCAAGCGCCTTGATTTTAGCTATCTCCTGCTTTTTTGCCTCATCCTTAGCAATTTCATAAAACAAGTAAAACATCCCGGGCACGATAACTAGCAGACTCACCAAGAAACACCACTGCCAAGTCTGGTAGTTAAGCTCAAA
>CAWVRN010000047.1:0-15468 GCA_963932905.1 uncultured Bdellovibrio sp.
TCGGGGGAAATCGTAAACTTTGTCAGACCGACTACGAAATTTTCACCGCACTCCATACCTATGTCGCGATTTGACGTAATAATTTTAGATCGCTTACTACAAGGCAAAGATTCTAGAACACTACTAAGTAAGATTAAATACTGCTTTTCCGACGCGAAAATACTTATTTTGTCAGCTATAAATACACCATCCGAAAAAGCCCTTTTACTTGATAGCGGCGCCGACGACTATCTTGCAAAGCCCTTCGACGGCGAGGAATTGGTTGCCCGAGTGCGAGCGCTATTGAGAAGAAACTATCACTCTATTAAGTTAGGGGATATCTCGTTAAATTCAATAAGTAGAACAATGACCGTAAATCATAATGAAATTTCACTAACAAATAAAGAATTCGATTTATTAAAAACGCTGAGTCAAGCGCCTGGCAAGATTTTCAATAAATCATTTCTAAATTCGCAAGTTTGGGAAGTTTCTTCTGATGTCGACAGCAATGCTGTTGAAACAACTATTACAAAACTGCGTAGAAAGTTAGCTGACGCTGGCTCTTCAGTATCAATTAGAAATATTCGGAATCGAGGCTACTGGATTGAGGAATAGATTTTTCTTTATTATTCTTTCGACACTTGTTTTTTCAGCCATCGGTATAAATTTGGTTCATGTAAAATTTTTCAAGAGTCAGCGATTGAAACTAATCGACAAGCAAATTATGGAAAGCTCGACGGCGTTATTGGAGTCGTCAGAATTCAAAAATTCAGTTAATAACGTCGATACCATTGAAGATACCATTTCCGCCGTATTAAAAGGTGCACGAATCGGCAAAATTTTTGTTCTTAGAAATCCAAAAGCTGAGATCGTCTATCAAAGCTTTAATGTTGGATTGCTACAAACTGACATTCCAATTCAAAATGAATGGGTCGCAGTCGAGACCGAAAATGAATACGTTCGGGTAAGAAATATAGCTTTATCCGATGCCTCTCCGTTCATTTTGCAAGTGGGCCTGGTATTGGATAGAAATTTCCTAAATTGGGAAATTATTGATAGTCGAGTCATTGGATACGTTTCAGGAATCGTGGCTGTACTCTTTCTAGCATCTGTACTTCTAACTTTAATTCTACTTTCTCCTCTAAGGTTACTAGTAACACATTTGCAAGAGTCCACGGCCCATTTGATTTATAGAAGAGATATTCATCAACTTCCCAATCGTCTACTCAAGTATACCGCCGGATTCTGGGCTAAGTCGGATGAATTTTCTGATCTCTTAAGCACAATTCGAAAACTAATTGATAGAATAAATCTAAATCACAAAATGACAAAATCGTGGACACTTCAGATGGCTCATGAATTAAAAACTCCTCTTGCCCTAATGAAAGTAGACACGGAGACAAAGAAAAAAGAAAATTTACTGCCCACTCAATACGCGAACGACGCAATTGAGGAAATTGGCAAAGTTTCAGAAATCATCACTCAATTTTTAGATTGGGCCGAAGTGGAAAACTCTCCGCTTCAAAATGATATTCATGCTCTTAGGCTGAATTTAGTAATTAAGGAGATAGCTACCCGATTGGATAAAATTGGACATGGCAGAATTCAACTTGATCTCAACTCCGATCTTACTGTATTCGCAAATCCAACCCATCTAGATCAATTAATATCAAACCTTGTAACTAATGCCTTGAAGTTTTCTTCCGAAGATAAAAAAATAATTCTAATATTGGGAAATGACTATCTTATCGTAAAAGATTTCGGCACCGGAATTCCAAAAGAAGTTAGAGACCGGCTAGGTGAGCCCTTCAATGTCGGTTCAAGTAAAAACAAAAAAGGCAACGGCCTTGGACTTGCTTGGGTGGTCACGATTTCAAAACTCTACGAATGGAACCTTGCAATTAGAACCGACACTGAAGGAACAGAAATAGAGATCCGCTTCCCAAAGGAAGAAATTAGCTAAATAGCCCACAATTAAATGTTAGTCCACTCGGGAGTATCCGTTAAGTTCTCCCTCACCAAATGCCGAATGATATTTTCAAAATCATTATTAAAATGATCTCTTTGTCTTTTGTAGCTCGGGCCATTTTTAATAACGATATCCAGATAACTAAAAAACTTATTATAATCAAACTCATCTGCGATGTGCTCTAAGGACCTAACCAAATCTGCCCAAATTTGATTAAAAGGAAATGAGTTTCCGTTGAGATCGTTAATCAAATCACATTGAACCCCGTGACGAGACGCTCGCCATTTGTTTTCGCGTAAAATCCATTCGGGAGGGGGTGAAAACTTTCTACCAAGACTAAGCTCTCTATCAATAAAAACAGCCAAAGAATGAATGAGGGCTACCAATGCTTCTACTTCCTTCATCGTGGGAGGACAATCTGCAATTCTAACTTCGATAGTTCCATACTCTAAGTTAGGCCGAATGTCCCACCACAAATCCTTAATTGACTGAATCGATTTAGAGTAGATCAACTTTTCCACTAGAACTTCAAACTCGCTCCAACTATTTACTAGGCACGGATGGCCACCGGTTGGAATCGCTTCGAAAAAGGTAATCCTACTAGATGCTAACCCTGTATCCTGCCGATGCCAAAATGGCGAACTGGCCGATATAGCCAGCAGAATGGGTAAATAATGGCAGAGGGCATTGTTCATCAAAATGGCGTGCTCTCCATTTTTCATCCCCAAATGCACATGGAGTCCAAAAATTTGTAGTCTGCGCGTGATCCACTTATTTCTATCAACAAGCGAAAAATACCGACTACTGGGGGTCAGGAGGCGTTCTGTATAATGAGCAAACGGGTGAGTTCCCGCCATCATAACTTCGGCATCATGTAGTGTTGCCGACGATCTTACTTTATCGAGTGAAGCTCGAAGTGAAGCTCCGACTTGACTTGCATTATCGCAAATTGGGGTATCGATTTCTAACATACTTTGAAAAATTTCTGACTTTATATGAACAGCATCTTTGTCATTTTTTAGAGCCTCTAAAATGACCGGACCTACCGGCTTAAGATCTCCTGATGTTGGATCTATTAATTGTATTTCGACCTCGACACCGAGACGAATTGATTTATTTTCATTAAAAATTAGTTCTGCCATAGGTCAACCTTACTAGTGGCGACCCTACCAACTAAATACTTTTGAGATCAAATTATCTCAAAACCCAAATGATAACATTAAAATGTTGATAATACTGAAAAACAGTCACTAAAATAGTTCATTTCTGAAATTTGATAAAGTCTTGTTTTCTAAAGAACTATAGCTATAAGTCTTTCACACTTTACTTTGAGTACAAATGAAAATATGCTAAATCTATGTATGTATCTGAATTTTCTCCATCATTCCGATCAAAAATGATACATTCTAACGCATTTAAAGCACTTCAAGTTCCAATAAACTATAGCCGGCAGCGTAGTCGTGGATGATTCAAAGATTCCAGAACAAGTTAGGCATTTTATTTATAAGTACATTGATTCAGTTGAGATTCTAGAAATTTTGCTATTTCTACGTTCGCATCCGGAAGAATGGAATTCAGCAGAACAAATTAATGCCGAATTAAAGACTCAAGCCTCTTCAATTGCCAAGAAATTAATAATTTTAAAATCATTCGGCTTTCTAGAAGAAGACCCTGCAACCGTAGGTAAATATAAATTTGCGCCAACAACAGGAGAAATTGAGATAAGTATTGGTCTCCTGGCAGAGGAATATAAAATAAGACGTTACCGAGTTTATGAATTAATTTTTTCTCAGAAAAATCATATTAAAAATTTCGCTGACGCTTTTATAATAGTGAACAACAAAAACAAAAAGGATGATGAAAGTGGCTGAGATAGTATATGCATTATGTTTTTTCTTAAGCGTTTTATGTGCATTTTTATTATTCCGCAAATATCTCAATTCCAAATTAAGCTTATTGTTATGGACAGGACTTTCTTTTTTCTTTATCGCTATCAATAATCTTATTCTATTTGTTGATCTGGTAATTTATCCCGAATTAGATTTTAGCGGCGGGCTATTAAGAGTCCTTAGCGGCGCAATAGGTGGATGCATTCTTTTATTCGGCCTAATATGGGAGGCAAAATGAACTTCATAGGCTTCCTTTCTGGTATTTATATGATATCTTTTGCCGCTTCCGGCCTCATTTTCCTTAACTTTTTCAAATCCACCGGTGATCGATTTTTTAAGTATTTTTGCTATGCCTGCTGGATGCTATCAATTGAGCGATTCGCTTTATTTTTAATTGCAAATCCACTACCTGCGCAGCCAAATGTCGTTTCGGAAACGGAAACTTGGGTTTATTTGTTCCGCCTATTTGCATTTTTGATAATTCTCTACGCGATTGTCGACAAAAATAGAAAGTCAAAATCGTAACAAATTAATTAACGCCATTATTCTCGCCATCACTCGCCCAAAACTTAAGTTAAATTATTAATTTCATTTCAACTAGCTTATTTTCGACGTCTCTCTAAATAAAACAGTCCTACTAAAACCACGACAGGAACAAGAACAAAAGTAAGGTCGACTAACTTGTTAGCGACGTCATCAGACATAAAAACTCCATTAAGTTAAATGGCGACCCTACCATTTGAACAATAACTCTTTACTATAACTTCTATTTTTTAACAAAATTATATGTCATGTGATCATTTTAGCAACTCTTCACTGTCCGTTTTGCTTTACATCACAGTATTAATCATCTTTCGTTTTCTTTTTTTTCTGTCTTTTTTCCCATATAACTATTCCAACAATGATGAAAGCTAACGGAATAATAAAGTAAGCAATTTCTGTAAATTTAGCGGCCCATGGTCCAGACATAGTACTCCATTTTATTATTAAATGGCGACCCTACCATTTCAAAACTTTCACTCAATCTGCTAAGCGAAACCCATTCAATTTATTAATTCACTTTTATGTTTATACGTTTGATTATATCACAAAAACCAAAAACAAATCGCGGCAATTAAAGTCGGAACCAATGCATTTTTAAAAAGTAAAATTGGACTAATACCATCTTTATCGAAAGCAGGATTTAGAGTGCTGTACCCTGCAGGATTTGGCGCATTCGCAATTACTGTTAATCCACCACCCACAACACTACCAGCTACAAGCGCATATTTCGAAAAATCAGATAATCCTTCAACTTGACTGCCGAGATAAGTAATCGCAGCATTGTCCGTAAAAGCAGTAAGGCCCATCGCGCCCAAATAAAGTGGTAAGGCTGATAGTTTGGAAAGAATGGGTTCTAGCCACCAATTTTGATATCCCCCCAACACCACTAACCCACCAAGAAAAAATCCCACTAACAAAGCTTCTTTGATCCTTATTTCGTCCTGATACTCGCGCGTGACAGTAGTAACTCCCATGAAAAACAAAAACAAACCCATGAATAAGACAGTATAATGTGATGACAACACAGTTCCTACTAAGAATAACAAATGCAGTACAGTGACCCAAATAGGAATCTTCAAATTCGTTTTCTCTTCAACATTTTGCGGAACCTGCGATATTTCCTTTCGGAAACGATAGGTCACTAGCGATGCAGATAAAAACACTGCAAAAAAGGCTTTCCAACCAAAGTTAGTAAGCATAAAGCTCAGATCCCAATTCCATTTGGAAGCAACCATTAATACTGGAGGCGCCGCAAATGGCGTTAGTGTCCCTCCAATTGAAACATTAACAAATAGAAGTCCAAGGGTCGCATACTTTAGTTCATTAGAAATATTTTTCTGATAAAATGCTTTTAGTAAAATCAGTGCGGTTACCGTCATCGCGGCAGGTTCCGTAATAAAACTTCCCAAGAGTGGACCTATGGTCAATGTCGCAAAATAAAATCCCACGGAAGACTGCAAAGGCAACAATTTACCTACTAGACGAATCAGCTTTTCGCTGAGTTGTAAAATGGGTCGAGTCGCACAAATCGTCATGATTACGAAAACAAACATGGGCTCGGTAAAATTTCGGGTTTGAAGATATTCAAGCGGTTTTTCAAATCCGCCGACACCCATAAAAAATAAAATGAATAGTCCAGCCCATATACCAAAAACCACTTCGACTTCTCCTAAAAGATGAAAAAAATTTTCACCAGCGGAACCCTCAGGAAACTTGTGCGCGATTTCTTGAAAAAACTTTACTGAAAAAGTGTGAAGGACGGCCAAGGCGAAAAACAAACTTGCGCCGTAAGATATAAATTGATGTTCAGACATAGGGTACCCTCTGTTAACGGCGACCCTACCGTTTAAAACTCCTCAAGTAGGAAATCTACCTAAGGACCCATCATAGAACAATCTCTTCGTTTACCTTACCTTCCACATTAAAGTCACTGCAAGTAGAAAAATTCGTTTCTGCTTTTTTTTAGCTTCAGCCTAAAATATTTTTCTGCCGCCGGCGGAAAAATTTGAGAGTCTTTTGTGCTTCTCCTTTGGTGCAGTTGGCGTAATCTTACGAGGTGCTGGCAAGGCTCTAGCTTTACCATCCGAACAAAGAGTAAAAATTCTATTTAAATCAGATTCAGGAGTTGAATATAAGTCTTTATCACTATTCTGATTTCGCAGCGATCTATAATGCCCACGATTGATATTCGCATACATTATTTAAACAACGGAATTTGGTTCTATTGCAAGTTACTTCATATGTGATCGGTGTGGACAAATTTTTTGTGACCAATCCAACTGCGAATTTAGTTTTACCCGAACTCGCATTCCACTTTCGGAGTGACATAAACAAATTGCCGTCAAAAATAGACTCGGAAATTCTGGACGTTAGCCCGCTAGAAAAGAATCCCGACGACAGCGGAACTAGAGGTGAAATCTCATCGCTTATGTTGTGAGTTGTTTTAGAGAGCAGGAATTTTCCATGCATCCACAAAAATTGCAACGTCCAAAATCCTAACTCGTTTTTATAAACTGCAAATGTATATTTAGGATCGGTTTCGTTCGACGTGCCACAAATAACAGTCTCACTAAAAGTATCAACCTTTTTTACAATGCCTTCTAATACATACTTGAATTGAGTTCCAGCAAAACCATGTCCAACAGCTAGTCTCACTCGATCGGAATTTGTCTCGCCCTGATTTCGAAGTAGTTCATAAAGACCCTCATGGACTAGCAAAGCAGCCTTGCTTACATTATCAAAAGCATCCCAAATTTCTTTTACGACTTGAACTTCTAAACTTGTATCATAGTAAATGGCAACCTGTTCAATCTCGCAATGGCTTGGGCGAACGATTGGATTTGAATCATCTATTGGGTTAAGGCCCGCATCAGGGATCAGATTCATCCCCCTAATCACCTGATATATTGCCGTCTTTAATCGACCCATGTGAAAAGTTGGAAGTATACCAAAATGATGTAACTTGATATTTGAAATTGGAGTTAGGTCGAATCCAAGGCCGCCAATTTCAATTCGCCCAGCTACTTCATAGGCAAGATCTTCGTAGGTTTTTGACTGATCATTGGATAGCAGCTTAAGTTTATAAATCTTCTCGGCTTCAAACAAATCGAGCATAACCGCAGATTTGATATTTTTATTTGAATCGCGACAAACCACAGCTTGTCCCCCTCCCCTGTCCTGACCAGTGGCAAAGGCAAATAAAGGCAATTGCTGAAGGACAACCGCTATAAGAATAATTTTTTTCATAATCATTTTCCTTTTTTCAATGGAAATAAAGAGACCTGTAATTGATAAACTTCGTCAAAATTTTCCTGATCAACCTGTAGCAATGCTGACAATTTATGCCTAAAATCTTTAATAACTTTTTTTGCTTTAGGAAGATCACTTTTTCTAATGGCCATTGTCGTCGAAGTGTGGTCGCGATCAGCTCGGTCGACTATTTCCAAAGCTTCAATAGATTTTTCTAAAATTGATTTTTGGTATTTCCGCATCGCCGCCGAGGTCTTCTCGTGACTAGAAAGATTAGTAGAATTCGCATGAACTATTTCATATCCATCTTTATTTTTCTTAAGAAGTTTAAGTCGCAGTAGAGTTTCAACCGCGATTGAAGCCTGCGGTTCGCTAATTCCCAAAAACCGGCCAATATTGGATGGATTAAAGTCGAACGACTTAACTTTTGATAGTTCTAGAATCGCATCAAAATACCATTCTGATATTCGGTTAAAAACATCTTCTTCAATAAGCTCATGACGAGGCAGTTTAAAATTATTTTCTTTACTAAAATTATCAGGAAACAATCCTAGCTTTAAGGACAATGAACTTATTGCCTTATTAGTTATAGCACGCTTGCCTGACAATAAGCCGGAAAGAGTGCTGTGATGAATTCCTAAAAATTTAGCATAACCACGCAAAGAATAATTAGGATTTTTAGATCCTCTTCGTAAAAACTCTTGCTGAAGTATATTTCTAAAGCTTTCTGCATTCACAAATCTAGAGATAGATCTTTGTGTAATTCAAATCAATCTTTTTTGCACCAAAGTGGTGCAGAAAATTGCACCAGTCCCTTTCTAAGCGGATCGCATAAAGGTCAATATGAAATAGGCGTGCAAAGTCTCCGGATTAACTTTTCAACGTTTTTTATTGGGGGCAGTCAAATTTAGGCACTTTTTACGTCTAATTTTAATCTGATTTAAAACGTATACGCTATATGCTGGCAGCCAATTCTTGGGTCTACATAGAAATTATAGTGGGTACTAATTTGTTAACTGTTGATCGATCGCCAAGCTTGGAATCAGCGTTATCACCCCAACATTTGTATATTCCAGATTTAGTTTGAGCGCACGTATAGCCGGCACCACTCACAACATCTAAATACGTTTCGGTCGGGTCAACATGGTATAGGGAATTGACCTCGTTATTATTAGTACCATTCCCAATATTTCCCGCGTCGTTGTCGCCCCAACAATAAAGATGATCAGACTCTGAAATCGCGCAAGCGTGAGTCACTGAAACAGAAACGTGTTTGAACTTTGTGCCGGGTTTAACCAGCTCGGGCACCTGAGCCGGACTTGAAGATCTATTATTAATATAACTTCGTCCCCAACATTTTAAATCGGCATCAGTTGTAATAGCACAACCGAATCCCCCCAAGGAAACAGACTTGTATTTAATTCCGACATCAATTTGTTTGGGTGTCGGAATATTACTTAGTGTACCATCTCCCAGTTGGTAGTCATCGTTGCGTCCCCAACATTTTAAATCTCCGCTAACTGTGATACCGCAATTAGAATCGTCGGCAGACACGACACTCGCATACAATTCACTGGAATCGATGCTTACGGGCGAAAATGATTCATCCGTTTCCCCATTGCCAAGATTATAATCGTTATTTTTCCCCCAACATTTCAATAAGCCCGAATCAGTTATCGCGCAGGCATGATTATTTCCTGCCGATAGATCTTTAAATTCTAAACCCACTTCGACTTGACTTGGATAATTTAGCTGATCTGAATGCCCCAAGCCCAACTCTCCATTAGAGTTACCACCCCAGCAATAAATTTTACTTTCCTTTGTAAGACCACATTGGAAAAAAGTTCCGTAAGAAAACTTAACAAAGTTCCATGGATTCGAAATTTCAAATGGAGTGTTGTAATAATCAACAAGCCCTAAACCGCGAGAGAAAAGACTTCCGTTCCAGCATTTTAAACTGCCCGTAGTAGTGATCCCGCAATATACGTGTCCTAAATTCACCGATTGATAACTTGCCCCAGAATCGATAGTTACCGGGGTTGCTCGCGTGACCGTTGTACCGTCACCTACTGAACCACCATAGTTGTGTCCCCAACACTTTAAAACACCTGTCGTTGTAACACCACAGCTGTTATATTCTGATTGATGGATGGATTGGTATTGTACTCCAGAATCAATTATTGCCGGGGAAGTCGTGTTTGTCAGAGATGCATTTCCCACCAAACTCCAAAGCGGTCCACCCCAACATTTTAGGATACTGTTCGTCGTTATTCCGCAAGTTGCCGTGCTAGATTTTACTACTCGAATATAGCTCACTGCCGAATCTACTACGACGGGCGATAACCTTACCGTTGTCGTCCCATCACCCAATTGTCCATACTGATTTTGGCCCCAGCATTTAAGCATACCTGTTGTGGTAATGGCGCAAGCAGAATTAGTGGACAAACTCACAGTTGAATAAGTTGTACCTGAGTCAACAACGACAGGAGATGATCTATCCGTAGTACTACCGTCCCCCACAATCCCGTTATAATTGACACCCCAACATTTTAATATTCCCGTCGAAGTAATACCGCACGCAGAAGCTCCTCCAAGTGCTATTTTTTGATAATTTGCCCCGGCATCAATAATGGTCGGGCTCACTTTATCTAGTGAGGTTCCATCTCCAACAAGCCCATTATTATTTTCTCCCCAGCATTTTAGTTTCGCCGAAGTAGTAATACCACAAACCGTGTATCCAGAAATTTTAAGCTCGGAATACGTTTCGGACGTATCAATCGCAGTCGGTGTAGAACGTAACGTTGTAGAGCCATCACCAATCTGCCCACTTCCGTTGTAACCCCAACATTTTATTTTTCCTGATGTGGTTATTCCGCAGGTAAAATAGTGCGAGGCCTCGATTTTTGAGTAACTTTCATTACTATCCACGGCCACTGGACCGTTTTGAGCCGTACTATTTGAAAAACCCAATTGCCCATATTGATTACTTCCCCAACAATATAATCGATTTAAATTGGAAATAGCACACGTATGATTTAGCCCCGAGGAAACAGATAGGAACGTGGTTCCTTCAGAAACGACACGAGGTATTTCTTGGACTGAGGCATCTAAAAAATTATTGAAATCGATTGATCGCGGCCCCCAACACTTCATACGTCCATTTGTCAAATAAGCACATGTCGACGAATCGCCCTCAAATGGATTTGCAAACAAACGAGCTCTTTCAGTCGCTAGGTCTTGTTGAGGCCCAACTACTTCAGGACTTTTATTATCTTCCGTAGAAAAACTTGAAGAACACGATACAAGAATAAAGTAGCCAAAAAATAACAGGAAAATACTGACTAGTTTCATAGTCAAACTATCGACATTTGAGGGCAAATCTTTAGTTGGCCCATGGAGGCCTATAAATTTATGTGTCGAAATGGCACGAGCGGATAGTTCTTTAGAAAATCTTTAGTAAAGAGAGACCGCCAGCGGAGGGTACAATTCAAATCGATTCGATATAAGACTAATACTGTCTCAAATAGATATTCTATTTTTAAAACCATCTATTCATATTAAAATGAATATCTAGCTCAACTACGTTTTTACTTTTGCCGATTCACGTTACGAGGGGGATATTGCATGCAAAGACGAATGATACTAGATAAGTCTTTGCTTATCGTCGTTAGCATTTTTTGCATCATTTTATTTCAAAACTGCGGGCAAAATTTCAAAATCCTCGAAGACGGACAGGCCGGTTTGAGTTCTAGTCAGCCAGAATCAGATATCTTATTCGCTGAAAAAAATATTTACGCCAATAAATGTGCAACTTGCCACGGCTCATTCGCAATATCGAATTTAAAAAATCGTATCATCACGAAAGAAAAAATAACGAATGCAACTAATTCTATTACGGCTATGCGATTTTTAAAAGGAGCTCTTTCCGAAGATCAGCTGGCCGCGATAGAACGCCTCTTTGCTCAACCGCCTACGTCGTCTCCGTTGATTTCATCTTTTGAATGCACTTCGCCGGAAGAAGAAAAAAATAGCTCCATTGATTTAATTAGATTATCTGGAAAAGAATTAATTAATACCTATAAAACCCTTATTCCTTCCACTATTTGGAGCAACCTAAGCCCGTATACCTATCTGCTACCCACCGACAGCTTTAGTAACAAAATCTCAACGGCACTGTCTTCCTACAGTCAGTCACAAATCACAAGGGTTTCTGAATTTAATGACAAGCTCTCCAGCGAAATCACCTCAACCACTAGTAAAATCGCTGCTTTTTTCGGTTCGTGCGCCTCCACGACAAGTTTCACAAAATCCTGCTTCGATAGTTTCATGAATGCAAAGGCAAGTCGCATCTACCGATCGGCGCTTGCAACCGATGAGCTTTCTACCACGTGGGATGCGATATCTACGTTATCACCCGTCAACGATCAATTAAAAACATTAATACAAATTCTATTTAATGATCCTCGCTTCCTATATCATCTGGAAATCGGTGACGGTTCACCGACTACAAACGGTCTTTACCCGCTTTCCTCATACGAAATTGCCAATCGAATTTCATACGGAATGCTTGAGTCCCCACCCGATGATGCTCTCTGGAATGATGCCGTTGCCGGTCGCCTTAAATCGTTGCCAACCATTTCCGCACATGTGGATAGAATGGCCAATTCACAATCGTTCCAAGCACGTATCATACAATTTATGAAATTTTATATTGGAAAATCACCCACTAATCCTCCAGCTAGTGCTGAATTTTTAAATGGCTTGAACACCAGTACTCTAGGCGCTGATCTTGAAACCGAGTTTGAAGACTTTATTAGGTACATCGTTTTTACGAAAAAAGGAAATTTATCTGAACTATTTACCTCGCCGGCAGCTTTTCCCAAAACGTCGGCCGTCGCATCTATATTTGGCACCTCGACTACATCTTCAAGCACACCGGTAGAAGCGCCCAACCATTCTGGAATTATAACTCGTCCATTCTTTGTGCTGGCAACGTCACCCAACGTAAAATCCGTTCAGCGTGGACGAGCTATCCGCATGAATATGCTGTGCACGGATATCCCTCAACCATCCGCAGAAGACTTAGCGGCACGCCCTACGTTGACTGAAAGTGACCTACTGTCCTTAAGCAGTCGTCATTATATCGACAAGGCTACATTGGCAGCTCCTAGCTGTATCGTATGTCATTCCAAAATGAATCAGCTGGGATTCACCTTGGGTCACTATGATTCCGTAGGTCGCTTCATGACAGTCGAAGGTATCTACAATTCCAGCGGTACCAAGGTCGCTAACCACGTAATTGATTCTACGACCAAGCCGATGATCACCGAAATCGACAATAGTCAATTTGCGGGGGCTATGGATTTTCAAAATTCCCTCTACCGTTCTGATGTCCTTCAACAATGTATGACAACAAAAGCATTTGAGTTCTTTTCTCGCCAAGTCGCGAACGTAAGCATGGATTCGTGTCGTTTAAATAAAATGGACAATGCCATTAAAAGCGGAAAATCACTTTTTGATTTCTTTAATGAAAACTTTAAGCAGCCAAGTATTCTCTACCGAAGGGGTAACTAGTATGAATCAAAACAGAAGAAATTTTATCAAATCGGGTTCATTACTGTTTACGATTCCGTTTGTTGAAGCCCTGCCGAGTCTAGGCTTTGCCGCCAGTGCCAGTGGATCTCTAAAACGAGTTCTATTTTTTAACTTGAGCCAGTCCTGGGCACAAGATCAGATTTTCCCTACAGCTACTAACTATTCCGTAGGTCCCGAAGGAGTCCGCTACATTCCGTTAAACTCGTTTAGCGGCGACATATCAAAACTTTTTACCGCCTCTAAGTACGCTGGCATTAAAAGCAAAATGAATATTATGAGAGGCTTCGACTGCGTAAAAACAGACATTCTAGGTGGCGGTGGACACAACAAAGGCCTGGCTATGAGCGCGTGTTTTGAAAATGCGTCGAATATGCAGTTGAAAACAATTGATCACGTTATTGCCGAATCGCCAGGGTTTTACCCAACAACTCCCCATCGAAAAGTATTTAGCGCCATCGCTGCGAAAGGGAATTTTTCCTGGAGGTACAGTAATTCATTTAACCTCACCAAGCCTATCGCTGATTTGATCGGCGCCGGTGCGTGCTACACCAATGCAGAAGGAACGAAGGAAATATTTTCAGATCTTTTTTCAACCCCGCTACCTAGCGGTAGCACCGCCCCGGTCGATTCCAATCTATCGCGACGTATAGCCTTGAACAATGCGCTTAGCAAATTAAACCTTTTATCAAAAAATACAAAAATTTCAAAACATGGACAGCAGACATTCACTCAACACGCTGATTTTATCAATCAAATTTTACCCTCGATTGCGCCCCCATCTGGCTCGTCGTCAGGACTTTCAGGCACCTGCTTAAAACCCACACTAGACACAGCTATCAACGATTCCGAACTATCGACATCCAACAATGGCAAACGCTTGCGGGCATGTTTAGACATGATTTACATGGCTTTTAATTGTCAGCTGACGAATGTCGTTTCCTTTTTTCCAATGATCGCAGCCGACAACGAAAATGCAGCGATGGGAGACGACGTCGGCATCTATCACGAAAATGTCGGGCATAAATATAATCCGGAATATTACCTCGCCCATAAAGGATTTTTATTTGATAACTTGATGTACTTAGTGAACTTGATGGACTCCACAAAAGAGAGCAACGGTTTATCCATGTTAGATAATAGTTTAATTGTCGTAGTTTCCGATGATGGCTGTGCCACTCATAGCTATCGTGATCTTGGCGCCATTACATTTGGTTCTTTAGGCGGTACGATCAAAACGGGAAATTTTATTAACTTTCAGCGAACCGATGCTCCGCTTATTGATGGTGGGTCTGATAACGGCCGCTATTTTTATAATTTAGGCCGTCCTTATAATTCTCTGTTCACTACTATCCTGAATGCTTTGAAAATTTCAAATTCAGGTTTCGGTATATACCCCACATCATCGACTAATTATGCGCCTTTCATAACGGCCTCCGCGAAGGCAGCGAGTCTACCGATTTTGAGTTAGAAATAATTTGGCAACTGAGCACCCACCCACAGAATTCCCAGCCATCCTTTTTCAGGATGAGGATATTTTGGTCTTGCATAAACCGGCGAGCTGGTTTGTGTATCCTCCCGATTATAAGTTTAAAGGTCGCACGCCGATGCTGCCTACTGTGACGAAGTGGCTTCTTCAGAAGCATGATTTACGAGCCTTTCCAGCTCACCGTTTGGATGCCGCCACCGAAGGTGTGATGATATTTGGCCTGACGAAGGAGGCCACGGCCACTATCAATCATCAGTTTAAAACTCGACAGGTAAAAAAAACATATTACGCCGCCATTCGCGGCTGGATGCCCGAAGCCAACGGGTTGATTGAAAAATCTTTGCCGATAGCTTCAACCGGCGAGATCGCTGATTCAATCACACAGTATCGAACATTGTCCCAAATTGAATTGCCTTATAAAATAAATAGCCCACACCCAACCAGTCGCTATGCTTGGCTTGAAGTTTCCCCGCACACGGGACGATGGCATCAGATTCGTCGCCATTTTGATATGTGCGCCCATCCATTGGTGGGAGACCGCGAGCATGGAGACTCCCACCACAATCGATTTTTTCGCGATCAACTGGGAATTAACGGACTTTGCTTATTTGCGGCAGAGCTACGATTGGTTCACCCGACGTCAAAGAAGGATTTGGTATTAACGGGAGTAAAGACGGAGCGGTTTAAAAAACTGGAAGAGCTTTTTTTAAGAACTGGCCCCTTAGTGTGCAGCTAAGGGGAGATTTAATTTCTTTAAA
>CAWVRN010000048.1:0-15241 GCA_963932905.1 uncultured Bdellovibrio sp.
CGGGCCAGAATCGAACTGGCACGCCCGTTTGACCGAAGCCCAGGATTTTAAGTCCTGTGTGTCTACCAGTTTCACCACCGGGGCGCATGCAATTGCAAAAATGAATCACTAAAAAATCATTTTTCTTGAGCTTTGTCATCAAGAAATATCTAATTATTTCATGCTTTTCAAAAATGCCTTTAAAAAACTCATCGAACTAAAACTTTTCCTCATTCCGATCATTTTATTCTTCTGGATCAGCTCCATTTTTGAGCATTTTTTAGTAAAAAAGATAGAGGGAGTGGTTAACAGTTCAGATCCAAGTACGGCCACTTTGATTGGATATGCTTCTCTTCATTTGTTAAATGGAATTATATTTCCCACTTTGATTACCCTGTTAGCGCTTAGTTATTTGCGCAATAAAAAGAACGGATCACCCCAGTACCAAATTGAAGGCAGCCCATCCAATCAGCTGTTCATAGAGACATTGCGAAGTTGGGGGAAAACGACATGGTGGTTCTTGGCATTGATTCTGCCCGGATTGTATAAATTTATTTCTTATTCGTATGTTCCCATCATTGTCTACTTGGATCCAGAATATGATAAAGGCGCCGTTGACGCACTAGAGGCCTCCGAGGCGAGTTTTCGTAAAAACTGGCTTGCAACCTGTTTCGTCTTTGTTGCCTTCTACCTTGTATTTCCTATAATGCTTAGCTCTATCCTTGATTCTTATAAGGATTTTAATGAAACTCCGATGCTGGCTTTGCTGGTCAGTGTTTTCAACGGGAGCTTAAGCCTGTTTGCCTTTCTGCTTTTAGCAGAAATTTACATTCGGGATAACACTCAACTGATGGGAACAGTGTCCGTCAACCCAGTCTGATTCTAGCAGAAAATCGCAGGGAGTTTTTATGGAATTACTTTTTAAATGGCAACAAGTTCGTACGCGTATGAAAGGTCTAACATTTGATGATGTTCTGATCGTTCCGTCCAAATCAGACATGCGTTCACGTAAAGATCCCTCTTTAAAAACTCAACTGACACGCAATTACAGTATTGATTTACCTATTATTTCGGCCAACATGGACACCATCACAGAATCAGATATGGCCATCGCTATGGCTCAATTAGGCGGCCTTGGCATCCTGCACCGATTTATGACTATCGAAGAGCAAGTTAAGCACGTTCATGCTATCCGCAAAGCCAATGTAGAACTGATTTCTGCCAGCATCGGAGTTAACGAAGATTTCCGTGATCGCGCGAAAAAATTAGTGGAAGCGGGCGTGCAAATATTAACTATCGACATCGCTCATGGTCACTCGGTGCAAATGCTAGAAACTATGAAATGGTGCAAAGACAACTTTCCAAAAACAGACATCATCGCTGGCAACGTAGCCACTCCGGAAGCAACCGAAGAATTAATTGAAGCGGGCGCCGACGCCATCAAAGTCGGTATCGGTCCTGGTTCCATGTGCACAACTCGTATCATCACGGGTGCGGGCGTTCCGCAATTAACAGCTGTTGCGTTGTGTGCCGAAGTGGGTAAAGAAAAAAATGTTCCTATTATCGCAGATGGCGGCATTAAAACATCCGGCGATATCGTCAAAGCTCTATCAGCTGGTGCGAACGTTGTGATGTTAGGAAGTATGCTTTCAGGCACAATTGAAACACCGGGAGAAATCAAAAACGGCCGCAAGCAATACCGTGGTATGGCCTCCCGTTCTGCACAAGATTCTTGGCGTGGCGGTGTTCCGGAAGGCATGGCGCCCGAAGGTGAATCAACTACCGTATCTGTGAAAGGCCACGTGAAAGATGTGATTATGGAACTATCTGGCGGTATCCGTTCAGGTATGACCTATGTAAACGCACAAACCATCGAGGAACTGTGCGAAAAAGCGCGCTTCATAGAAATGTCATCTTCTGGTATGAGCGAATCACGAGCTCATGGTTTAAATAAATAATGGGCCCCATTGGTGTCTTTGATTCTGGCGTGGGAGGCCTAACAGTTTTAAAACAACTGTGTCTGACGTTCCCGTCGCAATCGTGGATTTACCTAGGCGACACGGCCCGATTACCCTACGGAACTAAATCGGGCGTGACCATTCGCACTTACACCGAGGAAAATCTTAATTTCTTAAGTCATTTCAACTGCCAGGCATTTATCATCGCCTGTAATTCTGCTTCAGCGCAATTTCCCGACAATTCATTTAATGGTCGTCCGGTTTTTAAAGTGATTCAGCCAGGGGCTATTCAAGCTTTGCGTGAAACTCGCAATAACAAAATCGGTATTATTGGAACCAAAGCCACCATCAATTCGCGTGTCTACGAACATGAACTTCGCGGCATGGGTTTTACTGGTGAATTATTTTCGCAAGCCTGCCCGTTATTTGTTCCTCTGGTTGAGGAAGGTTTGTTTCATGATCCAGCGACCGATTTAATCATCGATCGCTATTTACACCCCATGCGTGATGCCGGTATCGATACCTTGATTATGGGCTGCACCCACTACCCGTTACTACACCAAGCTTTTCGAAACTACTTTGGCCCTAATATTAGGCTTGTCAGCTCTGAAGCCGAACTGACTCAACAGCTGATGGCTAACCAATGTGTTCAGACCGAACCCTCACCACCCGGGCATATTATTCTCTACACCACGGACCGTGTGGAGTTCGTTACTGACGTTGCAAAAATGATTTTGTTAGGAACAACTCATACATTGGAATTTAGAAATCTAGGTGGTCCCAATGTCTATGAAGGACAGCCATGAATGTGCGCTCGAGATTTCTAAAGCGCGATCTTGCAAATTGTAATCACTCGACATGGTCGCTGCGTAAGCACCGCAATCACGAACGACGATAAAATCGTCTTGTTTTACTTCAGGTAGCTCGCGGTCTTTACCAAAGAAATCAGCACTTTCACAGATTGGACCGACGACGTCATACTTTTTATTCACATCCGATTGTTTTAGTGAATGAATACTGTGATAGGCTTCATATAGCGACGGTCTAATTAAATGATTCATTCCGGAATCTAAAACAATAAATTCTTTGTGAGGTGTTTTCTTCACATATTGAACTTGTGAAATTAAAACTCCGCAATGTCCCACTAGCCAACGACCTGGTTCGGACTGGATTTCAAGCCCTGGGATGTCTTGCTTCAACTGACTCAATTCCGAGAAAACAGTTTCAGCGTATTGTTTTAGCAAATTATGTTCAGAATTTAAATCCTGTTTTTCATAGTGAATACCCAGGCCACCACCAAAATCAAATCGATGACATTCTGGAAATTCTGACCTTAGTTTTAAAAACAAAGGTTTCAATTTCGCCAGCGAGTCTTTCAAACTTGAAAACTCCAGCATTTGGGAACCCAGATGCAATGAAATACCTCGCACAGACACCGACGACGTATGCAAGCGGGCCGTGGCAATGACGTCACTTAATTGGCCCGTGTCGATTCCAAACTTATTGTCTTTTAAACCTGTCGCAATATAGGGATGAGATTGAATACTGATATCAGGATTAATTCTAAATACAACATTGGCTTTCTTACCTATTTTTTTCGCCATTTCACCAATACGCTGCAGTTCAGGAATGCTTTCGACGTTAATTTGATGAATGTCGTTACGAATCGCTAATTCTAATTCTTTACGGGTTTTCCCAACTCCGCTGTACACTAGCTGTTGATAGGTGAAACCATTTTTAATCGCATGCTGAATTTCACCACCGCTAACGACATCAATACCTACATTGTGATCTTTGAACACTTTGAGCACATCAGGATTGGAATTGGCTTTCAATGCATAGAATAAACGAACATCCTTTAGCTCGCTTTGCATTTGCTGTACGCGCGCACGGACAAAATCTAAATTGTAAAAAAACACGGGCCCTTGATAATTCTTAGTCAATTGGCTTAGCTTGTATTCCGCTTTATCACCTAAAAATACCAACTCGCCATTTTTATAAACCAAGAACTCTTTTTCCATCGACAGATGCCCCCAAAAACATAAAGCCAAATTTATTACGAAATACCTTAAAATGCTATTGAGTTTTTAGCTGAATCTCATTAATTTACTGGCCAGGATGGTTTTACTATGAAAATGGAATTATTTGCTCGCACTCCAAAACAGCTTCCTATTTTTAAATACTCGTTCGGTTCTGAGGGCCCTCGCGCCCTAATTATCGGCGGCGTACACGGAGATGAACCCGAAGGTGTGATTGCGGCACAGGGCGTGCTTGCGGCTTTGAATGAATCGTTTCATTACAAACTTCAGGTCACTGTGATTCCTGAATTTAATCCTGAAGGCGTACTGAATAAAATCCGCATGAATTCCAACGGCGTCGATTTAAATAGAAATCTTCCTACAAAAGACTGGTCACCTGTAGCTGCAAAAGAGCGCTATTTTCCTGGAAAATCTGCGTGCAGTGAGCCAGAGAATAAAGGCTTAGTGCAATTGCTCGATACCGTAAAATTTGATTTGATTATCAGCCTCCATTCTTGGAACCCCATGATTAACATCAATGGGCCAGACTGCGAACCAGAGGCTGAGATTATTAAAAAGCACACGGGCTATTCGATCGAACCTGATATCGGCTATCCGACTCCGGGTAGCTTAGGAACTTACGCGGGCAAGGAAAGACAGATCTCGACCATCACTTATGAAATTCAACGTGAACTTGATTTCCATGAAATTAACAAAATTCACGTTCCCGGTTTACTTGATTGCCTAAAACAAACTGAAAAAAGGAAACGTTCATGATCTTAGAACACGTGATTCAAAAAATAGATAAAGATTTAAAAGACGGCATGAACATCAACGACATTTCTGCCGAAGACACATCCGCAATCAAAGAAGTGATTCAACTTCTTGACCACGGGAAACTGCGGGTCGCTGAAAAAATCGTTGGCAAAACTGGTCCACAAAGCTGGAAAACAAATGAGTGGGTTAAAAAAGCTATCCTTCAGTATTTCCGCATTCAAAAAATGCAGATAATGCAGACTAACGAGTTTAACTACTACGACAAAATTGCACCGAAGAAATGGACTGGATCCGAAGGTGTACGCGTGGTCCCCCCCGCTATTGCTCGCTACGGATCGTTTTTAAATTCAGGCTGCATTATGATGCCTTCGTATGTGAACATCGGTGCCTATGTTGATTCTGGAACAATGGTCGACACGTGGGCGACCGTGGGCTCTTGCGGTCAAATTGGAAAAAACGTTCATCTGTCCGGGGGTGTCGGTATTGGCGGCGTTCTTGAGCCAACTCAGGCTCAACCAGTGATTGTGGAAGATAATGTATTTATCGGATCACGTTGCATTATTGTCGAAGGCGTATTCATTGAAGAAGGCGCCGTGATCGGCGCCGGTGTGACTATCACATCCAGCACTAAAATTTTGGATGTTTCTAATTCTGAAGTTAAAGAATATAAAGGCTATGTTCCTAAGAATTCTGTCGTTATCCCAGGGACTATCAACAAGAAATTCCCAGCGGGTGATTACGGCGTGAATTGTGCTCTGATTATTGGTCAGCGTAAGGCAAGTACTGATTTAAAAACGTCACTGAACGACACACTTCGCGATTTCCAAATCTCTGTTTAGTTTTTCGTTTAGATATCAGCCGCGCGAAAACGCGGCTAATTTTTCATTCTTAAAACTTCCGCCGGAGAAATCTTCTCGATAGCCTTGGTTGGCAAATACGAACCCAAGAATGCGACCAATGTCGTTACAAAAAGAACAGTAAAGAATAAAAACAAATTTACCTTTGCCGGTATCGTCGAATCATAGTAAATGTCCGGTAAAATATTGATCGGATACCACTCTAACAAATATCCAACGACCAAACCAAGCACGGCCCCTACAGAAACCCCAACCAATGACAAACCTACACCCATTTGAATAAAGTATTTAATGGCTGCCTTCTGCGATAAGCCTAGCGTTCTTAACATCGCAATATCGCGCTTCTTCTGCGAAATTAATAACGCCAATACCGTTAGAATAGAAAACGATGCGATCAAGCCGGCCAGTCCTAAAAATAAACCGATCATGAATTTTTCTAACTTCAATGCATAAAACAATGCCGAGTTTCGATCCATCCAAGTTTGAATGGTCCAATCTATATTCTTTTTACCTTCACCCTTATGATCGTCTATCCAATCTTGCAAGCGGCTTTGAAAACGACCGGCATCCATGGCGTCCTTTAACCAAATTTCAAGACCGACTTGACGACTTAAGGAATTCCTTAGCGATGACAATGTCAAATCACGCATATAAAAAATATACTGAGAATCTAAATCAGCTAAATTTGTCGAAAGAATTTTTTTAATTTTTACCTTTTCAAAAACAGGAACTTCACCCATGGCCAAAACCAGACTCTCGGGTGGCAACACCATTAAATAATCCCCCTCAAACACACCTAAACTGCGAGCTAGATCAACTCCAATCATGATTTCGTTCGATTCGGGAATATCCATTTCTTCCCACATCTGCCCGTCAGCCGACATGGAAGTACTTTTTTTCAAATGTTTTTCGTTTTGCTCTTTAATTTTCTGATTCAAATTTTCGAAACTTTTTCGAACAAACCCTTGCGCTATGGCGCCGCGGAATTGCCCTTCCATCGTACGTATGATCACATCTTGCGTATCGAACAATGAATAGCGTTCAGCACCCAAGTTTTTAATCTCGGTGAGAATTGGATCAGATTCCAAACCTTTGTGTAAAGCTCTATCTTTTGGAACTAACGTCAAATGCGCTTCTAGTGAAATCACGCGTGATTCAATACTTTTATTCATCCCGTTCATAATAAAAAGAATCAACAAAAAAGCGAAGGTCGAAACACCGATACTGACCATCGATAGACGTGAAATCCGTCGCACCAGATTGCCTGCGCGATTTGATAGGATTAACTTTTTAAACAGAAACAAGACCATGCCCAAGAGTAATAAATAGGGGCTTGCAACGCAAGGTGATTGTGAAATAGACTTCAAAGTCATGAGAGCACATTTTCAAATCGGATTGTTGATTTTACTGACAACGCTCACTGCATTCACAAAGGATAGCAACAAAATGACTCGCGCCTGGTTTAAATTGAAAAATCCTCACTACATGACCGTTCACTATAAAGACCCGACAAATAAGAAGAATGGTATCGTTGATGTTACTGTTACAGACATAGATCTTATCAACCGCACCATCAAAGACATCGAATCAACACCCATTGATGGCCCTATGATGATTAAAATGGACGGTTCGCGCACAATTCAAGTCACGTTGACCTTTAGCAATGAAGAACCCTCTAAATCCAAAGAAACTGACGTCATTACCTTTTATAATGGTATGATCAAAACACCAAGCACCGGGTTTCACGACCCGCAGCTAGATGTTATCAAAAAATTGTATTCAGATATACTAAAGGCAGCGAACATTAAGGTCGTTCGCAAAACCAAATAGGACCTTTTTTTAAGGCTTAGCACCCTGTTTTTCACGCGCTGGTTGACGAGTTCCCTGCTTGATTTCTTCAGACTCTTCTTTAGTCACTTCTTGTACATTAGAACGTAAGAAGAAATTTTTCTGCATTGCTTTCATCAAAATAGTCGCTTCATCCAGAGCCTCCAAAGCCCGCTTCGCCACTGTTGGAACTTCTGGACCGTAATTTTTAAGCATAGTCGTTACGGATTTAAAATCTTCCGTCATTTGTGACAAGCTACTGGTCAATTGCGCCAAGTTTTTAGCCAGCTCTGGATTTTGACGATTTAATTCCGGCAATATCACATTTAGTTCTTTGGTTAATACGGCCGTTTGTGAAATCGTTTTCTTTAAATTTTCTTTGTAAGTCATCTGACGACTTAATTTAATCACTTCTTCAGACATTTCGTTCATGTTACCCATCAAAGGATCAAGCTTATCGAAGATACTTAACATCGATTTTGTACGATCCCGATCAAGAAAGGCTTCCAATAAAAATTGTAAATTGCTTAGCATTTCAGAAATTTTTTCCAACGACGTACCTAGACGCTTACCACTCAACAAAGTCATCAAATCCAAAGTTTCTTCCGATTCAATGACCCCGCCTTCTTGTGCGATTTTTAATTCTGCACTACCGACAGAAATTTCTAATACACGATCACCAATCACAAATGGACGCACTAACTGCGCTTTTGAATCCTCACGGATTCTTTCATGAAATTTTCCCAGTACGTAGTACGTCACACGAATTTTGTTGTTACCTAAAAGTTCCACATCTTCCACACCACCAGCGCGAAGACCGGCAATTAGAACCGTCGTTCCCGGATGAACCCCATCCGCCGACACGAAAACTGATTCAAATTTGATTTTTTTTTCAAACCAACCTTGCTTAATCGCCACACTGACTGCCATAACGAAACAGCCCACTATCGCAAACAGGACAAATAAACCAGCAACCCGTTCAAATTTGTTAAACTTTACCTTCATAAACTAACTGCCTTATTCCCTTCCGTCTGCGGCGCATACAGCAAACCGTTATCCAGATGGATGGTGAGATGATTTATGTGGCTCATAAATTTTTCGTCATACGAAGAAATAAAAACGTGCTTCAAGCCTCGCTCTGCTCGATGCTTGTTAATTAGGTCAATAAACTTCAGACTTGTCTCTTGCCCTAAACCAACTGATGGGTCATCTAATAGTAGAACCTGAGGATGAGTCATCATTGGACGCAACAGACATGAAATTTTTCTTATGCGGCCGGGAATATGAGCAGGGCGTTCGTCTTTGAATTTCTCAAGGTCAAAATATTTTAAAACTTCCATTACGCGCCGATTTGCTTCCTCGACTTCAACCAATTTGTGGTACAGCAACGGCAACATTAGATTTTCATAGATCGTGCGGTTGTTAATCAAACCACCATAGTCAAATGTGTACCCGATGGACAAACGATACGGCAAAAATTCTTCGAATGACATCTCGCCTACGTTAGAATCATTAATTAAGAATTTACCTGATTGAGGCACAATCAATCCACCTAGGATCTGCAACAGAGTCGATTTTCCAGCACCCTGTATAGACTGAATCAAAACATTTTCATTTGTAGGGAATTCAAAATCAGCATTCATTAAAATAGGATCTTGAGTTTCATGCTGAAAGAACAAACTTTCAAATTTTAGACTTTTAATTTGTGGCATCAGTTTGGTTGGTTCGCTCATACAACACCTAGTTTTTGTAATTGGTTCAGATACACAATGGCAGTTACAACTAAATTAAATACAGTGACATAAATAATACTTTTCACCACGGCTTGCGTAGTGACTTGCGGAACCTCGTGCGGACTCTTCTTAACACTTAGACCTTGGAAACACGATACGACGAAAATGATAACGCCACTAAAACCGTTCTTCAGTAGAAAAATCGCGACATCCTCTTTACCAAAGGCACGCAATAAATTTTCGCTATAGAAACTAAACGGAATGTCATGGAAGAATTGCGTGAGCAAGTAACCACCAAAAATCGCGATAATCATGAAATAAAAAGCCAGACACAGAACGCTTACAATACCTCCGACTATGCGGGGGAAAACGATATAGCTTAATGGATTTATACCCATCGACTCCAAAGCTTCGATTTCGCGATTCGCGCGCATATTGCCGACTTCGGTAGCAACGGCAGTTCCGCTTCGTGCAATGACAACCAGCGCGGTTAATAGTGGCCCAATTTCGCGCACTAACACGACGACAATCAAGTTACCCAGCATTTCTGTACCACCTAACAAAGTTAAATTGGTCATACCTTGGATAACCAAAATGCCGCCCGTTCCTAATGCTAAAATTGAAATTAGGGGCATTGCTTGCCACCCTGTAAAATAAATCTGCGTTGAAAGAACGCTTAGAGTTTGACGTAATCCTTGCGCCTGATCTAGGAAAGCGGCGCGGAACGAAAGATAAATCATAAGGAAAATTTTTAGAGTGTACTCTAAGTTTTCCGTGATGGTACGACCTAACGATTCTATTCGATCCCAGACAATGTTCATGCAAATTTTATCGGAACAATTGTTACAATATCTAACTCGATATTAGTCTAGTCTTTGATAAAGACCTGATCAAGATTCTCAATACTGAACATTTTTAATATGCCCAGATAGAGTAAAACAGTGACTTAAAAGTCTCTTGAAGTCGATCAAAGGCTGAGTCCGTATCGCTAGAGCGAGCCATGACGTGGGTTTTGATATCAATCACCTTAGGAAACACCTTGTAGAAGGTTCGTTTGGATCGGTACATATGCAATGCCGACGTGATCAACATCACATCTTGGCAGTTTAGAATTTCAGCTAGCGGCAGACTCTGAGTCGCATTACCAAAGGTTGTTTCACTGCGTTTCTCAAGAACTACGTCTTTTTCATCCACCTCAGGATAAAATGCCCACAACGGAAATATTTCTTTAATATCAGAATTGGGATTTACCCCCGAAATAATTAATTTCCGAATATTTTTATTTGCCAGCAGATCCATGGCTTCACGAATACGACCCGGCCCGCCTGTTAAGACAATGCCACAGTCAGCTTCGGACACATGGGTCCACGCAGTCGAACGCACGGAACTCACAGAAACAAATTCAAAATAAAAAATAATGACAAACAGGACGACAAGGAAACTAGAAAAATAAAGAACTATCTTCTTTCTCATTACTTGGCGCTAGCCCTATGCCTTGTATGCTAGAACTTCGATTTCTACTTGAACACCTTTTGGCAATCCACGCACCTCGACAGTTGAGCGCGCCGGCGGATTATTTGGGAAAAAGCGGCCATAGATTTCGTTCACAGTGGGAAAATCACTCATTGCAGTTAAAAAGATTGTTGTTTTAACAACATTCTCAAACTTCATCCCGCCTGCCGTTAACACAGCTTCTACATTCTTCATCACTTGTTCCGTTTGAGTTTTTACATCCTGACCCACTACTTGCGCGGTCTTCGGATCTAGCGCTATTTGCCCTGAACAAAACAAAAATGGTCCCGCTGAAATTGCTTGGCTGTATGGTCCAATTGGTTCCGGTGCATCTTTAGTAAGTATTACTTTTTTCATATCTATCTCCTCAGTATGTAAACTATTTTTAAAAGTAAAATGTAATTCCTGCACGCATTGGGGAATCAGCGATGGTTCTAAATCGAGTGTCTTTCAACGAAGAAATACCCGCACCACCTTCAAAAGAAAACCCTAACGAATCTAAACCAGTGAAAAAGAACTCAGCACCAAACACAGCATTCAACTCAAAACCATTTTGCTTTTCGCCGCCACCTTCATAATTCACGATGCCCACTTGGCCACCAAAATAAAAATTGAGCTGATTTTCACGAAACAAAATTTTACGGACGCCACCGCTGACAACAAATTTAGATTGATCTTTTTTAGTGTCGATTCCAATACCGCCAGTGATACCAAAATCTTGATTTGGATAGTAAACAACACCCACAGCAGGAACATCTTCAGACGAATTGTTTTTCACGCCTACGCCCAGACGACTCGCTAAATCTTTAGCAAACACGCTCTGAGACAACAAAATTACTACTGCCGCTATTTTAATTAATGAATTCATGCCCGGCTCCTTTACATTTGAGACTCAAATGTTTTCACTAAAGGTCGGTATTTTCAAGATCTTATATGTTAATCGGAGCGTTATTTAACCTCCGCCAATACAGAAAAACTAATCGTTATCTTTGATGACTTCCACGCGCTCTATTTTAGTTTCTTTTTTTATGATATCGATTTCAGCACTGATTTTAAATTTATGAGTCTCTGCAAATTTACTTAATTCACTGATCCAATCAATTTTATTAAAAATTCCAATGATTTCTTTAGACACTCGTTGAGTGATGTCGTCTTTGGATTTATTTGCACTTTGGATAATTACATTTAGGATTTCTTTAGGTAACTTTAATTCTTGTAAATAACTACGAATGTTCTCTTCCGTCATAAATGCAGCAGAGACTCCTGTTGTAAAAACTTTTTTCAAAGTTTCTGAGAACATCCCTTTTGCATCTTCGAACAAAGGACCATCATTCTTCTTATTTGAAGAATCATTATTTTCCATAAAGTTGTTGTATCCTTTTGTGATAACTAGAAACCATGTTGGGTAAACTCACACTGACCAAAGTATTCGCAATTGGCCCTGGAACAAAAATACCGAATGTAGCTTCCACTTCGTAGGTAGCTCGGCATTGACTGCCTTCCGGTTCAATTTTCCAAGAACCACGTTGAGTTTTAAACACGTCACCAGAAATAAAGTCCCAAGTTACCGTTGAAACACCATTTTCAACATGATTTTCAACCATTTGCAGACGATAGCTAAATGATTTTACCATAGACACTGAATACTCTACGATTTTTTTAGAACCTTCGTCTTTGATAACTTCGCATTTTTTTACTTCGGATAAAAATTCGGGGTATTTAGAATAGTCAGTAACGATTTTATATAATTGATCTGCTGTGCATTTGAAGACTTCGCTTGTCTGTGCTTTTGCCATACTTCAATTCTGAAGGACAGGACAAGACGAAGTCAAATTGAAAACGTCTAGCTTATAGAGGTTTTGTACTCAAGTTATGAAGCGTATCGATGGTACGGATAGTTCCCGTTTTCGATCGCATCACGATGCTATGAGTGCGCGCCATGCTTTTAGGCAAAGATTTAACACCTTTCAACAACGGCCCATCGGTAACACCCGTTGCACAAAACATGACACTTCCTCGAGCCAGGTCATCAATCTTATACTTTTGCTCTAGATTTTTGATTCCCATTTTCAGAGCCCGCGCTTTTTCTTCTTCGTTACGAAACTTCAAACGACCTTGAAAATCACCACCTAGACATTGCATCGCTGCGGCCGAAATAACGCCTTCCGGTGCGCCACCAATTCCCATTAATAAATCGATTCCACTATCAGGCCATGCGGCTGCCACAGCTGCGGAAACATCACCATCGCCGATCAAATGAATACGAGCGCCCGTTTTACGAGTTTCTGCAATTAGATCTTTGTGGCGTGGACGATCTAAAATAACAACAGTTACGTCACTGACTGCTTTCTTCAATGCTTCCGCCACGCGATTGATATTTTCAGTGGGTGATTTATCAATATCAATCATGCCCTTAGCTGCTGGACCACAGGCTATTTTATCCATGTACGTGTCTGGGGCATGTAGAAAGTTTCCATGTTCCGCTAGCGCTATCACCGAAATGGATCCTACGCCGCCCGTTGCACAGATTGTTGTTCCTTCTAATGGATCTAGCGCAATGTCGACTTTTGGAGAATCTTCTGTCGTTCTAAAACCTACCTTTTCACCGATATACAACATCGGAGCTTCGTCACGCTCACCTTCCCCAATGACCACCGTACCATCGATACGAACTGTATCGAATGCGCGCCTCATTGCATCGACAGCCGCTTGGTCGGCTGCCTTTTCATTACCATGCCCAATCCAACGCGCACTTGCTAAGGCTGCCGCTTCAGTCACACGTACAAATTCTAAAGCCAGGTTTCTTTCCATATTAGGGTCTCCATCACGTTTTTAAATTCTTTGGTTAATCGTTGAGGTCGTAAGCTTTTATCGAGTGACACATGCGTTGTTTCCGCTAAACTAATGATCTCACTCTCTTTTTGAATTTTATACTGGAAATAAATTCGAATACCTTCCATTTTAACTTGCAACCAAACCGTCAACACATCGCCGAAGAACGATGGCTTAATATGTTTAACTCGCGTCTCTAAAACAGCAAAATGCGAGGCGCTTTCCGGCTTTTGGTAATCAATCAAACCAACTGAGTGCGCCCAGGCCACACGAGCTTCCTCACAAAAGCGTAAATAATTAGTATGATGAACAACACCCATGGTGTCCGTTTCATAAAATTGTACGCGATGCTGGTATGAAAAAATGTTATCCGATTTCATTAATTTAGCCCCCAAATCTACACCCTTTATACTTTTTTTCAATTTCCTTTTTTCAAATGACAAAACAGGGGGCCTGACCTACATCTTAGGCCTCGTGTCGACACCATTACCTCTGTGGAAACAGAAACTTCCGATGCAGCTAACTATGAGCCGTGTGTACGCGGTTCCTGTCGTTATTTTATGCCTAAATCAATCGCGTTTTTTCTTTTCTATCGTTGCCGCAGTTCTATTCATACTCGCCTCTATCACTGACTATTTCGATGGCTATTATGCAAGAAAGTGGAAGCTGGTCAGTAACTTGGGCAAATTCATGGATCCGGTTACTGACAAGATCCTAGTTTCTAGTGTTTTGATTTTCCTAACGGTTCAGGGTGCTATTGACCCTTACGTAGTTATTCTATTGATTGTTCGCGACACCTTCATCGGCGGCATTCGTGCGGTCGCCTCTGCGGATCAGATCATTATTGACGCTAAGCCGTCGGGAAAATGGAAAGCCGGCCTACAAATGGGGGCCATTCCGGCATTGATATTGGGCAATTCTTACCACGGGCAATACGATGCACAGATTTTCACCCAGATTTTTCAAAAAGTGGGACAAATTGGGTACGCCGTTCTTTGGATTTCATCGATTTTAAGTATTGTCAGCGCGATAGAATATTATAACATCTATAAGCAAGGCAAAAAGTAGGATTTATGCTTAGATATTTACAACCCTCATCTTGGTTTTTTATATTTTTAGCTCTGCTATTGAGCTTGTATTTCACTTCAAAATTACAGGCCAGTCGCCGCTTGGCGCCCATGATCAAAGTTAGCCCCGCATCTTTTGTTAGCTTCGGTCAATAATTCATGTTTACATGTCCTCCATGAAGACATCATCTATTCAAAAAACTTGTTTCATTCTTTTATCTGTATTCAGCTTAGCATTCAGTGGTTGTGAAACGCTGGGTGTCCTGCAAAGCTTAATCGAACCCCCAAAGGTAGACGTTGAGTCCGTCAACATCGGTAAAGTCGGCATGGAAGGTATCGATTTAGAAGTGAATTTAAAAGTTAACAATCCTAACTCGGCCGCTCTTAATATCGATAAATTTAAATATGACTTAGCCATTGGCGACAGTTCCCTTTTCAGCGGCGTTTACGACAAAAAAGTAGAACTAAAATCGAACGACATGACTCACGTAATGATCCCTGTAAAATTAGATTACAAATCGGCGCGGGCCGCTGTTGAAAATTACCTTTTCAAATCAATCCGTGATTACAAACTAAAAGGTTCGCTATCCAGTGGCGCTTTCACGGTCCCGATTGAAGGCTCCGGCAAAATTGAATGAACTGGTCCCTTAGCCTGCGGCTAAGGCCAATTAAGATATCGTC
>CAWVRN010000049.1:0-14265 GCA_963932905.1 uncultured Bdellovibrio sp.
CGGAATTTAAAAAAGCAAAAGTGCCCTCCAGACGCAGGCTGAGGGGCCAGTTCTTAGGATTTAGAATCGGGATCATTAAGCAGCTTGGTGTCCTCAACCTTGCGAAACTGAGCATCAATAACGTTGTCAGAATACTCGTTTTCTTGCTGCCTTTGCGCGGTTTGAAATGGATTTCCACCTTGCGAATAGTAAAACTTAAAACCATTATTTCCAAACTGGTGAACAAAGCTGTTTGCGCTGAAAACGCGCTTCATCAAGAAATTGGAAAACGCAATCGCCATCAACCAACGGACTGGTGGAATGATCAATACTACCCCAGCTATTTTTGTGGCCATCGATGGAACTATCAACAACAATCCTGATAAGAATAGCAGTCCACGAGAAATTAATGCGCTATTAGAAGCCGAGGCATGCCCTGTTTGAAACTCCCTTAAAGATTTTGATCCTACGGCACGTACGATTAAAACTCCAAACATGGTGCTAACAACATAAAACAAAATAAAATTCAGAAATCCGTAAGCCACAACAAAATTGTACACAAGTAAAACTTCGGCAATCAAAATAAGTATCGGCATAAACGTCCTTTATTTCAGGTCTAAAACCACACTGACTGGGCAATGATCACTGCCCTCGATTTCGTCATGAACTTGCGCATCTCGCACCAGTGGCGCCAATCCTTTGGTTACACAAATATAATCAATACGCCAACCGCGATTAGAAATTCGGGCTAGTTCACGGTAGTTCCACCATGAATATTTATCTTTCACATTAGGATGAATAAGTCGGAATGTATCGACAAATCCAATTTTCAAAAACTCTTCAAACCAAAAACGTTCTTCCGGCAAAAAACCACTTTCTTTCGATAACCTGACGGGATCGTATACGTCGACGTCTTTGTGCGCGACATTGTAGTCACCAACAACAACGATTTCTTTTCCTAACCCATAGGTTTTCGCCAAATGTTTATTAAGCTCTTGCAGAAATTCTTGTTTAAATTGGTGGCGAACATCACCCGAGCCCCCATTTGGAAAATAGATATTATATAAAACAAATGGACCGAAATCAGTGATGACGGTGCGACCCTCATCTTCGTATTTTTTAATTTCAAAATTTGTTTTTTCTGTTAACCATTCTCGATTGCTAAACGTAGCAACACCAGAATAACCTTTTCGGATCGCTGACGACCAAAGGGCTTTTTTATAACCCAAATTCTTGATAGCGTCGTCCACCTGTTCTAAATGAGCCTTAGTTTCTTGTACGCAAAAAATATCGGGTTTCTCTTGAGCAATAAAATCCTCAAGACCTTTTTTTGCGCACGCTCTGATACCATTGACATTCCAGCTAACGATTTTCATGGTGACGACCATACCCTTTAATTCCATACTAATACAAGAATTTATCAGCTATTAACCTCAGGATTAGTGCACCGATGTCGACAGATTTGAGCCAAAAGTATAAATCCATACTGAAGAACCAATTTAAAAGTTTAGATGAATCCACTTTGGCACCAATGGTGTCAGACAACTTGCTGTGCCCGAATCCTGTAGAATTGCCTAAAGCGCTTATTACCGAGTTTCAAAATACAATTAAAGCATTTTACACGCTTCGCAATGATCCTATGTATATTCACAATTATGAGTCTGAACTGAATCGCCTTCAACTAAAGGATCCCGGAAACAAATCTTTGTTCATGAGCTATGATTTCCATTTGTCCTGGGAAGGAAAACCAAAATTAATAGAGATCAATACTAATGCTGCCTTTTTAACTTTGGGCTATTATTTATATCAAGCGCATGGATTAGATACTGGTCTTGACTTCAAAAATGAAGATTTGAAAGACTTATTTTTGCAAGAATTGAAATTACAAAACAAACAACCTTCTAAACCGCATGTTCTAATCGTCGATGAAAAGCCGCATGAACAGAAAATGTTTTTAGAATTCTTAATTGTTCAAGAATTGCTGCAATCGTTTGGCTGGCAATGCTCAATTGCCGATGTCGCCGACTACGCGAAATACAAGGTCGATATCGTGTACAACCGTTACACTGATTTCTATCTAAGCAGCACAGAAGCACAAGCTATGCGACGTGATTTTTTAAATCGCACCACATGCTTTTCACCTAACCCATTTGAATACTTTATGTTGGCAGATAAACAGCGCATGATTGATTGGTCATCAGATAGCTTCTGGGAAAGTTTAAATTTTCCAACAGATCAAGTCGAGCGTATTAGAAATGTATTGCCTAAAACTCTTAGCTTTAAGCCAGAATTAAAAGAAGAGATCTGGTCACAGCGTAAACATCTATTTTTCAAACCAAAAAATTCGTTTGGCTCGAAACAGTCTTACAAAGGCGCATCGGTTTCCAAAAAAGTATTCGAAGAAGTCGCTAATGAACAATTTTTGGCGCAAGAGTTAATCCCTGCCCCTGAAGTAGCTATGAAAACACCCGATGGCGATCAGAATTTTAAATTCGATTTACGTTGTTATGCTTATCAAGATCAGTTGCAATTAGTTATTGCACGGGTTTATCAAGGACAAGTCACTAACCTAAAAACAAAATGGGGCGGTTTTTCGCCGGTAAAATGGGTGTAGCATGCAAGAGCGCGTACTTGAACTAGCATTTGGCCAATGGATTGACATAACAGCACCAACAAAAACCGATGTTCCCGATCTGGCACGACGTTATAATATTCCAGAAAAAAGTCTTATGACGTGTTTAGATCCTGAACATCTACCTAAACTAGAAAATTTAAATGAATTTTTATTTTTAGTCACTCGCGTTTTTGACAAATCAAACTCGGCCAAAGGTGATACCATTCAGGAGTTAACAACGAAACTTGCAATCTTTATTGCGAAAGATCGAATAATCACCCTACACAGGGTCGATCATGAATTTATCGAAAAACTTAGAACAAAGCTGGCTGATACCAAAGGCTGCCTGGATTCTAAAAAATTAATTATTGAACTACTGTCTTCCGCAATCCAAAGTTTTGATATTCCACTGACCCAGCTTGAAGAACAAGTAACTACCTTCGAACAACTTATATTTAAAAATACGAAACAGCAGCGTATCTTCCAAGAAGGCTTTTTGCTGAAACGAAAATCTACTGTCTTTCGAAAAGTGTTAAAGTTAGCGAACGACGTGAACAATAAACTTGTGATCAAAGCTGAGTTTCAAAACCAGGATTTTCAAGAAATAAAAACGTCGATGGAAACAATGTTGTTTTACGCAGAAGAAGTGCAAGAAAATGTCACGAACTTGATTACACTTTATTTATCGATGACGTCGCAAAAAACAAACGAAGCTTCATACAAGACAAATGAGATCGTTCGATTGTTAACGGTATTTTCAATTTTCTTTTTACCACTAAATTTCTTAGCCGGTGTTTACGGAATGAACTTCGAATACATGCCTGAATTAAAATCGGAACATGGATATTACGCGGTACTCGGAGTTATGGCGTTAATTTCTTTCGGCTTGTTCTCTTGGATGTATCGTCGCGGCTGGATCAAAGGCCTAGAAGATCTTTAATCCTTACGGATTTCTAACAATTTTAATCATTTCCTAAAGTGTTTATGTCAAAATAAATACATAGGATACTTGTATGACAATGAGAAGAAGGATCTTCTTAAAAGGCATGGCCGGTGCATTGGCACTAACGTCAATTGCCGCTAAGAAAAAACAAAGTAGGCCAGTAGAGTTTGATCGAAATCTTGTTTCAGTTTTACTGGGACCGTCTTTCGACGGACAATCAGAATTTTCAATCGTTCACTGCCAGCAAGAGCCCTTGCGCTACCTGATCTATGAAGACGATCAACTTCTGCAAGATATGACATACAGTACTGTCACTTTTCAAGACGATGATTTCAAGATTGATAAATTTCTTGTACAAAACTTACCAATTGATCGAGACCTTAAAATTCGGATTCTATCGAATAGTAAACAACTTGACGAGCGTACCTTTTCTTCCATTTCCTCAAAGCGCCCAACTTACAAAATCGGAATTGCGTCTTGCATGAGAGCCGCACAACATGAAAAAGCAATGTGGACCAGCCTTGAAGCGCAAAATGCAGACGTAAATCTATTTGTGGGAGATTGTGTCTATATAGACTACCACTTGGATGAAGAGCCCACGCCAAGAATTCATTGGGATAAATTTGTAGAAGCACGCATGGTACTTGATTTCTATCAATGGAAACGACTAGTTCCAACCATTGCTATTTGGGACGATCATGATTTTGGTGGTAATGATTCGAATTCGAGTTTCCCTTATTCCGCGGAAGCTCGAGCCAATTTCAAAAATTTCTTTGCGCAAAACTTAAGCGAACAAACGTGCATCACCTCAGGACCAGGAATTTCTTGCAAATTCCAACTAGGAAACCAGTTATTCCTTATGCTGGACGGCCGTTCATTCCGCGAAAAACCGCATTCCAAAAAAATGTATTCTCTGTTTGGTAAAGAGCAAGAAGAATGGATTTTTGATTCAATTAAAAACTTCAAAGGCCTAGTGTGGTTTTGCAATGGGACGCAGTGGTTTTCAAACTACGGTTATGCGGAATCCTTCCGCAAACACTTTACGATCAATTTCAATAGCTTTGTCGAAAAATTAAACTTAGCTGAGGCCCAAATGATTTTTGTCGCTGGAGATGTTCATTATTCAGAAATATGCACCACACCGAACTATCTTAAAAAGAAATCGATAGAGCTAACGTCAAGCTGCATGCATAGTTCAAATTTTTTTGCGTTGCCTACTGTTGCCAATAGTCCGTACCGAATGTCGGCGACATGGTTAAGAAATTTCATGGTTTGCCAAACTACCGAGACTGAAAAAACAATTTCGGTCACGGCGGATTGCTTTACCAAAAACAAACGCCGCCTATTTACCAATAAAATGGATTTTGACCTGACCTGACCCTGGATAAAACTGGCATAGCCACAAAATTTATTCAGAAAACAGGAACATACAAAAGAGATGAGAAAACAACCGCAGTAGTACTGCAAAGCAATTCTAGATTTTATTTCTAAGTCACTAAAGCTCTCACCTTTTTTGTGAGAGCTTTAATTCCATGTTACTTTTTGTTTTCGAATTCTTTGATTAGGTCAGAAAGTTCTTTAACTTTTTTGCTTTTATATTCTGCAGCACCGCCACCTTTGTAGTGAGCTTGAGCCATGGTATTGATCGTATTAGCTAGGCGTAATCCTGCTTTCATGATTTGGGCTTTGATGATTTCAGAAGCCTGTTTCATATATTCTGGTGTCGCTTCCGCTGCACCCGTTGCTTTAACAGTTACAGCAACCCCTTTTTCGTCCAACACTGGTTTACCGTTAGCATCTTTAGTTAAACGCATGCAGTATTCACGCTGAGATGGGTGCAAATCGGTAGCACCGTCAATATAAACCTTAGAATGTAATGCTTGAGATTCTTTGTACCATTCAACCGAAGGAGCCGATGCGATTTCTTTAGTTTTCAAACTTTTCTGATCTTCAATTATAAGATCAGCTAATTCTTTGTAGCCTTTCCATCCCGGCATTTTATATTTAGGATCTTTTTCTTTCTGAGCGTAGAAAATTTCTTCAACTAGAGCTGAATCCCAGAAAGAATGCAAGTTAGATGACTTGATTTGAGCTTTTTCGCCTTTGCCAACAGAGTATTTAACATTACACCAGTTAGCACCACGGTCATAGCCATTACCCACATGCAATGGCTGATGAACGTCACCAACTAAATGAATAAGATATCGCATTAAATCCATACGTTGGTTTTTTGAAAATTTTGGCGTTGATTTTCCCATGAACAATTTCGTCGGAACTCCAGCGATCAAAGAATTGGCGTCGATTTTCTCTCGTAAAGCTACAGGAATTTTGCCGTACGAACCGTCATAACGAGGATCGATTTCAACAAAGTGAAAACTTGCAAATTCCTTATAATCTTCATCGGAACGCACTAAATCTGGAAATGTAGCAGCTTCGGCCATTGGTCCATGACCTAAGATCTCTTCAACCAAACGCTTACCTTTGGGGGTCAAGTTACGTTGAGCGATCTCGCCCACAGTTTGATGACCTAAATCGCCCCAAGCTAAAGCCATTGAGCTAACTAACGTCGTTGCCATAACAGACGTAACGATCTTTTTTAAATTATTCATAAATTCTCCAATCACAGCGCAAACTAAAGTAAACAGAAATTCATTTCAACTGTAGAGAAATAGACAGCACGACAAGAAAAGGCACCGATTGGATAAGTCTGTAGTGAATCAGGTACTTAGATTAAGCACGACGTTCTACTAGTTATTGATCAAAAATCATTCACAAATCAAAAAAACCCTTAAATTCAAGGAAGTTGATCCGATGTATTAAGCATGACCGTAAAAATGAGTTTAAAAAAGCCACAAACCAGCGAGTACTCCGCATTTGATGCCATCGATGGTTCTCATCCTTACAAAACACTCGGCGAAGAATTCTACATCGAGTACCCAGTGTTCAATTTGAAAAAAGGCAAAATAGCTTACTTCAATTATGATCTAGCGCGCGATATGGGTCTGATATCAAAAGATCATAAACAAAAGATGACCCCAAAGTTAGAACAAAAAATTTTGGACACATTTTCAATTCAAATTATTAACGAATATGATGTTCTTTCAAAAAAGCGAATTCCTAGTCACTTGATCAAGCCAAACAAATATATGGCTACTCGCTATCTACAACTGCAGCACAAAAACAAACAGGGCAAAACTTCGGGCGATGGGCGCAGTATTTGGAATGGATTTATAAAAAACGGAAAAAAAACTTGGGATGTATCTTCACGTGGCACCGGCGTCACACGCCTGTCGCCGGGCAGTGTTGAGGCGGACAAACCTCTTAAAACGGGAAACACTGAGGCCGGTTATGGATGTGGACAAGCGGAAATTGACGAGCTAGTTAGCTGCGCCATTATGTCTGAAGTGGTTCACAAAATGGGAATTTATACGGAACGAGTTCTAACAGTTATTGATTTAGGTAACGGTGTGGGAATTGGTGTACGTGCAGCCGAAAATTTATTTAGACCTGCCCATGCATTTCTATTTCTAAAACAAAACCGCTGGGAGCCTTTAAAGCGGGTCATCGACTTTTTTATCGACCAAAAAGAAATGTCTCAGACAACATCACACGGCGCGGATAAGTACGATACTTTCTTAACTAAATTTTGCGATCGATTTGCTTCGTTTGCGGCCCAACTCGAAGAACACTACCTATTTGTATGGCTAGACTGGGACGGCGATAACGTATTGATGGATGCTGGTATCATCGACTATGGCAGCGTACGTCACTTCGGAAGCTGTCATAACCAATATCGCTACGATGATGTCGAACGTTTTTCAACCAACTTGTTAGAACAAAAACAAAAAGCTAAATCGATCGTCATGACGATGCTTCAAGCTATTGACTACGTGAAAACGAAAAACAAAAAAAGTTTAGACAGTTTCAAGCGTCATCCTTTGATGGGTCGTTTTGAAAAAATTTTTAATCAAAAACAACTTTACTATTTTTCTCAAAAACTAGGGTTTAACGATGTGACATTTGCGAAGGCCACATCACAGCCGGAAACTCACCGTGCGTTGTTAAAGCTATTCAAAGCCTGCCATTATTGGGAAAATTTAAAAACTCAACCCGGCTTTTCAAAAGTAGCGGACGGCATTAACAAAAACCCTCTATGTAACATGCGCAACTTCTATCGCGAATACCCGGCATATAAAGAAGATGGCAAGGCACCGAAACTGACCATCGATGAGTTTATCTCTATGACCTGGACGCAATCCTCCCCGAAGAAAAGTACAGCCTTGTACTACAAAAACAGCGCGCGTTTTGAAGACCTTTTAAAATGCTATGATCGTGTCACTACCTTCATGTCGAAAAATAGCAATGCGAACATTCTTTCGGTTCTGGCAAAAAATGCGGCTCGCTGGAATCCTTCCAACTTTTTGACAGGGAATTCTTTGATCCACAATGTGGATAGTATTTTAGAACAATATAAGACTTTTCAACGGGAAGATATTGTCCAACTAAATGTTGAAAAGATCGTTCATTATGTGAGCGGCGAAGCGTCGGATTTAAGAAAGAAATCAATTTATGATGTGAATTCTGCCGACAAAGTTAACCAAAAACTTTGGGACCAAATCCTAATGAACTTGCATGAATTTAGAGATGAGTTTTAACCCAACGTTTGATAATTGGGAATTCTTCGTCGATCATATCGTGTTTTTTATTCAAAGACACAAATTCAATATCTAGTCCGCTATCTTTTAATTTTTCAGCACCAAATTTTGTTTCTTGATAGGGAAGAATGTCATCGCGGTACCCGTGGGTCATAATCCAAGGAGTTTTCCTAGAATCCTGAGTTAGGCTTTGACGCCAACGAGGGAAAAAGTGGAAATAACCACTAACTCCTATAACACCACCTAATTGCTTTGGATAGTTAAGCGCTACATCGGCACTGACCAGGCAGCCTTGTGAAAAACCAAAAAGGAAAATATTTTTAGCTTTGTAACCTTGCTTTTCTAAATCGTTGATGACATCAAAAATCATCGAGCGAACACGCAGAACACCCGTTTTTTCATACGGAGGTTCACCGAACCAAGAAAAACCTTTTAAATATTTTCTAGGAGCATTTAAAAGTAAGTAATTCATTTCAGGGACACCCAACTCTTTATCGAAATTCTTAAATGGTTTAAGACTATCCCCACGACCATGAAGCACCAGCATAATCTTTTTTGATTTACGTTTAGCCGCCAAAAACTGATACTTAAAATGGTCTGTAGATAACTGAAAATCCATCCGGGTCCCCTCTAGAATTGGATACAATCGATGTGACCAAGGGCTTTACCCAGCAAGCGATCTGCCGTCAAGATTTCCTTCTTCAAAGAGCCACATTGCTGAACAGACGCAATTCGCTTTGAAACTTTTTCTCTGACATCACGATTTCCTACAGGGTACAAATATAACTCTTCTTCACGCTGGAAAATACTTGCGATAGTTTCAGTCACTTGAACATCCGGAGTAATTCCTAGCAATTGAGGTGATCGCCCTGATGGCAAGTGAAATGTCCCTTTCGTTTGAAAGTACAGCAGCTTATTATTTTTTGGCCACTCTTCACCTTCTTGAAACGAACCCTTTCCAAATGTACGCTCACCGATCAGGAGCCCTCGTTCGTAGTGCTGAATAACACCCGCTAGGATTTCTGCACTCGACGCTGTGGAACGATTCACTAGAACTACCAAGGGACCAAAATATTCTTCAGGTTGTTCACTAAAAAACGTTTCTTTTCTAAAACGCTTGTTAAAGTACACTAGATCGTAAATCTTTTTCTCGCCTACGAATAACCCACTGATGCAAAGGATTTCATCCATTGAACCACCCGAATTATCACGTAAATCCAAGATCACACCGTTGGTTTTTTCTGTGATCGCTTGGCGGAGGTTAGATTTAGTTACTTCACACACGCCATCGGAAATTTTAAAAATACTGATCAAGTGCAAATTCTTATTATTTCTGCGGGGGAGCCGTTTCATTGAAACGGCAGGTAACACCTGGCTACGTTTATCTAAAGACCATGTAGCAATTTTATTGTTCACCATTTTTACTTTAAATTTATGAGTATCCTTGCTTTTCAACCAGTCAGATACTGATTCCAAAGCCATATGAGAAATATCTTTTCCATCAATCTCAAGAATCACATCGCCTTTGCTAACGCCTAATTTATCAAAAATGGATCCTGGATAGATACGTGCGAACACAAATTCAGATTCAGTTTTACCTAAATTAAAACCATATGAGTTTATTCTTGGATTACTATTAGCTACAACTTTTTCATAGTATTCCCGTGGCAACAAATAGCTATGTGGATCACGATGAATCGATAGATAATTGTTAATACCAAGACCAACAATATAAGGAGCAAACTTATGAGATTTAATTTTCTCTTCAAGCTCTTTCCAAATGACTTCGAAATTCATTCCTAGGTGCTTGCTGTCTCTAAACAATTTCAACCATGGCGTTAATCTAACTTTTTCACTTTGACTCGCAATCGTTTTACGCTTTTCTAGAGATAGCCCGTCAGAATCAGACCATTTCATTTCTAATTCCATGTAGTTCGCCATGCTATAAAGGCTATTCACACAGGCCAAGTATGTCTTTTGGGTGCTTTTACAATTGAAATTTTGATAGAAATTGCCAATATCTTGGGTCTTCAAACCCGTGTCTATCCACGACTCCTCTTGCTTAGAGGTCGATGAATTCATGAGCTGGTGCTCGAATGAAATAAATATTAGTACTATGGCTATTAACCCTACCCCAAAACGTACCACGTAAACCCTCCCCGAAAAAATCGGGCCCGACATAAACAAGAGCAACCACTATGCCATTTCTAATATAACTCTCAAGGGGTCTCGCTCGGTTAGTCTTAGTGAATTTTCATTAATGTCTAACAATTTGACAAGACTAAAAGGGGTGGAGTAAAAAAACTAATGAGGTAAAAATGGACCGTAAAATTATAGTTACAGGCGCCAATGGCTTTATTGGCAGCGTGATCGTGTGGGAGCTTAACCAGAAGGGTTTTACGAACATTATCGCCGTCGACAGCGTTCCTTTAAGCGAGCGTAATCTTTTAAAAAATTTAAAATACTCTCAGTTCCTAATGCACACGGAGCTTTGGCCATATCTAGCCAAGCAAGCCAAGGGTGAAATTTCGTGGATTGTTCATATGGGTGCATGCTCATCTACAACAGAAAAGAACTGGGACTTCCTATACGAAAATAATACCCTATACACTCAAAAAATCTTCGAAGCCGCCGTAGAGAAGGATTTCGACGTCGTATATGCCTCCAGCGCCGCGACTTATGGTGCCGGCGAAAACGGATTTGATGACACGACTGATGCTAATATTTTAAAACCTTTAAACCTATATGGTGATTCTAAAGTACTTTTTGACCGTTGGACTAAAACCGCCAAGGCATTGCCAAAACATTGGTACGGTTTAAAGTTCTTCAATGTATATGGCCCAATGGAATACCACAAAGATTCAATGGCCAGCGTGGTGTTTAAGTCATTTCACGCGATTAAATCCACTGGAAAAATGAAATTATTTAAGTCACACAATCCTGAATACAAAGATGGCGAACAGTTACGTGATTTCGTTTATGTTAAAGATGTCACACGCTGGATTGTTGAATTGATGGAAAAAAAGCCGACTAACGGTATTTATAACATGGGATTTGGCAAAGCACGCACATGGAATGACTTAGTTACTGCGACATTCAAGTCTTTGAACAAAGACGTGCAAATCGAATGGATGGAAATTCCTGCCGATATCAGAAATCAATATCAGTACTTCACAGAAGCCAACATGAATCGCTGGCTAGCCCAGAAGATGTCGGCTCCTCAATGGAGCCTAGAAGACGGAATCAAAGATTACGTTCAGAATTATTTAAATACTTCCGATCCATACTTAAAAACGAAAGTGTAAAAGGAACGTACTTGCAGGCACTACCAGATCACTTAAAAAAATATATCGTCGATCAAAGCGATCAAAAGTATACGCCAAAGGAACAGGCGATTTGGCGCTATATTTTGCGACAATTGAAAAACTATTTAAAAGATCACGCGCATGAAAGTTATCTGGACGGTTTAGAAAAAACCGGAATTTCGTCAGAAGAAATTCCTTTGATAAAAGACATCAGCAGGCATTTAGAAAAATTTGGCTGGCGAGCCCTACCCGTTAGCGGATTCATTCCACCGGCGGCTTTTATGGAACTACAGTCTTTAAGTGTTCTACCCATTGCTTCTGAAATGCGTTCGCTAGAACATTTGAAATACACGCCGGCACCGGACATTGTTCACGAAGCCGCTGGGCACGCTCCGTTCTTAGCCCATCCAGAATTTGCTGAGTATTTAAAAAAATACGCTACCGTGGCTAAGAAAGCGATTATCAGCAAGGAAGACTTAGATATCTACGAAGCTATCCGCGTACTTTCGGATTTAAAAGAAAACCCGTCATCAACAGCAGAGCAAATTACAATGGCAGAGAAACACCTTAACGCTGTCGTTGAGCAAAATAAAACAGTTTCAGAAGCCGCCGAACTTGGCCGCATGAACTGGTGGACCGCGGAATACGGTTTAATCGGTAGTGTCGATAATCCTAAAATCTATGGAGCGGGATTATTGTCCAGCGTGGGTGAATCGAAAGATTGCCTGAAAGACAACGTTAAAAAAATTCCTCTGACTGTCGAATGTTTGAAATATTCTTATGATATTACCGAACAACAACCACAGCTATTTGTAACACCGACGTTCAAGCACTTAGAAAAAGTCTTATTTGAAATGGCTGACACCATGGCTTACAAAACGGGCGGCATTTCTGGCTTGGAAAAAGCAAAACAATCAAGAACGGTGAATACCGTAGTTCTAAATTCGACGGTACAAGTAAGCGGTATTTTATCTAACTTCGAATCAAGTGGTGATCGCGTTGATTTCATCCAGTTCTCTAGCCCAACACAAATTTCTATCGATGATAGCCAATTACCCGATCACGGGAAAGAATATCATTCGACAGGATTTAGTTCACCGGTTGGCAAGTTAAAAAATATCTCAACCTGTCCTTCAGAATTATCAGATGAAGCTTGGGAAAAACTGGGTCTGCAAATCGGTCAGAAACTGACTCTAAATTATGAAAGCGGATTTATCGTTGAGGGTTTCTATTTCGGTCGTACTGTTCGCGGTGGGAAGACTATCTTGATGAAATTCAAAGATGCGACAGTAACTAAAGGCTCTAAAAAATATTATCAGCCAGAATGGGGACCTTTTGATTTACTGTTAGGCTCAGCGGTAACTAGTGTTTACAGCGGCCCTGCCGATCGCATTTCATACGGTCAGAACGATGATTTTGTGGTAAAGAAAGTCGCTGTTAAACTAGTTTCGGAAATCGATAGTGAAATTCACCAACTGTATTCGGATATACGCCACCTTCGTACAAAATTTAATTTCGAATCACCGGCCCTTCCCACTTTGAAAAACATTTTTGCAAAGATGCAAATTTTGGATTCAAAAGATTGGTTAGCTGTTTTAGAAATATATGAAATTTTAGTGAGTCACAAAAAAGAAATATCTAAAGAAGCCGGTTATGATGACTTTGTAAATATCGTACACCAAGATTTAGAATCCAAGAAAAAATCAGCAAAGGACAATGCTGACTCAATTGAACAGGGCGTTCAGTTAGCTGCCCAAATATGAATACACAGTTTAATATCAAAGTGGTTTTAGTTAAAACCCTGTATGATCGTAATATTGGTTCTACATCGCGAGTGATGAATAACATGGGCGTGGATGACCTGATTTTAGTAGCGCCTCAATGCGAAGTAACCTATGAGGCTCAGTTAGCCGCCGCAACCGGACAAACAGCACTGCGTGGGCGCAAAGTTTATTCCACATGGGACGAGTTTTATAAAAATGAATCCGAAGGTGTTCGAATTTCCTTTACCGCACGTGATGGGCGGGGACGCTTAGTAAAAGATTTCGATACGCAGCTAAAAGGTTATTTGGAAACGTTACGTGACGAACAGGAAGAAGATCGCACTGCCATAAAAAATTTGTATCTTATTTTCGGTCCTGAAGATGCGGGGTTATCTGCCGCAGATATGGAATTGTCAAATTTCGCAGTGTCATTGCCAACTTATGGAGACAATTCTAGTTTCAATTTGTCGCACGCTGTTTTGATGGGATTATTTATTTTAAGACAAAATATTGGCGGAAAACGCACTGTTTTAGATGGATCGCAGTTAGAAAAAGAAAAAAACACGCAGCCCATTTCTTTGATTAGCAATACCTTACGTGAATGGCTGGTGACACTGGGATTAAACTTAGATGCAGGTCGAGTGAATGCCTACACTGTTCTTCATCGCATGCTTTTACAAAATGCACCGACACCAAAAGAATATCAAATGCTGGAAACTATGCTTCAACAAACTATTAGAAAATTAAAACGTCTGAAAGAATTCGAACAGAAACAACGCGACAGCCAAGATCAATAACTGCAACTGTATAAACTTAAATTCGATCAGACTCTCCCGACAATAGGTTTCGATCTAACCGGGTAGCCACAAGCAATGGCCAATATTTGTAAGGCGAGACTAACGGCGCAGACGGTTTTCTTGCCGCGAAAAGGTAGTGAAGATAGCTCAGGTCAGATGAGATGAGATGAGATGAGATGAGATGAGATGAGATGAGATGAGATGAGATG
>CAWVRN010000050.1:0-13419 GCA_963932905.1 uncultured Bdellovibrio sp.
TAAATGAGCCTTAAACAAATACTATTCCAAATGCAAAGTAAGGGGCCAGTTCTTAGCTACTAGCGTCCCGTAAGTGGCAACGGCACTGTCGAAGATGGTAAGCCTCCGACTGTACCATAGGTAGTTGTTCCTATCCCGCCCAGTGAATATCCTCCTAAATAACTGGTGGACGAACCTAAAGATCCTAAACTTGTACTTCCTGTTCCATTTTGAATAGCTTGAATTCTTTGAATCACGCCAATGAGTTCGGTTTGCAATCCCGACACGGCTTTCTGTTTTTGAATTGCGTTCTCGTAGGCTCGAATTTGTGTCTGCATCAGTTGCTGCTGTTGTTGTAATTGCAATTGCACTGTCTGCGAATCTAATCCTGAAGTACCAAGCCCCGACAGACCATTCAGTCCTGAGAGTCCACTTAGCCCATTCAAACCCATAAGACCACTTAATCCGGACAATCCATTAAGTCCGCTCTGGCCATTCAGTCCTGAGAGACCGCCTAAGCCCATAATGCCGCCGGCTCCGCCAAGACCCATGACTCCAGAGATTCCGGCACCACCCAGAACTCCATAGTTGTTTCCACCCAGCAATGAATAGGGATTCATCATGGAATTTCCAATACCATTATTCATTCCTAATTGGCTCATCAATAGTTGCTGCGGGTACATTCCTAATCCCGTTGAGCTTAAGCCCCATGGGCCATTCATACCCCAAGATCCTACACCTTGATTGTACATCCCGCCGCCCATTTGATTGTTCATCGCCCATTGAGGCGTACCAAACGCGCCGCCGATTTGACCCGAGCCACCCAGTGCTGAGTACGCGCCCATCGTGCCACCCATTCCAGCGATACCACCAGAATTTCCGGCACAACCGAAACTGCCTTGACCCAGTCCCGCACCAATCGCACCAATAATTCCAGGTGTGGCAGCCATAAATGGTGATGTCATAGGTAGCTGAGTCGGATAACCCAGATCTGCATTTTTATCCTGCATGCTTCCATAAAAGTTTTTAGTCGAAGAGTAGGCGAGCAACGCCATTACTGAATTTCCAATTACGCCACCCCAGTTTGGTTGATTGGCTTGCACATTGCCGCCTCCGGCGCCCGTGCTCTGCCCCGTTGAACTAGATAAGCATTCTACGCAGATTCCGCCTTCGCGAATTTCTTCAATACGCTGACGACGTGCCTCGGCCTGTTCTTCCTTCATTGATTTTTGCAACTCTGGAATTTGTGCTTGTGCGGCTTTGATTGCTTCCTGTTTCGCTTCGATATCGCGTTTTAAATTTTTAATATTACGAACCGATTTTGGATAGTTTAATACGGCGACCTGGCATTCTGCGCGATTGGCTTTTGATCCCGTCATTAAATAATTTTTCTGGCAAATTGCCGACTTCAACGCACCCTTAGGATCACGTTGCAAATCACAGACGTCGCCCCACTCTTTAGCTAATCGAGCTGGTTCAATCGTAGCAATCTGCGGCGTTTCGTCGCCATCTTCATCATCGAGTTTCATGCCACGGGGAGGTTTCATTCCTGCGGGTGATGATCCCGACATTCTTGGAGGCTGGTCTGAATTGGGTTTTCGTTGTTCAACCGGTGCACCATCAACGTTCACTTGTGGCGCAGTTCCTATGGTTGCTGTTTCTGGTTTTCCTGCTGTGTTGATGGCAGTTTGTCCTGCATATTCGGAGCACTTATTTTGGCTGTCAAAGTGAGACTTAATAAAAGTATAAACATCAGGATCAAAATTACCTCTCAGCGTTGTATCGTGTTTTCGCAACTCAGTTTGTTCTTTAGACATCTCGCGCTTTAATAGCGATACTTCTTTTTTCCATTCGGCCATTTGTTTTTTTAATTCATCAATTTCATCCTTGTAACTTGACGACTCTTCCGCTTGAGACACTTGATAACCGCAGTTAGATAAACCACCCTGTAACCCATACCCCCAATAGGACTGAGCATGCAGAGGCAATGCGAACAGAAACACGCGGATAACTAAGATATGTAGCAATTTCATGACATTTCCTTTCGTCAAAATACAGTTCGCTGACGACTCTTTTTACGGCTGATTGTTGGAAGCCACGGCGTTGGCAACTACGGGTGGAAATGAATACAGTGATTTTGAACATAAACTGCCCATCTCACGTTGATCCGCGTGCAAAACATCATAATTAATTGATAAGTCGAGTTGCGCAACTGTCTTAGTCAAAGAGGCCAAAGCCGCCTGCAAATTATTTTGCGCTTTTTCAGCTTGTTCTTTAGTCGAGGTGCTACTAGCTAAAGTATGATCGACTTCTAACATCGCTTTTTTCACATTCGCTTCGTCTTGAGCGCGCAGTTGACTATTTTTATAGACGATTTCTTTGATAGCCGAGATTTGTTCTTGTGAAAGTTTGACTCGCACACATGGGTGTTCCGAGTTTAGCACAAGTTCGCTATTCTCGGCTGCCAGTAAAGCAGTGGCAAAAAGCGAAATCGATAAAGACAGCATCAGTTTTCTCATGGCTACCTCCGGGTAGTGTTGTTCCCCCTTAGGTTGTCATGAGATTGTGGATAGAACGTGGAATAGCTTCGAATTTTTACAAGGCGTCTCAGACAGAGACTAGACTAGTTTGCCTTTAAAAGAGAAAGCATGCTGATCAATTGTCGGACATTCAATGGTTTAGTCAGATAGTTATCGAAACCTAACGCCATAGCGCGATCACGTTCTTCTTTTAAGGCATGCGCAGTAAGTGCGATGATCGGAGTTTTAATTCCACTTGTACGTATTAGTCGTGTCGCTTCATAGCCATCTAAGTTTGGCATCTGTACGTCCATCAAAATAGCATCGTATGTTTTTTCCTCGACTTTATCGATGGCTTCTAATCCATCATTTGCGATTTCTACTTTAGCGCCCGCATTTTCTAGGTACCGTGCAAATAACATTTGGTTATCCAAGGAGTCTTCCACTAACAAAATCGAAAGTCCGGTTAATTCGTTAGCATACTCTGACTGTTGATAATTTTTTTGATTTATTGGCAATGATCGAAATCGGTCTGAAAAATCTTGATCAGTTAAAACACCGGCATTCATTGTAAAAGTAAATGTACTACCCTTTTGAGGATCGCTTTGAGTCATCACCAAATTACCACCTAAAGAATGAGCCAGTTTTTTAGATAGATTCAGACCCAGTCCGGTGCCCCCAAATTTTCGTGTCGTTGAACTATCAGCTTGAACAAAAGCTTCAAATAATCTCTTTTTTTGAACTTCGGTTAAACCAATTCCGGAATCGCGAACTTGAATTTCAACCGAAACAGGACTGGTCACTGATTGACGAGCATCGGCGCGTGCTGAAATTTTGACTCCCCCGCGTTCTGTGAACTTCAATGCGTTACTAATTAAGTTTGTTAGAATTTGTCTAACCCGAACAGGATCACTATTTACAAAATTAGGAAACGGACCGACAAACTCCACATCCAGATTTAATCCTCGGTTACGAGCTGTTAAACTGAATGTCTCTACTAACTCGTTCAACAATTCCGTTAACGAAAAACTTGTGATTTCAATTTCCATTCGGCCAGCTTCTACTTTAGATAAATCCAAAATCTCGCCTAGTAGTTTCGTTAATCCCTGAGCATTTCGTTTAATGGTCGTTAGATATGTATTTCTGTCAGTTTCACAGGTGTTCGGATCTAAAGCTAAGTCAGCAAAGCCTTCGATAACGCCAAGTGGAGTTCTGATTTCGTGACTCATATTAGACAGAAAACGTGTTTTAGATTGATTCGCAAACTCAGCATCTTCAAGTGCTTGTTTTTGAGCTTCTTCGGCCTTCAGTCGTTCCGTCACTTCGATACACGCGACCATAACACCTTCAACGTCACCATCGGTTGATAGATGTTGTTCAATGGTCATGTCGTAACAATGCAGACGTCCCGATATTGTGATAGACATAGTTAAATGTTGACCGACACCAGTCGTTAAAACTTCCGTTTTAATCTGCGACAATTTTCTCGCTTCTTCTTCAGAAAAAATATCGGCATCTTTTTTTCCTACAAAAAATTCTTCGTTCAACTGGTCAGGGGCATTATAAACCCACGAATAGCGCAAATCTGCATCGGTCGTATAAATCATGATAGGAGCATACTTCAGAGCGACTCGAAAACGCTCGTCCGTTAAACGTAAATCATCCATTAGTTTGCGGCTACGCAAAAGTGCTTTTACTGTGGCTAACAATACAGGAGGTTCGAAAGGATGAGTCAAATAATTGTCAGCTCCACCTTCTAGGCCATGGATACGGTCTTTGGATGTTACGTAACTAGCAGAAACTTGTAAAACGGGTATATGCGAAGTGCGAGGATTCCCTTTTATTCGGCGGCAAACTTCAAAACCGTTGATATCAGGAAGATGAATATCCAAAGTCACTAAATCTGGTTTTTCGGTTGCAACCAATTCTAGCGCTTGCAATCCACTGGCAGCTTCAATTGTTTCATAACCGCTGGCACGTAAAGTTCTAGCAACTGCATAACGAGTCGCTTCGGTATCGTCGACAACTAGAATTTTCTTTTTGATATTTCCAACTACTTCTAATTTCACAATTCAACACCTTTGTAGTCGAAACCGGCTTTAAAAAGTGCTGTCTTAATATTTCTAATTGCCGAGGAGTGATCCCAATCTTCTTTTGAAAGAACGGCCGTAGCATCACCTAATTTCTGCAATTCAGGATCAGTCAGCTTCAATGCCGTATTAATAACCACTGGTATATTTCTAATTGCGCTGTCTTTTTTAACTGATTCTAATATTTCAAAACCATTTAAATCCGGCATTAGTATATCCAAAAATACAACGTCAGGACTAAAAAGTTTCATTTTTTGTAATCCGTCCATTCCGTTCTTAGCTTCCATAAATGTTGCTGAGATTTGCGAAGCAATGAGTTCCTTTAAAATATAGCGAGACGGCTCATCATCATCGATGAGTAATATTTTAAACGCGCTTCCGTCGTCAACCGATTCTGAGTCAATCTTTTTATCATCGTCTAGACGTTTAGAAAACAGTACAGCTTCCCTTTCTCCATCATATACGCGCGGTATTCGAACATGAAACTCCGATCCCTTGCCTTCAACACTTTCAAGCCAAATATCGCCGCCCAAAAGACGCGCTAGTTTTCTGGACAGCGGCAATCCTAAGCCAGTGCCTTTATGTGACTTCTGAATTTTAGAATGAATCTGTGTAAAATCTTCGAAAATAGTCTCGTAGTATTCTTTTTTGATTCCGATGCCAGAGTCTTTCACAACTATATGAACTGAATGGTTGGAATCCTGACTAGCATGTACGCTCACGGTGCCCGCTTCTGTAAACTTTATGGCATTTGAAATAAGATTTCTTAGAATTTGACTTAATTTAGCTTGATCCGTTTGAAGATCAAGATCTTCACCACTCCAACCGACAGTAAATTCAACTGAAGATTTTTCCCCCAATATAGGACGGAACATTCCCCGTAATCCACCAAGTAACTCACCGATATGAAATGAACTTGAGTTCACACTGATTCTACCCGATTCTACTTTAGCGATATCAAGTAGATCGTTAACGAGCTCAAGTAATGACTCGCCCGACTTGCGAATATAGTTAACCTGTCGTTCTTGCTCGGCCGTTAGATCACCATCTACACGTTCTAACAACAATCGTGTTAAACTGATGATGGAACTTAACGGTGTTCGAAACTCATGCGTCATATTAGATAGAAAACTAGTTTTGATCTCGTTGGCATTCTTCAGAGCCGTCGCTTTGTCGTCCAGCTCAGCATAAAGAGCCAAAACACCTTTGTTTGTTTCTTCCAATTCGCGGTTTAATTCGACGATCTCTTGATTCGAAGACGTGAGATCTTTTAAGGTTATCAGGAGATCACGATTTTGACGTTGCATTTCGTCTATTGAACTTTGATCTGCTTTTTCTGCTAAACGCGACATGATCGCAGGCAAATTTTCTTTCTTAAACGGCTTAGAACTAGAGCTTAACTTTTTCCCTAGTAAGATCTGAGTACCCATAGAACTTGAACTTATCTCAAAAATGTCTGAAAGTTTTTTTGAGCCAAGCAAACCAACACCCATTCCACTTGGCGACTGGTAGACGCCATCTAGAATTTCTTTTAATTTAGAAATACCAGGTCCTTGATCGACAACTTTTACAAATAAAGTTTGTGGAATGGTATCACTATAGAAAAACTCTACTGTTCCCGACTTTGCATACTGATATACATTGCGAGCCAATTCAGACACAGCCGTTGCCAAACGAATTTGATCTTGATTTTCAAAACCAATAGCTTCAGCTAGCAAACGCGTTCGTTGCCTTACTAGCACAATATCCTGCTCGCAACTGATTTGAGTTTTAATGATTGGAAATCCCGGTTTCTGATCCATCATACAGATTTTCCAATAACTACAACGCAGGTGTCATCACATCCTCGGGTGAAATCACGCGCGACAACAGCCGCAACGATCGTAGGATGTTTCGTTAAAATACCAGGATATTCGTTTAAATCCCAACGACTTGTGATGCCATCACTGTGTAGGATAAGTAGGCCGTCATCCCACATTTCATGCATCACAGGTGTCCTACGTATCTGAACACCGGCAGTTCCATTTTGGGAAATTAATGATTTTATTTTGTTTTGTTTGTAAATAATAGCCCGGATATTTCCGGCACCAATATAGGATAAATCATTACCATCCACGTGAACCATAAATACAGCCCCACCACGGGTGGATTTCAAACGTCCATGAATCCGAATTATCAATTTATCTAAAGGCTCAAATTCAGATTCCCTAAATACGTTAACAGCTTCACCCGACGCAGCGTTGGCGAATGTGCCGTGGCCAAGACCATCAATAACCATGGCAGAAATTTTTTCTTCAAGCTGATGTAAACACCAATCATCGCCACTAACAATTTCGCTGGTCATGGGCAAATTGACAGCCCCCACTCGGAATCGTCGAGTTGGAAGCTTATCTGGATTTTCGGTAACGCCACAAACAATTACAGTACCTTTGCTGACAGATGAATAAATATCGAAAAAGCTGGCAAGACGTCGAACAGCACCAAGCCCCGTACCCGGAGTCGAACCGGTGGTGTATCCGTCAGCAATCGCTTGTCCTGAATCCATACCCGGTCCACGATCAATCGACACTATTTCCACACCGCGATCATCACCTGTATCAATTTTTCGAATGATCAACTGGCCCAAGACTGCGTATTTAATTAAATTATTTCCTAGTTCGTTTACGGCGGTAGCCAGACGACTTTGCGTCACTTCATTTAATCGTACACTCATACCCAATTGATGCACAAAACGACGTACTTCGCCTACGCGAGACAAATCAGTCATCTCAAAAAAGTAACTATGACGGTGGAATTCACTTCCACTTGGTTGTAACAACACGTGTGCCTTTTCCTACTTCAGATGAAATTTCAAATTCACTCATTAATCTTCTTGAGCCCGTTAACCCTAATCCAAGACCGGTTCCCGAGGTGTATCCATCGGTCAAAGCTAATTCTAAATTAGCAATCCCTGGCCCCTGATCTTCAAAAACTAAACGAATTCCTGCTCGACGATCTTCCGACTGTACCGCTTCTAGCAACAAAGTTCCACCGCCGCCATATTCCAAGGTGTTACGAGCCAGTTCGCTAGCTGCCGTGATAACCTTCGTTTGCTCGATAAGACCTAAACCTATACCTGCGGACCACGATCGAACTTCTTTACGGATGACTACGATATCGTTAGGGACTCGAATCTGAAAGTTTTCATGCTTCAATACTTGCACGCAAAGCTTCCAATCCATCGTTTAAATCAGTATTTGAAACTAGATCTTCGTCATTTGAAAGTTCAAGAGATTTTCTTAACAAGGCCATACCGCGATCGACGTTCAATGCGGTCTTAATACCGTCTAAGGATAGTCCAAGTTCAACGAGTGTGATCGCAACCGCTGGTTGCATTCCGACTACGACTGTTTGCGCGTCCAAAATTTTGGCCATGCCGGCGATACCAGCCAACATGCGTCCTATAAAGGAATCAACAATATCTAACGACGAAATATCAATCAACACCGCTTTTGCACTGGTATCGATAATTTTATTAGTTAAGTCATCTTGTAATGTCATGGCTAGCTGGTCATGCATGTCTACCTGTATAGTCACAAGCAAGAAGCTACCCATTTTCAAAATGGGAATTCTTTCCATACTACACTCTTAATTCCTTCTGAGGAAAATGATTCTGTTTAAGTCCCATCGAAGGCGAGTTTACTTTTGTCACCTGACGACCATTTCGACTTAAAGCCAAATGGAATGCGTCGGCCAAGTTTGCCTTCGTGGCAACACCGCCTAGATCCACACCTAAATGCACGATCGTCGCTGCTATCTGTGGACGAATACCGCTAATGATACATTCTGCACCCATCAAACGTGCCGCAGTCACGGTCTTAATTAAATGTTGAGCCACCAATGTGTCTACTGTAGGAACACCGGTAATATCAATGATCGCTATTTCACTTCCTGTCGTCATGATTCGCTCTAATAAATTTTCCATTACTACTTGGGTACGGCTGCTATCTAAGGTTCCTATCATTGGCAAAGCCAAAATCCCATCCCAAAGTTTTACCACGGGAGTTGATAATTCTAACATTTCTTCTTGTTGGCGCGTGATAATTTCATCACGTGTTTTTTGGTAAGATTCAGTAGTAAATAGTCCTAATTGATCTAAAAGTGTAGTCGTGCTTAACAGCGCTTCGATTAAAACTTGAGGTTTAGATTCGTACTCTTTACGAAGCAACCGAAACAACGGACGTTTTAGTGAAAACACGAACATAGCCGTTTCCGTTGGTGAAAACCCTTGAAGTCCACGTGTGCGAGAAATTTCGCTCAAGATTTTTTTTACTGGTTCCCAACGAACGCCTACCAAATGTTCCACATTCCCATCTTGGACGGCATCTACTAAAAGTTTTAAGAAGTCAGCACTTTGATTTTTCAATTCAGACGCAGAAATTTTTGCACCAATCAGTTTACTTTGTTCTTCGATCCAATCGTTTAGCAATTGCGCCTCTTGTTTACGTAACAAAACCGGCAATTGAGCATTGAGTTCAGACATGAAAACCCCTTTTGTAGTGTAAGTTGGACAAATCGCTACACTGTAGGGCGTAACACGCCCACAGATCTGCACAAAGGTATTTAATTTTTTTCGAAATCCTGTCCCCATTCTGCCCCATCAAGATACAGCTGAAATGAAAATTACACAGTCGAACGGCACCACACGCGGTTTGAGTGAAATTATGGATAAATCATGGAAAGACGGAATTGAATTTTTTATTCCACTTCCGATTACAGATTCCATATTTCTTACTTATTTTATTGGCACAATGAATTCACAACACAAGGAGCGAGTCCTTGAAGGAGTTACAGTATGAAATGGATAATGTACGCATCAATTATGCTTTCGGTTTTACCAGCCATGGCGCAAAATCACCACGGTGGTGGGCGTCCCCGTATGCAACTGTCTGATGAACAAAAACAGTGCTTATCTGGAATTTTGGGCGAACCGGGACAAGGTGAACGCCCAACTCACAAAGCTATGCAAAACGCACTTCATCAATGCGGAATTTTGAAAAGTGACAACTCAAATCAAGAGAATGATAGCGATAGACCAGTTGGCCCACCACCAAATTTAACTGAAGAGCAACTAAGCTGCTTAGAAAACAAACTCGGCAAATTTGGCGAAGGTGAACGCCCTTCTGACGAAGCCTTCAAGCAAGCACACGCGGACTGCGGAGTCGAGATGCCGCAACAACGGAGTTCACAAAATCAATAGCGTTTTTACGTTAGGCCTGGGCTTTTTGCGTTTACGGCGAGGGCCTGGGCCTTTCATTTTATGGCGCGACATTATTATTTTTTTGTGACCTTCACTTGCCGACGGACGGCTCTTAAAATATAATTTTGAAATATGAATACAGAACTTTGGGGCTTTGCAGACCCGATCAGCAGTTGGTCGCATTTTTTAGGTGCATTTGCGGGATTTATTGGAACTTATTTTCTAGTCACACGTGCTCAAGGCAATCCATGGCGAATCTTTGCTTTGTGTGTTTACAGTTTTACTGTGGTCTTTTTATTTTCAATGAGTGCCGTCTTTCATTTATTGCCACGAGAAACATTAGGTCGCCATGTTTTAGTACGTTTGGATCACGCGGCTATTTGGTGTTTGATTGCCGGTACATTTACACCAATACATTCTATTTTGTTTCGAGGCGCTTGGCGTTGGTTAGTGCTTTTGTTTATTTGGATAGTCGCTATCACGGGATTAGTTTTAGAAGTCGTTTTCTTCACCAGCTTTCCAGAATGGTTGGCATTGTCGTTTTTCCTAGGACTAGGCTGGGTTGGTGCCCTGACTCGCTATAAATTCCTTCAGAATTATCCAAAGCACAGTTCACGTTATCTGTTATTTGGTGCGTTTGCCTACACTATTGGCGCTATTGTCGATTTTAATCGTTGGTTTATTATTTGGCCGACTTATTTTGGTTCGCACGAATTTTTTCATATCATGATTTTGGTTGGTGCAGCATCGCACTGGGCATTTATTTATAAATGGTCCAATCATCCTGTGTCGGATCGTTTTGTCTGCGATGTTCGTATCCTATCCAATGGATGGTATATGCTATCGTCGCCCAATGACAATATTTCTATAAAATCACAATCTCTAGAAAGCTTAAAGGAAAAAGCAACTGCAGAAATTGAAAAACGCTTTCACCACCGATTTCATTTTGAAATTATCTTTCGTTATTTCAATGAAGAGCATTTGGTCTTTGATCGGAATTAGACCGGAAAAATCATTTCTATATTTTTCTGATGCTTTCTGCCAAGTCCTTTTACTCATCAAATTATTTCCTGACGTTTCATATAGTTCATGCTAGGATGAACCATATGAAACGGAAGAATCAAACACAAAAATCTTTCAAGAATTTGCAAAAGCTTTCTCTTTCCATTGGCGACTTCATTAGATATTGGGGATTTCGCCGTATACACGGTGCCATTTGGACGCAGCTATATTTATCGAAAACTCCACTCAGCTGCACAGATTTAACCGTACGTTTAGATCTATCCAAAGCTCTTGTTAGTCCCGCCTTAGAAGAGCTATGTCAGTACAACCTAATTACCGAGGCTCCGGCGCCCAATGAAAAAACAAAAGTTTACGAAGCCTGTAAAAACATAAATGAAGTCATTTTACATGTCTTAAAAACAAGAGAGGCCAAAATACTCGACCAAATCAATAACGACTTCTCTGCGTTAACAGAAACCGAAAATGAATCCGCGGCGATCGACAGCACTAAACTAAAATCGTTGGGAAAAATGATTATTTCCGCCAATTTAATGCTAGAAATAATGTTAGCTCAAAAAAATATTTTAAACTTGCCGTTTGAGTTAGAAAAATAGCTTAAGCTTAGCCACCGAAAACAAATAAACCAAATTCGATGGGCAGCTTAAGCCTTGTTTACCTCGCAGTAAGGACTATCTTTACAAAGATCTGCGGCTTTGTTCCGTGGTAAAAACGGTCGGATTTTTGCGAATACAGAATAACCTAGATCCAAGCCTTTATGCACAACTGCGTTCTTCGCGACAACAGCTACCAGTTTATATTTTGGTAAGACCGACCATATTTCAATGAATGCATCCACCCGCGTGGCAAGGCTGCCGTCCCTACGCCGAACGTGCATAATTTTATGTACCTGAAGGGGATCAAGGCCTTCTTTAGCGGCATCAAACCCGTTTGCGCAGATATCGATAAACTCAATAGATTCAGAACCAGCTTGTCGCCTGTAATGATCCATCTCTTTACCGCAAAGAACACAAAGGCCATCATAATAAACTTTTAAATTTTGTTCTGTTTCCATATTGTTCATGGTACTATGAACAATATGGAAAGTAAAGTTAAAACAATAAAAAACGTTTCGAAATGGATCTATTCGGAACCCAAGCCGGACCATAAGGAGTATTGAAATGAAGTCATCCACTTTTAGTAGATCGTTAGAACTAGCCAAATTGGTGGCTAAAGTTGGACTCTCTGAACTTCGGTCAGGAGATATGAAATCTCGTTTTGATCAGGCCGTTATGATTGCTAATAGTCTATCGGGACTAAAAGGGGCCGCTATGAAAGCGGGTCAACTTTTAAGTTTGGATTTAGATAACTATTTTCCGCCCGAAGCCATAGAGATATTAAGCCAGTTACAAAACGCGGCTGTAGCTCATCCATTTTCAGAAATCGAAACCGTGTTAAACAATGAACTCTCTAGTGAAACGAAACGCCTTTTAACTTCTATTTCTCCGTTACCGATCGGGGTCGCCAGCATTGCCCAAGTTCATAAAGCAAAACACAATGGCCATGATGTGGTGTTAAAAGTTCAGTACCCAGGCGTGGGTGATTCGATAGATTCTGATTTGAAAATTCTTAAAACAGTGGCGGTTTCTTTTTGCCAATTGACCGGACGAAAGATGAATTTGGATCCTTTGTTTCAGGAATTTCGCACGATCCTTACTCAAGAGGTCAACTATTTAATCGAAGCGGATTTTCAAAAACAATACAAAGAAAGTATTTCCAGATTGAACGCCTCGAGTATCTATCAATATCGCGTACCACAAGTTATTGACGAATTGTCGACTCAACACCTTTTAACGATGGAATTCGAAAAAGGTGTGAGCCTACGATCATGGATTGCCAGCAAACCTAATCCTGAGGATCGAAATGAATTAGCTAGTGCCGTTTTGAATTTATATTTTCATGAATTTTTCCAGTGGGGTTTAGTGCAAACAGATCCCAATTGGGGAAATTTTCTAGTCGACACTAAAGATTCGAAACTCACTTTGGTATTGCTTGATTTTGGCGCAACTCGCAAATACACGCCGGAATTTATTAAAAACTATATTCTATTATTGAATCTAGCTGCCGACAAAAACTCAGCGGCTTTAAAGCAGCATGCGATTCAATTCGGACTTATCGATAGCCGCGAGTCCGCGGCTGCGTTCAAAGCTCTTGAAGTTATGCTTTCCACAGCCATTAAACCTTTCTTCACAAAAAATTCAGGTAAAACAACGTTCGATTTTGCCGATCGGAATCATACATTGGATTCACAAAATGCGGCCAAGATGTTGACCGATGAATTAGTATACAGCGCACCTCCGTATCAACTGATGTTTCTTCATAGAAAACTAGCCGGAGTGTACTCGATATTGAAATCGCTTGAGGTTAAATTGGATATTTCATCCTACTGGCAGAAAATGACAGACTTGGCTGAAGGCAATCACTAGATGACGATACAACGTTTATGAACTGGCCCCTTAGCCTGCGGCTAAGGCCAAGTAAAATATCGTCAAATCAAGTGAATTTAAAACGTGCTATCTAAAACCCAGAAAGA
>CAWVRN010000051.1:0-13335 GCA_963932905.1 uncultured Bdellovibrio sp.
AATTTAAAGGTCGAGCAAGCGCCATCGTGGGTCAGGGTGAGTTGAAGAAGGTTGGGTTTGACCCGTTGTTTGCGATTAACCATACGTGCGCGACTTTAAGAGCTAGGACTTGTAGATTGATCCGAAGAACTTGGTGCACTACGAAGAAGCCGGAAATGCTTAAATTACATTTGGCGATAGTGTGTCTTCATCATAATTTGAATTTAAAGAAATTAAATCTCCCCTTAGCTGCAGGCTAAGGGGCCAGTTCTTTAAGGATAAATTCAGTGACCGCATTGACTACCAGAGGATCTTTTAAAATTCTTCGATGACCCAATCCTGTTGTCATCATAAATTCAATGCTTGGCCAATTTTTTTTAATGTCTTCGGCGGCGCGAACAGTAACTTCTTTGTCTTCCTTGTCGTGAACAACCATAGCTTTTAAGTTAGGAACTTGATTTCCGATAACTCCGACATTCATTTCTGTGACAGGTAGTTTTACTCGTTCTCCCAAACTATCTATAAAATATTGACGTGCTTTAGGACTGATTTTGATCGCGTCCAAATAGTTTTTTACAACAAGTTCATAGCGTGAAGGTCCCGCTACCATAACAATCTTTTTAACATTGAGACCGCGCGAAGCCGACAAAACAGCGCAGCCAGCACCAAATGAATGAGCAATGATGGAGTGATAGGGGCCAAGGGTTTTTTGAATATCAATCATAAACTGCGAGTATTCGCCGACGTGAGTAAACTTACCCGCAGAGTCTCCATGTGCGGGTCCATCTACAGCGACGACGCGAAAACCATTTCTTACCAGGGGGGCAGCAAATGCGGCCATCTGAGTCCCTCGTCCGGCCCAGCCATGCACAAGTAATACAAGGGGGTTTTGCTGTTGGCCCCATTCAAACGCGGCGATGCGATCGTCGATCTTATATTTTTTAGCTGTGCTAAAAAATTCAAATTCCGAAGGCGGTCGAGCAATTTTTTCGGGTGTTAAGAATAACATTTGGGCTACATGGGCGATGGTTTTTGGGAAAAATACAGATAGCGTTTGCCAAGACGCAATCCAAAGTTTTTGTGTCGGAGTTAGATTCATATGGGATGTATAGCTTAAACTGTTCAATATGACATTAATATTTTGTTCGACTAAATAGCCAGGCGACTTAGGTCCATAATTTCTAAAGCGGTCTTAAATTTAGATCCAAAAATCCGATTAAAAATCCACATGAAGCGCCTTTTGTTAATATTCCTATTGCTGCCTCTGAGTCTATCTAGCCAAACCAAAATTGAAGAGTATGATTCGTATTTAACTAAAATTGAAGACGGCCAATTGATTACCGTGTTTTCTGAGCCGGGCCAGAACTGGCGTTATTGCCCAAAAGTAATTGATCCCAAGACAAAAAAGGAAATCTGTCGGGACGCCATTGGTTGGTTAGATAATCAATCTAAAGTCAGAATTGTAGGTAATCCTGAAATTCGGCCCGTGCAAGATCCTATCACCGGTGAATGGATAAATGAAGAGTATGTTAAGGTAGAATTTTTCTATGCACGTCTTGATGAAAATGGTGAGCTAGTTACCAATATGAAGAGTGGTTATATTGAAAAATACAATGTTTCCAATATTCCAATGACTCCATTTTATGCTGAACAAAAAGTTCGGGTGCCAAGTCCATCAGAACCTAAGCCAGTACCAATGCCGGCACCTCAGAAGGATTGTTCACAAAATGCTGAGCTAAAAGAAATTGAAAAACTTTGCCGTCCCATGAAGGACGCCTTGGAAAATTTGGGTGTTAATGATTCCGCCAAAATTTTAAATGAAGTCGTTGGGTTTTGCGCGACAAGCCCGCCGAATAAATTTCCTAAATCGCTTCCGACGGGTAATGCATACGATGCATTGGTGTACTCGAAATTAAAAAAGAAAAAAGTGCCTTTGTTAAAAAACGAAAACAAAGAATACATCACAATGGAAGACGTGGCGAATGTTGATGCCATGGCGCGCACACTGTATGGTGAAATGGCGCAATGTTATCGATATGGTTTGGAATATCCCATGACAGTCGCAAAAATAATCAAAAATAGAGCGTCCGAAGACGGAAAACGATATCGATCCGTCTTTATACAAGGTGATCACAGTGCGGGAAAATCTGATTTGATGAAAGTGGCTACGACACCAAGTCAGTTTTCCATGTGGCGAAGTGTGAAGGACAACGGGCCTCTTCATCACGGATTGTGTCCACCGCGCGAATTAGGAAAGCCATTTTATCGTAGTAAATCGGCGTCGAAATTTGAAAATGATATTTGGGTGAACACGATGAGGATTGCGACTGAGGCAGTTTTATTTCCTACGCAATTTGCAAAGCGCACCCAAGATGTGACCGATTTTCATTACACATCGAATTTATCTCGATATAAAGGTACCGACAAATTACCTAAAGGGGCAGCGTTCATCGAAAAAATGACTCATGTTCGTCCCACGATTGAAGGTCGAAAAGTAAATTACAATCGCTGTCTTGAAGTTTGGAAAATGTAAATACCTGAAAACCCGACCGATGTCGCGGGGCGCGTGATCTAATAAAAAAAGAAATGGTTTCTTTGGTCCACTAGTCGGTACATTTAGGTATGGGAACTATCGATCCGAATAGTTCAGCGGGAGTTGTATGCGACTAGTTCATCCGAAGAAACAACAAGGAAAAAAAATTGTTGTAATTGTGGGAGCGGGATTTGCGGGTTTAAACGCAGCTAAATCTTTGGCCCTGTATCCAGAATTGTATGTCATTTTATTAGATCAGAAAAATCACCATCTATTTCAACCTCTCTTATATCAAGTAGCCACTGCCGGTTTAAACCCAGGTGACATCGCCGTGCCAATCAGAAGCGAATTTTCTGGAAATGATAACGTCGAGGTTCATTTAGGCAAAGTTCAACGTGTGAATTTGGACACCCAAGATATCATGGGTTTTCAAGAAGATTTCAAACTACCATACGACTATTTGATTTTGGCTTGTGGAGCTCAAGATAACTATTTTGGTAAAACAGCGTGGGAACAATTTGCTCCGGGATTGAAATCGTTAGGACAAGCAACTGAAATTCGTCGTCGTATTTTATCCGCGTTTGAAACCGCCGAGAATGAATTAAATTATGAAAATCTGCATCCGCTATTGACATTTGTTGTTGTGGGAGGTGGGCCAACCGGAGTTGAATTGGCTGGAGCCATTGCGGACATTGCGAAAACGGTTTTAGTTCGTGATTTCCGCAGAATTAATCCTACGCAAGCGAAAGTTATTTTGATTGAAGCCAGCCCTAGAATCTTGTCGGCATTTTCTGAAGAGCTTTCGTCCAAAGCACAAAAAGATTTGAATACATTGGGTGTCGAAGTCAAAACGGGAACGCGCGTTCAGGATATCAACGCCGATGGCGTGACGATCGAAAAAGAATTTATCCCGACGAAAAGTGTGTTCTGGGCCGCTGGAGTTCAAGCCAGTAAACTGGATTTTGTGCAAACTATTGAACATGACAAAGGCGGGCGTATCCGAGTTCTTAAAGATTTATCGATTCCAGGGTTTCGAAATGCATTTGTTATGGGCGATATGGCTGCCGTAGAAATGGGTGAAGGTAAATTCGTACCAGGTCTGGCACCTGCGGCTATCCAGCAAGGTAAATTTATCGCCAAAGTTTTAAGAGCCGATACATTAAGAAAGTCGCGTCCCGAATTTAAGTATCTAGATAAAGGTATCATGGCGACGATCGGTAAAAATAAAGCCGTATTAGAAGCCGGATCTGTTAAGTTGACTGGGTATATCGCTTGGGTAGCCTGGTTGTTTATTCATGTATTTTTTTTGGTGGGTTTCAAAAATCGTATTGCTGTCATGCTATACTGGGCATGGAGTTATATTTTTTCAAAACGTGGCGCGCGATTAATTATTGAAAAAAATTAGGATGCGTTTTTTTCTAATGTTAAATTTACCAACTCCTTTGTTGAAGGTAGTTTAAGAACTGTCGGTTCTGGGTAGTTTTTTGGTAATTGAAATTGATCGCGGTCAATATTTTGAACAGGATCATGAATTTGAAGCGATACGCTATCTTTCGTGATTTTAATTTGTACCGGATTTATGATGGCCTCTTTGATTAATGTAGTTTCTTTAGATCTTACTTCAACTTCAATAAATTCACGGGCCTGTGGTTTTGTGTTACCATTAATGGCAAAAGAAATTTCTTTTTCGATAGCTCGATTTAGCGGGTCGGCAGTAATTACTTCAATACTAAAGCTGGTGTTGTCAGCGCGGCCATTGGGAAACTGTCCAACCAGATAGATAGGAGCTTCACCAAATATCTTTGGCCTGTCGGCCATTGTTTTTTTTATTTGATTGGAAACGTGCAGAACTTGAGCCGCCTTGTAGTTACCCACGTTGGTGCCGGAGTATAAACGTAACCGCTGGCCTGACAGAAATTTATTGTAGGCGTCTTCTACGGAAGCACCTTTGGCTATTTCTTTTAGAACCTCTTCTTTAGCAACAAATATTTGATTCGAAATCACATCTAACGCATCTCTGGGAGAAAGAACAGCAAGAATCTTTTTGAAAAATATCCCTTTTCTAACCCAAGCTTTCGTGTTGATTTCGGGATAGGCTTTCGAAATTTCTTGTTGCAGTAGATATTTGATATCCGATGGCAGATTCTTAAAAACGGGCACTAAGGCATTGAATAAAGAGTCGTTAAATTGCGGATTTTTAATTGCGTCTTTGATAAATTTTTCCCATGCAGGTTTATAATTTAAAGCTAACAGTATTAATTTAATGGCTTCTTTGTTTGCCGCTATGGACCCCGAATGGGAAGTCAATTTGTGAAGAATATCTAGGCGCTGGGAATCGTTAAGGGCTTGTACTGATTTGACAAGTTCTTTCGAGGTTGCTGAATCACTTTGTTTCTTTGCTGGTTTCACTAGGAGCGAAAAATCAGAAAGATGACTCTCTATTTGTGAAACCAACCAGGAAAAGTCACCGGGACTTTTTGATTTTTCTACGGGGTTAAGTTTAGGTACATCTAGTTCGATTGATTTTAATGTGTAACGTTTAGGCCCTTCATAGTTGTATTCCATCAAAACGCTGTCTTTGTGCAGCGGTTGCACCGCTGAGTAAACTTCGACTTGAATTTCTGTTGGTGTAATTCGCAAGAAGAGCGGATTTATTTGTGCTGCGAAATGGGCTGTTGTTGTGGCCCACATCGCTTCTACAGTGAATTTCGATGGAACGGGATACACTTTCATCGCTTGGTTTATAGACGCAGACATATCGTCTAAATAGGCGTGCAATTCCCGATGAGATAGGCGTGAGTCCAAATCTGTATCCGCAATTTTCGCACGGCCATTAGGGAAACTGCCGGTGATAGTAACCGAAGGGCCTTGTAAAGTTGAGGCTTTCTGTTGCAGAACTTTTTGAATGGCCTCCGCCACAGTCATAATTTCAGAGGTTGTATAATTTCCACGATCTGAATTTTTGAAAATGTCCGTGCGCAAGAATTTTAAATAGTTTTCGTACGACTTCAATGGATTTTGCGTAATTTCCACATCGTGACGGAACCATTCGTCCGGCTGGATGATATGCAGAATAAGTGCGTCGATAGAACGTTTGGGAGCTAAACGTAAATTCAAACGCAAAGGAAATCTTGTAAAATTCACTTTGCTGAGTTTTGAATACTTCGCCGTTACTTTGGCCAATACATCGACCTTTAGTTCTTCCGGCATGGCACGAATCACAGGTATTAGTGAATTTACCATGGAATCATCCAGAAGCGGGCCTTTCATTGCGCGGTCTAGAAATTCGTTCCAAGTTGATCGCTCATACAGAGCTAGCAGAACTACTTTACGATAGGACGAACTTTTAGAATATACTTTGACAACACGTGCTTGTAGTTCCTCACGCGCAACCGGTGGCAGTTTAATAAACTCTTCAACAAGTAATTGTGTATAAGGTTCTGATTTTGGAAATGCCAACCAGTCAGAGCTATTTTTTAATTTCTCGCCAAGGGATTGGACTTTTTTGAAAAGTGCATCGGTATTTAGCGTAGGAGACGATGGATTAGGCGTTTGGTAAAATGCAACGCAGGTGCGCGCGTGATCGATATTCGTCAAAGCTGACACAGAAAAACTAAAGTTCAACAGAACTAAAGCTAAGGAGACGAATCGAGTATGTACCACAAAATCCTTCCTGAAAGCATGACTACAAATAAAACACAAAGACGCTTTTGGGCGCCTCAAATATATGTTAAAAGCGATTAAATTCCAATGGCATGGCCATAAACCATTAGGTGCATTTGACAATCTAATCTAAGAATTACCATTTTGCCGATAACTGGATTTGCGATTTGGGTGCCAAACAAAAATTTTCAATTCTCGATTTTTAGGGATTTTTTTAGCGTCGACATAAATAGAAAATGCACCATATCGATTTGGTGTAGGTCCCCAGTTAGTCTCCGATTTTTTTCAATTCGTAAACAAACCGATCGCTAGTTTGGCAGATTTCTAAGTCTTTTTCTGACCGTCCTAATGTGCGATATAGATGCATTGAGCCAGTTTTACTTTCTAAAGAAAGTTCTCCGACAGGAATGATATATTTAAATACGGGACTGGTAGTAAATTTTGCTTTTTTAGATTCACAGACGTCAGCCGCCGTGTCGCTGGTTTTAATTGCCGAAGGCGATGAAACTTCAATCCAATGCCCTGTTTTTTCCCATTGCTGAGTCACCGAATAGGAACATACCGCGGCATTGGTGCCTAGACCAGTAGACACTGTCGATACGACACCTTGGTTTTGAACTCTACTGATTGTTAGACTCAGTTGAGTTCCATTGGATTCATTGTTTAAGTTTGCATTGATAAAGTCGGCCATAGTTCCTAAAGCACCATTAGCGCATGAAATACGCACAAGCTGCCAAGTTCCTTTAAAGTTAGGCGGAATTTTATTAGTACCTTCAACCGTAGATTCCTCTACCTGCGGTGATGTACACGCCGCCATCGCTAGCGCGATGAATGATACAAAAGTAAGACGAATTAGTGTCATGATCCTGCCTTTGTGCAAATCCTATTTTAGAAGTGAAAACTAAGCGATATCAAGAAGCAACAGTTGTAAGAAATCAGATTTTTGCCCATATGCAGCGTTGATGTTACCTAAATGACTTTAGGTCCTGTTCTCTCAATGAGAACAGCGGTTATCATTTTGTTTGACTCAATCGACGTATGCTTTCATCGTTTTAAATATGGATTCAATGCCCAGTATTTTGCTTCAATACCTGAATAAGAAGAAACAGAAAAATCCGCAGTATTCTTTGCGTTCGTTAGCGAAGGGGATTGCAATCAGTCCGTCACAGCTGTCTGGAATTATTAACAAGAAGAAAAAACTCTCGCCCAGCCAGGCTATTAAAATAATCCAAAAATTGAATCTGACAGAACAAGAAAGTCTAGAATTATTGTCGGATATTCATCCCGAATTAAGAAATGCGTTGAACCGGAAAATGGAAGTTCAGCAATTGACAGAGGAAGAGTTTAGTTTGATTTCCAATTGGATTCATTTCGCTATTTTAAGTCTGAGTTACTTAAAAGATAATAAAGCATCTTGTCAATGGATCTCAAAAAAATTGAGCATCCCGGTATCCGATGTGGAGCCCGCATTCCGACGTCTTGAAAAATTAGGTTTGATAGAAATTAGGGGTACGCAGTTCGTTCAAACATCAAAACCACTCACGACAACAATAGATATTCCGTCCGATGCAATTCGTGCGCATCACAAGCAAAATCTAGAAAAAGCCATGATTAAATTAGATAGCGTCGATGTATTAGAGAGAGATTATTCTTCGATCACGCTGCCGATACACTTTGACGATATGAAAAAAGCTAAAGCCATGATCAACGAATTTAAGAAGAGACTGTATAAAGAACTTAAATGCGATGATCCAACAGATGTGTACACACTGGCTGTGCAGTTCTTTCCGCTAACAGAACCGTCTAAAGACAAAGGTAAAGTATGAAATCACTTGTTTCGTTTGTAGGGATTATTGGATTGGCCTCAATAAGTTTTGCCCAAAATTTAGTTGGCAATGGCGGCGATGTCGTCGCTGGAGAGTTTAATTCAATTGCCCGGACCGCTGTTTATTTTTTACAAAAAAGGAATTTGAAGTCAGGGGACCTGGAATTGGTTTCTGATATTCAGAAAAAAATCGAAACGACGGTTGTGGAATCTGTGGTGGATGAGTTGGTTATCGATGGTCGGGTGGTTGACGCCATTAACTATCCCAGTGTTTCAGCCATCAAAATCAATCGCAAACGCTGGGAACAGGTTCGTCTGCGTAGTCCGTCGGAACGCACCTTGATTGTTTTGCATGAATACATTTGGATTGCGGGTGTGGATGATAGTCACTATGCAATTTCAACCAGATTAACTAATGAAATTGTGAATGATTTAGACAAAAATTCAGTGTCGACGGAAAGGTATCAATTGTCGTTGGCCGATTTTTATTCAGAATTGGTTTTGTTCCGTGTGGACATATTGGGTATGCAGGGAACGGGGGTAACTGATTTTCCTTCATACTGTTATGCTGCTGGGGCATTAAAGGTTCATGCCGATAAAGTTAACCAATTGACCAAAGAAAATGGGTTTTGGTTTTCTACAACACAGAAACCAGAAGTCGATAGTCGCATCAGTTTCATCCAAACTTTTGCACAAGCTCAAGTTAACAATTGTAAATCGGGGACAGCGATCAATTTTGGTACGCAAATGCAAGACATTCTAAAAATGGCCGAAGCCATACGCTATCTTATGATGATCACACAATTCTCAGAATCCGAATTATAATCTATGAAACGTATTCTTTTTTTAATTGCATGCTCGGGATCGCTGATGGCCTTTCAAAACTGCGGTGCCAGTAATTTCTCAACGGACGACGTGGAAACCCCAAGTGTGGCAGCCGGAACACCGCGACCAACTGAACCCGATGGCAATCATAATGATGTGATCCAGATCACAATTCCTGCTCAACCCTATGATAAGTTATCCCAAAGCCCCATTTTTAAATTAGCGGACAAGATTTCTGTCGGAACGCTAAGCTATGCAAATCTAAAGCTCTATACTCCTCAATATCCACTTTATAGCGATGGCGCAGGCAAACGCCGCTGGATTTACCTGCCCGAGGGGACTTCGATTGATACGTCAGATCCCGATGCATGGGTTTTTCCTCAAGGTGCTATTTTATATAAAGAGTTTTCGGTGGGGGGGAAGAAAGTCGAAACACGCGTATTTGAAAAAGTAACGAATCAAACTGGCTTTGCAGGCTGGCGGGCCTCTGTCTATGTGTGGCTTTCTAGCCAGACGGATGCGGATCTTCTGAAGGTCGATAATTTCTATAGTCAAACAGATGTTGAAAAGGAACCTTATCAAGCCAGGATAGTGGCCAACCGATATAAAATGGTGAATATGAGTCAGTGTACAACCTGCCATTCGACGGCTAGGGACATATCGCAAGGTTTTAGTTACCTTCAGTTGTCCGATGCCACTAAGTCTATCAATGTATTTTCGCTTGCGGATTTGGGCTATTTTTCAAATCCATTCACACGTTTAGATATGATTCCAGGCACAGATAAAGAACGCGCAGCCATCGGCTATATTCAATCCAACTGCGCCACTTGCCATAGCGGAACTGGGCCAGGGCCCCATAATTTTAAGCACAGATCGACAATTCAATCTTTGGCAGATGAACCCATCATCAAGTCTATTGGCGCTAGTTCTGGGTTGGTGACCTTTGGAAACCCGTCGGCGTCGCGATTATATATGCGTATGGATAACGGAACGATGCCTAAAGTAACTCTATACACCAAAGATAGTATTGGTTTGCAGGCTTTGAATGATTGGATCATGAATTCGGTGATGCCTTAATGTCACAATGTGAATCGATTGTTTAATCACTAAGCAAAAAATCGAATTGTGGCAAAACACAGGAATTGAAATTTATATAATGGCTTCTTCAGAAGCAGTTTACATGTGTGAGTGAATCATGTAATTACTCGCGTACAAAATTGTATTGTCCCCCAAAAAGTGTGGCCTTCAAGTTGCTTTCTTATTTTGGTGTGAATTGTTGTTTTAGAATGGCAGGTTTATTATGCGCGCAGTATTGGTTGTAGTTCTTTTTTCCCTAATCACTGGAATCTTACCACGGAATGTAGTTCAGGCACATGCGATCAAGGCGGAAGACTATCAGTTTCCGTTTCAAGATCCCTGGATTGCATCGATATGTTCAGCTGCGGTGATGTTCAATGGCGGAAATCAGGAAAAAATCCAGATCGAGATGTTACCAGAACGCAGAACAGTTAAACTTCTAGAAAATAGAAATAGAGTTTCATTTAATTTGTTCGAACAAAAAGGTAAATCAGCCCCGCTTGTTTTTGTATTGAGTGGAACAGGCGGTACCGCGTTTTCATCAAGTGCACTGGCAACTGGAAAACAATTGTTTGATTTGGGTTATCACGTAGTGACGTTACCAAACAACGTCAATTACCAATATGCAATCGGTGTCAGTAGAACTGGCGCACCGGGGTACATGCCAAATGATGCCAAAGAATATTACGAATTATTAAAACAAGTCACGGCGTACTTGAAACAATACAGATCTCTACAAATTCAGGACTATTCTATCGTGGGTTATTCGCTGGGCGGTTTAATGGCCGGCTTCTTAGTTCAAGAAGATACAAATGGCGCCCAACTTTTCAATTTCAAGAAAATCGTAATGATTGATCCCGCTGTGGACATTGGTTACGCGCTAGATGTTCTCGACAAAGCCTATGATGCTGGGACACGTATTTCGTCGACTCGTAAAGAATCTATTAACGGTATGATCTATGCGGTAGGTTTCGATGTATTGGATCATGGTTTTAATTTGAATAAAATTTTAGCGGCAGTTGATAAAGTCAATTTAACAATGGATGAACGTCAATGGTTGGTGGGTTATAATTTCCGCAATGATTTGGGTGATGTGGTGTTCGCTAGTCAGCAAATCAACGATATGAACGTTTTAAAAAACAAAGCTACTAAATATGATATGAACGCCCGATTGAATGAATCTAAAACGATCAGCTTCAATCAATATATGCGTGAAATCGTATTCCCAAGTTTGAAAATGGAGGGTGTTTCATTAGCCACTCTCGTCCATAATTCAAATTTTTTTTCTTTAGAGAGTTTGCGTAACCATCCTAATTTGTACATCTTTGCTAATGCCGATGATTATATTCATCGCCCAAAAGATGTTCAATTTATGAAAGACTTCATTCCCGACTCACAATTCTATTTATACCCACATGGCGGACACGTAGGAAACTTATGGTATCCTAAAAATCGTGCGGACCTAGACGCCGTTATGAAGTTTTAAACAAACTTTCAAGGCCCCGTTGTCAGCGGGCATGATTTAGACTAAAACTTGAGTATGAAAAAATCAAAAGTCAAAATCATGCTTCTTGGATCTGGAGAATTGGGAAAAGAATTTGTTATTTCAGCGCAGCGATATGGACTGCATTTGATCGCTGTTGATAGTTACGCTGACGCCCCCGCCATGCAAGTGGCCGATGAATTTGAAGTCATAGATATGTTAAATGCGAATGAATTGGATCGCATTGTTCGAAAGCACCAACCGAATATTTTGGTTCCAGAAATTGAGGCCATTCGCACCGAAAAATTAGAAGAATTTGAATCAAGAGGAATCCAGGTCGTTCCCACGGCAAAGGCGACTCATTTGACGATGAATCGCGATGCGATTCGTGATGTTGCGGCTCGTGAGCTGAAATTAAAAACGGCTAAATTTCTATACGCAGAATCGTATGAAGAATTATTCGCGGCCAGCAATAAAATTGGATTTCCAAACGTTGTGAAACCGGTGATGTCATCATCGGGCAAAGGTCAGTCGGTAGCAAAAAACAAGAAAGACGTTTTGAAATCTTGGGATTATGCGGTGGCGGGTATGCGCGGTGATAAAAGGAAAGTTATTGTTGAAGAATTTATTAATTTCGAATCAGAAATTACCTTGCTCACAATAAAACAGAAAAACGGCCCGACATTGTTTGTAAATCCCATTGGTCACCGTCAGGAACGTGGTGACTATCAAGAATCTTGGATGCCGGCGCGAATTTCACCGGCACAGCTAAAGAAAGCCCAAAAGATGGCGAAAAAAATCACTGACTATCTAGGGGGTTCTGGTTTATTCGGTGTCGAATTTTTCCTGACTAAGAAAGATGTCTATTTTTCTGAATTATCACCACGCCCTCATGATACAGGTATGGTGACATTGGCATCCCAAAATTTATCAGAGTTTGATTTGCATTTGCGTGCCGTGCTGGGACTACCTATCACTGAAATTAACTACCTTGGTCCGGCGGCATCTGCGGTGATTTTGGCAGATCGTCCGTCGGATAAATTTGAATTCACCGGTATTGAAAATGCGTTGCAAATAAAAACATCTGACATTCGTATTTTTGGTAAACCGACGACGCGTAAACATCGCCGAATGGGCATAGCGCTGGCGCGCGGTAAATCTACGGATGACGCCCGCAAGAAAGCACGCCAAGCGGCAGAACGAGTGAAGATAAAATACGCAGACTAAATTTTAGCGCTGTTTAAATAGGTGGATGCCCTCGACCTTGATAGGCATTGATGATTTAAATGAATGTTCGCGTTTGCAATTAGGGCAGATGATTTCTTCTTTTTCATTAGTGCCTTGTTGACGAATGAAAACGACCTCTATTTGTTCACCACATTTACAATTTAGATAAATGGATTCTTTGGAAGGGAAGCGGGCTTTTTTGATCAATCTGTGTCCTTGATATAACCAGTTTTCGTTCTTTGGCAAAACGGGTCAAATCAAGGAATTTTTATCAGATCTTTAGTCTGCTATTTCATGACACATTTGTTTTTCTCGCAAGCAACTTTCTTGCTACACGACGGATCGTCAGAGATAACTTGAATGCAGCTGATGTCTGAAAACTTTCCTTCCCATTTTTTCTTTGATTTTATAGCAATCGCCACTTTGTCGCCGCCGGAAGAGCAATTACAGCCGTTGCTTGTTGTTGTCGTGCACTCGGTGTCTTTTTCGCATTTTAAATAATCGTCAGGTATATCGGACGCAAACAAATTGAAACTCAGAAAAAATAGAATAATTGTGCAAACTGATTTCATAACTCTCCTTAAACTAAGTTGATTCGGTCGAGTTACGATTGTGTCGATAAAAGAATTATAAATCAATACCTAAAGGCAAGGCCGATCCAAACGTGTCAGAACTGGCTCCTTAGCTTGCGGCTAAGAAGCTAAAATCTATTGGAAAGACAGT
>CAWVRN010000052.1:0-12625 GCA_963932905.1 uncultured Bdellovibrio sp.
CGGGGGAAATCGTAAACTTTGTCAGACCGACTACGAAATTTTCACCGCACTCCACACCCAAGCAAGACATCTTTCCGTGTTCTAAATATTTTATACAGTCTTTTTTTTCTTTAAATTTTATATTTATCGGCTGGCATTCGTTAGTTTCTTTGTTGCAATTTCGATAGCCAAATTTGAAACCATCACAACCGGTAAAAAGAGCTAGACCAAAAATCAATACAGCTAACCGTAGCATAAGTAGACCCTCCAGGGTTAAAAATAAAGTATTTAACTTCCTTTTGCAACATTCTGAAATGAGTTTTCGGAGTACCATTTGTCGACCAAGCAAAAGCAATCCTCTAGTGCCTCTTTCCAGTCTTTGTTTGTGGAAAAAAGAATGACATTAGGTTTTGTATTGTGGATGGCTATCCAGCAATAGTAGTCTCCTATTCTCTTGTATCCGGTTTTAAAGTTTTTCTCTTTTATTGATTCAATCAAACTCATAAAGTATCCTTTCTGGCCTTATTCGGCCTACCCCCATTATATCATAGGGTTTGCAAAATTTGATTTCGCCCACCAATGAATAGGTATTGATTTGGGCTTCAAATTTGGATGATTTTCAGATAGCCTCATTTAGGGTGTTTAAAGTAACAAAAATTGGCGATAAGGGTGATCTAAAAGATATTCTTTTGATACAATAGCCATTTCTTTTTTTTCAATGGAAATCAAAAGGGTCTTAAAGGTTATATTGATTAGCACGATAGTAGTTAAAAAAATAAGCGGAACGGCCAATACAATATGATTTTTTAACTTACTAAAGATAAATTCAAAATAGTTTTTATATACTAGTCGTGCCGAATACATTCTTTCCATTTTAATAAAAATCAACCTGTCGAAGCCACAATTTGTTTAGAGCTATTTTAGCCGTATTGATACAATGTATACTATCAAAGCATTTCTTAAAATTTGAATTCGCCATATAGTTTTGAAATTTCCTTATAACTATTTTGAACCGTTACTTTCTTAATATTTGTTGCATTCCACAGCGAGGCAGTTACAAATACTTTTTCTTCTAACAATGGGTTTTTAGCTAGTAAAAGTTTTAAAAAATCTAGCCAATCTTGTTCATTGTTTCCGAACCAAGAAACCGTACTTTTGACCGAGGAGTCTTTAGATTTAATTAAAATGTTTGCAAATTTTGGAGAGACTAGTTGTATTGATTCAATCTCTTCGAATGTATAGGATCTATTTTTTGGAAAAAAATCTACAATCATATCTTCTTTTACAATGAGTTTTAAGTTCCATTTGAAGTATATTGTTAGAAAAGTGAAAGCAAAAAGTGATCCTACCAAATAACAATATAATTCAAATATTCCAACTCCAACGCCAAAGACAATTGTTGCTGAATAACCACCACTAACCGTATAAACAAAAGTTTTAAGACCCCAAAGAAAAATTGTGAAAATTGATACTGCCGAAATCATGACTAAAAAGTATCTACCACCGAAAATGCTTTCAATTGCTATAAAGAATCCTATGTATTCCATTTGGGACACTAAAAAATCTAATGGCGCAAAAACAATTTCTTTCTTCTCGACTGACAGTAGAATGGATTTGCCTAAAACATTCAAAGAAACCATAAATATAAAGAAACCAAATAGGGGTAATAGAATATTTCTTTGTAGCAACTTAGAATATATAAATTTTAAGTATCCACTATATACCAGACTAGGCGAGTAAATTTTTTCCATATTAATGCCTATATACCGGTGGCCCATCCATAGATGGTGCGCCATTTGACCAACTACCATCTGGATTTTGCCTAAAAAGATCGTTAATAAATCTTGTCGGGTCAATGGACATGGGCGCTGACAATGATATCTTCTTAGGAAATGTCATGCATTTTTAAAATTTCTTTGTAACTATTGATTATATTAGATTTTACTCTTTTATTGCCCTTCAAAAACGAAGTTTTGAAATAGATTTTTTCGTCGATAGATGGGTTGTTTGCTTGCAATTGCGCGAGGAAGTCTAGCCATTCCCTTTCATCTTTGCCGTGCCAATAAACCACAGTTTTAAGGTTATCCTGAGGACGTTGAAATATGAGTCCAGCCTGGTAAGGGGACTCGAGCAAAATATATTCTAACTGAGTGAGTAGTAACTCTTTTCTTCTGGGAAAATTGTCTATAATCTTATTTCCAGAAAAATAAAAATTTTGCAGCCAAAATGCGTACGAAGCTAAAATAGGAATGGCTAAGAATATTAGGGTCAATTTTATTGTTGACCCTAATATTTCCAACAGAGCCTCTTCTATAGTGCTTGCTCCTGGATTCTGAAGGAAGTAAATAGTTTTTCCGAAAGCTCCGATAAAAAACAAAACTACAAAGGTAAGGATAAACAAAAGCAAAAATTGTCTATTAAATATTTTGGCTCCTAAGTAATCTAGATAATTCTTATACACAATTTTTGCCGAGTAAATTTTTTCCATATCAATGCCTATACAAAGGAGGTCCGTCCATAGAAGGAGCACCATTTGACCAACTTCCGTCTGGATTTTGCCTAAAAAAGTCGTTTATAAATCGTGTCGGGTCATTAGTTATGTCAATAGGAGTTATAGTTCTATTGAACGAGTCAACAGCTTCTACCGATGCCGCTTGTCCGGCAGATGCCGAAGTTCCTCCTTGATAAAAGTTTGCTCCATAAGCACCAGCAATGCCTCCACTTAAGGCGCCAGCTAATCCAGCGAGAAACATCGAAGTTCCACTTGCTCCCAAAGCACCATAAAAAATCATGTTTCCTAAAGCGCCGCCCACAGCACCGGCGGCTATGCCTCCGAATGTTCCTGCGGCAACAGCACTGGCCGTACCAAAGTAACTTAATGCTGCTGTCGCAATCGCGGCGCCCCCGGCCGTTGCCAAAACGCTACCAACTCCAATTGCGGCTCCAGAGGCAAATCCAGACCAGAAACTCATGCCATTCCTAGAAGCATTGTAGCCTCCAAAAATACCACCAATTACTCCAGCGACAACGACGGCCGCAAGAAGAGGAAATTTACCGCTTGGATCATTTAACAAAACTGGTCGGTTATCGGCATAAGTGTATTTGTTAATCACACTCGCTGGATTTCTTAAGCTTCCCGGGTCAGTATCCTGCTGTAAAAATCTTCCATTGCTAGGATCGTAGTATCTTGCGCGATAATATAAAAGCCCTGTTTCAGCTTCATATTCTCTTCCTGTGTAAGTAAAGCTAGTACGTAGGGGTGCTTGATTAAATTCCAAAACGACATCATTTGCATTTTTGATACTATTGATTTCACCATAGCTGGAATACTCGTACTTTTGAATGACGCTTCCATTTGCGTCTGCAATTTCGGTTACGGAGTTTAGATGATCTTTTAGATAGTGAAAGACACCTGGTTGGGCACTTAGTCCGGCCAAGACGCCTTGATCTGTTATTTCAGCAGCTAGAATATCGTCGGCACTAAGGGGTGAATGAGAATATTTTGCTAATAGGCCGTTATTGCCATCGTATTCCGCAATAATATTTGACCCGTTATACGCGTACTTTCTCGTATAGGTACTCGAGTTAGAAAAGTTTCTCACAGTTTTTTGCATTCGCCGTCCTAACACATCATAAGCGTAGCTGATCTCCTGGATTGTGGCAAGAGAGCCAATACTGCCACTCATAATCTGTACCTTTACCAACTGATTTAAACTTGAATATTGATAATGATGAGACTTCTTTAAACCGTCCCGGGAAATTTTATTAATTAGGTTGCCGTTGTTATCGTATTGATAAGTAAAAAATGAGTCTTGGTTTAATCTTTGTCCGGTCACATCATACTCGTATGTTCTGCTGGAATCTGACAATCGATTTCTAAGGTTGTCGTAACTATAGGTCTCGGTTTGTCCTCCCGAAGCTTGAACTAGTTGACCATTAGAGTCGTAACTAAAATCAGTTACGCTGGCTAACGTGCGTTTTTGAACTGGGTAGTTTCGGGAATCGTAGCTGAATGCAGTCTCTGATAAAGAAACTCCCGAACGAGAATGTGTAATTTTATCTAACATTTGGCTCTGATAGCTATATGAAGATTTCAATACTCCTCTTGAAATTTCGACTAATCGAGACGCACTATCGTAGCTGAATCCATAGTTTCTTGAAAATGCGTCTAAATTGGATGGCCGATTTAGCTCATCATAAGAGTAGGTCAAATTTCCAACACTCGTCTGTTGCTCAAAAAGCAGGTCTCGCCTGTTATATTCTGAGGAAATATAGAATTCAGGATAGCTAGACAAGTCACCGCTTCCACTAATCGATTCATATAAATTTTGGCCCTTAAGGTTTCTAAAAAAAGAGATATTTGAATTTTTATTGCTTATCGCAACAGGCGATTCACCTGGGATATCATAGATGTATTTAAATACATCGTCCGGCATATTTACCTGTAATAAGTCGTTTACCAAGTTATACGCCATCGTACGAACGCTTCCGTTTGGATCTTTCATATAAATTACGTTGTTGTTCCCGTCGTAATTCATTTCAGTTATAGCCCCGAAAGCATCAGTTTTTTTGACCATTTGATTTCGGCTATTATATTCGTATGTTGCCAATCTATTTTTTGGATCTAATATTGAAACCAGGTTTCCGGCGTCGTCGTATGAGTAAATAGTGACTTCATTTTTCGGTGACGTAACCTTTTTCAGTCGGTTAAAAAGATCATACTCAAACTTACTTGCGGCTTGATTTGAACCAATATTTTCACTTTTTTCAACTACGTTGCCAGATAAGTCATATTGAAAATTAATCTCTTTATTGTCAGAGAAAATAATCTTCGTTGGCCAGCCATTCTGATTTCGAATATATGTTGTTGTCAAACCTGACGAACCTATTGAAGGATAAATAGTTTTAGTTCGCTGAAAGCCATTGCTGTCATAGGAAAATTCAACTTTGCTTCCATCTGGAGAAGTTACCTTGATAAGTTGGCCTGAGCTTGAGTATTCTTTTGTAGTTACCTGATCAGGAAGTGAGCGAACAGAATGAGTTTCAGTTAGTACTTGTCCATAGGAATTATAGCTGTATTTTTTTAGAATCGGATCGGTATCTAAATTATAATATTCGCTTACAGTTAAAACGTCTTTTGTAATTGGATCGTATGTATATTGGGTGGAGTGACCCGTAGGACGTTGAATTCCTAGTGGCAGTCCCTCAAAATCACGATTTATAGTTGTCTGCGCACCCATTGCATTAGAAATCATAGAAGTATAGCCATTAATATCCGGGACGAGTACGGTCGATCCGCCATTTCCATCTATAATATTTGAATTGCTTTGGTTATTATTTATTCCCACCCCGTTTAAAAGGGCGCGATCATTTGAACCGCTTACAAGCGACTTTGAAATAGCATCAGAAGAACCCAGAACAGTATTGTCTGCGAGTTTCACTCCCAAAACGCGATTGTTTTCGGAGTACTCGACTTCAGTTTTTTGTCCTAACTGATTTTGTTCAAAAAGCATTAGACCCTTTTCGTCATAACCGAAGTTTTTTTCGGTACCGTCAGGTAAGTGAACTGCAACCAGTTTTGCATTCGTATAGCTAAATTGAGTTTTTTTCCCAGAACTATCAGAAATTTCAGTTAATAAATTCCCACTGTAAGAGTAGTTAATTACTTGGCCTGAAAAGAAAGTGATTTTCGAAATCCGATCGTCCGAATTATATTCAAAATTTGTAACCCTGCCCAGGCGGTCAGTAACTGACGACTGGAAGCCAGAGTTGTTAAATTTAATTTCCGAGCCATCACGTAGCTTTCTAACCCAAGTACCGTCTAGCTTCTTGAGCAGTCGAGACTGATCCTTGTTATTGGCAATAAACGTAATCTCTTGATTTAAGTTGTCTTCCGTTAAGAGTATCTTTCTAATAGCGTTTCTGCCGGATTCTTGAACAATTAGGTTTTTATCACTATCTAAGTGAACAGCAGTTGGGCTACATAACGAAGCATTGGTTGCTGCTGCTCCGTCACCGCTCAATTGCAAAGAGCAACTTCCGTTTCCCGCAATCACGTCAGCTTGCTTATTAATTAAATCAATCCTTACTACTCTATGGTAACCGGTATCTGCTACATATAAATAGTTTTTCGATTCATCGACGGCCATTCCGTTTGGATTATTCAGCGCCATCACAAGGGCATTAGTTTGATTTGCAAAAACGCCGCCCTCTTCCACAGGTAGTCCTGCCACTTTTTCAATTTGACCATTTGTTTTAAGTTTTAAAATCAATCCTTTCTCAGTTGAAATAAATAATTCGTTTTGGGTGTTTACTAGTAGTTGCTTAGGGTGATAGATCGATACGTTAGTGCCTAAACCTGGATTCTCTGGAAAATTAAAGTTTTGTCCGTTTCCGGCAACTGTTGAAATAGTCGACGTTTGAGCATCTATTTTTCTGACGCGATTATTTCCAAAGTCTGCAATATAGATGTTATTCAGACTATCTAGTGCAATACCTTGCGGGGAGTTTAAACCAATTCCATTGGGGCCAGAAGTAGCAAGGCCTTGAATGTCGTCACCCTCATACGTAGAAAGATAACCATCTCCCGTGCTAGTGATAAACTTTTTGGGCGGACTTGGTTTGCAAATCACTCCTGGAGGACAATCACTAGGAAGGGCTAACGTACAAGACAAGTTTGCTTGTTCTACGGCTGGTGCTCCGCAACCAACCCCAAAAACCGATTGGCATGTTTGATTTACGCCGTCTAAATTTGCATCGATGCGCTCAATACCAAAATTCAAACTTAACACTTCCTCTATAGACGCCTTTTTTCCAGCGATATCTTTAGGTGCCGATCCAATCTCAATCACTCTATGCGATCTTGAATCGGAAGCGATCCATCTACCATTGGAGGCTCTTCTTAAATTAGATAATTGCGGTTGAAAAAGGTAGGAGTGTCGAGTTGTAGAAAATGATCCGGTGTAATTCGACTCGATGCAAATATAAGTGCCTTGATTTCCAAGCGATCCAGTAGCTGAGTTTATTTCAAATAAACCCAAAATAGAAGACGGCTGTGTTTGCGATAAATCAACTTCTCCTAAGTAACTTTTTCCATTTCCGGAAACGTAACTTGTAACTATTTTAGGCCATTGAGTGAAATCTAATGCCTGATCTAATTTTATGGAAGGATTGTTTGGCTGATAAACAGTAGAAATAATATTACTCATTTCATAAGTACTTACCGAACCATCGGCTTCTTCAATTACAATATTTCGTGCTGCTGGATTTAGAATTTGTTGATAGCCATTAATTTTCCATCCTCGACCGGATTCGGAATCAACTTTATTTTGTACTACCACGTTTGCGGTAACATCTTTTGGAAGAAAATCATTTAACACTTGGGTTTCAAGGGTTGTTTTCGTAGTGGTAGTATTTTGTTGAATATTTCGTTGATCTACCGGAATGTAGCTGGAATCAAATCTTCCTTTGTTTGTAACACTATCTTGAACCGTTTTGATCGTAAGATTTTTTAATTGAATTTGATATCTTGCGAGTGATGGGTAGAGTCCCGATTCAAGGTATTTATTTGTGCTTGGGTCTTTTAGTTCGACAGCATAAGATACCATATTTCTCATCGGTAACGCAGAGAATTGACTAAGATCAGAAAAATTGGCGATTTGTGAAACCAGGCCTTTACGTTCGCCATCATCAAAAATTTCCGTCGTTACTTTGGATAGATCGCTAGAAATATTTCCTGTCGCAATGTCGCTAGATTTAATCGAGCTTATGAAAAACTGCGACTTAATTCCATTTGGCACATAACTAGACAGTAGATTTACACTTGAGTTGTAGAACGTATTTGTGTAAAAATCGGCATAACGGGAATAACAACGAAAAATATCACAAGTTTTCCCAACATACACGGAGCTATACGAACTTGTTTGTGAGGCCGAGGACTTAGAGTAAGTAATCGTCTTTTCCGGAATCTCGATATAATTAGAAACAAAAGCGGTGGGATTTGCCCAGTTAGATTTATATTTCAATTGCGGTGAAAATGACTCGTCTCCAATTTTAAACGAAGGGAGTTGCAAATTAGTTTCGTATGAATCTTTGCTGCTATCGACAGCATTTAGGTTGCTGTCAACTAACCCAGTCAGAGTCGGCATTAGAGGAACTGCATAAACGATACTAAAATGTGAGATCCCTTGATTAGGAAGGGTCTTGATTTTTTGCCCATCGCTAGAAACTTTGGCAATGCCATCAATTTCCCAAGCACCTTTAGCAGAATTCATACTAAAGATTACCATATCCGTATTCGGCTTTAGTTCGTATGAGTTTGGCAGCGTTAACTCCACACGCTGATTAAATTTCAAACCCGACGGCTCCAAAGAAATCACTGCATTTGGAACAGCGCTGGCCGGAACTGGCACTGTGACTTTATCCGAAGGAATGGTCATAATATTTATACTGCCTTGACTAGAACCAGATGGGAATACACTCGCGTTAGAGGGAACAGCTAGTGTTACCCCAGGAGCATGGGAACTACTGACATTAGCAGGTTGATTAGCCACAACTTGCGTCTGAGTTCCATCTAGAAGAGTCGGGGTAAGGTAAACCGGTCTGTTTAAAATATTTTGTTGAGCGTACCCAAGGTTTACAGACATTGAAGATTTTGAAAAGTATCGATTTGGTCCAGTAAAAGAAGTCGGAACGGTCGATCCATCAAAATTAAGCGTTTGGTCACCAGAAATATTAAGCTCAAAACTAAATGCCCCTTGACCGTTGCTTAGCGTTTGAAACGTGGTTCCGGATAGAGAGACCGTAACATTTGGAATGGCGACATCGTTAATGTCGCGAATAATACCAGAAAGTCTTGTGATGCCGCTAAACTGAACAACGAATGACGAGGTTTGATTCACTCGGGGGTCTTCAACTGAAACTGTCGCCGATTGAAACGGAGTCAGTTTTAATGAAAAACTGCCGTCTGGGTTAACGACGGATTCATCAGTGTTAAAGCTTAAAAAACCTTCGCTGGCTTTGATGGTTAAACCAGGTCGAGAGGCTTGCTGCGCGCCGTGGATAAAAACCTGGTCTTCGACCTGAGTTAATGAAATTAACTCAGGAACTAGAAGCGGCGAATGAATTTCTATCGACATTGATTTTTCTAAAATATTTCCGGCTAAGTCTTCTGCGTAAAATAGAATTTCCTGAGTTCCTTCGTATTGAGTTAAGTACTGAATCGAAAATGATTTTTTATCTGACGATAAAACTATATCTTTGTTGTTAATTTTTAGTTTGCTTACCGGCTCACTAAACGAGCCCGACAACGTAAATTGGATGTCTTGCAAGATTTGATTCGGCGTCGGAGAAATGATGGTTAAAACTGGCAGAATAGTATCTCGATTTATTTTTAATATTTCAGAGATAGAAATGTTGCCGGCAATATCGGTACTTTCAACTTGTATTTGGTTTTCACCTTCTAACAAAAGGCTTGCTTCAAAGCTAAAATCTTTAGCGCCAGTTCTTAAAACATCGACGCCATTAACTTTAATTATAGAATGAACGTCATTGGCTTCGGCTATGACGATTGGAATGGAAATCAGGCTCTGACTAGTTAATAGTCCTTGCTGGACACTAAAAGTAATGACGGGCGCCATATTATCTAATACTACCGAAAGTGGTAAACTTTGATTTAATACGTTACCTGCAAGATCTGTGGCTTGAATGGCTAAATTAGTAATGCCTGACTGCAAAACGTTTAAGCTGTAAATACCAATTTTTCCACTTTCATCAAGCGCTACTTGATTTGAGTTAAGCAAAAGTGATTTTAAAGGCTCGTTTGAAAGAAATTGAACAGAAAGCGTTTTTGGTAAGGAATTGACATAAACAAGATCGTTTGAAGCCAAAGTAACACTTGGATTTATTTGATCCAAGACCACATTTGAAATTAACGTCGGTGCCGCTACGTTGTTAAACTGATCTTGCGAGCGGATTTCAATATTATTGTTTCCGTTTATCAAGTCGAAACTAAAATTCTTTGCGGGTGTCGATACAACTACGGTGCCATTGATTAAAACACTCGTTGTAACATTTGATAAATCCTGAATTTGGACTGAGACAGATTTTTGGTTTGTAAAGGAATTACTTAAAAGTTGGCTAACAATGATTGGTGCAGTGGTATCTAGCGGTGTGGACGGACGGTAAACGCCTAACGTAAAAGACGATGTAAAAAAACCCTTGTACTTGATCAACATGGTGTTTTTCAACTCTGGTTTAACCGAGATACTCAGCTGCGCTACATTTTGGTTAAAACTACTAGCATCAACTACTTTTTTTCCATTCCAAGTTATCTCTGCGTACTCAACGCGAAAAAGCTCTCGATAAAGTAGGTTGGCAAGATTTTTAAGACCACACGATAATCTTTGAAGTAAGCCGCCCGTGCAGACGATATTTTCATGATTTTTGCCGTCGGCGTTCTTAATTTTAACAGTGAAGTTATTATTGATTGCGTCTGAACCTACATTAATAGTCTCGTTAACTTGATTGACCGATTTGAAGGTTCCCCGATAGGTCTTATCTGGAAAGACCGCGATTTGATCTGAGGTACTTAGAGCAAGAACAATTTGAGAGAACAATAAAATAGCGATAGCCGTTAAGCGATACATGCGATGGCTCCCCTTAAGATTGGTTCGATAAAAGTCTCGGTGTTCTGAATCCAAGACTTAAGGGTAAACAATTTTTATTGTATCTAAAAATGAGAATTATATGTCGTTATCAAGGCCGAGTAAACTAGCTTACTATATCAACTAAAAAACTAGAGTCAGTCTTCAACTTGTAATTAATAAAAGATATCATAATAGAACACTTGCGCTTTTTATAAAAAAATAAGGTTAAGTTTCTATTGTAAGTGTCGAAAGAATACTTAGGTTAAAACCTTTTACATTCAACGTCTTATCTAGGACACCCATCTTAGGTGAGTTTCAAGGGGCTCAAGAAATTGAGCCTTTTGTTTTTTAATATCCGCGGTGACGATTTGAAAATTTAGCTTTCATCTAAGTATTTTTTACAAAACTGCTATTTCGAATTAAAAATCAGATATTTCTCAGTAAAATCAATAGTGTGAACTAAAAACATCAGTTTTCTAAGCGCTGAAAATCTAGCACTTATTTTTTTCAACGAGAACTCGGCATTTATATAAAAACCGCAAATACGATGCTAATTCCATTACATAACCGATTTTCGGTTGCAACTCCAAAACGTGGCCCCTTGGTTGCTTTATAACCTAACGACTCGATCATTCACGATGGGTCAGGGGGAAGTATGATTCACAAAGTTCTATTGGTCGACGACGACCCGCTAATTGCTGAAGACTTTAAGCGATCGACAGCTGCCGAGCCTACACTGGACATAAACTGGGTTAGCTCGGGTCACGATGCCATTCGCTTAGTTGAAAAGAATCCGCGCCTGTTTTCAGTTATAATCATGGATTACCTTATGCCTGCATTAAGCGGGGCCGAAACGACGAAAAGGCTTCTGGAAGTTAATCCCGATTTACTTATTGCCGTATACTCCGGCGATCAAACGCGAGAGGCGATCAAAACTAGCTATGCTGCCGGCGCGGTTGAGTTTTTAGATAAAGGCATATCAAGCCACGAACTTATAAGAAGTCTAAAATCGTTTTGCAAAAAATTTGAGGATACATTCCAGACTCTTCAGCCAGAAGACACTCCAAGTCACTGCGAAGAGATTATTAAATCAGTTGGAATGATTGGACGCTCACCTAAATTAGCAGAAGTAGCAAAAACAATTAAAGCAGCCGCAGGCAGTGACTGCAATGTCGTTATTTATGGTGAAACCGGAACGGGAAAAGAATTAGTTGCTCGTGCGCTTCATAATTTATCAGACAGAAAAAATCGCCCCTTTGTTCAGCTTAATGTCGCAACACTTTCTCCAGAGCTTTTTGAAAGCGAAATGTTTGGGCATACTAAGGGCTCATTCACCGGAGCAATTGTCGACAAAGTTGGAAAATTTAAACTTGCCCATAGCGGAACTATATTTTTAGATGAAATTGCCGAACTACGATTAGACCTACAGGCTCGCCTGCTGCGGGTTCTTCAAGACGGTGATTTCTTTCCTTTAGGTAGCAATAAACCGGAAAAAGTGGACGTTCGAGTCATTGCTGCCTCCAACAAAGAGCTTGAGAAAGCCGTTAAAGATGGGACGTTCCGGGAGGATCTATACTACCGTCTTAACGTTTTAAAAATAAAGACCTACCCGCTTCGAGAACGTCCAGAAGATCTCCGTCCGCTAGTTTTATATTTTCAAAAAAAATACCGGGGTAGTGAGAAGGTATTTCTAATGAAGACAATAAAAATGATGGAACTTTATAAATGGAGCGGCAATATCCGCGAGCTTGAAAACGAGATCGAGCGTATTATGCTGACTCTACCTGTAAACAAAATTGAACCAATTCATTTGGATTCAAAATTTTTCGCTGAAGAAAACCAAGTTAGCTCAACTCCGCAAATCAAAGATTTTTCCGATTTGAATATTTTCGTTAAAAATTTAGAAAAGAATTTAATTTCAGATGGAATCAAAAGATCACAAAATAATTTAAAGATTGCGTCGGAAGCTCTAGGCATTGGTTATTCCACGCTCAGAGCAA
>CAWVRN010000053.1:0-11072 GCA_963932905.1 uncultured Bdellovibrio sp.
ACTTCTTCGAAATTTAGTTGAGCATCTTGGGCACTTTATGTGAATCATGCCGTTTCCTGGGCAAGGAGTGCGCCTGAACCAAACTGCCCCTCAAGCGCAGACTGAGGGGCCAGTTCTTGTTTAGTAACTGGTATCGTTTTTGGATCTCATAGAGTTAAGGAGTGGTTTCCGCTTTGTAAACCGATATAACGGTTTATGGCTAATAAAAGTGGAAACAAAGTAGACATATGAGGATCAAAGAAGTCATCCTAATCACCATCTTTATGATCATCAATCTATTCGTTATTACCGGCATCCTATTGCAGTTAGAAAAAGACTTCAACGACAAGCCCGACTACTCCGTCGAGCGAATTATCATGCAGTCATCGGACTCGGACGGCGAGGCGATGAAGGCCCTTAAAGAGAAATCGGGTCGTAAATCGCCATTCGAATACAATCAGTAGATTAAATCCCTAAGCGTTTCGGTGAATCTGCTTTTTTCTCGCGAGCTGCCTTGATAAACTGTGCTTCCAACGTAGTCAAAACCACAGAATTAATAATTCCTTCAACCGTAGTAGTTCGTTGCAAGACGTTCGCGCTGCGACGGATTCCCATCAAGAAGGGTCCAATGACTTCAACTTTTCCTAATTGCTGCATTAATTTGTAACTGATGTTCGCGCTTTCTAAATTTGGGAATACCAAAACATTGGCGCCCCCTTTGATTTCGCAGAAAGGGAAAATACGTTCTGTGATTTCGGCATTGACTGCCGCGTCGGCTTGGATATCGCCATCGATCATCAGATCGGGGCGCATTTCGCGGGCAATGTCCGCCGCTTTTTTCATTTTCGCGGGAGTACCAGGTGCGGCTGTGAAATTTGAGTACGATAACATCGCTACTTTCGGTTTTTTGCCGAAGTATTCAACGATACGGCTGCATTGAAGGGCGATCTTCGCCAAGTTTTCACTAGTAGGATCAAAACTCATGGTTGTATCGGCTAGCATCACAAAGCGATCGTCTGTTAATACCAAGTTGCAACCAGCAGCGACTTCATCGTGGCCAACGCCGATGATTTGCAAGATAGGTTTAACGGCATCGCCGTAATTTTGAGTCGAGCCAGTCACCAATCCATCAGCATCGTCCATCATGACCATCATTGAAGCGAAGTAATTTGGATCGGCCATTAAGCGTTCGGCCTCTTTTAAAGTCATGCCTTTACGTTGGCGGAGTTTATAAAGTTCTTGAACGTAATCTTTGAATTTTGGATGTTGAGATGGGTGCAAGATCGCAATATTTTCTAAAGAGGTTAACTCTAGAGCTTTGATTTTTTCACGAACACGATCTGGGTAACCGATCAAAATTGGCTCACAGATGCCTTCATCAACCAAAGTACGTAATGCTTTTAGGATTTTATTTGAAGTTCCCTCGGGGAATACGATTTTACATTTACGTCCGTCTGCGGCTGAATTAGAGCGAACGCGATTGATCGAGGAACGAATGAAAGATTTCGATGGACCTTGGAATGATTCTAAATGATCGCGGTATTTGTTCCAGTCTTCAATTTTTCTCGTCGCTACGCCGGTGTCGATCGCTGCCTTGGCTACCGCTGGAGCTACCCACATTAGGACGCGCGTGTCGAACGGTTTAGGAATCAGATATTCGCGACCGAATTTAAAGCTCTTGCCACCATAAGTTTCCGAAACACGCTCTGGCACGTGTTCGCGGGCTAAAGCGGCTAGCGCTTTGACTGCGGCTAACTTCATTTCTTCATTGATTTGTGTCGAGCGCGTATCTAAAGCGCCACGGAAGATCGATGGGAAGCCCAAAACGTTGTTTACTTGATTTGGGAAATCGGAACGACCGGTGGCTACGATAGCATCAGGGCGAGCGGCACGCGCGGCGCCTGGCTCGATCTCGGGATCAGGATTTGCCATTGCGAAGATGATGGGATCGTGATTCATTTTCATAAGCATTTCAGGTGTCACGGCACCAGCTACCGATAACCCAACGAATACGTCGGCCCCATCCAGTGCTTCTGTGAGTGTGCGTTTTTCTGTTTCCGCCATGAAGGCATCTTTATATTTATTCATACCGGCTTTGCGGCCTTTGTAGATTACACCTTGTGAATCACACATCATCAAGTTGGAGCGTTTTACGCCTAACGAGATAAATATATTTGAACAGGCAACGGCACTGGCGCCCGCACCATTAACAACGACGCGGATTTGTCCCATGTCTTTGCCGGTGATATGACATGCGTTTAAAAGGGCAGCACCGCTGACAATCGCTGTTCCGTGCTGATCATCGTGGAATACGGGGATGTTCATTTCTTTTTTTAGAGTCTCTTCGATTTCAAAACACTCTGGTGCTTTGATATCTTCTAGATTGATGCCGCCGAATGTAGGTTCAAGCTGTTTCACCGCTTGAATAAATTCTTTTACATCAGATGTTTTGATTTCTATGTCGAATACATCGATGCCAGCGAATTGTTTGAAGAGAACCCCTTTGCCTTCCATCACCGGTTTTGAAGCCGATGGACCAATATTGCCTAAACCTAACACGGCTGTACCGTTAGAGATAACGCCGACTAGGTTTCCTTTTGATGTATAATCGTAAACTTTTGACTCATCTTTTGCGATCGCTTTACACGGGGCCGCTACACCTGGTGAGTAGGCTAATGAAAGGTCTTTTTCCGTTGCGCAGGGTTTGGATGAGATAACTTCAATTTTACCTGGTTTCCCTTTTGAATGGTACTCGAGTGCTTCTTGATCAAAATTAGCAGTGCTCATAATGTTTCCTCTTAACTAATAAAAGTCCTTTTAAAAGTTTTTTATACGACTTAAGAACCTAAGATGTGGTCCCACAGCGTGAATTATTAAAATAAGGCCCTATTAAAAAGGGGTTAGGCCGTCTTGTCAAATTGATCTCAGACTTTCAAAATTTTGAAAGAAAGTTTTAACCCAACCTAAGGGCCGGGTCGTCTAATGTACATAGGTGCTTATGGATGGGCGCTTAAGGAAGAGGCAAGAATGCTTCTTAAAGATCAGGGAGGATCGCATGAGACGGATTTCATTTTGGATAGCTATAATTATGATTCACAGTGGCTACAGAGTGTTGGCTTCGTCAACTGTGGACTTTAACAAGGAGATCGAAATGGTGTCACAAGATCAGTTCACTACGCACTTAAATACGCTAGAGAAAACGCGTGTGACTGAAGCGGCTGTAGACTTTGAAAACAAATACCGTAAGCCGACTCCGTCTAAAACTTTAACATTTTTTCCGTTGCGCCTGCGAATGAAGTCGCCAAAGCCAAAGACTAAAGTCGCTGACTCGACAAAACCTACGCCAGGAGTAACGGGTGAAGCGCGCACAAATTTGATACAACTCTATCGGGAGCAAGTCCTATGAAGAAATCTTGAGAACGTTGAGGGTGTGATTAATTTTCCACAGATAGTGCATACTGTCTTTTGAATGGGGGTTCATTAAAAAATTGTAAAATTCTACTCCTTGGTTATCATTTTAGATGAAGAATCTAAAAGATAACTAAGGAGTTTTTTTATGTCGGGAGCTTCAAAAGCTAAATCGCCTCGTGATGTTGTTATTGTGGAGGGTTTTAGAACTCCGTTCGTAAAGTCGGGTGATAAATTTGCGGGTGTTCACCCAGCAGATTTAGGCAAGGTGGCGCTTAAAGCTGTTCTTGCAAAAACAAATTTAAATACAAATGAAATCGATGAAGTCATTATTGGGAACACCGGAAATCCACCTGATGCCGTGAATATTTCTCGTGTGGTGGCTTTAGGTGCCGGAATTCCACAGAAGACTTCGGCGTACACAGTACATCGTAACTGTGCCTCAGCCTTAGAAAGTATTTCAAATGGATACGAGAAAATTCGTAGCGGAACAATGGATGTCATCGTTGCAGGCGGGACAGAAAACATGTCTCAGATGCCGATACTAATGCCGCAGAAATTCCAAAAAATCTTTATGGATCTTCCTCGGGCGAAAGGTCCGTCTCAAGCTCTTCCTCTGTTGTGGAAGTTGTTCAAAACTGATGTAAAGCAAATCAAAGCCATGCTCACGGGCGACACACGTAATGAATTGATGCCGACGGCGGCAGTGCTGCAGGGTTTGACAGATCCGTTTGTTGGAATCAATATGGGCCAAACAGCGGAAATTCTAGCAAAAGAGTGGGGTTTGTCACGACAAACTCAAGATGAATTTGCATTACGTTCCCATAAGTTAGCGTCGGGTGCTAAAGAAAAACTTCGCGAAGAAATTGCGCCCGTGGCAATGGCTCCGGATTACAAAGAAACCATCATTGATGATATCGGTCCTCGCGATAATCAAACAATCGAAGCTTTGAATAAATTAAAACCGTTTTTTGATAAAGAAACAGGAACGATCACAGCGGGTAATTCATGTCCAATCACCGATGGTGCTGCGATGATGTTATTGATGTCGCGTGAAAAAGCGGAATCACTGGGTTACAAGCCAATGGCGCGAATTTTATCTTACGGTTTTGCAGGACTAGAGCCGGAACGAATGGGATTGGGGCCAGTGTATTCAACTCCCGTGGCGCTAAAGCGCGCCGGTCTTGAGCTGAAAGATATGGGGTTAGTTGAGCTAAACGAAGCCTTCGCCGCGCAAGTATTAGCGTGTCAGAAAGCTTTCAACTCAGATGAGTTCGCTAAAAACAAATTAGGTTTGTCACAAAAAGTGGGTGAACTAAGAAATGAAATCCTAAACGTGAATGGCGGCGCGATTGCCTTGGGTCATCCGGTAGGGACAACAGGGACTCGTATCACTTTGACGTTGATGCGTGAGATGCGTCGTCGCAGTGTTCAGTTTGGCTTAGCGACACTATGTATCGGTGGCGGTCAAGGTGGATCAATCATTATCGAGAATGAAAATTAAATAAGGCTGGGGATTCAAATGAGCATGCAAGATAGTTTCAAAGTAAAATACAATGGTGATATCGCTACATTAGAAATGGATCTTCAAGGCGAGAAGGTAAATAAACTTTCTACCGCGGTGATGGGTCGTTTTAAAGATGTCGTTGAAGAGGTTTCGAAATCAAAAGCAAAAGTATTTATCATTAAATCACTGAAGCCAAAGATTTTCGTGGCCGGCGCTGATATTGAGGAAATAAAAAATCTTAAAACGAAAGAGGCGGTCGAAGCCGCTGTTAAAGGCGGTCAGGATATTTTCAATTTATTAGAAGATATGCCTCAGGTCACAATTGCATCAGTTAACGGAGCCTGTGCGGGTGGTGGTTGCGAGATGATTTTAGCGTGTGATTATAGGATTGCATCAGAAGATCCTTCGACGCGTATAGGGTTACCTGAAACCCAATTGGGAATCATTCCTGGTTTCGGTGGTTGTGTTCGATTGCCTCGCACGATTGGTATTCAAGCGGCGCTTGATATTATTCTAGCGGGTAAATTACTCAATGGTAAAAAAGCTAAAAAAGCAGGCTTGATAGATAAATTGGTTCATCAGTCGATTTTAGAAGAAGAGACTTTGAAATGGGCGAATCAGATAATTAAAGACGGCGCGCAAAAGCGTCGTAAAGTGTTTCAGCCTCAAGGTTTGGTTGGAAAAATCTTAGAAGGTGGTTTAGGCCGCGGTATTGTTTTCAGCAAAGCAAAAGACGCAACTATGAAGGCGACGAAAGGCCACTACCCGGCGCCAATCGCAGCATTGCAAGTCGTAAAAGAAACCTACGGAATGAATGATCGTCAAAAGGCTTTGGATATCGAAAGAAAGTATTTCGGTGAAATGGCGTTAACGGATGTTTCTAAAAATTTAATTCACGTTTTTTATTTAACAGAAATGGTGAAAAAACAAACGGGCTTGCCGGCAGGCAGCACGGTAAAAGCAAAAGAGGTAAAAGCAGTTGGAGTGCTTGGTGCTGGAACGATGGGTGGCGGTATTGCCTACATCGGTGCGGACAAGGGTATTCACATGCGTGTGAAAGACATTAACCATGATGCGCTTAACAAAGCCTACAAACATGCCTCTGATATTTGGGCGAAACTAGTTAAGAAAAGAGTGATCGATAAATTCCAAGCAAAACAAAAAATGGATTTAGTGTCTGGTGGTTTGGGTTATGAAGGCTTTAAAACTTTAGATGTTGTGATTGAAGCTATTGTTGAAGACATGAATATCAAACGTAAAGTGATCGCAGAAACTGCGGCTCAAATGCGTTCTGATGCTATTATTGTGACAAACACATCATCTTTAAGTGTCACGGAAATGGGACAGGCGCATCCAAAACCAGAAAATTTTGCGGGTATGCATTTTTTCAATCCGGTAGATAAAATGCCATTAGTGGAAGTTATCCGTGGCCCTCAATCCAGCGACGAGACTATCGCTACCATATTTGAGTTATCTAAAAAGATGGGAAAAATGCCAGTCGTTGTAAAAGACGGCCCGGGTTTCCTGGTGAATCGTTTGCTGATTCCCTACTTAAATGAAGCGACATTCATGTTCCAAGAGGGCATGGATATTAAAACGATGGATGACTACTATGTTAAACATTTCGGTATGCCAATGGGACCTTTGGCCTTAATGGACGAAGTCGGATTAGACGTCGGTATCAAAGTGGTGAAAATCTTTAACAAAGCTTTTGGCGCCCGCGTGCAAGTTCCTGATGTGATGGAAAAAATCTCGAAATCAGGTCGCCTAGGTAAAAAGAACGGAAAAGGCTTCTATAAATACTCAGCAGAAGGCAAACGCTTGGAGCCGGATGAAACAATGTACGCAGATATGGGATTGCAAACGCCTACGAATCCATTAACGGAAAAAGAATGCATCGAACGCGGTGTATTCTCGATGATCAACGAGTGTGCGTCGGCATTGTACGAAGATCGCATCGTGGATACGCCGGACGAAGTCGATTTAGCCATGATTATGGGCACAGGTTTTCCTCCGTTCCGTGGTGGATTGTGTCGTTACGCTGACAGTGTCGGTTCACAAAATGTGGCTAACGCTCTGGAGCAATACTCGATGCAAAGAAATGCCCCTCGTTTAAAACCGATGGGAGCATTGAATGCTATGGCGAAAGAGAATAAGAAGTTTTATAAATAAAGTTTCTGCTTAAATTTGGAATCGTAAAGAGCCAATCCTCATAGATTGGCTCTTTTTTTGTTTGAAGTGCATAACTGGTCAAACTTTGATGCGCCGGGTACCAGAATGTTAGGAGGTGCCTTTTTCTGCTAATGTCTATAGATGGGGGTATCCGAATGTATAGATCCTGCGAAAAATATTTAGATAATGATGAGTTGTTGATTTTTCTGAATGAGACGAAAGAAAAATATGGGCGCTATTTTGATTTTGAATCGATTGGGAAAAGTTCTTTGGGTGAGGATATTTATCTGGTTACTTTGACAGATAAGGACTATAAACATCACTCAGAAAAACCAGCGTTTTGGATTGATGCTAATATTCATGCGAGTGAAGTCACGGGCACTCAAGGGGTTTTGTTTTTTATCGAACGCCTACTTGATGAGAAACACAAAGACACCTCCAAGCACAAAGAATTGATGAAGAAAATGACGTATTACTTGGTTCCTCGTTTTTCTCCGGATGGGGCGCGTGCTTTTTTCAAAGAATCTAATTCGTTTCGCTCAACGCCACTCGAAACAGCGTATGAGTATTCTAATTTTAAACGACACGATTTAGATGGTGATGGCGAAATTACTTTGATGCGCTGGAAAGATAAAGCTGGTCCTTTTAAAGAACTCGCTGGGTATCCTGGAATTTTAGTCCCGCGTGAAGCCAGTGATTTTGGTTTAGATTCAGAAACATATTATCAAGTCGTTCCTGAAGGAACTTGGACTGATTTTGATGGTTTTAAGAAAACCAAGAGTTACGATTTTGGTTATGATTTTAATCGTCAGTCACCGTCGTTCTTTGCTCCCGAGGGAATTCAAAAAGGGGCGGGAACTCTGCCGCTTGAATTCCCAGAAACGCGAGCGATAGCGGAAGCGATTCGGGCACGTAAAAATATTTTCGCGTCTAATTCCTATCATACCTATGGTGGTTTTATAATTAGAACTCCGGCAAATGTTCCGGAATCATCAATTCCGCTAGAAGATCGCATGCGTTCGGAAATGATTGCTGAATTGCTGCAAAAAAGTACCGAATACACTGTGCATTCGGGTAGTGACGATTTTGTTTATGTGCCTGGGCAGCCTCTGCCTGGAACGTTTGATGAATGGTATTATTTGCATCTGGGTATCATGGGAATGACGATCGAATACTGGGATGTATGGAAGCACGCGGGTATGTCTTGGAAGAAAGCCGTCGAAAAGTATGAAACGCTGTCATCAGAAAACATGGTTAAGTTATTAAAGTGGGCGAAGGAAAACCTAAAACGCGACCAGTATTTTAAAGATTGGACTAGTTTTGAACACCCACAATTAGGAAGAATCGAAATCGGTGGTTTTAAAACAGCCTTTTTCTTAACCAATCCGCCACTGCCATTTTTAGCAAAAGAAATCGAAAATGTTTTTGAAGGTAGTTTCGCTGTTTCAAGAATGGCACCTCTTGCGGAAATCGATTCAGTTGTGACTAAAAAAATAGAAGGTAATGTTTCGCAGGTGACGGTCGTTGTGAAAAACGTCGGTTATTTTCCAACCTATGGTTCTGAACAGGCGTTAAAGGTAAAAATCATCGACAAACCAGTTTGCAAAACTTCATTGAATGGAAAGTCGGGAGATTTTAAAATCATCTCAAAACCAGATGTCGATTCCATCAAACACTTAAAAGGGTTTTCAGATGGTAATCCACGATTATCCCCATTCTTCGGTACGGGATTTACGCACGAGTATGAACAACAGTTAACCTGGATTCTTCAAGGTAGCGGAGAATTTACATTTGAAATTAATTACCACAAAGGTGGCGTCGTTAGAAAAACTTTAACTGTTTAGAATCTACGGGTCCTGAATGTGACGGTATTTCCAAATCAGCCGCCCCATAGTGAAGCATAAAAATAAAATGGTGGCGACCAATCCATACCCGTAGCCTTCGCCCGGGTAATTGGAATATTGCAGGCCAAAGTACACCATGAATACTTTATTGATGATGGTAGGAACCGCAAAGACAACAATAAAGTCTTTTAAAACGTTTGGTTTTGCTGGTTCCTTTTTATCCACGTTAGTTGCCTCGATTGTTTTGAACTATTTTTTTAATCGAATGCTTTCGATTTTCACAGTTTCTACAGGAACATCGTCCATAGGCATTCCACCCGGAGTGTTTTTTACACCCGTTTTTACACCTTTAATTTTATCGACAACATCTTCGCCTTTAGTGACTTTTCCAAAAACCGCGTAACCCCAGCCGCCCGGAGTTTTTTCACGATAATTGAGTGCCCCGTTATCTTTTACGTTGATGTAAAATTGCGCGCTCGCGGAATGGGGATCGCTGGTGCGAGCCATTGCGATCGTGTATTTGTCATTTTTCAATCCATTGTCAGCTTCATTTTTAATCGGATCTTTAGTGTCTTTTTCCGACAGATCGTCTTTGAAACCGCCACCTTGAATCATGAAATTGTCGATTACGCGGTGGAAGATAGTGCCGTCGTAAAATTTATCTTTAACATAGGCCAAAAAATTCTCGACAGTTTTTGGTGCTTTTTCTTTGTCCAATTCAACAACGATTAAACCTTTAGATGTCTTGATTTCGATCACTGGGTTTTTGCCGTTTTTGGTTTTGGCTGGCTTTTCAGTTTTAGCTGTTTCTTTTGGCGCTGCATCTGTTGCCGGCGCATCTGCCGCAGCAAAAGCAAACGACGTAAAAAATAATAGAATCCCGATTTTTAGCATGAGTACACTCCTTAGCTGAAAAGTTAAGTGTAGGGATTAAATCTGTCAATACCTCAGTCTAGATAAGTATCTGGTCGTGTACAGTTTGATCAGAAATTCGCCGAGTTGTTTTTGTATGGCAAATTTACCCCAAAAAGGAACAGCTCCGATCGACTGGAAAAATGAAGCTGGGCCTATTCGCAAATTTTTAAATGATATCTCTGTGACAGAGATCATGATTAATCGATACGACCGCGTATTTGTCGAGCGTAAGGGTGTCATTGAAGAGACCGAAGGTAAGTTTGATAATCCAGAACATTTTATGCGTTTTGTGTTAGCTTTGGCAGTCAGTGTGGGGCGCGAATTAAATCGTCGTAATCCATTTCTAGATGCGAAATTGGCCGATGGTTCACGTATCAATATCGTGGTGCCGCCAATCAGTATTGAGGCTCCTGCTGTTACAATCCGGAAATTTTCTCCTGTCATGATTCACTATAATAATTTGATTCATCACGGGGCATTTGATGAAAAAATGCTCTACTTCCTAAATCAATCCGTATTGGCACGTTTAAACATTGTGGTCAGCGGTGGAACGGGATCGGGTAAAACAACGCTGCTTAATTTACTATCGCAATTTATCCCAGGGCGCGAACGTATTGTGACGATTGAAGACACTTGTGAATTACAATTGTCCGTTAAAAACCAAGTAAAAATGGAATGTCGCTCCTCAGTTGGTGAGGTGCAATTCGATATTAAAGATCTACTTAAGAACTCGCTTCGTATGCGTCCTGATAGAATTATTATTGGTGAGGTGCGTGGCGGCGAGGCCCTGGATATGCTAGTGGCAATGAATACAGGTCATGATGGCAGTATGAGTACGTTGCATGCCAACTCCGCACACGATGCTTTACGCCGGATCGAAGCTATGGTTTTACGAGGGGCTAATGATGTTCCCGTATCTTCAGTGCGCCAGGATATCGCATCGACGATTAACCTTATCGTTCAGGCCGCACGGGCACACGATGGAACACGACGAATTGTAGAGATCGTTGAAGTTTTAGAAAATGTGGGTGAATCGTATCGAACAGAGCGGATCTTTGAATACGTTCCAGATCAAGGGTTTCGATCCACGGGGTATGTTCCGCGATTTGTTACTAACGGAAAACATCCTAAATTAAAACTCACACCTGAGTTTTTTAATCCAGATCACAAAATAAAACTGACGGCTTAAATATCAAGAACTGGCTCCTTAGCTTGCGGCTAAGAAGCTAAATTCTATTGGAAAGACA
>CAWVRN010000054.1:0-8807 GCA_963932905.1 uncultured Bdellovibrio sp.
AATAAATGAGCCTTAAACAAATACTATTCCAAATGCAAAGTAAGGGGCCAGTTCTAGGTTGTTTTGCATATTAGTTTTTGATACTAGATAAATTATGACACAAATTTGGAAAACAGTCCCGACTGTCGATCAATTAAATAAAATCTCAAAAAACACAGCGGTAGATCATTTAGGGATTGAAATAACCGAAGTCGGCGATGATTTTATCAAAGCCACAATGCCTGTAGATCAACGAACCAAGCAACCTATGGGTTTGCTTCACGGCGGCGCTTCGGTACTATTAGCCGAAAGCTTGGGAAGCTTAGCTTCAGTATTTTGTCGTAACAACGAAGACGAACAGCCCGTTGGAATTGAAATCAATGCGAATCATTTAAAAAGCGCTACGGATGGTATTGTAACTGGTGTTGTTAAACCGGTTCACATTGGGCGTACACTGCACGTCTGGGAAATACGTATCGAAAATCAGAAAAATCAGCTGTGCTGCATTTCACGCTTAACTGTCAGTCTGATTCCAAAACGTTAGTACTATTGAAATTTAATTGCAGCCGGATGGCTGATACGAAGGTAAAATTTACGCTCACTGGCTTGGCACCAGGGTGATTATTTCACTGTAAACAAATTTTTAATAGCCTTTCCCTTATGGTTTGATAACTAGCTTCTGTATCGACCTAAATAACAACGCTATGGAGGCTTCATGCAAGCATTACTAATTTCTGTTTCTTTATTATTTTCGGCACTAGCACACGCAGATCTAACTGAAAATGCATTTGCAAAAATCAGATACCAAGAAGTGGGTATATTGGATATCCAATCTGTGGCTTCAAAAATCAAACATGTTCCTGCATCACCTAAAAATATTGAGTACTATGAAGGTTACGTAGTGGTAACAGCGTTAGTAGAAGGTAACTTATGCACAGCGGTTCCTTCATCTTTCGGAACTCTTCAAACATTTGAAGGCAAAGTTGTTTACACGAAACTAGTTGCTGGCCGCGCATGGACAGCTCAGATGATTGGCTGCCCTCAGTATTCGCGTCCAACACGCGTTTCATTTCCAGTTGATATCGGCTGGTTAATAGCTGGATCAAACGGCGTAAATCAATCCGTTGCTAATTTTAAAGTTGGTACTAGTATTTTAAAAGCCGCAAGTATTTTTGTTAATGCTCGAGGTTCTCAAGTAACTGTTTCCATCAAAAAGCAGAAGTAGTTTTTTTAGATTACACTGCCAAAGCGCCATTTGAATTTAGATTAGAAAAACCGCTTACAAGCACTGAACAGCACCATCCGGTGCTGGCGTCAGTTAACCATCAAAGGTAGTTCGTTCACAAATGCTTGATAGCCTTCGACCGTATTCACAATTTCCCAGGCGCGTTTATAATCCCCGCCAATTAATTCATTGTAATCATGACTAAGCCAAGCCACAAGATCACCACGCTTTAAATCCATCTATATCATTTTTTGCACTGCCATCAGATGCAGGTGCGCTAGAACCTGTTGATTTTCTTTCTGATACTTACGAATCAATGCTGATTTGTTGATATTGTAACTATAACTCAAGTAACGATGAAGCAACTCATGAAATACCACATCTGAAAATCCATAGATCGGTTCTTTACCGCCCAATGCTATTAACCAACGCTTTAAGGGAATTAAAATAGGATCACTGACACTGGGGATATTACAACTAGTCAGTGATATGGTTTCCTCTTTCCTGATAAAACCGCGCCCTAACCGGCGGACTAGAGCTCTAAAGAAAAAGGGGGAATCTTTTTGCCATTGATTTATAAATTCTATTTGTCGACGATGTCCTTCCGTTTTTGCCGGTAGCAGAATCGGCTGATGAAATATGTTTTCACACACTTGATCAAACAATGAACTATACGACATATACACAACAGGAATATTACCCTGAGGATTAGATAGAGCCGGAGTCACGCAACCTGAGCACGCCAAAAGTAAAACTATACTTAAGAATCTCATCCAAGTTCAGTAAAAGCTTAAAATTCGGGAGTCAGTAATAAATTGGCCTACGCAGGCAGTGTCATAATCAAAGGCTTACCTTTGGTTATGACTAACGTGTGCTCGTATTGGGCCGTAAGAAATCGTTTCGTTGTCGCCAACGTCCAACCATCACCAGCGTCAAATACTTCTGTCGCACCAGTCGAAAGAAACGGTTCGATCGTGATAACCTGATTTTCCTTCATCATTCTTTTATCTTTAGGATCATAATAGCCAGGAATGAAACCAGGTGCTTCGTGAAGAGCTCGTCCTACCCCATGGCTGCCTAGATTTTCAATGACTGTTAAATTATTACGACGAGCTTCTTTTTCAATGGCTCGTCCGATATGATTTAACGGTTGTCCGGCTGTTGTTGATCTGAGCGCCATATCCAGCGCGCGCTTGGTAGCCAGACATAAATTTCTTTTAACATTGGACTCGGGCGGAATAATAAATGATCCACCTGTATCAGCAAAATACCCATCAAGCTCCGCCGAAACGTCGATGTTAACTAAATCACCGGCGCTAAACACCCGTGCACCGGGAATACCGTGAGCTGCCTCTTCATTAACACTGATACATGTTGTACCAGGGAAATTATAAACTAATTTTGGGGCCGAACGTGCACCGTGCTTTTCTAAAAACGCATGCCCCAGTTGATCCAGATCGCCTGTTGTTATGCCTGGTTCTAATTTTGAACCCATGTACTGAAGGCATTGAGCCACTATTTTTCCGATTTTACGAAGTGCTATTAAATCACTTTCATTTTCTATAGACATATTTAAATACTAACATAACGAGCTTTTTCGGTCATCTGGTATATATTAAAGGCAGCATTTATTTCATCCAGGACTTTTGCCTCAACAACAATTTTTCGTACGGAAAATTTCGCTGCCAGTGCTATACTGTACCTGTGAGGTATCTATGACAGCTCTATGTATCTTTTTCAGTTCATTGATGATGGGAACTATAGCCCTTGCCGAGGTAAATCTAACTGCCGTACGTACACAGTTGGACTCCGCCAATCAGCTGATTGCAATTAACGAAAGTGGCCTCAAAAGTATTGAAACAACTCTCGAAAGTCTGAGGGCTCGCGTTCGTAAAGAGTGCGGTGTAGATTTAAATTCCACTAAATCTTCGCAGCTTAAATGCTCGATGGATACCTTTGCACCGCTAGTTCAGCAATTCTCGCAACTCAAAACAGCTGAAACAAAAATCAATGACCAATTAACAGGTGCCAAACGGTCGTACAAAAAAATTCTGAAAGAATCAAAAGGTCAACTGACTCCCGCTGATTACTCTTCACTATTGGAAACATCTGGCGATCTAAGCGACACTGAAATTAGAAAGTTGAAAATGAATGCCAAAGCCGATGCACTAAAAGCAGAATTGAACCAAGCCAAATCTGCTATTGAACAGACCGAGCAGTATAAATTTCTTACCAAAGCACTAACGAACACGTTAAACAGCAATTTATTTTGTCAAGCTCGCGATCGCTGTGATGAGAAAGCTGGAAACATTTACGAAGGCGATGTCACAGCTAAAATTTTAAGTAATGCAGCCTCTTCATTGGCTAAAAGCAAAGTAAATACTAAAGGCACAGTCGGAGCACCCAAATAATTTATTGAAAATGAACGACTCAATATCGAGGTTCAGTTTTTTTATTCGCACTGCTGTTTCTTTTGGTGACGGGTACACGGGGCGAGGCTGCTTACTACTAAGCCACACGAACATTCTCAGCTAAAGAAGGAACATTGAGTATCATTAAACTTACGCTTGAGTTTTGTTTGTTTTTCAAGCTAACAATAGAAGCGATATCGCTCTTTAAACTATCTATCAGTTTGTCATGAAAAAAATCTGGCAGTTTAAGTGACGTGTTTAAGTCGAGCGAAAAAATGCTATCGACAGAATCTGCAATTAGACCAAACTTTTTATTTTTGACTTTAAAAACGACCGCCACTGACTCACTCAGTTTTCTTGAAGATGGCGAAAGTCCAAAATACTTACGTGGACAGATCAAAGTAATTAGATCGTCACGGTATTTAATTATTCCTTCGACATAGGGTTCCGCTTTAGTGGCCTTAGTCGCGCCCAAAAGATCGTCCAAGATTCCTTCGACCTCTGAAAGCCTCACGCCAAAAAGATGATGAGCATTGAAGGAAATATACGTTTGCTTTTTTTCAACTTCAATAATTTGATCATTTTTTTCACTTTGATAGACACTTTTATGGCCCTCGACGAGATCAATAATATCCTTATCATTGAAGATAGGATTACTATCAAGAATGACGGTGTCACCGTAGCCCGGAATTGAAACGCACCCCAAAAGAAATTTTGATTTGTTAGAACCTAAAATATTTAAAGGAGACAAATCCGAAGAAGGGAATGATCGAATACTTTCTATTCTATCGACGACAACCCCTAATTCATAGTCGTCGTGACGGAAAACTAAAACTCGCTGTTCGCTATTTCTTTGATCTCTATCACTGATCACGTTTAAAATGGTATTTAAATTCAATATTGGCACTACTCGACCACGAAGACGCAAGAATCCTCTGCATAACTGAGATTGAAATGCGGACTCTTGAATTTCTTTGGTAAGTACTACCTCACTTACTTTTTCAAGCGGAAATGCAAATCTCAGATCATTCAATTTAAATGTGATAAACTTAGCAAACGTGTACTGCGATTTTCGTGCTATTTCTTTTTGAGTATGCCGTTGTTCGGGCGTCTCGTTTTGAACGGAGTTCATATGGATCATGATCCTATCCAGATCAAGAACTTGGATCAAACTTTCAGAAGAATCCGTATTTAATACGGCTTTAATAAATGAGTTCGCCTCTGACGAGTCTTTTACGGGCAATGTCTTCTTGTAGTTCTTTGGTCGAATGATTTGCCCGATCTGATCCACGATAAACGCCACACGTACATTTTGGTGAAGGACGACAGCTAAAGACCGGGATGACTCGGGCTTTAACAGAGCAATACGTAGAGTCGAGGTCAGATCTACGATCGGCAACACATCGCCTCGAAGGTTAACGAAGCCGCCTAAAAATGATGGTGCTAATATTGGTGGAATTATTTCCGTTGGGTAATTCAGCACTTCTTGGACGTGGCCAATATCCAAAGCAAATTCGGATTCACCAATCCAAAACGAACAATAGATGTCATTTTGTTCGATTGTCATGGTCCCATTCTCCTCGCTAAAAAGTCGCTCAACTTCTTATCGATAGTTGATGTGCGAACTTAAACAGTTAGTCACAGAGAGGCCAGAATGCCCTACCTTCGAATAGTCGAGGATCAGAAATTCACCCGTAAGAACTGGACTGTCTATAAAGTTTACGGCACACAAGACGACAAGAAGAAAGCGATCTTGCAGATTATTTGAAATCAAAGGACAGAGGTAAAAGTGGAATCTTCGCCAAAACCAAAATTAGAGGAAGTTCGTAAGCTCGAAATAGCGGCAACTGATTCGATTGATCAAACTGGTAAGATAACAAACCTTCTGGCGTCGGCAAGTGGCGAGATTACTTTGAAAATGGCAATGACATTCGCTGACGCACAATCTATGCGAATCGCGACATCAGAAATGACAACGTCGATCGACGGTCTTATTCAAGGAATTAGCTCTATATCTCAAAACTCTAAAACAACTGATATGTTAGCGCGACAAACACAACACGAAGCCGAGATGGGATCAAAGGCCGTCTCTAAGGTGATCTCTGCAATGGATTTAATTAGTAAATCGTCTGAAGACATAAATGAAATCGTGAAAGTAATAAGTGAGATTGCTAGTCAGACAAACATTTTGGCTTTTAATGCTGCCATTGAAGCCGCCCGTGCTGGCGAACAAGGCCTCGGGTTTTCGGTTGTAGCTGATGAAGTTCGTAAACTGGCCGAAAGATCTTCACAGGCTACGCAAGAGATTTCTAAACTGATCAGTGAATCCACCAAGCGAGTCGCTCAAGGCAGCGAAATTTCTAGAAATGTTGAAGAAGCATTCGAAAAAATAGTTTCTGGGATAGGCAAAACCACTCAAGCGATATCTGAAGTTTCCAAAGCCTCAGAAGAACATTTAGACTCGGCCAAAGATATTCGCCAAACAATTAGGCAACTCGGGAAAGACACAGAGAAGGTGGCTCAATCGACCGAAATCATCAAAGCGTCAGCTAATGTGATTTCTCGCTGTGTTGATGATCTGAAGCTCGAAATACATAAACCTGATAAATAAGTTTTTTAAAGGGCCCGACTGATCGTAATAGCACCACAAATCCAATCAACTGGCGCAGTCAATCTCTGCAGTCTATTGAGAAAATTTTTCTCTGATGGCCATCCACAAGCAAATTCTTACAAGGAACTTGCTTGGTAATAATAATATTTTAGACGACAGCATTCTTTCTAGTAACTCGGTTAAATACTTGATGCGGTCGTTTGTATACTGAGTATCTATATTACATCTATAGTGATCCATCACCAAAGTATTTCCAGCAACAGAAAATGCTTGAGCACCATAGTTCTTACCCAAACAGCAAAACTTAACTTTTTTTAGCAATCCTTTTAACGCCGCTGTTCCCGTCTCGTCAGCACAAATAGATTTAAAGGTTGTGATAGTTGGGGTTAAAAAAACTTCCGTGAAAGCGGACTAATTTTTATTTGAAGTAGGGAGCGTTTGGTTAGATTGCCTACGTTCGGATACCTAGGGTGAAATCCATTAAAAATTACTTTTTGGGACACTTTTAAAGTGTCAAAGACTTTACATCTTAAACAGCTAATTTCACTAATATAAACAGGTTCCAATTCAAAAATGGCTAGTTTCAATACGATATTGATATGGAAAGCGGCTGGCATTTCATTGCATGTTACATTCTGTAGTCTATACTATCGCATTGTTTTAAAGGAGATTGGTATGACGACATTTTTTCAAAAAATCTTATTGCACATTATGATTGCTGCCACTTGCTTTAATTTAAATGTATTCGCTGGTCAGTCTGCAGAGCCGTCTCTTCAATTAAAATGGATCCGTGAGACATTTCCCACGGGGTGGATCAATGATACCAAAAACGTTTATAAAAACGAATCCGCATTACAAGAACTTAAAAATATGGAGCCAGCTAGTAAAGAAGTAATGGAAGCAAAGATACAAGTTTTACACACGGCGCTTGAAGCATCGGAACCTATTTTATTGCGAAAAGCGATTAAAATAATTATTTCTGAATTTGAATTTGTACCGGATGCTTATCGGGTTTTAATTTTAAAAAATCTCAACATCGCTAATTTGGATTTTTTTGAGCTTGCGAAATTGACCTATGCACTTAGAACTTTGAAAACGGGAAATCATGAAGTGCTTGCGCTAAAAATTGGACTTTTAGGCCAAATCAGTGAAGGTAGCTTTAGCCTCGTTGGAAAATTTGCTTCGGGTGGGCTATGCTCGATCGCCGGCTGTCGCACACTCGATCATCAAGACCAATTGAAGCTAGTTAACACAATTGCAGAGTTCAATTGGAATCAAAATTCGATATCTGTATTGCCATTGTTTGAGTGGAGCCATCTCTATAATGGGATAAACGCTCTTCGAGATCTATTGGCGGTAGACAGAGACATTCAGAAAATTAGAATTGAGACTATATTAGCGGCGTTAAGTTCTGAGATATATGTTGTTGGTCGTCATGCCGCTAGGGCTTTAAAAAGTGTCACTCCCGAATTACCTGATTCGTTTAGCCAAAATCTATTTTTAGAGAGGCTTGAAATTAAATCCATTTATAATGATCCTGTTGGACTTAAAGATTTGATTGATGCTGTGGCCGGTATCGACGCAAAGACGTTAGAGGTCCGAAAAATGCAAATTGATCGATTAAACAAAATCGGGCGGGAGAGTGCATACGCGCACCTTTCAAATCGTGCTAATACGGCAGCGACACGCTTAAGAGATAAACGAATATCAAGAGAAACAGTTTCAGTGTGTGCTCAGTTTTACGCCCGATAAAAACCCCTTGTTTGAAGCAGAGTTTTCGTCCAGAAGCTCAAATACAAATCGATCAATAATTTTGAATTTTGGCAAAACAAAACCATGTCCTTTTGAGTGAACATTAAGACATGGTTTTAATTTTTTGCCGCCATTTCGCTGCGCTACTTCGACCCGACTTATTTGCTCGCAGGACTTATCACTTTTGTGCAGATTTATGGTCAATAGCCTCACACTATTTTGTCGTGGCGTTCTGCTCGGGTCTTCTGGCCGTCGTTTCCCGAGTGGCCGTTCGATGAATATCCGTCTCGTTCCTTGAAATTTACCGCTGAGCCTCGGCGATTGTCGTCTCTCTCTCGGGCGGAGTACCAGATGCTCTTATTTCACAGTCCACTGAATATGCTTGTATCAATATAATTAACCTTGTGATACAAATCCTTGCCGCCAAATAATAAATTTTTTTGCGGATTTTTTTTCTGCCTGGTGATCTATTGTCTTCATCTTTTAGTTTAATATTTGCGTATAGTTTTCAATCCAGAAATAGAATACTAAAACTGGATAGAAATCATCGGGCTTGTTTTATTTTGAATTTCTTAAAAGGCAAAAGGTTTGACCACTATTTTTGATTTAGTATCGGAACTTTTAAAAATTTTTGAAGTCTAAACCCATTAATTTCATTTGAGAATTTTAAATATTGCTTAGTTTTGGTGTTCTAAAATTTAAAGCCACACTACAAATCATAATCGAATGGACGACCCGTTTAAAATAAAAGTGTTACCTATGTCTCCGGAATAAAGGTTCATAACGGGTCTTAGTGGGAAGCAATTAGTCATAAAAAAAGGAGCATGAA
>CAWVRN010000055.1:0-7445 GCA_963932905.1 uncultured Bdellovibrio sp.
CTTTCAGACTCTAAAAACCGAAGCTAGTAAACGAGGCTGGGTCGCTGATCCTTAAATGTTTATCTAATGTGAGACATTACAAAGGAGCGAATTTTTTCGCCATTTCTCACCGAATCGGAAAAATTTTGAAGAAAGAAAAGAAATCTCTAAATTCAAATATCCTTCTTTAGCATAACGACCATCGGCGCTTAAAACATAAGCGCCTATTTCCCCATATCGACTAAATAGCCGCACGACAGGAAATGCGATCTCGAGATGAAAACCATCTCCGCACTTTGCCGTTTTCACGTTTTCATTGATAAGAGTGCGATTTGTATTCTGTTTCTCTAATTCACTTTCACTGACGTATGCGCTATTAGTTAACGTCAGTTTAGACAAGTCTAAAGTTTGAGTTAAACCTGTTTCTAAATCCAACAAAGAAGTATCCTTCACTAAACCACTTTCAGGCCATCCCAATCGATAGGCGCGTCCATTCCAAATCAAAGCGTACTGCTCGGACTCACGTGAACGCTGCCACAGACTTAGAAAGCGATTTTCACATGTTAAATTATGCGCTTTGGACCTAGCGCCATCTTTGAACGCTTTCTTTGTTGGGATAAGCAGCAGCTCCATTTCCGCTTGTTCCACGCCCATAGATTTGACATTTACTTGGGCCGAAAAATCATAATACTTAGTATTCCGATAGTCCCGATGAGGGGCTAAAGCCAACCAAACGCTCTTATTAGGCCCATGAGCCGTCAGAGAAAAGGTCTCCCCATTTGCCGTAAATGCATCATCACTATCAATGATCTCATTCTTAAGATAGGACTGCAGACCTGTCTTTCCTTTTCTTGAAAGCAAGACGGCATCGAGTCCATACTGCATATTTTTCTCGTACCAGTAGCCTTTACATATGTACTGCGTAGACAAAGGCTCGGCATAACTAGTCAAGTTTATTGCCATCAACATCGAAATACTCAAAAAGAAAAAATTTAATTTATACATACGGAACCTCACTTATTTAGAACATACTCTTATTGCATAGATAAAGATTAGCAAATAAAGAGCCCGTCTACTTAAAGCTAGGTATCAATTTAAAGACTAACTATACTTTGATGGCGCTTCCGCTTTAAACACAAAGACAAATTCTGTCGCAAATGCCCTCATGTGTCAGTTGTGGACACATGAGGGCATATTGAAATTTGAATCAGTTGCCTCATCCCTTAGAGCGGACCCACTGTTGAAGTTTTCGTTCCAGCAAATCTTTACGGATGGGCTTTGAAGGATAGTCGTTCATACCGGCATTTAATCAGAGCTTTTCATCGTCTTTCATTGCACTAGCAGTGAGAGCGATGATAGGAATCTTGTTCTTTGTTTCGTTCCTCATCGATCGAATGAACTTTGTGGCTTCAAAACCATCCATGACCGGCATTTGGCAATCCATCAAAATTAAATCGTAGTCTGAAATTTCTAATTGCTACAAGGCCTCTTGTCCATTGGCGGCCATCATTACTGTATAGCACAACATTTCTAACATCGTTTTGGCCACCATTTGATTGATTAAGTTATCATCGACAACGAGCACTCGGCCCCTATTTATGCCGGCATAAGCCGACTCTTGAAATACCGAACTTTCTGAAAAGGAACCTTCAGTGTTTTGCGGTGACATTAATGAAACGATGCAATCGAAAATTTGCGATTGTTTAAAAGACTTGCTAATACTGGTAACAAAACCTGCATTTTTTATTTCGTCTTCAGAATGTATGCGCTCGTACCCCTGCATCAGCACGAGCTTTGTTTTTTTTAGCTTTGCATCCAAAGAAATTTTTAATGCCGTCGGTAGCGATTCTTTTCCTAAATCCAAAATAGCAATGTCGTAAGGCCGACCATAATCTGCTTCTTGTATTAATAAATCCAGGCACTCTTTCGGTGTACTGGCATAAATAGTGGGTGCGACCCAAGAGGAAATGTATTCTAGAAGGACTCGGCGGGCAAAGCCGTCTTGGTTGGCAATTAAAATTTTGAAGTTATTTAAATCAGCACGTGGTCGCTGAAGTTGGTCGCTTGAAGCATCGCCTTTACTCAATGGCAAGGTAAACCAAAAGCATGACCCTTCCCCTTCCGCACTTTTAACGCCAATTTCACCATCCATCAGTTGCACTAGTTTTTTTGATATGGAAAGCCCCAGTCATGTTCCGCAATATTTTAGTGTCGTCGACGGACCTCCCTGCACGAACGATTCAAATACCATGGGCAGAGACTGACTCGGAATACCGATGCCAGTATCAGTGAAGGAAAATTTTGTGGTGAACGGACCATTTTCTTTCTTCACACTAAAAGTTTCAATCAGTTTCGCTTCGACAAAAACAGAGCCGGTAGACGTAAAATTAATTGCGTGACTAACGAGGTTAATTAGTATTTGTCCAATTCGACCAGGATCGCCGGTATTTTTGGATCAATGTAAGTCGTGAATGAAACTCCTTTTGGTTTATACTTGGCGGCCAATAGATCAGTCTGATTTTCCACAGTTTGCACAACAGAAAAATTAATGACTTCCAAGTCCAATCGACCGGCTTCTATCTTTGCAAAATCTAAGATATCATTGATAATCGTAAATTAGAACAGCTATCTTGAATGACCTTTGCGTGCGATCGCTGATCGACATTCAAGTAAGTCATCAAGATTAGGTCGGTCATTCCCATAATACCATTCATTGGCGTGTGTATCTTGTGACTCATGGTTGGTAAAAATGCTGATTTTAGCTGTTCTGCAGCCCTTAACCGTTGGTTAGAGACCTACAGTTCCTGATCCCGCTAATACAATTCTAATTCAACCTGTTTTTCATTAGCGACGCCTTGTTTCTTTTGAATAAGAAACTCGGTTACGTCTTCCACTCGTTGAAGGATGTATTCTATTTCACCGTTTTTATTTAATACCGGAGTATTGAATGGGCCCCAATATTTAACGTCAAAACTTTTTTCGCTAGGACCAGGAATATCCTATTTCTGCACGTCCATCGTATCCGCTTTTTTAGTACTTAATACTCGATTGAGTGACGCACGTATGTTCGCGGTACCAGTGGCAGCAGCATCATCGGAATTGTTCAGGAATACGACGAAAAGATTTTTACCGACAATTTCTTCGCGTTTTGTTAAAGTCTCTTGAAGATACTCGTTGGTAGCATCCATAATTTCAAAATTAGGCTTTATTAAAAGCAGAAGTCCCGGCGAAGATTCAAAAACGAGTTTGAAATCTACAAAGCCTTTCGATTTATTCGGCATAGATTAATTTGAAGACGTAGGGGAAAACATCAAATCAAGTTTTAAAATCAGAAACGGCGCAGCCAAAGGCCAGCCCATTTTTCGATTAAAATAAAGCTTACTTTCATTAATTAGTTACAAATTAGGCTGTGCACCTAGCTTATAGACATAGCTCCTAATCCATTGGCAATGCACCGTGGGTACCATTACCAATTTCCTCTACATTGATAGCGTAAGTCTTAACAGTTTCCCAACTTTCAACAAGTGTAGGATTGCTTTGACTATCCGGCACTTTATTATAACGCTTCACTTGGATTTGAATTTTGTACGATGGACCTGGACCACATAAATCTTCAGTAGGTTCTAGCGTAATCACTTTACGAAAATCTTTATTTGCCATGGCATCCGCCAAGACAGATTTAGTTAACTGGTCAACGTGTCCTCTGGACACGTTTATTAGATGAAAATGCTTCTATCTGATAATTAAAAATCGATATATTCACTTTAGAGAAAATATCTCTATATTTAATCTTTTTTATTTTATAATGACTGAAGTGATTTAGTTTTTGTCCGAAAGTGGGAATATGAAAACTCATCAACGTCTTTTACTTTTTGCACTTATTATTATATCTTGGATATTTTTAGTAGTTAGTTTTAACAATTGCTCCTCTGGAAAATTTAATTCGTATGATCAAATAGATATTTCATCAGTTGATGATGATTCAACGTCATCATTGGTGCCGCCATTATCTCCGATTGATAACGGGGTTCGCGAAAATTTAATTCCACAAGGCAATCACGTTCGCTACGTGCGAATCGACGGCGGAACAGCTCAAGAGTGTAATGGAAAGATGAACGTTCCTTATCCAGGCAGCGGAACAAATCAAGCATGTGCATGGAAACATCCCCGCTATGCTTTAGGGTATAATTCGCCAACAGTAGGAGCTGCTAATGATATTTCGTCTCGTTCGGCGAGCGTCGTGTACATCGAATCAGGGACCTACAAAATTGGATACGGAATGCCCGACACACCCAACTGCTCGACGTCTTACACCTACGACTGCCTATTGGGCCGAATTCCCACTGGTTTAACCCTACAGGGGAACTGCTCGTCCCGTCGCAAATTTTCTGGTCGTGAACGCTTAGGGCTAGTGTTAGATTTAACCGGCGCTTCCGATGTAACGGTGAAATGCCTTGAAATCACGGATGGTGCAGAATGTGTAGAAAACCACATGCATGGCACTGGCGGCAGTTCGTATGCCTGCAATCGCAGCACCTATCCTCATGGTGAATGGGCCTCCACAGGTCTTGTTGCGGGTGATTCAACAAATGTCGTAATTGATTACGTAAATATTCATGGACTCGGTTCACGCGGAATGTATGCCGGGCGCATCTCTAACTGGGAAATAAAAAACAGTAACATCGACGGTAATGGCTTCGTAGGTTTTGATGGTGACATTACTGGCGATGACTATAACTCTGGATATATTAAGTTTTATCGAACGACGGTTCGATGGAATGGCTGTGTTGAAAAATTAGATCTGTCTCATACCGGCTGCTGGGGACAAGAGAGCGGTGGCTATGGTGATGGTCTTGGAACTGGCGCAACTCGCGGTGACTGGGATTTTGATCAAGTGGTATTTGAGTACAACACATCTGACGGACTAGACTTATTATATTTGAAAAATGGGGGAACGGTAAAAATTAGAAATTCTTATTTCGCTCACAATGCTGGCAACCAAGTTAAGACGGCCGCGGCCTCATGGATAGAAAACAATGTGATTATTGGCGATTGTTCATACCATGGCATTTTTAGTACTATGGCAAACGGTGATTTGTGTCGCGCACTAGGCAATGCAATAAGCATTGGGGTTGAGGCTAACGATACGAATATTATTTCAAATAATACCGTCACCGGCGAAGGAGATTGCTTGGTACTTTCCGGCGGCACTACCGGCGGTACGCTAAAAATTGATAAAAATATTTTCGATGGACGAACCGATTGGCGTCAGAATAATGAAAAAACATGTTTTCACTACACGGAAAATTCCAGCATGGCCGTACAGGTCAATTCAAACTTAGTGTTCAACACAAAAGGTGGCTGCGTTAACGGTCAAATATGCGCTAGTCCGTTATTCACAAATCCTAATTTTTTGAACTTCAACCCTACTCCACTATCGAGCTCAGCAGCCAGTGGCCTCGGAGCGCAACTATCGCTACTACCGATTAAGTTTCAATAGGTTCATGAACCGGCATTAGCCACGGCACCTGCTTTACGAAGAAAATCAGGTCAAAGATATGACCTCGAGTAGCGGTTTGTTTAGCTTGTCTTTAAATAACGGCAGCGGCACAAGCTCTGATGGTTTTCCTCACAGTTTTGATCAGGTTTTCTCAAATCAAAATAGTTTTTCTGTTCCCGCGAGTAATTACATGAATGGGAGTAGTTCTCTCACGTATGTTCCAGGCAGTAAAGACGAACGGGATATCCAAATCGCTTTTCGGGAACCCAACGCCACTTCTTGGGAACAATTACCACCGATGAAATTTTCGCATTCTGGTCGCAGGTGCTGTCTTAATCAATGAAATCAGTACGCACTATTTACCTAACGTCAGCAACGGCGCACTTAATTTGACTGCCAGAGGAACTAATCAAAATATTACCCTCAAGGCATCTGGCGCGACAGGATAGGTGACATCAGGATCTAAAATTTCATTCACCAGTGGTACAAATTCGACGTCGACTACGAACTGACCTAACCCCCTTAACATAGTCCAGTTCCTAAGGTAGGATTTGGCCAAAAAAGGCGACTCATATCACACCAAAAATATTTACTCCACTAACGATGTTGGGGGCCAAAAGATCTCCGTCAGAAAAACTACATTGTTTTGCGTGATAAAATCCGTCAGTGATACCTGCCGCCTCTTTCGTTCCGGCACTAGCATTGCTCCACGACGTAATATCTGATCCCGTCTCTGATGTCGCAACTTGGCCTGCGCTTGCGCTACATTGGCCAGAAAGTACTTGATCCAAAGCGCACAATGACAAACTTGAAGCCGCATTTGATTTATTCGTAATCCTACTTTCCAAAAGCATCCAGAAAGTAAGGTGCATGTAATCAAAAATATGAAGCACTTTCCTATACTCTTATCTCGGCTACTTTCTACGTTTTTTAAAGGCTTTAAACTTCCGCCGCATCTACCAATATAAACTACTGCAACAGTATTCGCATTCAGCATTCCTAAGGGCTTGCCTCCTGCGGACCACAGTATGCGATAAAATTAAACCATATCTGAAATTTGAATATGTGGAAAATTTTTCGCAATTTCTAGCGCCCAGTCTTTCCACGGCCAAGGAGCACATTGCTCAGAAAATGGAATTCGCTTCTGATTTTTATCTAAAATTTTTAAATGAGAATCCCCAGTCGAATTCTCAATAACTATTTGAGCCACTAACTTCAAGTTAATCTGATGTTCTTTTAGAGAGCGATAGCCCTCCCACCAGTACAAAATACCAGCGGCCACATTAACTCGACTTCCCCAGCGAAAGTTTTTTATTAACGCAACTGAAGCACCTACTAATGCCAGTCCCCCAAGTCCGAAGGCAGTCCATAATAACCACTCCGAACACCTATCTCCTTTGCAATCTTCCGATTGATTGACACTTAATGCGGCAAAAATAAATATCAGACCAAGAAGCGCCAATATATAGTGAAGAAAATGCTTTCTAGCTTCTTTTTGATAAATCAAAATATCCAATCGACCCTCCGTTACGAGACGAAAACTAAAGATTAGTCTTAATATAAAAAAAATCTAGAAATCTACAAGTATTTATGCGAATCCAGGTCCTAGCTCCCTCCAAATTATAGAGACAAGTTCAACTATAATATTTCACGAGCCTCTACGGAATACGCAAAAACTTTTCTGTGTCCATGGACTTGCAGAACCCCAAAATGGTTTTATGAAAGTCTTTCAGATCGAGCAAACTGCAGGGTTTGATTATTATATAATTTACACTTTGCACTCTACCCGTGCCTCCGGTGGAAACTAATTCTCACATGAGTTGTTTAGGAGCATCGACTTATAATTTTTTGGGCTGGCTAACTCGGCACACGGTTTTTATTCGGCTTACAATAAAAAATTAATGATCACTATCGGAACTATCGACATGCCCTTCCGCAGGCTGGACTCGTTATAAAACATTTTTCG
>CAWVRN010000056.1:0-5665 GCA_963932905.1 uncultured Bdellovibrio sp.
GATCTGGTCCAGACTCAAGTAAATTTGCGCTTCCGCAGTTCTTACAATTTTTATATTGAGCCTTCTTTTTCTTGTTTCGAGTTGGCCCCCTGTAAGCCAGTATTGGTCTACAACTTAAAATCATTTTTCCCCCTCTTAGTTTTTCTAGCGTGCCGTTTTGCGCAGCTTTCACTAGCTATATAGGGCAGTAAGTATGCCAGAATTCGGATTTGCTTCGAGTGAGCTTCAAACTATTGAAATTACTAGATTTTGATTTTTAGTTTTTTTCTGAAAAAATGAAAGCGTCCGAAAATCCGGACGCAGGATTTAGATTTGCTCTGACAAAATAAACACTTAACTAAATCGTCCGGCGATTCTGGCAAAAACCTTCAAAATGTCCGGCCTGGCGGACGAACGCCGAAAAACCTATAGTTTAATTTGATTCGATAAGTTTGAGGGTGTGATAGAAATATTGACTGAACTCAATGATAAAAACGTATTTACGTTTTAAACGAACAAGATTTCCTTTAGATAAACTCAATTTGGAAAATGCTATCTTTAGACAGGAGTTTACAATCTAGGCGCTGGCAGGCCTCTTGAACCCAAGGCTCATCAAAATGGCCGGTGACTAGGACAAAGTTCTTAGAAAGCGAAGGATACCTAGATAGAAAATCAAGACCCGTCATTTTTCCTTCACCCAAATCAAAATCAACCAGGTAAAGGCGAGAATATGCTGGATCAACTGATTGCTCCATCGATTCGCACGATCGAAAGGACTCTATTGTTAGAGATTTACTAAGTCCCCTAAACTTTACTTCCCACGCGTCTATCATTGTCTGCTGATCATCACACAATGTAATCGAATCATACTCTTCAAGTGAGATTTTATCGATATGCCAAGAAGGGGTTTTCAGCTTAGGCAAAATAATTGATAGCGATGTGCCTTTGCCATATTCAGATGTTACTTCGATATTGCCTAAATTGGATTCAACAAGTTTCTTAGCGTAATATAGTCCAAGTCCAGAGCCATCGATTTTTCCGTGTGTGAAGTGTCTATCAAATACTTTTGTGAGGTGTTCATTTGAGATCCCGTGACCTGTATCTTTAACTTCGATTGAAAATGATTCCTCATCGAATGACAAGATGATATCAATCGCGCCTTCGTTTTTTATTGCTTGAAGAGAATTATCAATAATATTTGATAACATCGGTAAAAAATGGGCTGTAGGGATAATAGTGTATACGCCAAGATCGGATTCAGAATTTACTATGGTTAAATCAATTTTAACATTTTTTGAAATGAGTTTCTTTTCTGCTACGATTGACTTAAGCATCTGAACCACATCAAAGATGGCTTTGGTGTTTTGATTACTTGCTGCGGAATTTATCGATGCACTATTAGGATTTCTTGGCTTAAGCTCTTCAATAATTTCTTCAAGTCTTTTGATAACCCCAATGCCCTGATCAAAAATCATTTCTGTTGAAAACATTTTTTCAATAAATATGGCCCTTAAGCTTGCTAGTGGCGACCTAATATTGTGTCTGACTTTTTTTGCTATTTCTTCGATAAGCTCAGCATTTTTAATTCGGACTTCTTTTTCAAATTCAATCTCGACCTTTTTCTTTGCTTGATTAAATACTAGCGCCAGCATTATAGCTGAAAATAGCCAGATAAGTGCAGCATACGGAACAAGTTCAAATCGTGAGTAGGTGTAGGTTGCCTTTGCCGCAAGGCTTTTTGACTCGGTATCTAGATATATGGGAATAGTAACAGATGAATAAAGAATCTGACTCATAAGATCTTTCGAGCTAGTTCTTCTATCAAAAACGGGGGGCAAGGTGATGATATGCTCATCAGTCGGTGAAACTAGTGATACATGCGTAAATGCTGAAAATTGTACTCCATTTAAATATTCAACAACTCCGCGCATTTCTTTTGTCGAAATCCCTTTCCTGACAAAACTGGACGCTTGAATTGCAAGCTCGTCTTTAATGGAACGGTTCCAAATCACAGACAGAGCAGTCGCCGCTAAAAGTAAAATTAACGAGGTAAGAAAAAATCTAAATGTCGTTTTTTTGATTTCTTGCTCTAAGCGACTTGTCATTTTTTCACCCCACAAACTCTGCGTCAGGAGCCGGGTTACTGTTTTGATCAAGGCAGCGAACAAATTTTAGTGGGCATTCGTTCAAAGCCAGAGTTGAGAATTTGAGTTCTGAAAAATTCAATGTATTTATGTCTAAGTTGAAATCTGTTTTCATATCATGTTTGATATTTAGATTCTCAATTAGATCTTTGCAGTAACTAGGATCAAATAATAGCCCTTGTGAGTCTTTAGATGTTGGCTTACTAATTTTTTTAAACTGTCTATGCGCTATAGGAACGATCGAATCAACTTTAAGTGCAGAGACATTTCGTAAGCATTCAATTTTTGATTTTGTTTGTGCAGTGTGGATATCTCTAGAAACAGCAGCGCCCACAATACCGCCAAAATTTTTGCCGCTATCTAGCCCATGAGCTAGCGTGAAGATCCCGATAAAACCAACAGGCACGATCATTTCAAACTGCAAAAGATTAAAATCTATTTTGCCGTAGTCTTTGGTATCTATTACAAATCCTTCTGATGAAATAAGCTTCATTCCATTTTTTTGATTATGGTGTGACCAAATCGATATGCGCTCGATATACTCAAGTAACGCATTTTCTTTGGCTAGATCAAAATTCTGATGACCGGCAACTCCAGTTGAGCTGATTTTGTTTTTATCGCACACATAACGCTCGATTGATTCACATACAGCCTTAACAAGAGCCAAATTTGAATCTAAGTCTGATCCTCGACCACTGTAAGTTTTTGAATCGATCTCAACTTTTACATCTAGATCATAGTGACCCTGAAAGTATTCGTGAATCCAATCAAGCTGAGTCACCTGAAGATTAAGAATATCAGCACTATCTAGTATCCAGCGATTTAATCCTTCGTAATTAGCCATAATGGATTATTCGCTAGAATTTTAGAGAGTTGAATTTTCCAGCCTTTTTTTACTAAAGCTGTGTAGGGACCAGAAAACAATGGGACAAAAAGCGCATCCTTTAGGGCAGACTCATGTATTTGCTGAAGGAGTTTTAGCCGATCGTCTTTATTTTGTTTTGACATATAGTTTGCTAGCCAATCCTGCCGTTCTTTTTCGTTGAGCCCAAAAAAACCCGCCATTAAAGAATATGAAATTAACGAAATGTCCTCGTTAAAACCTGTGTCGGGCCCAAGAATATATGCGTGGGGCATTTCTGTGAAAGTATTATATTTTTGAAATGAGGGTAAATTTTTTCCTTCAAGTACAGTTACTGAGGGAATTGCCGACAATATACACTTCTTGTAGTCGTCTATGTTTCCGACTCTAACTATTGAGATAGACAAATTTAATTTACTTATATCTACCATAGGAGTTGGTCGTTCTAAAATCTGTCGAGCCTTTTCTGTGTCAATTGCTCCATCGCCATGCTGTGGAAAGAATTGATACGTATTTTCATAACCAGGAAGCTTTAGAAAGTGACTAGAAACTGACTCTTTTATTTTCTTGCCTATCAATAATCTTTGTAGAGGACTAAGCTCTTTTATTCCACGATCTGTAAAAAACAAGGCAAATGTTCTTATATTTGCAGTAGAGTGAAATTCAGCCCCAGGTGACGTTTTACTTAATTCATAAACTTCTTCAGACTTTGCTGAATCAATTGTGGTAATAAAATCTATTTTACTTTCGTTAAAAAGGCGTAATGAATCTGACTTATTCATTGGATCAACCGGAACAAGTTGAATTTTTTGTGCAATGTTTTTAGAGTAATGGTAGTGACTTGTATTGGCCGATAGCTCAATGCTGCCGCTTTCGCTATCTCGACTGACATAGTACGGACCCGACGTATTTCTGTAATCGATAATTTCAAGCGACTTTGGGTCAACCGATGATTTTGGAATAATAGCAAAATCAATTCCTGTTAGCATAGGAAGAATGAACGCTGATTTCCCTACGATTTTTAATATTAGTTCATTATCTTTATAGCTAATTCCAGGACAAGCATCCTCAATGGACTTAACTTCGTAGCCTTTACATACAAGGTCTTTTAAATTGCCGTGAGTATTTTGAGTGCGAACAAGCAGTCTTTTAAGAGAGAATGCGGCATCTTCAGCGGTAATTGCTTTTCCATCTATGGTCTTAACACCATCACGTATAAAGAAATGAAGTTCATCATTTCTCCACTCCCATTTATCGGCTAGTCCGCTTCTAATAGTTGCATCATTTGGAGATAACTCAACTAAAGGACTAAAGGTATTTTCTAAAAATATATATTCGGGCGCTAAATGAATCCTGGTTGGTTCATACGACTTTGCTGGTAAACCGTTTGGAAAAGCAATTCTTAAAGTGTCTGACATGGTGGGGCCTCTTTTGATATAGGCTTGAGCGAGAAATACACCTGCCGCAAGCCCGATAAAAACTAGTGTATAGTGATGGCTTTTCATGATTCTAGATCTTATTTCTGTTTACCGCAAATTGAACTCTGAGCCGCGCCAAGAGTCTGAACTCTACCACGACCTGATAGTACATCAAGAATGGAAGCTCTTTTTACAAGAGTATCAGTTTCTTGAGCACTTAATATTCCGGCTTTAAGTAACAGTCCAATAGCCTCTTTGATTTCAATTTCAGACAGAACCTTTACATTTTGACTCTTAACTTCTTCGGCAAAAATTGGCGCTCCAAGCAATAAAGCCACAACTATTACCAGTGATTTTGTATTCCTCATACTTCTTCCTCCCACAGTTTATTTATCTGAACGCCAAGACCTTTTAGCTTGTCGTGCAGGGTTGATTTTGCAATTCCAATAAGTTTTGATGCTTTTGTCATAGATCCAGATAGTACAACGATCTTCTCTAGGACCTCACGCTCTCGATGAAACGTTTCGGTTTTATAATGACTCCATAACTCTAAAGCATCGTCATAAGATTCAATATTAGATTCGGTCTTTTTTGTTAGAAACGTTTTATCGATATGGTTAACGTCTAGTTTTTCATCCGAGTACCGGGCTAGCATCCTTGTGATTGCATTTTCTAACTGCCGCACGTTACCCGGCCAAGAATACTTCCGCAGCGTCGATAACGCATTTTGAGTTATCTCTCTGGTTTCCCCAGTTTTATTTTTCCATTCATTTAAAAAATGATGAACAAGGGGCTCGATATCACTCGTTCTCTTTCTTAGGGGCGCAAGCTCAATAGGAAGAACATTTAATCTGTAATAGAGGTCTTCTCTAAAAGCACCTCTTTTGACGGCTTTTTCTAGATCGGCATTTGTCGCGGCAATAACTCTGACATTTGTTTTCACGGAGATACTTGATCCTACTGGCGTGATCTCTTTTTCTTGAAGTACTCTTAAAAACTTAACTTGAACACTAAGAGGCAAATCTCCAATTTCATCTAAAAAGATAGTGCCACCTTCGGCTTCTTTAAAAAATCCTTTTTTTGCGCCAATGGCCCCGGTAAAAGCGCCTTTCACATGACCGAAAAGCTCGCTTTCAATAATGCCGATACTAATCGCGGTGCAATTTACCGAGATAAATGGGCCGCTAGAGAACTTTGATTTTTCATGAATCGCTTTAGCTATTTTTTCCTTTCCAGTTCCGTTTTCACCGTTTATTAAAATT
>CAWVRN010000057.1:0-3522 GCA_963932905.1 uncultured Bdellovibrio sp.
TAAAGGCGCTAAAGATTTTGATTCTAATATTGTGGAATCTACCTCTGATCCAATTCGGATTGAATCGGTTTTAAATGAATTGCTTAGTGAAAAAAAGAATTTGTGTGAACATTTAGAGAATATTGAATTTTCATTTGTAAATGCCTCATCTTCGACATTTTTTCCCGTTGATGGAAAAGAGTTGGCACGGCATCTATCCAACATTATCGACAACGCTGTTGATGCCGTTGGATTTAGTGGAAAGATAACTATTGGAACTGGCTCTGACGATAAGCTGATTAAAATTTACGTAAAAGACACAGGATGCGGCATATCTGAAGACGTTTTGCCTCTGATTGGAAAAGAGAAACTAAGTATTGGAAAATCAAGCGGCTCTGGGTACGGACTCTATTATGCGCGGGAGTTCATTAATTCTCTTGGTGGTGAGCTGAACGTCGAATCACAAGTGGGCCAAGGCTCAACAATTACATTTATATTTCCCAAAAACGAGCGTGTTCTTGTTCTTCCAAAATCTGATTGTATTGCGTATCTGGATGATGATCCTCTAACTTATGAGCCACTAAGGCAATTTGTTAAAAATAGGGCCCTTTCCCAAGTTGAGGTTAAGTTTTTTGAAACCTCATCACAGTATATGGATTGGTCATTAGAAAATGGAAACCATATTTTATTGTGTGACTATAATCTCAAAGAAAAACAAGCTGATGGTCTAAGCGTGATAGCTAGAGCTAAAACAAAAAATGCTATTGCATCACATTTAATTACCAATTCATACGACGATCCTTTAGTCGTCCAACGTTCAAAAGAATCAGGCGTTCCGATCATAGCAAAGGATAAGATTTTTGAATACGATGTGGCTTGGATCTAAATAAAAACAGGAGAAAAAGTGAAATCCACAGTAACTAAATCAAAGACATCAAAAGTACTAAGTTTATGGGACTATGACTTAGAAAACATGACCCCAAAAGATGTACTTACAAAAGCCTGTAGTGATGCTATTAACCAGTCCATTCAGCCACTTCCAATTTATATTAGACGACTTGTTGACCCATTTTATTTAAAAACTATTGTCGATTTAATTCATGGGAAACGATCCGGTTCTATTGTCTATCTTGATTTTAAAACCAATAGCGATCAGCCCAGCTTTGTAAGGCGTTTCTATGGAAACAATGACATATTAACCAAAGAAGTCGAGCAAAGTTTGAATGGAACGCTGGTGCTAATCGACGTGGACAAGCTAAACCCTGAACTACAAAGTGCTATGCGCGGAATTCTATCACAATTTGAACGAGATCGATTACCAATCAAATTGGTTTCCATTGGAAGCACTGATCTAGAATCAATGATTGCAAAAGCAAGCTTTGATCTAGGACTCTATTTTCGATTAGTAGCTTCGGTGATTGTGATTTAGTAATAAGTGGAAAAGGACCTCAATATTCTCAGACCCCAGAGAGTAGGGCACAACTTCGCCCTCAACTGAAAAGCGTGGTTTCATCCAGAATCGCGTAGGCGCGATAGAGATTGAGAAACCACAAATCTATTTTTGAAACTTGATTGCTTGATCACTTCAAGTTTATTAGAAACTTGTTTTATCCCAAACGCATTCAAAGGGTTCACCGTTGGCTTTCACTGCGGTCGATTAACCTGAACCTATCTAGGATTCTGTTTTCTTTGATTCTCTTTTACGCCAGATCAATCTTCACAAGTGAGTAGCTTCTTACATATAGGCCGCAGGAGAGTTTAGAAATTCACTTGTCTTTATCGGTAACGGAAATACCTGCTTATGATATTGCCGGAATCCATTGGGAATCTCTGAAATTCTCGGGTCTACAATCCATAGCTTCCTCTTAGTGTCGTGCTCGATCCAATTTCTAATGCCAGCATTGATATGAAGGTCTCCGAAGCTGTAGCCAATACAAACAAGGTCAACGGCGTAATTGATGTCCGCCCGAAAACGACTCAGCCACTCCTCTGGCAGGTTCTGAGGCTTCGCACGGTCGAACTTATAAACACCGGCCACATGAAGACGACGTAAAAATTGAACCTCTCCACTACCATCTGTAACGACTGAGCTTCCAAAGACGTTTACACCATTCTTCTCGGACGAGCCCAGCAAATTAAGGCATGTTAAATCACCTTTCACTGATCCGGTCTTTATGCGAGCAAACTCAGTTTGATCTTTCATTATGAAAAAATCGAGACCACCGTGCACCTTATAAAGGTTTAAACCATGACTACCCTCTTGAAAGAGATTGAGCTTACCAGACTTCATCTCTTCAAGCGTTAACGTAGAAAACGGAACTGGCACAGTGTCCTTCGAAAAAATCGTTTTCTTTCTGTCGCCACCAAATCCACTTTCAAGCGGAAGCGCAAAGTGCTCGCAAATTTCTTCAATTACAAGATCATGGTTTAAAGAGAAAACTCTCAGAGGCTTATGAAGAGCGGCGAGGTCAGCAATTCCTTTGTACTTGGTAACCCAAGAATCTCGCGCGATATGGCTGCGATTTTGTTCTTGAAGCAAAATATGGTAAATCATGTCTGTAAGACGAGTCCTCAGTTCACCGTAAGCATCAAGCAGATCTCGATTTTCAAAACGGTATTGCGACAGGTAAAGCCATCCCAGAATCTCTTCATAATTCATTTTTCCGTCAATAATGATTTCTTCAAGAGCATCGACGGCGCATCTATCAATGGTCTTTTTGTAGAAGGAGAAAAGACTCTTGTCCGCGAAGAGGTCGCGAAATTTTTTGGTCAACGTGTTGGCTAGCGGCAGTCCCGCATCAAATGAAAATCCGGCTCCCAAAAGGAAGACCATCCGTCGCACTTCGTTCATTACCCAATAATATCTGAAGACGGCTCAGTGTCAAAGAATCCCCCAAGAATGCAATCATCCAATTGTCGCAAGACGAGGTGAAATCAAATTCGGCACTGGACTCATAGTGAAAAAAGCATCTGCCATCTGTGGTGTGAAAAAAAAGCCGGATGGCAAAGAGCATTTTCGTTCTATTTTAGCAACCGTTCGCTGACTAACTAGTTTATCAGGTGAGAATTTCATATGCTCTCTTGCCGCCTTAACGGACACCATTGATGACTCCTCTACCGAAAAGATTACCTATTTTTAACATTTCAACTCGACTTTCAAATACAAAGCAAAACCGCGAAAACCAATTGCTAGCGAGCGAGCTAAATTCTCAGCACCGTATAACCAAGTTAAAACATATCTCGAAAAAAAAGCGCTTAAATACTGGCGAAAACTATATTTTTAAAAAACCCAATTCCCATCATAAATTTTCAGTTTCGCTTACGATTTCAAAACCTTAGGCCGCCAATGTCAAAATGGTGCCAACATTGAAATAGTCCTCTGTGCGAATCAACGCAAATACGTAACGGGGAATCTATGAGAATAAGTATAAAAAACAAACCTTGGCTAGATGAAAGTGGAAACCATCTAAGCGATGAACAGGTAGCGCGAGTTTCAAAAAATTGGGATAAATCCACTTGGGACCAATACTTAAGTACTCTTGA
>CAWVRN010000058.1:0-2063 GCA_963932905.1 uncultured Bdellovibrio sp.
TTTCACCGGCGGCGGTGGTCGTATCAAAATTTTCTCTTAATGACTGAAATCCGCATCCATTGTCTTTCATCATCTGCCAAATGTCCGAGAAATCCTTAATGGACCTTGATATCCGCGATAGCTCGCTCACCAGCACAAGATCAGTTTCACGCTTTCTTATGGCCATTAATAATTTTTGAAGCTCGGGGCGATTCGTATCTTTCCCAGATTTTGCACAGTCAACATATACCGCCACAATATCACCGAAATGGCCTTCCATATTTTTTAGCTTTACCGCCATACGAAGGCGCTCTTCTTGATTTTTTATTGACCCTTCGGGATTCGAAGCCTGTTCTTCCGTTGAAACACTAATATTATGTGAAATTTCACATAATATTAGTGTTTCAACGGAAGAACAGGCAAGCAATCCTGAAGGGTCCATTAAGAGTCAGGAACAGCGACTCCGAACTCACGTTCAATTTAAAAATATGGAATCGCAGTTCGGCGAAGTAACCGACGTGTTCATTGATCGAGCCAAATCGGGAAAGGACACTAATCGTCCAGAACTTCAGCGGTTACTAAGAAGTATTCGTAAAGGTCAAACGACTTTAGTTATGGTCACCGAGCTTTCTCGATTGTCTAGAAATATAAAAGACTTTTGTGAGATTTGGGAACTCATGCGCGAAAATAATTGCGAGTTCCAAAGCTTGCGCGAGCAATTTGATACAACTAGTGCTGCTGGAGAAATGGTTTTGATGACTCTCGCCAATATTGCACAGTTCGAAAGAAAACAGGTTTCAGAGCGTGTTAGATATAATCTAAAGGCACGCTCTGAACGGGGGCTATTTAATGGAGGTAGCATTCCCTTAGGTTTCAAAAAAGATCTGGAAAGAAGAGGATACTTAAAAATTGATGAAGGTGAAGCGTCGATTGTTCGGGAAATTTATTCTATTTTTCTAAAAGAACAAACTTTACCTAAGACTGGTAAAGTTTTGAATTCCAAAGGAATAACCCTTCCATTGGCACGATCTAATGGAGGGGTTTCGCGAACTGGTGTGATTACAAAAGATAATCTATATAGAATTTTAACCCGCAGAGCTTATGTAGGATTGAAAAAAGCTTCAAGTGAAGGTGAGGAAGAGAAATATGTTAAAGCGGTTTGGCCACCGATTATTGATCTTGCCGATTTTCAAAAAGTTCAAAGCATTCTAACTAAAAACTGTCATAAACAACAAAGTCGATTGGACCAACGATTTCCTTTTTTGCTTTCAGGTTTGGTTATTTGCAATTGCTGTCGTAGACGTATGGTCGGAAAATCAGCTCATGGAAATGGTGGAAAAATTCCGTATTACGAGCATGGGTGGGAAGCTAAAAAACAAGCGTACTTGAGTAAGAAAACTTTCAATTGCGATCCGCATAGGATTCAAGCTGCCAAGATTGAACCTTTGGTTTGGCAAAAGGTACTGGCTTTATTGCAAGATCAAAAGCTGGCTGAGAATCTACTGAAGAGGGTGCAACTCAAATTTTCTTCAAGCGATCAAAAAAACGACGGAGAAAGATTTGAGAAAAAAATCAAATCAATTGGCGGACAAATCGAGGTACTGGTGGAACATTTGTCGAATCTACCCAAGGGCATTTCTCCGGACCCTATCTTCAAACAAATGCATAAACTAGAGGAAGTTAAATCTGCTCAAGAGGCTCAATTGGCGGAAGTCCGTTCATCCTCCGCCGTGCGCGATATTCCGTGCAACGTGAAGGATTTTTCTAACTACCGTAGGTTGTTGAGCGGGCAACTTCACTCAACAAAAGACGCCGATCTCAGAAATCAGATACTAAAAAAACTGGTTCAAAGAGTTGAGGTGACGCAAAGTTCTTTCAAAATTCACTATTTCGTTGGGCAGCAAGCCATAGAGTCGATTGCAGAAAATGCTTCGAAAAAACAGCGAGTTGCAGGTGATGAAAATAAAAAACCCGAGGTTGCAAATGCCGCCTCGGGTTTAAATTTTGGTTTTGGTTCGAATAGAGTTGTAAATGGGGTAAGTAACGTACAAGTAGTAGAACACCCAGATGCAATTAAAACAGTA